>CP128835.1:0-832500 GCA_030388825.1 Rossellomorea sp. AcN35-11
TTGATCACCTGATGGATTCTGGAGATGCAGGGGCTCAAGGATGGCCTCTTCCACTGAGAAAAAGGGGTTGATGGACGAGGTGTAATTCTGGAATACGACGCTGATTTTCCCTTTTCGTACCCGTTTACTCCCAA
The DNA here is from genome assembly GCA_030388825.1 of Rossellomorea sp. AcN35-11. Taxonomy (GTDB): domain Bacteria; phylum Bacillota; class Bacilli; order Bacillales; family Bacillaceae_B; genus Rossellomorea. Next base: position 135 of record CP128835.1, read on the forward strand.
CATCCTTCGAAGCGAGGGTGACGGTTCCACGGTCCGGCTTTTCGATACCGATCAGCAGCCTCCCCAGGGTCGATTTGCCGCTTCCACTTTCCCCGATGATGCCCAGGCATTCTCCCCGCTTCACTTCAAAGCCGACATCAGACAGTACCTGCTGCCTCACCGTGGAGAAGAGACCTCCGTGCTTATACGATTTGTCTATACCGTTAACGTTTAACAAAGGACTGTCCCCCCGTCTGTCTGTTCAATGGATCGCTCAATGATCGCCGGGTCGATACCAGGTGCTTGGTGTATTCTTCAACAGGCGTTTCCAGCACCGAGTGAGTCCTTCCTCTTTCAATGATCCGGCCGTCCTTCATGACCAAAAGATCATCTGCGATATGCCGGACTACGCCAAGGTCATGGGAGATGAAGATCATGGAGCACCCCACTCTTTCCTTTAATTCTGTCAGCTGCTTCATCACTTCGTATTGCGTGATGGTATCAAGTGCTGTCGTCGGCTCGTCGGCGATGATCAGGTCAGGTTCGAGGACGAGTGCCAGGGCAATCATGATCCTCTGGAGCATCCCGCCGGATAGCTGATGAGGATAGTGGTTCATTGCTTCACAGGGGACCATGACACTTTCCAGGGCAGATTTCAGCTTTCGTTCCGCCTCCTTCTTGGACCAATTGAAATGTTCAGCAGCTGTTTGAAGCAGGTGAACCCCAATGACGCGTGATGGATCAAAGGCCGTCATTCCGTTCTGCATGATCATGTACATCTGTCTGCCCCGTTTTTTCCTCATGGCTTTTTTTGAAAGGCCAAGAAGATTTTCCCCTTTGAAAAAGACGTTGCCGGTTTCTTTGAGCCCCGGCTGGTTTAACCCCATCAGGGACCGACATGTAAGGGACTTGCCGCTTCCGCTTTCCCCGACGATGGCGAGTGTGGTCCCTTTCTTCACAAGGAAGGAACTATTCTTTACAAGGGTATTCCCTGTCTTTTCATCGACAATGGATAGATTCTTCACCTCGAGGATATTCATTTCGTTTCAGCCACCTCTTTTCTTGAGCCTGCCTTCATCATGGAAAAGCCACCTTGACGAACCCTTCTTCCCCTGCTTTTGGGATCCAATGCGATCTGAAGGGAATCTGAAAGAAAATTAAAGGCCATGACAATCGTGATGATGGCGAAACCGGGAGCGAGCAATAATTCGGGTCGTGTGAACATCACCGACCGGGCTTCATTCAACATCATCCCCCATTCCGCCGTTGGTGCCTGGACCCCCAATCCAAGAAAGGAAAATCCTGAAATCTGGAGGATCATGGACGAAATCGAACTGCTTGAGATGACGGCGATATCGGCAAACGTCACCGGCACGATATGCTTGAGCATGATTCTGACGTCGCTGACACCGATGGCCCTTGCATATCTCACATAATCGGATTCGGCGAATTGACTGACCGACGTCCGGATGATCCGGGCAAACCAGGCCCATTTTGTGATAATGAAGGCAATGAGGATATTTTGAAGTCCCACCCCGAGTACACCGATGATGGCAAGGGCCATGATGTATCCTGGAAACGACAGCATGATATCACAGACCCTCATGAGAACGGCATCCACTTTCCCCTGAAAATATCCCGACACGAAGCCGACGATGGCTCCGATCACCACAGATATGACCAAGGCCACCAGCACCCATAAGACGCTCGGCCTGATGCCGTAAAGAATCCTCGACAGGATGCAGCGGCCCAAATGATCATTCCCCAACAGATAATCCCATGATGGCGGGGCATAGCGCAGGCCCATGTCCACCTCGGCGGGATCGTGGGGGGCGATGAACGGAGCAAACAGGCCGCTCACAAGAGTCAACAGAATGACAATCAACGATACCAACCCGAGTGCATCATGACGTATATTCAATACATGTCTCATCTAGTGATCATTCCTTACTTTAGGATTCACAGCTGCGTTCAGAATGTCCGAAATCGCATTGAAGATCACGAAAGCCGCCGCCACGATCAGGACATATGCCTGAACGACGGGAAAGTCCCGGCTGATAATGGATCTGACACTCAAGCTTCCGACACCCGGCCAGGCAAACACACTTTCCACGACCACCGTACTCCCCAATATGATGGGCACAGCCATACAGAAGACGGAGATTGCAACCTGAAGGGAGTTGCGGATGATCCTCCCGGTGACCTGCCATTCCTTCAGTCCGCATGCCCGTGCATAAAGAACATAATCAGCACTCAACTGTCTCTGCAGCATGGAGCTTCGGATGATCCGGAAGTAGATCCCTGCATAGCTGATGGTGATGACGAGGACGGGAAGGATATAACCCGAGTAGGAGTCCATGCCGTTCGTCGGAAGCCAATCGAGCTTAACGGAAAAATACCAGATCAACAGAGTGGCCACTAAATAAGAAGGCATGGCTGTCAGGAAAAATGAGGTGCCCCTGATGAACCGGTCCGCCGCTTTGTCCTGCTGCAACGCACAAATCACCCCAAGGAACACCGAAAGGACGATGACGGCTCCAGAGGAAATGAGCGTCAGCTTCACCGTATTGATCAATGCGGGACCAAGGAGGGACCAGACAGCCTGGCCTGTCACAAAGGACGTCCCGAAGTCGAGACGGAGACAGTCCAGCAGCCAATCCCCGTACTGCAGGAGGAATGGCCGGTTCAATCCGAGCTCCTCCCTTGTGCCTTCTTTCAGTTCATCCGTAATGACCGGTACTCCCTGTGCCTTCAAAACGACCTCTGCGTGATCCATGGGGGACAGACTCATCAGCACGAAGGTCAGAAAGGAAATCACCAGCAGCACCGGCACCGCCATTAACATTCTTTTAAAGATGTATCTTATCAAGACCATCCTCCTCTCAATCGTTGGGGTTTATTCGTGTAATTCCATCTGTTCGAACGGAAGCTCAAACTGTGTTTGTTTGAACGTCAGTCCCTTTAATCCTTCAGGAGCCACAACCGTCATCCTGCCGTTGGATATCGGGATGAATACAGCTTCCTCATGAACGATCGATAATATATCCTTATAGAGGGATTTCCGCTTCCCTTCATCCGTCTCCACCATGACGTCTTCAATCTTTTGATATAGTTCGTCTGCTTGCCTGATGCCCTTGGTTGTATGAAGGTAGGATGCATCGGAAGTAAATGCCGCAATGGTACTGACAGGGTCGTAGGCGAGTCCCCATGTTTGATTGAATAATAGTTCATAGTCCCCTGTTGAACGTCTTCCTGCGATGGAGGTGGATTCTTCCCCAAGGATTTCAAGCTGGACTCCGATTTTCTTGAGTGAGCTTTGGATGAATTCTGCTTCTGTTTTTTGAGAAGGGGAATTGCTGTCGTAATAGAGCTTCATGGCTAAAGGCTGACCATCCTTCTCACGGATTCCGCCGTCACCAGTCTTCCAGCCTGCTTCTTCCAGGAGCTCAATCGCTTTATCCTCATCGAAGCCCCTCTTTTTCAACTCAATATCGGCATACAGGACATTGGCTGAAAATAAGGTGTGGGCTTCTGTTTCCGTCCCGTCCAGAATCTTCTCTGAAATCGTCTTTCGGTCGATGGCATACCAGATCGCTTCCCTGACCGCCGTCTCCTTGACAGGACTATCCGTTTTGCTGCTGTTAGCGACAATCATCTTCGTATTCATCGGTTGACTTCTTTCCACTTGATAGTCCCCTGTCCCGACCAGCTGCTGCATCGCTTCCACATTGAGGCTGTCGGCCCCGCGGTCATCCGTGAAAGCGAAGTTAATCTCCCCTTTTTGCAACGCGAGGAATGTCGTCTCCCCGGCAGGGAGCACTTTCGCCGTAATTTCTTTAATAGAAGGAACTCCTCCCCAATAGTCTTCGTTTGCTTTAAACCGGGCGAACTCATCTACTTGATGTTCCTCGAGGATATAAGGACCGGTGCCGTGATAACCACTCACCCCATCCTTTGTTTCCCCGTTCTTGAAGTCATTCGGTGACAGAAACACATAAGGCCTCGTCATGGATAACTCCGTTAGCGTTGGATAATAGGCCTCAGACAGAGCCAGTTCAACGGTATGTTCATCCTTGACCCGAACTTCCTCAATTTTAGTGGAAAGCTTGATCCACGAGTGTTTCTCCCGATTGTGCTGTACAGCTTCTATATTCTCCTTGACTGCTTCAGCATTGAATGGTGTTCCGTCATGGAAGGTTACATCCTTCCTGAGGTGGAAGGTATACATCTTGCCGTCTTCTGAAATCTCCCAGGACTCAGCAAGCAGCGGTTTGATGCCATCCTCCGTATTCTCTACCAACGATTCATACACCTTGCCTTGTGCTGCCATGGATCCCGTGTATAAATGCGGGTTCATGTCATTAATATCTTTGGCAGTGGCATAGATCAATCCATCTTTAGCAGCCCCAGGTTCTCCTTCCGTTTTCCCTGAGCAGGCAGCAAGGATCATGGTCACAGCGACCAATAAGCTTAACGTCCATTTCTTCTTCATCACGTACTTCTCTCCTTTAACGTCCTTGTAAAATAGAATCATTACGATTTGTCTCCTGTAACATCTGTCCGGTTATCCCCTTGATGTCCTTATGAAAACTCCGGATCCGAAAAGCTTCAGAAAGCTTCTGACCTTGATAGGCTGCAGCCACTTCTTCCAGCTTCTTCTCATAGGTTCTGATCTGCCTGTCGATGGTGGGGCATTGCACGTCCAAGAACCTGGCAATCCCCTGGATGATCTTGATGCGGTAGTAGTCTTCCTTAGGCATCCTCGGAATGTCGAGCTCCCCCTCCAGATTCCTGAACATGCTCCGGATCGGCACGGCGGAGAAGTCGAAATACCTTCCTGCCTCATCCGGGGTGGAAAAAGGATCGATCAGGAGGGAAGTATAGCGTATGTAAAGCAGATACTCCTGGTGGATCGTCTCCAGTTGTTCAAACCCCTCGATGTCCGTGCGGGACAGACTTTCCTCTCTCACAGGATAGGTATCATCCGTCATGAACCGGAGGAGGTTGACTCTCTCCATGCCCAACTTCTCAAGGATCCGCATCATTTCCTGCCACTGGGCGAGCATATCCCGTATCAAATGCTGGGTGATTGGACCTTCCGGGTACAGCTTATACACATATTTCCTGGAAGGCCTGTCAGCGAATATCTCCTTCAGTGTCACCTCATTCATAAAGAGGGGCGGATGGACGTATAGGGAAATGTTACGCGTTTCGGCCTCCAGTGGTGACGGTGTCCTGACGACCTCGATCCCAAGCTTCCTTCCCGATTCGATAAGGCTTTGAACGATCTCGGAATATCCATGGGTAGAACCGATATACAGCCTCTTTTTTACGGCGGTGGTGACGACATGATGGGAAGGCTCCTTCTCCATCCACCTTGTATCCCCTAAATATGTGGAGAAACTGATGATTTCGGCCTCTGGTTGAATATCTGACAGATCATGCTTCACGAGTCGATTGGACCCGAAAGTCGGTGAAACCAGCACAATGGACTGTACGCCTCTGAATACGTCCCTCGGGATCGTGTGGAGCACGTCCAGATAAGCGTCGGTGGTAACGGCAAGCACCACTGTGTCCCAATTTCCTCCTATGGTTTCCAACCCTCTGAAGACATGATCGACTCTGCATGTACCTTGCACTCTTTCATTCTCCCGATTCTGAACAGACACGCAAATATGATGATCATTTCTCTCCAACGATTGAAAAAAAGATTCGGACCTGACCGAGTTTCTTCCGGCAATCCCCACTTCACAGCCCATTTGCTCTTTAGCCAACATACAAAGCTGCACCGAGGCAGGTCCCGTACCGATTACTAAGACTCGTTTACCCATTATCAGCCGCCGCCTTCCCTGTCCTGAACTTCTCATAAACGATGACATCGAATATTTGATGAGGGCGCATACTGTTTTCTGCGATTCTCCATTTCTTCTGATCTACTTTCTGTGAAGGGAAATTGAAGAGGGATTTAAGCCCGTCCCCGTACCTCATGGACACGACGACGTCTTCTCCCGTCCGTTCATAGAGCTGATCGAGGATGTCATATTTCCCTTCTACCGTCGAACTGAAGATGATATGCGTCACGTCCTTCAGGTCCTTGTGCTCTTCCACCTGCGAAAGCTCCAATGTGATTGGAAGATCCCTGCCCAACCGGTCCACCACTTGACGACCAAGAGTGATGGCTTCCGGGTCGATGTCGATTCCGATGACCTTCGCTCCTGTACGCCCTGCAATCAGGAGGGGCGTCATGGGGAATGAGCCGGATCCAACCAGAAGGACAGTCGACTTCTGCGTCACCTGAAACTGTCCGAATTCCTTTTCAATGCAGGATTCAATGTTTTGAAAATAATCTGCTGTCTCTTCTTCCCCACTCAAAAGCTTCATGGCGCGATGCTTCTCCATCTTTGCAACGGAAAGGGCCGACAGCTTCCTTACCCCATCCACAAGGTGTAAGACATCCTCTGGCGTGGAATCCATCAGCAGTTTCCACTTCTTTATGTATTCTTCATTGAGTATGAATGCGGAATACTCATCGATTAACTCCTCTAAAGGGAAAGCATCCTCTTCCATTAAGCCACTCCCTTCCATGGCCTCGGCAAATCGCTTCAAATACATGCGCAGATCATCTTCCAACGTCCTGTTCTCAATCATCCTGCTACCTCCTCCTCGTTCATCATTATGAAAGCTTTGCCTTCTGCCACGATGCCGACAGTCCCTTCAATCCGGACGGACGTAATGGACCCTTCATCCCACTCGGCGCTGACATGCATCTCACCTCCAGGCTGTTTGACTCGTGCTGACATAGAGCGATCCTGCTTCCATGCCAGATAGGCACCCAGTGACCCGGTTCCCGACCCGCATCCCCTTTCCCACACCATGCTCCCCAGCTCAGGCACATAAATGAGGGGGGAAAGTTCACTTGTCCCGGCATCATACAGGAGGACCCCGACCAAATTCCCCTCATAGGATGACCGGATCATCCTTGCCAGTGCTTCGGCGGACCGTCTCAGTGTAGGATCCACCGGTCCCGCTTCCAGTACTGCGTGAACTGCCTCCTGGTAATGAATCATGGTGACCGCCAGGACTTCTCCATCCACCACCCACATCTGTTTCTGGATCAGTGTGGGAACAGGAATGGTCATTGTGCACCGATATACCCCCATTTCATTTTCCACCTCACAAGAGACCAGCTCATCCGTTCCCGAGACTTGCATCAGGATCGTTGATGAATCACCATGTGGCATAGACCTTTGAGAAGCAATGAAAGCCGCCAACGACATGCAGGCATTCCCGCAGAACTCTCCCCCGGCCATCACCAGGGCCGCATCTGCAGCTCCGTCCTCTGCCTCTTCCATGAAGCCGACCTGTTCTGCATGGAGACTGTCATATGCCATAAGCCTTGAGGCAATCTGGTGGTAATCGTCCACCCGGTGTCTGGTCTTTACTAGAACCGTCATGTTCTCAGTCGGATTGAATTTGACAAATTCGATTTCCTGCATCATGTTGATCCCTTTCCTCCTTTTTTCCACCGCTTCGTCAGCAGCCACTGTGTGGTGCGTGTAAAGCTTATTTCCTGAATGTAAAATTCGTAATGATTACGATTTACAAAACAAAAAAATACTCTCCTGCATGTAAAACGTAACAGTTTCGATTTACCTCTTCTATGCTAGGGAGTTTTTCATTTTCTGTCAATTAACTTTTCCCTTAAAAAGAAAATTCAGGAAAAAGGGGCTATCTTTTCGAAAAGGGGACTTTCCGACCTTTCGGAGGGTGTTGAATCAAAGGATTCACAGTCTTGACGAAGAAGAAACGGATAACATGAAGACCCCTTCCATATAACTGTTTTCCTGCCTAAATAGTCCTTTGATGAGAAATCATGAACATCCGTCTTTATCAGAGCAATAAAAAAGCTGAAGAATGTGCTTCTTCAGCTTTTCCAAACCTAATCAGGATATCTCATCCACACCTTCTGCCAGCTCCCTCATGGAGTTCAACTTGGAGGTGAGTTCAAAGAACCATTCTTCATCTCCCGTTGACAGCGCCAGGTCGATGAGGAAATGGATTTGTTCTTTGTTCTTGATAATGGTGGACGGTATTTTTTTCACCTGCTTGCCAAGTAAGGGGATGGTCTTGCCTTCAATGGCTTTATTGTCACTTGTGACGACTTTTGCTTTGATGGTCCGGCCTTGGATATCAAGGTTCTCGATATACCCGATGACGAGTTCACCCGAGTGTGATGTCCCCTTGATCCAATCTCCCGTTTTTAAGATCGATTCCTGGTTTGACATGATCCTTTTCACCTTCTAACATTATTTTGTAAACTGTAATGTTTTTCATTACATTTAAATCAAAGGAAAGCACCCTCTTCTGGCCTTCCGTTACTTCTCTTGATTGATCAGATCGACTATATCTTTGATGGTATAGTCCTTTAAATAATCCCCCAGTTGTTCTTCTGCACCGAGGAAAATGTGAAATAGAACTCTTTTCATATTGGCCCCGACGACACATTGTTCGTTGGAGTCCGTGCATTTCGGCTGCAGGGCACCTTCCGAGGTGATTTTATAAATATCCCAAAGATTGATCTCACTCAGTTCACGGGCAAAGATGAATCCTCCGCCTGTTCCTTCTTTGGAAGTAATGAATCCTTGTTTCTTCAACAAGCTCAAGACTTTCCGGATGCGGACCGGATGAACCCCGGCACTTTCTGAGATAGCATCGCTTGTGGACATGCGGTCCATCTTCAGTGCAAGGTAGGTTAAACTGTGAATCGCTAACGTAAAATCACTATTCATGGCCTTCCTCCTTTATGACTGTAATGGTATCTTTTACAGTTTAGACTGTCAAGGATCCCGTCCATGCCGTTAATTGGCGAGCTTCTGAAGCTCATGGAACGACACGTTGCGAATCTTGCGTGGAAGGAAGCTGCGGATTTCTTCATCATTATATCCGACCTGCAACCTCTTTTCATCCATGATGATCGGTCTTTTCAGCATTTGCGGATTCTCCCTGATGAGAGCGTAAAGATCCTTAAGAGGCAGCGATTCAATATCCACGTCCAATGCCTGGAACGCTTTGGACTGGGTGGAGATGATGTCTTCCGTCCCATTTTCCGTCAGGCGGAGAATCGACTTGATTTCGTCAGGTGTCAACGGCTCCGTGTTCATGTTTCGTTCGATATATTCAATGGAATGCTCCTCGAGCCATGCTTTTGCTTTTCGGCATGAACCACAGCTTGGTGTCAGAAATAGATTGACCATTTGTTTCAACACTCCTTCTAGTATTAAATGAATTGTAATAAAAAAAAGTACAGTTTAGATAGTAAAAAATATACTCGATGTTTTCCGGGTACACTGTAATAATAATATTTACAGTTGAATATGTCAATAGGGATTTTTCATCTACAAATATAGACTTGCCTGGTACGGGGGTGTCTATTTGAAAGAAATTTCGACACGGAGGATGAATTATAGTGAAAAAAGATTCATTCATTCTCAACAGGATCGATTTTTTCCTGAGAGGATCAATCATCCGAATACGGGATTGAATACACTCGAATCTGGATTAATTTCCAAGGGAAGTGATTCCTAGCCTGCAATTTACGTCCTCATTTTGACCCACAGGCTTCTCAACAACTCTATTCCAGCTAAAAAGCACACTCTAAAGACTTTTTCTATCCCCTTTATAATCGCACAAAAAACCCTTTCCACCCAAGGAAAAGGTCCTGTACTTCAGCTTATTTCCGTGAGACCGCCCCTTTAGCCGAAACGGCGGCAAAAGTAATGGTGATGGCGCTGACAATGATGATCGCTATGACACCCTGCATCAAATCCCAGAAGACCCAGCCATCAATAAGAGCGGTACGCATGCTCTCGAACACGTAGGTGGTAGGGTTGATGGTGGCGGCAATCTTCAGCCACTGGGCTTCGATCAATTCGTAGGGAACGAACGTCGTGCTTAAGAAGATCAGCGGGAAGAAGATGAACGTCCCTGCCTGGGCAGCCTGGGCATTCCGTGTCCTTAGGGCAATCCCGACGGAATATCCAGCGAATGCGAGTCCCCAGCCGATGGCAATGAGAAGGACAAACAGGATACCGGCAAATCCGGTCTTCACATGTAATCCGAGCAAAAAGGCCATGCCGATGATCAACAGGGTCTGGACAAGGAGCTGCAGCATCCCTGCGATGATTGGGCCAAGGACGATGGCAAGCCTTGATGCGGGTGTGAGAAGAAGCCTGGAGAAAAAGCCGTTTTCAATATCCTTCACAATGCTTTGACCGGCTCCACCAGCCCCGCCGATGGCAGCCGACACAATCGAGACAGGCAGGATGAACGCCAGATAATCGGCACCTTCGAATGTAGGCAGCTGGGAAATCCCGCTCAGTCCCCCTTCATATACAAGAAGGAAGAAGGCGGAAATGATCAGGTTGGGAATGAATGAAAACGGGTTCCGGATCGTAGTCTTCACATTCCGGACCGTCATGAGCCACGTGTCTTTCAGTACACTATTCCCCACGGCTCTTCACCCCTTCTCCAGTCTCCCTGGTCAATTTCAGGAATATATCATCCAGGGTAGGTGAAGAAAGCTGGATGTCTATGATCCCGATTTTCTCTGCATCAAGCATCCGGACCACCTCTAAAAGCTGCCTGGTTCCTTCTTCAACATATAGTAGGATCTTGTCTTGCTGTTGGATGACATCAACATCGTCCATCTCTGTCCGGATCAGCCCGACGCTGTGGTCGATCCGTTCACGGTCCTTCAAGGTCAAGGTGATGAGATCATGACCGATTTGGGATTTCAGCTCCCTTGGAGATCCCATGGCCACGATTTCCCCTTTATTGATAATGCCGATGCGGTCAGCAAGAGAATCCGCCTCCTCCAAATATTGCGTCGTAAGAAAAATCGTCGTCCCGTTTTCTTGATTCAGCCTCCTCAGTTCCTTCCAAATCGATGCGCGGCTGGAAGGATCAAGCCCCGTCGTCGGTTCATCCAGGAAGAGAATATTCGGTTCGTTGACAAGGGTAAGGGCGAGATCCAGCCTTCTTCTCATCCCCCCGGAATACCCGCCGATCCTGCGTTCCGCAGCTTCAGTCAAATCCACGATAGTAAGAAGTTCCTCTGCCCGCTTCCTACCTTCCTCTTTACTGAACCCGAATATGTACGCCTGAAGCTCCACCATTTCACGGCCAGTCAAATCAGGATCGACTCCGGTTTCCTGAAGGGCGACGCCGATATGCCGGCGGACATTCTCCGGGTCCTTTATGACATCATGCCCCGCCACTTCCACTTTACCGGAAGTAGCATTGATCAAGGTCGTCAGAATCTGCACCGTCGTCGACTTTCCTGCCCCATTTGGACCTTAGAAAGCGAAGAACTCTCCCTCTTCGACTTCGAAGGAAACCCCATTGACCGCCTGCACGTTTCCCTTTTTGAACGTTTTCGTTACATTTTCCACGATAATCTTCCCATTCACACGCATCCCTCCATTCTTTCTATTTCTATTCGAGGAAACGGTTGGTATATCCTTTAATAAGAACGGATGAATGTGTTTCCGTGAAAAGATAAAAAAACTGGTGATCGCCTCTCGATCCCCAGCTTTTTGAATGGATATCCCTACTTATCTGAACGGTCCTAACGATTTACATGTCCTTGCTGTTCCGCTTCATCCACTTTCAAATTGTGTCTGGACTTATCGGGGATAGATGGCTCCACCACTTTGATCACAATGGGAATAAGCGAACATCACCGGTTCCTTTGACGTTTCCGTTTCCTCTCTTAACGAGCGAACCATTGAAAGGACTTCAGGTTAAAGAATGACCAGAGCCAACTGCATCGGAACTTTTCCCCTTCACCTGCTTCAACGTCGCCACGATCAAAAAGCTCACAATCACAAGCAGCAGCCATGAGCTTACCTTCCCAAGATGAACGAGGCTCCAGGCATCGGTCTGATTCGGGTACTCCCAGGCACCAAAAAACGTGGCGATATTCTCGGCAATCCAGATGAAAAAGCCGATGAGGACAAAGGAAAGGGAGAGCGGCATATAGTATCGGGACCCTCCTACCACGTAATGGACACCGGATTTCCAGAAGACGACCAGGACAAGGGCTGCCAGCCACCATCGTATATCGATCCAGAAATGGTGGGTGAAGAAATTCAAGTAAATCGCTGCTGCCAGGGGGGACGACAACCCTGAAAGAGGGCCACTGAATGAGTTGGACCTTTAACCTTCTCCATGCCTGACAAAGGTAACTCGCCACACTTGCATACATAAAGCCGCTGTATAACGGGACTCCCAACAGTTTGGAATACCCCTCCCCGGGATACGACCAGGAGCCCATATGGACCTTGAACAGCTCAAGGGCAAGGCCGATCCCATGAAACAGGGTAATCACCTTTAGTTCATCCCTGGTTTCCAGTCCTGAGCGCAGCATACCCCACTGCATCAAGAAGCAGATGAGGAGAAGCCAGTCATATCGGGGTAGGAAGGGCAGGGAGATGAGCTGCGTTAGCGCCAAAGAGGCAAAGATGACAACGGGAAAAAGGCAGGACAGGGCCTGCTCCCATCCAAATCGGAGAAGTTGCCTGACAGGCCTCATGGGTACGGCCACTTCAGGATTCCTCTGTCTCTTCATCCGGTTGGTACTCAAGCAGATCCCCCGGCTGACAGTCGAGGGCCTTGCATATCGCTTCCAATGTGGATAATCGGACCGCCTTGGCCTTGCCGTTCTTTAAGATCGACAGATTCGCCATAGTGATCCCGACCCGTTCAGATAGTTCCGTCACGCTCATTTTCCGTTTCGCAAGCATCACGTCAATATTGATTATCATCGCCATACTATCACCTCAGACCGTTAAATCATGTTCAGATTTTATCTCGATGGCATTGTTCAACAGCTTCTCAAGGACTGCTGCAAACACGGCAATCACCGCTGCACCGAAAATGAAGACCATTCCGATCAGGATGACCCCAGGTGCGTCATCCACTTCCGCCAGCATATAAAAGAGGGGCATGGCGGCTACATAGAATAGACTGATGAAGACGGCACATTTTTTGATCGTTTTTAACGCTTTGACGGAGTAGTCCGAGAACGCGTTATTTCTGTCTATATATGTTAAGAGCTTAAACGCCTGGAACAATGCCATGAAGAACGGTACAGCGGAAAGAACCATCACGATCAGAATTCCATAGACTACATACCGATACTCCCATCCATTTTCCGCTGCATCCATGGCGAGGAGGGGCAATCCGATCACACATAAAGCCGCAATGGGGGCTCCAATAAGGAAAAGGGCGATTTTCAAGAAGAGCGTTTCCCGTTTCATACACAGCACCTCACTTAATCTTATAATTTGAATTTACCATGGTATTTATTGTTTTACAATAAATTTTTATTTATATTTACTATATTTTTATTGAATATAATAAAAAATCTATCCCTCACCTACGATAAGTAGTTCCGTTTCCGTAGAGAAACCCGAACGAGCATACTTTTTAGCATTGAAACCGTGTGGTTGTTTTTGTTCATTTACCAACCTTTTATTAGATCAATACAATAAAACTACACAGCAAATAGCACCCCGAATACCCACTGGACAATGAATCATGTCATCTTCCTGGAAAGGGTGCTTGTTTCCATGTTAGTTGAAATGCGATTTTCTACTTTTCAAAGAAGAATCAAGGATGTATGTGGTAAAATTTCTTAATAAGAACTATTCGACTACTTAAAAATAAGCGGGTAATAACAATCCAATCTAAGCGATAGGATAGTGTTAATTAACGAACGTGAGGGGGAATCATGTTGGAATGGCTCTGGTTACCGTTAATCATTGCATTTTCTCTAGCTTATTATGCTCATAAGAATTATTTAGATCATAAGCAGAAGGTAAGAGAAATGGATTTGAAAGAGAAACAAATTGAGTTAGAGATGTTGAAAGAAAGAAACGGCTCAAACACAGATATAAAAGGGGATTAAATACACTCTTAAAGGGGTCTTCAATTTAATAAGAACATCACATTCAAAGACAAAAAGCCTGGAATATCCAAAGCTTTTTGTCTTTGCTATTTGTATAGTTAGTTCGCTTGCTATTTACGTTAACTGGCTTTCCTCGGAAGTAGTCAAGATTAAGTGGAGAAAGCGTAAAATCGATTCCCAACTAACAGCCGTTGCGAAATCTTAGTTTCTACGGTCTACATAATCCGGATAATCCGTAATGATGGCATCAACCTTCATGTCGAATAGAAAGTCTGCCGTTTCTTGATTTCGAACGGTCCATGATCCTATTTTCATATCATGGGAGTGAACGCGGTCCACCAATTCTTCCGTCACCAATTTATAGCTGGGATTAAACCAGTCCGCAAAGGAGGAGAACTGCTTAATCGCTTCCTCTGTCGTCAGGGCAGGGTTGGAGGTCAATACGCCGATTGGCACCTCGGGAAGCAGCTGATCCATTTTCTTCATCGACAAAACGTTAAACGATTGAACAATGCTCTTTCCATTTTGAGGTCGATCAAGATGAAGTTCTTTTAATGCATCGACCACCTGTTCTTCCATGCCAGGATACTGCTCCGGCGCTTTCAATTCGATTAGAATGCCAACTTTTCCATGATAACGTTCGAGAACCTCATGGAATGTAGGAATACGCTCCCCTGCAAACTCTTCTCCTTTCCAGCTGCCGGCATCAAGGCTCTTAAGTTCTACAAGGGTCAGATCTCCGACTCTCCCGGTTCCATCGGTTGTGCGGTCAACGGTGGTATCATGTATGACCACCAATTCACCATCTTCGCTTCGCTGCACATCGATTTCGATATAATCGGCTTTCATATCCACGGCGAGATCGAAGCCGGCGATGGTATTTTCAGGAGCATATCCCGTTGCTCCCCGGTGAGCGACATGCTCCACTTGCTTTCTTTCCCCCTCCCTCGTCTCTTCTGCAGACGCCTGACTGAATGGGCTCAATAGGAATGACAAGGCAATCCCTGTACCTAATAAGAATGATTTGTTCACTTCCTCCATCTCCTCTCGAAAATATGAATTCCACTGTATTTTAGAAAAGGGATGTTGAGTGGGTATGTAGGGACAGATACAGATTGATGTTGATCATGTTAACAAAATTCGACCTTTTTCCTTACGTATTTTTACAAATCGATGGAACAAAAATAAACCGCTGATTCATTGTGCTCAGGCGGGATGAAAAAGGGGCCCCTCCTGAATAAGGAGGCAGCCCCGGTAGGTTCAATAATATGTTTCATTCTTTTCCCATGATTCAACGGTGTGATAGGCCGTATGAGGGTCATATCCTTTCCCCAGCAGATAGGCGATGGCAGCTACCTCTGTAAGGGCATGGGAATAGGATGTATACTTTGCTTCCTTTAATCCATACTCCACAAATGGTTTCACAGCATTCAACGTCTCATATTTCAAGTCTGTATGAGGGTTATAACCCCTTGTATGAAAAGGGTGACCATAATACATGATTCTTTCTCATCCTTCCTTCATTAAGTCCTTCACGCTTTTTATCGTATGATGAAAGTGGATTTTCGTTTGTTGTCCTGATGAAATCCTGGAAGAAAGGTTCCCTTATACATGAATGGACCTATTCCGTCATACCTATGGAAGGAGAGAAAACTTTCCTACTATCAGGTGTAAGGAGATGATCTGAATGTATCCGTACCATTACAGGGGGAACGGCTGGGAACCCGTGTTGACTCTATTGCAGCAAAGCTTACGTGCAGAAGAAATGGTATGCAGTATAAGCAGCGAGCTGTTCCATATCCCACAAACGCAAAATTTAAAGGGAAATAATGAAATGCACAGTCATTTAGTACCGGCTTCCTACCACCGGGTAACCGCCGTCGGATCTGCTATGAGACTGGTCAATGGGGAGCAGCAACAAACCATTGTCACAACACTCGCCACATGCATCCTCAATGCGGAAAACCAGGATCAACAAGTACGTGCCGGCTTAATGGTAATGGAAGAAAATGCAGCCCCGGAATTCAAACCCGTCATTCAAACCATCATTGAGTGGCAGGATCAGGCAGAGGCATTTTTATTCCAAGCGAAAGAAGCGATGCGGAGTATGGGGATTGGTTTTTCTCCTTAAAGAGATCTGGAGGAGCGGGGTCTGTTTTTGAGACCCCGGTATGCTAATGAAAGCTATTTTTCAAGATTAGGACGAAACCTTGCCATCAAGTAAGTGTCATAGTAAACTCCGTCTGACAGCCATTTATCTTCTCTCAGGGTCCCTTCTATTTCAAAGCCATGTTCCCGGTAGAGATGAATGGCTTTTTCATTGGTTTCAAGAACGCTCAACGTCATCTTTCTTATATCATGGGAATCCGCCCATTGAATCGACTCTTTTAACAGGTTCGTTCCAATCCCGTATCCCCAGAATTCCTTCAGAACTCCTACCCCGAATTCGACTCTGTGGGAAGTCCTTTTTAGGTTCGTTCCTTCACATCTTGAGTATCCAATGATCCTATTATCGCTTTCCGCTACTAAGAACAAACGGTTCTCCCTCTCAAGATCCTCTTGAATGATGGCTTTAAAACCTTCCTCGTCTATGAACGCTTCCCCTTTTTCCCTATCCAGGTTTTCCGTTTCCCCATCGATTTGCACCCTTACATTGGACAATGCTTCCGCATCCTTCTCCTCTGCCGATCTTATGGTATAGGAGAGATCACGAACAGGATACTCACTTTGCTTCACTCTCAACTCTGTCTCCCCCCTCTATGCCCAGTCTTTCTCCATGATGATAAAGCTGTATGCCGTGCCTCTTATGTCGTTCTGGAAATCCCCTTTTCGTATGAAACCTTCTTTTTCATACGTTCTGATAGCCCGTTCATTAAAGTCGACTACTGCGAGGCCCAGTCGGGTAAATCCCAGACGGTCCCTGCCTTGTTCCACAATGTCATGGACAAATGCCGAGCCATGCCCTTTTCCTGTCAAGGATGGACTCATTTGTACCCCGACGGCCACTATTTTCTCCCCATCTTCTTCTACATCAAAGAATTCGCAATTGCCAACGAGAAGCCCTTTCTCATCCGTCACGGAAAAGGCTCTTTCATCATGGATGCTTTCCTTCAAGCCGTCGATCTTTTCCTGCTGGATGTTATTATCGTAAAATGAATAGATTCCTTCATACGTCCAAGTCATGAATTCGTTTATATCGTCCGTTGTCCTTCTTCTGAGTGTAAATTTCATTGTTCATTCCCCTTTTGTTCGGTCATCCTTCATCTCTCATCTCTATTTTCTTTTTCCCATAAATGCAGTGGCAAAGGCACTAAACACATCACCTAATAGTGATAAAGGTGCAGCCATGTTTTGCTCCTCCCATTCTTTTCATGTTCATTCTCATGATCAACCTATGATTATGTAACATACTCTAGTAAACGATCAAATGAATGAATTTCAGCATATGGTTTTATGCCGGTACCATTCCTGATCCTATGTGGATTGAACCATATGCCTTTTATATTGGCATTTTGGCAGCCTTCCATATCCTTTTCCAGGTCATCTCCCACAAACAATGTCTCTTCCGGTTTCACATTAAGCTCGTTTAAAGCTAATTCAAATATATGTTTGTCAGGCTTTGTGAATCCCACTTCTTCAGAAATAATGATTGTCTCGAAGCAGCGATATAAATGAGTGTTCTTGATTTTCGCTGTTTGTCTCTCCGTCGTGCCGTTTGTGATGATACCCACTTTAACCTGACTCTTTATTTCATTAAGGACAGCAATCATTTGTTTGTTTACGGAAAAACATTGAGGAAAGTGATGATTCCAAAAGTCCTGAATGGAATCACGCGTCAGTCGATGGAATGGTGGAAAATCATCAAAAAATGAGTCCAGCACGTTCGTTTTATCACTATAGCCATAGCTTTTTCTATCGTGTTCTTTGAACCTTGTCAGCATTTCGGTTTTCTTAGAATGGGAAACATCCTCATAACACTTCTCTACCAAAATGAAAAACAGGTTTTCTACTGCTTTGTCCCTGTCAATCAAGGTGTCATCCAGATCAAACAGGATTGCTTTACAACCGTTCATGTGACTTCACCAGCCTTCTTCAACATGTAGTAGCTCATTTTCTTTTTCACTTATTGTAGTTAAAGGTTCGCTATTCTATTATTCTCGTCAACTGAATAATGAACTTTTGAAAAAAGTAACAAAAGATAGTATAGAACAACCCATCAACACGATTCCCCAGGTCCTTTTTTCATCAACCATGATAGATTCAATACAAAGAACGAACATAAGCAGCCCGAAAAACAATTGTAAAAATGGAAATAGCTCGCTTCGATTAGAAACTAGCCCGTAGACTGAAAAAAGAATAATGAGAAGTGCCAGTATTCGTCTGCTTAGTATGATCAAAAAAAACAACTCCTTTTTAATTGAAGATGTCTTGTTGCCCCAGAATTTAATTGAGAAAATCTTATCATATTTGTCTTTCTTTCACTGATAAAACGATGATCGTTACACCTATTATGCCAAAGGAAATCGCCAGTATAATGGGAACTGTTCCTACCTCTACTAAGGCAGTTCCAAAGATTCCATACCTTGTATCCCATCCCGGACCACCATCACTTGCCAGCACACGTGAATAGACTGACGCTGAAATCAGTGCAGAACCGTATATGATTGAACTCACTAATAGAAACAGTAACCCCACAATAGGATTCTTCAACTCTAATCACCTCCAAAACACCTAAAATGAACATTCATTTCCGCTAGTCCAATAACTTCTACAAAAGAAGGGTTAATCCTTCTTTCTTAAAGGTTGAGCATTCATCTTCTTTTAAGGTAATACAGGGTTTATCCGATCTGTGATTAGTGATTAGATAATCGTACAAATAAAAAGACCACTGACCAATCCCGTAAACTAAATAACAAATCCTCCTATATAATCTTCCCACTCACAGGTGAAGAAAGGTTCATCATCGTATAGGGCTCCCCGTACTCCATAGAGGAATCGATAAACTCTTCTAACAGCACATTATTTTCAGTTACTACCTTCACGATGTAACTGTATTCACCAGTCAATCTGTGACATTCTACAACGTGGGGATTTTCTTTACAAAATTCTCTGAAGGCTTTGCAGCGATGGGTTTTGATTAATATGAATGCTTTGACAGGTTTATGGACTTTTTCAGGGTTAATGATGGCTCTATATCCTTCAATCACTCCCTGCTCTTCCAGCTTCCTTACCCTCTCTGTAACGGCAGGGACTGAAAGGGATATTTGTTTGCCCAACTCCGTCATCGATATTCTGGCATTCACTTGTAATAGATCTAGTATTTGACGGTTTATAGTATCCACGATTCTCCACCTTCAATCTTATTGTGAAACCCAATCATTTCCTTAACTCCTTAAGAATAACAGTAATAATTCCTAAAAAATAGTATATAAATAGAAGCTTCTTTTCCTTAAGATGATGGTAAGTCGAATAGAGAGGGGTTTGTTTATGGGATTGAAAATGAAATCAAGATGTGAAAGGTGTGAGCAGAAAGTGCAGGATGAGGCATTCATCTGTGTGCACGAATGTACGTTTTGCTCCAGATGTGCTGATGAAATGGCTCATATATGCCCTAATTGTCACGGCGAACTGGTAAGAAGGCCGAAGCACGCTGCAGCATGTCCGGTAAGGAATGGAGGCAGACAATGAAAAAGGCACTGCTTATTATAGATGTACAAGAGACGTTTCATCATCCTAAATGGGGGAAGAGAAATAACCCTGATGCAGAGGAAAATATGAAACTACTACTTAATGAATGGAGACACAGGGATTCAGAAGTCATTTTCATTAAACATCTTTCTAAGGATCCCCAATCCGGTTTCCACCCTGACCATGAAGGGTCATGCATCAAAAAAATAGTCAAACCTCTCGAGGCAGAAACCGTAATGACGAAAGAGGTTAACAGCGCTTTTATAGGCACCTCACTAAAAAAACACTTAGATGATAGGGGGATTACAGAAGTAGTGATAACAGGCTTGACTACTCCCCATTGCATCTCTACAACGACCAGGATGAGCGAAAATCTGGGATATCAAACGTATCTTGTATCAGATGCAACTGCCGCATTCGATATGGATTATAAAGGCCGTTATATCGATTCAGATACGGTGCATACTATGTCACTTGCTGCGCTGGATAATGAGTTTGCTACGGTGTTGACGACGGAGGAGCTTTTGGAACGATTGTAATCTTGGATAGGTGGGTTATATGTTAGGTGAAATAGCAATAAGCTCTTAATAAACTTGAAGATCATGCAGAAACCTTGCTGGTCTTCTTTACGTATTCTGTAACGAATATTAGGTATAAAGAATTCCTTATCATCCAGATTTTTTAGTTAGAATAACCGGTTCTTGCTTTGAAATGATGTCTACTTTGTGTTCAATACAAGCTAATGAGTAATGCGTTAGCTTTTGGCTGCGAAGGGAGGAACCTCTTAGTACAGAATCAAGGTAGAAGGACTTTTTATAGATTCGAAACGAATGACCTTGAAATACCTCGGTATCATCGCATAATGTGAAATCATCATAAATAACGGAATAGGTCACATAGTCTCTAAAGTCAATCTGTAACGTTTCTACTTTACAGTCAGGGTTAGGAAAAATAAGTAAGTCTGTTGGGTTATCACTTTTATTAATTACTATTCTAAGCCTTGCTTCCTGAACTCTAGGCTCAGCGATTTGTTCAAATGAAATATGGCAATGTTTAATCCTTACTAATTCCTCAAATTTCATATTCTCCCCGTCCTTTTTTTACCTTTTATCACAATCAGTCGTACAACCTACTACCAATTATTTTAAAATCTTTCTATTTACTCAAATGATAACCCTAGAAACGGAGGCTTACCCAATTTCGGAAAAGCCTCCTTAATCACCATCAATCTTCTCATCGTCCACCATTTGATCGTTTATCTGAGTAATTACGGTCCCCTTGGGTAAGTTCGAAATAAACTTCTCGAGGGGAACAAATTTGTCTTCGTTAGAAAATATAAAGAACCCAGCCCCATCGTGAAAGATCGTGATAAAGGTTGTTTCTGCATCAATGTTGAATGTGGGGATGGACCGTTTCCTTTTTCTCCCCCACTCCATGACTTCCCCTAATTCAAACACGAGATTGTCGGAATAGGAAATGGCATAAAACTCATTTTGAGATGGCAGCCAGTATGTTTCATTAAGTAAAAGAGCCAATTTATCCGGATCGTGAATCTTTGCAGTAAAGCAGGGCGGATGATAACGGTGTCTGCCCAATAAATCATAGTAGCTTCTTTTTTCTTCCAGGTAATGCAGGGAGAATTCAATGTTATTCTGATTCAAGAACGTTATGTATTCCTCATCTTGTTCATCATAGACCACAAAGGTGACAAATAAAGGATACTTGTTTTGGTGGATGAAAAACGTCAATAGGAAGTTTTTATTTTCCTCTATGTAATCTTCCCCATGAGCATTCACATAATAGGCCTTGTCCAGTTCTCCATGGAGTCTTACATGATGCCCTGATTCATCTAAAAGTTCTTTTGAGATTGGTTTATCTTCAATCCATATTTCTGACATGTTTTTGCTCCTGACTATGTTGTATTTACTCTATTATTTTATGCTTTTATACTGAGGTGTCCAAACCACCAGACAAAAAATAACATCACGGCAACTATAAACCAACCCAAGTGCAACAAGATGTTTTTTCTCTGCCTTTTTCTTACTTGAATTTGCAGCCGCTATGCCACCAACCAATGCAACGGACATTGCGACCCATGTCCAAAAATTCATCCTTACTTGTACCTCACTTAGCCCTTTCACCCGACGTCGATCCACCACCAGTTCACCTTTCGAAATTCATCATTACTCCTGTTCTTCTAACCATTTTTTCACTTTATCCGCCATCTCTTTTTGTAAGTCATCTATATGTCCACTGTCTTGTTGAGCGAATTTCAAGTATTTGCGTGGAAACATTTTTTCTAATGAAGACTGATACATCGAACCATCCTGGGGTTCAATGTACTCAATAACAGTATATGATTCTTCTATTTTACTTAATCGGATGACGGCAGGTAATGAATGTCCCGCTTGTATGTCTATTCCATCTGATTGATTAAAACCGCCGTAATAAGACCACATATAGACACTCAGGACACCGTCTTCCTCACTGGTCCCATATATTTTATGGACTTCAAATTGCTTATCAGTAGCAAAGTATGACGTGGCGTTTTTTTGAATAATGTAATCAGAAATGACCGTTTCCACTTCATCGGTTATGTGTTTATCTCCATCCTTTAGATTCTCATCACCGCCTGTACATGCCGCTAAAAATAATGCTCCTAATAATAAACATACCACCCTTACCTTCATCAAACGTCTCCCCTAACCTCAAAAGCTATTCATCTGTAATCGCTATAAACGAATAAACAGACTTTCTTACTTGTCTTGAAGTTCCTTTCGCCCTGTTTTGGTGAAAGTGATATAATGTAACGAAAATTCACTCTTTTTAAGGAGAATGCCTTTCACTATGAAATACACACTGACTGAATGTAAAGAGGATCGATATTTTGTTGGACTCAAGTATCCCGGAGAGGTATCCATTCAACATTTAGGAGAAGCCGACCTCCCATCGTTCTGGATGACGTTTTCTGAACAATTCTTTCAAAGCCACGTAAGCGATCTCGTTCCCAAGGAAGAAGCGATCGGTTATATGAAGAGAATACTTGACCGGGATCGTGATCTCAACTATGAATACTATGCAGCATGTGAAGTAACACAATTCGGTGAGACGGGCGACTTCGATAGAATTATCATTCCGAAAGGACAATACTTATTTTTCGAGATTCTCTTTCGTGTCAAAGACCGTGAGATTGTATCGGTAGTTGACTTTTTACAGAAAGAATCGTCACTCAGGGATCGTGTGGACCTCTCCTATTGCTTTGAATACTATCTTGAAACGTTTAACCATAATGAAGAAGGCACCTTATTTTATTTGGTTGTTCCGGTGAAGGAAGATTAGTAAGCTGCCCCGATTTTCAGCAGATGCCACTGAGCTTCATTTTGAATAGCTGTAATGAAACTTAGTCTTTATTTTGAAAATGAAATAGGTCACCAAAAATAGAATGATTCCAACCTTATTAAACTGAAAAAATACCTTTACGACATCACCAAAAGTATGTAATGGATGAAACCCGCTCAGAAGTAAGGTTGGAAAAACCGTGATCAGCATGACCAGATAATGAACAATGATCTGTTTACTAAAACTCCATTGTTTGATTTCATATACTACGCTGGCACAACCTAAGAAAAACGCCATCAGGCCATAATGATAGAAAATGCTTGAATGATCTGGCGACGTCTTCCATAGTGACATGAATAGAAAGAAAGCAAGGAGGATTATGCCTCTCATCAATCCTTTAATAAGTAGGTTCATTTCGTTTTCCTTCCTGTTTATCTACATTTATCGTTCAATTGGTCATTTTATATGCCATTATAGAGAAATATTTATGGTGGATGCTGTCAAGGATCATGCGATGGCCGGTTGAAGCCTTGTTTTCATGCTTACATGACACGTTCCATCACTCATTAATCCTTTCTGCCACACATTTAATCCTGATTTGAACGAATTAATCCCTATTCAAATTAATTAATCCCCGACGAGAATAATCGATCCTCAATCCAATGAATTGATCCCCGGTGTCGAAATATGCAGCCGAACATCCCCGGTCCATCATTTCAATGAAACATCGTACTCTGCCAGTAGATCCTTAAAGGCAGGCCGTTCATTCCCTTCCCGTCCCACCACGCGGGTGGCCGTCACCAGTGAGTTTAACACGGCTTCTTCTGTCGCTTCCCCCATGGCCCGGAAGGCAAGGTCGATGTCTTCCTCATGTATGATGGGAAGGGACAGGCACTGTGAGGTTTGATCATGGGGGATCCGGGTGGCTGTGGAGAAACCGATGACGATTTCACCGCTTCCCGTCGTGATAATGGAGCCGGTGCGGGATAACCCTGTGATTGCCCGTTTGATGATCCGGTTGAGCTGCCTTTCTGATACAGGGAGGTCGGTTGCCGCAATGATGATGATCGACCCTTTATCCCGCTCCTCCCGGGTTTGGAGGATCCTCTCTTTCAGTTCCTCCCCGACGGCTTTCCCGTTCACTTTCAGGTCACTGAGTATGCCGAAGTTGGACAGGACCAATACGCCAAGGGTGTACGTTCCATGATCCATCTTCATGGTTCTTGACGACGTGCCGATCCCGCCTTTCAGGGAATAGCAGAGCATACCTGTTCCCGCTCCCACCGTTCCTTCCTCCACGTCCGCCGATGTTTCATGAAGCGCCTTCATCACATGTTCACCCTCAATAAATCTTGCCCGGACATCATTTAAGAACATGTCATTGCATTCACATATGACAGGATTGACGGTTCCCGTCGTCCGGCCGATTTCCGGATTACGTTCAAGCATATAGTCAATCAGGGCGTCCGCTGCCGTGCCGATGCTTAACGTATTCGTCAACACAATGGGGGTTTCCAATGTGCCAAGCTCGTTGATCTGGATCGTGCCCATCGTCTTCCCGAAGCCATTGATGACATGGGTGGAGGCAACCAGTTTTTCCTTAAAGACATTCCCTTGATGAGGCAAAATTGCCGTCACACCCGTTTGGCAATCACCGTCACTGAGTGTGACGTGGCCCACTGTAACGCCCTCCACATCCGTGATCGAGTTGAGGCGCCCCGTTTCCAGTTTGCCGATTTTCACTCCATAGTCCCTGATTCTTTTTTGAGGGGTCATGGTCTCGCCTCCATTTATTATCTACTATTGATGAACAAATACTTTTCGAGCTATGTAATATCGATTCCCGATTTGATAAGCAAGAATGTCAGGTGATTCTTCCTTCTCGTGGACCATATTAAAAAGGTTCGTGCCTTCAGGTAGACCCTTGGCTTCCCCATTTTCACCAACGACGGATGCCGCCTCTGTTTTAATCACACCCAGCTTTTCTCTCAACTGTTCTTCTTTTATAGGTTCATAGGTAGCGATATATAGGATCTCGTCCCACATAAAGTGAGGTTCGGTAAGTTCTTCTTTGTTTCCGCAGGCTGTCATGAACATGATCAAAGTACCTACCATAAAAAAGACCTGATAGATTGAAATATACACCTTCAAGGTGCCTTCCTTACAATCCACTAAAACAATCCACCACCATATCCCCAACATCATGATGCATGCTTCCATCAAAGTTCAGTAAGACCACGACTCCAAGACCCAGTTCAGGGACCATCTTGATCAGGGATCTTACCGCCATCTGACCTCCACCATGTTCGACGACTTTATATCCTTTGTAGGTGTCGGTGAACCAGGCAAGTCCGTAGCTTCTGACCTCGCTTCCAAACTGCCAGTCTTCGCTGACAAGCTGGACCGGCTTTTGCATGTCTTCCTTCAACTCTTGACGAAGGATGCCCGCTCCTTCATTTAAATGGAATCTGACATATTTGGCTAAGTCATTGGCCGTTGAATATAAGTAGCCGATGGGTGCCGAAATGGGATTGATGGGGAAAGGAGTTTCTGTTTGATCCTCGCCTAAATAATAGCGGGCACTGTTATGGTCTTTCTGCACTTTCTGTGGATCAGCCGTTGTCCGTGTCATGTCTAAAGGTGCAAGGACTTTCTCCCTCAGGTGCGATTCCCACGTTTCACCTGTCACTTTTTCAAACAGATCGGCAAGGATCACATAGGCATCAGTGCAATAATCCCATCCCTCCCCCGGTGTATAGTCCAGTTCCACTTTCTTGAACCATTTTGTGATATCGTCTCTTGTTTCAATTCTCGTTATCTCTTCTTCTGTCAGCTGGTAATGATCCAGTGCTTCCTGGAATTCTGTCGGTGTATCCGAGAAGATTTCCTTTACATTGGGGGCGATCATGTTGGCTATCCCTATTTCTGAAGGAAACCCTGCCGTATGGGACAACACATGTCGAACTGTGATGCGATCACTCTGTTCTTTATTCTTTGTCCGGAAGTAAGGCAGATGGGTAACAATCGGATCATCCAGTGCCACCAGGTTCTCCTCAACAAGCTGCATGATTGAAACGGCCATGAAATTTTTTGATACACTTTGAATGCTCATCAAAGTATCCCCATCCATCGGGCGTTCTTCCGGTTGTAACCGGGAGTGGCCGAATCCTTTAGAATAAATAATCTCGGCGTCTTTCACTATGGCGACGCTGCATCCGGCTCCCTTGTGCTGATGAAGCATCTCATTGATGGAATCGGTTAGTTGATTCATTGTTTCGGTATAATTCTGCATGTTGACTCTCCTTGTAATCTATTATTCTTACATGATCCATTACATAAAGGCTATGATCTCAGCTTTACTTTTCTGTAACAGCTGATTACTGAACGCTGCTTCTGCAGGCAGTGGGATCCTTCTGAACAGATCGGCGCTCGCCTGACTAAAGAAGTAGGCAAGTTTTTCATCCCTTTCCTCCACCAGGTAGCCTGCCCCCAGAAGCCTGTAAATTTCACCCCGTAAATACGTTGAGTCCCTGCCGGCCAAACTTTCAAGGGCTCTTTCGCAATACTGTCGGGTGTGATAGAACTCTCCTTGAATGAAGTGACAAATCGCTATCTCCACCAGACACTTTGAAAAAAAGTTCGGGATCTCTCTTTCTCGCATACCATGTGCAGCATGCCAGCATATCCCGGAACGAATCCAGGTTGCCGAGCTTTCTCTCTATAGCTGCCAGATTGAAGAGAGCTGCCATCTGATCTTTTTGACTTTGCTGCTGGTAATACCCGACACATGTTTCGGTCCATGACTTGGCTTTCACGTAATTTTTTTGATGTAAATACGCTTTCCCGATTCCCATGGAGATGTCTCCAAGCTGTTTCTCATCTCCTTCAAGCTTTGCACATTCGAAGGCAAGACAGATACGCACTCAGTGCATCCTCCACACTTCCGACTCTTATGTAACATGTCCCTAGAAACGTATAGGTTTCTGCAATGGAACGGTGATAGCTCTTGAGCCCCTTCACCAGCTGGATCGCCTGCTGATAATGGGCAATGGAATCGTTAAACCGTTCCATCCTGAAGTAGAGCTTTGCCACTTTCATCTGTACGTCATACCGGAGAAGGCGGTCACCCACTTTTTCCAGGTACTGCTTTCTTTCCATATAACATTGGTACGCCTGGTCATACTGCTTCTTCGAGATCCAGAAATCGATTCTCATAAGTAAAGCCTTAACCCAAAGATAATCATCCATCTTCAGTTGTTCCAGCCGGTCCAGCCATACAAACCCGTCCTCTGCATTCCCTTGTCCGATCAACTGCTCTGCCTGCCTGAGATAGGCTGCCCCCACCACTTCATGATCCTCCCTGGCTTCTCCTTGAAAATAGTGGACAGGCTTTTGCAGGTGAAAGGCGAGTTTCTCCAATGTCTGTTCACTTGGAATCGTATGCCCATTCTCCACCATGCTGATATAGGAACGGGTCATCACCAATTCACCTGCCAGCTGTTGTTGGGATATCCCGATTTCACGCCTTGCTTTTCTTACTTTTTCACCGATCACCTTCCATGGCTCCTTCCTCGTTTGCTTACCCTCGTAAGTAGATGCTTACCTTATTTTACACTACTTTCCACTTCTTCTGGTCCATATAATGGAAGTAACCACATCTTACAGGAGGAATTTCCTTATGAAAAAATATGTATGCACCACATGCGGCACCCAATATCAACCATCCGATCAGGAGCCCGACGGCTGCGTGATTTGTATGGAAGAGAGGCAGTACGTCCACCCCGACGGGCAAACGTGGACCACCTTAAAGGAAATGAAGGAATCCGGCATCTATTCAAACCGCCTGATCCATGAACAGCCTGGACTGACAAGCATCACAACCGAGCCCAGGTTCGGGATCGGACAAACCGCCTACTTACTGGAAGAGCAGGGGTATAGGCTGTTGTGGGATTGTATTTCCTATCTGGATGAGGCTACAAAAGAGCTTTTGTCACAGGACGGAGGCATCGATGCCATTGCCCTGTCCCACCCCCATTATTATTCCACACAGGCTGAAAGACATTCGACTGCCCCATCTATATTCATGAGGATGACCGGCAGTGGGTGCAGGACCCTAGTGACCGCATCATCTTCTGGAAGGGAGAATCCAACGTACTATCGAATGGAATCACCCTTTATCGCCTTGGTGGACATTTTAAAGGAGGGGCGGTCTTACACTGGGAAAACACCCGTACCAATCAGGGGGTTCTCCTTACGGGGGACATCATTCAGGTGGTGGCAGACCAGCAATGGGTGAGCTTTATGTACAGCTATCCCAACCTGATTCCCTTACCTGCAGAAAAAGTCGGGGCAATGGCACGGGCCGTCAAACCTCTCTCATATAATCAACTCTACAATGCATTTCATCGGGAAATCCCGGATAACGCCGATCAGGCAGTCCAACGTTCTGCCGAAAGATATATAAAAGCGCTGAATGGCAGCTGGTTTTCAACCTGATGAGAGAAACCAGCTTGAAAGCCATCATCTTGGATGATGGCTTTCTTGTACATTCCCTGCCCTTAGAAATAGGTGACAATCATCACGACGAAACTGATGACTGTATATAGTACCGCTCCGTAAAACACGCCACCCACATTCGTTTTCATCTCATTTTCCTTTTGAACCTTCCAAACCGCTTCACTTGCTTCCAGCGTGGCTCCCTTTGATAACGTTCCGCCGCTGCTGCTAAAATAGAAGAGGACTACCGCCAAACCGAGGCCGATAAAGAAACTCCATTCGCTATATGGGAACGGGATGAGGACACTTGCCCCCCACACCAGTAGTCCAATGACTACAGCTGAAACCACTGCCCACCCAACGTTTTTTTTCATCTAACCACTCCTCTGTTGGCTATTCTACGAGATGGAAGGGGAAAAAGTTTCGGGTTTTCAGAATATTTATAAAAAAGAGCTTACCCGGTTATCGATAAGCTCTTCAAAAATAACCTTACTCTCTCCTTTATTTCCCTACAGCCGCTTCCGTTTTCACAACAGATGTATCTTTCCCTGCACTCTTCAAGGCAACCTTGGAAAAGAAGATCCCCAGGACGACCAGTCCTAAAAACCCTGCGCCCATAGCCATTCCGCCAATGATGTTTCCGACAATCAAGCCGGCAGCCCCAATCATTTTACCGACCTGGAACACCAATCCGTTCATGGCCATATAGGCCCCGCGTTTGCTGTCATCGACAATATCAGCCAAGAGGGACTGCCTTGTTGGCACATAGAGCAGTTCTCCGATGGTCAGGACGATGACAGAAAGGAAGAGTGTGAGAACGTGATTGCTGAAGGCCATGAAGAAGTAGCCAAGTCCGAATAAGATGAATCCGGTGTACATGATGGGCTCCTCTTTTCTGCCGGTGATCCATTTCGCAGCAGCAGGCCGTGAATAGGACAATCATCAGGGTATTGACGACGGTCAGCACGCTCAATAACCGAATCCCATCCATTTCAAACGAGATCAGGTTAAATAACCCGATCGTTTGCGGGATGATTTCCTCTTCCAGTCTGACGGAAATGAAATTGTTTCGTTGAAATTCGATGGATAGAATCGCGATTCCCCCGAAGGTAAAGGCCATGAATGTCCAATCTTTCATGACAAGACCGTAGCTCTTTAAAAGAGGCTTGATCCCGTAGCTCCCTTCACCTTTTACCCTTTTAACCTGGTACGTATCGACGATCAGGGCGGCTGTCATCCAAAGTGTCACCAGCCCCATCAGGAGAAGGACCGCAATCAATTCAAAGAAGTGATGCTCGAAGAACCAGCCTCCGATCATCAGACCGATCATAATGGACAGGTTCACAGCCCAGTAATTGACGGAGTACATGAATGCCCTTGTTTCCTTCGTGCTCACATCTATCAGCATGGCTTCGGAGGCAGGATTGACAATCCCCGATGAAACACCGATCAAGAGCAGCATGATAAACGTGATCCATGGAGAAGTGTAGATGGGGGAATTGACCGCTAGCAGCCCTGCAAATGCCGCTGCCTTCATGGCTTCACCAACCACCATCAGCCGCTTCCTGCCTATGATATCGGCGAGGTACCCCCCGTACAATCCTGCAAGAAACTGAACCGCCACCTGAATGAATAGAAGAATCCCTGCAACGGAAGCATTGATTTCTTTCGTGAAATAAATGGCCATGAATGGGAAAACAGCTGAGCCCACCACCCGGCTTAAAAATGACGTATAAATCCTGACTTTGATATTTGGGTGTAATGTTTTAAACATCGTATCATCTCCTCTACATTTCCATTATGTGCTAGAAGAAAAGGGGTAAAAAGGGTACAATAAAGGAAATAATGTCCCCTTTTAGGAGGAGTATGGAAATGAATGACCGCTATTTTGTAATGAGGGCCCACTTTCTGGAACGGGAAGTGAACGGAGAATGCTCCTTTAAATTGAAAGAGCTTGAGGAACGATGGTTTTGTTCAAGTAAGAATGTGAAAAGGATCCTGCATCAGCTCCAGGAGTCCGGAAGGCTTACCTACATTCCCGGTGCCGGAAGAGGGAACCCTTCAAGACTAACGTTCAAGGAGCCCTTTCAGAAAGAAGTAGAGGACTTCATGAAAGACTGTATGGAAAACGGGAAGCTCGATCAGGCTGCACAACTCCTGAGACTTCCCATTCCAAAATCGTGGATCGCTAAGGCTTCCTCAGATATACGGGAGATGTTCGGTTATCATCAGGGTATGGAATCCAAGGATGTTCTCCATGCCTTTATCTCCAGGGACCTTACAACTCTTGACCCTCTGAAGGTATCGATCTCCTTTGAGTCCCATCTACTCGAGTACCTGGGAGATACCCTGGTCAAATATGATGAACGAAAAGACCGGATTCTCCCCCATATCGCTCACCACTTTGAGTCAGAGGGCAACAGGAAATGGACGTTCCATTTGCGAAAAGGTGTATTCTTTCATCATCAGGAAGCATTGACAAGCAAGGACGTGGCTTATACTGTTGAGCGGATCAAAACCAGCCGGGATTCCTCCCACCAATGGCTTGCAGAAGATATTGAGAAGGTGGAATGCCCCGGTCCTTATAAAGTAGTCATCACATTGAAGAAGGAGAATCCCTTCTTCTTACGGTACATTGCTTCCCCTCATTTCTGTATCCTTCCCTCCCGTTTTCCTTTCCATGAAGACGAATGGATCGGCACCGGCCCTTTTGCATTAAAGGAACGCTCAGAAAACAAATTGGTCCTAGAGGCATTTGACCGCTACTTTCTTCAACGGCCCCTTCTGGACGAGCTCCACTTTTACAAAGTGAGCCAGGATGCAGCGAACATTGTGGATTTCACTGTTCAGGACCCACCGAATGAAGAAGTGTTGAGCAAACACGAAATTGAAACTGGGTTCCGATTCCTGATGTTCAATTTAAGGAGACAAACCGTCATTCAGCAACCTTCCCTCCGAAAGGCCCTCTATCATTTAATGGATATCAACCGGATCGCAAGGGACCTTGGCTGGGATCATTGGGTCGAAGCAAGCAGCTTTGTGAATGAGCGGTCCTCCCCCCAGAAGAAGAACCCTGAAGCCATTCAGTCCCTTTTGGCCGAAGCGGGATATGATGGTGAACCGATCAACCTGTATCATATGTATTATCAAAAAGCTTTTAACGTGGCCGATTGGGTTAAAAGGCAGGGTGAAGCATATGGAATCAATTTCGTCCTCCATTCCTTTACGTTTCCTGACTTTTACCTTCGGGACATAGACCGGGAAGCAGACATGATTTTCATGGGAGAAGTTTCTTCCCTCGATCCCCATATGTCTTTCCTGGCTGCTTTCTATAACGATACCCTTCTATTCAGAAGGATGTTCCCACTTGATTCACTTGAATGGATCGATGAGAAACTGGAGATTTTCAAAAAGGAGGAGGCTGAGAACCGGGAAAGGATCATGGTTGACATCGAAGAGCATATACGTGAACACAATCTCTTACTCTTCCAGCATCATCCTATAAAGACAAGAACGTTTCACCCCATGATCAAGGATGTAAAATTCCACTCATTCGGGCATTTTGACTTTTCCAAGCTTTGGATTCCCGGGTAAATATAAGCGGGACTCCATTTCCATCATGGAGTCCCGCAGTCTACTAATATCCTTATCCTACTATCGAATCGTATAATTCCACCCTCATATCACCGGGATGCTCCGGATCGTTCTCCTTCTCATATATTTCGAGATTCCAGCTCTCATGAGAACGGGTGTATCCTTCCTCTTCGATCCAGCGGTGCAGCTCTTCATACCTCTCCCTTATTTGATGATTCGGTCCTCTATGGAGGACGCTTGCATATCGTTGGGGAGGGATCGTCAAGGTCGTCATATTATCAGGGGTGTCTTCGTATTCCCTTACTTGCACACCGATCCAATAGCCGTCTTCTTCTGATGAAGGTGCCTCAACGATAAAGGCTCCTATCTGTCGGCCCGGGTGGAGGACGTGTTTGATTTCCCCCTCTCTTTCTTTCAGCCTTATCGCTGCCTTGGGAATTTCCTCCGCATACCTCTCCCCGGGACACACCACTCTGTATCCTATCAGTTTCAGTTCGGTTAATTCTTTTACAGATCCTTCATTCATTCAGTTATCACTCCTAAATGGGGTTGTTCTTATGTATGTACTATTCAATAGTGCATGTAAGATTCCTCCCATATTATTTTTTAATGATTTTAGCCCATAACTGACCATTTTCCTTAATAAAAAAAGATGAACAACGCAGTGACGCATCCTATTTGTGCCGATCGTTTCATATGGTTTAACGTTATTAATCCTCTTTCAGGTTTATTAATCCCGATAAAAAATTATTAATCCTCTTTCAAATTTATTCATCCCAACCAATAATAATTGATCCTGATTTAGAAACATCTATCCTCCTTGTCGAATATCCTTTACTCAAAAAAAGACCAGACGCTCCAACGTCTGATCGTTCATTTCCTCTCGGCCCGGGGCAGCTCAATGACAAATTCCGTTCCGACGCCTTCTTCACTTTTCACCATGATCCTTCCATTAAAAGAACGGATGATTTGGAAGCTGACCATCATGCCGAGGCCCGTCCCCTTTTCCTTCAATGAATAATACGGTGATCCGAGACGGTCGATCTGCTTTTGGTCCATGCCTATCCCCTGATCCTTGAAGGTGATTTGGATCCTTTTGTCATCAAGGGGATGACAGGTGACCCAGACCGTACCGCCATGCGGCATGGATTCCACGGCATTTTTCAGGATATTGATCAGGGACTGGTTCAATTTTTGGGGATTGGCCTCGATCCAGCAGTCATGATGGATATCCGTTTTGATTTCCACCAGCTGATTGACGCTGAAGGTTTGAATGAGTGTGGCCAACCGCTGAACCTGTTCCCCTGCATTGATGATTCCATTTGTGTTTACGGACGGTTTTCCAAAGGCTAAGAAATCGTGAATGATGTCGTTGGCCCGGTCCAATTCTTCAAGGGATATTTTAATGAATTCCTTCTTTCTGTGAGGGAGATCCGGCTCATCGAGAAGCTGTAGAAATCCACGTGTCACCTGCATGGGGTTCCTGATCTCATGGGCAAATACGCTGGTCAGCTCACTGATGACCTTGAATTTCTCGGCATCCTGTACGTCCAGACGCAGTTGGTGGATCTCCCTGATTTTCTCGATCAGCCCGATGCAGAACCACGAAACCCCCATCATAAAGAGCAGGTGTATGCTCTGCACCTTTATTGAATCAGGTGAGAAGCCGTTCAGCAGGCCTGATAAAACCATCCCCGTGAAGCAGTAAGCAAGGGTCAAGCTGATGGCCATCAGCACCTTTTTATCTTTATTTACACGGATAAACGTTTTTTTAACATACAGGATAACAGGAAGAAACAGAATTAATACAAGTACTGTCGTATATACCCCTGTGCTCATCCCGTGACAAAGCCGATACAGGATGATCAGGACAGAAAGAAAGATTCCCGGCCAGACCCCAAGGTATAAGGTGCCGAGTAAAAGGGGGATGAACCGGATATCCAGGCGTGCACCTTCCCCATACTCTACGGGAAAGGACATGCACAGGAGAATCGACATACCCCACAGGAGGGTCATGATGATCTTGATCGTTTGATCTTTTTTCACCCGCTCCAGAATAAAGGTAAAATAACTGAATATCGGTATGACCATAAGGGTCAGCTGCAGTAAGAAATCTTTTAGTATGCTCATCGTTTTACCTTTCCCTAACTGTTCTATGTTTCTTTTATATTAGCAAAAAAAACAGGGAAGAGAGAGAATATTTTCACAATTCGGCAAAACAGCTCTGAAAGGATCAAATCAAAAGGTCGCTTTCTGATACAATAAGATGAGAATCTGATAAGAAAAGGAGAAAAAGACTCATGACGGAATCTAGTGATTGGAAAAATGGAGCGCACGGCCGTCCATTCATCACTTCTTTCAGCGGAGGAAAAGACAGCGTCTTAGCCCTCTATAAATCGATGAAGGTCGGAGAAGCGATGGGACTGATTGTGATGCTCGAAGAACAGGGGGAGCGCTCGAGATCCCACGGCATGCCTCCGGAGCTGATACGAGCACAGGCGGAATCCATCGGCTTGCCTCTTTATAGCGCCCGTGCAAGTTGGGCAGATTACGAAAGAGAATTCATGAAGCTATTGGATAGGGCGAAGAAGCAGGGGGCTGAAGTGTTGGTAAACGGTGATCTCGATATGCCCCGCCATGGCTGCTGGCATGAAAAGGTGGCAGGAAAGGCTGGGTTAAAGCTCGGCATGCCCCTGTGGGAGATGGATCATCATGAAGCCGTGACGGAGTTCATCGATTTGGGCTTTGTCACGATCATTGTCACCGTCAATCTCTCACTGGGTATGCAGGAGGACGATTTAGGACGCATCTTAACCCACGAGTACATACAGGAGCTGGAATCCAGGGGGATCGATCCGTGCGGAGAAGGCGGCGAGTTCCATACCACCGTCCTCGACGGACCGATTTTCAAACGTCCCATCCCGATCCGAAAGTGCGGGGTACTGAGGGACGGGGAGTATGCTTTTTTACCGTTGGAGCTGGAGCAATAAATTGAGAATGAAGAGGAGACTGTATATGGATATCATCATGAGGCAGGAACGCCCTGAAGACTATATCAAAACCGAAGAACTGACGAAAGAAGCGTTTTTACATGCGGAATTCAGCGACAAGAAAGAACACCTCCTTGTAAAGAGATTGAGAACATCCGATGCCTTTATACCTGAGCTTTCATTGGTGGCCGTCGATCAGGAGGATGGTTTGGTCGGACACGTGCTATTATCGAAGATCACCATTGCCCATGGTCACAATGTAACTGATTCTTTGGCACTTGCCCCGGTGTCGGTGTCCCCTTCCTATCAAGGAATGGGCATCGGCAGCCGGTTGATTCGTAAAGCCCTGGAAAAGGCGGAAGAGATCGGATATGCTTCGGTGGTTGTGTTGGGGCACAAAGACTATTATCCCAAATTCGGATTCAGGCGCGCGAGTTCATGGAATATAAGACCTCCCTTTGACGTTCCCGATGAAGTATTTATGGCCCTTGAATTGAAGGAGGATTCCCTTCGACATGCGCAAGGAGTCGTGCATTACCCAGAAGCTTTTACGGAATGAGAAAGAAGAGGTTGTCCCGGGACAACCTCTTCTTCAAATCATCATGACCTACACCCATTCTTTTCCGTGTTCACGAATGAAGGCAATATCCTTCTGGTAATGTTCAAGATGCCCTTCTTCTATCATGGTTTGGAAAGCACGATCGCCCTCCCCTGCTTTTCTTTTCATCGTTTCGCATAAGCCTTCCAATCGACGGAGTACCATCTCCACATACCCTTCCTTCAGTCCCTCACCGTACGATTCAAAGAACAGGTCCACTCTTTTTTTGATTCGGTCTCTGTCCTTCAAGGAATCATAATAGACCGCTTCCCCTGTCTCGGAATGATGGACTCTGCTCAACGGGACGCATGTATAAAGAGTATAGGCGATGTCCCAGAGTCTTGGACCGGGAGCAGCCATATCGAAATCAATGATCCCAACCGGCCTTTCCTGATTGAAGACAATATTGTACACGGCAAAATCATTATGGCATATCACCTCAACTGGTTGAGGGGTGTTGTCTAAAGGTTTCCAGCTTTCGTCAATGGGAAAATCTCTCACAGCATCATGATAGCGTCTCAGCATCTTCCCAATTTCGTTTAACACGTCATTCGACCACATATAGTCTTTCAGGGGATAATTCCCTGCTTCCCCTTCAATGAAGGATAAAATCTCTCTTCCTTGTTCATCCATCCCTAAATACCTTGGCGAATACGTGTATCCTTTCTTCTCCAGATGTTGTAACAGCTTATGGATCCTGGCACTGCCAGGCTTTACGTCCCGTCGAACGGTATTTCCTGAACGATAGACGGTTGAGACATTTCCGCCGGTCAGGATTTCTTCGTTATCCTTGTGTGACATGTGAGATCCCCTTCCTCTACAGCAATTATTTCGTGGTAATAAAAACAGGATGAACCCTTTGTGCTAAAGCTGAAATTCCCGTTTGATCCTTTCCGCTGCTTCTTCTGCACTCAAATCCGTATTATTGATCTTTATATAGTTCTCTTTCGTTATTTCACCTTCCATTGAATTCAGGCGTAGCTTGTCGAGGGAAGCGAGCAATCGTCTCTCAGAATCCTCCACATTGCGTTTAGTCGGTTTATGCTGCAGCCGGTTCGGTGTGGTATTCCGCTTCAGCCTCACCTCAAGGTCCGACTCTAACTCTACGAAGTACACTTCCGCCCCTTTTGATTCGAATATATTCGTGACCTTCTCAACCCACTTCCAGTCCTCTTCTTCGTTGAATGCCCACATGAAGGTGAAAATCATCCCGTATTGATCACTTTTCGAGAAGGCTTCAAAAATTTCTTCTCTCATCCTACTGCAAAGCCTCCACATTTCTTCACTAAATCCCAAGAAAGGCTGAAGCAGTTCAATGGTCATATGGTTATGAAACAGTTTTAAGTCTGTCGTTTTTTCTAATTCCTGGCCAACCGTCATTTTACCGACGGCTTGCGGTCCGAATAGCAGGATGAGTTTCATTCCCTTGCCCCCCTGTTTGTTTTAATCCTTTTCATACCTCACCAACACCTTCAAAGGCTTGATCTTTCTTTCGCTGAGCTCTGCAAAACATTCGATCAGATCTTCGGATGAAATGGCATGCTCGAAAATCCTGGTTACATAAGGGGCGTTGATCTGCTCCTTAAAAAACCATTCGGAATGCTTCCGGTAGTCCCAGCCATCACTGGATCCGACAATCTTTAACTCCTTTTCGTAGAAGGCCTCATTAAGGAAAAATAAATCCTTATTGCCATCCGATAGAATACAAGCCTCTCCACGCTGCTTCAATGATCGAAGGAGTGCCTGAAAAGCATCACTGCTTGCGGAACATTCCAAGCCGTAATCATATACTGCTTCAGGCACTTGTCCCCTGTCCCCATAGGTTTGTGTGGCCCCAAACGTATGAGCCACTGCCCGCCTGGATTCATCGGACTCTAACACGTCAACACGCTCGACCTTCATATAGCTCTTTAGAAAGTGAAGGGTCAACAGCCCCATGGTACCTGCACCGGTGACCAGGACCTTATCCTTCCGCCCGGGCTTGAGCTTCAGCACACCCTTCCCTGCGTCACACGATAAGGTATTCAGGAGGGCGTGATCATAAGGAACATCCCCCGGCACCTTGACGACTTTATTCGCCTTGACCACGGCTGCCTGCTTGTGGCCATAGAATGCAAGCACATGATCCCCTGCTTTTATATCTGTGACACCTTCTCCCGTTTCCATCACCATGCCATAGCTTTCGTAGCCGGTTCCCCTTGGATACCGGGGATTCTGATCGGTTACATCAGACTCTTCATATTGCGGCATTTCTGCCCCGATGCTGATGGCCCCGGCAACAGTACGAATCAGGATTTCATCTTCCTTGATCCTTTTGATTTCTTCCTTCATCCATTCCAATTGCTTCTTTCCAGTTAACATGAGTGATTGTTGATTCATGGTTTCAGTCCCTCTATCATGATTGGTTCTTACAGGCATACCTTCTCCCCATCGTAGAAGCTGAAAAGGTGATTCTGTATTTCCCGCCAAGCGCCCCCTTGGTTCGATCCGTTAACTGTTGACCTTGCTTGTTATGTTCTTCTTCCATGGCAATACCATTTGGAATCAGCTGATCTAAGCTCCAATCGATCCACTTACCGTACTCAGATGCCCATTGTCCCCACTCCAGCTTCAACTCTTGTGATATGGGCATTTCTTCTATATCGAAATTGCAGCCGCATTCCGCGCACCAGAAAGGATCGGCCCCTACAT
Source organism: Rossellomorea sp. AcN35-11 (assembly GCA_030388825.1). GTDB lineage: Bacteria > Bacillota > Bacilli > Bacillales > Bacillaceae_B > Rossellomorea. Next base: position 38,479 of record CP128835.1, read on the forward strand.
CACCTTCCACGTTCATGGCGAAGGATTCATTCGGTTTACAAAAACCATTCATACAACCGCTCATTTCCCGGACTCTTCCTTTGCATTTATGTAGTAGATCAGATGATCCGTCCATTCACCGTGTTCATGGATAAACCCTTTCCTCACGCATTCAAATTTCATTCCCACATGTTCAGCTAGTTTGATAGAGGGAGCATTATCAAGATTGATATGAGCCTCGATCCGGTGGAACCCCAGTTCATGAAAGGCGAGATGCAAGGCTTGCTTCACTGCCTCTTTTCCGTATCCGTTCTTCCAGTGCTGATTATGTATCGTGTACCCGATCCTTCCCCATTGGAAAGCATCTCTTTCGATCGTGGAGAAATCCACCATCCCCAGATGCGTGTTGTCCCCTTTTCTGAACACACCGAATATGTAGGCGATATCCTCCAAGGCCTGTTCCTGGTGTTTACTGACCAGCTGCTTAAACCACTCTTCCGTGCATTCAGTCATATCCATCTTTCCTACATCATGCCGGCTCAAGGAAGGGGACCTGCTTTCGAATTCATGAAGCCAGTTGGAATAATCCTCGACCTTCAATGGCCGTATCCGTAATCTTTCAGTCTCTGAAAACAACGTAAATTCTTTCAACGAAACACCTCTTCTATATTATGTCTCTACACTAAAAACCAAAGAACCAGACTTACTATCAGGATGATCACACCGATGGTTTTCTTATAAAACTGCCCCCCGTATCCCACCAGGAAAAGGAGAATGGCTCCCCACTTAAAGTGATAGGACACCCTGATGTCTTCAGCAATGTACCCGATCCAGGTAGCAAAAGCCAGGAACAATACCAGGAACGGGAGGAGGAGATTCATTCCTGCCCAGAGAAATCTCATCATGTACATCTCCCTTACACGTCTTAGTCGTATAGCCTTGATACCAATTATTCCAAATAGTGGTGATGGGGACAATGTTTTTTTCTTATTTGATGAAGAATCGTCTTGATGAGTCAGTACACACGAAGGGATAGGAAATTTATGTTAAAATGAATGAAATAAGCAGGATTATAGTAAAACCTTTGTCGACCTTATTCTGTTTGTGAAAGGGGTTAAGAATAATGCGAGATAGAGCTTCCGTAGTAATCATAGAGAATCATAAGGTTGGTCTCATTAGAAGAATGAGAGAGGGGAAAATGTATTATGTGTTTCCCGGTGGTGGAATAGAAGAAGGAGAAACGCCTGAAGAAGCAGCTAAACGAGAAGCATTTGAAGAATTGGGTGTAGAGGTTAAGGTACATCACTGCATGGCAGAAATTGAATTCAACGGCACTCAATCCTTTTTCCTATCTGAAATCATGGAAGGTGTATTCGGGACGGGTCAAGGTGAAGAGTACATAGATAAAAATAGGGATAGAGGAACGTATATGCCGGTGTGGGTTGATGTAAATAGATTATCATCCATTGATGTTAAACCTAAAGAAATGGCTTTAAAGGTTGAAGCGTTGTTTCCATAAAGAGGCTTTTTTTAGTAAAGGCATCTGTAATACGGCCCATTCCAAGGCAAACATGAGCATTTTCGAATCGGGGGATTGAATGTGAACATAGATAGTTTAGTAGAACAGATAAAAACATACGTAAAACAAAAATATAACTGCCACACCATCATCTTATATGGTTCATACCATACAGGCGATTATTCCAAAGAAAGTGATATCGATATCATATGTTTTTCAGATCATACAGAAGATAAAAACGACGTGGAGCTGTTTAATGGCAAACAATTAGATGTCTGGGTCTATCACAGTGACCAGATGGATCATGCCGAAACATTTTTACGGGTACATCAAGGCAAAGTACTATTGGATGATAAAGGAATGGCTGAATCGTTCTTGTCCAAAATCGAGACTGTATGGAATGAAGGTCCGAAGAAACTTTCTGAGGAAGAAAAAGATTTTCTAAAGGAATGGCTGAATAAGATGTACGTGCGATCCAATAAGAATGATTTGGAAGGGAATTACAGGTTTTATTGGATGCTGAAAGACAGCTTAGAAATCTATTTTGAACTAAAAGGATTATGGTATCTAGGTCCCAAAAAGTCATTTAAGTGGCTCCAGGAGAATGACCCTTTAGCTTACAGCCTTTATAAAAATGCGTTAGAGAAAAACGCAGACGCTAAAGAGGTTGAGAGTTTACTCCAATACTTGAAGGAAATATAGACTATATGAGCATAATAATATCCAGTGACAGAGTTTATCTGAGAGAGATGACAGAAGAAGATTGGGTGGACTTCCATGCCTACGCTTCACAAGAAAGAGTCAGCCTGTATCAACCTTGGGGACCTAATTCAGAAGACGATACGAAGGCTTTTGTTCAGCAGGTACTAGAAGATGCCCGTAAGGAAAACCGGACTAGATATGTCCTGGCGATCATACATAAAGAACATGACCAGTTGATTGGTGCTGGAGAATTAACGATTAAAGATGAACAAAATGGATCAGGAGAAATTGGATATATCATACATCCCGATTATTGGGGGCAGGGATATGCTACTGAGGCGGCTGTCTTACTTTTAACATTCGGGTTTGAAAGGTGTGCACTTCATCGCATCGCTGCTACGTGTGACCCCAGGAATAGTGGGTCTGCCAAAGTACTGGAGAAGGTCGGCATGACCAAAGAGGGAAGGATCCGTCATCATATAAAGCTAAAAAAGGGGTGGCGGGATTCGTTCCTATACAGTGTGTTAGAGGATGAATGGTTTACAAATCAATCATCTTACTAAGCCAGAAAGCCCAGAGTTCTAAACTCTGAGCTTTTTTAGATTATGAGGGACCAAATGTCGTCGAAAAGACGATGAACGAACAAATCATGCCGCCAGTACAAAAATACATTTTTTACCAATTTGTCCAATCGAGCCTGTCCGACCAGGAATATAGTACTATGTACCATATACTCAGGAGGGTGTTAAATGAAAACAATTGTACTAGATCCTGGACATGGTGGTTCCGATCCCGGAGCGACCTATAAAGGAAATGAGGAAAAGAAATACAATTTGTTAACAGCACTGGCTGTGAGAGATCAATTGACAGCCGGGTACAATGTAAATGTGGTGATGACGAGAACCGGAGACTCAGCACTGTCTTTATCCCAACGGACGGATCTTGCCAATCAAAAGAATGCGGATTTTTATCTATCCATCCATCATAACGCGGGTGGGGGGAGCGGATTCGAGAGCTTTGTCTTTAACGGAGCCGTTCCTTCTCAGACGCTTACCAACCAGAAGATCATCCATGATGAGGTGATGGCTTCCATTAAACCGGCTTATAGCGTGATCGACAGAGGGAAAAAGAGAGCGAATTTCCATGTGCTCCGAGAAACGAAGATGTCTTCCCTTCTGTTAGAAATCCTGTTCATCGACGATCCAAAGGACCTGGCCCTCATGAATAACGGGGACTTCCGGAACAGGGTGGTCAAGGGCATCGTCACCGGGGTGGCAAAAGCACTGAACCTGTCTAAGAAATCCATCAATGGCACGCTTTATAAAGTGATCGCTGGTTCTTTTACGGAAAAAACCAATGCTGAGGATCGAATGAAAGCATTGAAAGGAAAAGGATTTGATTCCTTTATCGATTCAGTGGCCATTTCAGGCAAGATGTATTACAGAGTTCAAACCGGGGCATTTTCCGATAAAGAAAATGCTGAGAATCAAGTGGTAGATTTGAAGAAAATCGGGATTGAAGCCTTTATTAAAGTTGTGGGAGCTCAGGATCCTCCTCCCCCTCCGCCCCCGCCAAAGCCACCAGGTGTGGAGTATTCCATCTCTGGCCCGTCTGAATTAAGGGCCGACCAGCTGGACGCGTTTGTACGAACCGTTAACCCGAATGCTCCTTTATTAGGAGCGTACTATATCCGCTACGGAAATATCTATGGCATGAGAGGGGATATCGCCTACGCCCAGGCCATTCATGAAACCAACTACTTCCGATTTACCGGGCAGGTGAAGCCGAGCCAAAATAATTACGCAGGCATCGGAACAACGGGTCCCGGAAATGACGGAGCAACTTTCAAAACACCAGAAGAAGGCGTCATTGCCCATATTCAGCATCTGTATGCCTATGCCTCCACCAAGCCCCTTCCACAAGGTCAGACACTCGTCGATCCAAGGTTCTCACTCGTCAAAAGAGGCAGCGCCACGAACTGGACGGACCTCAACGGGAAGTGGGCCGTTCCCGGCACGACTTACGGGCAAAGCATCCTTTCAGTATATAGCAGAAACATTGAACATGCACTGAAGGGGATTGAAAATCAAAAAGCGATGCTTAACGCTGTTCTGAAGAAATTGAAGTAAGATTCTGGCGCATTTCGTATTCAGAAATGCGCTATTTTTATTCCATGACAGCCTCCATAACCTCAACTCATGACCGGAATCAAATAAAAAATATTTGAATATTTGAACACCACTAAGAGTCCAGCCAGGACAGGCAGCAGTCTTACACGTTGTAAATGATCCTTGGGTAAAAGGACAAACAACAGGATTGCCGCCGCTATGTCAAACCCGCTGACAATGGAAAAGGTATAGAAAAAGCTCTGACCTTCAAAGACGAGCACACTGATGGGCAAGGCGGCGAAAAAAGCGGCACTCCACCCTTTTCCCCGGGCAAACCAGACCATGTACGCACCGAATGGGGAAACGAGAGCAACGGCTGTCCAAAGGAGAAAATAATGGGTAGGAAAAAAACCAAATAATATCATTGAATAGATATAGTACGCCATGAGCATGGCAAGGAAGAATACAAGCGTATGTAAAGCAGCTCGGAGTGGCGTACGGCTCGCCATCACGATGAACGTGGCTATCAAAACCCAAACACCCAACTGAGTCCCGATCCACCCCACAACCGTTCCGTCTGCATACTTGGCAAATGTGCCGAGTAATACCCCCAGGATGAGAGATGCCACCACCATTGACTTTCCATCCCGAATCTTATTAAAGACGACTTGCACCATCTGTTACCTCCTTCTTTATGAACCCTTTTCAACTATCCCTTCCTTTGGCTTTTGGCTGACCTGCGCGTGAAGAAAAATCGACACGGAGGATCAATTATTGAAGAAGAGGATCAATAAATAGTAAACAGGATCGATTCGTTTCAACCGGGATCAATTAGTTGAAATAGGGATTGAATGTAGTCCGATCAGGATCAATTCCTTCTCGAAGGGGTGCCTTATCATCATTTCCATCCCGCTGACGGTCATAGGAAACCCAGCCGGCACCTGATTCCAGCTAAAAAAAGACAATCTTACGTTTTTTTATTAAAAGCACCCAAAATGAACATTCATTCATCTTTCAGAATAGCTTACCTGTTCCAAAATAATCAATAGCCTATCCAAAAATAGATTCCGATACAAATAATGATAAAAGCAAACACCACGCCAAACACTTTGATTCCTCTAGACAGATGAATGAAGCCATCTTCTATTTCTTCTTCTTTACTCTGATACTTCTTCCCATCCCGTTCATCCGTCCGGGTGTAGAAATGCTGAACGATGGACTCCAGTAGATCCAGTAACCAATACATACGCTGGTCCCTCCATTTCAATCGTGATGAACATGTATACGTTTGTACCAGAAAATGGTTTCAACTTTTGACGTAGCCCTCTACTTCCTCAAATAAATTCGCCACTTCAGGTAACAATAACATGGACATGCCTGCACGGCAGGAATGAGGTGGATGGAAGACATGCGGTTATCAGCAAAGTACATCAACATGATCTCCACCCTTGGTGGATGGATTTTCTTTGGAATCGTCATTGGGAGTATTGTCGGTTGCACAACGACCCTCCTTTTAAATGTAAATGATTATCTCGGGGAGGTACGGGAACGGACTGACTGGCTGATCCTCTTCCTCCCTGTTGCCGGGATAATGATCGGCTATCTGTATATGAAGGTTGGAAAGGTTGAGCTGAATCGTACGTTACATGACACTGCCCAGGAGAATAATCTCGTCATTGATGCTGTTCATGGAACGAAAGAGGTCCCCGTAAGAATGGGTCCGATCGTCTTCCTTGGCACCTTCTTGACGGTTTTCTTCGGCGGCTCGACTGGAAGGGAAAGTGCCGCGATCCAGATGGGAGGAAGCGTGGCTGCTGCCGTCATACGACTGGTTAAACTGAACAAACCAGACCGGGGCGTGATGATCATGAGCGGAATCAGCGCAGGCTTCGGGGCTGCTTTTGGTGCGCCGGTAACCGGGGCGGTCTTCGGTATGGAGATGGCTGCGTTAGGCAGGCTTAAATTCGAAGCCCTTGTTCCCTGTGTGACAGCAAGCTTTATCGGCCACTATGTCACGACAGCCGTGCTTGGACATAAGCATGAAGAATTCATGATCCAAAGTCTGCCTCATCTATCAATCACGACCGTGATCACCATCATTCTGCTATCCGTTCTTTTCAGTCTGACTTCCGTCCTGTACTGTCAGCTGAGGCACTGGATTCAAAAGGTCTCGGAAAAATGGTTCAAGCAAAACCATATGAAAAGGGCTTTCTTTGGAGGATTGATCATTGTCGCCTTGACGGCATTGGCAGGTTCACAAGACTATAATGGCCGTGTGGGTTGGAGATGCTGGAACAATCGTTTACAGAAGATGTCCCTCCCTTTGCTTTCCTGGCGAAGCTGGTCTTTACGGCCGTCAGTCTTGGGAGCGGATTTGTCGGCGGTGAGGCGATTCCCCTTTTTTTCATCGGTGCTACATTGGGCAATGCTCTTCACGCGTTCATTGATCTACCACTTTCCTTTCTCGCCGCCCTTGGGCTGATTGCTGCCTTTTCTAGCGGTGCCAATACCCCTCTTGCTGCTTTCCTTCTGGCTCTCGAACTATTTGACGGCAAGGGCCTGGAATACTTCTTCATCGCCTGTATCGTCAGCTACCTCTTCTCAGGACACCACGGGCTTTGGCCTGCTCAACAGATATATGAACCGAAAAGCAGGCTTTATAGTGTTCCTAACGGGGAAACCATTGAAAGAGTGGAAAAGAGGAAAAATCAGTGAATACACGTAAGGTCCGTCCTTTATCACGTTAAAGGACGGACCTTACTTTGATTCTCCTTGACGATCGTTCATCATTTCTTTTTAAATCTATTCCCTGTATTCGTGTAAACCAAAATAAACACAATGAGCCCTAAAAACAAACCCAATCCAATGATAAACAACAATTGAATGTCAAACCATTCGCTTAATGCCCATAATAACAAGCTAAAGCTAAAACCAAACATCATTTTCCCCATAAATTTACACAACGCGCGTTCATCGTAAGCAGCCTTCTCACTTTCAGACAGGGTATTGTAACCCGCAATGAGAAATGCTCCTTTGCCTTTCGAGAGAAAAACAGCAAAGATGAAGAAAGCAATCGAACCAGCACTGTTGATAATTACTTCCGCCAAGACCGTTCGCTCCAATCTCTATTTGTTTACATAAGTGTAAATCGCAGCTCTAGCATATATACGTTATGAATGAATCATAGGTTTCAATCATGTGAAAAAGCTCCTCAACCAGTGAGAAGCTCCTGATATTACTTATTCCTTTGTGCTTTCAATCGTTGAACAACTAAATAGCCCCCTGCCAGGGTAAAGAAGATCACCAACAGACCGGAGAACCCGTCGGTAAATCCTGTACGCTCGATGGCAAATCCGAACAGGGGAAAGCTGATCATGATAACGAAACTTTCCATTAACCCGATAAGGGACAGGAAGGTGGACCTGATGTTGCTCTGCAGAAACTTCTGAACAAATGAACTGAAAATCGGCTCGAACAGGCTCAACAGCTGGGCAAGAATCAGGAACGACAGGAGGATCGCCCAGTCAGTGGCAAAGATGAAAAGGACGAAAAAGACAAGAAACAGACCCAGGCCGTAATAGAGAATATTGAAAAACGCAAACCGCTCCTCCACCTTGTAGGCGATTTTCGCCATCACGACGCCGAGGAGCCCTTCAATGGTAAACACAGCCCCAACGACCATAGGCGAGTAGCCTAATTGAATGAAATATTCCTGTCCGTAGAAAACCATGATCACCATGACTGCACCGGCCAGGATAAACAGGACGACTGGCTGGTGGATGACCGGGTTATTCCTCCAAACCGCTACACCCAGTTTGAATTGGTGAACCCACTGATGGTACCAGCGTCCCCCGATATCTTCCGTCTTCTCCCGTTCCGGTTCCTTCATGAACAACAGCGGGATCACCGCCAGGACATGGGTCAGGATGGTGGAGCCATATACCACTTCCCAGCTGATTTCCGCCATGAATCCTCCGAGGAATTTCGCAAGACTCAAGGAAAGAAGGGAAATCGCCGTCATGCTTCCAATCACCCTCGTGTAATCCTTCTCGCGCTTCTCCTGTTTCAGCGTGTCATAAGCAAATGCCTGCTCGGCACCTGAATGGAACGTCACCATGAGTCCCATGGATAAAAAGGCCAGAGTAAACAGGGAAAACGACCCGCTCATCAGCATGAACAGGGCATAAAGGAGACTGAACACATTGCCGATGAACAGGCTGATCTTCCTGCCGTATAAATCAGCGATCATCCCCGTCGGCACCTCGAACAGGACGATGGCCAGATGTAGCTGCGCCTCCAATATCCCGATTTCACCGAAGGTCATGCCCTTATCGCCAAGGTAAATGACCCACAATGCCCGGTCAAAGAACAGCTGGGCAAAAAACAGATAAAAATATAATAAAATGATCGTATTCTTTTTCATTGAATTTCTTCCTCTCATAAACATAAAATGAATTGAATAGCCGGAATAAAAAAGCCACAGGGAATCATTCCCCGTGGCTTTCGCTATACTCAGGAAATCATACGTTCGTTCATCATTATGGTATCTCAGCTAAAAATGGACAGACCTGTCCCGTTGTCAGCTAAAATTCCAAAAATCGACATCATGAAGACGAGATACTTTTTCTCTGCCTTGATGTCTAACGTGAACAATTGCATGATATTCCCTCCTTTATGTTTAAGATCCACTTTTATTATATCTTTCTAACAGGTGCCGGACAAGGTGAAGGAGTTAAAATGAAACTCATTGTAGGAATTAATGCTCTTCATCATTTTACATATTATAGTAATATGTATTTAGAGAATGAATGGAGGTGTCCCAGCATGTACCTAAATAAAATCAGCACTTTTAACCGAGTGAATGAAGTCAGCAATCCCAAAACGATCGTCTTTTTTGATTTTGACGAGACATACTTCCCTCATGAAATCGATTCGTACCGACATGAGAAGCTTCGTGCATTGGAAGACTATTTGCTTCATCAGGCAAAGGAACAGGAGATGGTGTTTGGATGGGTCACTGGCAGCAGCATAGAATCGGTTATTGATAAAATGGAGAAAGGCGGTCTTACGTTACTGCCTCATTTTATTGCAAGCAGCTTAGGCACTGAAATCACTTATTTTCACGACAATGGTTTTAATAAAACGGATACGGATTGGAGCAGAGCATTGGATGATACGGTGTTTTCCTCTTCCGTTGTCGAACGCATCGTGAACGATCTGGATAACGAGCACGGAATTGTGCTGGAGGGACAAACGAATTTAGGTGGTTCAACGTACAAGAAGAACTTCTATTACCGGGAGGAGAACCCCTCCATCGACGAGTTCAATCTGGAGACGATAAGAAAGGCAGCAGACCATCATGGCATTTCAGTGAATATCAACAAATGCAATCCCATGGCCGGCGATCCTGAAGACAGCTACGATGTCGATTTCATCCCTTTAGGGACAGGAAAGGATAAAATAGTAGACTACATGCTTCATAAGTACCAAGTCACCAAGAATCATGCGTACGCTTTTGGAGACAGCGGCAATGATTTAGCCATGCTCCACTCGGTGGAGAATGGCTTCTTGGTAGAAAATGCGACGGCCGAAGCGAAAAACCAATACACGAAAGTTACCCTTGGGCGTTATTCTGAAGGAATATTAAACACCTTGCACTCTTTGATTCAGGATGAAAAGAAAAAGTAACGATAGGGATAGCGTTCTAGTCTTATCTGTTTCTATATGAGTACCGACCATGAAAAATGGGGTCTTTCTTCTGACACAATATGTTCTCTCAGGAGGAAGGCCCCATTTCTACATGAAAGATGCCTCAAAATCATCTCCTCCCTTATTTTTCCCATTTCAGGCCCACCGACCCATGGTGAAAGAAAAGAATAATAGAATAGGTCAAATTACCCTTACAAAATATTTTGCACATGGTAAACTTTTATGTGTTAGGTAAATTATTATATACAAGTCAAACTTTTTCGAAATCCATACATTTCCTGTAACCCAATAAGTAGAAAGGAGAAGCAGCACATGGAAAACATAAAAAATGAAAAGGTAGGAATATTCTCATCACTGATTGTATTGATGCGAATTCTTTTTGGAGTTGGCTGGTTACTGGCTGGCGTAACCAAAATCACTGGAAAGTCGTGGTTTACAGAACCCGGATTATTTTTGAGGGGTTATCTGGAGGAGTCCCTTCAAAGCCCCACTGTCCCCACCTTCTATAAGGTGTTCCTGGAACATTTTGCTTTAGAGTATGTGATGGTATTGAACTACATGATCCCCATCGTACAGATGATCATCGGTCTATTCCTACTGGCAGGGTTATTCACCATCCCTTCTATCCTTATTTGTCTGTTCATGCACATCAACTTCATTCTGTCGGGAAATATGAATCTGATGAGCCTTGTCCTTTATACAAGTGCGTTTTCACTCATTATTTTCAGGTCAGAGATCTATCATTTCAGTCTGGATCAATACGTTACTCTAATGGGAGTGAACCGGAAGAAGAGTGAGGAGGAACGGTTACATTCTTATTGAAAGTTTTTCATTATTCAGGCTGGACCATATTGAGAAATAGAAAAAACCCGCTCATACAAGAGTCGGGTTTCCTTCGTATAGAGGAGCATTCAATACACCTGCTGCCCCTTAACGATAGTCTTTCGGTTTAATTTCCTCGCCGTTTTTCCCGCTGTATCGTAGTCCCCAGCCGGTGAATGCGGCAAACAGCATGACGATGAGGAGTCCCCAGCCCTGGAATACGAATGGGAACACATCTGTGGGGCTGACAACCGGCAGGAAGTCATAGTCTGTTGCCGCTCCCTTGATTGTCGACCATGCAAGGAGCACCCCGCCGCTCCAAGGAAAAATGTATCCCAAAGAGGAAGAAACGGTGTCCAGTAAATTCGCTCTGCGGTATGGATGAATATTCATTTCTGAGCCGATTTTTCGGACGAACGGTGCTGCAGCTATTTCTGCTGCCGTATTGATGGTGATGAAAATGTTTAAGAAAGCGACAATTCCAAAGATCGATAATTCTGCTCTTCGCACTATATTGTTAATCAAGCGAAGGAAGAAATTCTTGATCACTTCCATCGTCCCTGCTGCTTCCAACAGATGGGCAGCTGCCAGGATGAAGAGGATCAAAATCGCCATATTGAAATAGCCTCCAATTCCGTTCATCAACGCCCCTTCGACCACTGCCGTGCCTGCATCATTTTTGTAAATATGAATGACTTCTGTAAATGGTGTTCCCGTAATGAAAATAAACGCGATGGATGCCACGATTCCCCAGGTAAGGGATGTAAGCAAATGGTGTCCGGATAATGCCAGATACAGGACAAGTGCAAACGGAATCAGTAAAAGCAGGCCGTTTGGTGACACTTGTTCCTGAAGCTGGGCCATGGCATCGGGACTCCCTATGTCACCGCCTCCGCCCAGGAGTACAAACAAAGTCAAGGCCGGGATTGCGGCCGCAATGGAATACTTGAACCTGGAGCGCACAACCCCCGGTACATCAGCATCCTGGGTGGTAGCTGACACAATCGTTGTATCCGAGACAGGGGCAAGATTATCTCCAAAGACCGCCCCGCTGAGAATCGAGGCAAGCAAGACGACTGGATCGGCACCAAGAATGATTCCCGCCGGATACATCAAAATCCCGAAGGTCGCCACCGTACCGTATCCCGTTCCGACTGCCGTGGAGAATAAGGCAGCCAGTAAGAAGGTTAAGCCTACGAACAGGCCTCCTTCCAGGTTCGTCTGAAATCCAAACCAGATCAAGCCATCGACCAATCCGCCGGCAGACAACAGTTTCGCAAACATCCCCGCCCAAAACCAGGCGATGACCGCGATGACACCAATCGGCTGGGCCATGCCGGAGAACAAGGTCTGGGCATAATCAGACCACTTGGATTTACAGAAGAACAGGCCGATGGCGATGCCGATGACCATTCCGAGGACGAGAGCCTCTTCCGTGACGAGCTCCGCTACACTTAATGTAATCGCCCAAATGATGAAGAATACAAGTGGAATCGTGGCCGCAAAGACCCCACCCCTGAATTCAAGCAGCTCAACTGAGCGCTCCCCTATCGCATCATCAATGACTTCCTCTTTTTGTTCCTTATCCATATAGAACCCCCTAAGCTCTTGTATTGGTTGGTCAGATCTTGGATCATTCAACAAAAAAGAGTCATTTCATTCCTACTCCCACCACTGTTCTCTCCTACGATAAACAATGAAAAGAGGAATATAAATGACTCTTTCAGTTTAACCACCAATTGGATTATTTATAAGACCATGGCGGAAGTATACACACTAGAGGCGGAGGCTTGTCTAAAAATGGATCTTATTAGGACATGGATAGCAAATTTTCGAGGTTGACGTGCTTAAAACAATGATTTTGCCTGTTCGAATCCGTTGAGGGGATCTCTTGTGAGGATGGATCGATCCGGATTCAAACATAATCGATCCCTATGGAACGGAATCAATCCTGCTGGATCATTATTCAACCTGTTTTTAATTTATTGATCCGATTTCAGAATAATTGATCCTCTGTGTCGAATTTTCTTTATACTTAGATTTCAAGATGCTTCAACACTCTGGCAGGGTTCCCCCCAACGACGACATTTTCCGGTACATCTTTCGTCACGACGGCTCCCGATGCAATCACGGCGTTGTCCCCTACCGTGACGCCGGGGTTGATGACGGCATTTCCTCCGATCCAGACATTGTTGCCGAATGTGATCGGTTTGGCGTATTCCTTTCCGGAGTTACGTTCAGCCGGATGGAGGGGATGTGTGGCTGTATAGATTTGAACGCCGGGTGCCAGCATGCAGTTGTCCCCGAACCGGACTTCACACACATCGAGAATGGTACAGTCGAAGTTGGCAAAGAAGTTTTCGCCGACGTGTGTGTTATACCCGTAATCGAAGCGTATAGCCGGTTCCATATAGACGTTCTCTCCGGTTGAGCCGAGTAATTCCTTCAATAATTCTGTCCGCTTTCCTTCTTCTGATTCCAGTGTTCCGTTATAGATCCTTACCTTCCTTCTTGCTTCCATCCGTTCCTTTGCTAATACCGGGTCGGCCGGATTGTACATTTCCCCGGCCAGCATCTTTTCTTTTTCGGTTCTCATCTTATAACCTTCTTCCTATGTAATCGAGATGTTTGGTGCAGTTATAAAGGGTACAGCCCCATTTTCCATCTGCATGATTCAAGATGGTGAGAGAAGTATGATCGATATACGTACTTTGAAACCGGTCCGGCAGTAACTGCTGGAGGGTCAACCCGATCAGGGCACCATGACTGATCAGCAGGATCCGTTTGTCAGGGTATGCAAGGGCTATTTCCTCCACAGCTTCCATGCCTCTTCTACCTACCGCTTCGAATCTTTCCATCCCCGTCACGTGGTCGCTCCAATTAGGGCCCCATTTTTTCACCCGAAACTCTTCTGTTGTACCCTCGATCTCCCCGCAGTCGATTTCACGGAGCCGTCTTTCATAGGAATGAACCGGTAAGTCCAGTTTCCTTCCAATAATCGCGGCCGTTTCTGCCGCTCTGGATAAGTCGCTTGAGATGACCATATCCCATTCTTGTTCTAGAATCAGCCTTTCACCCATTCGACCGGCTTGTTCCCTTCCGTCTTCATTCAAGGGGATATCGGATATGCCTTGAGCTTTGCCGAGTGCATTCCAGTCTGTTATACCGTGTCTGATGAAACCAATTGTCGTCATGTGATTGTGTCCTCCTTATGATGATTTTAGAAGATGAAACCGTAACGGACCATCATCCGTATACATAGAATAGAATCGCTGAATGCAACGATCCATGCAGATTAGAAGAAGGAGGACCGGTACCATGAAGCCGTTTCATTTAATGCTGATGATCCTCTCAACTTCTATCCTTTTCTATCACGTCATTCATTTAGTTTCTCTTTGGCCGGACATCCCCTATGAAATTGGGATTCATTATAGTGATGGTCAGCCAGATCAGCTGGGCTCAAAATCTTTTTTACTTGTCATGCCCATGATCAGTCTCCTCTTCTGGATTCTCATGCAAATGGTCGTGAGAAGACCGGAGAAGTTGAACTATGTTTATGTAACGGAGAAAAATAAGCAGGTTCAATATAGAAAAGCCGAGAAAGTCATGATCCTGATTCAATCCCTTGGATCCATTGCCTTTCTAGTAGGGAATGAAGCATTTCTTAGAAGGTCGGTTGGTATGGAGACAAGCCTGCCCTTTACGATTGCGATTGGTCTTTTGGCAATCTGTTTCCTTGCCCCCCTATACCTGTTATTCTGGGCGGCGACGTTGAAAGACTAGGTATGCTTAGTTATGAACGAATTGATACATGAGGATATCGTCAACATATTCATTGTCAGCAATCTTGAATTCGTTTATTTTCCGACCTTCTTCTACGAATCCCATCTTCTTGTATAAAGAGAGGGCCCTGTGATTAGTCGAGAAAACCCCTAAACTCATTTTTTCAATGAGGGGATTCTCTTTTGCCCAATCGATGAGTGCCTGTAAAAGCAATGTTCCGATGCCCCTGCCCCGATACTGTTTACGGACCATCATTCCAATCGAGCCGGTATGTGTCATCCTTTTTCTATTTTGGATATGAAAAACGATCCAGCCAACTGCTTTCCCGTCTGTTTCTGCAATCAGCAATGTCTCCCTTTCATTTTCCAGTATGTTGTTGATCCAATCCCTTTGTTGTGTTGGTGTGTTCGAAAACTCTTCGGAAACGGTGATTAAATAATCACCTTCAGAGATGACAGATTGTTGTATGTCTAAGAGGGATTCTGCATCCTCTTCTACTGCCCTTCGTATCACGTATTGTTCAGACATTTTACATCCTCCACGTTCGAGTTTAATAGGGGTCCTACCTCAACGGTTTCTCTGAAACAATGTGCTTCGAATCCTGGTAGTTCCAGAGATTCGCACCATGTTCTTCCGTTACCAGTCCCGCAACTTCTTTGATCACTCCCACGAGTTCAAGCAGGATCCCGTTATCTCTCTCTTCAAGGGGGATAATGGAGGCAATCTGCTTTTTGGGGATCCCTACAGGATAAAAAGGACGGGTATGATAATAAGTCAGACTCTATCACCTTTTTCACTTCTTTCTTATCGCTTACCACTTCATCACAATAAAAATCATTTTCCATCTCATGACCACCTTGAACTGGCATCTCTATGCCAATTATTTCAAATTTACTGCCGTATAACAATCATTCTTTACTAGACAGCGAGTATTAATAAATTAATATCAACAGAGGTTCATAGAGATAGTGACCAGTTCACGGGTCATCCTTCTCGTTTTCAGTAGAAACCACTTTTTATGAAAGTAGTATGTTCATAGGAGGATTGGTATAATTCAATTACAATTTTTAACAAAGGGGATAGTGAAAGATGATGGACTTACGTTCGAATTCAGTTAAGTATTTGGCGGTCGCTTCCATGATGTTTTTGGCAGGGGCTGCTGCAGGGGCACCGGCATTCGCTGGGGAAGGTAACAGCATAAGGGCCATTGAAGATGGGGGATCCGCGGGAGTCACCTGGCAGGAATCGTACCGAAAGACTACGGGAAGTTATACGTTTATCGTGTATAGAAGCGCGAATGGGGGCAATCAGTGGAAGGAAGTCACGTATGACCCGTTTGGAACGATTGTAAAGGTCAGATATGGTACATTTTATAAAAAAAGAAAGGATGATGGACCGGTATCCATCATCCTTTTTCTAACGAAACGACTCCGCCATTTTGATCATATCCCGTTTAGTCAGGGTGACATCGGATTGTCCAGGCAAGTATTCCATTTCGTACAGGGCATTCCCTTCTATCCAGGACAGGTGATTGACCTTCGCGGGACCATCGGATTCATAGTAGCTTCCTTCGAACGGTCCGACTTTCACCTTTTCCTGGGACAAGGTGAGATTCGAACCGGGGTCAAATGTCTGAAAGGTCAGTTTGAGGGTGTCCTTTTCTTCTCCCGTCAAGGTGACCAGATAGACCATTTCCGTTGGGCCCTCCCTTGTTTTCGTGCTTACATTTTTCACTTCAAAAGGGGCTTTCGTCAGGAACTTGAATTCTTTCCCGAGAGATTCAGGTCGATCGGAGGCTTCGTATTGATAAAGGGGGGCACTGGCATTGTTTCCTTCAAATAACCCCAGCTGCGTACCGCCGAAATAGACAAACAGGGAAAGGCAGGCTGCCACAAACAGAAAGGACATCATCGGGGCGAATACCGGTTTTTTATTGAAAGAGAAGGACTTTGGCTTCGAATGGATTTCCTCGAGGATATGTTCCCTCATATTATTGGTAAAGCCACGGCCTTTAAATGTCTCTTCTTTCATTAATCCACGCAGGGCTTTGAGTTCATCCATGTTTATCCACCTCGTTCCGTTTAATCGCTGAGCCGAGCAATGCCTTGCCTCTGGTCAATCGTGTCTTCACCGTATTCGTGTTTAAATCCATACAGGCACCGATTTCCGACAGCTTCATCTCTTCGAAATAATACAGGAAGATGATTTCCCGGTATTTGACGGGCAGGGACAGGACGGCCTGGATAAGTTCTGAATTCCGTTCTTTCTCCATGACGGCCTGTTCTGGTGCCCCCATCTTTCCTTTGACCATGTCATTGATCTTACTTGATATACTGATCATCCTCGTATCCCAGCGTCTTAAGTAATCCTTGCAATGGTTGACGGCGACGCTGATGATCCACGTTTTTAGGGTGGAATCCTGCCGGAAGGTGTCCATCTTCCGGTAAAACTTGATGAAAATCTCCTGTGTGAGATCCTCCGCCAGACTGTGGTCCTTCACATAGGAATAGACAACATAATAAACATCGTTTCCGTATTCAGTCATGGCTTTCTCAAGCAGTCGGTCTTTCTCCGATTTACTGGTCTGTCCTGGCTGCTCCATTTTTATATGTTCACCTGCTTTGTATGTATCTCTACTAATGTGACGTTTCTCAATTGAAAAAAGTTTGGTATTTTAGGTATTTGAAGCATCATCTTCCGGAAATGAACAGAGGCAATCACCAGTATCAGCGATTGCCTAGAAACCATTATTTAAGATTCTCAGTAGCTTTCAAATACTGATCAACTGCTGCCTTCAATGGTTGGATAGATGTTTCCCAGAAGTTCGTCCCCGTTAATTCCTCCTGGAGGAACTGGACGCTCAGCTGCTCCATGGATTGGTTCCCTGAGGATGCGAGCAATTGGTCGTATCGTGCAGGGAATGTTTCTTTATCCTGCTGATAAAGAGAATAGATGCCGTTACTGAACAAGTAACCGATGGTATACGGTAGATTGTAAAAGGCCTTTTCTGTATTAAAGAAATGCGGGATGGTCATCCAATTATGGGTATTCACTTCTTCCAATGAGTCTTGGAACCATTCTTTTTCCGTTTCCTCCATTAACTGAACGATCTCAGCTGATGAAAGCTTCCCGCTTTTACGCTTTTTGTAAAATGCTGCCTCGAACTCGTACTTGGCTGGGATATACGAGATGTATTTCAGTCCGTTCGTGATTTTCATTTCCATTAGAGACAGTCTGTCTTCTTCTGTCTTCGCTAAATCGATGGCTGCATCGAGGACGAGATTTTCAGCAAAAGTGGACGCTGTTTCAGCAAGACCCGTACCTACTTTGTGAGAGAAACCAGGTTGTTCATACAGGAGGGAATTGTGATAGGCATGCCCCAGCTCATGAGCGATGGTGACGACATCCTGGTAGTTGCCGGTAAATGATAGCATCACACGGCTTTCTTTTGCATTTGGGAACGATGCACAAAATGCACCATGACGTTTTGAGTTTGCAGGCGCTGCGTCAATCCAGCCCTTTTCAAATGCGTTTTGTGCGAATTGGCCCATTTTTTCACTGAAGAGATAGAACTGTTTGGTCACAATGTCTGCCGCTTCCTCGTATGTAAGACTCGTCTTAGAAGAGAAGATTGGGGCATAGATGTCATACCAGCTCAATTTCGTTACTTGGCTCAACGTAGCTTTTCGTTCCAGAAAAAGATGCAGCAAGGATGTGTGTGAATGGAGTGTGTGCATCATGCTGTTGACTGAGACTTCACTGATCCGGTTTTGTTCTAACATTTCCTTCAGGGGATTCTTCCATCCCCGCAAACGATAGAGCTCATTGCGGTATCCGGAAAAATGGTTGAAAATGGATGAAAACCGATCTTCATTCTCACGGCAGACCGTTGAAAGGGAGGCGGCGATTTCCTTCCTGATCCCCCTGTCCCCCGAAAGCATGGCCCGCATGTAGGCCATATCAAATGAAAGACTCTCTAAACCTTCCCCATTCCTAACCGGGACAGTCAGGCGGGTGTACTCTTCCTCGTATAAGTCTTCCCAACCGTCAAATCCATGAACAGACAGGGAGTGAATCAGCGTTTCCATCTCCGGCTCGAGCCTGTCCTTCACCTTTTTTCTCTGTTCCGTTAGAAACCGCTCACTTCCCTCCACTTCTTTACGTTGAATGAATGCTTCCCAGTTCACGTCTGGCATATCGGCAAGAAACTGACTGTAAACAAGGAGCAGTGTATCCATTTTCGCTTTCAACACATTACTCTTTTCACTAAGACCCTGTGCTTCCTTGTCAAAAACATTTCCAGCTGCCAGGCAATAGATATACTCATCCATATGGAATACCTTCGTATAGAGATCCTGTACACGTTCGGTCATTTCTACTGCATGATCGGGGCGGAGCTGTTTTTCAAAAGAAGACTGCGCTTCCTCGATTTGTAAACGAATGAGCTGAATGTGATCCTCCACATGACCGGCTCCCGGTTGAACCCTTTCTAAATCCCATTGCATTTTCTTCTCCGTTTGCTTCACGTTTATCCCCTCCTACTAATCTACTTACATTGTAAAGGAGCATGGAACATTCTACTTCAGTCTCAGGGTGGATAAGGAAAGCTCGGGAGACCTACGATTACATCCTACTATGTTCGGCCACTGGATGATGAAGCAGCTCCATCATGAACCGATCTTTGAGGAAATGTTGGTTAGGCCTCTATTCAAAGCGTAATCCTATCCCCTGCTCCTTTCACCTCAATCAACACCTCTTCTCCCAACTCACACTGAATCATCTGCATTCTCCCTGAAGAAGAAAAATCCTTCGGCATGAGTCCATTCAATGGCATCGTAAAGGAAGCAATCCCCAATTCCTGATACGTTTCCCCGATTAATTTACTGCATGTATAATCTTTCGCTTTAGAAGGAATGGAAAAAATCCTGCCCTCCATCACCTCTTTGATCATGTTCCATTCTGAAGGATTGGGGATTCCGTGGACTTTTTTCATATAGTGGAGAAATGCCTGTTCATCCACTGGCTGGTTATGCTCAAGGGAACGCCACGCATAGGCAGGTGGTTGGTAAGGTACAACATCTTGTCCATAGGTTTTTAAACGATCGATTAATTTGACTATTTTCGGGCCTGTCAGGTTGTCATGCATGACCTCATCCTGTAAATTCGTTAAGGCTGTAGACTCCCAAAAGTATACTTCCCCTTCTGGATTAGGCCGATAGACCATGCCAACATGGGACCACATGCTATTCTCTAA
Organism: Rossellomorea sp. AcN35-11; assembly: GCA_030388825.1. Classification (GTDB taxonomy): domain Bacteria; phylum Bacillota; class Bacilli; order Bacillales; family Bacillaceae_B; genus Rossellomorea. The sequence continues at coordinate 58,355 of CP128835.1, forward strand.
TTTCTCAACTAGTTTGCTCATTCGATATTGTCCACTGAACAGGATGAGATCTCCTGTCTTTAGTTCTGGATAAAGTGAGTCGATGGATTGTGATTTCATCATTTTTTCTCCTTTTTTTAATTTTCTCATAAAAAGTCTGTGCTATAATCATACAATATTGACTAAAATTAGGAGCCTTTTTTATGAAAAAATATATCTTGCTTTTCATATTCTTCGCTTTCTTCATGACATTCCCATCAAGTCTTTCTGTATACGCAACGAGTCACACGAATACGGTCACCATAGATGATGGATTCCAGGAATTAGATCTGAGAAACCAATTAGAAATATTTTTTGATCATAAGCACGTATCGAATGAAAAAATCCTCGAAAAGACCGACGCGTTTGTACCATTATCCAAAGCCAATCCATCAGGAGATATTGACGATACGGTCTATTGGCTGAAAGTGAATGTGAGGAATGCTTCCCAGCACCAGAGGGATCTTCTCCTTGAGATCAAGAAGCCCCATTTAAGCTCCGTCACGTTGTACAAACAAAGGGAAGGTCAGCTTCAGAAGGAAGAAACGATAGGGTACCGCTATCCTTTCAACATAAGAGACTACAAGCATCGGAATCTCGTGTTTACCCTGCAGCTCCCTGGGGATGAAGCCGGCACCTATTTTTTGAAAATGGAGACGGACAGTTTCTTTCAGGCGCCCGTGTCCTTATGGGATCCCATTGCGTTCTCTGAATCCAACTATATGAATCAATCGATTCTTGGTGTGTTCTATGGCATTATGCTGGCCATGATCATCTATAATACATTCCTGTTCTTCTCTCTAAGGGAAAAAAGTTATTTCTATTACATATTGTTTATTTCCGGATTTACGATGCTGCAGGCGATCTGGGACGGATTGGCCTTTCAGTTTGTATGGGGGGGACTTTCCGTGGTGGGCCCTCAGGTCAAATGTCTTCTTTATCTTATGGTCATCCTTGTTCGCCCTTCAGTTCACGAGGCATTTCCTTCAGTTGAAGGAACATGCACCTGTCCTGAATAAGATCGTCACCTATTTCACTCTCGTGTGTGCCCTGTGCCTGACCTTTTCTCTTTTCATGCCTGTCGGGATCATGACCATGGTCAGTACTGTGATCGCTACGGTCTTCCTGATATTTCTTATCGTCATTGCCCTGAAGGTAAGGCTCCGGACAAGGGAGGCAAAGTTCTTCTTATCCGCCTGGGCACTCCTCTTTGTCGGGGTGATCCTGAACCTGCTCGCGGCGTATAAGCTCATCCCCCTGACGAATCTGACATTGTTCGCCCCTAAGATCGGAGGGGTTGTGGAGGTATTGGTGCTCTCCCTTGGTCTCGCCGACAAAATCAAGCGGATGAGGAAAGAAAAGGCTCACGAAACCAAGAAGTATTATGTTCATACGCTCATGCAGCATTCCTTTAAACAGATGTCCATAATGGACGAGCTTGAATCGTTGACGGAACAAGGATTAACCTGTTTGAGGGATGTCACCCATTTTGAAAAAGGGGTATATCTCAAAGAGACTGAAGAAGGCTGGCGGGTCGTGTCCCAAATAGGCAGTATCAAGGGAAGTGCGCCTGACGAGATAGAGGCGCGGAAATTGGAGTGGTATGCTTATTTTAAAGAAGCGGATGAAGCGAGGAATGCCCTTGGGATGGAGTCCTTGGACGGTTCTACCTTATCCATACCGATTACAGGCAGCACCCACACTGGATTATTCATTCTCTGCAGCAACCGGAAGGACGGAGTGGACCTTTCCATCATGGACAGCATCCTCCCTTCGTTCATCGGGCAGTTCACTGCCTTGATCGATCAAAAGGAAGGCCTGAAGACGCTGAAAAGGTCTGCCATGATCGATCACTTGACGAAAATATACAACCGAAAGTACTTCCTGGAAAAAGCGAACGAGCTTCATGAGCAGGAAGGGAACGGACCTGCTTCCCTCCTGTTGATCGACATCGATCACTTTAAGAGAATCAATGATTCATATGGGCATTTAATTGGAGATCAGGCGATTACCTTTGCAGCCGATCTCATCCAGGACGTCTTCCATGAAAAAGGGATTGTAGGCCGCTTTGGCGGTGAAGAATTCATCGTCTACTTAGAGGGGGCGGATAAAGAACGTGCATTGGAAATGGCGAACACCCTTCTCGATGTCCTGCACAGAGAAAGCTTTCCCCTTGATGACGGCAGCTCCCTATTCCTAACCGTCAGCATCGGGTTCTGTACCACCGGGAACCATCGAGAGAAGAGTCTTCATGCTATGATCCAAAGTGCCGATACCGAATTATATAAGGCCAAGCATAATGGACGGGATCAGGTATCAGCTTGTTGATAATGGAATGCTGACGGCTCTGTCAAACAGTATGTGCAAGATGGTGAGGTTTTCGCGACCGATTTCAACCGTTTTTCAAACGTATATCAATGGGTGAAAAAAGCCTACTAAAAAGCCAGGCATCACGATGATGACTGGCTTTTCTCTATTTCATATGACGCTGGATGAATCGTCTTGATTTTCTTGATGAAATAATAATGCTTGTAAAGGGCGAGGCCGATTAAGATGATCCGGACGAAGAGAATATCCACGTACAGGACCGAAAGAAGAATAAAGAAATCCGCCGTCAGGTTGATCCTGATCTTCTCTCTTCTCGTCATCCCCTTCTTTTCAAGAAAGGCTACAACATACTTCTCATAAACGGTGGTGTTTTTAAACCAGGCTTCCATCCGCTTGGAGCTTTTCGCAAAGCAGTAGGCAGCGAATAAGTAAAACGGTCCACCCGGCAGGACCGGAAGCACCGTGCCGGCAATCCCCAAGAGCAGGGATACAAGCCCCAGCAGCATGAACAGAATGCTTTTCACTTTTTTTATTGTCATGGTCGATTTCCCCTATGTCACTATATTCATAGATCTACAACACCCATTGTACTATAAATATACCAGGAAAGGCGCACACTTTGTTTAGGAGATTCCTGTCAATGACCGTTCATCTCCTACCGTCACTGTTTCCGTGACTCTTTTCACCCGCCTTCCTTTCTCTAACAATATGAACCTATCGGGAATTTCATGCCCTTCTGATCCAGGGGAGATTTGCCTCGAAAGGACACTGGACCTCCGACGCCCTTACTGCATCCACTTCGCCATTTCAAAATAGACGGGGATTCCTATGACCAGGTTGAATGGAAACGTTACACCAAGAGACAACCCTAAATAGATAGACGGGTTTGCCTCTGGTACAGATGTCTTGAGAGCCGCCGGGGCTGCAATGTAGGAAGCACTTCCCGCCAGCACGCCCATTAAGGTCGTTCCGCCTAAAGATAATCCCGACAAATGACCGACGACGACACCGAGACCCCCAAACAGGACGGGAGCGAATACGGCAAAAAGCACCAGGGGGAATCCGTGCTTTTTCACTTCATGCAATCGTTCGCCTGCCATCAAGCCCATATTTAACAGGAATAAAATAAGAATGCTGCTGTATAAGTCCAAAAATAACGGTTTAACCGTCGGCAGGGCCCGTTCGCCAAGGACGGAACCGATGAATAAGCTCCCGACAAGAAGCAGAATGCTTTTTCCAAACAAACTTTCCCTCAGGATTTCTTTGTTGAACAAATTCCCTGAAGAAGGAAGTGACTCGTCATTCCCCTTCCTTTCCAATACCTTTAACAGTAACAGGGAAACCAGGATCGCCGGGCTTTCCATCAGGACCACCAGGGCATTCATGAATCCTTCATAGGTGGTTCCGCTTGCTTTCAAGGAATGAAATGGCGGCTCCGTATGTCACAATGCTGATGGAACCATATGTCGCTGATAGTCCGATGGCGTTTTTCAAGTCCATCTTGATGACTTTCATCATCAGCAGGGTGATCAGGGGGGTGATGACCCCGATGAACATCGCTCCCGTGATCGGCCCCAGAACGAGAGGGATCGAATAATGCGAAAGCTCGATCCCCCCCTTGATGCCGATCGCAATCAATAAATAGATACTCAAGCCCTCACTCAGGCCCTTCGGAAACTTCAAATCCGACTTACAAATAGCCGCAATAACCCCCAGTACAAAGAAGAATACCATGGGGGATGCGATGTTTTGAATCATGATTTCTGTCATTATTGTCCTCCCTACCTACTTCAGAAGCCCCGGACATGCCAGGGCATGCTGTGTTCTCATTCACAAGGGGTAACCACTGCCGCTACCCGATTTCCACCTTGCCATTTCCGTCTATCACCCATCCATGGACCGTGATATGCTTCGGAATGAGGGGGTGCCCTGTGATCTTCTCCATATTCTTCTTGATGCGTGCCACCGGATCCCCGGAACCAAGTAACCAATCATACACCCCACCACCGACGACATTCATGTACTGAATCGTTTTTATGGTGTCCGGGGATATCCCGGCCTTCGAGAATTCCGATTGAAAATACTCTTTTGTAAAAGGTGTGTCCTTGCTTTCCTTATGGAAAAGAAGATAAATGGCATCGATGTTTTCCTGATAAATGGATAAGATGATGTTCCTCATGCTGCATCCATACGGGTGGCTGATATCTGCCCCAAAAGAGTCAATCACCCGAACGATTTCCACATCGTGCAATACGTCATGGATTCCTTCTTGAGTATTCGTGACAACCAGTCCTCTTGTTTTCATGAACAATCCTCTCCTTCAAGTTGAAGTGTCTTTTTTCGGCCCATAAAAAAAACCGACAAATTCCCAAAACACCGGTTTTGAGAATTTGTCGGTTTACTTTCAACGAACCACAACAGTTTTTTGAAAATCTCCCGATTGAACCACGGGAACGGGTCCCCTGGCCAAAATATTTTGTTTTAGTTTAAAGAGTTCTCTAAATCTTTCCCTAATCTGAAGACCATGACCCGCTCTCCAGTCTGCGTACTGATATCCGTGTGGAAGCATGTAACCTCTTCGCCTGTCAAATCTGAGATGATCTTGTTTAACTCAGCGACGCCGGACTCCACCAGGGCAGCCCGGTTCTTCTTGATAGCAAGCATCCCTTCCTTCGTCTCGGACACTTTGTATTCAGCAGGTGTCAAAATGCCCCTCAGGGTGACGATGATCATATCCCTGACAATGTCAGACTTCACGGCAATCGATCCCCGCCCCAGAAAATCCTTTTCCCATTGCGTAATCGATTTACTTATATCTGCTTCCAGACTTCCTTTAGTGACTTTACTCATTCCATTTCTCTCCCATCAAAAAAGGTGTATTCCCCTAACGAAAAAATCGCTAAAGGAATACACCGATTTATACACATGTTAACCCTTTATCTTGATGTCACTTGTTCATGCAACCAATGCACGCATTGGTATTATGCTCAAGTCCTTATCAATAAATGGCTTCAGATGATCTCTCGGTATTATAGTTTTTTTCATTCTATCCCGTTCACCCGGTTGTGTCAATAGGGAAACTACGGACTTTTTTCCTATTGTTTAATGAGAAAAGGTGACGCTTTTACAAGCCAGGGAAAGGATGGTCCCTTTGGCGTTCATGATACTATATTGGTAGAAAGAGATTCACATTTTTTGAAGCAGGTGAACAGAATGAAACATGGAATGGTACTAGAAAAAATGACTACCGGTGATTGGGACCAAGTACGAGACATTTACCTTGAAGGGATAACGACAGGGAATGCAACGTTCCAGAAAACCGCTCCTTCATGGGAGGAATGGGATAGGGGTCATCATGGAGATGCCCGCATCGTAGCACGTTCAGAAGGAAAGGTAGCAGGCTGGGCAGCCTTAAGTCCCGTGTCAGGCAGATGTGTCTATTCAGGGGTTGGAGAAGTAAGTGTGTATGTGAGGTTAACAGAGCACGGAAGAGGGATTGGCAGTCTGCTCCTGGCATCTCTCATTGACATCAGTGAACAAAACGGTTTCTGGACGCTGCAGTCCGGGATCTTCCCTGAAAATACAGGGAGCATCACACTACACAAGAAACATGGCTTCCGGGAAGTGGGCAGGCGGGAACGCATCGGTTTCATGGATGGCGTCTGGCGGGATACGATTCTGTTTGAAAGAAGGAGCAGTAAAGTAGGGATCTGATTTATTGTAGAGATTCTTATGGAGTGGCAAGACGGAAATTCGTTTGCACGTCCTTTTTTATGGCAGCCGCCCCCCAAGGAGAACGATTGTAAGGGGTATTTCATGTGAATGGATCATATACTCTTCACAAAAGGGGGGGATTCACAAATGGAGGACGTAACTAGGAAAGGTGTGAATGGAAAAGCGATTGCCGCCCTCATGCTAGGCATTCTATCCATTATCGTCGTTATTTTTCCAGTGTTGGGAGTGGTTCTGGGGGTCATGGGACTCATACTCGGTGTGATCGGACGGAACGAAATCAAACGGTTTGATCAGGAAGGAAAGAGAGCGGCCATTGCCGGGATTATCTGCAGCATCCTTGGTATTGCTTTTTCTCTGTTATGGTTTGTTCTTTCTTATATGACGTTTACGGGTATGATTTCTGGTTGAGTGGATGATCACGCTTAACAAAGGTTTTTGGGGATTCAGGGTTTCTTTTAAAACTACTGACAGATTTAAGAAAGAGGCTGGCACAAATCTAAAAAACCTCACCTAAACACGATCAAATTCAGTGAAGCCTCTTTATATCCCTAATAATTTCCGTGGAAGACTCCGAGGTCTCACATAAGCTACTCTTCCCGCAGGAGTTTACTTCTTGCACTCCAATCAACCTCTAGATAGAAATGAAATTATAGATATATTTCAATAAATATAAAACCAGAACTATATAACCTCTTTGCAGGCAAAATAGTTCTGGTTTTGTTTAGACATAAACCCTTTTGTTCCAGCCTCTTTAGTTTGCGCTTAATAAATACTGTACAAAACATTATACGAGTTAATGCTTTAACTGTTCTTCATTCACTTGTCTCAGAGTACGTTGAGCCTCAAAAAAAACTTGTCTTAAATCTGCTGGTATCTTGTCTATTTCATCTGATTCTTTCATCCCATTCTGAGCCATAATTTGTTCATACATCATGATCGCATCTACATAATTCTCATACTCAGCTGGAGTCAAAATTTCCTTACTAGATACATGTCCATTTAATTGGTCAAAGTAGGGTTGTATCGCAAACAATGTTCGCTTAAGTTTTTCCGACTCTTCAATCGGTACCTTGGAATAATCTATATTGCCGTATTTATCGCCGTATTCTACCTTAGCACTCGTTATCACCTTTACTAATTCTTTAAAACGTTCATACTCTTCTTTGTCCATATCACCCTGTGCCTGGTTTAACTTTGCATCCAAAAGTAGATACCCTTCCATGGTGGCACTTGATAGATGAGTCTTTACATTTTCAAAGGATCCATACATTTCATCGGCTAAAATTGTTTGATATGCAATGGCACCTGTTGGAACGATTAAGGAAGCAGCAAGTATAGATGATACCATATTTCTCATCATGAATCTTTTTACTCTTCCACCTTTTTCAAGATGTGCTTTCCTCACCCCAAGTTTCGACCGTTCGTGTAATGTGGATGGAATAACAATTTTGTTTATTTCCTCCTTTATATTATTCACCGGTATCAGCCTCCTTAAAATGCTTCCGAAGTCTGCCTAAAGCACGATACAAAATCGTCTTGGCAGTTCCCAAGGGAATGTCCAGAATTTCTGCCATTTCTTTGAATGAGTACCCTTCATAGAACCTCATGGTAACCACGCTTTTCTCTTCTTCATTTAACAATTCAATCAAGTCTTTAAGCGTTATCGAAAGAAACGTATCCTGATCGTCTAAACCGATGTATTCCTCGTAACCTGGTTTAAGATGAACAACGTTTTTGTTCTTCTTTAATACATTCAGTGAACTAGTTATAGCTATTTTCGTTATCCAGGTTTTAAAGTACGCTGGTTCCTTTAACGTTTCAATATTTTTGAAAGCCCTGTATGCGACCTCTTGTACTACATCTAAAGCATCATTTTCATTCTTAACATATATATACGCCATTCTGTAAAGATCCTCTTCATAGTGTTGAAACAGTTTTAGAAATGCTTTGTTATCGCCTTTTTGAGCTTTCTTTACTAAGCTTTTGATGTTCTTCACCCCTTTTTATGCTTACATCTATTAGACAATTCAGGTGAGGCATTGGCTTTATAAATATAAAAAAACAGAGATGAATAGATCTCTGTTCACTACACTGTGTTCTGTTAGATATGATTAAAATTATAAAGAAACACCCATCACCCATTTCCCTAGCCTGTATCCTAAGGAAAGGCACAAAAAACCAACCGTGACATAAAAGCTATATTTTAAAAATGGATGTTCTTTTGCAGTATCTATCATGAATTTCCCCCTCAAATCTTGTCATAACGAAGGTGTTTTAAACTCCTTCACTTCCGTCCCATATCCGTTGAACATCCACTAACTCCTTCTCCCTGAACTCCATTCGATATATATCAGGCTTTGAAGTACTATGTAAAAACCCCAAATCATACGCAGAATCGAAAAATCCCATCATCAGGGTCATCACAGCCCCGTGAGTGCCGATCACAATTTTTTTCTCTTTAAAACGGTCCAATAATCCGTCTAAGACCCCAACAGCTCTTCTTTGGCAATCTGCATTGGATTCTCCGCCTTTTAGAGAGAAATTCACATCAGAAAATGATTTCTCCAGAAGCGGAAGTAATTCAACATCAGATATCCGATTGTCTTCAAAAGAAAAACGTTTTTCTTTTAATTCTTCATAGATCAGCACTTCTTGCCCTATATGTTGTGCCAGCCTTTCCACCGTTTCAATGGAACGCAGGTAGGGGCTTGAGACAACGGCATCAATCGTTTCATTGATTAATAGGTCCGTTACCCGCTCGGCATCTGCATGACCTTTTTGAGTCAGCCTTCTTGATCGTTCCTCTCCTTCCTTCGGGGACTCGCCGTGCCTTACCATATAAACAAACGTACTCATCTTTTTTCCTCCGTTATGGTTCTGCCCTCATCTTCAGCTGGTCCCCACCCTCAAGGTGAAGTCTATTAAAGTTGTTTTTTCAACACAACTTCATCCCACATGATTTCGCCTGTTTTCACAAAGCCTACGCTCTCATACATCTTGATGGCATGGACGTTCTCCGGTTCTGCACTGGTGTACAATCCGATTCTGCCGTGAGAGGCTGTAATGCGGTTGATGAGTTGCAGGGTAGCCGCCTTCCCATACCCTTTCCCCTGATGATCTTGATCGATCATTAACCGACACATTTCCATCCTGCCGGTTTCAGGGTCCACCCCATACATTAAAAAGCCGATCATCGCATCTTGATGATATATGGCTAACGGATGGAAACCTTCTGTATAGATGGATTGCAGCAATGAATAGCTGTTATCTGCCACAAACCCCTTTTGATCATCAGAGACAGATAATGTTACACACTCTTCCCAGTTATCAGCATTGACTTCCCTTAACTCCAGATTCATTGACTTATCCCCCAATGTCTTTAAGAAATCTATTTTTCTACTATCCTTGTGATTATTGTTATTTGCCCGATAACTATCCTTGGATGACGCTTCGTATACGCTCAAATATTGCTCGGGATTTAGTAAATAATACGTCACATCCCCGTAGTGATGCCGTTCTAAATCTACTAATTCAACACCCGCGAAGCTTGGCAGCGTGTCCATAATACCGAATTCAACGGATAATCCGTCTTTGGAAAATTCATGCTCATGCAGATCGATCAAGCTGTATCCCATTGAATGCATGATATTCACAATGCTGTTCCAGTTATGTATATTTTCGTCAGGCGGCACTTCCCACCCTGCCTTATTACCAGGCACATGAATATCCAGGTCCTGTGCATCCCAGCTCGTTCCTGTAACGACCTCTAATCCTACTGATCCCATTAACAATGGAAAGATGTCTATAGCATTTAGTTTCCTGGCAATGTTAATAAACTCATTGAATTTGTGATGATTCATTTATGCCTCCCCTTTACTATATTGTGCTTTCTATTAGAAAAAGTACTTCATCTGTCCGGTCTTCACAACGAATCGAATTTATCCGTTAGTTTGATCCCAATCCAAATCAACGCTCCAATGATAAGTCCAACATTCAGTTGGTTAACAGTATCTTGTCCAGCCATGTCCACTAAGTTAAGTGTAATCAACATATAAATAAACGCGAAAACAATGGAAAATAAGAATGTTTTTAACATATTTCCTCCCCCCTCCTAAAGGCTTCTTTGTTGCTACCCATCATTCCAGCTCACTCTTTTATACAGATGCTTCCTATCCTTATGTCTTTGCGCCTACCGGTATGCTAAAAAGGAATAGAACGAGATCTCATATTTCGTCCACATCACCTGGTTCCAATTCCCTATTGTTCATTCAAAAGGGAATTGCTAAACTTCTAACCATGACAAATGTCTCATTGAGTAGATGACACGAAGGGAGCTGCGACCATCATGGAGAAATTTATAGCCCAGGCAGAAAAGTGGAGAACCCTTAATACACTTCTTCACGTCCGGTATTCCAAGCAAAAGGTAGGTCCATTGTCCTTCTCTGGCCGGATACTGTCCGTTGAGAAAGAAGAAATTCTGTTTTATGACGTAGACTCAAAAACGGTCCTGAAATTAAGCCTTGGTGATTTAGATGATCTGGTACCTTCTGCAGCTTCAGAATAAAACAGCACTACCTGTGTCCTTCCTTTCTGGCCTTTATGTATCCATAATAGGCACACGTACCATTCTGCCTTAAGTCCTTCACTTCAAAGCCACACTTTTCGTAGAAACTGAAATGATCAGCTGAGGTGTGGGCAAACCAATCTCCATGGGGAAGCTTTTGAACACAGAGCTCTACGAGTTTCTTCCCTATGCCTTTTCCTCGATAGTTTGTTAACACCACTAAATCCATGATGTTGGCAGTCATGATCTGGTCTGAAATCACCCTGACCATTCCAATCATGTTGTCCTTATCCCAAACCGTAAATGCCCAGGTTGAGTTTTTGAAGATGAGGGAGAACTTTTCTTTCTGCCATGAAGGCGTATTTCTTGCCCAGCCTGCATTCTCAAACAGCCGTTCCACCTCTTCACCAGGAACTCCTTCAGTCCCTTCTCTTATGACCAGACCGTTGAAATATTGATACATCGAAAGTCCTCCTTTAGACAGTGAATCCATTGACCGCTCTTCACATACCGGTGGTGAATGTTGTGTATATTCCTGCATCCATCATCATGAACCCCTCATGTGAGCATCATGCTTATTCAGATATAGATAAGCTCCGAAATTACCGTGCACCTTTTAGCCGCTGTTTTTGTCTGTCCATTCCTTTAGCATCTCTTCATCTATTTCTTCAATGACTTCTTTCGTTCCATCGGCCATAATCATTTTTACTTCTACATCTTTTTCATGACTGATGGCATACCAGAACCGTTTATCCTCTTCTACTTCAATGATTTTTGCTTGTTCCTCCCCAGCATAAACTTGCTTAATTGAAGGGTCATTTATTGCACCTGAATAGATGTATGGTTCCTCACTCATTGCAGACCATTTTACAGGGGTTCCCCATTCAGACCCTCTCGTTCGTTGCCAGTTCCAACGCCCATTTTCCTTCTTAAAATAGGCAATAAATATTTGCTCTCCTTGAAGATTGGTTTCCGTAAAGATAGCAATGGCATCGTTACGTCTAAAGACATTTTCTTCTTTATGTATGAGGGAGTACTCATATTGAACCTCTTCAGTGTATTCCTCAGCATTTCTCTCCATTCTCTTATGAAAAAAATCTTCAAAGGTTGGTTCAGGTAAACAAGCTGTCAGTATCGGTAAAACGGCCAGAACCACCAGTGTGATCATTTTATTCATGCCTTCACCATTCGCTCCTTTCCCTCAATTTCTCTGGTTACCATTCGTAGCATTGGAAAAAGAAAGAAACAAGAATCCTGCCCACGAAATCCCCACCATCACTACATATGCATAATTCCAGGGGGATTGCACCTTTACTAAAGAGATCACCTCTTTAATCAGAAAAATACTCATGATACTAAAGGACAATCTATTTGCGTTTAATAGGATAAATTTCTTCACCTTTTCACCCTTTTAACGATCATCCTGATCTGCCCCCGATGGTTCAGTTCGTCTTCGAAAACGTGGAACCACTTGAAGTGATTGTTTGCCGGATCATCCCAGCCAAAAGGGGTTACTTCTTCCAACCAGCTGTCAGGCGAGTTTCTAAAGAAATCCAGCGTTTTCTCCCTGGTACTGGAAAGCATCTGTTCATAGAAACCGAGGTCTTTCCCTTTTATTTCTCTTTTGGCTTCTTCCCCGAGGACAATCCCCACACAAAGCCCGTCCCATTCTTCATCCGTTAGGTCTCTGCCTTCAAATGTCATGATTTGAAAAGCTTTCTCTAAACTGGCTATATGAAAAAGCAGCATTCCAATCGAATTACTTTGATCATCCAAATGGACATCTAGTTGTGCAGTGGATAACCCTTTAATTGCTTCCAGTGTGGTATGTCTCGTATAGTCCATCATAGTAACCAGTTTTCCGATTTCTGGTTCATACCCTTCTTTTTGTTTCACATAATATAGATTTTTAGTTTCTGTTTTCATCAGGTCCTCCTGTACATACCATCCATTTTCTCCAACATACGCACGTTCATGACTGACAACTAAAACATTCTGGGCAAATTTGTTGATGACCAAAAAAGAAAGGAATCCTTCGATCCTTTCTTCTGTCTATCGCATATTCTTTAATTAGCTCATTGATTTAATAACAGCCATTTCTCTTCCAAACCGATCTCCTTGATCGACAAATCCTAGACTGGAATATAACTGGTGAGCTCCCTTATTATCCGGGTGATACCCTACAACAATCCTCTTCGCAGAGAGTACGCTTTCCATCTCTAAGATCATCAACTCGGTTGCTGCTTTCCCGATTCCCTTACCTTGGTACTTCTTATCCACCATAATTCTGTAGACCCAATAGCCGTCGAGTTCTTCTTTAACAGAGTTATACATTAAAAATCCGACCACTTTTTCCTCGAAATAAATGGCATATGGTTTTAGTGTTGGCTCAAACTTTGTTTGAGCTATGGAAATGGCATTCGGTTCAATATAATCTTTTTGTTCATTCGATACTTTTAATTTGCAACATTCATACCAATTTTCTTGATTCAATTCTTGAAGTTTCACTTTACCGTTTTTCAAAAAACCTTCCCCTTTCGAATGTGGGGAAACGCTTAACTTTACGTTAATGAGACGTTCTCCCCTTGTGTTTACTAATGATAACAGCCTCGTTTATTTTCATAATGAACGCCTCCTTTAACAATGATACCCAACATGATGTGGGAATGTTCAGACTCTATGATTATAGCATATTTTTTGTATAATATTTCCTTTATTAGAGATCATGCAAAAAAATTCCTGCAGCTGCACCCTAAAAAAATGACTAAGGTATCAAATGAGCACATTACCAGCGACTAGTCCATGCTCTTTTGTAAAAAGTCAGACCTACTCATTAGATAGTGATGATAACGTTCATTTTCTATCATCACTTGCCCCCGTTGGACAAACCCGCATTTTTCAATTACTTTATTGGATGGTACGTTGTCAGGGAGAGCTACTGCGTGAAGAACATCTACATTTGTACGTGTAAACAAATACGTAATAAGCCCTTTACATGCTTTTGTTGCGTATCCTTTTCCTTGATATTCACCTGAAATGGCATACATGATTTCTCTATTCGGTGCAGGAATCTCCTCTTTCATTCCAGTACAGCACCACCCGATCAATTCATCGGTCTCTTTGATAAATACTCCTAGTTTTAAGAAATGGCCCTCTATGCTGCCGTCTTTCTCAGCAGCATGAAGAAATGCTTTGGCCGGAATTTCATAATGGGTGACCCACTCGATCCTTTGCTCTTTTGTTGATTTCCAGTCCGGCAGGAATCTGGATATCTCCGGTTGATTGGAGATTTTGTATATAGCATCTGCATCTGCAGTTGAAAATTCTTGAAGATAGATGTCTGCACAATCGATTCTAAATAAGCTTTGTGAAGTGGTATGTTTTTGTTTTTCCCCTTATGATTAAACCTATGAGAACCCCTTAACAAATTCTTCTTCAGAAATCACTTGAAATCCGTTTCGTTTGAGCAAGGCCGAAGTGACTCCATTTCCGGCGATCTTTTCACCGTTAAAATGACCATTGTAGATCATCGAACTGCCGCAGGATGGACTGTTTTCTTTCAGCACGATGGTCGTGGCGTTTACTTTTCTGGCATTTTCTAATGCAGCGTAGGCTCCTTTCATGTAGAGATCCGTTACGTCCTTTCCGGATTTATCCATCACTTTAGCTTTGCCGTCCAATACCTCTTCTCCGGCTCCTCCTATGATTTCAGCAGGTTCCCTTGGAGTGGAAAAACCTCCTAGCAATTCCGGACAAATCGTGATCGCTTTCTTCTCTTCTACAAGTTTACTGATTTTCTCATTTAAACAATGCGTTCCGTTGTATCTTACTTCCAGTCCTGCTAAGCAGGAGCTTACTAATAGCATGGGTTTCACCTCAGAAATGGATGGTTGGTTTAGGAAGACCTAAGATCTAATCATTCAACTTCATCTCTATTTCGATTTCGTAACAATCTTTACTCTTTTTTATAAGCCTGGTACCAATGATAGGGTTGAACTTCTTCTAATGTTTTGAAGAGAATACTGCTTTCAGGAGTGTAAATCCCTACCTTTACGTTTGGTCCCCAGTAGAATAGCCTCTCTTGGCAGATGCCACAGGGAGTGAGGATTTTGTACGGAGAAGTTGGAGCATCTCTTACTACACATATGGAATGGGTAATGTGAGCTTCAAGCTTGTGAGCTTCTAAAATAGCTCCCGTTTCAATACACAGTTCTGTTGAAGCGTTAATAATTTCCGGTGAAACACTGGTCAGGACCTTTCCATCTGATGTGTACATGGCCGCCGCACCACCCCAGCCTGTTGGGTATCTCTTTTCTAATAATGCTACTGCTTCTTCAAACAGTCTTTTTTCTATATTCATTCTTATCACCTCGTTTACCATCATGCTCATACAGATTAGAATTGACCTGTACCAAAGTAAAGAAACAGCTGGAGAACACCTGTTCAATCTTCTGTCTTCTCCAGGTTGAGTACCAATCCCCAGGTTTACTTACTATAAGTTTGCATTATCAACTGCTCAAACTCCCGAAGATTCACTTTTCCACCGAATAAAATCTTCTCTAATGTAAGTGTTAATAAATGAGGTATTCTATTCATATTGTCATCCGTAAAATCTAGATTGCTTAGCATGATGATTGCTTTGTCATAATCCGGATAACTAATCAATCCAGAACAATACCCTCCCCAATATCCATCATGAAGTACAATCTTGTTATATTGAGGATGGTCTTCAATCTTCCACCCCAGTCCATATCCTCCCAAGCTTTCATGTAAACCTGGGCAATATTCAGCTGAAGCTTCTCCATTCATATAAACTGGATGTATGGCAGTTTCCTTTGTTTGTTTTGAAACCAGCTCATTACTATAAATCGCACGCTCCCATTTCAGTAAATCCTCTGCGGTTGATTTGATACCACCATCACCTTTAATCCCGTCCAGGAAAAACACATAGGAATGCTCTTCCATTTCATTCGGATGTCTGCGAGTGTCCTGTTCCCAATCGTAAATATAACCTTTGGAAAAATGCTCTATTTCATTATCCAGGAACTGTGAATGAGTCGATGTATTGGACATTTTTAACGGGTCAAATAGTCTCTTCTTTAAAAATTCTCCATACTCCATCTTTGAAACCATTTCGATGATTTCTGCCAGTAAGACATAGCCCGTATTGCAATACTCCCACTTTTCATTCACCTGAAATAACACGTCAGGTCCCTCGTCTTCCAAGAACTTACTTACATCCTTATTGGTCGCAATTCTATTTTGGTCCCAGTTACCCACTGTTTCAAACCATTCCATATAATCAGGGAGACCCGAAGTGTGAGTAATCATATGCTTTATAGTGATGTTCTTGTAAGGCAGGCAGGGGAAAAAAGCTTGTAGATTATCGTCTAATGTAAGTTTCCCTTCCTCAACAAGAATCATGATCGCCATTGCTGTAAAGCTCTTTGTTATAGAAGCAATTTCAAATATTGATTGTTGATCATGTAAGTCTGAGTCAGTTCTTTTGCCTACAGCTCTCTTATAAAACGCTTTGCCCTCATCGGATAAAAGCACTACCCCACTAAACAGCCTTTTTTGTTCTAAGTAGTCAAATACCTTATCTAATTCGTTGTAAATCACTTTTTGTCCGTCCATGATGAAATGGCCTCCATTTATGATAAGTTGAAATGATCTAGTTTCATATGTGTAGGGCGTCCCTCTTAAAACGAAGTAGGAGTATACTAAACAAGTATTCTGGTTCTTTTACATGAAAGTGGAGAACACACTTAAGAGCACAAACGATAAAGGAATGAATGCTGTAAATCCAACTAACATTCGTTTGGATTTTGGGGTGAGGTACAGCACGTGATGGCAATGTGGACAATGTATCGTATTCCTTTTGTAGATCATTAGAGCTTTAAATACGAGAAACCAAGAAAGTTTGTGATCGCATCTTATCCATGTCGGCATGTGCTCCCTCCCACCTTCTATACATAGACTGTTGAACCAACCCTCACCAACAGAATATCCCCACCAAGGTCCGTCCCTCAACCAACTAAAGCGTTAACGCAGTGAGGGGCGGACCTTGGATGGGGTCATGGCAGGGGCGGTTTGTTCTTGTGTGTGGACGGGGAAGGATAGGATGACGGAGGTGCCGTTGTTGGGTTTACTTTGGACCTTAATGGTGCCTCTCATGCCTTCAACGAGCTGGAAGACAGTCATCATACCGAGACCTGTACCGTTCTTTCCTTTCATAGAGAAGTAGGGTTCCCCGAGGCGCAGGACTTGTTCATTGGTCATCCCGATTCCCGTATCGTTGATAAGAATGAGCACCTTCTCCCCATCCAAATAGCTGAGGACCCTGAGCGTACCGCCCTTCTCCATGGCCTCGAGTCCGTTCTTCATGACATTGATGAGAATCTGCTGCAGCTTGTTAGGGTCCCCCTTGATGGAATGCTGATGCAGGGTGTTAGTTTTAATGTCGATTCCTTTTTTGACAGCAAGGGGCATGATGATCTCTTTGGAACGATTGATCTCCTCCAGAATGTCCACTTCGATTTCCGTCTCCGGATGAGGCCTCGCAAAGTTTAAATACTGGTTGATGACTTCTGTGGCCCGGTCGATTTCGCTGACGGCGATCTTGGATAGTTCGCTATTAACATTTACATTGGCAGGGTCCTCATGGATGAGTTGGAGAAACCCCTTTACCGTTGTCAAAGGGTTTCTTACCTCATGACTCATGCTTGCTGCCAGGTGGCTGACCACCTGCATCTTCTCAAACTTTATGGCTTCCAATTGAAGCACATAGGTCGTCCGGATGAGTTCACATAAATAGAAAACAAAAAACGTCGAACCCGTCAGGACAAAGGAATAAACCAAAAACGAACCCCCATCACCGAAATCAAAGAGCATGCCAGGAATCCACAGGGAAAGTATCGAGTAAACGAAGGCAAACAACGTAAACCAGTACACCCTCGTCTTCCATGGCTTATTTGCCAATCGGGGACGGAGGTACATAATCCCTATTGATGCAAGGATCACCATAATCATCGTAAGGATCAATCCCGGCCCAAGAAGGGGCGCACGGATCGCAACCGCCGTTAGGGAAAGCCAAAGTAAAATCCTGTTTCCACCGTAAATGCCTCCTAATAGAAAGGGGATGAATCGTAAATCATAAATAAATCCATCTTCCAGCTTCACGGTTAAGGCCAGGCTCAATAACATCAAAATCGTACTGATCAAATAGATTGACAGTGGACGAAGGTGAAACGAATGTACTTTACCTGATAGATACTTAAAGTTTAATAGTAAGATAACAATTAATATTGCAAGGAGGTTGAGCAGTAATCCCGTAAGTAACTCAATATGATCCATCATGTTTCCTCCATCATTCCTGTTCTATTTTTTCAATATTTCAAAAAAACTTATACCTTATTATACCGAATTATACGGCCTAATAGGGAAAAAAAATCCCTTACATTTTCACGTATACATACGGCCATAAAATGCTCACAAATCTTTCTGCCCCCCGATAACTCATTAGTTTCAAGAAACCATGCAGTCCAGTAGGAGAAACCACCAGCCATTATAAAAAAATACAAACGATTCCAAAAAATGATAAGATACTAATGAGTAGATATCTTGTAAAGTGGTGGTCTCATGAATATTCTAGAGGAATTTGCTGATCTACCTATAATCGAAACGGAACGTCTCATACTTAGGAGTATCACCTTAGACGATGCAGAAGATATCTTTTTATATGCGTCGAACGAAGAAGTGACGAAATCTGTTACTTGGGATACTCATTCTTCATTAACCGATACGATTGAATTTATCCATACGTTCTTACCTCGGTATGATGCTCCATGGGGGGATCGAGCTGAAGGAAAACGGAAAATGCATCGGAACCGTTCACTTTGTGTGGTGGCATCCCGAACACCGCAGTGTTGAAATCGGATATGTTCTGTCTCAAGAATACTGGGGCAAAGGGATCATGACCGAGGCAGCAGGGGCCGTCGCCTCGTTTGGTTTCGACAGGATGGAACTGGTCCGGATCCAGGCGAGATGTTTTTTAGAAAATAAGGGGTCCGAGCATGTGATGAAGAAGTTGGGGATGTCTTTCGAGGGAATCAGCAGGAAGGCTATGTATGTTAAAGGGGAACACAAGGATTTAAAGGTGTACTCCCTATTAAAAGATGAATTTATGGAAGAACAAAAAGCTTAGAGCCGCAGTCTCTAAGCTTTTTTTGTTCTCTCTGCTATTTTCCTCCACTCGCACTGACGCTTTCTTCCAACGCCTTCGCCCTTGTCCAGCTCCCGCCGAACAGACCTGTATACACCAGCACCGTACCGAGCATGACGATGAAGCCGATGTAGACGCTCATCATCGTCGGCATAAGGAAGGCACCGATGATGATGGTGGATCGTGCGACGAGGTCCGCTCCGCTGAAGGACAGGTTGGAGAAAGCGGAGTAAGAGCCCCGCTTGTCGCTTGGGATCATGTTGGCCTGCTCTGCGTTGCGGATCGGGGAGTAGATCAGTTCCCCCATGGTCGCAATCAGATTGAAGGCCATCAGCATGTACCATGTGTTGGCGGATGTAACGGTGGCATAGCCGATTCCGTACAGAATGAGCCCGATCAAGAGGGCATTCTTCTTATTCAACCGGTCTGTGTAGCGGTTGATGATGAACGTGAGGCAGACGACGAGCGCATGTTCTCGATGTTCAGGATACTGAGCATCCTCACCCCGACGATTTCGAAGTTCCCGATGTTCACGGCATTAAAGGTTTCCGCAAGGCGGATCCCGATATAACTGTTCAGGGAGAATTCCGCTGCAAAAATGAACGTCGACCCTGCCACCACTTTCACGAAGGCTGAATCCCGGAAGGCAATCCGGTAATTGTTGACGAGATCGACAAAGACATTTTCATGCTGCTTCTTCAGCTGGTCCTTGAAGTTGTCCTGCAGCCAGATTCCATAGGCAATCGGGATCGTGACAGACGTTAAGGTCAGCATCACGAAGAGCTCGGTCTGATGGTTCAGATACAGGAGCCCCCCCAAGGGCTGCACCAATCGCCATGGACAGGTTGACGAGCCAGTAGTCCAGGGCATAGACGGCTTTCCGGTTCTCCGGCGTCGTAGAATCGATAATGATGGCATGCATCGCCGGACGTCCCAGGCTGCTCGTGATGATGAACCCGATATAAGCACCTGCGAACAGGAGAATCACATTTTCCTCCGGAAATAAGCTTATGGTCATGATGAAAAAGAACAAGGCGTTCAGCCAGGAGGTTGTCAGCAGTACTTTCTTCCGGGGAAACCGGTCTGATATGTAACCCCCTACCAAATTGATGAAAAATCCGATCATCACGGTGATGATCAGGAACATCCCTGCCCAGATCTTATTCATTTCCTGGGCAAAGAACAGGGCCATGAATGGCATGACGGCGGATGAAACGGCACGGTTAAAGAAAGACGTGATCATCCGGACTTTAATATTCTGAGGTAATTCCTTCCACTTCATATTGTTCCCCTCCTCTATTTACTGTATAGTAAACTAGACGAAATAATTTAAAAATAGACACTTTTCAAAACCATGTCCCCTTTTAGGAGGAGAAGCACAATGGAGAACAAATTACTCACTCTTTGGAGGTACTATCCTTCTGGCAGCATTCGTGTGGAGGAGATTTCTGAAACCCTTCAACTGAGCCATAAACAGACGTCCCGCTACTTAAAGAAATGGAATGAAGAAGGCTGGATCGCCTTTACGCCGGGCCGCGGCAGGGGGAATGTATCGACGCTGAAATGGAAGCAAGATGTGGAGGAAGTGTTCGAAGCAGAAGTCGTGCAGCTCATGAATGACAGGCCCATTGAAGAGAGCAGCAAATACCTCATGTACAACTGGTCAACAGACAGCAAGCTGAGGCTCATGAATACATTTCACAGTAAGCTCGGGTTTGTGAAGGAGTCGAAGGATAAACTCATCGTGCCGAAGAGATACCCTT
This sequence comes from Rossellomorea sp. AcN35-11, assembly GCA_030388825.1. Lineage (GTDB taxonomy): Bacteria > Bacillota > Bacilli > Bacillales > Bacillaceae_B > Rossellomorea. The sequence goes on from CP128835.1 coordinate 78,987, forward strand.
TCTTCTCCATCCATCCCCTGGAAGCGGCAGATGTCCACAGTGCCCACCTGGTGGCAAACGTATTCAACCGCCTCGTCTCCATCACCGCGGAAGGGGACATCCTCCCGGAGCTTGCACACAGCTGGGATGCCTCTCCTGCTAAACTGCGACTTTATCTGAAAAAAGATGTCCGCTTCCACGACGGCTCCATTCTGACGGCAAAGGATGTCGTGAATTGTCTGGAAAAGTTCCGGACCTGCACCCACTATCAGGATCTCTGGGCACCGGTGGAAACCATCGAGGTGAAGACCTCCCTCATCATCGACATCCACCACCCCGGCGGCTGCAGCTATATCCTTCCCATGCTCAGCATGGTATGTGCGAGCATCTATAAGGAAAACAAAGACAGGATCCTTGGGACAGGCTGCTTCTCCCTGGAGGAAAACAGCGATGCCAAGACGACCCTGGCCGCCTTCAAGGAGCACTACGGGGAGAGGCCGCTCCTTGATGCCGTGGAATTCGTCCAGGTCCCGAAAGACTTCAGGGGAATCTATCATTCTCATATAGAGGAGAGCCAGTCCTCTTCTGTTGAAATCGAAAGTGACTCCGGATTCGGGGTAGTCATCATGAATGCAAGTCCAGGACGGGATTCCCAGATTCAGAGAAAGGAAGTACGGGATTATCTCCACTGGGTGATCGCGAAGAACCGCCACACCCTTCGTGACAGCGATCCCCGACTGACACCGAACGGGAAGAGCATCCTCATCGGGGAGGATCAATCCATGACCATCCGTGAGGCTGAACGTCCACTGTTTACCGGGCCCATCGTCATCCGCTGTGCCAATCATACAGCGAAGACCATCGAATGGCTTGTGGACATCTTCGAGAAAGAAGACATCCCCGTGGACGTCCAGTGGTTCTCGTTTGCCGACACCCTGACGAAGCAGCCGAAGACCTTCCATGTGGACCTCTTCGTGCACAGGGAAATCTTTGAATCGAACCAGAACTTCTCCTTCTATCACTTTTTGAAAAACGACTTTTCCCCTCTTTATCACCTTTTTACAAAGGATGAAAAGTGGAAGGCCCAGCTTGACGAATATCTTCATACGCCTTTCGGGGACTGGACCGCCTTGAATAAGAAAGTCGAGAGAAGGCTCATGGAAGAATCGATCATGATCCCCCTCTCCTATGAAAAACGCCACATCCCATTCTCAACCGACATCATGAACATCGAAATCAAGCATTTCGGGTACGTGGACTTTTCGAAATTGTGGGTTCGGCCCGAGGTGTAGGAATGGAAGGGAGCCACGGGGCTTGGCTCTTTTCCATGGCGTTTTTTTCAGCTCGTGTTCCCTATTAAGTAAAGAGAATGTGGCAGTCGTTTAAAACGTATGGAACCGAGAAAGGATTAGAACACTATCGGTTCAAATCTGATGGTAAAGACAAATTGAGGGGTCTATACTATATCCAAAATGCACATAACTATCACAGCCGTGTGAGAGGTGACCGTTTTAATGGTGTGTCGACAAAATACCTCGACCATTATTTGAGTTGATTTAAATTCTTAGACACTATCAAGCATCGTAATGATGATACCACTGTTAGTAAGATAATTGTTGATAGTTGTTTATTCTCTACATAAAACAACCTATGAAAAACTTAGAACATTCAGGTATGGTAAATAAAAATGAGGAGAAATATGATGCGGGAGAAAAAAGTTCGAGGAGTTAAGCGTAAATCTAATACTATGATTAAGCGTATTGAAGAAAACACATTGGAATTTCCAACAGAATTTAACAATGGTTATTGGCATTTGCACCTACCAGTTGCTCAAGACTTTATAAATTCCGACAAAACACCCAAACAAATTAAACGACTCTGCATTCAAACACTATTGGGTAGAGCTGAACATCTAATTGGCTTGAAGCCAAATGACAAAGAAAAGTATCGAGTAGTAGTTGCTGTTGATTTACCAGATTTGTGGGGTTCTCAAATGATTGTATTTAAAGGTGACTCCCATTTTAAAGATTTCTTTGACAGGAACGACGAATATCAAAAGTGGCTTCATCTATCTGATGATAGAAACATTAAAGTTGAATGGGGATTATCTGTTCCTAACGATTTACAAATATCAGGTTATAAAGAAGTAATTGCTGATGAAGATGGATACCATTATGAAGGTGAAATTTGGTTTATCGGGGAATTAAAATAAATTTGAAGGGACATCAACATTTGCATGTCCCTTTTCTTAATCAAAAAACACCAATATTATTTAACCGATCCTTTTTTTTTACAAGCATACGTTTAATCATCCTAATTTGCCCACGATGATTGATCTCATCTTCGATTACGTGATACCAAAGGTAATAATGATTATAGGGAATTCCATTACCCCATTCCTTCTCCTCGAATAACCAGTCATCGTCTAACCCTTTAAGTTGGGATAGGGTTTTCTCTCTCACTTTAGACAATTCATCGATGTAATAGTGAACAGTATTCTTATTGATCGTATTTCTGGCACTTTCACCTAGTTCTAAAGCGGATTTCCATTGTTTAAGCTCAGACTCATTGATATCCCTGCTTTCGAATGATATGACTTGATGCACAAATTCAATTGAGGCGATGTGGAGTAAAAGCGAACCAATGGTATTAGAACCTCCATCTATCAAGTAGTCCAATTCCTCTGTCCTTAGGAGTTTAATCTCCTCTAATGTAACGGCTCTTGTATGTTCTAACATGGATACAAGTTCACCTATTCTTGGAGAGAAATCTCCATTATCTTTAATTCGATAATCTATCACCCTATTACCTCCCATCATATCTATATTAAGGTTATCAATTTAATAAGATAAAAAAAGACTGAAAGTTTTTGGAAAGGAATGGTATGATGAAATTAGATACTGAAAAGGCAGCCTCATGTTTATTGGCTGCCTTTTTCATGATCCCATCCCACTATGAAAGTGTTACCCAGAATTTCAAGCAACCATTTTTTAAAAATCGTGGTCTACACTTCTCCATCCATTTTTTCCACAACAGTGTTAAGTGACTTTACCCGCTCCTGAAGTGAACTTGAAATGGTTTGTACATTGGCGATGGTTCCTGCTTGTTGAGTGGAGAAGGAGAAAATCTTCTCTGAACTGTCGAGAGTGATGTCCGAAATGGAACGCATGTCTCCCACCTTGTCCATGACCTGGATGGACGACTTTTTCAATTGTTCTGCCGTGAAGTAGGAGTTCGTGACTTTAGCCTCTACTTCACGGCTCGCTCCCATAATATCCTGAAAGATTTCTTGCGCATGGTCAACAACGGACATCCCTTTCTCTACTTCCTGAATATTAGTTGAGATGGCATGCTCCATTTCATTCATTTCATTACGGATGTTCGAGACAACCCCTGTGATTCCCTTTGTTGACTTTTCAGTTTGGTCGGCTAATTTCCCGACCTCCTGCGCCACTATGGCAAAGCCTTTCCCATGCTCTCCTGCCCTTGCTGCTTCGATTGAAGCGTTTAAAGCAAGCATTTTGGTCTGTCCGGATATATCCGCTATCGTTCCTGATATGGTTTCAATGTGATCAGACTGGGCACGGAACTGCTCCATAAGGGAATGGATATCGGCCACTGCCTGTTTGATCGCCTTCATATTTTCTTCCATCTCCTGAATGGTAGCCTGACCGGATTCCGCTTTTTGAGTGGTGCTTTCAGAAGATGCGCCGATCAATTTAAGGCTTTCTGTTATCTCCTTAATCGCCGAGTCAACTGCTTGATACTCCCTCTCACTTTGCTGGCTGAATTCAAGCTGTTGCCTTGCACCTGTGATCATTTCCTCCACGGAGGAGGCCATTTCCCGGCTTGCTGTCGTTGACTCCCGCGCCCCTTCTGCAAGCTCTGCACTATATTTACTCACATGTGCTACCGTTTCATGTAAATGACGGATGAGACGATCTGAGTTCTCCTGATGCTGCCTGTTCTCTTCTTGAAGCACATTCGTCTGTTTCTGCTTGGAATGAATCATCAGCATGGTGGCCCCACTTGTGAATATCAGGTACACCGCATGGATCATGAGGAGAGAAAAACGGTACTCACTTGTACCGCAAATCAGCTCCGGGAACAGGAAATATCCAAGCAGATGCTGAACAGCGAACAGAATGGTACTGACCAGTAAAAGCTTGATCGAGTCAAAAAAAGCAATGAACGCCAACACCATAAAGATGGAGAAATGATACTCGACGAGCCCGTCTCCGCCGGCAATGATGGAGATACTGCTAAATGTGAGGGAGAGCGTCAATAACAGAGAGACATCTTTCCCGCGTTTATACAGAATCATTGACCAAATGAAAAATCCGACAGGAAGAATCATCAAGACATTCTGCAAAATGAAAAGTGACGGCGGAAGAGCAGCACCGATGCCTTTCACTTCTACATAGGTATCGAGGAAGCCGAATCCACGATGGAGGAAATGTGTTGCCAGGGACAATGCCACTGAAAATAAACTTAATAAAACAAACGTGTTCTGTTTTCTCTTCATTCTTTACTCCTTCTTTTAAGTCAAAAAAGACTACTCAAACTTCTTGTCTGACTAGTCGGTTGCGCTACTAACTCCAGATCACCCAAGCGCCCACGTACAGAAGATCCTTCACCGTTCCTTATCAGTATCCTTCATATCGGCATTATTCTGATATCCTTTAGTCAATTACCACATTGAAGTTGGAAAAATATTGTTTTCGGCAGTCTTTTTGAACTACAAAAATGCCCCCTGGAGAGCCACAGGGGACAGGATCATTTCTATACAACTTTCCGATTATTCATTGACTTCTCATAAAAATAGTTCCGGATGACAGTGACGAACGCAAGCCGCATCATTTCTCCCACAGTTCGATCAACCTGCCTTCAGGATCTTTAATCCAGATAAACTGGCCATACTCACTGACCTCTTTCTCTTTAACAAGAGGGACTCCCAACTGATGAAGATGGGTAATCATCTCGTTCAGATTATGCACTTGGAAATTCACCATCACCTGTTGTTCTGTCGGAAAGTAAGAATCCTCTTCCGTGAAGAACGAAAAGATCGTTTCATTTCCCTCATCGGGTTTCAGAATGGCCCCGTTCCAATCTTCCATATCCATTTTCAACACGTCACTGTACCATTTTTTCATTTCAGCCAGGTTTTTCGTTCTCCAAAAGATTCCACCAACGCCTTTAATCATAAATCTCGCTCCCCTTCTTTTTCCGAATACATTAGACATTCAAGAAAAGATGGTAAATCCCTTCTTGAACCAATGATGACATTGAGCTCCCCCCCTGATCGATACATCTGAAGAGCACTGTTCTAGGCGAGTAAAACCATGTAGTTGAATTAACCACTTATTACAGATAAAATGGAAGTATGAAATTACCCTATCATCCACCAATCGAATCCATACCATATACAAAAGTACTCCATGCATTAAGTGAACCTAATCGCATCCGGATTATCCGCTGTCTTCATGAAAGCGGAGAAAACAACTGTACGGCTTACTCGATCCAACTAATGCTCAATAAGTCTACCGTGTCTCATCATATGAAAATCCTTCGGGAAGCGGGGCTCATCGAGGGGAGAATCGAGGGGAAAGAACATATCTACTCTCTGCGCAAAGAAGAAATCGATCAAAAATTCCCAAACCTTCTTGACTCTGTGTTTGGTGTAAAAGAAGAAGATATTTAGACCATGTGCATTTCCTGCACATGGTCTTTTATTAACTGAGCGAAAAGCATATTCATTGTGAATCACGAAAGATGATGATATGATCCTAATAGTTCGATGGTTATCGAACCATAAAACAATTGGAGGTATTCTTTACATGAATAACATCTTAGTGATCAATGGACATGAATATTATGATTTTGCGAAAGGGCAATTAAATAAAACGTTATTTGAAGACACGGTATCAACCTTGTCTGAGAAATTCGAAGTGAAGACCACAATCATAGAAGAAGGCTACGATATAAAAGAAGAGCAGGAGAAATTCAAGTGGGCGGATGCCGTCATTTTTCAAACACCGATCTACTGGTTCTCATTACCTGCTGCCTTCAAAAAATATATTGATCAAGTATATGAATATGGCGTTTTCTTTGGACCGGCCATCAACCAGTATGGTGACGGCGGATTAATGGAAGGGAAAAAATACATGTTCTCCACGACATGGAATGCCCCTGAGTCAGCTTTCAACAATCATGATGCAGACTCATTCTTAAAGGGTGCAGACATAGAAGAGGCCATTGCCCACTTACACAATATGCAGCGTTATGTAAATATGGTGCCGTTAAAAACATTCGGTGCCCATGATGTTGTAGCGAATCCAGACATTGAAAAATATCGCAGAGAATTGAAAGCTCATTTAAAAGAAGTATTTTAATTCCGAAGCCAAACAACTACTCTCTTTTTAAAAAAGCATATGGGTTGGATTTTCCTTTGAACAACCAAGATGCCCCGGAATGAAATCCGGGGCATCTTGAGTTTAAAAAGTCATAAAGGACTCCGCCAGGAAGCAGAGATTTCATTCATTCTTTTCCTGACAAGAGGATAAAAGTGATTTCGGGCATGATCTGTGGAGTTCCCCCCGAAGAATCCGGTTCCTGGACAGGTCTTGATGGCATGTCCTTCGCCATGATCCAATACTCTTTCGCCCGTATTGATATCCCACCAGTGATGGTAGGTGATGGTGTCTAGTGAAGGAGACAAGCCAAACCTCATCATCAGCAGGGCCGTCATCGTAATGATTGTTTCCCTTTGCTCTGCCGTCATCTGATTATTGCCCTGATCAAAGTTCCCTACATTTTCAATAGCCAGGGCATCCGCTTCAATGGCACGCATGGCCGATTCATTCTGGAGGCCAAACGAACCTTCAGGCGGTGTATTGAACGGCCTGCCTACTGCGATCTTTCCGTCCGGGAAAGTGGTCAATTGTTGACTGATTGTCTTCCAACCCATCTCTTTGACGTGGTACTCTTCCATCCCCTTCATGAGGCTGAAATGATTCGTACCGGTGAATTGCTGATAAGACGGCTGATAGGTGTGGTGCTGCTGGATTTTGCCGATTCTTCTTGTAAATTCGTGGTTAAACAGCCAATCCCTGAATTCCCTCTCTTGTCATCAATACATATTGGCCCTGCATGTCCAGTTTTTTAGGAGGAATCCTTAGCTTTTGGCCTGTATAGATGGTGTTCGACGTCAGCTTGTTTGCTTCCTTCAGTAACGGAACCGTCGAGTTAAACCTCATGGACAGGCTCCACAGCGTATCGCCGGAAACCACTTCATACATGATCGGTACCCTTAATTTCTGACCTACAAAGATTGTATCTGACTGCAATCCGTTGATCCGTTTCAAGTCTTCTGCCGTTGTGCCATAGGTCTTGGCGATCTTCCATACATAATCCCCCAGGCTTCACATCATACATATTTCGGGGGTGATTAAGGGCGTAAGCAGAAGATAAAGTGAATGGTGCCAATAAAACCAAACTAAAAAGGATGAGACCTACTTTTTTCATTCAATGATTCCTTTCATCTTTAATAATTTCTGTCTTATCTTTTATAGTTTGCAATGGTGGGATGAAAGTATTCGAAATGGATCACTGTTAATTTTTAGTGCTAAGAGTATCGATGGGACCGGTGATGAAAAGGAGGGCAGGTACCCAGATGAAATGAATTGGTGTGATGAATTTCTAAGGAAGAAATGGCTAAAAACGAACTGATCGTACAATTGCTGTGAATGTGATAGGGTTTGAATATGGTATAATGATCCAATCTAATGAAAATGGAGAGAGAATACTATGGACTTTTTTGATTTCATCATACCCTTGGGGATCCTTTCGTACCTGGTTCCAATCGCCTTTATTGCCTGGTTTTTAATAAGCTTTATTCAAACTCAAAAAGAGAGAAACACGATCCTTAGAGACATTTCTTCCAAATTGGACATACATAAAAGTGATACAAAGAAAGAGTGAAAGGCTCTTTCTTTGTATCACTTTTTTAGTTGGGCTATTTTTAGTTAGCTCTGAAAAATCATAAAGAAATCAGTAAATATACTCCATTATTTTTTGGTACCCAAAAGGCAAAGCGGATGCCACTACTAATCCTGTCACAATCGAAACAGTAGAGTACACAACGAGTTTGCGAAGGGAAATTTCTTTTCTTCTAAAGGCGATGATGAGTGCCTTTACCATGGAGAAGACGGTGATCAGTATGATGATCGCTGAAAACACGCTTGCCAACCATACTTCCATAAGATTTCTCCTTTCAAAAAATCTTCTAGTTCGATTATAACAAACGGTGGCTGTGATGAATGGATGCTGATTTACAGGATATTGATGAATGGCTGCTGAAAAAACGAAGGCGCCGAATCCACTTGTTTAATCCAAACCTCTGATTCCCCGTTTAAACCATCCCTTATCCATACATCACCTGAGTGGACGTTTCCTTTGTGACGAAACCAGGTAAGAGCCGGGCCTATCACTTCAGGGGCCTCATCGAGTTCATTTTCTTTCGGAAAGGTAATCCGGGTTTGTTCTGCCGTTTTGATGTTGATGGTATACAGGGCTGTAAACATAGTGGGTACAGGTCCTTCATTCCACTCCTTATTCTCCTTTGCACGAGCTACAATCACAGTATCCGGGGAGTACCACTCTAAATCAAGGTCGACATACCCAGCGGGTGTGTATTCTTTCTGCTGCCTGGAAATCGGTATGTCTGCAATCGTTGTTTTCTTGTTTTCGACGAAGAACCTCCCTTCGCCTGAAATGTAGGCCAGCTGGTTGGCTCTTGGTGCCCACTTTATCCAATCCTTGTACCAGAGCATCTTCCCCACCACCTGAAAATCGTTGCCTTCAGAGGATAACACGCACAGTGTATTGCTATCATTGGACCAGGAAGCGGTAGGGATCGCCAGAAAGCTTACCCATTTGCCATCAGGGCTCCACTTAAAATAGTCTGCATCAATGGCAAATAAATCCTGTTCCTTTGTTTGAATGGTGTAGAGAGGCTTTACTTTATCAGGGTTCAGATTGGCATCAACCGGAACTCTGAAAAGGGGGATCGGCCCCCACCCCGTAGGACGAATACTGGCTTGAGAGGAAACGATGAATTCCTCCCCGTTTGGGTACCATTCAAAGGCACTGACACCTACTGTCACATTTTCGAATCCCTCAGGCCGTCCGTTCACTGTTTTGGTGATGTTTAATAAGCCCCGGTCCCTATAGGCCAATTGGTTCTTTACCGGTGACCATTTGAAATCATCTGTCTCCACTCTTCCATACGGCTGATAGCTTTCTTTTTTCACCGTATCATAAATGAATAAATCGGATTTTTCTCCGTCCTTGCCTCTATCTATATACCCAATAAACCGGCCGTCATAGGACCATTTCGGGGAATAGACGTGACGATCCGTTGTGATTTGAGTCTCCTCGTCCCCCATCTTGATCCAAAGCTGGTGATCACGGATAAAGGCGGCCTGAAGGGAGGATGCACTCACCACTTCGGCATATTGAAAACAAATGAAGATGAATATAACCAGAACTCTAACAAACAAGGTCATCCCTCCTACGTATAGGATGACCAGGGAACATGGTTTGATTCCATCATTGATCCGGACTAGCATTTCCTTTCATACAAAAAGCTTTTGGGTAAACATTGCTCGCTTCATGTAATAAGCAGGAGTTGATTTTCGCTACAGGATGCTCGCTTTCCGCGGGGCTCGCGGTGAGCCTCCTTCCGCTTCAATCAACTTTCTGAGCATGTAATGAATAGGTTAATATCAAGCAGTCTATACAATTAAAAAGAGCTTACCCTTTAGGATAAGCACCGTTTCATTATTTTCCCAGCTGAGTCAAAATCACTTCCAACACTTCGTCTTGTGACAGATCCTTAGTCAATTTCACTTCTCCCTCGACACCAAGATCATCGTTCGGCCTCCACCACTTGCGCAAAGAATCTTCGCCGAAGTCCATTTTCTTGGGACTGGAATGGTGACGGTTTACGGTCTCCTCAAAGGGGATGTCAAAATAATAGGTACATGCTTTTTGGTTAAAAGTCTCCATTAAATGCTGCAGCATTTTACCATACCGGTGTTTAGTCAAGATTCCTTCCACAATGACAAATTCGCATTTCCCTTTACCGTATGCTGCAATTTGATAAATCAAATCAATGGATAGATTGCCATCTCGATCGTGGACCTTCAGCATGTCACGGCGCACGTTATCCTGAGAAACCAAGAGTGTTCCGTGCCCCAGATGAGCTTGAAGGTTTTTCGCCGTTGTTGTTTTTCCACTTCCTGAGTTTCCCCGTATGATGATTAAGGTTGATTCCATATTTTCTCCCAACTTATATTATTTTTTATCAGTTTATTTTACGATTGTTTACTAAGACCGCACTGGAGAAATCAGATGCAGATAAGATGAATGACCGACAGGTTCGATTAAGACAGGCTTCATGGAACCACCAAAACGTAATCTTACTTCCTGTTCTTTTATCGCTTTTAATGCATCCATTAAGAAGTTTCCATCCAGTGAGATGCTTAATTCCCTATCTCCATCAATGCTTTTTATAGGTTGTGTTTCTTCAATTCTGCCTCTTTCTGAGGAGTTGGAAGAAATCTTTAATGTTGCTTCATCTGTAATTTCTACAAACACATTGTTGTTCTTCCATTCACGGGCAAAAAGACAGGCCCGGTCGATCCCTTTTAATAACCGTTTGGTGTCGATAATGATGCTTGTCTTAGCACCTTTGGGTATCAACCCTGTCACATTTGGATAATTCCCCTCCAGTAATCGTGAATAAAGAGATGCTGTACGCGATGTAAAAAGCATGAACCTGTCCGTAACATAGATATGTATGAATCCCGTTTCATCATGAAATAATTTAATAAACTCATTCAGGCTCGTGCTTGGGACGATGCATTCACCGGTGAAAGTGGAGTCAATCGGTCGTTCTCTCAATGCTAACCGGTGGGAATTGGTTGCAGCAAAGGTGAGAGAGTTTTCTTTGAATGACATATGGACCCCCGTCAAGAGTGGTCTCGCTTCACTTTTGGATACTGCAAAGACAGTCTGTTTGATCATTTCCATTAATTCAGCACCAGCGATTTTCGTATGATTGGTTCCGTCAATCTCTGGTAATCTAGGATATTCTTCTGCTTGAAACCCGTTTAGACGAGTAACAATCTCTTCCGATTGCAGGGTAATGATTTGATTTCCGGTGACTTTGACATGTATATCACCCGGTAATTTTTTAACAATTTCACATAAATAGGTTGCCGTTAACACCATGCTGCCCGTTTGATTGACCTTCAGAACCTGCACTCCATCTATTGTCAAAGGAATCCTTTTTTCGATGATGATATCCGAGTTACTACCAATCAGAACTAAAGAATCCTCGTTAGCCGTGATCTTTATCCCTGATAAAATCGGGAAAGGCGTCTTTAAAGATACTGCTTTATTCACGTCTGATAATGCTTTATGAAAACATTCGCTCCTAATAATAAAATCCATTAAGCGTCCACTCCATTTTAGTTGCTAGTATAAGCATTCGACAAGGATCCCTATGTTTCCTGTTCTTTTACAATTAAACGACCAGATGGTGAGTACTTTGTATGGAATGAACCTTAAATTAACTTTTTACTCTTGAAGATCAGGTATCCTAAGGATGCCCCTAACGAGTTTAAGATAACATCATCTACATCTAATACTCCTAATTTAGTTAGAAACTGAAAAGCTTCAATACTCATACTCAGTACTAGTGAAAAATACAACACGTATGTTAATGTATTTAAGTTTGAGAAAACGTATGGAAGTAGGAAACCTAATGGCATAAATAAAATAACAATCCCAAAAGTATTGTAGAACCAAGTATCCACGTTATAGTGATCAATATGTAAGACGTAACCCATTAGAGTACTAAAAGGCACAAAATTATGACTTACCCCTTCGTAGTTATCCATCCTTATATCGTGCATTCCAACCCCTACAAAGCTTAAAGTCATCAGCACAAATAAATAAAACAAAAATAAAATAAATACAGTATGCTGCTTGTCTATTTGCATTCGAATCACCTCTTATCATAAGAGGTTTATGATTGTTCTAAATTAAATATTCAAATTTCGTTTGTACAAACTAAAACTTAAACAATCTTGACACTAACCAAAGATGTTGACTGTTTATTGAATTTAAAAACTGTTGTAACCCTCTTGCCCTAAACCTTGGTTTAGGGTCTATACTTTTGCATGTACAACAAAATAATCATGATTGGAGGAAGAACAGATGACGAAAATAGCATTTGTAACAGGGGCAAATAAAGGAATTGGCTATGAGGTCGTGCGCCAGCTTGCAGAGGAGGGCTATGACGTGTTTCTCGGGGCCAGGAATCAGGTGCTGGGTGAAAAAGCGGTGGACGAGCTGGGGCTCTCAAACGTTCGCTTCATCCACATCGACCTGACAGATCAAGCATCCATCCACCGTGCAGCCGAAAAAGTCAAGGGGGTAACGGGGCGTGTCGATGTACTCGTGAACAATGCAGGTGTAGCACTCGATTTCGGTCAGACGCCCAGCCAGGTGGATATTGAGGTGCTCAGAAGCATCTATGAAGTGAACGTCTTCGGAACGTTCCAGGTGATTCAGGCGTTCTTACCACTCTTGCAGACAGCTGAGGGAAGAAGCAAAATCATCAACGTCACGACGGATATGTCTTCTCAGACATTGCTCGCTTCCGGTGCCATCCCTCCCCTCAATATTCTCGGGTACAACACGTCTAAGTCCGCTCTTAACGCGATGACGCTCTCCTTCGGCCTTGAATTTGGATCGGAAGGGCCGGAAATCTTCGGTGTAACACCTGGCTTTACCTCGACAGACCTGAATGGAAACGCACCGGGAGGAAAAACGACCGTGGAAGGAGCCAAAATCATTGTCAGCTATGCGACTAGTGGGGCAACCTATCATGGTAAACTAGTAAATGAGAAAGGGATCATGCCCTGGTAAAGAGGTGATATAAGACGATGGCCTATACGATTGGACAAGTTGCAAAACGTAACAACATGACCATCTCCCAGCTCCATTACTACGATCGGCAGGGACTCCTTCCGTTCGTCAAGCGAACGGAGAACGGTGATCGGCTGTTCGACGAAAACTCCCTCCTGTTTTTAGACATGATCCTCTGTCTAAAAAACACCGACATGCCGATTAAGAAGATCAAGCAGTTCGTAAACTGGACGATGGAGGGCGAGACGACGCTTCCTCACCGGTTAGCCCTGATGCAGGAGCAGGAACAGAATGTCCTTCAACAAATAAACGAACTGAACGGTAACCTGCAGAAGATCCGAAACAAGATTGCACGGTATCATGGGGAGATGGAGGGATAGTCCTTCACTCCTCGGACATCAAAAAAGCCGGGAACATGGTTTTCACGGCTTTTTTGTATGTGTGGCTGAAACACCTTTTGACCAATGGTTGATCATAAGCTTTCTATTCTTGTTCTAATCATTTTTTCTTGGGAATAATAAATAAATTCCATAAAGGGTAATGGGAGTAAGCATGGTTAATGGAATATAGGACGATCTAAGGTTCAAGAAGGCAAGGGCCAGACTGTAGATGAACCCAGCAATAAAGATACTGAGAACGAATAGCCTTATTCTCCTTTGCTTTTTTGTATCTTTCATTTTAGCCCTTCTTTCAATCTATTTAGTATAGAACAAGAACACCCTTACAAATCCATCCCCATCCGCCTCACCTTAGTCTCCAAATGCATCGACTCATAAAAATTTATCGCCTCCTCGTTAAATTCCCAGACGGCTAATTCCAGTGAGTCTGCTTCTATTTCCTTAGCAAACTCCACTATTTGTTCAAAGAACCGTTTCCCCACTCCTTTTCCTCTGACCTTCTCATCGACACCGAAATCGTCCATATAGACCACTTTCTTCGGTATGAGAATGGGCCTTTCCTTTGGAGGGTGGATCGTCAGGATGGAATATGCGACGGTTCGGTCTGCTTCTAATACGAAGACCTTCGTGTTGTCTTCATCTATCAGGTTGTTGAAATAGTCCTTGTCTAACGTGGTATCAGCCATTTTATAATGGTCCGGTCTTTCCTTTGTATGTATTTCGTGTACTTGTTTCTGTATGTAGTGGACTGCATCATAATCATTTTTTGTGGCTTCTCTCATATGGTAATCCAATTGCCTTCCCCCTCCGTTCACTTCTGTAGAAAAACAACCAATGCCTGTTTCCCGTGATGGAGGCATTGGTTCTATATGGTTACAGCATTTTATCTAATGATTTATATCCCACAGCCGTGTTCCGTAAGGTTTCTAACGTATTTTGCAGATGGTCTCTCAGTGTCTTCTGCAACAGTGGAAGGTCTTTCTTTTTGATGGCATCAATGATCTGTCGATGCTCTTCGAGACTTTTGTTCTTTTCTAAACTTCTGTGATCGATTACATCATAAATGCGCAGGAACATATCGATCCTGTCGATTACTTTCGTTAAGAATTCGATGACGTATTTATTATGGCTTCGTGAGGCAATCAGTAAGTGGAATTGTTTATTTACCGTAGAGTAACGGGAGATATCTTCAGTCTTGTAAGAAGAAATTTCTTCCTCGAGTAGACTCTCTAATTGTTCGATATCCTCCGAGGTGATATGTTCGATTCCGAATTTAGCCGCAATGCTCTCGAGTTCGATTCTTAATTCGAAGGCCTGGATGATTTCCTGGGTGTCCGGTTGTACTACGAAGGCACCCTTGTTCATGATAATCGTCACATACCCTTCCTCTTCCAGCCTCTTGAAGGCATGTCGGATAGGGGTTCTGCTAATGTTAAGGCTCTGTGAAATCGTGGATTCCACTAATTGGGTTCCAGGAGCGATTTCTCTATTCAATATAGCCTGTTTAATTTTTTCTACTACCACTTGCTCAGCGGATTTCTTAGCACCCATGTTCGCTCATCATCCCATCTTCAGTCGTGATATAGACGTTCTCATAGATTCTAAGTAAATAACCAACACACTTCGTCTTTAAGTAGAATGTGGTGCGATTCTCGTTCCGTATACTTCCTTGGCATCATTCACTGTGATAAATGCAGAGGGATCCGTATGGAAAATGAATTTTTTCAGCGCAGAAAAATCTTTTTTACTTAGAATGGTCGTGATAACTTCTTTTCGATTGTTTGAATACCCACCTTTAGCATAATGTACCGTCGTTCCTTTTCCAAGTATTTTAATGATAAACCCTCTGATTTCATCGCTTTTTTCACTGATGATCACAATTTCTTTATGCCCGTTGAACTGTTGCAAGACATAATCGATGATCACCCCGTTGAGAAACACCCCAAAGACTGCATACATCCCTTTTTCGTACCCGAATAGAAAGGAAGAGCTGGCGGCGATCATGACGTCGCATAACAGCACAGCTTTGCCAATGCTTAAGGAGATGTGTTTATTGAGGATCATGGCCAGAATATCAGTCCCTCCAGTGGAAGCGTTCTGACTGAAGACCAGGGCCATCCCGAAAGCCGCGATAGAAAAGCCGATAAACAGCTGGATAAGAATATCTTCCCCTAATGGACCGGCGACGGGAAAGAACAACCCAAATAGATACACATACCCGGACAGAGACAAACTGGAAAGAATCGTCTTTGTCCCAAAGCTAAATCCGACAAAAATAAAACCAATGATAAATAGAATGACATTCATACACAACATGATCAACCCGATGGACAGAGAAGGGACTAACGCATTGGCCAGCACGGAAAGCCCCGTTATCCCCCCTGCTGCCGCAAGCGAATTGGGAACTAAGAAGAAGTGTACATTGATGCTGATCAACATCAGCCCTACGTTTATGATGATAAATTCCCTTATGTTCTTTTTCATCCTTGCCTCCTGAATTATAATACTAAATTGCACTACAATTTAGTATTATATACGGAGGCACTACCTCTGTAAATATCTTTTATGTGACAAGAAAGGCCCGAATTGAAAAATCAAAATCGTTTACATTTTTTCATTGATTATCGGATAGAATATGCTACACTTATTGTAGTACAATTTAATATAACAAAATCGTTTTATAATATTAACTATTGAGAAAGCGGTGATTTTTAGATGTATCAACAGTTAAAATCGTTATCCCTTGCAGAGCAATGTGAGGCTATCACTCGTTCCCTGGTTGAACGGGAGAGCCGAAATGGAACAAAAGGAGAAGCCGATATCGCAGTCTTCATTAAGGAAACCCTCCACTCCTTTCCCTATTTCACTTCGAACCCTGATCACGTTTGGGAACAACCGATTTCCAATGACCCCCTTGGCAGAAAGAACATTTTCGCATTTGTCAAAAATCCAACCCCCTCTGCACATACGCTCATTTATCACGCCCACCTGGATACGGTAGGGATTGACGACTATGGAAGTTTAAAAGATCACGCACTGAATCCTGATGAACTGGAGTCTTTCTTCCGCCATTATGCATTTGATCAAGAGGTACAAGAAGATGCCCGATCTGGAAAGTGGCTATTCGGGCGGGGTGCATTGGATATGAAGAGTGGCATCGCCGTTCATCTGGCAAACGTCCTTTCTTTCTCGGAGCGTCTTGATGACCTTCCAGGAAACATCCTGTTTATGGTCAATCCTGATGAGGAAAGTCAGCACAAAGGGGTGATTTCAGCCATACCTGAACTGAATAAACTGAAACAAGCAGAGGGGCTCGAATATACCGCGGCCATCAATACGGACTTTACCACGCCCCTCTATAAGGGAGATCCTCACCGCTACGTTTATACCGGTTCTGCCGGCAAGCTGCTCCCGAGTTTCTATATTTACGGGAGAGAAACGCATGTCGGGGATACACTGGCCGGGATCGATTCGACTCTCATTTCTTCTGAAATCAACAGCCTCATCAATAATAATGTGGATCTGACCGAAGAGATGGAAGGGGAACTCGTACTGCCTCCATCCTGTCTTTATCAGAAGGATTCCAAGATCGAGTATAATGTCCAGACAGCGAAGAGCAGCTTTCTCTACTTCAATTACTTCATCTATAAGCTTTCAGCGAAGGAGATTATGACTAAGATTGAAGCGTTGACGAAAGAGGCCTGTAGAACCGTGGAGGCTAAGCTTGCCAGGAATTATGCCGCATTCAGTAAGCGTTCCGGCCTTCCAGAAAAACCGCTTTGTTGGAACATCGAGGTTACCAGTCTGGCAGATTATATCTCGTACCTGAAGGGACTCGGGGCCGACATAGAGGGAGTTTCTCAAAGAATCATAGACGAAAACAGCGGACAAGAATCAAGGATGATCTCCCTGAAAATAGTGGAGGCCCTTCAACAATTAGATCCCGATAAAAAACCAAGAGTCATCATTTTTTACGCACCACCTTATTTACCTCATAACTATCTCAATGAAGAATATGAAAGAGATCAAATCCTATTGGAAAGCATGAAGCAAAGCATCGAGTTATGTTCAGCCACGACAGGAGAAACCTTTGCTCTAAAGAAATTCTTTCCTTATCTGTCAGACGGCAGCTTCCTGTCCCTCCATGAGACGGATGAAGAAATTGATGCATTGCTAAGAAACTTTCCGAACTTAGATCAGCTCTATCCCATCCCCCTCAAAGAAATCCGGGGTCTGAATGTACCTTCCATTACGATGGGGGTGTATGGGAAGGATGGTCATAAATGGACGGAGAGAGTGAATAAAGAATACTCGTTTCAAGTCCTTCCTCTCTTCATTCAGCATACATCCATCCTGCTTTTAGAAAAAATGAAGGAAAGGGAAGCCGTTCAAACGAATTAGCAATAAGTGAAAACCTGAATAAGCCTCCTGTCCACTCCCGGTAACCCGTTCGGATGAGAGGAAAAAAAGCATATTTGTAATCGCTTTTACAGGTGAAAATGACCAGCCTTTTACAAGCTGTTTTGAAGTGTAAAACAAATGCGAAATTGCTCAAAAAAGAGGCGCTGCGGATATTGTTCGCAGTGCCTCTTTTTGATGTGTTATTCAATTAAAGCCCCCGATTATTGAATAACAAAGATAAGTTTGATTATGATTTAGTAATTTGATTGGAATTTCTTAAAAAAAATAAAACTAAACCAAGTATTAGAGATAGAAGACCAAATCCAAATGTATAATTTGTAATACTCCAAATATATGAAGGCGTTAAGTTAACAACAGCCTGCATTTGATGAATATTACCATTGAAAGATGAGAAAATAAGAATTTTTTCCAAGCAGCTCAACCCTATTAGAATTACACCACATAAGATAAAAATAAGACCAACGTTCTTCATTCTACTCCCCCTTTTATACTTTTCTACAACCTATTTTTATTACACAAACCTACTCTTTAGCCGAAGATGGTTATATTTGTTGACGTAAACGAAACGAGGCGGCTGCTTGTTCTGCAAACGCCCCCGTTCGTATTATAAGGTTTACCAGAATGTTAGATTTTTATGGATGACCATTTTTAATATGGTCTTATTATAACAGTAGCCAGGGTAGAACGTCCGCCCCCGTGAGACTTAGATCCCGTCAATTAAACCGTTCACCCCCTACTGGTAGAAACATGTTTGAGGCTGGTTGGGACAAAGATCTCGTATAACAAGCGAAGCTAGTATACTACTAGGAGGATAAGGGGTTACTGGGCAAGTTGAATATGAGGAGGAGATTTAGAATGAATCCAGTCGTGGGTCTGGATGTTTCAAAAGGAGAAAGTGAGGTTCAAGCCTTTTTAAATAAAGGGAAACCTTACGGTAAAAGTTTTAGTATCAAGCATGATCTTAATGGGCGAGGAGGGTTACTTGAGTTTTTGGAAAGTTTCAAAGACAAAACCGGTATTCAACCTTCGGTTATCTTAGAATCTACAAGGCATTATCACGCACCAGTTGTTCAGTTTCTGGAGCAGCCATAATTTTTTATTGATCATCGTTAACCCGTTGATTTCTCATACTGTTCTTTTATTGATGTCTATAATCATACGTATCCTCAGGGACGTTTAATTTCACATCGTTGATAATTACAGTATCCTTGTCTACCCATCGGATTTTGCCTTCTTGTTCTTCATAATCCCAATAAATATGCTTTGGCTCATTCTCCTTATTATTGAAGTATAGAACACCTAAAACTGCATAATTCACAGTGGCTCCACCGTTTCCCAAGTAAGTTTTAACTGTATAACTTCCATCTGGTGAGACCTCATCTGTGATAAGCTCTCCAGGTTGAAGTCTTTGAATGTCAAAAAATGCCCAATAAACAAAATAACAACACACCGAAATTAAAATTACAGAACCTATTCCTAAGGACATAGATACAGGATTGTCCCGAAAAAAATTGGAAAAGTGTTTAGACAAGTTAACCCCTCCTACAAAGTCTAGTATCAACACTCAGGGAATTATATCATATTCTGTTTAGGGGATCTGGTTAATTTTTGATTACTCATAAAATCTGATTCTCTTTTTAGTAAAATTGAAATTTTCCCACGACTAACCTATTAAAAGTAAGCACGTAGTAAATGGAAAATTGGGTAGATCTTTGCATAATTAGATATTGTTATTTATGATCACATAAATAAAATCAGTCCTTGTCCTATCCAAAAGAGTAACAACTTTTATGAAAAGAGCCTTCTTCAACTATACTGCTCCTTTACTGGAACAAAGAGCCGCTGCTTATTCAGCAAACGCCCCCGATAATTGAATAACAAAGATAAGTTTGATTATGATTTAGTAATTTGATTGGAATTTCTTAAAAAAAATAAAACTAAACCAAGTATTAGAGATAGAAGACCAAATCCAAATGTATAATTTGTAATACTCCAAATATATGATGGCGTTAAGTTAACAACAGCCTGCATTTGATGAATATTACCATTGAAAGATGAGAAAATAAGAATTTTTTCCAAGCCGCTCAACCCTATTAGAATTACACCGCATAAGATAAAAATAAGACCAAGGTTCTTCATTTTACTCCCCCTTTTATACTTTTCTACAACCTATTTTTATTACACAAACCTGCCCGTTACTGGAACAAAGGGCGGCTACTTGTTCAGCAAACGCCCCCTTTAACGGAAGGTTGCAGCTTGTTTTGTTTTCCTTCCAATTAAGGCATAAATCAAATAACCAACGACATTTAACAAAGCAAAAGCAAGTATCCAACCGATGTTCAATCGTCTGTGATGATAAGCATTGATTGTTGCCCAAATTGTAAATAGTGTAATATATACGGCAAAACCGACAAATAGAATTGAACCTATAACTGGTTCGTTATATCTTATTTCCATATTTACATACCATTCAGAATCGCCCTCTCGAGATGGATAAAGAGCAAACAGCCACTCAGGAGACCAAATATTTCTTTCAAACTGGTAATCAGGCTTTGCGTTTTCTACATACTCAAATACTGTTGAATAACTTTCAGCATCACCCTTAATGTCTCTTACATTGTAAACTTGAATCTGCGAAATATCTTCAGACCCTTTCACTATGCCTTCAATCTCTTTCTGCATATCTTCTGAAATTGTTTCGTTGCTATGTAATATATTGAAAATTTCTGTTTTGTCATTTGAAATGTCGTGAGAATTTTGTTCTGCTACTACCCACAAAAACCCAAACCCAACTGAAGACAACAATAGAAAAACAATTGCTAAATTAAGCACCCATTTTGCAAACATTTTTTGTGCTTTAAATAATTGCCCAACCACAGAACGCATTTCATTTTCCCCACCAAATCTGTCAATCGCAAGTTCAATTGCTTCTTGCTCGCTTTTTCCTTCTGATTTCAATTCGTGAACTGCTTCTAATAGATGATTTTTCATTTCAGCTCTTAACTCTTGTATTTCTTTTTTATTTCCGCCTACATTTTTATAAACCGAATCCACAAATAAATCAATTTGTTTCATATTTCTCTCCCCCTTCTATAAATGAATCAATAATTTTCTTTACGAAATTCCATTCTGTTCGCTTTACTTGATAACCTTCTTCACCTAGTGGGGTAAGTTTATAATATTTCCTTCTTCCACCTGGTCCTTGTTCTTCACCCCAATAAGATGAAATCCATTCATTTTTTTCTAAACGTTTTAAAGACAAATACAGCGTACCTTCTTTTAATTCAAATTGTTCTTCACTTTTTTCACGTACAAGTTTCGCTAATTCATAACCATATAAATCCCTTGTATTCAATAAAGACAAAATCAGTGTATCTATATGACCTTTTAAAACTTCTTTGTTCACTTCCAAATCCATCCACCTCCTAACTTATTTATATATTACATTACTTAATAATGCAAGGTATTCCTTCAAAAAAATAAGACTTGTGGACTTTTTGTGCTTATCTGCCGACCTGCTCTTTTTAGGAATTGCATTATTCCATTAACCTGCCCGTTAGCCGAAGATGTTCAAATCTCTGTATCTCTTTTACGTCCTTCCTTTGAACGCCAATCTTTCAGAGCTAAAGCAAATACTCCGCCTCCTAGAAAGGAAAAAGCGAAATCAAGATTTTCCCTTGGTCCAACAAAACCAAATACAAAAAATATAAAACTCATAATAAACAAAACGACTATTACCTTTCTTGTGCTCATTGCAGCACCCCTTTTACTACAATAAATTCTTCTTAAATATTCGACGAATGTTAATTTTATTTAATTTCTGCTTATGCCATTAACCTGCCCGTGAACTCAATACCAATGAACTAGGTTATATCTATTTTCAAGCAACAGGAATAGTAAACGAGGTTTGTGATAGTGGAGCCATGCCTTCTGATTCCGTTTCAGATGGGGGCTGTGATTCATGTGCAATATTTAACTGTCCTGGATGGTCTGACTATATGGGAAAGTTAGATGACATAAAAGGGGCAATTCCTCCCCCTCCAAATTGGACGGAAGTAGCAATAACATTCAGAGATATTATAGTACGGAAAATAATTTCTAATTTGGACAATATGTTGGGGAGTGCCCCTGATCCTCCCTCTCCTAAACGAAAGGTGAATTTCGGGGACAGATAACACAAAAAAAAATAAAAATAGGGGTTGGTTACTATTCAGATGATATATTTTATAAACAGAAAAGTATTAGACAAAAAGGAAAAAAGACACCTCTTAAAAGGGATCTTTTTTAATCAAAACGACTATCTAGGGATTGTGCCAGGTTTTGTTTTAGGTGGAGTAGCATAAAAATATTTAACTGCTTTGTCATAAACTTGAAACCATCTAAATGCATCGTATCCCACAGCTAAAGGAGCACCAACTTTTTTAATTAGTGACCATGCAGTACTCCATGATAAAGTTAGTTTCCCTGAAACTAATTTAGCTAAAGTACCTGCTGCTGCAAGCCCCGTCCCTTCCATTAATATACTGGTTTCTCTGCTTCTCATAGAGTCAACCTGTCTAGTAAAGTTGTCATAATCTCTGTTTGGTAACTTTACATTATACTTATACATACCGGTATATTTAGCATCATCAGGATAACGATAACCAATACTGATTTTAGGCATTCTTGAAGATACCCATGAAGATGAAGCTCTGGCAAATATCAGGGTTTGTTTATCATCTTTTTCAAAATTCATGGTTTCATCACTACTAGGTGATAGAGTGATTTCTTCTGACTCGACTTTAAAATCGCGTTCTTGTTCTATTTTCACTTCATTATCATTAAAATCAAGAGAAGTACTAAACTCATCTACTAATTTACTTTCACCACCAGTAATATTGAACACTTTTGTATGAATTTTAGTTGATTCTTCACTTTCTATGGTTGACTCTTCATATCTTAATTTTTCCCCATTTTCCTCAATCTCATAAATTGAAATTTCATTTGTCTGAACAATGAAATTCAATTCACCCTCAGGGAAATCTACATCTTTCTCACTAGCATTTGAATATTTAGGTAACATAGCAAAAACTAGAGTTATTACAGCTAAAAACTTTAAAAATAATCCAATATCGTTGGTGGAATTTGTATTGCAACATATTTACATTAAATGAAAATATAGAAATTTATTTTTTTTTGAAAACTATGTAAGACTCGACAAAAGCAACCAAAGCAACAAATAAATAACCTATATGAATGTCTAATTCCCCGTTACTTATAAGGCCCTTATGAGTAAAAAATAAACCTAGTACTACTAATAATAGCAAGATCATTTTATTTTTCATTATCGCTCATTCCCATTTGGTAAATACTCTCAAACTACAAACATTGTAAGTTTAATATAGCTTTTTTTAAAGATAAAGTGTTGGTTGCCTTTATCTAATAAAATAAAAGTCTCTAAGTGCTTCTTTCATTCTGTAAACAATTTTCTCGACTTGATCTTCACAAAAGAGATGGACGACTTTTTTATTATAGACCTTTCATATAAAAGGAACCTTAAATTAACATAAATAGAACCCTAATTTTAAAACTCACTGGGCTTTTTCAAACAGTCCATGTAACTTATTACAATTATACGTCAACTCGCTTCGGTTTAGCCTAATAAATTATTTCAAAGTCGACTTCATAAGTCAGCTTTTTTTATTAGTTTGTGTGTGTCCATATGGCTACACAAGTGTGTCAAAACGGATTATTTCAAATATCTTACATTTGAGCAATGCTCTTGTTCAATTAAATGGCCCGATTATTAGGTTAATTTAAGGTTTATGTTAAGTATAAAGTATAGAATAAATTCAACTATTTAAAAGGAGGTAAGAAAGGAAGGAAGGGGGCAGATCTTGATGAGTGATTATTCTCATACTAAATCACTCACTATTTACATTTAATTTACTTGAATGCTACTCTTTCAATGTAAAATATATCAATTAGAGTTGTAATTATCCAACAAATCCATATGACAGTACTGTAGTTTCTCAAGAGACAATGGAGGAATTGGAAGTTGATATTGTTCAACCAATGGGACTTAAAAAAACTGCGGTAGTATATGCTTAAAAATATGGTGGGTCTGGTTTAAGTAAGATAGTAGGCGTTCTTTCTAAAAAGAATGCTGATTTATTAAAGAAACACTCTTATGAAATAAGGGGATATTTACATGAATGAAATCGTTGAACAAATCAATAAGCTAAAATATCATCAACGTTTATTGCTTACAATTTCTATGGATGAAGAACCAGAACAATATAGCTTTTTTCACATGATTATTAACCATGATTTAAGTGAAAAAGACTCAAAAATAATAGTAGATTTACTTCAAATTTTGGAAGAGAAAAGAGTTAATAATACAATTAGTGATAAACATGAAAAATCTATTTTAGCATTATTTGAAAATGATTTTTCCGTTACACTAGATACTTTCCAAAATTCATTGAATAAGGCTAATTTAGATTTACATCCTGTTTATTTATTAAAAGCATTAAAAAGACAGCATATATGTATAGAATTGTGTGATTACTTATTAAATGAATCAAATAAATAGTAAAGACAAAAGGGCATTTCTTCACGCCCTTTTGTTGTTTGAGCTTAGTTGATAAACGTTCGAGTTCTCACCCAGCTTTCCTCTGCCATTTTCCTTCTTTCTTTGTTTCTGTTTTCATGTTCAATAAAATGGCCCGATACAAGAAAAAGAGCTTTAAGCCCACTGAGGGTCGAAGCTCTTAATTTCAAAAATAATTACAATAGAAGTCCTGACGCAGTTTTCCACTAAGTTGAGCATAGATCTTTGTGGTCTCACTTTTCTCATGTCCCAAAAGGCTTTGGATCACTTCCAGCGGTGCGCCGTTATTAATTAAATGAGTGGCATAACTATGTCTTAACTGATGAGGGTGGATGCTCTTCTTTATACCTGCTCGCTTAGAAACCCGTTTTACAATGTATCGAATCATATCAATACTCATCCGGTGTTTGGGTTTTCTCTCTGTAACGAATAGGCAATTCTCTTGATCGTCCCGTTCATCCAAGTACCGTTTTAACCAGAGGGAGCAGCGAGTATTAAAATACACTTCCCTCTCCTTGTCACCTTTTCCATGAACAATAACAGAGTTGGCTGAGAAGTTGATGTCTTCCCGATTAAGTTTAATAATTTCCCCTATCCGGTAGCCTGTCGAATAAAAAAATTCAATCAAGGCATTTTCCAAGGTGCTTTCGCAAGATTCCCTAAGATGTTCAATTTCCAGCTCCGTAAGAAACTTAGGGATTCTTTTTCCAATCTTCGGTTCTTTTAACTTAGCTGCTGGATTATTCAGAAGATGTCCCTCATCATGAATCCACTTAAAAAGGGATCTGATGCATCGGACACGATGCCCCATGCTAGCCGGCTTTAAATCGTCACCTGAATTGATTAGGTAACTTTTCAAAGCTTCGGTTGTGAAGTTATTAATACTAATATCACCAAAGTGTTTTAACAGAAGAGTATATTGAAAACAATAAGCTTTCAACGTTAATGGAGAATACCCTTCAACCTTCTTATCTAACTGATCCTTTTCCCAGGCTTCGGACAGTCTCATCAACATCATCTCCTACAAGGCTGCCAACCAAGTAAACTTTGGTTCTAGTATGCCCATTCGGAAGATGGTTTATACAAAGCTATTAAAAAAGTGTTCCATTATTATAGAAACACCTAAATGACCAGTGATCTTCTGTTAGCGGCCCCCGTTTGTTGAATAGAATGATTTATTGTTTAAGATTATCTTTCTCTTCCTTCTCATAAAATAAATAAAAGATAGATAGACCTGATAATAACAAGAAAGTTAAAGCAACAATAAAATTTTTTACTAAAAATGCAATAATGATTACGTTAATCAACATCAATACAGAAGTTAATATCTTTGCAAGCACTTTACTCCCCCTTTATTCCGTTAATGCCCCCGTTTAACTGAATAAAGAAAGGTACATCTATCTTCTCGTTTGGGATTAGCATTAGTCCTCATCTACAAAGTCAATCATCACTCCAACAATATTTTTTGAAATGTTGTATTTCACTTTCACCTCGTACATTCCATCACCATATCCAGACATTGAAACCGCACCATTTCTGACAATTGCCCCCTGTGCATCTGAAGCAACTACCTCATCAAATTGGATAGCTTCATTGACACCACTAAAATCGAAAATTCCTGCTTGTGCAGAGTCAACTCCAATTTGTTTATTGCAAATATGCCAATTTCCACTTGGCTTCTTTTCCCCATGAAATACAAATAAATTCTTAACAACTTCATCAGAAGTATAAGAAATAGAAGCTGTCCAATTACCATTTTTCACATTTAAAAGTACGATTTGCAACTCATCCTCTTCATTCACTTTATAGTAGGGGTCAGTCACAATTAACTTTCCACTTTCAACCATAAAAGTGCCGAGTTTATTCGGCTTATTGGTATTCACTATAGGCACATACCAATCAATAAATTCACTTAACGATGAAGACGGATATTTGCCTAACCCAGTTTTGTCATTCCAAGTATAAATAAGTTCCTGCATAAACCTTTTCCTAATTCGATAGCAAAGCTTATCATCACTCATTTTCGCACCAATAATAACCATATCACTCGGTAGGTTTTTGGGTCTGTTCTGATTTTGTTTTTCTAAAGTATGAATAGGGAACAAAGTCCAATCTCCAAATTTTGCTCCATTCGTTTCTAAAAAAAAGTTCCTTGTATTCATCCGGAAAAATAGCACCAAGTGCTTTTTCTGTTTTTTTCAACTCAATTAACGACACTCCAGCCACTTTCGAACTTGGGTTAATCATGTTTATTACTTTCTTCATCTCTTCCTCCATGATTCTTATGGATTACTTCTATTTTTTTATGAAACTAAAACATTTCTTATTCAACTAACTTGCTCCTTTAATAGAAGAAAGGCAATAGCCGTTACAATTAGCTGATCTTTAATTATTGCCCCCCTATAATTGAAGATAGCTACTCAATAACTTGTTATTCCAAAGATAAGTTTAAAAGCATTTCGATCCTTCTTCATCTTTTTAAAACCTTCTTTAAAATCAATAACTATGACAGTTTTCAAGAGCCATATTCTTAAATATACAGAATGGAACTTAATAGGAGGAATGATTCCTTTTTGCTCATACTCAGTACCATCCTCAAGTTCAGTTTCCGTCCTAACAATCCAAGTGTTCCCTATTCCAAACTCTATATATTTCATCCAGTACCCCCATTACATAAAAGAAGCTACCACCATACCTTAGAGTATCTTATCAACACTTTATAAATAGATAAAAATCAAATTTCGGTTTATTCCGTTAACCTGCCCTTAAAGTTTACTGTTTTAACTGATTGCCGTGAAATACTTTGATAAGAAAATTACGTTCAGGGACCTGTAATAATTCATATGACTCTAAAAATTTTGTGTTATCGTAGGAGACTTCTTCTAAACTAACTGTAATTTTGTCCTTTTCTATTTCCACTACTGAATAAGGGGCTGTTGATTTTCTGCAAACTCCCCCGTTCGTATTATAAGGTTTACCAGAATGTTAGATTTTTATGGATGACCATTTTTAATATGGTCTTATTATGACAGTAGCCAGGGTAGAACGTCCGCCCCCGTGAGACTTAGATCCCGTCAATTAAACCGTTCACCCCCTACTGGTAGAAACATGTTTGAGGCTGGTTGGGACAAAGATCTCGTATAACAAGCGAAGCTAGTATACTACTAGGAGGATAAGGGGTTACTGGCAAGTTGAATATGAGGAGGAGATTTAGAATGAATCCGGTCGTGGGTCTGGATGTTTCAAAAGGAGAAAGTGAGGTTCAAGCCTTTTTAAATAAAGGGGAAACCTTACGGTAAAAGTTTTAGTATCAAGCATGATCTTATTGGGCGAGGAGGGTTACTTGAGTTTTTGGAAAGTTTCAAAGACAAAACCGGTATTCAACCTTCGGTTATCTTAGAATCTACAAGGCATTATCACGCACCAGTTGTTCAGTTTCTGGAGCAGCCATAATTTTTTATTGATCATCGTTAACCCGTTGATTTCTCATACTGTTCTTTTATTGATGTCTATAATCATACGTATCCTCAGGGACGTTTAATTTCACATCGTTGATAATTACAGTATCCTTGTCTACCCATCGGATTTTGCCTTCTTGTTCTTCATAATCCCAATAAATATGCTTTGGCTCATTCTCCTTATTATTGAAGTATAGAACACCTAAAACTGCATAATTCACAGTGGCTCCACCGTTTCCCAAGTAAGTTTTAACTGTATAACTTCCATCTGGTGAGACCTCATCTGTGATAAGCTCTCCAGGTTGAAGTCTTTGAATGTCAAAAAATGCCCAATAAACAAAATAACAACACACCGAAATTAAAATTACAGAACCTATTCCTAAGGACATAGATACAGGATTGTCCCGAAAAAAATTGGAAAAGCGTTTAGACAAGTTAACCCCTCCTACAAAGTCTAGTATCAACACTCAGGGAATTATATCATATTCTGTTTAGGGGATCTGGTTAATTTTTGATTACTCATAAAATCTGATTCTCTTTTTAGTAAAATTGAAATTTCCCCACGACTAACCTATTAAAAGTAAGCACGTAGTAAATGGAAAATTGGGTAGATCTTTGCATAATTAGTTATTGTTATTTAAGATCACATAAATAAAATCAGTCCTTGTCATATCCAAAAGAGTAACAACTTTTATGAAAAGAGCCTTCTTCAACTATACTGCTCCTTTAATTGAACATCCGTGGCAGCTCACCATTTAGAAAATTCTGTTAATCTTAGCTTATCATAAGCCAGGAACTATAAAGACTAGGACGGTAAAATGGTTACATAATATGCAGACCAAACTGCATGACCTCATAAATTTATGTTGTACTGTAAATTTAGTTGCTTATCAGTATGCGAAATCACTAAAAACACTGATATATCAATAAAAAAGGCGATACAAAATGCTTTGCAAATTGTACCGCAAATTACCTTGCAATTTATTGGTTTCTGCCTCTCCATTGAACGGGTTACTATTCCCGGACAGGAGGCTTTACGTGTTCGTTTCTTACTTATTCTTGAACATTCACATTGAACGTAACCCCGAATTTGTCTTCTACCATCCCGTACAAGGGACTGAAAGCTGTCTTATGAAGAGGGATCACCACTTCCCCGCCGTCTTCCAAAGCGGTGAAGATGTCTCTCGCTCTTGCCTCATCTTCAGGATGGATGGCAATCTGCATGGCGTTGCCTGGATGATACGGCATGCCTTCATACGTATCAGAGAACATAAGATCCGCGTCGCCCACTTTCAAATGGGCATGCATAATGCGATCCTTCATGTCATCCGGCATGGGATGATCCGGGTCACCCGGCACATCTCCATACGTCATGATACTCAACACGTTTCCACCGAGGGCTTTCTCATAAAAATGGACCGCTTCCCTCGTGTTGCCGTCAAAAAACAAATACGGATTTAAACGAATGGACATCATTAAACAGCTCCTTTGGAATTATTTAGTAAGACATGTACATGATACTTGAAAAGGGGGATTGGGTAAACTGGGCTCACCCATTTAAATCAATGAATAGATACAAGTGTCTGTTCGTTTACTTCCCTCAGCAGATCAATCATCGTTTCTTTAGGTGCCCTACATCGTGCACGCAAGGTTTTCGCACCGTTACGTTACTAATAGGCAGTGAAATTATTTTTCATAGGCGTACAAGACCATTTCCATTCCACTGTGTGTCTTTCGCCAATCGTAAACCACGATGACTTCTTTCCCACTATTTCGTTCAACCTCAGTCTTAAACGTCTGTACAGTCTCTTCTATAATGGCTTTCTTATGTTCGTACTTTCCTGAGTTTACTTCTCTTCTGTCATTATATACGATCGTATAATCAACTAATCTGTTCGTCATATTCATGTGTCGCGATGCCTCCATTTCTGTACCGAGAGTAGTAAATATGTATTGCCCAAGACAGCCAAAGTCCTCAATAAGATTCAGATGTACAACAAATCCATTACCAAGGTATTACCTTAAGCATCGGCCACTTATTCTTCCATTTATTCGCCTTCGCTTCATAGATTTCTCTCGTAATCATCCGCTTATTGGGTCTAACGATCATTGAATATAAGTCTTCTAAATCGTAAGGCGCGTAGATTTTATGCGAACCACCTCTTTCAAGCCTTACTCCTAATGCCGTCGCAGTGGTAGGCCAGCTGTCTATGGCTTCTTCAAGAGACTCATAAGGCTTTATGGAAAAGCCAAACTTCTTCTCGTACCAAAGGTGAACTCTTGCCTGATTTTTCACATCTAGCTTAAATGAAAATCTCCAAGCAGGCTGCACAATTGATCTTTGAGCTTCTTTTCGCCCTCAGGGGTCATATCCCTGGGATCATAATACACGATATCCACGTCCGATATTCCGTATTCCAAAGGATAGTCCGAAATATCATTCCATATGGTGTTGGTGATACATCCTGCACCAACATAATAGTCAAAAGGTAGATTCATGTTTTTTTAGAATGTGAAGAAGTCTATTTAATTCTTCACTTTTTGAAATCATCTCTACTAATAAGTCTTCATATAATTTCATACTTGCCTCCAAGAAAAAATGTTTGAAACCAATCGTCTATCCAATGAGTTCCTTCTTGAACAACTCCTTATAGTATGAATCTGGAGACTATTCATCACGTTTTGTATTCATTCTTTTAATGAGGAGTTGTGTTAAGACAATTGATATCGGAATAGGGGAAGCATTGATAGCGATTCTAAGGTGTTCACTTAAAGAAGGATGATCATACCATAGCCATCCTTCTATTATGAGTGCGGATACTGCATAAATGGATAATCCTAATAGTAGCTGTTTGCCTTTACTCATACTGGCTCCTTATTGTTTACATCATCTTTAGTTTTAAAGGACATTAAGCATTACTGTCTATTATTTAAACTTTCTCACCGTCAATGGAACAGAACCTACTTTTATTCTTGAATAATGACGAATAGCATAAACCAAAGTTCATTAACAGTTTTTCAGTTCTTGTTGCAACATTAATTCCTTCACAATCAAATCCCCAAAGGTTTGTATATCCTGGATATGATTAAAATTCTCATTCTCATAATTATATAAACTATTGTACATTCTCACAGCAACCGCATTATATTTTGGAATGACAAGACAAGCACAACCTGAAGCACCAAGTATCTGATAGCTCCCTTCAGGTAATTCTGCGCCTAATTCATTATAGTCACAGGATACTTTATTATCTTTTAACCACCAAAAGAAACCGAACTTAGGCAATTGGGGATTTACTGTCCTAGGACTTTGAATTGTTGTGGAAAGGTCAAATATTTCTTTCGGCAAGATTTGTTTTTCATCCATTAATCCTTTATTCAAATGTAAGTTTCCCCATAAAGCCAACTCTCTGCTATTAACATATAAGTTTCTTTCATTGCCTATATTTGATCCAATCCTAATAGAAGGATGACTTTCTGGAGAGATTATGTCGCATACTAGAGTGCTCTTACCCTCTGTCGCCCACTCTGTACCTTTCCAACCTAAGGGTATAAAAACCTGCTCAGATAGTATTTGATTAACTGTCTTTCCTGTAGCTTGCCTTACGATTTCTGCTAATAAGTCAGGACGTTTCCCCTCAATGTTGGTCCCTAAATCGAATACCCTTTGGACAGTTTCATTTATTACATTTATTCCAGTACACCTGGTTACCAAATGTCGAATTGTCGTCTCACCCAAGATTTCTTTATCCCATTCTTTAAAATAGTCACTGATTTTATCATCTAAATTTAAAAACCCTTCAATCACGGCCCATGCAGCTGCCAAACCAACATATGTAACCCTGGTTGAATATACATTAAATTGTGATGAGGGATCTATGTTCCTGGCTCCCTGCTCAAAGTGATGGGTGCCGGAATACCATTCGTGTACTATTTCGTTATCTTTCATTATGACTAACGCTTGCCCCTGAAGCGTACATTTTCTCTTTCATTTCTTCAGTATATGTGGTGATGTCTTTAAAGGCCTTCTTGTTGGATACTTTATTCATTTTTTCACCCTATTCCTTTCTTGTTCCTAACTAACTATTCCACATAAATAGGTGTAACCCTTCAATAGGATACACCCTGTTATTAAGAAGTTCTTCCGCCTATAGCGCAATCGTTTATTTGAAATTAAAATGAATACTGCAAAATTCAAAGAATACGATTTATTAAATTCGAAATATATTGAATATTATATTCTGATATATTAGAATGACCTTAACAAGTTTTTAAAGGAGGATTTTGTTTGAAACATTTATTGCAATCAGATGAAGTAGAATCCATATCCTTAGAAGTGGACTGGTCACCTGTCTGGGAAGTCATCCTTGGCATTTCAGGGTATACCCACAGGAAACTTCGGCACACATTCGATATGGATAAAGAATGGTCTATAAACTCCCACTCAATGCCTGAATTCTTGGTAAAGAACTTATATGAAGTCGAAAAGACGAATGTCTGGTACGGACTTA
This sequence comes from Rossellomorea sp. AcN35-11, assembly GCA_030388825.1. Lineage (GTDB taxonomy): Bacteria > Bacillota > Bacilli > Bacillales > Bacillaceae_B > Rossellomorea. The sequence continues at coordinate 111,346 of CP128835.1, forward strand.
TCATGCTCCAAAATAAGATATCCGCCGCTACCGTTCAAGAATTTTCGAACAAACTAAAAGAGCTTCCGATTTCTACTTTTTATGAAACCTTGCTACCGTATAAGAGCAGGGATCTTGAGTCTGTTAGAGTCGAATTGGCCGGACAGTATATGAAACGTGAATCATTCGAGCATTACTCTACATATTTTGAGGGTCACGATTTCTTAGATGGATATATTCAGAGTCTTGGGCGATATTCCTACGAACAATTAACGGATCTGCTGGTGAATAGTGTTGGTGAATGGTACAACTGGATCAGTCAGAACGAAAATTGGGAAAAGTGGATGCAAGCTCTGGAGAATGAACAAAAACGTAATGGCTCTCTTGATGTAAGAAAGCCTGTAGAAGAGATAGAAAACGTTACGGACGGAGTGAAATACCTTCCAGAACCGACTGTCTGGAAAGTGAAACTCATCCCTCATGTAGCCTACCGACCATGGATATTAGAAAAGCGGACTCCTGATACGAAGCTATTTTTCTATCCTTTAAGAGATGAATACCTTGTACCACCTGGTTCACCTTCGACAGAATTAATTCGTGGTCACAAAGCCTTAGGGGACGAAATCCGATTGACATTACTCTATCACCTCATGAACGGACCACAATCACTACAAGAATTAAGTGTTCAGTTTCACACATCAAAAACTTCGCTTCATCATCAGCTCTCATTGTTAAAAGCAGCAAAATTTGTGGTCGTCGAGAAAGGGATTTATTCAGTGAACCTACATCGGATTCGCTCTTTTTCAGAGAAGCTTAATCAATTTCTGGATATTAATTGATGTATAGATTCTCCAAGTCATTCAAAGCTCTTTGGATAGGAGAAGTCATTTCGGAGTTTGGCGGGGCGGCCGGAGGGATCATAAACGGATTGTTGTTATTTGAATTAACAGGTTCCAAGGAATGGATGGGCGTTCTCTGGCTAATATACTTTATTCCTTCCTTGGTTCTCCAAGGAATTAGTGCTCCTTTTCTTAATCATGTTGTAAAAGAACAAATGCTGAAAAACATTCAATTAATCCGTGCATTTGCTTATCTTCTTCCTTTGATTGGTTATATGATGGACTCTACCACCGGGATTATCTTTGGATTAATCCTTCTGCAATGTCTCTTGGGATTGATGCAACCCATTTACGCCAGCCTGTCATTTTCACTATTGCCTGATATTTGTGAGGATAAAGAGCTGGCAGATGCGAATGGTCTACTGGATGGGACCATCAGGCTTATGAGTTTTCTTGCTCCTGGAGCAACTTCATTATTACTTGTAGTCAGCCCTACGCATTTCATTTACGTTTTTTCCTCGGTCATGTTCCTTGTCAGCTATTTCGCACTCTCACAAATTCCTCAAACCAGCATGAAAAAGATGGCAGCATGGACAAAGAAGCTTTGGTGGACAGAGATGAAGGAAGGATACAAAACCTTCTTTAAATACCCTCACCTTCTACGACTTACTATTCTTTCATCTACTGTACAGTTTGCAGTAGGAGCAACCTTAGTGTTAAGTGTCCCTTTTATCCGCGGTGATCTTAACGGTGAGGCATGGCAATATGGTATATTTTCTGGTGCTTTTCCTGTTGGCTATGCACTTGGAATGATTTTATTAACCAGATTACCAAAAACCTTTCGAACGATGTACGTGGGCTTAATAGGAGGCGGCCTTTCTTTCGTATTCTTGAATTTTGTTCAATCAATTCCATTGGCTTGGATATGTGAATTATGTGGTGGCATTTTGTTCCCTCTCTTCAATGCCCAGAATGCGGCTATCTTTCAGAAAGAGGCTCCAAAAGATCGTCTCACACAGCTAAGTGCAGTAAGATTACTGTTCATTAGGGTGACGATGCCTTTAGGAATCTTATTTGCTTCCTCTTCTATTATAGATTTCAGTACACGTCACGCCTATTTAATTGTTGGTTCGGCCATAGTTTTACCTGGATTGTATTATTTTGCAACTACTTTTTTCAAGCCTAATTCCCATTTCCTTACACGAGAAAAACAAGAGGTCGGTTAAAGAAGAGAGTATGTTACAGCTTTTGCTGTAACATACTCTCTTTTTGGAAAGTTCTTTTCGTAAGCATTGTTGCAATCCTGAAGAAGAAAGTAGAAGTTGATTTTCTCTCCACCATGCTCCAATCAAATTTCTGAGCATGTGTCGGGATTAGAGAACCAAAATGTTAGTAAACAAAATGAACATCCCTTTATTAGAAGACCCCAAAATTAAATACATTAGAAGCCGATGACATGCCTCCGAATATCTTTATCTATCCTGTGCACGTATCCTTCTATGAATCATAAAACCCTAAAATCCTTCATGCTTTCCCCAAGAAGATAATGTGAAAACCACATCAGATTCTGCTTCATAATCGCCAGATTCATTCGTGGCTGTTCGGAACGATAGGCCATTCCTTTAAAGATCGTTAATTCTGTATTCACACCCATATCCTTAGCCCTTGATAGAGTTCGTAGGCATTGGAAGCAGGAACTCTTGCATCCTTTTCGCCGTGTTGGATCAAGGTGGGAGTACAGGCTGACTCTAGATAGGTCATGGGGGATGCTTTCATATAGATCTCCGGATCATTCCATGGAGTATCTCCTAAATACATCTGAATAAAGGAAGGCATATCTGTATTCTCATAATGGTTGCGCCAATTTGTAATCCCGCCTCCTACTGAAATCGCCTTAAATCGATCACTGTAGGTAGTACAGAAGGCGGATATAAATCCTCCCTGACTCCATCCCATAACCCCTACCCGATCCTTGTCTGCCATTCCCCTGTCAATCAGTGCATCCACTCCGGATATGACATCTTCGTAGTCACCGATTCCCAGGTTTCTGTAGCTGGCTTTTAAGAATTCATTCCCATAGCCTGAACTGCCCCTGTAGTTTGGTTCTAAGACGATAAAGCCCTTTTCAATAAACGGTTCAACAGGGTATTTTTCATTGAAACAGCCTGAATGGATGGGGAAGGCTGCCCAATCTGGACCACCATGGATGAGTACCAATAAAGGATATTGCTTGTTTGGATCGAAGTCTGCCGGGGTTGAGAGCACCCCTTCTATTTCAAGGTCATCACTGCTTTTCCAGGTGATGATCTCCCTGTTGCTTTTCTGTTTTTCCTTGAATAGCCGATTTTCATTGGTTATTTTTTTATCGTTCAGATAGATTTCAAAGGTCTCATTGGACGTGGCCTTACTGTAGGATAGATGCTCTCCATTCCCTGATATGGAAGCCTCCATGATAAAGCAATCTGTCGTTTCACTTAACATGTCCACCTTGCCGTCCTCTGACAGCAGCCCAAGCAGAACATTCGTATGATCCTGCCATCTTATGAGAATTCCTTTAGCTGTCCACCTGATTGGTGTCACCGTAGGATCAACTTCCAATAAAGGTTGAGTGACTTCTCCACTCGTAAGATGATAGATTTCTAATGTACGATCCTTTATGCGGGTCTTATAGTAATCCTTTTCCCTTATGCTTGCTGTATAGCATATTTTAGTAGCATCCGGCGAAAAGCAAACGCTCTCCCCCAATAGCTTATTTCGATTCAGCTTTTGTACATGACGAGATGGAAGATCCAGAATGTACAGGTCCCGATTCAGATCATCTTCCCCATCCGGGCTTGGGGTAGCCATCCATACAATCTTGTCCCCTTTACTTGAAAGATCGAATGCACGGATATGAAAATTTTTACCGTCAGTCAGTTGATTCACGCTGTTGTCGCTTCCCAGCTCACGGTAATATAAACAATGATTCTGATCTTCCCTGCCTGCATGATGGAAATCTCCCTCTATCTCCTTGCGTCCCTTGATTTCCTCAGATTCATTTGACTGGGCGACATAATATAAACCCTTGCCCGTAGGCTCCCATTTGAATTGACTGACTCCTTCTTTTTCATCAGTGATTTGAGCCCTGTTCTGCCCATGAATTGACTCAACAAAGATCTGATTCTTCTCATCCCCGTCACCAGCGGAACCAAGGTAGGCAATATGCCGGGAATCTGGTGACCATAATGGGGATGTCCCCTCTCGATCGTTGGATGTTAATGAATAGCCTTCTTCATTTTTTTCATACATCCAAATGTGATGTCGATATGTATTGTCTTTCCAGTCAGCTGTGGTTCTGACAAATGCCACGTGTTGACCATCTTCACTTATGTTGATATCTGATAAGGTTGGGAGTGAAATAAGATCTTCACTACTGAGATATGACTTTTCAATGATACTCATTTATAAATCTCCTAATCTTTATTGGTATTGTCAAAGAGTAAGGCTTGAATAAAATCCGTACACCTTAGATATATTCCCCCTAACTCCATGAACACCCTGCCACTTCATATACTCCGCAGGTATCTCCACATTTGAAGCAAAGACCTCAAACGGGATGCTTTTTTCCACTGCTTCTTTCGTTTTTTCTATCAAAAAGGATACGTACTCTTCCATCGTACCTAGCAACTCACTTTTTCCAGGAGACCCGTGACCAGGTACGATCCTGTCCATATCCAGCTGCTTCACTTTACCTAGAATGGCCCTGAATTCTTCAGGATGATGAATCGGTACATGTAAATCAACCGTTACGAGATCGCCCATGAACCCAATCTTCTCTGCAGGTAAATACATGAATGTGTCACTTGGCGAATGGCCGCCCCCAAAACAGTGCAGTTCAACCTTTCTTTTGGACCCCTCAATCACCAAGGTTTCGTGAAACATAACGGATGGAAGCACCACCTTTAAATGAGGTAAGTCCTTTAAAATCTTGGACATTTCGTTGTATTGATTTGTGAGACTCTCCTTCAGGACCGTATCTTCCGTTCCATCGATTTGATTCTTAAGATTGTTCAAATATTCTTCCGTTTCTTCTATTTCCTTCTGCAAATCTCCCATTTTATTTTTCTCTTCACACCATTTTCTTGTTAAGGAAGTGGAAATGATCGTTGCATCGGAAAATGCTTGATTCCCAAATACATGATCTCCGTGATAATGACTGTTTATCACGTACTTTACCTTTTTCCCCGTCATCTCTTCGGCTTGCTTCTTAAGCTCCGCTCCAGCGGAAGGAGTGGCAAACGAATCGAAAACCAGTAATTCCTCTCCCAGATCAACAATCCCCGCATTGCTCCAGGCACCTTGTCCCGGTTTTGAAATCGCTGCATAGACTCCCTCACCTAAAGCATACAAACGAAAATAACCTGTGTCCTTTATCGTTTCTTTCACTCGTCTCACCCTCAGTATAGGAGCTTTAATGGCTGCCTTTATCATTTATACCAATTATTTCAAATAAAAAGTTTAAACTCAATAACTAAATTCCATAAAAAAGAAGCTTCCTTATTGGGGAAGCCCTCATTCATTACTCATTGAAAATGTATGACATACCCAATGTTTCGTACTCATTTTTCTATTTTTCCAACCGTTCCGTTTCAGTTCCTTGGCAATCATTTTATTAAAGAACCCGTGACCGACTAACACAATGTGATGATGTTTTCGGGCAGCTTCACTTAGTTGTTCTGTCGCTCGGACAGCGCGTTCCTTTGCATGTTTAGAAGACTCACAGCCTTTAGAATATCCCAGGAACCAAATCATTCTTACGATCACGAGCCAAACAGTCGGTGGGAATAGTATCTTTTCATGGACCTTTACCAGAGTTGGAAGTTCTACTTCCCTGAATGTTGCGTCTATTTCAGGGGTGATCGTAGGGCTTAGGATACTGGCCGAATGAACAGCCCTTTTCAAATGACTGGTGAATACAAGATGACTAGAAGAAACTTTTTCAATAGACTTAGAAGGATACGTCTCTTCTTCGAGGACGCCTGCATTATCATACTCTTCTACCCATTCTTTGAAGGTACTGTAAGGAATGGGTGTATTGTCATTACACAGCGATTTGCCGTGTCTGATTAATGAAATTTCCATGGGAGTCTCCTGATTGGTTTATTTATAATTTGCCTCTCATTCATTATTCCTTTAGGTACTGCCAATAAAGTTGAATGTAAAGGATTCATTTCTTTCTCTTGTCTTCTGAACCTTCCCGTTCTATGTCCACACTCTCCAAAGCTGGCAAACTCATCATCCACTCACAAACGAAACGACCCTTTGATGATTATTGTCAGGGTTAATCATAAAGGACTTTGGAATTGTAGACAGGAGGCTATCGCTAGTGGGAAATTCACACTAACTCACCGGTACTTAATCCTTTTATATACTCCCGCTCCAAGATAATAAAGGATACCTATCCCCATGATGATCGCGCCATAAACTATAAAACCTATACCACTCCATCCTCTGATAAAGACAATACCTAATACAAAGGATATGTAACCTGTGAATGATATTAAAAAAGGAATAATGAACCCTTTTCTACTTTCTGCTCTAAAGAAGTGAATTGACATCACGATCAAAAAGACTGACAAAATGGCTACTGTAATCACTGCATCTCCATAATACTCCCACCACATACAATCCCTCCTTATTTTTTCACCCTACATAATGAATGAATCTATGTAACGATTGTTTCTGTAGACAACCTTACTCCAATTACCTACCTCATTATGGGTATAGGTAGCCAATCTATGATCATACTATTAACGATTCCTATAACGGAAGCACGGCTATAAATCTTTCTAAAATGGAATCATTAAAAGGAAATTCCTTCTTTTCCACCCTACATTTCATCTCTTCTAACGAACGAATCGCACCTTCTTTTAGTTCAAGAGGATAATGATATTTGCAGCTATTTATTTCAAATTCTTCTTCATCAATCACTTTCCAATCCTCATTTTGTTTTTTTTACGAGGTCTAAGTCCAAATCAACAAAAGAAATTTCATTGCCTCTTAGCACCGATGGCAAAGCAACATTGCAATAATAGGAGACAATTTTTCCATTTTCAACTTCCATCGCTACGGTAAAACCATTCTTAAGGGAGAAGAATTCCAATGATGTATGATCAATGGTAAATGTAGTGTTTTTTGAGTAATGCTTTAACTTTCTACCTGGTTTACACAGCACCATCACATACTCTGATGTCTTGCTAACCAGTTCTCCTTCCCATTCATAATGCAATACCCCTGGATACTTCATTGCTTTAATATTTATGATTTCCCCCATAACATTAACTCCTTTAGATTCAACCATCCCGCTCTTTAATGAAACAAAGAAAAAGGTGACGACAGTCAGAATAACTCTTTTACTCGTTTTCTTTCATTCTCTCCATATCATCCGTTCCAAGCTCCTGATAAACTCTGTATGCCAACACTAAGAAAAAGGCAGTTACTCCAAAACTGATAACAATGGCCGTTAGAATCAATGCCTGAGGAAGAGGATCAATATATCCTTTAGGAGAATGTTCTCCCATTATGGGGGGGTGCTTCTTCTCCCTTGGGTAATCCTCCCATTGTTATCAGCAAGAGATGAGCCCCGTGACTGAGAAGTCCTGTCCCAATAATCATTCTTAGAAGATTTTTAGATAGAATTAAATAAACTGCACACATGATCAAAATGCCGATTACTAAGGACATTACTAATTCCACTCAAAAATCCCCCTTCAAACCAAAAGCAGAAAACCTGCTGCCCGATTATTAGCTATCACCACTGTTACGTTTCATAAAGAAATTAGATTCGAAGCTGATTTTTAATTTCTTTCTGAGTGCATGTAAAAAGATAATAAAGCCATTCACTACTACTAGAAATACTAAGTTGTCGATCAGTTCAATAAACCTTAATAGAAGAATGGCAACAAGTAATGGGATGCTAATTGCAAAATATACAACGAATTTACTCATAAAAATCTCCTTATCCTAATGTTCACCCTCTAACCTCCTACTTTTGTAAAGCTCTACTTGTTTCTCAAAATAACTGATTGAAAGTGAAATTCCCCGCCAACTATTTCTTTTGGTACTACTTCAAAATGCTCTAAATGAAACATCTCTGATACTAATTCTTTTAAAGATTTATCATCATAAAAGGAGAAAAATCTCTTAGGGGTATAAGGATCTTCTTCCCAAACTCCTTCAGAGTTTTCACCCCCGTAAACTCCTAAATAAAATAATCCAGATGGTTTTAACACTCTTTTTATTTCATTTAAGACACCTCTAATGTCTTCTTTTGGAACGTGTAGAAGACAATTAAGACTCCAAATGGAATCAAAGTGATGATTAGGAAAATCAAGATTGTAAAAGCTCATAACAGCCGCGTTTAAACCCTTTTCCTTACACAACCTAATCATTTCAGATGAAATATCGGTACTGTATGTATTTAAGCCCTGCTCATTAAAAAATAGACTATCTTTCCCTGTTCCTGCTCCAATTTCCAATAAAGTGCTATAACTTTCATTATGAATTCGATTCAAAAAAAGCTCTCTTTGTTTAACCTTCCAGTCCTGTACTATAGATGAATTTCGTTCAATTGCTTGTTTGTTATAAGACTCCATAATATTATTTGAAAATGTGCTATGCATGTTATTCCCCTTTATAGTTTTCTTTTGGACTAAACCGCTCTTCAATTCAATACATTTAATACCAATTATTTCAAATCAGTTTAATAAACTCAATCTATTTTTTCAAACAAAAAAAGCTTATCGTATTCAAGATAAGCTCTCTTAACTAAAAGCGATAAATCCCCAACAAATGTAAAATAAACAGAAATAACATCAGCACTTCACTATAAACGTACAAGAAGAGAATCGTATGGATATAACTTTGTGTTGGACTGTCATCTAGAGGATCAAACTTTATCCACCCCCATAAACCAACACCAACAAGAATACTCCCGTAGATAAAAGCACCTGTATCAATCAGGAAACTTTCTGTATCAATTACAAACTTAGTATAAGAAATGGCAATCAAAAGCACTAAAGCAAGATAACACACCTTAAAAATTACATACAATAACTTTAAACGATTGGAGAAAATAATCACAAATGATAATAACGAAGAAAACAAGAGAACATATTCTACCCATTTTGGTTCCAAGCCTATTCCCACCTTATCTCAGAGAGCGCAGTTTAACTTTTCACTTCAATTTCTACGTAATCTAAAGGTCAATGAATACATAGGCCATTAGAAAATAGGCAACAGCAGGAAACCCAATCGCAGAACAAGAAAAATCAGTTGAATGAGCAGTTGCCTTTACTCTTCAAAAACGTCCCAGTTGTGGAATGTTTCTTAATCGATTAATTTTTTATTTTCGTTTTTCAGTCTAGTGACTTCATCTTCTAACCAGGATAATCGCTTGTGGATTTTATAGATAATCGGTAAATAAGCAATGGCTATTAAGATTGCCCACCCCACCATTCATTTCCCCTTTCATAAGAAGGAAGCTATTTAACAATCGCTTCAGATCAATATCATAGCCATAAATCGTTATAGTTGAAATATACTCTCTAAAAATATACACTCTTCTTCACACTTAAATGAGTTTCCTTGATTAATTTAGCTTTTGCTTTCCCTCGCTTAAACCTTACATTGTTTAACCATTCAACTAATGCTTCTGCATCATATGCAGGGTGCATTCTTTCTCCATTTTCAATAGTCCAATACGTTGTATTCTTTTCTTTGTCAAAAATCCAACTTAGAAAGTCCTCCTGAATGTTGTTGATCTTCCTGCCTACTTTTGCTGAACAAGAAATGTATTGGATAAAATCGTCGCCAAAGTCAATTTTGATAATCATCAAGAATTTGCTCCTTAAAATAGATTAGAAAAAGAAGGCCCTAGTAGCATTCATTATAAACTTAATTTCACCTAAAATTGAGCCAACATCATTCATCCATTCCACTTTATAGAGTAAAGAAGAATCATTTCATTCTCCTATACTCTCTATCAAGAATACTCATAAAAACATCTGTCTCATATTTACCTTCTATTAGTGCGCCTTCTCTTTCAACACCTTCTTTTGTAAAACCGCATTTTTCATAACATCGTATGGCTCGAATGTTATATTCCAGGACTCGTAAATCCACTCTATGAAGATTGAGTTCCTCAAAAGCAAATCGTAAAAGTAATTGTGTAATTTCTGTCCCCATTCCTTTTCCAAGTTCTGTGGTATCGAAAATTCCCACTGCATAGCGGGCTCGGTTATCCTCTTCATTTACAGTTAATCGAGCTGATCCAATGCATCGTTCTTGATATTCAATACACCATTCAAGTTTATTTTTTCTAATTTTATCCACAAAGTTTGTAGCTTCCTCCATCGTAAGTGGTTGGATACTTGTTGTATCGCCACCATACATCCTCACTAACTCTTTACTTCTTCCACACTTGTAACGGTCAATGATATCACTATCTCTGGGCTTTCTTAGAATCACTCTTTCACCTGTAATGGTTGGGGCTACATTATTCATTAAGGAACCTCCGTCATATATGGAATACGTTGACTTAATACTGTTTTACACACTCCATAACCGTATCGCCAAATGATCTTACATCAGCTAAGTAGTCAAAGCCTTCTGGAGAGCCAAAACTATTAAACATACGAACTGCCACTATTTCTTCTTCGGGAATAACTAATAAGGTTACATTGGTGAAGCCAAGAATTTGATAAGAACCTTTGGGTACATGGTGTCCTATCTCTGTCTTTCTGGCAGGTAAATCTTTAACGAACCATAAGAAACCATTTTGAGGTAAATCGTTATGGAGGGTGGATGGACTTTGAAGAGAAGTGGACATCTCTATGATTTCTCTTGGGACAATTTGCTTACCATTGATGTTTCCTTTTTTTAAATGGAAATACCCCCAATAAGCTAACTCTCTGGTCGATACATACATATTCATTTTGTCTCCTTCTGTACTTTCACTTGTCCTCCAGTCTTCATCCCCTTCATAACGTAATATCACATCAACCAGTTGATTGTGTTTATGGGAATACCAATTGGATTCGTTAAAACCTAATGGAATAAAGACGTTGTTATGTAAAATATCTGCGACGGATTGATTTGTTGTTTGTTTTACGATTCGGGTTAATGCCTCGATACCAATTTGTTTATAGGACCAGCTTGTTCCTGATGGAAACTCTCGGACGATTTTATCTCCCTCTTGTTTTAGTCCATGAGTATGAGTAAGTAAATGTCTGATCGTTGTTTCTTTCCATATGGTCTCGTCCAAGTCAGGCAAATAGGACAAAACCAGGTCGTCTATACTGTTTATGTATCCATAGTACACTGCATATGAAATGGAAAAGCCGATATAGCTTTTCCTCACGGAAGCTACATGAAACTGAGTATCCTCCTGAACTCTTCTAGCCTCATTAGCAGCTGATTGTTTGCCAATATACTCTTCTAATACAACTGAATCCTTATGAATCACAAGAGTGGATGCTCCTGAACAGATTACACGATTAAATGTATCCTTAACGTGATTCAATAAGGGTACAAAAGATGGATTATTCCTGTTACTAAGAATCAAGGTCATGTACTTCCCTTCAGTTTTTTTGCGGTTATATCATTTATCATTGAAAATCGTCTTTAAATAGTCTGCGTGACCTCTAATTAATTCAACTTCTTCATCAGATGATATCCAAAAAAATTGAAAGGTAAGTCCTTTTTCTTCTCCGCCACCTGTTGGGTTGTGCTCCCATTCATCAGCCATTTCATGACAAACTATTTTATAAAAATACCTATTGTGTACAGCACCATCATCCGTTTCCCAGTAATCTACTGATATTAATTTTTCCACTTCAAACCTTTGAATACCCGTTTCCTCTTTCATTTCTCTTATGACTGCGTTAAGCGTGTTTTCACCTTCACTTACAGTTCCTTTAGGTATTTGGATACCTGCCTCGGGAATACCTTTGTGTCGAAATACCAATACTTGTGTCCTCTTATCCCTTACTCTAGTGACGTACCCGTAAGCTTTTTTTGTAGGTGTCATTATACACACTCCAGTCAAATACGTTCTCCAATATAGTAAATTTCCCGTTATCCTGCCTTCAACTTTATACCAATTATTTCAAATCCCCTTTCTCTATACAAGAAAAAATTCAACAAAAAAAGAGCTTATCCTATTCTGGTTAAGCTCCTGTTTATTGAATTCTTTCATTAAAAAGTCCATCTTTTCTATTTTTTATATAACATTTCAATAATACTATGATAATGTGGCTCATCGTGACCTATATCCAGCATAAAGGTCTCAGAAGACTTTATTTTTTGATATCCTCCAAAATAATTATTTAATTCTTTTTTAGTGAAAAAGTGTATATAGGTACCTGACTTGGGGCGATAAAATGTAAATTCATTTATCTTTTGAGCACTTTTGACATTCTTATGGTAGCTTGGATCATTAACATCAAAAACGTTGATATATATTAGCCCACCATGTATTAATCCCTTCTTCGCCCTGATGATAATATCTTTTATCTCCTCTTCAGTAAAAAAATTGAGGACATTTGCGAGTATGATCAAAGAATACGCATTTTCCTCTATTTGAAAACGGGTCAAATCATTTACTTCTGCTTTGATGGTTACCCCTATTTCTTTGGCCGAGGTTAATGAGCGTTTGATTGCTGTTTCTGAAATGTCTACACCTTCAACCTCATACCCCTTTCTAGCAAAATAGAGAGCGTTCCTGCCTTCACCAATACCTAAGTCTAACACTTTTCCTTTTTTCACTAAAACTGAGTAATCAACCAATGTTCCTATTGGGTTTAACCCCCACAAATTATCTTCTACATTCCCATATTGTTTTTCCCAAATCCCTTTATTTCCTGGCATAATATACCCCCTTCCATCATTTTTTCTCAAAGTTGAGCTAGATGAAACTTAAGTTATGTAGTTAAGAGTGAGTAATCGGGTTGATATCACCATTTAATTCTCATTTCTTGTTCCTCTACTCAAAGTCTCCAATTTAAAAGTCTCATTTACATTTTGATTCTTAATCCAACCTAAGAAATCATCAATCTTCTCAATACCATCAATCAAGACAGCTCTGTATACAAATACAGATGGATAATTAAATCCCAATTTTACAAGTTGTTCCTTGATCTTTAATATCGATAGACGACTTTCATCCGTTGCCACTCCATTTATAAATTCCACTAAGTCTCTAGATAATGGACCTGTATGGCTTGAAGGAAAAAGCCACATGTCTATATTCCATAAAGTACCTTCACTATCATCTGGATAGCGATAAGTTAACTTAGTGTATAGACCATTAAATGAGGAATTCAAATAGTTATTATATTTAATTTCTTCCACACCTCTATGAGTGGCCAATTCTGAGAGTACTTGAAATACGTTTTGAGAACATGGATAGCTACAGAAGGTCTCTATATCGATATCATGTTTTACCATGAGGTTATAAGCTGTAGCTCCAACTAAATGCACTTCACCTACTTCTCCCCACTTTTCTAGAAGTTTTAGTTCATTTAATATCTCCAGAGCAATCCTTTTCCTTTGCATGGTCCGTTGTATGATTTCTTCCATTAGTAAACCTCACTATTAAAGTAGTTATAATTTTGCAAATTATAACATCATAACTCTAATGATAATTAAATGCAATACACTAACTTACAATTTTAAATACTCACCATAAAGCAATTTCATGGCTTCAATAATCTTGTTATCTGCAATCTGACTGTTAAATCGATCAGGTAAATGAATAGCCCCTAATGCAAAAATAGAAGGATGTTTATGGAATTCGCCGATAATTCCCATATCAATGACAGCATTGTTTAAACCACCTGTCATATGGTTTAGATGGTGGGTTGGAATCGTGATGACGTCTCCCTTTTGTCTAACCAGGCCATTTATGATCGGCGTCCATAGAAGAGGATGTGTTTGGTAACCTTGATAGATATGTATCATTAGATCGAGCATGTGGTTTAGCTGACATTTGTTTTCCATCGCTCTTGGGTTTTCAGTCACATGGATGGACGGATAGTAAATTTGGATGGAATGGTTTACCTTTTCCCAGCCACCACAAAAATTCACAATACACTTGGCAACACAGCTATCGTGACAAGCGATCATCACATCAACCGCCTCTCTTAAAGGAAGCGTATTTCTTTCTTGTAGGTGAGGATAAAGTTCCTTGCTGTCCTCTTCTGGATTAAACTCGACTTCTTCAACTAAGTCATCCCATTTCAATAGATCCTCTTCTACCCATTTCGCCACACTAAAGGCGATGGCTACTTTTGTTGCTGATGCAAGAGGGACTATGAGCTCACTATTTGATGAGTGGGTATGTCTCATTTCTTTAGTGGAATAAATAGTTATCCCTACATCTCTCCATCCCCTATTTCCTCAAGTTTATCTATCACTTTATTCATTTATGATCGCCTACTTCGTTTAAATTGAAAAAAGGAGCCTATCCTATTCGAGATAAGCCCCCTTTTGTTGAATAAGATCTTATAAATCCTTTTCTAGACAGTAGTGTGGTTTTCCTTCAAATGTGACTTCTTTAAATTCACTAAAGCCTAATCCAGTCCAAAACACTAACCCTTTCTCATTCACCTTATGAACGGCCAGACGACATTTTTTCTTTCCTTCCTGTCTAATCCGTTCTTCTACTTGCAGGAAGGCTCTGCGAGAATTTCCGGCTCCCTGGAATTGCTTATGGATGACAAATAGGCTGATCCACGGGGTCTGATCCGAGGGATTATGTAAGCAGTAATCCACTAAACCTATGTAATCTTCCCCCTCCTTAATAAATAACCGAGTGGTATTGAATTTCTTGGATTCTTCAAACTCAGATTGAATATCATCGAACTGAAGGATGCTTTTATCTTTTGACATCAAATTATAAGATGAATTTGAATTCATGATTTCTAGTTCAATCTTCCATTTGTTTATGTCATTTGGTTCAAAACGTATCATGTATTGCACCTTTTCCATTTTCGTTTTCTTTAAATATTTGAACATTTCAAGTGTTAGGGGTTGCTGTTATCTTCAGCTATCACCGTTAACGCAATATGCACAATGGCATTTAAATATATTTTATTATGAGTAATAAAATTGCACCTACAGCAATTACAAGTCCAATCCCTTTAAAGAATGCTACACCCAATTCTTTATCTTCATCATTTCCATTGAAAATGGCATTTACAAAACTTCCAAACAGCAAAACGCCAAAGATTATTATGATAAATAATAGTGTATGATAAGGAAGTTCTATAAGGTCATACGTTTCAATTCCTGTATATAATGTCATTGAAACGAAAAAGAATAATAAAGAATACGGAGCCAGAAGTAAATAGGGTCTGCTGTTTCTTAATTCCCTTTCCCAAACAATGATGGCTGGAAGACACACAACCAGGATTATCAAAAATATCCAAAACATATATATCCCCCCTATTCTGTCCAATCTCTAAAATGGGCCACTCTCAAAATCGTAACTGCTCTTCGTAAATAACATTAGTAAGATTTGTTGACCACTTACGTATCAGCTACACTTTATATCCTCATAAGGTTCTTCAATAGCTCAATCTTCAAAACACCGGAATTTTCACCTTATGACAACCATTGTCTCTAGATACGGGGCAAATCATCAAACATATCTGGAATTGTTTATGATTCTTATAAGACTTTCACAACACCCAAAGACCAGTCCCCCTTCTTTTAGTTTATATTACTCATTAATTCAATTCATCTGTTCATACTAAAAAGAAAGAAAAACAAACCATTACTGGGGATGAAGTCATGATAAAACGTGTATTCGTTATTTTTTCTTTCCTTATTTCGCTGCCGGCTGTACCGGCAGCAGTCCGGTATCGCCCCTCGATACGAAGATGCCACTGCCTCTTAAAACCGGCAAGCGAGTCCCACCCGAAAGTAATTCTCCTCATCATTGACTCATTAATGGATCAATCGTTGAATAAGGCCATTGAGGAAGGGAAAGCCCCTGCTCTGGAATTTATTAAAAAGAACGGCCAATACAGCACGGATCTGGTCAGTTCGTATCCGACCATGTCGGTGACGATCGACAGTTCGTTCATTACAGGCACTTATCCGGATCAGCATAAAATTCCAGGGCTTGTCTGGTTTGATGATGACGAACAGCGAATCATTACCTATGGAAATGGGTTATTTGAAGTGTTAAAGCTGGGTGTGGATAATTTTGCCAAGGATGGTCTGTATGCTTATAACAATCTAGACTTGAGCAGCCAGGTAAGCACCATACATGAAGACCTGGACAATGCAGGCTTCAAGACTGCTTCCATAAACGCTTTGATTTACCGTGGAAATTATTCTCACACCCTGAAGGTCCCCGGGTTCATTTCGAAAATGACCGATCTGCCTGAAGAAGTCGAAACCAAGGGCCCTGAAACGCTGTCATTAGGATTGTTTTCGAGAGGGAATCGGGAAAACAATCATATCGTCAATCGCTTCGGCCTCAATGATTCTTTTGCAGCAGAAGAATTGAGACACCTTATACGGAATAACCAATTGCCTTCCTTTACAATCATGTATTTACCGGAAAATGATCATGCGGTACACAGAAAAGGGCCCTCCACACTTAAGGGAATAGAAAAGACGGATGAACAGCTCCAACATGTTCTGAATAGCTTCCCTGATTGGAACGATGCACTCGAGAATATCGTCTGGGTCATCACGGGTGACAGCAACCAGTCCTCAGTGAAAGCAAATAAAAAAGAAGCCCTCATTGACCTTAGGAAAGAACTATCTGAATACACCATATTGGAGCTAGGCGAAGCGGTACAGGCTAAAGACGAGGTGGTGATCACCGCCAATGAACGGATGGCGTATCTCTATATTCTTAAAGAGGATATTCAACTGCGGCAAGTGGTGAGAACAGTACAGAAAGAGGAACGGATTTCTTGGATAGCCTGGAAGGACAATGAACGGATCAACGTCATTTCCCCAGATCATCAAGGGGAGCTGTCATTTCAACCAGGGGGGCCCTATCAGGATAACTATCAACAGTCATGGTCCGTAAAAGGGAACCTTGAGATTCTCGATATGAACATGAAAGGGAATAACATCAGCTATGGTATTTACCCTGATGCTTTAGCAAGGCTATATGGAGCAGCAACATCACAAAATGGCCGCTTTCTTATCACTGATGCCAAACCGGGATATGAATTTATAGGGGAAAGTTCTCCTGAGCATTCCGGCGGAGCTGCCCATGGCTCCATGCACAAAGTGGATTCACTCGTTCCACTCATAGTGTCAGGAACCAATAAAAGCATCGAGAACTTACGAATCGTTGATTTGAAAGACTGGATCATGGAGATCATCCAACCATAACGAAAGCCCACCTGAGTGGGCTTCGTACTATTGCTTCTTCATTTGGTTCTGATCAGGAGCTAATTCATTGGCAAATTCGTTAATAGAAGCCAGGTTTGGCTTCGCGCCTCTTAGCGGTATGGTATTCACTAAATTCTGGAACGTACGTCCGATGTTGCTGTTCATACTCCTTCTGTTCAGTCCATAGGCAGCAGCACTCATGGCAAGACTTAAAACCGTTCCCCAAATCATCGTTCTGTTCGTTCTTCTTTTTCTGCCCAACATATTTAAAATAGAAGATCTGGTTCTTCTATTGAAAAGCGATAACAATTGATTCAAATTCAAACGAAACACCTCTTCGTTTAGATTAGAAAGTACTCATTTCCCTTTCACCATTATTATCTGTTAAGTTGTTGGCATTATGACTGGAAATTCATTAAACGAATATCGTGTCTGCCTTCATGCATGAAAGTTATTTTTTTATCTACTTACATCCAAAGTCAGACTCATTTTGTTTTTGAGTATTAATGAACAAACACTTTGTTAAATGATTCCTCTTTTCTTAACGGCCTATAGATTTCAGACAGGAGGATACAATACCCTTATGAGATTAGGTAAACGCCAGTAGAAAAGCTATCCCCCAGCTCCCTATAAGGAAAACCAAACTTGAGATAAAATATAAGCTCACTCCTGAGGAACTCGCTGCTTCATACTGATGCTTATATTCATTGTTCGTAATGAACTTGGCTGCGGTACCCGCAGAATTCCTGCTTGCCTTATTGGTAATATTGGTCATCCACCCCATTCCAAAGAAACACAAGCTTAGAATAAAGACCGTATCAATAAAGCTCCAGTTCCCTAACCGGCTGACTCCATAGGATCCACTCACCATGAACAATAAAAGTAGCAAAATAACGGTGATGTTCACATATTTAGGGTTGATCATCCTTTCCAGGGTCTTGCCGATGAAGTCAATGGCAAAGGCAGCTAAAGTTAACAAGATGATCAATATGACTGTAAAACCGATTCTAAAGTAATAATAATCCATCCCTATCCCTCTTTTTCCTGAATATCAATCGTTCTTCCACGCTCTGCCTATCATGAGGCATTCTGAGTACACATCGTTAAAATGAGCACCTGGTCATGACTTACTGAATTTTCTAACCAGAAGAAACTCAATTATTAATAGGATACAAGCAAGACAATAGAAAAACGCAAAGCATATGATCAACCAGATTACTAGCGGGAGTCCGATGATTGAAAGATAAGCTGAACCGCTTTCAAGGAATGCCAACCAGAATTCATGGTCGTTTTTTTGCATCTCCAACCACACATACGCGCTGGCAGGAATAAACGGAAGAACAATTATAGATGAAATATGTATAAAATTTATGTCTGTTTTTTTGATAACAAAATAGTTTACTAATAAAATGAAAAGGATTATAGATAGAATGTCCAAACAAAATACCTGCCTCATTGAATGTAATTAAAAAGAGCGCTGCACGTGTTTCGGTTTTATTTCTTTTTTACGCCAACCTACCGCTGTCGTGGTCACTGTTTGATACCCAGTCCATCCTCGATCAACATTCTTTTCCTTATTATCATTGCATTTCATCATTAATTAAAACCAATTATTTCAAATTTTTACAATTTAATCAATACTCTTTCTTCAGCTATGTAGCTCTTCCTTATACATACAGAATCAATCCTCATTTACTGAACCAAACCTTTCACTTTTACTACATCTGCTACCGCCTCATCCTTATTCTTTCCTTACGTACACTCCAACCAATTCCACAGAATCTTAATTATTGTAAATAAATTACATTTATGGTGGACAATCGTTTATACGGGTAATAAGTCCTATGAATAAACTAGTTCTGAATCATTCATTTAAGGAGGTACGTAACATGTGTCTTTCAAATTCTTTTTGCTGTCCTGTAACTTGTTCAAATGATTTTATACCGAAGAAACAGTTAATTGGAATCAAGCGTTGTACACCCATCAGCTCCCCATGTGACGGGACTACTGTCACAACAGTGTTTGCTGTTACTTCTACACCTGCTCAGGAATTACCAAGCGGGATCATTTCCATCATCAATTCTTCCGTGGACTGTACGATGACGGTCACCGTAAGTGAGAACGGTACGGCTCTCCCATCCTACACCATCATTGCCCAATCATCACTTGTGCTGGAAGTATCGAACTTAACGAGTGTAACCGTTGTATGTTCCGGCAATGATACAACAGCCTTTTGCAGCGGGACGTTTGAAGCCGACCTTCAGTACACTGCATTCCAATCATAAACGCCCAAATCAGTATGTGTTTCAGTTTGCAAGGCCTCCTCTTCAGGAGCCTTGTCTCTACAGAAAGGAGGAACGTTTGAATGGATTTTAAAGAATATAACCAAATGTGTCAGCCTGTTCTGGCTCCGCCTGGCTGCCAAAACATCTACCCTCCTACTCCGCCTCCCTCCACACCGGCATGTCAGTTAGTGAAAAATGAACTTTGTGGAAACATTGAACAGCCTTGTAACAGCGAATGGGTTGAATACTGGAGCATTCTGGACGTAACCCCGGCTCCTTCAGGTTCCCTCATTATTTACAATGGAAGCGGATGTCTCATGAATGTAAGAGGGACAGTGAATGGAAGTCTGACCCCTCTTCTGTCTGTATCAAACCAGGGGCAATCCAAGGCAATAACGGTTAACGGTCTTGAGAGCATAGAGGTACAGTGTGTCGGGGATACGGTAGGATCTACTTGTTCCGGCCGCTTCTGTCTCACCATTCATTATCCTGTTATTTGTGAAGTTGAATGAAGAAGGTTCATCACATAACAGAAAGGAGTGAAAACCATGCCATTTATTAATCGGTTCACCATCAGAACCTGCGGTTCCATGACCTTTACCGGCAATACTCTCGGTCTAAGTCAATTATTGAATCAAAATGAGGCAGGAACTAGTGGTAGCATCGGCGCGTTTACCACGATTGATGTTAATCTACAGGAACCGACATTCCCTCCCGGCACCACTTCAGATTATCAATTAAACAGCTCGAGTGCGGAATTGGTCATCCCAACCGGCAGTACGGTCCTGTATGCTGAACTCATCTGGGGAGGCAACTATCTCTCAAGGGACGAAGATATCTCCCTCCTGATTGATTCTTCTGTCACCTTAACGGATCCATCTTCAACCGACACTGTCGTCCCCCCCGACCCCGTCACAAGTAATCAGCCAATCTTTACAGTAAACAACATAGATCGAGGCTTTTATATGCGTTCCAATGACGTAACAGCCGTTGTCCAATCGGCAGGTCCCGGTACGTATACCGTATCAGGGGTTCCCGGTCTACTTGACCCATTGCTGGCTTCTACTGCGAACACCAACCACACAGGCTGGACTCTTGCCGTTGTCTATGCTAACGATACCCTGCCTAATCGGTCGATGAATTTATTCGTGGGGGCACAGGGAATCGTGAACAACAATACAAACCCCATCGTAGATATCACCGTCTCTGGTTTCATGACTCCCCCTTCAGGAGATGTGGACAGCAGGCTGTTAATCTCCGCCCAGGAAGGAGATGCCAATATTGGCGGAGACCAAGCGTTATTCGGCCCCGATTCCGTCTCTTTGACACTCTTGTCAGGTCCAAATAACCCTGTCGATAATTTCTTCGGTTCCCAAATCAATGACGACTCAGGAAACCTTGATACGACAGGGACTTTCGGAGACCGAAACCAGGATCCTTTCACACAGACCAACATCGAAGCCGGCCGGCAGGGATGGGACATCACAAACGTCAGCGGCTTTAATCTCCTGCCCAACAACCAAAACACTGCCGTCTTTCGTTTCACCTCCACCGGAGACGCCTATATGCCAAACGCTCTCGGAGTCCAAATTGACGAAGGGGATGCCGTACTGGATATCGTCAAACGGGTCGACAAACCTTTTGCTTTCAATGGAGACGTCCTTTCCTATACAATCACCATCACCAATAATGGAGTCGTCCCGGCTGATAACGTTGTATTCATTGATGAGATCCCTTCTGGAAGCATCTTTGTTGAGGACAGTCTATATGTCGACGGTGTACAATTCCCAGGAGTGAATCCTCAATACGGTGTAGCCCTTCCTGATATTGACGTTGGGGATACGGTCACCATCTTTTTTCAGGTCATCGTGACAAGGTGCGATTGCTTCGTCAGCAATGTGGCCGAAGTGGAATTCAGCTGCGGAAAGATTTCCCGGAGTAACCAGGCGATCTCAACAGTATGTAAAGCATGTCAAAATACACAATTCTATTGCTAATAAAGCCCCAGGAATCTACCCCTGGAGCTTTTTTTATTCAATGCGCATGATGGTTAAATAGGTTATCTCTTCAGAATCTAAAACAAGACCTGAAAGAGTTGTCCCAAACAATTGCAGGGAGATCGTTTCCCCTGCCGAAATGGGATAGATGCACTCGGATTGAAAGGACTCGACGGGAGCGGCAGGAGCAATAACGGATGGGGGAATCTCTGAACCATTTTGAGTCAGCCTTGAACCAGCCGATACCGGACTATCCACTTTGATCTTGTATGCCAATCTGTACCGTCCTGTTTCTCCAATGGTGAATGACGTGTTGGTACTATCCACCGTGATACTCGAAGCTGGAAGGCTCTGATAATCCGGCAGGGGAATATTTGTACCTGCCACCTCTACATCAATGACTGTCCCGCTGGCATTCGCCGCATAAGAAGAGGTAGAAGTAACAGACTGACCAGACGGCCCTTGTTCACCCTGGGGACCCGGAGGACCTGGTATCCCCTGGGCACCTTGTCTTCCCCGCACCCCTCCACTATACGTTCCTCCTGAAGAACAGCAATCATAATAAAACATATAACTTCCTCACTTTCTAGGGATTTACTATAGTAAATGGAAAAATGTGTATAAAGGACACGGCACACGAACTATATGCTCACCTAGAAAGATTTCGATGATATCCTCCAGCGATTTCTATCTCTTCTCTTTTGACCATTGAAGGCAGTATTACCTGAAGAGAATCTAGTAACTGAAGTCTGAACAGTATACCTGGATTAGACTTCAGTTCAGTATCGATAAGAATTTAATATGTTTCTCAAGTCACTATTTTAACCTTAATAGACGATCAAAAGAGCGTGCAATCCCCTGGATGACTCCTTCATCTATCCCACTTAACGCAATGACTTTCTTACTAACGTAAATCCATCTTCACTACCATAAAATGCATCCCCTTCTCTCTCCACGCTATCCTCCTTCTCCCTGCCAACAAATGGATGTTCTATCACTCGTGTACTTCCAATCAACATCAATTTGGCAGAGAGAATCGTTAACGTGAAGAAAATCACCGGAACAAAGGCAATCCAGGGATAAGTCGTCCAAAGAAACGGCCACCAGCTCCCAAGCAATCCGGACCATTCATGGGATAAGGAAACAAAAACGTTATTGTCGAAAAGGTCTGTCTGTAATGAAGACCCTCCTATGTAGATACTCAAAACCCCTAGGTGAGCAATCAATAGCATGACGATGATGAACTCCCTGATGAACACAAGGATAATCTGTGGAGCGATGAACGGTTTTATGTGGTTTAGGATGAAATGCCGCTTTGTAGCGCCTAAAACCTTTGAACTGTCGATAAATTCATAATTCATGATGTTGTCATATTCATTCGTAAATAATAACGTCAATGAAGGGAGAGACATGACGACAAGGATGGCAAAGTAAATAAGCAATTTATCTGTAAAATCATAAGGGAAATTCTCAGGATCCATTAAAGGACCATCCAGCATGACCCAATTCATGAGCAGAAAAGCTAAAAGAGAAGGTGGAAAGAAATTGGCCGCATCTACAATGGAATTCAGCATTTTCCTAAAGGGCTTCATGTAAAAATGTACAAACATACCAATCAAGACAGATGGTATGACTCTACACATGGTCACGAGAATAGCTGTACCAATCGTGTATTTGGCCCCTACCAGGATTAAGAGTAGAATGTTCCGGTTAAAATTATCTGTTCCCAATGGGGGATATTGAAGAGGAGAGTACGGTGGATTCATGATCCCCCCTTTCCCATCTTTCATTAATTCCACTTTGGGAACCTCATCCCCATTTATCACAAAATAGGCAATGCTTATGCTCAGCATGCCGAACAGAAAGATAAATCCTGTTAGAAAAGCCGGATTCTTGAATAAGCGTTTATACACTTAGATCACCACCTTTTGTCCCGTTGTTCGTTCTAACACCATTCTGACAATGAAGAGAAGCACAAAGACAGGCAGATAAAAGAGAATGAGGCTAAAACTGATGACCTCCATCTGGGGAAAAGCGATAATGAAATGAGTGATTCCGTATATATTAAATAATCTCTCAAATACGATGAGACTGGATAAAATAAATAGAATGATGGTTTTAGAGTGATTTAATAGGCTGAAGGAAATGTTTCTTAAAATATGAATAAAAAAGATATAGTGTTTAGAAAACCCTTTGCTTTTGACCAAGGAGACATACGTTTTAGTAAGCTCATCATTGATAAGGAGGAAAATGATGCGAAAGACTAAAATGGACGGCAGGATCGATAACGTGAGGATGGGCACTAAAAACACCTTCTCTTGAGCCCCCACGATGGGAAATAACAAGACCCCCGTATGTTTGAATGTAAAAATAACCACATACTGTATGACAATCAAGATGAATAGATCTGGTGTCGATTCCATTAATGAGCTTGCTTTCATGATGAACTTTGACCATTTAGATGGCAGCAAATAAACAACGTATGCCAGCACGATCCCTATGATAACCGAAAGGACAACGGCTGATAGAAAGATCACCACAGAATAGAAATACGCTTCCCAAAAGGTAGGAAACATAGGATACGTATTATTTCTTTCATTCGTTATGGTTAAGTCGTTGTAGTGGATCAATGAGACGATCACCTTCAGGACATTTTCAACATATTGCTTCAAATCCAGGTTTATACCGTTGTGGAAAAGGCCAATGAGACTGGAAATAAACACAATCCCTAAAGCCACCAGCAGGAATTTAAATAGCATGGACGCCATTGTTTTGATATACATTGTTTATGGAACCCTCCCTATTTTTTCATCAAACTTAGACAAATCCCCTCATGATCGCTACATATAGTATATATCTAAAATTGGAATATTTGTTAAAATAATGAAAATGAGGCTAATGAGATTTCTTATTTAAAAAGAGGGACTGTTCCTTTTTCCAGATAAAAATACATCAGACCAATAGGAGCTAGAAATAAAGACTTCTTTTAAGTGGAGGGAATAAAGTGACTACTACTTATGTCAATTGGGGAGAAGCACGAGTTAAATTAACGTGGGAGAAAAATAATTTACTTCCTCACTACCATTTAATCACCAGTGTGCACGGCTATTGTTTTTTAGGAGATCAACTGTTATTAGTTGATTTAAATCATAGAGGCTGGGATTTTCCAGGAGGTCATATTGAACCTGGTGAAACTCCTGAGGAGTGCTTTAAACGGGAAGCACGAGAAGAAGGTTATGTTGAAGGAGAATGTAAGCTACTAGGACACATAATCGTTGACCACAGCGAAAATCCATTGTGGACAGAAAGCAGTCCATACCCTAAAATTGGCTTTCAAGTATTCTATAAAATGAATATAACTAAACTATTAAAGTTCGAAGCTCAATATGAATCTGCTCAACGGATGTTTGTAAATCCATGGGAGGTTTCCACCTATTATCACAAATGGAACATTCTTTACCAAGAAGTATTAGAATGTGCTGTATCATAAGAGGGTGGGACAATAGGATTTATGTCTAAATAAAACCCGAGCTAACTTGCCTCCTAAGAGGTAAAATAGTTCGGGTATTATACTTTTAGAAATATACCTAAGTTTTAAATTCTATCCAGCGGTTGATTGGAGTGCAAGACGGAGACTCCTGCGGGAAGAGTAGCTTAGGTGAGACCTGTCCAGCTGCAGGGCTTAAAGGCACATGTCATAAGTCAAACCGTCCATGAAGGCAAAGAACGCCTTCAGGGCCGTTTCGCCTTATGCCACCAGCCTCTCGAGCAAAGCCCTTCCGCTTTCCTTCCCGGAGGCTTGCCGAGGAGGCTCACGGGCTACCCGCGGAAAGCGGAGTCTTGCACGGAAATCATTAGCGGTATAAAGAGGCTTCACTGGAATTGTTCGTGTTCATCTGAGGGTTTTTTGTTTTGTCCCAGTCTCTTCCTTTTTGTTATCAAATCTGCATGATTTTCAAGCTAATATAACAAGAGCACTATATCCCTGTTCCAAGCATTCCTTCTCCCCATCATTCCGTACTCCGATTAATCGCTTCCGTCAAGGATATACGCTTCAGCTTTTTATTGTTCAACAGAAGTGAAATGTAGTAGGACACCACGATGACCACAAAGCTGATGAGGATACTGACCCAATCGATGATCACGGGAAAGCTCACGTTCATTTCGGCTGTGATGGAGTCCAGGAAGGAAGAAATGGCGAGCTGTGTGACCGGGATTCCGATGAGAAACCCGATGATGATAAACCATACATTATAGCTGACCATCATCTTTCTGATGTTGCTTTCTTCGTACCCGAGTACCTTCATCAATGAGATTGTAAACGAGTTTTCTTCTATTAATAATGAAATCAAGATGTAGATGATGATGATGGCTATGACTGCAGCGACCAGTGCGATAAAGGCAATCCCGTAATTCAACGGCTCGATCATTTGTTCAAAGCCTGCCACTGTATCCGATGATTGGGATACGGACAGCACCATTTCGTCCCCTATATCCAGTTCCTCCTGGGAAAAGATTTGGGTATAGCTGCCTGAAGGATATCCATTTAACTGATTGAACTCCTCAAGAGGCATATAGATGACATCTCCCAAATAGGAATGTGCTACACGATCGACGGTTAGATCAAAGGTTGTATCAGAAAGCTCATTTGTAACCGAAATCGTGTTTCCTTCTTCGAGCCCGGTCTTGTCTGCAAGGGATTTCGTGATGATAACCGAATCAAATGAGAGCTTTTCCCCGTCGGAATCCTTTAATCTGATGGCATCATTTTCAGGCTCCAATCCATTGATGGTAACCGTCTGTTTGTCGTTTTCATGAT
Source organism: Rossellomorea sp. AcN35-11 (assembly GCA_030388825.1). Lineage (GTDB taxonomy): Bacteria > Bacillota > Bacilli > Bacillales > Bacillaceae_B > Rossellomorea. The sequence continues at coordinate 137,666 of CP128835.1, forward strand.
GAAATGTAAAGGGGGCAGCCGATCCTATATCGCCTTCTGCCGGTTTTTCCGTCTGCCATGCATTCAGTACATAATGATACTCATAGTGATAAACATCGTTGAAGTGATCTTTCACCAGGTACTCCATGGAATTTTTCGTGATAAATCCGAATAGCAGCAATAACGTGGCAAACATGACGCCTATTGTTAAAAAGATGACCCTTGGCACGTTTCTCATCATCTCCCGAATGACAAACTTGCGTTTAAACGGCAGCTTTTTCAATTTGATGGCCCGTTCCACTCTGCTTACCTTGAGCTTCCCTCTCTCCCCCTTTCATTAAACTGACAGGCGGAATCTTCAGGACCCGGCTGATCAGCCAGTAGGTCATGGGAAGGAATAACACAGAAGGCAGCAGCAAACTGATGGCCACATACAGCATATGAGGCCTGATCACTAAGACAGGGAGATTGTAAAATGCTGCAAACATGGACAGCAATGGCTCCAATACAAACCAGCCGATGAGGGGTACCCGCCACACTTCCGGAGATGGCGAGAATACCAGCATAGGATAAATAGTGACGGATGATCTCACTTCGTTTGTATCCAAGGGCATACATGGTCCCGATCTGGACATATTCCTTCTTCATCAATCGCCATAAAAGAATCAGAATGATGGTGAGGCTGATGAGGAGAATGCCGACTGGAAGGAACTCGCCCATTTTTTTGATCCCGGTAATATCACCTTTAATAAACGAGATCCTGTTATTCTCTTTTTGATCCACCCAGCTTAAAACAGAGTGATCCTCGTTCAACTGTTTCTTGAACTCTTCTTTATTCCCATTAGAAAAGCGGACGCTATAGTACTGACTGCTTCCTTCCCACTCTTCTAAAACGGATTGCTGGACCAATGCAGTACCAAACGCCTCAGGGTTTTTAAGGAATCCTGATACGTCCTTTAGAGGGTAGATATAATCAGGAATCGCCATGAAACCGGCCACAGTGAATGACGTCCCCTTCCATTCGATCTCGTCGCCAATCGCGATTCCATTTGCTTTCGCAAAACCTTGATCAATCAATATATCCTGATCTGAATCCAGGTCCTCCCCTTCCACAACAGAATGGAGATTCACTTTTTCAGCTGCATCCAATAGCCGGAGGACGGCATCATCAGAATAGGCAACATCCGCTGTATAGCGATGCTCCATGACGACATTATGCTGCTTCTCCAGCTTCCCGATCTCTTTGAGGGGTTCGGCCGTACTAAATTGAGCATCTTCCACTCTCTTTTTCTCGTTAAATTCATTCAGGTTATCTACAAGATTGGCTCCGGCGGCTGTAAAGGAATAGAAAACGATGGAACTCATGACAATCAAAAACCAGGCAGAAAAAAATTGGGCTTTCTTCTCCAGGATCGTACGAATCAGCTTTTTTCGTAAGGGCATCACCATTCAATCCTTTCTGCTGAAGTGATTCGTTCATGGAGCCTGTTGCTTTCAATTTTCCCATCTTTCAAGGTGATCACCCGGTCCGCCATTTCACTGATCGCGGCATTGTGGGTGATGATAAAGACCGTCGTGCCGTATTCCCTGTTCACCTTTTCGATCAGCTTCAGGATTTCCTTGGAGGTCACGGAATCCAATGCCCCAGTCGGCTCATCACATAATAACAGCTTCGGTGCCTTCACAATGGCACGGGCAATGGACACACGCTGCTGCTGGCCGCCGCTTAATTCCCTGGGAAAGCGTTCCTCCATACCAGACAGACCGACAGCATCGATGATTTCATGGATGGACAACGGGTTCGTGCTGATAGCCGCCGTCATTTCAATATTTTCATAGACTGTCAGATTGGGTATGAGATTGTACATCTGAAACACAAATCCGATGCGTTCGCGCCTGTATTGAACCAACTCCCGGCTGGAATACTCCGTAATATCATGATCGTCCACGAATATGTGACCCGAATCGACCTGGTCAATCCCTCCGATGGCATTTAACAGTGTAGACTTTCCTGAACCGGAAGGACCCAATATGACGACCACTTCTCCCTGAGCTACTTCTACATTCACATCGGTTAACGCCTGAAAGAAGGAATCTCCACTCTCATACCGTTTCGTGATTCCTTCCACCCTCACCATTTTGTTCATCTCTATTCCCCATTTCCAGATTTAATTTTCCCGGCAAACAAGAATGCGATATGTCTTGAAATCTGTTCTTTGTACTCCTCATGAGTCATCGCCTCGTTGTACATATAGAAGATGGTATCCGACATGGAGGCGCTGAAGATGGCATAAGCCGCTTCTTCCGGATCCACCGGAACGAGAAAACAGTCGGATTCGTTTTCTAAGATTCCTATGATCCATTTCATCATCTCTTCATCGATGCCAAACAGCCCTTGGCGAAGACGGACACTTTCTTCCACTTCCTCCGTCATCACATGGAAAAGATCCCGCCAGAATGCTTTTGGGTAATGAGTAAAAAGCTCCGCAAACTGATGGAGAGCGGTAATTAAGCTATCCACTACCCCAACATCTCCCCTTTCATAATGATGTTCGTTGATCACCTTCAGCTGGGCGGCCTCTTCCGAAAAGATCCTTAAGAGCAATGCCCCCTTTGAAGGGAAATAATTATAAATGGTTCCTGTCCCGACTTCCGCATCTCTTGCGATTTCTGCCATTGATGCCTGCTGAAAGCCTTTTTCAGAAAAAATTTTCTTTGCGGACTCCATGATATTCAGTTGAGTCTGCTGTTTTTTATCTTCACGTAAGCCAGCCATTCTGTCACTCCTAAAAAATGAATTGGTTCAATTATGAATACGTTCATATTTATATTGTATACTTAATTTGGGGAAAAATGCAAAAAAAAATCCCTTTCTACAGGAATGGGATTTTGGGAAAACTTTTTTTATGATGTAGATAGTAGAAGTTGATTTCCGCTGCAGGATGCTCGCTTTCCGCGGGGCGTGAGTTGAGCCTCCTCGGGCGTTGCCCTGTGGGGTCTCAACTTTCCCGCTATTTCCGCAGGAGTCGAGCATCCTTCCGCTCCATTCAACTTTCTGGGTATGTATCCTTTATTTTATTAGAGTGAGGTGAATACTCCTTGTAAGCAAGAAAGTAGGTTTTTTCAAACTACGTATTTTGTTACACCTACCCAATTCCTTTCTCCATTCAGTACATTCTGATTAAGGAGATTGGCTGAGCTAAAGCAACAACCTTTTCAAAATACGTTAAATGCTCGTTACAAACGATTATTCTTCTCCACTAAATTCCACAATATTTAAACCCTCGGATGCTTCTGGTGCTTTGAAGAATGTAGTAACGTGCGTAAACACTTCTTCTGTGTCGAAGGCTGCTCTTTCGGGTTGTTGGATACGCCTTTGGGCAATTTGACGCAGGCATTGGTCGTTAGTTATATTGAGGAAGATGAGTTGATGGTTTGCGTTGGCTTCGGAGGCTATCTCTAAAAACCACTTTCGCAGTTTTGGAGTGTTGGCTGGAAAATCCATCACTACATCTGTACCGACACGTAAGATGTTTTGGACATGCTTTTTTACCAAGGGCTTGAGCTGTGCCGAGAAAGTCAGGTAGTCCTCAAATGATGCGATCTGATTGGGATAAAGAGAGGAAAGCCATTCATCCTCAGACAACAGTACCGCATGCTTATCCTTCGCCCATTGTTTTGATTTAGTTGATTTTCCTGCGCCCATTTTGCCACAGAAAAAGTATAGTGTCGCCATTGTTATTCCCCCTTTTCAGCTTTTCACTTCAATTTCCATTTAGTTCTTTTAGTAGGTTATATGTTCCCCATAATAGTTGATTTGGGAGACTAGCCTTTTTGATTTTTTTACATTACTCCTCTTCATGAACAAGTAGATAACCAACAAATTCTTCGTGTAAAGCACCTTCATTTTTAAATTGTATTCACGACGATTGGTATGAAACTGAATCATAAAGTGGATTCATTCGAGAGCAGAATATTTACGCTGAGCTTCCAATTATAGAGTGAATTTCCCACCATGATAACAATAGTAGGTTTCAGCTTTAAGATCTTTCACCTTATTTAAAGACTGTTCGGCATTCTCAACATGTAAACAAAAATGTGGATTAGCAATGACCAGTTCATGATTCTCATGAACAGCTGCATCCCCTGTAATGACACTGTTTAAACTTGGAAAATATAACGAAATATGCCCTGAAGTATGCCCAGGTGTTGCAACTACTCTACATTTGTTATCTAGAATCATCTCGCCATCATGTACCTTTTCATCAATTGAAACATGCTTCAAATCTTTTAATTGCTGTACAAACCATTTTCCAAATTCAATTTCTTCATTTGGCATATTTTCAAGCATTTCTTCCGCTTGAACCAATCTCTCTGACTTCATCTCGCCACTAATGTACTTTGCTTCCATTTCACTCGCTATAATCTTAATCCAAGGATACTTTTCTTTGAAATCATATAAGGAGCCTATATGATCATCATCATAGTGAGTAATGACTATATTCTTTAAATTCTTCATTTCATACCCATTTTTTGTTATTTCATTTTCTATTAAATGTATAAAGTTTGTATACCCTGTATCGACCAAGGTTAGTTCATTATTCAATATAATTAAACTAGGATAAATGTGATTTTTTTGTCCATTAAAATCAAATTCAATAGGTAGTTCTAATATCTTCATTTTTCTTCCTCCCTATTGTCCGTTTGTAATACATCTGTTAAGTAAATTTTATACAAGCCAATTTAAAAACTTTTTGGCAGGAGTTATAACCGGAACTACCAAGTACACTCATATGGCCAACTTTATGATTCACCTTGTACCTGCCATTCTTATTGGCCTGTTCATGTTCTCATGGTCATATCCAGACTTACTTCCTTTTGTGGCAATGTTTGCTGTGTACTCAGAACACCCACTATATAAAAATACGCTTCAACAATAAACCTGCCCAATAATCATATAATTGAAAAGATGAAGACCAGCTGCGTAATCTTCATCCATCATCCCTTTAATTGAGTACTGACTCCATCGTTAAAAACCTGCTTACGATATCTTTAAATTTATCCGGTTGCTCATAATGTGGACTGTGACCACATTTATCGAATGTATATACCTGACGATTCTTCGATGACTTTTCGAATTCTACAACTTGTTTCTCACAAGTAACCGGATCATGTTCTCCCAGTAGCAAGAGCATGTCATGGTTTATCGTATGTAATGTGGGCAGGAGGCTTTCAAATATTTTTCCTTCCTTCCTAAGTAGTTCGAAATGAACGTCCGACCTGTCATAGAATAGGTTCCATTCTTCATCTGTATAGAAGGAGTAATCAGTTGGGTGATTATCATTATATCGATAGATTTTCATTCGTTCAGAACCCAATGTATCACTATATTCGAGGTATTTTTCAGTAAGTTCTTGTATGGAGATTACTTTTTCGGAATTTGCCAGTTCCAGACACTTCTCGGCCATTTCATCATTGTTGTTGATTTGCCTAGATAGGTAGGCTGTTTTTCTAAGTAAATTTCTAGAGGTTAGTTCAAAATCAAAGGTTGGACATTCCAAAATGACTTTATGTATAGAGTCTGGATATATTGATGTATAGAGTACACTTAAAAATCCACCAAAGGAGTGGCCAATCAATGACCATTTTTTTATATTTAGTTGTTTTCTTAATTCTTCACAGTCTTCCACTAAATCCAGTAAACCGAATGGCTCCCCTTCTTTTATTCCTTCAGACCGGCATACACCTCTTTGATCAATGGCAATGATTTTGAATTGATCCTGAAGTCTACTTGCCTGGTGATATGAAAAATCATAGCAACTCTCTCCTGGACCTCCATGTAAATATAAAATGGCTTCTTTATTGCCAGGTCCGTATTCTTCTACATATAAATCTTTACCCCTTATTGAATAAACATTTCCTTGTTTCATGCTGCATCCTCCTGTACCTTGTGAATCTTGTAACTAAGTCATTGTATACGTACTTAATAGTTAATCTGGCCTCTTTTCTATTACTAGAGAGATGTAGATTCCCAGGAATACTACGAAAATCAATACGGCATACGTTACCCATGGTAGTTGCTCTGACAAGTCCTCCCGTCTCCATATGTACTGCTGTTTCTGTGAGAGAAGCCGAAACATTGTTTGGTGCATGAGGAAAGCTAACAAAGCCTAAGCGATAATATCTATACCTATTAAACGTTTCACCGACCATTTCCTCCTTTTGGAAACTATATCATTATTACATTCGATATAAGGATGTCAGGATCCTTCTTCAAACAACCTGTCTTTAACTTGATAGATAAAATTTATTCTAAACTTTTGAAAAAGCCTTCAATAAATGTATATAAAATCTCATTATCAAAAAAGCTTGTAGATAAAGTCATCAAATGACATTCATCTACAAGCTTAGTATACTTACCTACCGTTAAGTTTTTGGTAGCTTCTAAATTTTAAAATAGGAATAATGATCATGAACAGCCCCAAATAACCAAAAGTTATCCAGTCTAGTAACTTAGAGATTTTCCCATAATACAATGCAAAGTTATATACCGCAAATAATGCTACTAATATTATGAACATGATATACATTATGAGTGGCTCTCCTTCAACTTTCCCAGAATTAATGATATACACTAAAACTATGAGAAGAAAAACTACCACACAAACTCCTATAATCGCCCATGTGAGACTACTCACAGAAGCTGCTAATGTTGACAAATATAACACCTACTTTCTATTTCATTGTTACAATTCATTCATAACTAATAAGGACCTTAAGGTAATGGGTTCCCTTGTTCTAGATAAGTCCCCTTTAGTGGACTCCCCATGATTTTAATTGGGAAATTATTTTGGTGAAAAATCATCCTATAATTGAAGAAAGGCCCTTACCAGATCAATTAGCTGATCTTCGGTTATAGCCCTGGTTAATTTATATTGAACTTAAAAAAATTTTTCCCCAATAAAGAAAACTCATAGTTAAAAACACAGATGCAAATACAGTAAGTCTTTTTGGTAATTTTCCATAATAATAAATTATTGCTAATCCTATAAATATATGAACGATCACAACAAGAAATATATTCACACATTTCACCTCTGCATTAAGTGATTGTATACTCCTTATTCCGTTAACCTGACAAATAATTGAATAGGGATCGGTGATCAATTAGCTTTCTTCGGTTATTGCCCCTTATAATTGAACATTCAATAGAAAGGTTATTAAGGCTTAAAGAATTGTTATATGTTTTTCTTATAGTCAGTGGGCTATTTCTTTTCCTTTTTCTTTCTTGCCAATACTATAGCCTACCAACATAGCTACAATCGTACCAAACAGCAGTGGCATACTGAAATCATCGGTGAAAAACCCCCACACCGCCCAAGCCACTACAACTCCTAAAATCCCCAGTAACATATCCTTCATTTTCATCTCCCTATCCCCTTTGTATTAAGTTAAAAATTAGACGAAAACCCAATCTAATAATGCCCACTCATCACAACCATCTCACCTATCAGTTGGATTTTATTATTCTCCACTATCATTCCATCTCCATCATTTCCCGCAAAGAAAGTTGTTCCAGTTGTTTTAGCATAATCAAGAACATCTTTTTTATAATCGTCATTCCTGCGATTGTAATGAGGTTAAAATTCAAAATCCACCAGTTGTGATGCTTGTAGATCTCCATCTAAATCCCCTGTGAACATTTGAAATAGTTTTGTGGTTTTTCCAAGTTGAACGGCTCCACCACTAACACCCACAATCATTCCTCCGTGATGATAGTAATCACATAGAACCTTTTCCATATTACGCTGTTTGATTGCCTTCCTAAATTCAATAGGGTTCCCAGCAGAAAGGTGAATGATGTCACATTTAAGTAGTTCCTGGATTATTAATGGTTCAAATTCACTGTAAAGATCAAAAAACATACTATCCTTGATTAGCCTGCCTTTAACGAAATAATCCTAATTCTTCGTTTGTTGCCCTTTTGATTTCCCCGATTTTGAATTCTATTATTTCTTTTATTTTTTCTTCAGATGTATATTGTTGAAAATACTTTTCAATCTCCCACGCCAGCATCATAGTGGTATGGTCTATATAAAAGTAAGTAAAATCTCGTTGATAATCCTCTATGGGGATAGTAAGGTTGTGGTTGCTTAGAACCTCTTGATAGGATTCTATTACAAATCGAATCAACCGTGTGTCATATATATCTTGACACATTATCGTTATGTCTCTTAAAGGGGAACCCAAAGCTGCCCACTCCCAATCAATCAACCAGATCTGTTCATTTTCTAAAAATATGTTTTCCAGATGAGGGTCGCCGTGAGTTATGACTCGTGGACACTGCTGGCTATAGTTTTTTAAATCTAATTGCTCATAAGCATTGTCTATTATTTTACTCCATTCTGTTTTAGCCCAGTTCTTATGTTCACACAAGCGATGCATTTGGTCACAACACCATTCGTGCCATTCAGAGGTGATTTGGTGAGTAGGTAATGCGTTAGTAATCTCGCTAAAACTTGAACTGTGTAGGATTGCTAGCCTCTCTAAGATACTTTTCAGAAGGTTTCTCTTATCTAAATCCGTTAGTGAGTCAAAATCCTTTTTTTAGTGGAGATTTTAAATCATACATAAGAATCGCTTTAGGTGGAGAATTCCATACTGTAACCACTTTATTAAACTGCTTAATAAGGTGGGGAATGTTTGAATACATGTCGAGTTCGTTGCTGCGGTCAGTTTCAAACTCTTTATATATAAGTCTCCCCTTTTGATTCTCATCATCGAGTGTTTCTATTCTATAAATTCTTCCTGCGTGAGCTCCATTGATAATCTCTTTATGTAGAACCTTCAAATTTCTTTCAGCCAACCTTTTCTCTAATTGTCTCAATTCCCTTCTCCTTTGTGGAAGTTAGTTCTAACATGTAATTCTCTAACCTGAACGTTTGTTGAAGAAGAACTTTAAATTTCCTGTTTTAGTATTTCTATTAATTCATAGGGATAAAGAACCTTTTCACCTGTTAATATTTCTTCTTTGGAAACCCACTTTGCGCAAGTAACTTTATTTCCTTCAGTTACTGTAAAATGTTCATTTTGATATAAATTCCTATCTTTAAAATCCACGAGATATAATTGTGTTATTTCGTGACCTATGTTTTCGTCTATTTTAAAAATATTTTCTATACAAGAAATATATCTTCTAACAACAACTTCAATCCCTAATTCCTCTCTAAACTCTCTCACCAAAGTCTCATTTGATCTCTCACCAAGTACGATTGTACCGCCTATGGGCCGATAATAAAAACCTATTCCATTTGAATGCTTTCCTTCCTGCTCTTCTAAAAGAATAAAATTATCCTTTACAATTACTCCTAATGAATTTGCTCTTGGATACATCAATTATCCTCCCCCTAAAATTAATGCTATTTAAGAAGAATAAATTTTCTTGTTGCACTAACCTGCCAATCGTATTATAAAGTTAACCAGAATGTTAGATATTTCTAATTGACCATTTTTATATGGTTCTATTAGAAGATTTATGACAATCTCGTTTATTACTTGATATACCTCTTCGTCCCTATTGGTTTGTATAATTTTCCCCCATTATATTCGAGTGTAAAGAAGGAGATGATTAAGCCTAAGATACTCCCCCCAATAATTGAAAGCCAACCTTTTTTCATTTCTCCACCCCTTTACATTCATTTATTAAAGTTTCTAATTATTCCGTTAACCTGCCGTGGAACATAGATAAACCTGAAGATCGGGTGCCAAATCTTCAACATTGCCCCCATTTAAGGAATAAACCAAGACCATCTATTCTTAATTTAATTCCAACCAACCCTCAAACTCTTCATTACTATCTAAATTGAAATAGTGCTTTGTGAATCGCACAAATTCATTTGTGTTAACCTCTTTGTATTTATATGTTGAAATGTAAGACTTAAGGAAATCTAGTGCTTTTTCTTCTTTTACTGCATTCCTTTTTAAAAACATTCCTAATTGTGTCGAAGCTTTTCCATAAAAGTAATTACTCCCATATTGGCCGGGGTATTGATCTAATGATAAATTAACTGGAAGAGTTGTTCCCGTTCTTTTTTGCAGATCTTTCTGTAACGCATAATTTGCTTTTTCAAAGTTACCATAATAAAAACGTTCAGCAATTGTTGCCAACCCCTCATCTAACCAAGCATCCTTGAATGGGTCATTGCTCACCATCCCATAAAACCATTGATGAGCTACTTCGTGAACGACCATTCGTTTCAGTGAGTCTATATCCACTGGCTTACTGTTATAAATAGAACCGACTGTTACGACACCAGGGTACTCCATTCCTAATCCGCCAATTATCACGTCGAACTGCTTTCCTGTATAATCCCCGAATTTACTCTGGAAATAATCCAATGCGTTGACTGTGGTTTCAAGAACTTCTTTTTTTTGTTCTGGATTTTCATTACTTCCGAAAACCCGTACATTTACTTTATTTTGAGAAGAGCTTTTTTCAAGAGGCGAGGCATTTTTCAACACCCCCAGGAAAACCTCTTTTTCATTTTCTACAAGCACTTCTGTACCTTTTATTTTAAATGAATCGTCTTGGTCACTAGAAGACACAACTGTATATGAAGCTGGCACGTCTACTTTTAAACGGAAATCACTAAAAGATGTATGGTACGTTTCCCCTCGTGTTCGGTATTCTTGTTTGTTCCATCCGTTTCGGTAAGTAGGCACCATTGGATACCATTGAGCTAGGTGGAAATTTCCCCCTTCTTTTGTAAACCGTAAACCTTCTGAGGGTAAAGTAAAATCATAAACCATACGTAATTTGATGTTTTTACCAGGGGGGAGCTGCGATGATAATGGAAGAGATAGAGTGTCTTTATCAAGGGAGTAGTCAGAGACTTTTTCATCTATAAAAAGTGAGTGAATATTAACTGATGAAGGATTTTCCAAAGTTGGGGCATTTTCTTTTGTAAACATATTTGGAATAAAATACAGAACGATTTCATTCCAGTTTTCTTCAGATACATTAGTAATGTCTATTTCTGCTTCTACATAAAACTTTTCATCTTCATCCATTTCCAATGAAAGGTGATAGGTACTCTTACTTCCAGAAGGAACCTCTTTAGCATTAAAAGGTTCCTTACTGCTAGTGGAGAAGAACGACACCCCTTTAAAGAAGAATGAAATTATCAGCAGCACACTAACAATTGCACAACAGAGTAAGAGAGACCTTTTCAAATCTTAACCTCCATATCAAATTTGCCTTTTATATATTTATTATAAAAACTATTAAGTATACAAGCTGAATTTCCTCTCTAGTATTAAGCTAAGGAAATTGCCTAGGTATGATATTCTGTTAACCCGCCCTTTTAACTTAATAACAATTTTAAAAATTCTCTAACTAACTCTTATCTTCAATTTCCTTTGTTATAATTAAATATATATTACACTTCAAGGAGTTATTATGCTTAAACAAAAAGTGAAAGTCTCATTTATTTCAATCGTCGCATCCATCCTTCTTTTGTCCGCATTATTTCCTGTTGATTGGCCCTTTACTTTCTCTGTCAGCGGTTATCTGGAAGCCTATATTAAATCACTTATGTTTTATGCCTGGTTAGGCGGGATCTTCATGCTTTTGATAGGAGCCCCGGTCAACTTTTTGGCAGGAGTTATAACAGGAATTACCAAGTACACTCATGTGGCCAACTTTTTGATTCACCTTGTACCTGCCATTCTTATTGGCCTGTTCATGTTCTCATGGTCATGGCCGGACTTACTTCCTTTTGTGGGAATGTTTGCTGTGTCAGCATCAGTCTTCTTTGTAGTCGATGAAATCATTTATCATAAAGTCAATCTTAAAAGTCATAAGGTGAAACTCCTTTTTACTATTCCGTTGATTGCCTACTTTACGTTTATGGGTCCTGCCTATATAAACACTCTTGAAAACAAAATCACTTCAGCCCAAATTGACAAAAAGGGACCTCCGGTTGTCAAAGCAACTATAAATGGACAGGAAGTAGGAATTCGCAGTACCTACTGCTGGACCTCGGATGGTGATGGGTGTGCGTATGATAAGGAACCGTACCTGATCCCACCTGGAAGAGGAATTGAAGGGCTGGAAGATATTCATTTCACAGAACCGCCATCTCCTATCAGCTTTGATTTTAAAAAAAGCGTAGGAGAACCGGAATTCTATGCTTACTATTTTCAAGATGGAGAAAAAAAGGAAGTGAAAATACAAAATTCAACTTTAGAACTACCTGAGGGAATACCAAATCAATTGGTAAGGTTATTGGCAAAATGGGATAACCATGAGAGGGTCTGGTTTTATATAGGGGTATTTACAGAGGAATAGCAAAGTGTAAAGCAGACTCGCCGAGTTAAGCGAGTCTTTCCCTATTTATAGATACCAGATCTAATGTTGATATTTCTTCATAGGATACCCCTTATTCTTACCGTATTTAAAGCCATTTTGAAAGTTATGTGCGGAAGATGTTCTACTTGCATTTCGCCCTTTTGATGCAACGTGGAATTTCTTTTCCTTTTTCTTAGTCTTTCAAGAACCTGCTTTTTGGCCTGTAAAAAGAATAATGTTAATAAAGACTCAGAGTAACCTCTTTGAGAATAACTAGTTTTTACTTAAACGAGTTCGCCATTTTGATTAACTGCTCTTTACTAATCTCTATAGGAGTAAGTTTATAGCTAAAGGCAATTTCATAAAAAAGGTCTTCTTCTTGCCATGCAATGATTCTTTTACCAAAGTGTTCTGGAATATACTTACCATTTACATCTCTTCCTATCTCAATATTCTCTTTCTTTATTTCTTTTGGGTACTCTATCTCATCTTTCAATATCTTAATAGTTAAAAACTCTTTATCCACATTGAATAGGGTAAATTCAACTTTCTGATTATTAGAACCAAATTCATAAAGTTGCATATCATTGAAAGGAACTTTAGTTGGAAATTTAGCATTAAATGGTGCTGTTTCCATTTTAATAGCTACTTCTGAATAATGGTATTCATACATCTTTTCTCTTGAAACTGACCAACCAACTAAAATGACTAGTATTGCCCCTAATAGAAGAGCAAATATCATGATGATCATTCTCTTCACTTTACCTCTCCTTTCCATTATTGATAAACCACCTCAGATTTTTTAGTAGAAATAGAGTAACGAAATTTTAGTCTGGAAGTATGATTGGCCGATTGAACATTCGCAGAATAGTGATTGGAACAGACATGATTCGTGCATTTTTGGTAGCAATCATTTGATTAATAGTAACACCTCATCTTATGAATTCTTATCTATACTTTTTCTGCAAAAATCAGGGATTTCCTGTAAATGTTAACACTTGTCACAATTGATTCATAACTAAAAAAGAACCCTAAGGTAAAGAGTTCCCCTGTTCTAGATCAGTCCCCTTTCATGAAAAATACAATTAGGAAAGTGAGATATATAATAATACCTAACTCTTTTAGTCTTCTATGTTTCGATTAAACTCCCCTTTAACTTAATACCATTTATATAAAAATAGAACAGCTTACTCTAGAGAAATTTGAAAAATAAAAGAGGCTCATCCTGTTCCGGATAAGCCCCATTTAGCTTAATCATTTATTCCCAATACCCTATCTCCATTACATATTTGAATGTGGTAAATAATATACTTCAAAAACTTTATCCATTCTTTTACTAGTTAAATAATTGTAGGAATAACAGAATAATATCAAATGAGTTTAAGAAATTTCTATTATTAACAAACCTGTTGTTCTTCATAACAGGAATTCTGACCTTTACTTGAACAGCAGTCTTAAAAGGCTAACGAACAGCTGAAGTTGATAGTATGACAACATCTCCATTAAAAGATCCTGAACAGTTTTTTAGAACATACTGGGTTTCTTGATCTTTTTCTTCAATATCTATATTCTCACATATGAAATCTTGAATGAACTTTCCCTCTGCTCTTCGCACAACGTGTATATTTCCCAGTTTAAAGGTTAATGTATCAACAACCCTTTGACCTTCAATTCCATAAGAAATAACGTCTATTTGTGCCTCATTATTTTTTACATTTTTAACAAATGCATTTAAATTACCCAGCTTACTGATATTTCCGTGCTTATTTATGACTTCTCCAATAAGATGAAAGGAGAATTCTTCTTCTCCATTTACTTCTTGCTCATTCTCTTCACTTACTGAAGCTGTCACTATCTCTTCGGTTTTACTATCACACGCTCCTACTAGTATAGATACGGCTAATAGTATTAATAGTCCTTTTTTTCATTGTTGTCTCCCTCCATGCAGGAATCCTATGTACAGGAAAATTGTAACATAATGGATTAAACGTTTGTTTTAATCTCAATGAAAAAGGAATTGCCCTCGATTCACTGACATTTCTCATATTCGCCATCCATTAAAGCTCTCCGGAGACTAATGTATTACGTATCAGACATTGTACAGATTCTTGCAAAAGAATTCTAAAGTACAGACAAAAAAATCGAGTATGATTTCACATACTCGATTTCATATGATTGGAAAATTCACGTGCGACAACAAGCACCCTGATTGAATTCCTGCATTCATTTATTCAGGAAGAGGATCCGGAGTCCAGATCGCCAGGTCTTTACCCGGTAAGGCACTTACCAGTTCACTATCTCCCTCAATTCCTGCTTGCCAGCATTCGAATTCGTCATGATTTCCGTTTATGAATAAGGAATAATCGTTTTCAAATTGAATGAGTAAGTGGGGAGCATGGTCGTCCACCAGTTCGACCTTTGTTACCCGTTGTCTTCTCATTCGGATGATGTGCAGCAATTTCTCCTCTTCGGAAAGATCTGCTATTTCATCCTCACTTGAAGGATACTGTTTTTCACCTGGAGCGAGGAAGCACCACGTTGATTCGATGTTTAAGAAGAGTTGGGGATCCTCTGCATCAGTATTCTTATAATGAAAGAAAGAGAGCGTAAGGGGACCCGGAGACATCCCGAACTGAACCCCGTCCAGCTGGGATCCTTGGAACAGGTTGTTTAAAAGGGCTTCAGCTTGAACTTTATCGTTTGAATCCATTTCGTTTTAGCTCCTTATTTCTAGATTTTTTTATATCGATGTTAACAGAATCCGGGTGTTCTTCTCCCGTAATCTCTAACTGATCCCCCTCTTCGTCAATTGTTTCACTCAACCTATTATTTTTTCAGTCTCATGTGCTGACACTTCTGGATTTTCTTGAGCTGAAGCAATATTTGGTAATACCGCTGCAAGCAAGACGATGACGACGATCACTCTAAAAAATGATTTCATATTAACCTCCACTTGATTTGATATATCCAGTTCCAATGAACAGAGGAAAAGTCTTTACTTATGATGGATATCCCATCAAAAACGTCATGTGTATGGTCCATTCCACTATCCAACACCGCAACCTTGACGTGTGGTTTATGGGTAAGAGTGATGCTGAGAAAAATGCCGGATAGTAAAGCAACGAAACCAAATCCAATATGAATGTTTTTCATGGGAAGACGTTATCCTTTCACTGATCGATTAGGGCCGCGTTTGTCATTTTGGAGTATTCTGAACAGATACACATTATACGGGACCACTGTTTCAGGAACCTTAATTGAACCATAATTTAACCTTAATTTCGTTCATTTGGAATGAAGTTAAAAGCAGAATGGATAGGTCAACTAAACATAGGCAACAAAAAAAGAGTACAATCATACCCAAGCCTTGGGCTATGTACTTCTGTTACACTACATATAGTACATTTTGACAAAATGGAGGTGATGGCTGCATGGAAAATGTGACACAGGAAGAACAGCAGCAGTCAATTGAAGCGTTTCAGTCCATTATCCGAAAATCGGAAAATGCTCTAGCTTCTATGAATTCAGGTTCGCCCCAGACAAAGATGCTTGAGAAACGGTTGAGAGCAGCAAGGATTGGGGTTGAGACACTTCATGCCCGTTGGGAAGGCAACTATTTGGATTTCAGTTATGAGGAGTTAGGTGAAGCAAAAGAAGTATTGGAAGGTTTACTCTTGACGCTGCCGCCATTTCTTGAGAAAACAAAGCCCGGAAGCGGACAGCGGACCTACTTGGAGAGAAGGATAAAGGCCATTCAAATGGCGGTTTCTCTTCTCAGTGAATCGAGGAAATAGGAGATCCGGCAATTTCCGGATCTTTTTTTTAGATTTGCCGCGGGGGGGATGGCCTCCACCGTTATTCTGGGGAAAGGAAGATCACTGATAGATGTACTCCTTACAAACCAGAGTACACCTCCAAAATATTCCCATCTGGATCAATCACATGAAACACAGACCGTCCTTCTACCCGTTCTACACGAAAGTCCTTTGCATCAAGCAATCTATAATAAAAGAAGATCTTCTCCGGATTTCCTTCCTTGATTGCTTTTGAAAACGGACCGATGATGTGGTGATTGGGTAACTCTTTCATGTCAGGAGGGTCCTTGGGGACTGGCAGCTTTTTTCTTGAACGGTGAAGGGCTGTCTTGATCGATTCGTTGCTGGTACGGAGCATGACGGCTATTTCCTTCGTTTGATAGTGAAAGACATCTTTCAACGTGAGAAGCATGGCTTGCTTTAGGGGCAGATGTACTAATAACGCTTCAATCAGAAGGTCATAGTCCAGGAAATCCTGTGTTCCCTTCATCTGTTCCTCATCAAAGGAATACACCACTTTTTCTTTCCTTTTTTCGTCTATAAAGAGATTCTTCGCAATCGTATAGAGAAAGGAATACGTGATTTCCCGCTCAGGTTCTGTCTTTTTCAGCTTATAAACGTTTAACATGGTGCTCTGAACCAGATCCTCCGCCATCCAGGTAGAGCCCGACAGTGAGAGGCAAAAGCGATAAAGCTTTGAAATGGTTTGTTCTACGTTTTCAAACAGCATTGTGTCCATCCTTAAGAATTTTTTTGAAAAATATGTAACCTTTCTATTATGATATACGTTATACATAAGAATGTCAGGTAAAGGAGAGATGGTATGTTTAAAGTAGGAAGTATCTTTATCCCGGTAACGGATATGGAAAAGGCAATAAACTGGTATGAAAACAACCTTGGTGTCAGAAAAATCGGAAGCTGGCCTGGTGGGGCAGGATTCTATTTTCCCAACAGCTCCACACAACTCGGATTGGTCGAGGTCAGCACCCCGCAACCAACCGAGTTTGTCATCAAAGGCAGCCAAAAGAACGCCTATTTTAATTTCCTGGTCGAAGATATCCAACAGGCACATGACCAGCTGACCAGTAAAGGCGTCGTGACCACTGAAATTGAAGACTTCGGAGGTATGAAAGGCTTTGATTTCTTTGACCCCGATGGAAACCCCTTCAGCGTAGTCGACGAAGATATCGAATCTCCTTTTCATAGAGAGAATGTGAAAAAGAAGTGGGACTAGGGGGCGGCCGTTTGGGACTAGGGGACAGGCACCTTGTCCCCATTCCCCCTTTTACAGATTGAGCTGAAACTAATTAGAATCTGCGTTTCAATCCCCTGTGTTCCATGCTGGCTCTACTCATGATCATGGTCATCGGTATTTCCCATGGAAAATACTGTTCATATCTAATAACTCCCAGCTAATTTAAAATCAAGAAAAAGCAACTTTAGGTGATATCAACATGTGGGTAAAGATATTGTTAGCACTTCTTGCATTGTCTGGTTTTTGGCTGATGTGGTTTTCTGTTTTTGGTAAGAAGAAGCATATTGATGAATTGGATGGCCGTGAAGGTGTCTCTATTAGTTTCTTTGAACTCGTATTTGATCTGGTTTTAAATCTGTCACCGACTTTGATAAAAAGAATTCTGTTATTCATTCTCGGTTCAGTCATTGCCGGAATCTCCACCATTGGAGTCATTTACTCATGATGCTGACGAAGAAAAGGTCAGAGGCTGATGCCCTGACCTTTTCTATATTGGGATGCTTACCTTATAGTATCTTATTCTCTCAAAATGAAGTAAATAATCGTGGAAAAACAAAGAGTAAGAATAAACCACTAACCGTATAGGTAACGTACATTTTTTTGTTTTCCCCTTCTCTTAGCTCCCAAATCCCGAGTGTTAATAAATAAATCCCCAATAGTAGAATAAGTAAAAATAATAAAGCCATAAAAAATTCTCCTTTGTATGAGTTGTTCTAACATATAAGGAGGACAGGCACCCTGTCCCATTCTCTCCTCATAGACATAGATCTGCCCCCGGTTCACTTCACGGAGCTAGAGGGGCAGTTCTAAACTTCCGTTTGTTACATTTTCATCAATACCTTCCCCTCATACTTCCGGCTTTCTATCAATCTATGAGCTTCTGAAGCTTCACTTATATGAAAGATATGGGCGATGGGAAGGCTGACTTTATGTGCGGCAAACAGCTCCAGCACTTTATCCGCCACTGGTGCCAGCCTCTCGGGATGATGTTTTCTAGTCGTCCCTAAGCTGAACCCTTTAACGTTTCTGCAGCTGCTGTGTACATCACTCGTTTTAAAATGACCGGCTTTTCCACTGCTGTTCCCGAATTGAACCAGGGTTCCGTACAGGGCTAAGCAGTCGAGACTCCGGCCGGTCACCTCGCCTGCCACTGAATCAAAGATAATATGGGCACCTTTTTCGTTGGTCCCCTTTAGCACTTCTTCTGAGAAGGTATCATAGGTGAAGACTGCATGGGCTCCCAGCTGCTTCACATAAGCTGCCTTGTCCGGGTTACCAACCGTGGCGATGATCGTTTGAACCCCTGCCAGTTTGGCCAATTGCACCAGCATGGATCCCACCCCGCCGGCTCCGCTATGGATCACGATCGTATCTGATTCCTTTACCTGTCCGATTTCATGTAGGAGTATATAAGAAAGGATTGACACGGTCGGTAATGCCGCCGCCTGTTCCAATGATAGACTGTCCGGAATCCTAAACACCAGCTGCTCATTTGCCACAACATATTCTGCATAGGATCCACCTTTCGGAAAGGCGATGACCCGGGTACCTTTCGTAAAACCGGAAGAAGGAGAAGCCTCCGCGATTGTCCCGGCCACATCCAGTCCAAGTATGAAAGGAAACGAACCTTTCCCTTTCATTCCGGTCCGTTGTTTGATATCCGCGTAATTCACACTTGTATAGGCTGCTTTTATGAGGACCTCTCCCTCACGAGCCTTAGGCATGTCTGTTTCAGTGTATGTAAGTACATTGGCATCCCCGAATTCCTTTTGAATGACTGCTTTCATCTCCATATCCCCTCTCAAAGCGCGGTTCTTATCTTACGTAGTCACCAATTCGTTACAATGCTTTATCACATACTTGGAAAATTCAATCGAGTGGATGATTCGTTCATCGATTGAATGAAAGGCTTTCGACTTTATTCCTTTTCGAATGTCAACCGCTTCCCTGATGATGAGGTGCCACTCTTCAGGCAAGGTGGACAGCCCATAGAACCCTGCCTCCGTTTTAGGGATAATATCATGTTCCATCAAAGTATAGTATTGACGCGGCAGCCCAAGGACGGTCCACTCCACCAAACGTGGGCAGGCAACTTCATCGATTATTTATCTCTTTCCATCTCCATTACAATTCCAATTATTTCAAATGTTGAAATATTTAGCAATGGACATTCCGTTTTATCATACAAAAAAACAGGTGCAATCCTGATGAGGATCACACCTGATTGGTTTCTATTCAGTTCCATGTATCCCCCGGTCATTCTGGAGGATTAAGTTTTTACTTTCAACAGGCGCAGGGCATTCAAGATGACGATGATGGCCGCTCCTGTATCACTTAACACCGCCAACCACAACGTTAACCATCCCGGGAAGATTAACGCCAGAGCCACAAATTTGACAATTAAGGAGAACCAGATGTTCTGCTTGATAATCTTCAGGGCTTTCCGGCTCAGATTCATGGTATACGGCAGCTTTTCAAGGTTATCCGCCATCAGGACAATGTCCGCGGTTTCCATCGCAGTGTCCGTGCCGGCACCGCCCATGGCAATTCCGAGATCCGCAGTTGCCAGTGCAGGGGCGTCATTGATTCCGTCTCCCACCATGGCTACGTTATGGCCTTCCCTTTGTAATTGCTTGATTGCTTCGACTTTATCCTCCGGCATTAGTTCAGCAAAATAGCGGTTGACGCTTGTTTCGTTTGAGATCATCTTCGCTGTGCCTTCATGATCACCTGTCAGCATGACAACCTGCTGGACGCCTGCTTTCTTTAAACCGTGTAACGCCTCTACGGTCGTGGTCCTGATTGTATCAGCGACTGAAATGACTCCGATGATTTTTTTGTTCGTACCGACAATCACAACCGTCTGTCCCTTGCTTTGCATTTCCGTAACGGTGGCTTCGGCTTCACCTAAAGGGATCCCGATTTCATCGAACAGCCTGGCATTCCCTGCATAATAGATGTCTCCGGCAATGGTGGCTTGAACGCCTTTTCCTACTATACTTCTAAACGATTCGCCCTGTTTCGATTGAATTCCTTTTTCGTTTACATAGTGCACAATGGTTCGTGCAATCGGATGGGTCGAATAATCTTCCAGCGTTAAGGCGATCGAGAGCAATTCTTCTTCTGACGTCCCTAATGGTCTGATGTCCGTAACGTTAGGCTTACCTTCTGTCAAAGTACCTGTCTTATCAAAGGCAATGGCATGGATGGCTCCAGCCTTCTCAAGGAATGTCCCTCCCTTGATCAACACGCCGTTCTTAGCAGCATTCCCGATGGCAGAAACGATGGCCACAGGGGTGGAAATGACCAATGCGCACGGACAGGCCACCACCAGCAATTCAAGTCCTCTGTAGAACCATTCTCCCCACGTTCCTAAACCGATGAAAGGCGGAATCACCATGACGGCTAATGCAAGGACGAACACGATGGGTGTATAGATCCCGGCAAATTTATCGATAAACGCCTGGGTCGGGGCCTTCTGTTCCTGGGCTTCTTCCACGAGGTGAATGATCTTGGCGATCGTCGTATCCTCCACCAGCTTAGTGACCTTCACTTCAAGAGAACCGTTTTCATTGATGGTTCCGGCATATACGGTATCACCGGCTTGTTTATCCACCGGAATGGATTCTCCTGTAATCGGAGCCTGGTTGACACTGGATTCGCCTGATACAATTTCTCCGTCCAATGGAATTTTATCTCCAGGCTTCACCACCAGGATGTCCCCTGCAGACACATCTTCAACCGACTTCTTTATCAATTGTGAACCCACTTTGATCCAGGCCTCAGATGGCGCAAGATCCATTAAATTCCGGATCGAGTTCCTCGTTTTTTCTAATGACATATTTTGTAGAGTGGTTCCAAGGGCAAATAACCAAACCACTGTTGCGCCCTCGAGCCATTCCCCGATAAAGGCCGCTCCGATGGCCGCAGCGGACATCAGGACGTTCATGTCCAATGAACGGCTTTTAATGGAATAGAAGGCACTTTTCACCGGCTTATACCCGCTGATCACCATCGCCATGGCGTACATCAGGGTGGATAGTATCGGCGCCACATCCGCAAATGATCCCGTGAAGCCCAACGCAATCAGGATCCCTGATGTAAGGATTAACCCCTTACCTTCATGGTCCCTGGACCGTTCTGCCCCCTTCTTTTGGGACGATAATGACGCTTTAAAGCCGATTTTTGCCACTTCCGATAGAATGTCTTCCACACTGTTCTCATGTTCTGCCTTCATTTTTCCCGTTGAAAAATGAACACTTACATGTTTCACGCCAGGGACTGAATTCAAATGATTTTCAATGCTCTTGGCACAACTGCCGCAATCCATGCCTTCTACTTCGTACACTCTCAACTGTTTATGTTCTGAGGGCTCTACCTTAAATCCAAGGTTTTCCACCTCTTTTTCCACTTGTTCAAGACTCATGTCTTCTGTTCCCATGAAGCGAAGCTTACCTGTGTTATAGTTCACCTTGATGTCTTCTATGTGTTTTAATTTGCCTAATCTTTTTTCGATGGAAGAGGCACAAGAAGGACAATCCATCCCGATTATTCTGTATTCCACCATCTCACCCTTTACGGCTCCAGCCGTCGAAGATGAGGAGAAAGGTGCCAATGCCTCTGCCTCACTGGTGCAACAACTTTTTTCTATCCGTTCTTCTGAAGCTTTCGTACTGCAACATTTATCTGCCAATTTCCCCAGCTCCTACACGATATGATTATGACAAGGGTCTACATCCTTTTGTACTTCTTCAAAAACGACATCGAACATCGTTAACAAATCACGGACTTTTTGATTTCTCAAACTATAATAGATATATTTCCCTTCCTGCCTGCCTACAATGAGGCCGCATCCCTTTAAACAGGAAATATGCTGGGAAATGCTTGACTGACTGCCTTCCAGTTCATGGACAATCTGGGACACTGTTTTCTCTTCTTCTTTTATACTTTCAAGGATTTGAATTCTTAATTTATGGCCAAAGCCTTGGAGGAACTTTACTTTGGTTTCCATATCTAGCTCTTTCAACACCATTCCCCTTCCTCATATTATCCATTTCTAATACGTTCTTCTCACTAACATATTACCAACTTCTAATATGTGTGTCAAAAAAATAATAAGTATGTAAAAAAGCCTGCAGATTTGGTCATTCCAAAACCTGCAGGCTTGATTTCGTTATGCTTGTTCCCTTTTTACAAACAATAAAGAAAGCGTAATGAGAGTAAAGGCAGTCAATGCGAGAAAAGGAATGGTGATAAATCCGAACCAATTGATATATTCCGCGCTGCAGGGCACCCCACTCGCACATTCCTTGATCCCACCAAAGCCCGGCACTTTCTGCTCCAGATAGTGAAGGCTTGAAATGAGGGCTCCCGTTATGGACATAGGGAGGATGATTTTTTTCAAGGAAGTATCATGTTGAAACGTCGCGACCCCTAACATGAGGGTAAGGGGATACATGGCGATTCGTTGATACCAGCACAATTCACAGGGAATGAATCCTCTGATTTCGCTAAAGTATAAACTCCCCAGAGTGGCAGCGAGAGAAACGACCCAGGCACTGTACATGAAAAATTGATTCTTTCCCATCATTTCTGTCCTTCTTCAATCAATGTGCTGATCTTTTCGTAATCATAAGGATCCTCGAGTTTGGTTCCATTAATGATAATCGTCGGTGTCAGCTCGACCGTAAATTCATCCACTAACGAAGAATCTTTTTTGACTTCGTCCATGTACCTTTGTTCCTCTATGTCCTGTTTGAATTGCTCCATGTCAACATCTGTCGTTTTCCCTGCCACCTCTACAAGGACCTCGACTGTGATCCAGCCGTCATGATGCTGGTCGGGCTGAGTTTCGAACAATTCCTTATGGAAATCCCAATAGGAGCCAGGATCATTCTTCAGGATCGACTCAGCAGCCAATGCAGACAGCGTGGATTCTTTTCCGTGGAATTCCGTGTTGATGTAAGAAAATTGCGCTTTCCCCGTATCGATAAAATCCTCTTTCAGCTGAGGGTAGATCGTCTCTCCCCATGACTTACAGGCAGGGCACTTAAAATCACCGAACTCTACGACAGAGACAGGCGCATTCTGATCTCCCAACACAGGCTGATCGACTGTGGACGGATGGGACTCCAGCGTCTCATCTTCGTCCCCGCTTTGATTCGTCAACAGAACAACCAACACCAAAGCCACTACGATGGCTAACGTGATCATAACAAGGTATTTCATCTTATTCATGCGGTCACCTCAAGTAAAAAATGTCATCATAGAACGATCATACCATGAGGATCAAGGGTGTATGCTATGAAACTTTTACAAATAATAAACAATTCTAATGCTTGTTCCATGTGGGCTGAAGAATAATCCTATCATGAATTGATACAGAATTTTTATTCTTCTGAAACGATTTTCTCCCTGAATGATGTTCCCTTCAAGCGTCGGGTATCCCTTGTCGGTCGGCTTCACCTATTCCCGAGAACGGACTTTATGAATGCGGTCACTCACAATCGCAACCCCAAACCCGGCAACGATGGGAAATAGGGCAATTTCAGTATGGGATGGTGACAGGTGAAACATAAGAAATTCGATACTTCCTAGATTGCCAATGACATAGAGCAAGACCATCGTTCCCAATGCGGCACTAAGCGGCAGCCAAAAGGATTTAAACATACCCTCACCTCGATTCAGTTCATTCACAACATTTCCTCCATATTTCTAATACTTTTCCCTAATACAACATTCACCCTTGTGATGAAACGGATTACATGCTGATCCTGTTTACCTCCTCATTCCCGACTGAATTCCCTAAGGTTGCGAGGCTGCCGGCAATCAGGAATTGAGCAGAGTAATACGTTGTCATAATCAAGACATCCGAATAAGGGATGGGCGACACAAACATATTCCATGACAGGATCGAGTCCGAGATGACAAACAGGATGCTCCCCGCTATTGCCCACAGGTTACCGGTCATCATTGCGGACACGGCCATGAGGGAAATGACCAGCATATAGGCGATGACTGGAATCACCAGTTCCTGGTTTCCATCGGTCTGGAGCGCGGAAATCAATTGTCCGCCAATGATAAAACCGTACAGTGTAATCGGCAGGATGGCGGCAGCAAGCCGGGTCTTGTTCATTCGGGATATGTTAATGAAGCCCATTAAATAAAAGACGTGTCCTATGAGGAAGGCTCCGAGACCCGCTACAAATGACACGGCGATTAATCCGTCGCCGAGCATACAGAAGAACAGGCCGATGATGATAAGGCGCATGGCCGGTACAGGTTTATCGGGCAGCTGACGGAATGCCAAGAGAATGATGAGCAGCATGGGGATCAGCTTAAAGACGATTTTCAATGCCAATGGCTCTGAAGGGATAACCCCTATGTAGAGAACGGCCATGACTCCAATTAGAGCCGGGAGGTTGGATTTTTTCAAGATGATTCACATCCTATTTGAAATTTATACTTTTTCCTTTAACCTATATACTCCTTCCAAAAGCAAATCCCTTCTATTAATCCCTTTGTTGTCCTAAATAGGGGTGAAAGTCACACGGAGGGTAAGGGTTCGCCAGTCATCAACATCAAAAGGACCACCTTGAGACGATGGTCCTTCTATCCGTCACTTGAATGACGTGCTCTTTCCAATGATCTCTCCCCCGGGACCAACACTGTATTGAGCGATTGAGTTGCCCACTACTCCTTCCTTCGTTACCCCATCCTTATAATTGAACGTGATTTCCCAAGCCTTTGAATCACTGCTGAAATAGGTTTCTTTTGAAAGGAGCTCTACATCATCCAACCTGATTTTCTTAAAGCTTGTATAATTATGTTCCTCTACATCTTTTTCAAATTGTTCCCTGGCAATCTCTTCAGCTTTCTCACTTTGGATCACTCCCGTTCCGTCATTAGCACAGCCTGCTAATGAAAGGAGTGTAAGCAGAATTACAAGGAATATCATGATTCTCTTTGAATGAATTTCCTTAACCATGGGGACCACCGCCTGAATGATGATTCTGATTCATGGCTTGGTGGGAATACCGGGCAGACTTTTCATAGGCTTCATCCTTAGAATTTCGGGAAGTATTCTTGATACTGTCCCCGTAGTACTCCATCTTTCTCGAACCAATCCAAATCCTACTCACAAAGTAAAAAACCAGAATTCCGACAAAAATTAATAAAGCCATCATTTCGGTCCCCCCCTCTATACTCTTTATGATGTGTTACTGTTAATTATTTCAAATCTTCCAGGGGGGAGCAATAGTTATTCATAAAGATACCAAAAAAGTGATTACTCACTTTTTTATTGACTTTCCCAGAAAAGTGAGTAATATAAATTGTGAGTGATTACTCACTTTAATAATTCTCACTTCTAAAACGGAGGTTCAAACACATGAATATGTTTAAAAACAAATTGGTGCTCTCCTCACCCATTATTGCATTGGCCATTATCTTTATTTTCTCCCTGACCCTGTTCCCATCGGTTCAGCCACAACCGAAGAATTTGCCGATCGCGATTGTGAATGCCGATCAGGGTGTACAGGTACCGGACCAACCAAAAATGAATATGGGGCAAACACTGGTTGAAAAGATCCAAACGATGTCCAATCCCACTACAGATGAAGACCCTGCCGTGAAATGGATCGAAGTAAAAAGCACAGAAGCTGTACAAAAAGGCTTGGATAACCAAGAATATTACGCAGCACTCGTCATTCCGGAAGAGTTCAGTATGAAGCAGGCTTCTTTACGAACTCCGGATCCCGCTTCCCCTGAAGTGGAGATATACATCAATCAAGGGATGAATACGATGGCTGCCACGGCTTGCCGGACAGATACTGAATGGAGTCGTCGACACGATGAACACCAGCGTCCGCACGGAGCTTCTTGATGGATTTGAAAAGCAGGGTGTCACCCTGTCGCCGAAACAGGTATCGACTCTGGTCACCCCGATTACGAAAAACGTCATCAACGTGAATGAGATCGGAACGAACAGTGCCAATGGAAACTCTCCAGTATCCCTATTCCAGCCTCTCTGGATGGCAAGCATGGCCAGTGCCGCCATCATCTATGTGGCTGTCAGCAAATTATCTGTCTCCACTCGTAAAGAAAAACTGGCAGCAACGTTCATCCAAATCCTCATTGGAGGGGTAGTCGCCCTTGTCGCAGGATTTGGCTTAACCTGGATGGCAGATGGATTGATCGGATTCACAATTCCCGATGTGACCGATACCGCCCTGTTCCTGAGTCTGACGTCCTTCAGCTTTTATCTCATGATCTCTGGCTTTCTTTCCCTGACTGGACTTATGGGCATGCCCCTCTTTGTCTTGATGCTGTTCTTCGGGGCACCGCTCCTTGCCATGGCTCCTGAAATGATGTCTTCCTTTTACCAGGACTGGTTTTATTCATGGCTCCCTATGCGATTCATGATCGAAGGCTTGCGGGAATTGTTCTTCTTCGGGAAGGGATTGACGTGGAGTTCTCCAGTTTCGACCCTCGTGTGGATCGGGCTCGGAAGCATGATTGTGATTCTTGCTTCTGCTTTCAGACCAAGTCCGGGTGGAGAGGCGAAATCTCAAGCACGTATAGAAAGTTAATGAGAAAATGGTCAGGGGTTTTAGCCTCTGACCATTTATTTGTTCGTGGTTTCTCTTTCTTGAAAAGCCGATGATCTCCCTTCTGACTAGTCTTTTGGTCTTCCAGAACATTCCATTGGATGAATGCCAGCTTGACTATAATTGGATGTGCCTTTCTCGTTTTTATGAAAAGAAAGCTGCACCTCAGGAAAAAACCGTCCGTCCCATCGATCATTTGGTTGATCGCTGGAACGACGGCATAGGGAGCAGTGAGCATCCTTTTGATCGTGTGATCGTTTCATAAAATATGGTAAACTTGTAGAGAAAAGATTATGGACAAGGTGGGATTGCAGTGAAATATATGATCAGCATGTATGTCGTCATGGCACTGATGGTGGGTGTCAATTTGATCAGTGAATATCTATTGAACGGGGAGTATTCAGCTATTGCCAGTTGGATGGTCACCGCTCTGTTTTTCTTCGGGACACTGTTTTTTATTAATGCTAGATATGTAGTTTCTAATAATAAGGCGTAGAGTGGGGACGGTCCTCACTCTCTTTTTTTTCATAACCGTTGTAGCACCTGAGCAAATAAAGGATGTATTAAAGAGTTTTCTTTTTGATAGAAATGCAATCTCTAATGACCATAAATTGAGGTTGTTTACTAACATCATGGTTTGTATTTTTATTCCCTATCAAACTTAGAAAGTTGATTGGAGCGGAAGGATGCTCGACTCCTGCGGGAATAGCTGGACAGGTGAGACCCCACAGGGCAACGCCCGAGGAGGCTCACCGCCAGCCCCGCGGAAAGCGAGCATCCTGCAGCGGAGATCAACTTCTACTTTCTTCTTAAGGATAGAACAAACTCATCATCCGGCAAATATTTATTCTCAAACCCTTGTAAGGATTACGTTATTAAGCAACAACCTTTGCGAAACGAGCTTTTAGCAAAGATTGAAAATCAGAATAACAGTCCCCATTACGAATTTCTATCAATTCGTTTACATAGGTTTCATGTTCAGGAAAATGTGTTATAGTCCTCCATATTCTTCTATTTTAAAAGGATGTGAGAGAGAATGAAAAAAAGGATGGCTGTTCCTTGCGGCAGGATCTCTCCTACTGGGAGCGTGCGCTGATCCGTCTATTACTGAGGAAAGCAACAAAAATACGTCCCTGTCAGAAGAGAAAGAGTCTAACAAAGAAAAAGGGAAAAATGAAAAGCAAGAACAGCCCTTTAAATCGTTGGAACCGGCTGAAGATGCCGTCTCATTAACAGAAAGCTTATCAGAAAAGGAGCTGAAGGAAATCCCTGCTAAGCAGGCAGCACTGGGTGCAAATCCCGAGCGTACGGTACCTGCAGGTCAGACGCTTGCCCACGGGATGAAGGATGAAACGGATGGACCATTAAAGGATCACCGGTTAGTCGCCTATTACGGGACGCCGGATTCTGAAAATATGGGCATTCTTGGAGAATTGGAGCCTGAGGCGTACATGAAGAAGCTGAAGGAACAGGCCCAGGCCTATTCTGATGCCGACCCCGACCGTCCGGCGGTACCGACGATCGAGTTGATCACGACAATGGCCCAGAGTGAGCCCGGGCCAGATGGGGACTATGTGCGCATGACGTCGGAGGAAAACATTCAACGGTATGTGGAGCTCGCGGAAAAGCATGACGCACTGGTGCTCCTCGATATTCAGCTCGGGACGGACACGGTCATGGAACAGGTGAAAATGGTCGAGCAGTGGCTTAAACACCCCCATGTCCACCTTGCCATCGACACGGAATTCCACGTAGCCCAAGGAGAGAAACCTGGAGAGGATCTCGGGCAGGTGGATGGAAAGGAAATCCAGCAGGCCGTCGAGTATGTATCGGAGCTGACGGAAAAGAACGACCTCCCGGATAAATTCGTCCTTGTCCACCAATTCACTGGCGACGTCCTCACCAACAAAGAGGTGATCCAACCGACTGACAACGTCGAAGTCGCCATCAACTTTGACGGCTGGGGCGCAGCTGCCGACAAGCAGGCCCTGTACGGGAAATACATACGGGACGAACCGAAACAGTACGGTGCATTCAAAATCTTTTATGATAAAGATGTGCCCGTGCTGGAGCCCGAGGAAGTGGTAAAAATGGATCCGAGCCCTGCCATCGTCAATTACCAATGAAGCATGGGAACGGTTCTCATGTTTTAAAGACATGAGAACCGTCCCCCATTGCTTTCAGATATACGTGTAACAAGTGCTAATTTTTCGATCTGAAAATATATTCACTCGTAACAATCGCTAAAACAATCACAACCAAAACGAGAATGATTTCAATTGCGGTGTATTCTAAATCAAAAAAAGGAACTACGTAAGATAATATATTCATATATACGACGATAAAGAATGTGGTTATGGTATACTTCGTAAGTTTCCATGCTAATTTTTTTATTTTCAGTACTCCTTAACATCCAATACTTTTGTTATGGGTCAGGCAAAAGTCAGACCCACTATTTTCCCCTATCCACCCTCACGAAATGAACATCTATACCTGGTAGTCAATGGTTACTGTAATGGGTACTGTTGTGACTTTACTGGGCATAAGTTGTGAATGGAGGACTTGAACCTCAAGGGTCACCCCGGAACCCCTGCCACTATGACAACATACACCTGTTGCAAGGTTTGATATTCGCCTGGTCATTTCGCTACCAACTAGCCTTACGTTTCGATTAAATCCGTCTTCCAATTCAGCTCTTGTATCTTTACATCAGTCAACCGATATTTCTTTGATAATTCATCCGCATGCTTCTGAACTTTCTTGACGTTGATGGTTGTAACATTCTTTATCTCTGTCCTCGAGTAGCGGTCATGACGGAGGGTGGCCTGCTCCAGGAGGTCGCTGTAAATCTTTCTTTCCTGGCCAAGCAGATCCCGGCTCGTCAATGCATCTGCCAGCGTCTGTTTGTTATCATACGGGGTTAGCAGATTAGTTCTATTAATCTGTTGAATCAACTCTTCCAACTTCCCTAACAGCTCAGCCAATTCATCCATTAACTCCACCGGCTCCTCATTAGGCAGGTCCCCTTCCTGAACAATGGCATTCTGCATTAATCGGTTCCTTAACTGCTCCACCCGTTTTTGATGATCAGAACGCAAAATAAGCGCTTCTGCTAGTTTCATATGGTTCACTCCTTCATGAATTTGCTTCCTTACACGTTCAAATGGAAGGGGGCCGGCACTACCCTCCGAATGAATAACCAAACAGAATAAACAATGTAATACCCATAACCAAGATGCTTATGATCAAGGTCACCATGGATAGTCCTTTCCCTATACCTGTTTCGGTTTTGGTGCCTAAAAAGCCAGCTATCAACCCTAATACTCCAGTGATCGGAGCATATTGAATAAAGTTTACAAGTGCCCCAAAGCCATTATTAGAGAAAATGGATACCATAAAGAAGATAAACTCCATAACAAAAACCAATAAGATGATGGCTGCAAGCTTACCAGATAATGTTTTTGGCATACGATCCCCATCTCCTCTGTATCATCTCAAAGGAAAAAAATACTTCTCCATTTCCCTTTCAGAAACAATGATTCTCTTTGATAAATCCTGCGTCCGCAACATATACTCCTTGATGCCAATATACTCAGATTCCGCAATCAAATAGAACGCAGCCCCTCTTTTGAACCCTCTGAAATCTTTTTTTTAATTGAAATCTTTTCAACATGGTCTCTTGTAACTCCTTGGTTCATTACTATAGCCGGCAGGGCCGCCCGGGTCCGATACCCCTTCAACTGTTCTCAAAAAACACAATCCTGTTCCCAAAAGGATCTATAACCGTAACCTCCTGCGTATTCCAGGGCGTTGTTTCCATATTTGGATTGGAATGCTTGTACTCCTTTTCAAGAAGGGTTGAATGCAGAAGCTTTATGTTCTCTACTTCCACTCTCATTGCCCCTCCAGGACTGCAGTCTCCGTGATGTTCCGAAAGATGGATGATGCAATCCCCATTGGATAGCTGCATATATAAAGGCATCCCCTCAGCAAAACGATGTTCCCAATCCAAAGAGAATCCCAAAAACGATAGATAAAACTCTTTGGCTTTTTCCTCATCGAACATACGGAGGATGGGGGTGGGGCTTTTCATCTTTCGTTTAGAAGTGCTCATCTTTTATCACCTATACTTCGTTATTTTAGAAATACTTATGTAATCAAATACTGAAAAGCAAGTAAAATGGCTGTTAACATGATGAACATTTCTGCAATGGTCAAAACAGCTTGTTTGGGATATTCACTGTGTTTCAATTCAAAGAATGCCCTGACAGCATAATCCGCTGTCACCAACAAGGCGACTCCCATCCAATATAGATTGATCAGGTGTTCAGAGTGTAAAGCTAAAACGGCCAGGATCGTGAGTGTGATGGCAGAAAGAAATCGAATCCGCATGTCCACTTTTCGATGGGACTCATTTACATGATTGTAGGAAAAAAATGCTCTTTTCACTTTCTTTATTTTAAACATTTTTCTTAACAGCCGTTTTACCGCAGAGATCAGAAAAAAAACCAAGGTCGCAATCAAACAGAATTGTACCCAGAACACGTTGCCCCTCCTATTCCTTAACCACCTGGTTATTTTGTAAAGTCAAAGAGGCGGCGCAACAAACTCTACCTTAATCCGATCCGGATCCTCAAAGAAAACGGCATAATAATCCTCGCCGCCTGCATAAGGATGCTGGTCTTCATACAGGATGTTCATGCCTTTCTCCTTCAGTTTTTCCGTCATCTCATCCACTCTCTTCCGTGATGAGGCGTGGAAGGCCAGGTGATTCAGGCCGGTCCGGCATCTGTGATAAGGAACATCCAAATGCTTTTCTTCTGTCTGGACAAACACTACATACGTTTCTCCAAGCTTGTAGCTTTGACCTTGTTCCCATTCCTGAAAAAGATCGTACCCCAAATCTTTCAGAAACCAGCTCCAAAAGGAAGCTGATCTTTCTAAGTCCGACACATAAATCTCTACATGATGAAGCAAACCTTCCGACATGATGGATCCTCCTTTTTTAGGGACAGGTCCCTTGTCCCATTCGGCTTTTTTCTACATGGAATGAAAACTCCAGAACCTTCCCTATATTTCCGTTTTATTTACAATAGTCTTCCCGGATCATCCCCATAAGGATTTCATCCGAATACGTATGATTCATATAAAGAGACTGCCTCAATACGCCTTCTACTTTAAATCCGGCCTTTTCATATGCTTTCACACCACGAATGTTATGAGAATAGACTTCTAACTCCAACCGGTTAAGGTTCAGTTCCTCGAAGGTGAATCGTTGGGCAAGTTTAGTAGCTTCAGTACCATACCCTTTGTTAATCAGGTTATGGCTATGAAGAGCGATTCTAAACCCTGCCTTTTTATTGACTTCATCTATATCGAGGATGCTCAGGTCCCCTATGACTTCATCATTGACTATTGTACAAATGGCAAAATCATAACGTGTGGGATCCTCCCTGAACTGCTTGTACGCTTCCATGATGTCACTCCGTGTAAATGACTGACGAGTGCCGGTCATATAACGAAACTCTTCGTTTTGACAGGACTGATAGATCCCTTCCAGATCTTCGTCTTTCAAAGGTCTTAAATAGAGAGATGTCCCTTTAATCATCGTATGATCTCCTTTTGCTGATAGACTTCACCAGATCCCACTCACGCTTAAACTCCTTCAATGACGGCTGCCGCTTCGTCCTCTCATCACTGACCGCTTTACACGCGACTTCATACAGCTCCTTACTGAGCCGCCACTTATCCAAGGACCGGTCGGTTTCCCCGCCGAATAAGGCGAAGGCCGTCGCCCCCATGAGATAGACATTCGTCCCTTCATCGATGACTTCCCCTTGTGTGAATTCCTCCGGCGCCATAAAGCGTGAGGAACCCCACATCCTGCCCATGGTGTTGTGATAAGGAGCTTTTGAGTAGAGGTCAATGTCACAGATCAGGGTCTTCTCCCTGTCAAAGTCATAGAGGATGCCGCCGTCATAAAAGTCGATGGCCACATAGCCGTGATTGGCCGCATGGATATGGAAATCAAGGATATCCCTGAACACGTCGAGCCTTTTAGAGTCGGACATCTGCAGGAACTTCTCCCTGGACTGTGGATACATTCTTCCCATACACTCACCGTCCGTCCATTGGAAAATGGCAGCGAATCCTCCCCCGACTTCCTCGGAAGTGATCAGCCTGATCAAATGAGGGTGGGCCAAGTCTTGATACGTTTGAACGGCGGATTTCAAATTCTCGACGGCCTCTTCAGCTGTGCCGGCATATCTCTCCGCCGGGGCACCGGCGAATTTGATGAAATACCGCTCTTCCCCGTTCTTCACCCCAAAGCAGATATTGCCTGAGTCCTGATCGTCATAGATCTTGAACACCTCTCCATATCCCTCAATGAACGATAAGTCGAAAGGAGACTTTACTTTGTAGGGGATCTGATTGAGATACTGGATATGGAAGTCCTCCACATACCAGGTCGGCACCGGGTTGTTCATCCCGTCAAACCAGCCCATCACTTCCTTTGCCTGCTCCATCATGACGTTCACCTCTTCCCTCCCGAAAGCCATGGCCCAGGGAACCGACGCCAGCATATTGCTGCTGATGTAGAACGTCATGAGTCGGAAGAATTCCTCCGGCGGCCTGCCGTTAAAATAGCCGTTGAGCTGGCCGCTGGCAAAGAGGGGACTGGCAGAAGCACTCCACACAATGCGGTTGAACTCTTCCCACGGATCACCGAAGTCATGACGGTTGAAATCGATGATGGACCATTTGCTGTCTTTTGAAATCACCATATTCCCTACATGATAGTCACCATGATGAAACGATTGCGGCCTCCCCTGAAGGAGATGCCTGTTCTCTTCTATGTAAGCCATGATCCGGTCCCCGTTGTCAATTTTGATGGGACAATCCGTGTACTGCTTGATCTTGCTGTCGACTTTCCGGTTGAATTTCGCTTCCCAATCCTCCTGATCAGGCGCAGCTATTGAGTGGATTTCCCTCAGAACACGCCCCGATGTCAACCCGAGTTCATACTGCTCCGCATCGGTCAGCGTGGGCAGAACCGTCTGGGCGTCTTCCCCCTCGCACCATGTAAAGAGGGAATAGACAGACTCTCCGTTGTCACAAAGTCCGAACTCCAAGGGCCGGGACATGGGAAGTCCGCTTCCCGCAAGCTGCTTCATCGCCTCAAACTCCCTCTTCTTCATTTCATAAGCGGAACGATCAGCCGTGCGGAGAAGGAGCTCCTCTCCCGTATCGGTTTCAATATAATATTTCTTGTCACTCGACCACCCCTTCGTGATCGGTTGGATCGTTTTGAATGTATAGTTTGTTTGAATAGTAAGCATGGCGATGCCTCCATAGGGACAGGTTCCTTGTCCCATTTTTCATATGGTACTATTGGTTCCATTCAAACTAGGCGGCTTGAGTGGTCGAAATGATGACAGCATCACTAACCTAATTTTACTAGTTTATAAACTACAATAATAGTAGGTTGGTTCATAATCGGGATTGCATAAGAGAGCATTCAATACTTGAGTGCTCAGTATATTTTCAGATGGCGGCTTTAAATATAAAAAGGAATCATTGATTTTTTATCGTACTGTATATACAGACACTTCTTCGGCATAGATGACTATAAATGAAGAAACCAAATGTATGAGGGAATAAGGAGGTTCATGAGTTGCTAGTTGTTTTCGCCATAATCATTTTGACAGGTGGATGGTTTTTATATGTCAGAAACACAATGAAAGAAAGGTCCAACTGGGTTCTTTGCTTCATTATGCTTTTCATCCCCGTGTTGTTCCACATAATGGGTCTATTGTATGCAAGTTATCTCCACGATCAGGGGCAGGCATTTGGTTCGGCATTTTTAGCATTTCTACTGCTCTTCAATGGACTCTTGATGCTAATAATCCATATCATTAGAACGCTGATAATGAAGAAAAAAAAGAGCACATACGGTTAACTGAATATGTGCAGTGAACCTCATTTAAGATGAATGAGAAGCGTAGCTTTAGTTGAACATACCTGAGGCGACGTAACCTTTATGGAGGTGGAATGAATGGATTTTTTTATCCTGGTATGATTGGATCACTCCGACGAATCCTTTGGCATCGATATTTTTCGGTATGGTCTTTACGATCATCGGTGGGATGACGGTATGGGTGACGACTAAGCAGGTAAGGACAGTATTGATTACGGCGATTGCAGGAGTGGCTGTAACGGGAATAGGAGTGGTCCTGTTACATGCCATTGGCTTCTATGCCTGAATGAAAACCCAACAAACAGAGCAGTTCTTCCATGGAAGAACTGCTTTTGATCTGCCCTCTTCTCTTTCACTTTCAATCAAAATAGACCGGCTCATCTTCGTGATGTAAGTGCCTGAAGGCCATGTGGATTTGGTATTCTGTATTTCTCTCGACGGATAAGGAGGGCAGATCATGTTCCGGAAAGAATCGGACATCACTCGTCTCAACCCCTTCCGCTGCTTCTCCGCCGATGATGTCGCACCGGATAAACACCTTATACACGTGATAAGGGGACGGAGGGTGTGGATGGCACTTCTTATCAAGCACCCCGAGCAGCTTGACCGCCTTGACGTCAAACCCCGATTCTTCCTTTACCTCCTTGACCGCCACTTCACCAGGAGTCAGTCCAATATCCCCCCAACCGCCAGGCAGGGACCAGCCCCCATCTGATTTCTCCTTTACCATCAAAAGTTTATCATCCTTAAATACGACAGCCCGAATATCTACTTTAGGTGTTGCATAACCCGTTTCATTCGCAAACAAATCCCGGATCACCGACTGATCCACATCCGTATGCCTGGCCATCATTTCCACGCTGATGTCACGGATCATTTCAAACCGTTCCACGTCATACACATCGTTGGAATACGTCAATCCCGCCTGGGCAATCGATTGAAGCTGCTTCGCCCAATCAAGCCATTTAGGTTCCATTCATGATCACCTCTTATTGGAATACAGTCTATATGTACTAATGAAGCATTCAACCGCCGTTTCTTACTGCAAGCCATTCTGTACTTTCGAGATTAATTTACCTTTCGTAAAGCTAACACTCAAAAACGACTTCGCCTGTTTCCCGTCCCACGCATACGTTTCTTTGTCACTGTCATCCTGTTCGTCTGTCATCGCATTCCCGGGAGAACCGAGAATGTCCGTTACCTGCTCATAGCTCATGCCTTTTTCCAGCTGATGATACTGTTCAAGTGTGACCAGTGTCGATTCTTCTTCCCCCTGTACATTCCCTTGTCCTCCAATCCGGCAGCCGCTCAGAATTCCCGCGGACACCAGCAGCAGGACAGCGAAAGAAATCACTGCTTTATTCCATCTCATGTTCTTCCCCCCTCTTGAAACCATTTACGGACTATTCTGGCAAAAGGTTTCAATTTTTTTTGGAAGAAGAATTCCACCTGCCCCCGGACTTATTTAAATTGATACGTCTTGTAAAATCCAGTATCTGATGAGAGTTTCAACAGGTTCCGATCCTTCGGAATTCCTTCAAAATAAGCACCCATACAGCCCGTTGTACACCGATGCCCTGAAAGTAAAATATTCATCTCTTTCTTACTGAACCTATCTTCAAGTTCTTTCATAAAACCAAATACCCTTTGAACAAAATCATTGGGGTCCTCCACCCCTTTGTAGACAGCTCCATCAGGTAGGAATCCATCCATCTTCATGTCCTTGATGGGTACCCTGTCGGCTTCTCCCAGATCATAGACATCGAGCCTGTCATCGACCACCGCTTTTTGTCCAGTGACGATTTCAGACGTCTGGATGGCCCTTTCCTGCGGGGAAGAAAATACAGCATCAAACGTAATATGCTTGAGTTCTTCTCTTACTCTCTCTGCCTGCTTCACTCCATATTCATTTAACGGCAAGCCCATTCTCCCCTGCATTTTTCGTTCCTTATTTAAGTCCGTTTGACCGTGCCTGATGACGTAAATCATTTGTAGGCTCCTCTCCATCGAAAATCTCCCTTATCTTTTTTGGAAAATTTTGATAATATAAGTGTATCACAGGTCTCGGTCATTTGAGAACAACGCATAAGGATGGGACAAATGATCCCTGGATGGGAACAGGACCTCTTTCCCCAAGCAACATGTCATCTTTTGTTAAATGAATCATAAAATTTGAAAAAAGATCTCTTCACCGAAAGAAAACGTTATGGTAAGGTCCATAACCATTCAAGGAGAAAGGGGAGCTCTTTATGGACACCATCCATTTCATCACGTTCATGATGACTGGTTTTGGGTTAGCCACGTTTTTTCAAATCTTACAAAAACATGAAAAATTAACATCTTTCTTTAATGTAATATTCTTTTTATCTCTCTTCATTTTATCTGCTTTAGCTTGGGTAATCAGTTTCTCAATGGGAGGATGGGTTGGTATGAGCATGGGTAACATCGCCTTGTCCACCCTTGTTACAGCCCTTTCAGGGTTGTTATCTTCATTTGCTTTAAACTTGCTTAAATTTAAATAAACCTAAATACGCTTTCAGGAGGCAATCAATGAAAAAGATTATGGTATCACTGCTCTGCGGGCTGTTAGGTGGAGGTACACTAAGCTATCTTTTCTTAGAAAACCACCCATCGAGCTATATCATTTATGATCAAGGCGGAATAGATGAACGAGTAGTAAAGGAATGGGACTATCATTTTCTTTTTAACAGTAGTGTCCTCATCATTGTCGTTTCTGCTCTCACATACGTCCTATTGAGAATGATTGAAAAGAGATGGAGATGAAAAGATTATTTCCACTAAGGAGAATGGTAGATGAAAGTTGTTCTGTCAGGGATTGCGATTATTCTGTTTGGTATGGCTATCATCCTTGCGTTTAGTTCAACCGGATTAGCCTATTCAGATGGAACGGTGATAGGTCTTTGGGTTGCGGGGTTAGGATTATTGGTTTCAGTTACAGGGAATTTTATAGGTTCTGGGAAATAAGTTTATTTTATTTCGTGATCAGGAATACACGAAGGAAGCATTCGTTCTTTCGGTTTCCAATGATTCATTTGAAGATTCTATTCTCTCCAAGCTCCTCGACCAGCCCATAGCACATACCCAGCACCACACATATAAGGGGAAGTCCACTTACTATTAATCTACTTTTAAAAGATGAAGACTGTACGTTCTCATGGTAAGATGTAAACAAAAACAAGGAGTAACAATGCCTATGAAAAACGATCATTCCATTGAGTTAAACCATTTTTCCAATGAACATTTGGATGCCTTACTTTCTTTTGAACTCCCTGATGATCAAGAGCAGTTCACGGCATTACCAAGCCAGATGATGAGTGTGACAGAGGGGCAGCACCGGATTGTCATTCTAAGTGAGAATGAACCTGTAGGCTTCTTTTTGTTACATTCAACTGAACGGGTAAAGGAGTACTCAGATAACCCCAACGCAATGTTGTTAACGGCATTATCTGTTAATCATGCGGAACAAGGAAAAGGGTATGCGAAACGAGGAATGCTCTTACTTGGTGATTTTGTTCAATCGGAATTCCCTGAGTGTGATGAAATCGTTTTAGTGGTTAATCATCAAAATATTCCTGCTCAACACCTGTATGCAAGAGTAGGTTTCAAAGACACAGGCAGGAGAAAAATCGGTCCGATCGGTGAACAGTTTGTCATGAATTGGTCTCTGCCAACTACACTCTCTTAAACGATTGTGTCGTTCTCGGGTGCGGTAAAGCATTCGCGTATGAAGTGCCAAAATTAAATAAGAAGCTTTACCTCATCTAAAAAAAGACCTGCCCCATTCCCGGGACAGGTCTTTTCCTTAACCTACCTTTTGATTCGTTTTCATCTTTTCTTTCGGTTTCCAATGATTCATTTGAAGATCGTATTCTTTTCCAAGCTGCTTCACCAACCCGTAGCACATGACCAGCACAACGAATGTAAGGGGAAGGGCACTGACAATGATGGCTGTCTGCAGCCCTGCCAGGCCGCCGGAGGCCAGCAGTACGAGTGTGGAGGCGACGAGGATGATGCCCCATACCACTTTCACACTGTTAGGCGGGTTCAATTTCCCTCCTGTTGTCAGCATGCCAAGAACAAAGGTGGCGGAGTCGGCTGATGTGACAAAGAAAGTGGTGATCAGTGCCACCGTCAATACTGATAGAATCGCCCCGAACGGTAGATTTTGATAAACAAAGAACAGAGCGGTTTCGAGGCCTTGTCCTGAAACATCCAAGCCCTTCACCATTTCGAGATGGATTCCCGTTCCGCCAAATACGGTGAACCATAAAGCACAGACAAGAGATGGCACCAATAAGACCGCGACCGTGAACTCACGGATCGTTCGTCCTTTGGACACTCGTGCAATGAACATTCCGACAAACGGTGTCCAGGAAATCCACCAGGCCCAATAGAACACCGTCCAGCCCTGGGTCCAGGCTGCTTCATCCGCGTTGAAAGGAGACAAGCGCAAGCCCATTTGAACGACATTCTGCAAATAGCTGCCCATCGTGGTGGTAAACATATTCAACAAGAATAATGTTGGACCGAGGATGATCATGGCTATAAACAATACGACTGCTAAAGACATATTGATATTACTTAATACCTTGATTCCTTTCGAAATGCCTGTAGTTGCTGAAACAATGAAAAGTACAGTAATAATCATCATAATGATGAACTGGACGAAAAAGTTGTTCGGAATGCCAATCAGGTATTCCAGTCCAGCATTGATCTGTTGAGATCCCAATCCTAATGATGCGGCAACGCCGAACAAGGTCGCAAACACGGCGACAACATCAATGGTCTTCCCGATTGGGCCTTTCACCTTTTCACCAAGTACAGGATGAAGCGTCGCACTCATCAATCCAGGGGCCCCTCTGTTAAACTTCTGATAGGCTAGTGCCAATGCGACGATGGCATAAATCGCCCAGGCGTGCAGTCCCCAATGAAGCCAGGTATAGCGCATTCCCATAATCCCCGATTGAGCCGTCCCGCCTTCTCCTGCAGGTGGCGAGGAAAAATGAGAGATGGGTTCAGAGACACCATAAAATAACAAACCGATTCCCATACCGGCCGAGAACAGCATGGCAAACCAGGTCGGTCTGCTGAATTCCGGTTGTGAATCTTGTTTTCCTAATTTGATCTTTCCATATTTACTGAAAATCATAAATGTGGCGAATATGAGGAAGAAGGTGGCGACCAGCTGATAAAACCAGCCGAATTTCTCAAGTACGAATCCTTTTGCTACTTCCATTGCAGATCCCAATTGTTCGGGTATCAATACCCCAATCAGGACGAAAACGACTGCAATTCCTACCGAGATCCTAAAAACGGACCTATCCATGTGCATCATCCTTTACTACTTTAATAGATAATTCTTAATACTCAGTACAACTATCCATTAAACCATAAAAGGAAAAAATAGAAAAAGCCCTGTCACTTTCATATTTCGTCAAAATTCGTGGTATTCAGCATAGAGACCCGTTCATCCCTGTTAGGGATACAATTGCTAGTGGATGGTGGTGAATGCTCCCTCATTCACCACCTGTAAGCTCATTCACGATCACAAACTAGTATTCTTCTTCTGTCAAAGGGCGGGAAGGAGCACCTTCGTGCATGATATCCTCCCCCACGGCTTCTCTACCTGTCCTGGTGCTTCTCAAGCATTTCCTGTAAAAATTCTTCCGATTTCCCCTTCGGAATGCTGAGACTCTCCCATTGGTGATCCTTAAGCTGTTTACCGATAAAGACGATTTGTCCAACATGATTAGCGTAATGGGCCAATTGTCTTTCAATGGCCTCCAACACCAGATGTCTTTCCCCACGAATGGTGACCGTTTTTACTAAATCCTCCTCTCGTAAACCATTCAGTGTTTCAAATAAGACTCTCCATCCCTTCTCCCATACAGTCATCAACTCACGTTTCGATGAGAGATCATCTCTAAATTCATCCTCACGGTTTCGATCCTCTTTTTCCCCGTCTGTAGTTAAAAAGTCACTCCACCTGGAAACCATATTGCCGCTGACATGCTTGACGATGATAGCGACGTTATTTGACCCGCTGTTATACCTCCAATGGATTTCCTCTTCTGATAATTGGGCTAATGCCTTATCTCCAAGGCTTTTCACACTGGCAAATCGTTCGATGATGATCCGTAAATATTCTTTTCCAATTTCCATCTCAATCCCTCCCACTTCCATAAAAAAATCCTTTATACGACTGTATTCCCTAGTCCTATTAATACTTCTTTCTATTAACGTGAAAACCCTCCCTTGAGGGTATATTCACCCTTCATTTGGTTAATACATAGAGAAAAGAGTTTGAAGGTTGTGAAGCATGTGTATGCGTTTATGAATGATATCGAGATTACATCCCTTTGGATCTATGTGGCCGTCATGTTTTCAGGGGCCGCGGTATTTGCTTTATGGAGCCGGAAAAGAAAAGGCGTCCCCCGGGTGGAGTACCTGATTGCCTTTTTGATCCCCGTTTGGTCAGGTCTTGCCTATATGTCCATGGCTCTGGGGCAGGGGGCCATTATGGTTGAGGGGCAAATGGTTTATTTTGCCCGCTATCTGGACTGGGTGGTGACAACGCCTTTATTGCTAACGGCTCTTGCGTTAACGGGGATGTTTCATTTAAAGAAGAAGGATCCCATCATCATCGCCAGTTTAGTCGTGGCAGATGTTGTCATGATCACCACCGGGTTTATCGCCGACCTATCCTCCGGCGGGATGGTGTACACCTGGTATCTGATCGGCGTCACGGCATTTCTTGTGATTCTGTGGGTCATATGGGAACCGTTGCGTAAGCTTGCCAAGAAACAGGATCAGAAGCTTTATAAGGTCTATCTGATCATGACTGCTTACCTTACCTTCTTCTGGATTAGTTATCCCGTTGCCTGGCTGCTTGGGCCATCCGGTGTCGGGGTGGTCGGGGAGGTTGGGAATACATTGTTGTTCGTGATCTTACCTATCTTTTCAAAGGTTGGATTCAGTTTATTAGATTTGGTTCAGCTGCGAGGTTTGAGACATTCGGTACAAGCATAGGACATGGTTCTTATGCTTTTTTTTTCGTATGGGGACATCAAAGGACAATGCTGGATGAGAGGCCGGAGATTCAAATCGGAATTGTTACGCTTTACAAATCGTAATCATTACGATATTATACAAAAGGTATTTTACACGTGAAAGGAGTTCCTTCATTGAAGAAATTATGTTTACTTATCGCAGTTCCTTCCTTGCTTCTCCTATCTGCATGCAGCGGGAGCAGCCCTTCCGGGACGTCGGATTCGAAAGATTCTGCTCATGAACCAATCATTATTCAAACCACGCTTTATCCACTTCAATACTTTGCTGAACGAATCGGAGGAAAGTCAGTGAAAGTTGATTCCCTATTGCCTGCCGGATCGGATGCCCATACATTTGACATAACATCAAAGGATATGGTCGAAATAGCCAACTCTGACCTGTTTATTTACAATGGTCTCGGTATGGAGCCCTATGCCGAGAAGATTTCGGAGTCACTGGAGGGTGAGGACACGGTCATGCTTGAAGCCTCAACAGGAATCGACGTTATCTCCTCTGATCATCATGAAGAAAGTGATCATACAGATGAACATGACGAAAGCTCCTCTGAAGACCACGGTGAAGAAGAAGGTCATGATCAAGAGGAAGAACACCACCATGGCGATCTCGATCCCCATGTCTGGCTCGATCCGGAAAGAGCCGTGAAGCTTGCAGGAAATATCCGGGATGCCTTAGTTGAGCTTAGACCTGAAATGAAAGATACCTTCAATCAACAATATGAAGGGTTAAAACAAGATTTAGAAACACTTGATGAAGATTTCAAGGCCGTTGTCAAGAACAGTGAACACCCGGAAATTCTCGTATCTCATGCGGCCTACGGGTATTGGGAAGACAAATACGGAATCGAGCAGCTTCCCATTGCGGGACTCTCCCCTACGGAAGAACCTTCTCAGAAAGAATTGAAGGAACTGATCGAGACGGCCAGAGATCACGAGATTCATTATGTGATCTTTGAACAAAATGTCACCACCAAGATTGCCGAAATCATCCAAAAGGAGATCAACGCCAAGCCGTTGAAAATGCATAATCTCTCCGTCCTTACTGAAGAGGATATCGCCAATGAGGAAAATTATCTGACCATTATGGAGAAGAATATGGAAACCCTTAAACAGGCTATTCAATAGAGAACGGGGCATTTTTTTCTGCAACTCTATAAAAACAGTAAAAAGACACTGACTTCTTCAGTGTCTTTTTACCATGTGCTCCTACCTCTCTATTATCCTGTCACTTTTCTATTCAAAACCGGCTCAAAGTCCTCCTCTGTCAACCTACCGATTCCCTTCCCCCCCTTTATGGATAGATT
This sequence comes from Rossellomorea sp. AcN35-11, assembly GCA_030388825.1. GTDB lineage: Bacteria > Bacillota > Bacilli > Bacillales > Bacillaceae_B > Rossellomorea. The sequence goes on from CP128835.1 coordinate 181,042, forward strand.
CATGGTTTCGTTGTTTCGGCAGCATCTTCTGTTCAGAGCTCACCATCCCTTCAAGCCCCTTGGTGATTCCGTTCAGTGACAGGATCGTCAAGGAGAAGAAGAGCATGGGCACCATAAAGATCCACCACGCGTTAAACAGTTCGTTGAAATTCATGGCCATGAGACCTGACCACTCGTTGACAATCGGTTTAGGGGGGATCGCAGAACGGTCCATAACACACATCGGTCCCTCCAAAGAACAGCTGAAAGAATCCAAGGTGGGCGATGATTAAGAGAACCTGAATCGTAATCTTCGGGAAAATGATAAACAACCTCATTCTCAGGTGGGGCATCAGGTGCTTTCGAAAAAGAAAGAATCTGCTTCCACCAAGCACCCTGGCACTCATGATGAATTCTTTCTGCAAGAGTTCCCTCGTTTCATTGGCGATGAGGATGGCCGTTGTCGGAACGGTAATGACCCCAAGGGAAACCACACTCCACACGACCCTTTCCGTAAGTGTCGTTTCGAAGCCCTGGGGCGGTTCCCACAGAAGGGGAAACAGAACGTTGTAGGCAATGATGGACTGTGGGATGAAGTAAAAGGACGACAACACGTTCTGAGACCATTCATAATACGAAGACGTGACGAATCCACCCAAGATTCCCAAGACGAATGAGACGACAAAGCTGAGGAGGGAAATCATGATCGCCGCACCAAGGGTATACTGTGCCCCTTGAAGCACTTTGAAGAACAGATCATATCCGTCCCGGTCTGTACCGAATGGAAAATCTAGGGAGGGATGAAAAGGCGCCGATCCAATGATCTCTCCCGTTTCAGACGTTTCAAGAATCGTTTGAGGAATGGCTCCGTCTGAAAGAGAGAAAAGAACACTTCCTGTCACCATCATCAACACAAAGCACACACCTGTCACAACAAGCGTTAGATGTTTCGCTCTATCGGTCACAGCCTGATCTCCTTTCCGATTCTCCTCTTAATGATAAACTGGAGACTTTTCAAAAACGCATAAATAGGGATGAAAAGGAGAATGGCGGTAATGGCAAAGATGGATGGCGTGTTATACGTGAAGAGAAAAGAGGTGACGCCAAACACATTGAACAAGTATTCAAGGATGAGCAGATTCGACAGCATCATCCAGACGATTTGCTTCCCATGAAAGGTCAGGCTGACCAGGATATTCCGGATCATATGGGCAAACAGGATACGGTACATCGTCAGCCCCTTGCTCCTGGCTAACTCTACATAAGGAGACGTTTCCTCCTCCTTCACAAACGAAACCATCAAACCTAAGAAGAAAAAGGTCGGCAGAATGCTGAGGGTGACCGCCGGAACAAGAATGACTTGATTTTCCCCAACGGAAGCCACATCAATAAGGAGGATCCCCGTTTTTTTGAAGAACCACACAACGAAAAACTGCAAGGCTGCAATCACAAAAATATCTGGTAAAGAACTGAAGAAAAAAGAGGCTGATTTTATAGCCCGCCTCACCCTCCTCCCCACCGTCACATACACGACCAGAAGAAGCAGCGAGCTTACGACGGCCAGCAGGATCCCAAGGAAAACAATCTTCGCACTGCTGAAAAACGCGAAGAAAAGGATAGGGAACAAGTCTCTTTCTACGTTTGAGACCGGATTGATATACACCAGATCAAACGGCAGAGCTACATCATGCAATACCCCCATGAGGCTCTCCCCATAAGAAGCCAGGGAAAAGAACTGGGTTTGGAATAAGCCTGAACCGGCACTGACCAGGATGATTCCGGCGATGATGAGGAAGGGTTCGGTTAGGGTGTTAACTAGATGGCGCAGGTTCATTGTCTTTCCTCCGGACTCTGTTATGGTCTTCCTTCTTGAATAACGGCTTTTCGCAACTGTGTTACGTTATTCGGATTGGATGACCATCGTTTCATCAATTCCATTTGTTTCTCTTTCAAATCATCATAAGGTTCTTCAACTGCCTCCACCTCATGAAACTTCTTATCAAATACGTTCGTACCCTGTATTTTTTTATAACCACCGAAACCCATATCATCGTTAAGTAACCAGACTACTCTTTGGATCTTGGCGAATAATATGCCCCCAGTGCACATGGGACAAGGCTCCAATGAGGTATACATCGTAAACTTTTTCCGATTGACTTTTGCAAGAAAAATGGATTTACCTGCCTTTCGTATCGCGTCAATTTCAGCGTGGGCTGTTGCATCGTGTTGGGTATGTACTCTGTTACGGCCTGTGGCTATTACTTGATCGTTTTCATCTACTATAACGGCTCCGACTGGATATGTATTCTCTTCCAATGCTTTTTCTGCTTCCTGCGGGGCCATCTCCAAAAAATATCGATCCCGCTCAATCGTCATGAGAACCTTCCTTTCCTGAGTCACTTTTCTAATTGGAAAATTTTGATAACTCCAGTGTATCATAGGGAGAATGTGTTGAGAACAGGCAGCATTCGACAATCATCTTCCCTCACTCATGATGAAAGGATATCTGAATCAAAGGTAGTTCCTTGACAGTAAACCGACCGGTAAATGCATTAGCCGAACTCGATGAATCCCCCCCTGGAAGGGAAGTCATCATGGAAGAAAAAAAATGGCTGAAACAATTGTTTACCACACTCGTGAAGGAGCTCGGACTGTCTGACCCTGAGAATGTGGGGGAACAACTGTTGGTTCTCCATGAAGGCATGATGGTGACGTATTCCATGGGTCTATCAGCAAACGGCGTGGCTTCAGTGAAAGAAACCGTGAAGATGATGGTGAAGGCACATGTTTCGGACACATAAACGATGCTTATCATGCATTCACTTGATCATTCAGTCTTGGGAGAGAACATGACAAACAGCCGGTCTGATTCGTAAGTGAATCAGACCGGCTGTTTGTTTTGATATCCGTGCTGTGATACTCAGATTAGCACCCACTGTTGTGGTAAGGATGGCTCACCATCATTCATTAACCATCCCCATGAGTTCTCCCACGTTTCCTCCATAGGCTTATTCATCGTGGGACAAGGTGCCTGTCCCCAACGTCCCACTCTACTCTTCCCGTCTATACTTCAAGAAAAAATGTTCCCCAATAAATATAAACAGGATAAAGACAATGGAAACCACGACAATCAACGGGTCACTTGTAGCTTTCACCCAAACAAATGCGAGAAGCACGATTGCATCGAGAGTGAGCGCAGTCAGTACGATTCCTGATTTGGCTTGTACCTTTTCACGTAGGTGCCGAAAGACTCCCCAGTGAACGATCATATCCATGACGAGATAAAGAATCGCCCCTACAGATGCAATTCTGCTTAAATCAAAGACGACTGCTAACACCATCGCAAGCACGACGGTATAGACGAGGGTGTGCTTTTGAATACTTCCCGGCATACCAAAATGCTTATGGGGAATGAGCTTCATATCTGTTAGCATCGCAAGCATTCGGGAGACCGCAAAAACGCTTGCGATAATACCAGAGATGGTTGCGACAATCGCGATCCCCACCGTGAACCAGACACCATTCTCCCCAAACGCCGGTCTTGCAGCTTCAGCCAAGGAGTAGTCTCTTGCTTTAATGATGTCACTTAGGGGAAGGTTACTCGATACTGCCCAGGCAATCAACAGGTAAACCACTAAACTGATCAGAATCGACGCGATAATCGCCCGTCCCACGTTCTTCTTCGGCTTTACAATTTCTGACCCGCTATTCGTTATGGTCGTAAATCCTTTAAACGATAGGATCGTTAAGGCAACTGCAGCCATGACACTGGCCACAGTAGATTCTTGGGTTCCGCTCCCACCCTCAGCGGGAGTAATAGAAAATCCGGCTACCCACAATCCTCCCATGGCAAAAATCACAAGTCCCAGTATTTTTAACAGAGAAACAATCGATGTAAAGGTCTGAATAAAGCTGTTACCTGAAATGTTCACGAAGAAAGCGAATAACAATAAGCCAACAGCGAGCAATGGAATCAGATAACTTGACTGGTCTCCGTTAAAGATCTGCAGCGTATACGTACCAAAGGTGCGTGCCACCAGACTCTGATTGATGACCATGGAAACAGCCATCAGCATAGCGGCCGAGGCAGTCAACGTCCCTTTTCCATAGGCCTTCACAAGAAACATTCCGATTCCACCTGCAGAAGGGTACTCGTTACTCATCTTGACATACGAATAAGCACTAAACCCTGTAACCATTCCACCTGCGATAAAGATCAGGGGAAACCATGTACCAGCGAGCTCTGCAACCTGACCAAGCAAGGCAAATATCCCTGCACTGATCATGACTCCCGTCCCTAAACCAATGGCTCCAATTAACGAAAGACTATTTTCTTTGTACTTACTCATGACTCTCACCCCTACAACATGCTATTACCTTTCTTCCCTTGCTTTATGCAGATTTCATGCATTTTCTAAAAAAAGTGATTCATTTTGCCACCACAACAAAAAAACTGCTACCTTCTTAGAAAAAAGGTAGCAGTTTCCTCAGTTAAATCCATTTCATTTATGCTTTTTTAATCCAGAATTTCAGAACGCTATCTTCCTCTGCCGTCTGCAGCAATTCATGTCCGCCTGATTTCACCCATGCGGCGATATCACTTTTCGCCCCTTTGTCTGTGGCATGAACTTCAAGCACGTCTCCTGAGTTCAGATCCTGAATCGATTTCCTTGTTTTCACGATTGGCATAGGGCATGCCAGTCCTTTTGCGTCTAATACCTTCGTTGATTCCATGGTTATCCTCCTTATGATTCTTTTATCGTTAAGTTCAAAGCCCTCTTTATTTCTCTACTTCATCTTTCCAGTCAAGCATGCCGCCTGTCATATTCAGCACCTTGAATCCTTGCTCTTCCAGCAATTGATAAGCCATTCCGCTTCGTCCACCTGAACGGCAAACCATAATATGCTCTTTTGTTTGATCGATTTCGCCCATGCGATTCGGCAATTCACCTAAAGGAATATGAGCTGCCCCGGGAATTTTCCCCTGTGCCACCTCATCATTCTCACGCACATCAATGATGCTTACATCTTCATTTCCCTTTACTTTCATGGCTACTTCTTCTGGTTTGATTTCCTTCATGTTGACTACCTCCTTGAATATAAGTTATTCACCTTCCGGTATACCTGCATAGGTATAAAAGAAAGTAAAAAAATTTGAGCTTTCATTTCATTTCTACGCTGTCTACTATATACCCCTATATGTATTTTGTCAAACAAAGCAGTCTCCTACATCCAACCATCATAAAAAAGAACCCATCCCCTTTCAGACAGGTTCAAAAAATCATGTTATCCTTCCATCCTTCTCCCACTGTCATTTTCCCCTGGATCATACGTCAATATAGACCGACCTTCATAAACCTTCTCAAACATCACACCTAAGAAATAGAAGAACACAAGACCAAAACTAATATGAATGAGCGTATACTTCACGCCAAAGGAAGACCATTCATAAATCACGACGGGTAATTTCGCCGTCGTCCAAACTCCTAAGAAAAAGACGATGTAACGGAGACTTGCCCCTTTTTTTAGAAGAAGGACTGCAATGGGAAAGGCGACATAAAGGGGGCCTGCTGCAATGCCTCCCAACAAGAGAGCGAACACAATGCCGGATAGTCCTGAGTCCTTCCCCATGTATCGGATCAGCGTTTCTTTCTTTACCCAGATGTCCATCAAACCGACGAACACGAGGACAGGGGGAAGCAGGAACAGCATATCGAGGATGCTTATACCTGTTAAGGTAAATGCCTTCCATCCCAACGATCCGTTTAGAAGCGTAAGGATACCTAACACAACAAACAACACGAGGAACAGACGGTATTTTTTGATTATATCCATGCCATCACCAGCCAGATGATCAGTGAAAACAGGACACACATGAGGACAGCGGCAGCATTTCTGGCATAAGCGAAGCTGCGTCCAAACAGTTGTTTCTCCATTCGTAGAGTGACGATGCCTACTGACATTAAAGATGCCATGAAGGCAGATACTTGAGGAAGACCTGCCCCGTTCTGGACGAGTGTGGCTCCGAGGGGGAACACGACGAAGCCTGGAATGATGGAGACAGAACCGATGATAGTGGCGTATACTACCCCCAATGCGCCAGATTGATCTCCCATGATCGAGGATATAAGCGATGGTGTTAATACTGACAGGGAAAGGCCGACGAATAGCATGATGGCTAACACATCAGGCATAATGTTCTGAAACATCTTCCATGCTTTTAACAAGGCTTGAATGGTTTTTTCTTTGCTTTTAGAAAGAGATACCCCGGTCAGAATGATGGCTATTCCATATAGAATCGCACCATTAATCATGGGAGGACTCATCTTTCCAATCATGGTACTTGTTCAAAAAGAAGGTGAGATTATGGACCTTCCCTTCAATATCCTCCTGAAAGTCATCTAATTTTCTTTTTCCTTCAGACGTGATCCTATACATCTTCACCGGCTTCTCTTGATTCGTCGTATCCACATACGACTCGACGGCTCCTTCTGTTTCTAATTTCTTCAGAGTGCGGTAAAGGATGGCACTGTCGATGGGATTAACGGGAAGCTCCTTCTCACACTTCTGCAGAAGCTCCCCTCCATAGCTGTCCCCTTCTGTTAAAAACAACAATAGAAATGCCCCTGTATGTCTTCCTGTGTGTTTCATCTGATAAAACCTCCTATGTTTCGAACTGTTATCAACAGTATACTGTCATTAACAGTGAACTGTCAATAACAGTATACTTTCATCTCCTCCTCTTCATGACTTCTGCCATCTGCCGGGAATGAGCATCCGGCTCCTGCTGTAATTGAGTGATAATGTTTTGGCGATCCTCTTCATTCCGATTCTGGCTCAATTTATATGCAGCCTCCATGTCTGTAATGACAATCTTAAATCCAACAACCCCTTTCAGCTGGGATTCTACAAGCTCTGGAGACAGGGTATCCCATAGGACTGGTTGGCTTCTGTGTTTTTCATATTTTTCAAGCATGCCAGTCATCTCCTGGATTAATTCTTCCTTCTCCATCCTGCTTGCTTTCCCGTATACATGAACGGCCTGGTAGTTCCATGTGGGGACATTTTCATCCCTGTACCAGGAAGAAGATATGTAGGCATGAGGTCCCTGAAACATGACCAGTACTTCTTCACACGTATCAAACGTTCGCCATTGGGGATTTCCATAGGCCATGTGGCCCGTAAGAATGAACTCATCCCCCACCTGCTTCAGGATCATAGGGATGTGAGTCGCAATCGGTCTTCCACCTTTCATTGAAACCAGTGTTCCAAATGAGTGTTCTTGAATAAAATCCACCACTTCTTGAACATCTTTCACCTTATAATAGCCAGGGATAAACATGTTTGAACTCCTCCTTATGGGATGATGAAGAACATTTTATACTGAAGACTGACATATAAAAAGGTACAATAATAGACAAATCGACATGTCAAGGAGGGGTGCAGGTGAAAACGACGATCTTTGCTTTCCATGATTCGTCCCCCAAGTACAAGCAAATTTATGAGAAGTTTAAGGGATACATTGAGAACGGCGACCTCCCCCTGAACGAGCAGCTGCCTTCCATCCGGCAGCTGGCAGACTCCCTGTCTGTCAGCCGGAATACCACCCTTAATGCCTATGAACAACTGGTGGCTGAAGGCTATATTCGGAGCGAAGGACGAACAGGATATTTTGTAAACAACGTAGAGCCGCCTTTATTCCCGGAGGTGGCGGTGGCATCGGGAACAACTAAAAGCGCTGCCGGAGAGGAGGAACCAATCATCGTTGATTTCCGGGCAGGAGCCGTAGATCAGCAGCATTTCCCGTTAAAAGTGTGGAGAAGAATGGTGCATGAAGCACTCTCGAAGAAGGAAAGTTTTCAATACGGGAATCCACTGGGGGAAGAGTGCTTGCGTGAACAAATCGCAACCTACCTGTTTCAATCCCGGGGAGTGAGAACAGACCCAAGCGCCGTCATCATCGGCAGTGGCACACAACAGCTGTTAGTGAACCTGGGTATGCTGTTGAAAGAGGAATTCCCTAGCATCATTGTGGAGGACCCGGGATATGATGGAGCCAGGGAAGCCTTTCATCTTCATGGATTCACCCTTGAAACGTTACCCGTATATGAGACAGGTGCACATTTCGCAGCATTGGATCAGAAGACGTCACGCCTGATTTATGTCACCCCCTCCCACCAAAGTCCCGTAGGAGTCAGTATGTCCATCCACGAACGGGTGCAGCTCATCCATTGGGCGAAAAGCAGACAAGGATACATACTTGAAGACGATTATGATAGTGAATTCCGGTATACACAGCAGCCATTCCCGGCACTGGCCTCTATTGATTCCACAAGAGTCATGTATGTAGGCAACTTCTCGAAGTCCTTTCTTCCAGGAATTCGCCTTAGTTATATGGTCCTTCCAGAACCACTGCTAAGCCGCTATGTACAGCGGTTCCTTCCTTTCGAATGCACCGCCTCACTCCAGAACCAGCTGGCCATGGCTGCATTCATGAAGACGGGAGAATGGAACCGGCATATCAAACGGATGCGCCTTGTGTACAAACGGAAAATGCAGTGTCTCGTTTCACAACTAAGAAAGCACTTCAACGAATCGATCCACATCGTTGGCGAGCAGTCGGGATTGTTTGTATTAGCCCAGCTTCAGCTCAACCGACCAGAAGAATGGCTCATGGAACAAGCTTCTATACATGGAGTGAAGGTCTATCCTACCTCGATTTATTCTATACAGAACCACGTGCAGCCGACGGTGAAACTGGGATTTAGTAATATATCGTGTGAGGAGATTGAGGTGGGGGTTGGGTTGTTAAAAAAGGCCTGGTTGTAAGAAATACCACACAGTAGTCAGTACCTCACTGACATTGCGTGGTATTACGATGTTTCTAAGAATAGACAAGTCCTTGGCATACAGCATTGGGATCAAGGCCATGTATGAACAGGTTCCAGGAAAACCATCTCCCATCCCCTGCTTCGTGACATATTTCTGCCGTGATAAATCAGGTTCACCTGAATAGACGGTGAACCTTCTAACCAGCACAGCATGACAGCTTTGAGACGTCTTTATCGAAGGTAAGACTGGCTAACTTTAACCCTTCAGCCATTGTAAGATAAGGAGCCATGGTCTCTTGAAGGTCATTTGCGGTTAAATTGAATTTCACAGCTAATGTGGCTGCATAGATGATATCTCCTGCATTTTCTGCCACCACTTGAGCACCAATCAGCTGTTTGTTTGTTGCATTCATAATCAGTTTGAAAACACCCTTGCTTTGATGGTTCACTAACGCCCTAGGGACCGATTGTAATGGGAGCACGGATGTCTTCACATCATACCCCGCTTCTTTGGCCTGGTGTTCGGTCAGTCCAATGGAAGCAATGGAAGGTGTCGTAAACGTTACGGCAGGCACATGCTCCAGGCTTTGTGCTTTTTTGGTTTGCTTCGAGACATTATGTCCAGCGACTCCTCCTTGGTGGGCTGCTACATAAACGAATGGAGGACCGAGTGTTACATCGCCAGCTGCATAGATATGCGGGAGATTCGTCTGAAGATAATCATTGGTGATAACTTCACCATTGTCCCCCAATTTCAAACCAATCATTTCTCCATGGAGATTTTCTGTATTAGGCTTTCTTCCTGAAGCTACCAGAAGGTGATCACCTTGTATGACCTTTGTCTTCCCGTCTACTTCAATATGAACGAACTTATGACCTTTTTTCTCCTCGATCTTCTGATATTGAACACCTTTCAGTAATCGAATTCCCTCTTCTTTCAACACATTTTCAACTGCTTCAGAAATCTCTGGATCATATTGCTTCAAAAATCTTGAACTTCGTTGCATCAGCGTAACGTCAGCACCTAAATGGCGATACATCTGTCCCAATTCCAGTGCGATGTATCCGGAGCCAATAATAACAAGATGGTTAGGGACCTTTTTCAACTCTAATGCAGACGTGCTTGTTAAAAAGGATGTTTCTTTCAAACCAGGAATATCAGGTATAAATGGAGAGGCGCCTGTGGCAATTAAAAAGGATTTCGAGGTCAGATCCTTCCCGTTAACGGATATGGTATGTTGATCAAGGAAGAAACCTTCCCCTTTAAAGAAATCTAATGCGTAATCCTGAATGAGATCTTCATACTTCTCTTTACGCAATTGACGAACTAACTGATCTTTTTGTTTTTGCAGCTCAGACATATCTGGTTGATTAGCCGACGTCTTCAAACCACGGAATGGTTGATTCGCTGACTGAGATTGAATGTATCCAGCCTGAAGGAGGGTTTTAGAAGGCACACATCCTATGTTTACACAGGTGCCTCCAACTTCCCCCTTTTCTACCATGGCAACTCGCAATCCATTCTCAGAAGCTTGAATTGCCGCTGAAAATGCAGCGCCACCAGAACCGATGATCAAAAAATCGTAATCATACGCTTTATCCAATGAACCCTTTACACCATCCGAAGAGATCCTTATCCACTTCCCCGGTTGATAAGGAGTCTTTTGTAGCTCTTTTCGTATACTCTTTTCCTTGTTTCCATCCAATAATTGAAATTCAGCTTTCCCTTTTAAATGGTCAACATGAATGTGTTTAGCACCAACCTTTTGAAGGATAAGTCGCACTTGATCTTCACAGCTTGGACAGGTCATCCCTTTGACTTCCAGTTGAATTTTATTCATCATGATCTACTCCTTCGTTATGATGAGCAGCAGTCCTTTTTGATTGATGGAGGGTTTCTTTTTTTATAAGTGACTACCGCAAGTATCAAAAAGAGAACCAAAAGGGGAATTAAAACGTAATCCAGGTACCCTGCCACGGCTCCTAATCCAAATAACCCCAATACAATCACCAGTAACGGCGTTGCACAGCAAATGAGGGTTACCATAAAGCCTATTACACTTCCAATAAACCATTTATTCTCCCTTTTACTATTCATAAGGTGCTCTCCTCATGCTTCTCACCCGCAATAGCCTTTTCTATGATAGGGCACGCATACAAATCTTTTTCATTCGGACAACATGTCATTAATTCATTCAACACGCTTTGCATATGTTGTAACTCTCTAATTTTCCTCTCAATATCCTGCTGTTTTCCTGACACAAATTGATACATATCCTGGCATCGATTGGAATCTTTATCCACCACCCCTAAGAGCTTGTATATTTCACTTAAGGAAAAACCAAGACCTTGCATTTTCTTAATAAATGTTACTCGTTTTACAGTATCCACACTGTATATTCGGTAACCCGATTTGTTCCGACGTGGCTTTTGCATTAATGACTTCCGTTCATAGTAACGGATGGTTTCTTTGTTCACATCACAGATTTCAGCTAATTCACTAATTTTAATTTCCAAAGGAATCACCTCACTTCATACTATAAACCACGTACCATGGTACATGGTCAATAATCAGAATCCCTATTTAGATTTAGGCGATTGCATCATTTTCATTCATTCCTTATTTTTAGTAATCACTTTATCTAATGGTAAGTAAATTAGGGACGGTCCTCATTCTACTTTTTTGGTAGAGTGAGGACCGTCCCCAGGTTACTCATGCGTTCATGCTATGTTTATTATCTTATAGATAAAGCGGTGTTTTTCTTTTCTGTTTACTTCACACAAGAAAATGCCAATACGACAGGGATTCTTTGTCTTCTTGAGAACTCTTCTTCACTACTGAAGTTCTCTCGTTTGGGTGTTCCCTCTCGTAAGCCCTCTACTGAAAATCCCGTTTGAGTAAGAGCTTGAAAGTATTGTTCAATTGTTCGATGGTACTTTACGACAGTTTGTTCAATCCAAGGTTCTTTTCTTTCACCTTCAATGAAGTAATCATCTACTATCCAATTCCCTCGTTTATCGCCTGTTTGTTTGCTTATAAAGGACGAAGTTGTAAGTGGATGTTGAACACTAAAGACAAACTTGCCATTATCCTTCAGTGCTTTATGAACACTCTCAAACAGTTTAGCTAAATCTGAAACGTAGTGAATGGCAAAGCGAGAAGTTACAATATCAAATTCGTCTGTTGGATATTTATAAGATTCCATCGTATCGTGTTGAATCGCAGCGTTTTCTTCAGACAAATTCATACGAGCAGATGCTACCATTTGCGATGATCCTTCTATGCCTGTGTAACATCCTGCGCCTAGATTTAGAAGTTCCCTCCCGAACGTAGCGTCCCCACAACCTAAGTCCAGGACTTTTTTACCTTTAAAATCACCAATAAGTTCGTACATAATCGGGCCTTCTATTGCATTATTAGGGCTATCTTTTCTGCTTCTTCTTTTCATGTAGTTAGAAAAAAAATCCTTTTGATCGTAAACACTTGCCCCTCTGAAATCCATGCTGGAAATCTCCCCCTCCTTAAATCTTCCTAGTATATCTTAACATAGAAATTGTAAAATCCTAGGTGGAGCAAAAACAACACTCTCTTTCATTAAACGCTAATAAGCAGAGCAAATTCCTGTGTGAATGGCTCTGCTTTTATTGATGTGTTTATATGAGCTTATATACCTGTGGCAACTCAAAAGAGAACGGCTAATCTTCAGTTCCCAAACTCTTTTACTCATTATAATAAACATATTTAATTCCCTCACATACAGTTAAATTCCCATCAATAAGATGAGACCCTGAAAACACAAGACTCTCCAAGTCACTTAATGCTTGAACAAAGCCAAGTGAAAGTACCTCTCCACATCTGGTAATCTTCGGCTTTTTAAGTTCTCTTAAATTCATTCGTTTTCTCTTTTATAGACGATGTTCCTTTCCACTATTCTGCACCCGTTATATTGGAATGTTTGTAACATAGGTACGTTATGTTGACTTGTACTGCCAATGTAATACGTTGCCTTAAAATCGTTCTTCAATATCTCTAACGCCTGTTGATGAAGAAGTTTACTCTTTCCTTTTCCTCTCTCCCTTGGAATAAGCCCGAAGAAGAAGATCCTGCCCTCACTTTGAGTGCCTGGCTCGATATGAGGAATCATAACACCAATGGGAGAATCATTTTCGTAAGCGATCATACATGATCGTTTATGATTTGTACCCAATTCTTCTTCTACACTTAGCATCTGCTCATCAATATCTAAAGAAGACGGAGCGTTTAATGAATGCAGCATGGAATCTTTCCACACTTTTTTAAAATCATCTGCAGGTATTTCCTCAAGGTTTTTTAATGTATAGAGGGATGTTGCATCTCGATTTGAGTCCTGTAATTCTTTCCGTACCATAACGGTCTCATCATGAACCTTAAAACCGTTTTTCTTCAATATATGATCTACTTCACTATTGAAATCACTTTCCACCAGAATGTTTATATTCTTGGTCGTTTCCATGAAAGGCTGATTCAACAGACGAATGATTTCTTGTTTGGTAAGATTCTTTGTATTTTCAATCGTGATAAAGTTGTACCCTTTGACAACCTTCACTTTTTTTTAATACATCACTGGCACATTGAGAATCTAATGGTTCCATTCTATTCACTCCTTAAGGGTTTTGGGTAGATTGTGAACCGTACCCTGTCTAGGTTAGCAACCCATCTTATTAACGTAAGAATGGGGCTATAACAAGCAGCAACGTTGAACATGTGAGTAAAGAGAGGCTTACTTTTCTTGAAAGCTTTCTTGTCTGTTTATAAAATCCAGAAAATTGAAGGATATTTCTATATAAGACGTAAAGAAAAATAATGATTGCCAATCCCACTACCAAACCACCCAAAGTCTCATCTACATTGATCCCGATACTTGCATAAAAGAGCTTTATGGTACCTCCAAACAGCGCACCCAATACAAAGAACAGTATGATGATCCGAAATATCTCCATCACTATTCTCAATCTTTTCATTCCTTTTCATTTTACTTTTTTGGCTAAAGTGAGAGTATGTAAATTATTAAATTTGCTCCATTAGCCTGTCTTTCTAGCCAGGATTCTCACCCTAACCAATCAAGAAAAGAGCTATATTTCACCAGTATCTCTATAAATATAAAAAAGCAACATACCAGACAACATCCATTGACAAACAATGGATATAAAATGACCACTGTTAAACCCAATGAGAAGTCCAACCATAATCATGAGCACACTTAAAAATAGTTTTTCTACCATAATAGACTCCCTTGTCAGCTTGGTTAACGGGGGGACCTTTCTCATTCTACTCTTTTGGTAGAGCAAGAACCGTCCCTGTTTACTGCTACCTTAAAATCTTATAATAATAAACCGTCGTATCCAATTTCCCGCCTTCAGACTGGGCATAGTGGGGAATCCGCCCGGCTTCGATGAAATTCAGAGATTGATAGAGCCTGTTGGACGGATCCCCTTCCCTTGTATCCAGAACGATTAACGAACGGTGATGCTCCCTCGCCAGCTCCTCTGCCTTCGTCATGAGCATGCGGCCGATGCCTCTCCGTTGATATCCCGGATGTGTCATCAGTTTGGCGATTTCACATCGGTGAGTGGCGTTGGGCTTGGTGGCTAATTGTACCTGAACGGTGCCAACGATGGTGTTCTTTATCCTTGCCGCTAATAAGAGATTGGAAGGTGCTATGACAGAGTCAACATACATTCTTGCCTCCACTTCCCTAAGCGGCGGTAAAAAACCGATAGACGCACCGTCATTCACCACATTCACCAGCAGTTCTGCCAGCTGGTTCAGATCCTCTGGGCTAAGCGTGTCAATCGTTTCGATCTTGATTTGTTCATTCATACTTGCACCTCGGAAGATAGTTTTTTTTTCTTTTTTAGGCTTTTTTCGTAAGCATTGTTGCTATCCTCAAGAAGAAAGTAGAAGTTGCTTTCCGCGGGGCTGGCGGTGAGCCTCCTCGGCAAGCCTCCGGGGTCTCACCTGCCCAGCTATTCCCGCAGGAGTTGAGCATCCTTCTAAGTATGTGTGACATTAACTTCACAACAAAAGGCTAGTAAACAACCTCAACTTAAGATGATTGGAGATTGCATTTCTCTTTGTGACAGGGTGCATTAACTCAGATGCTACAAACTCAACATAGGGCATCTATTTATTCACAAAGCCTTGAAGAGCTTAGTGTAATAAGCAACCATCTTTGCGAATAGCGCTGCTCGAAATCCATTATATAGGATGGACGTCAATCTTATGCCAAATGCTTTTCCACTTTTTCTTCATGATTCTCGTCTCATAAATGGCCGCCCGCTCTGTCGTCTCCTGGAAAAACGGGGTCGGCTTCAACTGCAGCTGCACTACATCCTCTACACCCCAGGGAGCAGTAAGGATCAGGTTGTTAGTCTTGTCTACCTTCACCCCGAGAGCCGTTGCTGTCTCTGGAAATTTGGAAATGGCATCCTCACAAGAATGATAAGGCGGGATGTCGTTGATACGATGCATCCGTGCTTGATTTTTGACGGACCATGGGACGTCAGGCAGAATCGCTTTCAACTCTGCCTCCAGTCTTTTTTCCGTTTTTTCATCCACCTGTGTATTGTCAAAATAGATCACATCCACATCGGGAATCAGTGTTCTTTCTTCAAACCCGTGTAATGTGTCCCAGATTTTAGATCGTACGAACCCGGCACAGATCCACCAATCCGGCAAGTCCAGTTTGCCTGCAGCCTCCATGATTTCCATCATGCGATCATCCTGCTGAATGAGGCTTACTATATCTTCTTTGTTCCTTAACATGTGATCTCCCCCGCCTTTTAACATGTCATACCAGGATCAACCAATTCGAAGATGACCACACGGTTTCCTCTCCCTATTCAGGAAGCTCTTTCGCTTCAAAAAGTGATTTGTATGTCCCCATGAGTATGATAATGACAGATGCACAAAGCACCACCGTTACATCCACATGATCGTATATCCCCGCCATAAATACACCTGCTACCATCACAGAAGCGTATAGAAAGAACATACCTTTATTCACTTTTTTTCTGTAAACGTTTAGGAGGATATCTGAAGCAGCAAGTACTAGAAATACGATTCTCGTATAAAAATAGTGTTCATAAAAGAACAAACTAATCCCTATGAGAAGCAAGACGATAGAATTGATCATGATCGTCCACTTTATGTCTTTCATGCTGATTTCCCCGCTTTCATTTCTTATATTTACCTTTCCATTCTCTGTATTTGGTAAGCCCGGGACATTCCCTTCCTTTTCATTCTACCATCTATTTCCTTCCACACCCCTCTCCTTCATTCCTGCTTTACAGTCATAAATGTAGTGCACGCTGCACGATGTCATCCAATATTTCTCCAAATGCCGGAAGGATCTTTTTAATTGACTGCTAAACAGCAGGATGTTATATTTTTATATGTTTAAAAGCTTAAACACATAGAAATAAGAGACGGTTAAAAAGACTTTGGATCTCTTTGAACAGTGCACACCACATGCAAAAGCACACGGCCTGTTCGTATGAGAAAACGGAGTGCACGGGCGAAAGAGGTAAAAATGAACTGTGATGTATAACCTCTACACGAGATAAGAAAGGAAGGAAAAAAGATGAAAACAGCACTGATAACAGGAGCTTCTACAGGAATCGGCAAGCAATTCGCCTATTCGTATGCGGAGCAGGGATACAATGTCATATTGGTCTCCAGATCCGTGGATAAACTACATCAACTGGCAAGGGACATCGAGGATAAGCACGGGGTGAAGACGTATGTCATCCCCAAGGATTTAAGCCGGGAGTGGGCGGCTAAGGAAGTGTATGATGAGGTTCATGAGAAGGGTCTGTCCATTGATACACTTGTTAATAATGCGGGTGCCGGAACCACCGGGGAACTCCTGGAGAACACGGCTGAACGAAATCATCAACAGGTGATGCTGAATGTGAATGCTGTTGTGAATATGACCCATTTGTTTTTGGAGGATATGGTTCAAACCGGGCGGGGAGAGATCATCAATGTGGCGTCCATGGCTTCCTTTCAACCGATCCCCTATATGTCCATCTATGCTGCTACCAAAGCCTTTGTCCTTTCTTTTACAGAAGGACTGCATGAAGAATACAAACAGAAAGGGATACACATTATGGCCGTATGCCCTGGCAACACCGAAACAGAATTCTTCAACGAAGCCCCTGACTCCATTAAAGTAGGAAAAATGAGAACGTCGAAGCAGGTGGTGGAAACAACGTTTAATGCCCTCTCCAAGAAAAGGAGCCATGTCATTGACGGGAAACTTAATGCCATCACGGCATTATTACCACGCTTTCTTCCAAGGAAAGCAGTCGTGGGTGTGAGTGCTTCATTGATGAAGAAAAGCATGAAGCGGAAATAAGGTGGGAGACCAGGAAGCAAGGGAACGTTCCCTTGCTTCTTTATTATCGTCTTCAAAAGCCGGTTAGAAGGATTCTACCGAATATGTTAAAATAAACCAATCCGGACATTTTCACATAAAAGATTGGAGCTGTAAAAATGAAAAAATCAAACGTCGCCGTGGCACCCATACTGACAATGTCTCTCGTCCTCATGTCTGCTTGTGGTTCTTCTCCTGAAGAGAGTGCTTCGAATGACACGATCCCGGCAAGTACAAGTGAATCACCTGCAGAAAACCAAGAGAATCAACAACCGGAAGATGCATCCTTGGAAGAAAGCAACACTCAAGCGGACAGTGGAGAGGAAGAAAATCCTCCTCCCTTAACGAAGGTAGCCGGAAAAGAAGAATACTTGAACAAACTCGACAACATCCAAAAAGAACTGGATGCCATGCCTGATAAGAAGGATTCCGACAAAGGTGTTACCAACGCCATGAAAAATGTGTATGGAAAGTCTTATGAAATGTATGACCAGGCTCTGAATGACCTTTATGCTGTGCTGAAAAAAGAACTGTCTCCAGAAGTCATGGAGGAGTTACAAGCCGAACAAGTTAAATGGATTAAGGAAAAAGAAGATCGAGCCCATGAAGAAAGACTGAAATATGAAGGGGGAACGTTTGAACATGTGGCGTTTTACATCTCTTTATATGAGTCGACGAAGGAAAGATGTTATGAGCTGGTGAATGAGTATATGGTGGATTAGAGAGGGTATTCAAGTGAAGGGTTGAAACCTGCTTTTGAACATAAATTTCACCTGGACAACCCTCTCGTTTGACCGATCAGTCCACATATTTACTAAATAACACTCTGTCCTGACCCGGTCCGTCATAATGACTGTTTACTTCAACACCATCGATTTGTTTATCTCCCTTTTCTATGCTGAAGCCCATCTTGAGGTGGTAGGCAATGGACGCCTTATTAACAGGAGAGGTTACACAGCGGATCATATGACGGCCATGTTGTTTAACAAGATGGGTAAACCGATCGTAAAGTGCCGTTCCAATGGCATGCTGCCTCCATTCAGGATGAACCCCGACAAAGTGGATATAGGACTCATCAGGATTGGACTGGGAGAGAAACCCGATCAGAAAGCCTACGATTTCCCCGTCCTTTTCTGCAATCAGACTCGTATCTTGAAAGTGGTCAAAGAACAACTTCGGTAGCATATCAGACATCTGCCTCCCTCCCCACCACTCATTGATCAAGGGAGATATGGCATAGTAGTCTGACCCTTTTACAAAACGGATGTTCAATGTACCAGCTCCTTTATTGATTTCCATTTCTCCTTAACCCTCGAACCAAACCACTTCAACATTTTACCATATTCCTTCTATTTAAATGGAGATATGGCCTAAACACCCACCAATAGACGATGAGGGCACGGTCACCGGGTATGGGCCTTTACCTTCCGTTTACAATCACTCAACAACATCTTAATAGTAGGATGATATGATAATGGTTCTGTTATTTTTTTAACAAAACATCCATTCAACATGAACAACCAGGAGGATTCAGATTGCTATTCCCAGTCATTCAAGGACCTTTTTCCAATCGAAAACACGCTATAAAGAATGCTAAAGTGACAGAATGCGGGATCCCCTATCCTGATTTTTTTGAAACTATCCAGTCTGCCAGAAAGGCCATTCTCTTTAAAGAGATACAGGACATTACGTGTACTTCCTGTAAGGAGAAGATCGAAAACCTTATTTCACATCCAAATTAGCAGCTGATATAGTAGTAAAAATAACACTGTATTTAATAGGAAATAAACCCAAACCTAATGGCTCTGGGTTATTATGTCCATATTATTTTCTTACTCCGTTAAAGCTTTCGTTTGTTTAAGATATTATTCCATATCACTTGTATATTTTTCTGGTAATAACTCCATTACATTACACTTTACTAAATTATCATTATAAGAAATAATTACATCTGTATTTTTTCCATAATCACTAATTAACTCTCGACACATACCACAGGGAGCAACTACCCAACATTTTTCTATATCTTCGTGTGGGTGAGGGTGAGCAACTGCAACGATTGTTTCAAATTCGTGGTCCTCTTCAGAGATAGACTTACCAATAGCCATTGCTTCACCGCATACTGTTATTCTTCCTACATTCGCTTCAACGTGAACTGCTGAAAAAACATTACCTTTTACAGTTCTAACTGCAGAACCAATGTGATGTCGTCCATACCTATAATTCTTTTTTATTACTTCTTCTGCTTGCCTAATCAATTCATAGTCTCTATATTCTAAAGGCCTTACTTTTAACATAATGCTTCTCCCCTTTTGATGATTCATGTTTACCTTTTTATTCAAAAACCTAGCGCGTTAATTAAAAATCCATTATTTACAATACTATCATATAAAATCTTCCAATAGGGAACGGAGGATGGTTCACTACAGGAACAGGCTTTGAATTGAGAAGTCAAAGTTCGGAGAAAAAGGAGTTATCAATCTAGGGAAAATGGTGCCTATTGCAGGGGGATTAATTGGTGGCACTGTTGACGCAGTTTCTACTAATACAATAGGGAATGTCGCACGAAAAATAGTTATTGAAGAATCAAATGTGAATACTTCTTATGAGGATACTGATCCTATCATTATAGATATGAAGTAATGAATAGATGAGGACGGTTCCCATTCTACTTTTCTGGTAGAATACGAACCGTCCCCTGTCTACTCAACTTTTCACAAACCCACCCTTAAACATTTCATACCATTCCTCAAGTTTCTCCCCTTCCAGCACACCAAGCTTACGGAGGATATCCCTGGAGAACTCCAGTGCAGCCGTGCCATTCGCTGTGATCACACAGCCGTCACTCACCGATTGCTTTTCCATATAGTGCTCTTCCCCTCGGTAGTGAGGCGCTCCCTCTTTTAAATAAGAGAGTGAATTCCCCGTATGTTTATCGTCATCAAGAAATCCGTGCTGCCCTAAGAACGTGGTGGCATCACAAATCGCAGCGACGGTGATGTCCTGTTCAAAGCAATACTCCACCATTTTTTTCACCTGAACATGCTTCTCTTCTCTCCATCCCGTACCACCGGGAATGATCAGCATTTCAAAATCTGCAGGATAATCTTCTAAACGATGATCCGGCAGAACCTTTAATCCACCCATTGAAACTTTAGGCTCCTTATCAATCGCAATTGTCTCCACTTCATAACCCGTTCCAGCTTGATTGATCTCTGCCGTCACGTAGCTTGCTTCCCAGTCTGCGAAACCGTCTGTAATGAATACCAGCACTTTTTTCATGCGTGTGTCCTCCTTGTTTTTGATTCGAGAGGCTTAATCGTTCATCCTATCCCTCATTATTTTTCAAGAAAATGGTTACATCTTCTCTATTTTAACACGCAGATCTCATTATCTATCAAACTATTTTGAACATTTACAGAAAGGTCCGTCCCTAACACGATAGGTTGAAACGTGTTAGGGACGGACCTTATTTGTCTATATCATACCGGTATTTTTGGTCTTTTTACCAAGAAGAGAATACACTAGATACCCCAGAACATTAAAGAAAGCAAATACAACGATCCATCCTAGCGTTAACCGTCTGTGATGATACGCGTTAATCGTGGCCCAAATGGCAAACAGGGTCACATACATGGCCATCCCTGAAAACAAGATGATCGACAGCAGATCGCCAATATGCCTTGTTTCCATATCAACATACCACTTCGATAATACCTTATAATGCAAGGTATTATATAAATTAAAAACACTCTCTTTGATGAGAGTGTTTTTAATGACTTTAGAGATGAATATCCAGAGTGAAAATTGGGGCAACCATCAATCGACCCAGACTCCCTTACTCTATCTCCTTCTTCTCTTTCCCAAGGACACGAATCTCATACTCGTCTCCCCTGATCGGTTCCGTTCCTTCGCCTGTATCGATATAGAGCTTGATTTCGCTTCTGATTTCCTCCGCCGTGAGCTTCGCATCAGGTTTGTCAGGATGAAGGGATGTCTTGATTGTGATGTGCAGCGGATAAGGATGGAAAGAGTAGGAAAATCCGGTGACCGGATAGGTGTCTGATTCCATCATGGCCCGGGCGATGTGGTGAACAGCACCTGTCTGCTCCCAGCGCACTTCCTGTTCCCGGGCTTTTTTCTCGACCTGTCGGATATCGATTTCCGGATTTTCTCCGTATTGTTGTCCTTCTTCCATAATGATCTTCTCCAGTAAATCCAGGCGGGTTTCTGTTTTAGGAACAATGACGTTGATATATACACCCTGTGTGGGATTCATCTGGATACCCACTGGGAACATCAATTCAAACTTTTCCTCCTGGAGCCGCTTAGTAACCGATTCTTTTAATGCGTCGCTATCCTTCATGATCTGCTTCACATCTTCTCCCTTCACAGGCACGTTCTTGCTTTCCTCATAAGGGACGATGGATAAACGATAATCAGAGAAGCCGTTTTTCTCCATGATGTCAAGGATCTGTTCCCTAAGCCCATCATCTTGACCGGACCAGCCTTTAAGCTCGACGGTGAAGACCTTTTTATCACTGTTCATTTCAAGATTCCAGTTCGGCATGTCGACGCCATTCTCGTCAAGGAGGGTTTGAAGTTCTCTCAGCATGGTTCCCATCCGCTCCGAACGATCTTCTTCCTCCTCAAGAAACTGGCTGATGTAGGGAATCTTCGCCAATACCTGTTGTATGCCCTCCTGAAACAACCAGAAATTCGCCATCAGGAATATGGTTGCGATCGCAGCTAAAACAGGATTGACCCGTAAACGTCTCCCTCTCTTCTCTTTCGGCATCTCACTGATGTGATTCAGTACCTTCTTCTGATGTTCCTTGTTAAAGGTCAAATGGTCCATGTCTTCGGGGTACTGCCATTTATTCTTCAATGAGCACACCACCCTTCATCCTTTTCATTAATCGATTCCGTCCCCGGTGAAGCCGGGTCTTCACCGTATTCACCTTCACATCCAGGACATGCGCCATCTCCTCAATCGTCAAATCCTCATAATAAAAGAAGATTATCGCTTCACGGTATTTTACCGGGAGCTTCAGCACTTCTCTGAAAAGAATGGCTTTGTCTTCCTTGCTGATCACATGGGCACTGACTGAATCCGTACCATGACCCCTCTCGATCTCCGTTGCTTCCGAGGGGATGAGGTTGCGGAAGGACCAGCTCTTCACATAATCCTTGCACGTGTTCACCGTGATGCTGTACAGCCATGTCCGGTAGCTCGATCGTTGTTCGAATCTATGTAAAGACTGATAACATTTGATAAACACTTCCTGGGAAACATCTTCTGCCAGCTGCTTTTCTTTCACATATGTATACGCAATCCGGAGGACCATGTCTCCGTATTCCTCCATCAATTCAATGAGGATTTCCTTATGGGACCTGTGGCCGGCCGATTCCTGACTTACATTCATTGGAGCCATTCCCCCCTTTCCTACTTATTGGACGATGCTGCCTTATGGGAGGTTCCCGATTTTAACCATTTCAGCTTGTGTATTTTAGAATTTATACCTGCCCCCGATAGAATGGATGGTGGTAGCAAGGCACCATAACTAATAGATTTGCACATTTATATTCTTTCTGATCATAGGGTCCATTCATATTCTACTATTTCTCATACTATTAAATGAGGTTTTATTTTCTCTTGGAACCGGAACGAAAAAAAGGCATTAGATTGTCTATTTTCAGCTGGAGACGGATCCTGGATGGGTGGGGAGCAGACGGTTGAAGACTAGATTTCCTTATTGGGATCCCCTTCGGGTGGGGAATTGATCCTGTTTGAAGTACATTCAATCCTTATTTTTGATTATCAATCCTGTAGAGAATTTATTAATCCTTATTTTCTTTTTTCAATCCTAATTTTAAATAATTGATCCCGGTTGTCGGATTTCCTTTGCAACACCTGGGGACGGACCTCATCCTACTTTTCAATCTTCACACCAGGAACCGGATCAAAACCTTAGATTGTCTATTTTAAGCTGGAGACGGAACCTGGATGGGTGGGGAGAAGCCGATTGAAGGGAGGATTTTCTTGATGGGGATCCCTTCGGGTGGGGAATCAATCCTGATCGGGACACATTCAATCCTCATTTCTGATTATCAATCCTGTACAGAATTTATTAATCCTCAATATCTTTTTTCAATCCTTCTTCCCGATAATTGATCCTAGATGTCGAATTTTCTTTACAGACCCCCCCACTCTTCCATGTGCAGACCCCATCCCAAAAAAAGACCTGCCCTCATCCCTGAGGTCAGGTCCTGCTATGAAGATCAAATACTACTACAAACCGGCAGCCTTCTTCATACTCACTATCCAATCGAATGCATCCGCCATTCTGTTCGATCAATTTCTTCGCGATGGCAAGGCCAAGGCCCGTTCCTCCGGTTTGTCCGTTCCGGGATTCGTCCATGCGCACGAACGGTTCGAAGATCTTGTCGTGGTAGTCGACGGGGATCCCGATTCCTTTATCTTCGATGATCAGGACGGCCTGGTTCTGTTGTTCCTTGAGAGAAATGGACAGATAGCCGTCGCTGTAGGCGAGACCATTCTGGAGGATGTTCGTCAGTGCCCGTTCAAGCTTCGATGGATCGAACTTCACCATCAGGACGTCTTCCGTGATGTCGAGGTGATACCTCATCCCTTTTTCTTCGAAGTCTTTCACAAAGGAAGACAGCATGGACCGCAACCATTCGGCCATATCCGTCTCCTTGAGGCATACGGAATCGCAGCTGATATCCAAGTGGGAAAGGTCGAACAGGTCATGGATGAGGCGGTTGGCCCGTTTGCTATTCGATACGATGATTTCGGTATATTTCTGCTGATCGGCCCGGGTCAGATGGGTGAACCGGTTCAGGGTTTCGGCGTACCCTTGTATATTGGTCAACGGCGTTTTTAGATCATGAGAAATATCGAGGATCAGCTGCTTCCTCAAGTTCTCGGACCGTTCTTTTAAGGCAATTTCCTTGCCGATCGTCTCGGCCATATCGTTGATGGTATGCTTCAGCTGGTTCAGTTCCTCATTGGCTTCGAACTCGATCTTCTCGTTGTAATTCCCTGCCGATATGGTATCGATTCCCTTCAGTAGCTTTTGGATCGGCTGAATGAGCTGGACGGACGTTCGCTTCACATACCAGTACAGAATTACGATCAGGCACGCCATGAAAAAGAAGACCGTGAAGAAGAACACGTCATCCAGCTGAATATAATCCTCTGCAGGGAAGTAGAGGACGAGATACTCCCCGCCCTCTTCAGGAATATATAAATCGGTATCGTACGTATCGGTTTCCTTCAGAAATTCATGAAGCCCATAGTCATACCCTACCTCGTGAGGACTGTTGAATTGATCCGTCACCTTATAATCGGAACTGATGATTTCAAGATAGGCATGATCCGGAAGCTCATTTTTCTTGAATGCCGCTTCCATCCCAAGCTTCTTCGCATCTTCATACGTCCCTTTCAGGAAATCCTGATCCAGATCCTCATATACGCTCTCCACATAGACGAAGTTTGCGACGAGGGTGAACGTCCCCACTCCGAGGAGAATGATGAACAATAAAGTATAATTGATGAAAAATTGTTTCGTGATGGAAATGGACTTTTTAAGAAGGATCGGATTAGTCTTCATGACTTTCCATCCGGTAGCCCAGTCCCTTCACCGTCGTAATATAGGCCGGGGATTTCGGGTCGGGTTCGATCTGCTCCCTGATCCGGCTGATATGGACCATCACGGTATTGCTGTCACCGATGTAGTCCGTTTTCCATACAAGCTCATACAGCTGGGCTTTCGTAAACAGCCGGTTCACATTCTTCATGAAGATCGATACCAGCTTCGTCTCCTTCGGGGTCAACGGCAGCCGCTCTCCCCTCTTTCGTCACCGTTTGATTGACGGGATCGTATTCGAGGACTCCGTTTCGAATGACTCCCTCTTCCTCCACCACACTGTAATCCGTATACCTCCGGATCTGGGCATTCACTCTCGATACTAGCTCAATCATACTGAACGGCTTCACCACATAGTCATCGGCCCCGAGTCCGAACCCGAGGACTTTGTCCGCATCATCCGCCCTCGCCGTCAAGAGCATGATGGGTACCTTGCAGCCACTTCCGGACTTCCTTGATCACCTGAAACCCGTCCACTTTCGGCATCATCAAATCGAGGATGAGAAGACTCGGCCGCTTCTCCCGGCACTTCCGGATCACCTCGGCTCCATCATACGCCTGCTCCACCTCATACCCTTCATTCCGTAAATGAAGGCCAAGCAATTCATTTATCTCCACATCATCTTCTGCAATATATATCAACTCTGCCATACCTTTTCTCCCAGTCTCGTAAAATCGAAATGTCCTCCTATTCTACCATGAAAACTACGGTGCTTTTAAAAATTTATGGGTAATTTAAGGTTCCCTTAAGGTTGAAGTTAAGAAGATAGTGTACAATGGTGAAATTCCCCGTCATTAAAATAGGTGACAGGGTATCCCAAAGAGAGCAATAGGAAAAACGTAACAATAGGTGGGAACTTACAAATGACAAAGAAACTACATGAATATATAGCGAAAGGACAATTCGAAGAAGCAAAAACCATCACCAATGGGCTGCCCCATTCAGAACTTGTCCGAGAACTAAAGGAAAGCGTCTCCCATGATGCAGGCATTACCCATTACTCATTCATTATGAGTTTACTAGTCGAAGAGGAAAACGTTCACCTCCATGAGATGGCGTTCGGCCTGATGGTGAAGCCTCTCAGTACCTTGGACGGGGCTTATTATGCGGCCCTCTATCATGCAAGACGCTGTGTTGAACTAACAGAGGGACAGGACATCGGCCACTTGTCGAATCTATTATTTCTGCATGGTGTACCCGGGAATGTAGTGAGCGATGAGGAAGCGTGTGATACGGCGCGGAGGATGCTGGCGTTAGATCCGGATCATACGCTTGCTCATGAATGGTTGAAGAGAAGGTAAACCGTGATGAACCGTTCAGCTGTGCGTAATAATCGTGGACAGTGGGGGATTCATGATGTTTTTTAAGAAGGATGAAACCATTAATAAAGAGAGTATTGATACAGCTGTTTTTGGTACTTTTATGTTCTGGGGATGTACCCTTTTGATCAATGCACTCTTTGAAGTGATAGATGATAAACCGTTAATAGGAGATTCGAATGTGATCTTATCTGCCGGTCTTTTCATCTTCTATGCAACGGAGAAGATAGCTGACTATTATCATAAGAGAAAGAGATCATAAGCCTTTGGGGCACCCCCGAGCCTTTCTTAGTATATATAGGTGCAAATATCCATCTCGGCCTCTAAATCGTTCACAATAAAAGAAAGAATGGACGAAGATAGATACATAGAAGGCACCTCGTTCTCATGAATCCTAATCACAATGGTCACTTTAGACCCGAACTTATGGGCTCTTTTCATCTCCACTATTTTTTCTGCTTGATCTCCCAGCATGTCTTTCATTTTACTCAACCCATCATGAATATCCACTGATGGAGCGTAGCCTGTTTCAATCTCCCAGCACCCCTCCAGCCTGGGCATCATGCTATTTGCCTTCATGGGATCACCTTTTTGGTAATGTAAGGAAGGGTGCATTTGAAGCTGTTTCGTCACTTCATCTGGCTGTAATGCATCACCATACAGACAAAATTCGACATTGATCTCTGTTTTCATTTTCATTGACCTCCTTTAACGAAAACGAACGATACCGCATGAGGAGATAAATAAAGTAAGGACTAACGAATAATGATCGTGCCCAATGCTTCTTTTCTGTCAGTTTAAAGGTAATATTCAGTGCGGAACTAACGGAGACTATAATCAATAGGATTGGCATATTCTCACTCCTTCCTTATGAACCTAAAAAGGACCGGCCCTCTCAAGCCGGTCCTTTTGCTTCCGATGGGTCAATCATTCACAGCCTAAAACTGCTTTAAAAACTCATCCACCCATCCAACATCCGTACTAAACTCCTTCTCTACACCTTTCCAGAACTGAAGAAACTTCTTGATCCTCTTCCCATTCGGGATACGCCTTTTTTAAAGGTATCAATGAATAATAGATCCCCGGCAAGTACCGCATGATCCTCATGAGATACCTGCAAGCCCCATTGTCCCTGCGGTGAATAGAGGGCATTCTCCACCACGAGGGGAATAGATTGATAGTCCTCATAGGTCATGGTGCTTCCGGCGATCCAGTGCTGGGGTGCAAGGTCGGAGTGGAAGTCATGTGAGAGGTTAAATGAATCACCTTCCGACTCCGACACGCAGAACGTTCCCTGTCCAACCTGTTCAATGATGTTCATCAGGGCCTGGAACTGATTTTCCTGAAGATAATACCCGTTGGTCGGGAAGATCAGCACCTTCTCAGTAAGGCTTTCTTGAAATGGATACCCAAACGGATCTAATTTCTGAAAGATGCTTTGAAAGACTTCCTTTAACCGGGACATGTTGTCTGCCTTTTGGATTCGTTCCATTAATCTCTCTCTTTTCCTAAAGAAACTTATTTTTCCAACGCCTTTTATCTCGTTTAAATGAATGGGGGGAGGTCCTGATTTAGAGGATTCCCTGTATGTAAAGGTTACGCTGTTCTTGTTTCTCTGTGACTGGAAACTTGTGCATGGAAGAAATCCCAGGCGTCGGATGCCGTTCCGTACATTTTCTTGATGTCATGTGGATCGGCGTGCCCCTCTTTAGTTTATGTCGATAAGTCCGTGTCCATAGTCTTGATCAGGTCCTGTTTCACCCAGATCGACTGCTTCCTTTTGCAGCAGCTTGTACATGATTCCATTCTCACGGGAGGGTTCAGAATACAGTAAGCGGGCGGTGTATCCTGCTATTCGGGCTGCGGCGAAGGACGTACCGCTGAACGTTTCGAAGCCTCCATCCTTATGGATCGAAACAACCTCTGTCCCGGCTGCGGCAAAATCAACCTTGCCCCTTGCTGCCAATGTGGGGCGGACCAGCTTGGCGTTTACGGATGTGATGGACCATACCCCCTCATACCGTGCCGGATAGTCAGCCTCTCCACCAGGTGTATTTCCCGCTGCCGCTATGACCATAATCCCGGAAGAAAGCGCGTCATCAACGGCTTTCTTTAGAGCAGGATCATCCACTTGAAAACCGGAGCTGATATGGATGATGTCTACCTTTTCTTTGATGCACCAGTTGATGCCCCGTACCAGATCGGCTATCTTCCCGTTGCCTGTCTGATCTAACACCTTCACATCATAAAGGGACACATGTTGAGCGATCCCGCTCATTTCTCCACCAGTATCACCGGCTGCGATGATGCCTGCAATGGATGTCCCGTGACCATACTCATCTTCAATGGGTTGACCCGGCTGAATCGCATGAAACGATTCACGGACCTTTCCCTTCAATGCCGGATGGTCTTCATTGATGCCGCTGTCCAGGACAGCGACCTTGACCGGATGCTTCTCATTCAACAAGTGCAGCAGCGCGATCCCGAACAACAAAGCGATGATGCCTATAACACGATAAAACTCTATATATTTCATGTTGTATGACGTAACCTTTCTATTAGTCAACGCAGATCCACCATGTTGAATCTGCAGGATTAATCGATGGACTCTCTTGTATGTGAAGAATTCTTCTCTACGTATTATAGTGGGAAACAGTTACAAGAAACTTAACGGAAGCTTAACGCAACCTTAAGTTTTCTCGAAGCACAAAAAAACGCCTGATCCCAACCGGGAAAAGGCGTAATGGTTATCGATTCTTTTTTTTCATTCATGAAAACGGTGTTGCAACCGATGCACGGGTTTATTTCTTCTCCTGAAGCGCTTCGTCCAAACGGTTCCACGTTTCCGTGATCCCCTGCACCATCCCCATATCCGTCACGGTCTTCAAAGCCTCGGCTGAAGCATATTCAGCACGGTTGATCAGCTTCGTCCTGCCTCCCAGGTCCTCGAACTCCAACGTAATATGAGTCGAAGGCATGCTTTCATTCGTCCCGCCTTCTGCATCTGAGAAGGAATCGACGTAGACAATTCTTTCGGGCTCAACGATCTCCTCATAAACCCCTTTTCCCCATGATTCCATTCCGTAGAAATCACCCTGACCCTGATCCACACACTTCATGCAGTAATGCCACACACCACCGGCTTTGAACTCCACATTACAAACGGGAATGTCCCAGCCCCGGGGCCCCCACCACTTTTTCAAATGCTCCGCATCCTTAAACATAGAAAACACCTGCTCACGGGGCGCATCGAACACCCGCTCCAGCACCAGCACCTGATCATTCTCCACCCTTGAAGTCAACGTATTGTTGGACATTTCATGTTCCTCCCAGTCTTAATGGTTTTTCACTCGACTTGCATCACGAGACGGCAGTGCGTAATCGCTTTGGACACCTATTTATACTCTAGGATGAAACATCCCCATGGATTTCAATAGGACAATTCGTCTGATCAAAGGGGAAGCTGGAAGAAAGCAGTATCCGAATGGTAGTATTCGTCATGGAATTTGAAATTCCTTTATTGGATTTGGAAATGAAACTTTTGGTGTATTTTTTTGAATGAAGGGGACAGGCTCCAATATTTGTTATGCCAAAGATCTTTCACCCTTCACCTAATTCCTCATCACAAAGCGAAAGATGCTACTCATTAGGATATAATAGATTCCTATGATCGATAACCCATCTGTCATCACGGCCCATAGACCCTTTCCTTGTATCACAAAGCCCCATAACAAAAAGCTCGTGATAAAGAGAAGTGGGAATACGAGAAAGTATCCAAGGAAGTATAATCTCTCTTTTTGTTGCTCCATCATCATCCTCATCTTGGTAATGGATTTCTTACACTATAGTATCAACCTGCCTGTAGCCGGCCCAGGGACCGGCACCTTCCATGGTTCCTTCTTGTCTCTATGTATGGTTCCTCTTCACTTGTCTTCTTCATTGATAAGTTTAGCGTTGAAAGGTTCATAGATTGAGTACATTATGTACCTTATAGGATACTTAAGGAAAGATTAAGGGAAGCTTAAATTATTTTAGATGTAAGTGGAGTTTATAAAATAAAAAAAACACTCTTTTATTCCCTGCTTTTCTTATCCATTATCCTATACTAGACTCACACACCTGTCCCCTCTGCTTGCCATTCCAGACAATATCATCGTAGTATCATCATTTCATTTCCACTATAATGGTATGAAGGAGTTAAGAAGTGACGTAAAAGAGATAAAGGAAACGGTCAATAGAATGGGAGCTTCACAAACAGAAGATGGGGAACAGCATTCTGAAACGGACTTCCATTATCTGAACAGAATAGAAGAAACCAACTGACCTACGTTTAAGTAAAGGATGAACTCTATGAAACCATTACACGAACTATTGATAAACTGGCAGGAAAATCTCGATCAGAATGAATGGTATTTCAGCGAATCTTTTGATGAAATCACTGCGCATATGACTTCAGAGGACGCTTTTCAGTACATACCCGTCGTGATCAAAGAATGGAATAAAATGACAAACCCCTTCTTAATAGGAGAAATGGTGGACTTTCTTCATTCTGTCTATGAAATAGCCAATACAACGGAAGTACATCCAGTCTTAATTCAGGAAAAAGAAAACATAGAAGCACTGATCCATACGTATGGGGATGAGTACTCGAAGGAAGCGTTTAGTGAGTTTAAGAGATCGTTGAGATGGGATTGAAAAAGGGACGGACCTCGTAGTTACGTAGACAACAGTAACCTCCCCAATTTGTTTGTGGCCAGTTGTAAGAAAGAGTGATGAAGCACGTGGACGTTCCCTAGGCTTCACAAGTATGACGACAGCAGATTACTAGATAAAAAGGATGCTCTCAGAATGTAAGAATACGATCGTCCTGAAAAAAAGAATCAGACCCCCGTTGTGCTAAAGCTTTAGCACAACGGGGGTCTCATCCCTTTATTAAGTGGTCCACCTATTCAGGTAGAAAATCTCAGCTCTTCACACCTTTATCTTCCGCCCCTTCCATTTCACAGAATGAAAAATATTCACCCGGATGAAAGAATAAAGGAAAATCACCGCAAAGAACAAAAACAGCAGGGGGTAAAAAGGGAAAAACACCCATCTGAAATTCCCGACCCTGCGGGCAAACCATGCTGTTTGAAGGGAATAGAGGATATACAATGCCCCATTGAGAATCATAGGGGCGGTTCTTTCCTCCATAATCGAAGAGAGCAATGAAGACGCGCTGGTTAAACTTCCGGTAATCCAGAGGATGACCATCAGCATGACGACGGGATGAGTGGACTTGGACCCAACGGCAAAGCTTTTGCACCAGCCTTCGATCAGGCTTCCTATGCCTTCCGGATACATGCGGAACGAAATGATCCCTCTCCCGCCCAGGCAGCGAACGGGAAGGTTCTGTTCAAGAAAGGCCTCTCCCAGTGCCAGATCATCCATGATGGCCCCCTCGATTTTTTCATGTCCTCCAGATAAAAAGTAATCGTCTCGATTACATAGAATACATGGACCGAACGAGCCTGCGGCTTTGAACCGGGATCCCCAGACGGTAAATAGATTCATGCCCACTACGACGATGATGTTAAAGACTATGGAGAGATGTTCATACACACGCTCCACGGTGTGATAGGGCTGCAAGGCGAGGATCCCCCTGGCTCCCTTTCCCTGATAGACATGCAGGAGATTACGTAATCCATCCACACTGGTGAATCTGGTATCCGCATCCAGGAAGAGCAGCCAGCTCCCTTTTGCCTCCTTGGCACCGCGCCAGCAGGCAGACGATTTCCCTGCCCCGTTATTCTGCAGGACCGTGACACCGTAGCTTTCTGCGACATCAACGGTTCGATCCGATGAATCGTCATCCACCAACAGAATTTCAAATGATTTGAATCGCTGCTCCTGCAACGACTGCAATAACGGGGAGAGCCTGCCTTCTTCATTCCTGGCAGGGATAATGATGGACAGAAACGGCAACCCCGCCGTATTTTTGAAGGTGAAACGTGGAACCGGCAAGGACCAAAACATGATCATGCCAATGATTACACCCAGTACACCCAGGATCAGATTAATCACTTCTGAAGCTGTCATGTAACCTGCCTCCTTCCTCTAAAACTCACAAACGTGACAACCCCCGTTCAACCTATGTAGCTACACTTACAATAGTCTGCTTCATTTCTTCCCATGGCCAGACGTAATAGCCGCTATACGCCCTCGATTGTACCGTTGCACAACAATAATCGGAAGGTTGAAGACCACGGCATACAGAACCATCACCCATCCTGCCCATACGGGATTCCATAGGAAGAACAGGGGAGCAGGGAGAATGGAGAGCCAATGAGTTAATTCCGCGCGTTTCGTTTCTGCCGCGAATACCATCAAGTCCCTCGACTTCGTGCCATGCAAGCCCTTTTTACTGTATCCCTTTTTGAAAAAGATCGTGCCATCCAGAATCAAACCCTTCCACGATTTCACCCGGAATAAACGCTGCCACAATGCCCCGGACTGTTCAAAAGGGAACGTCCGAAACCAGTAATGGTCTTTCAGAAACCACGTCAAAGGCAGTTTCAAGCACATGCTTGAAATGAAGAGATGAAAGAACGTCCAGGCAAGCACATCAATGAATATGATCCAATGGTCAGGAAGTGTGACGATCATGACATCACCCCTTTGTTATCCAGAATCCCTCTCCATAATTTTCTCGCCGACAAGCTGTCCGCTTAAGGTCACCATGGGCATTCCGCCTCCGGGGTTCACCGTCCCCCCGACAAAATAGAGATTGTCATAGCGTTCACTCTGTTTCGGATGCTTCAAGCCTTTATTCTTCTTACTGTCTGACACCGTCCCATAAATCGCACCACGGTCAGAACCATACGTGCGCCTGATATCTTCCGGTGTCCACATGTCCCTTGTGACAATGTTGTCACGCAAGCCATCGAGGCCCATCTTTTCCAGTTTGATCAGGACCCCCTCAGCAAATTGTTCATAGTCGGTTTGCGTATACGGATTCTCCTCCCGGATAAACGGAATATGAGGCAGCACCTTGATATTTTCATGTCCTGGAGGGGCCTGTGTCGGATCGGTCTTATTCACATTGACGAGATAAATGACAGGATCATCCGGCAGCTCGTGGCGGTGGAAGATCGAGTCCATTTGCTCCTTCATATTGTCAGCGAAAAAGAAATTATGATGGCGCAGCTGCGGATAGCTCTTCTTCACACCGAGATGCATGACGAGACCGGAACTCGCCGGTTCGAATTTCTTTTTTAATGTATGGATATAATCGCTGTCTTCCTCCAGTAATCGCTCGTACACCGGGATGACTTCCATATTGGAAACATAATGATCCGCCGTCACCCGTGTCCCGTCTTCCAAAACGGCTCCCGTAATGTCGCCATCCTTCTTTTCAAGCTTGACGATCTGCTGTCCTAGGTGGAACGTCACCCCCACTTCTTCCGCCAGCTTCACAAGGCCGTCCCCGAGCTTATGCAACCCGCCGGGAACGTACCATGCTCCCTGATCATGCTGCATGTAGATCATCATATTCATCACGGCCGGCGCATCGTAAGGGGACGAACCCACATATTTGATAAAATAAGAGAGCATATCGCGAAACTGCTCATGACTGATCCGCTTATCGAGGGATTTATGCACTGTGGACATCAGGTCAATGTTCTTCAAGACACTGAACAGTCCCGCCTGCTTGACGATTCCTCCTGCCGTATCCGCACCTTTAAATAAGGTTTTATCCGTCATATCATAATGAGTCTTCGAATGCTCCAGCAGACGTTGATATTCACGAATGTCCTTTTCACTGAGAGAGGCGTTCTTCTCTCGCATGTCGTTCACATCTTCATACAAGTCTATGACATTTCCATCGGGGAAGAAGGAACGCCATTGATGATCCAGCCTTTCAATCTGGACATAATCCTTCATGGACTTTCCACTGGCCGCAAACAATTTCTCAAAGATCTGGGGCATCGTCAAAATGGACGGCCCAAGATCAAACCCAAAGCCGTCTTTTTCCAGCCGGTTCAACTTCCCTCCAATGTGATCGTTTTTTTCATATAGGGAGACATCGTATCCCGCCTGTGCCAGTGTAATGGCCGCCGACACCCCGCCGAGTCCGCCTCCAATGATCAGTACTGTTTTATTTTTCAATGGTTATCGTTCCTCCTGTTCCGAAATCTTGTTTGGGTATGTATGTTTATCTAAAACACATTCTACATCTGACTGGCCTTGTCCCAAGCTCCTTTTGACCCTTGGAACCAGACCCGGTTTGGCCTGCTTTTTCCAATACATCAAGTCTGTATCTTCAACACTCATCTTATACCCTAACTGTCTCTAAGAAAAAACTTGAATGTGTTTGGGTCATGGTTCGATATGGAGGGGCTTGAGCCACAGTAAAATCTTGTTCTTCATCGATTCCCATCGTCCATTTATAATGATTGATCTTCA
Source organism: Rossellomorea sp. AcN35-11 (assembly GCA_030388825.1). GTDB lineage: Bacteria > Bacillota > Bacilli > Bacillales > Bacillaceae_B > Rossellomorea. Next base: position 215,707 of record CP128835.1, read on the forward strand.
GTCCGTAAAACACATCCTTCTAAATGGGTGAAAACCTAAACAAAGGGACGTATCCCACCTTTAGCCTTTAGCAAAGTAAGATACGTCCCCGTTTAGTTTGTTTAGCTATTAAATAAGAAACTGTCGCATTTCTTCATCTGTTAAATCTTTTGGCTGAACACCGTGTTCTTTACAGTATTTGTCCAATGCCCTTATTTTCACTTTCGGGGATTCGGCGGATGCTGGGAATGCAAATACCCCATCAGGAAAATCATGATCAAATTTCTCGATATCTTTATGCATTCTATCACTCCTGGTTATAGTATGCCCTCCTGGAGTTTTTTTAAAATATCTTGATTTCAACTTGGTTCCTGCCACCATACGACACCTCCCGGAAAATATATCTTCACAAGCCTTTCAGCTGCAATGTCATCAAACATGAAATGCTGCTCATATGTCAGTCGAGCTCCCAGACTTTCATAAAAGGGATATTTGCTGCTTTTAGATGTGAGACCAACATACCCGTCATACCCTTTTTCAATACTGTACCAACAAGCAAACGCTATGAGAACTCTTCCAACATTTATATATGAGCGCTCATTGTTAAGTACACCTTTTATAAACTTCTTATTTTGTGGTGAAGATTCAATAATATCTACATCTACACAAAGGAAGTCTTCATCTGGATTTTCTTTCAAGGCAATAAGACCCTCTACTATATCTGGATTATGGTCAGTAACTAATCCGAAAACCTTAAAACCATGCGATATCGGATAAAGCCAATTAAATTCCCAACCATAATCAGGAAGGTACCTATTATCCTTTACCTCTTCTTTTCCCACTTCTCGAAAATAATAATCAACTGGACTGTTTGTAGCTGCATTTAATAACATAGCTCAGATCGCTTTCGTTTGATTGTCATTCTATTATACCATAAATCGTATAATCTACATGTTTTATTTAGAAAATTCAGTAAAATAATCAAAGGGTTCAAGTGGGAGCACAGGGACGGTTTTCATGCTTCCTTTTCTCATCTACCAGAAACCAATCAGCCCAAACAACTCACCCAACTCCCCCCACTCACCCTCTCCCTCCCAATCAATCCCCCATCCTCCACCACACTCACCATATCCATCATCACTGCAAACGGCACTTCATACCCTGATAAAACCCCTGCTTCCTTACACCCCTCCCACATCTCCCTATAGCTGATGAATGCATACCCATCCTCTCGTCTGGATCGGTCGTGATCCAAGAGCCGCAACACCACCCCATACACCTTCAAACTATCAATCTGAAACTCTGACACGTTCTTCGCATACTCTGTCACCAACATCCCAGTCCCTCCCCTTTTCATCGTCTAACACTGAACCTTCCCCTTGGTTCATCTTCCATTTCGGGACAACGTACCTGTCCCCAATGTCCCACTACTCCCAAATCGCCCAAACTCCCTCACAAACTCCAACTTCACCGTCCCCACCGGCCCATTCCGGTTCTTGGCAATCTTCACTTCTACCTCCGGACCGTTCTTGGAATCCGGATAGTAATAGTCATCCCGGTACAGAAACAACACCACATCTGCATCCTGCTCGATGTTCCCTGAGTCACGGAGATCCGACAGCCTCGGCCGTTTATCATCCCTGGACTCGACTCCCCGGGATAACTGGGACAACAGAATAACCGGAATCCCAAACTCCTTCGCCATTCCCTTCAGCTGCTTCGTAATATGGCCGATGGCAAGGTCATGGCGGTCAAACCGTTCCTTCACCGTGATCAGTTGCAGGTAATCAATCACCACGAGCAACGGCTCCGTCGGGTATTCCCGCTTCAGATTCATGATCCGCTGTCTGATTTCCGGCAGGGTGATGATCCCGTTCTGCGAGAGTTCGAGCTTCGCTTTGTAGACGGCGTTCATCGCCCCGTGCATCCTCGCCATCTCTTCCTTGTTCAGGTATTTATAGGGATTCTGCCATTTCATCATGTTAATATCTGTGAGGCTTGAGAGGAGGCGCTGCATAATCTGCCTCGAGCTCATTTCAAGAGAAAACACCATGCTCACGCCCTTCTCCCTCGTGCATTCCCATGCAAGCTGGATGGCAAAGGCCGTCTTCCCCATGGAGGGTCTCGCCGCTAAGATGATGAGTTCCCCTTCCTTCCACCCTCCCGTCAGGGCATTCAGGCTCTCGAATCCCGTCGAGACACCGGGAAGTCCGTCCCTCTCTATGTAGAGAGATTCATAGAGATCCATGATGATTTCGTCCTTTGTTTCTTCGTCTCTTATCGTGTTCGTGTGCATGTCGATGAGTGCTTTGTAGAGGTCCTGTGCGGATTCCGGGGTATAGTCGTTCAGGAAGTGATGGGCTGAATGCTTGATGAGGCTCAGCTCGTAATACTTCAGGACAATCTCCTCATACTGCTCGATGTTCACCGTCGTCGGGCAGTAGGTCGTAAGTGCCAGGAGAAACTGGACCCCTCCAACATTCTCAATATCATCACCGAGCTCCTCCAGGATCATCACGAGATTGATCTCAAGCCTCTTCTTCTGCAGCCCCTTCATGGCTTTAAAAATCAGGCGGTTCCTCACCAGACTGAAATGCTTCTCCTCCAAGGTCAGTGTATCCAGGACAATGGCGTCCAGAAGGACGGCTCCAATGATCATACTCTCCGCTTCATGCAGCTCCCGAAGCAGCTGTTCATCGTGCCCAGGGTGGTGCAGGTCGTGTCCATGGATTTCGTCGTTCATTCTCAATTCGTATCGCTCCTTCTTTTTCCCACTCTTCCATGGTTTCTAGTATTGCCGTTTCCTCCACCGGCGGTTCATACAGATCAGAAATCTTCGGTAGGTGCGGACTCTCTTTAATATGGGCTTCGATCCGCCTCTTCACCACGTGATAATCACAGTTCTTCAGGTGCTGAAACCAGATATTCGCCGTCTCACGAGTGAGCAGCCGCTGAGGATAAGCTCCCTGGATCATCTTCAACAGCTCCCTGAACTCATCAATCGTCATGCCTCTGAAATCTCCTCAAGCCCATCCAACAGGTCATCGATGTGCTGCATGGATTCCCGAGGAGAAATGTACGCCTCAAGGGCCTTCTCCAAATACCTCGGGCTGTTGATCGTCAGCTTCGGATTGATGCTCTGCTGTCTGTCAAACTCCTCATCCATGAACACAATCAGCTCCTCCGTCGACAGCTCGCTCAAGCTGATCCGCTCCATCGCCACGTAATCCATCGGTGTCAACAGAAACCCTCGTCCCCTCCTGCCGACGAAATGTCCGATCAGCGCCTGCAGCCTCTCTACATCCTTAGTGCCGTTAAGGTTGGTGGTGTTCTCTATCTCTTCGTTCTCTAAGTTCTTAAGTCTGTTTGCAGGTTCTTTCCGTACCTGATTCACATCCTCTTCGCCGCACGAAGACACGCCGGAACCAGCCCCATCATCAGGCTGATCACCACCGGAATCATCACTCCCATCCTCTTTCCCAGACATCCCCATCCAACTCAAATACTCACTGCAAGTGAAATCCTTCGTCGGCCTGAGAGTAAACACGTACCCATGCTGAAACTTCTCCGCCTTCAACCAGCCGCACTCCTCCAACCGCTTAATCGAACGCTGAATCCGTGAATTCGAATACTCATCGATCTTCTTTCCATTGTAAAACCACAGATCCTCACGCAGCTTCCGAAGCGAGCGGATATACTGCCTCTCCCCAAGCACCACACCCCCAACCTGAACCCCGCCCTGATACGTCGCATTCAACAGAATCCACACATACAAACGAAGATCCTCCGGGTGATGAAACGTCTCAAGATCTAAAATCTCCTGCTCCAACTTTCTCCATCCATTCATCTTTATCACTCCTAATTCGTTTTGGTTTCACCCTTTATATAAGGGGATAGGAATGAAAGGGACACCCTTTGGATACTTTTTTATAAAAAAAACATTCGGGTGGGGTCCGAATGTTTCTTGGGAAGTTTATAATTATTAAAAAGGCCATTCACTTAAATAAGGGGAGATATATGTGGCGACATTAAATAAAAGAGTAAACACATGGATTGATCAAAATATCGTACACCTTCTATCAAATCTAGATTCTACTATTCGGTTCAAAGTCGAGGGTTTTGAGGATGAACCTGAAGTATATATTACTTTACTGGATGACGGTTTAGAGTTTGGTTACATTGGATTCATATGGGTGGATAGCCATACTCCCGATCCAGTCAAAGTAAAAAAACACTTTTTACCTGTGACAGACCATTTTTCCATTAGTGACCACACTGATCAAATGACCACCCTACTCCTCAAAACCATCCAATCAAGAAAGCGGCAATACCGGGAGTGCAAATTCTGCAAGAGAAAAGTTTGTCCTGAGCACCGTTTTGATGCAGATACATGTCATGACTGTTCTACTGTTTATTATGGGGTGAAATATTAGCAATAACGAAAAAACACCCTAAATGATGGTCAAGATACTACTATCATTTTCTAAAAAAACGGTGCCTGACCCCTTCCTGTATCGGGGATCAGGCACCGTTCGATTAAATTTTCGCTTCTAAGATTATCTTCACATGTCCATACATGTTTAGTTCATCTTAGAGTTTTAGTGGCTTACTCACCTACCATACCGTCCTTATCAGCATCGTGCATATAGGGGTATAACCAATGGTCACTCGTGATAGGCATAGTGAAACCGGCTTCTTTTGCTTCTTTAATCGTCACCTGTCCATTACCGTTTGTATCTACACTAGAAATATCACCATTTGTGTTAATACTGGTTGATTCAGCAGGCTCATTGCCTGTTGTATTGAGTGATTCGTTTATTTCATCAGGGTTCACATTGTCAAATGTATCAACAACTTCATTCCCCTTTATAGTATAGGTATACTGATAACTTGAAGGAATCTGCGTTTCCGTATTCGGGTATGTAATAATGGCTTCAAAATGAGTGGCTCTACCTGCGCTGCGGATCACATCTTCCATATACGCTTGATCACCATGCCGGTTGAGCGTACTTTCCTGCGGGGTAATATTATAAGCATTCGATACCCCCCCAAGAGAATCCGCAATGATATGTCCTTCATCTAAAACGTCACTTTCCACACCAGGAACCTTTGCCTCATCCGAGTAGTACCTGTCCGAAGACAACACAGGTTCGGTATCGTCATCTTGAAGAATGATTTCCTCGGCCATGACATGCACCAGCTGCCCGTATTCATTCGTAAATGCCCAATACTCACGGTCCCCATACCCAATATCCACGACGACGCTCGGTTCACGATATCCAGACAGATCCCCACCATCCACTTCAATAAGCGTGTATCCTGAGAACGGATCTTCGGTTGGTTCATCTACATTCGCAGTCGAAGCTTCTTCCTTTTCACTGTTTTCGTCTGTACTAACTGTGGTTCCTTCTTGTGGATTTGCTTCTCCATCTGTAATGGATCCATCTTCTACGTTGGTACAACCGACTATCAAGATGGTGGTTAAAAGTAAGAGTAAATAGTTTATTTTCGTTTGCATAGTAGGACTCTCCTCATATCCATTGATTTAAAAACGGTAACTGTCCCCCGTTGGGATGACGCTTTTGGGGTCAGACACCGCTTTATTATGAAAAAAAGAGACCCCAAAAAGTCTCACACTGAATATTTTTCCTCTGCAAATCGGATAAACTTTTCAACCGTCCATAAGCGATGTTGATACTCTAATGGATACATTGAATGGTATGGTTTCGGTACGACAAGGGTCACTTTTTCGTGAGCCATTTCATCTAATTGATTAGATGATATCCCCTGTTGCAATGTCAGAAGGTGCTTTTCTGGTATTCTATTTGCCTCATTTAGAATCTGTCTCCATCTATCCTTACAAGTAGTTTTAGAACCTAAGAAGATTAAATCACTTGCTGGATAGTCCACATCTGCATAAGCAGCATTGGATGGGAAAAGGAAGTCTGGTTTCTTGTTTCCTTCAGATTTACCGGGATGAGCAAATGGGATTCTGAAAGAATTAAATAAGAAATCCACATGGTGTTCCAAACTCTTACCCGCCCTGCTTTTACGACGGTTAAGAATAGTATTTGCTACTGCAACTAAAGTCTCTACTTCCCTAAATGGCTCTGTTAAATACTCTTGATATAAGTGTCTTTCTAAAGCCTTAAATGTGGAGTATTCTGTCTTCACCCACTCAAGTATAATTAGATCACATGTAAATTGTTTTTTTCTATAAACTTGACGGTGTATCCTTCTTGCAATCGAGGCCATATCAATAGTAGAGGGGAAATCTTCAAATATTAATACTGATTCTTCTATTTCCTCTTCTAACTTCTTAGACAGTTCAACATCTGAAACTCTTCCACCATCATAGACTGCATTATTGTGCATTAAATTTAATGAAAAGGTTTCGGTAAAGTCCTCAATCTCTTCTTCTGTATCTAATATATATACCTTGAAATCCTCTTCACTCATTGGCAAGAATACAATAAGGTTTCCTACTTGCTGGTCTTTATCAAATGGTGAATAAGCCCAAAAACGAGTGATACGGTATTCGTTCCGTGTTCCTCTACCATAATAAATAACACGGCTTTGGAAAGGATAATACCCGTCTAGGTGTATTTTGACAAACTTATCTTTATTTTCTCCTTTTACTCCTTCTTCTTCAAAGAAGATGTTCCATGCTCCCTTTGCGATATGTAGTCCCTCTTGGTGTGCGTTAGTTAAACCTACATCATTCGCTGTTACAAACTTACAATAAAAGCGACCAAGTCGCTTGGCCGCCTCTATCAAACTAGTTAATTTTTCAGAGTTACTTTGTGACATACTCCAATCGACCCTCTTCTACAGTGTCTTTAATTGTTTCGCCTCGTTCAATTGCTTGTACCATTTTTTCAGCAATTAAACTAACGACAGGCACTGCTACGCTGTTCCCAAATTGTTTCCATGCAGCAGTTCTACTCACTACAATCTTAAACGTTTCTGGAAATCCTTGCAAGCGGGCACATTCACGCGGAGTCAACCTTCTTGGATTTTTTTCGTCACCTTGTGAAATCAAAATTTCACTTCCATCTTTATAATATCGGGCACTAAGAGTTCTTGAATGAGAATCCAAATTTGGAAGGCCAAAACCAAAGCCATTACCCTTTTTGGAATGTTTTTCTTTGTAGGCCTGTAAGTAATCCCACAACTTATCAGAAAGAGTAAATATGTCATCAACCTCTTCTTCTAAAATTGAACGTAATGGAGGTCCTTCTTTAGGAACTTTAGGAAACTCAAATTTCAATGGTTCCTTAAAACCTACTATATATATACGTTCACGGCTTTGTGGTACTAATCCCTTGGCATTAATAACTTCGTCATATACGGTATAACCTAGTTCTTCTTCTAATACTTTTTTTATTACTTTAAAAGTATTCCCTTTATCATGACTTCTAAGGTTTTTAACATTTTCCAAAAGGAAGGCCTGTGGCTGTTTTTCCTTAATAATGCGGGCTATATCAAAAAATAATGTACCCTGTGTTTCGTCAAGGAATCCGTGTTCTCGACCCAGCGATTTCTTCTTTGATACCCCTGCAATACTGAATGGTTGACAAGGAAAACCTGCAAGTAGGATGTCATGGTCTGGTATTTCTTTTTCATTAACTTGTCTTATATCACCAACAGGTTTTTCGCCAAAATTTGCTTCGTAGGTTTCTTGGGCTTTCATATCCCATTCACATGAGAAAACACATTCTCCATACTCTTCAAATGCTAACCTAATACCACCGATCCCTGCGAACAAGTCAATAAATCTATAAAGCATACAATTACCTCCAAACACTTGTTCATATAAGATCATTATAGCATTTTTTTCACAACTTGTTATTTATGCTATAATATTAAAGTTCCTATTTTACAACATTACCCTCTGGAACGAGGTGAATCAAGTGGGAAATGTAGTTATATATTATTGTGCAGATTTAAATGAACGTACAGAGCAAGCTATTTCAAATGTGAATTCTATGGTTAAAAAAATTGAAAGAGACCATGTCTTGTTAGGAGTCTTTATAGACAGTTATGACAAAAGTACAGAGTTGATGGAATTGATCAGCTCCCCTTTGGAAAAACTAGATATCCTATTTTTAAACAGACCTGTAGAAAATGAATTTGACACCGAATTAATTTCTCAATTAGGCAGGGCTGATCATTTCAAAATAAAGATCTTTAATCAAATTGAATGATAAGGGACGTTCTTTATATATTTATAGACAAAATTCCAATAAAATTTACTGAAACATAAAAGCATCGTCATTTTATATAAAATGACAATGCTTTTATTATTGGTTTGATAAAAAAATATTAGCCAGCATGGTATTTATACTTAGATCAAAGAGTGTTCTATTGAATCTAATTGCTGATATTAATTTTTTTTCCTCTGCCTAGATTACCTAGTTGTAACTTAGGTATAGGCGGTACATAATCATATTTAATCCCTGCAAACGTTTTAAGTATTGCTTCAAATATAATCTGTGCTCCCTTTGGTGGAACAGCCATCCCAATCTGTTTTCTAACATGTTCCCTTTTCCCGCAGAACACAAAGTCATCTGGAAATGTTTGCAGTCTGGCTTTTTCTCTGTTTGTTAACGCACGAGATTCTCTCCAGTGGTACATATGCGTACCGCCCCCGCCGCTTCCAGTGACTGTATAAGCAGGGCGCCGTGAATCTAATCGTTTATATATAGAGCTCAATCTGGCTCCCTTTACATTCAATTGTAAATGCTTAGGAATACCTGGATACCAGGCATTCTGCCCTTCTGGTATAGAACTCAGCATATCTTTAACCTTTTGGGTATGTTTCGGCATTTCATGATTTGGTGCGTCCTTTGGTATAGGAGGCTTTGTAATTGCTTGATAGGAAGTTTTATAATCGGTCGAAGATTTGGCTGTAGGGGCAGGCACTTTAAATTCAATTCCTGCTTCAAAAAGATCATTTCGAATACCAACAATAATAATACGGTGTCGTGCCTGGGGCACCCCATATTCTTCGAACTTATAAAGATGTGGTGTTAATTTATATCCGGATTCCTCTAAATCTGTAAGTATTTTAATAAATGCTTGTCCCTCATTGGCACTCTGCAGACCGCCCACATTTTCTGCTACAAAAAACTTTGGTTGGTAGTCTTTCAGCACTTTAACTCCATACAAATATAAAGGACCAAAACTTCCATTTAAACCATGTTTCTCTCCAACCTGGCTGTAATCATTACATGGAAAACCAAAGGAAAAACAATCAATATCCCCCATTACAGTTTTATCACCAATGGGCAACTCCTCTACAGGTACGCAATGAACAGATTTATCTTTTATATCTTCACAAATATTGAGTCTATATGTTTCACAAGCAGAAGGATCGTAATCATTTGACCATAGATGTTTTATCTGCCACTCTACACCTGTAGAAGGATCTATTATAGAGGCATTTTTTGCACCTAGACTTAGTCCACCTGGTCCGCTGAAGAGTTCTCCTTTTTTAAAAATCATATTTATCTGACTCCTTAGCAGTTTAAATCTCATTATATAGAATAATTTCTATATATGTAATATATAAAGACACCAGACGCTGACTGGTGCCTTTAATAAACTTCACACAACTTTAAAACTCAACACTAATTACTTTGTTCTCTAATCCGGCCAAATCAACCTTGTATGTTACTTGTAAGATTCTGTCTTTATTCTCTAGCCCATTAAATGCATTCAAATCTAATAGAGGAAAGTTTTTGTCTACAGGATACTCATTTACTTTCAGAACCCTAAATTGTTTCTTTCTGTCTAATGAATTTTCCTTAATTCCCAGCTTAGAGACCTTTGCATTTATAATTGATTGTTCTATTCCCAGCCCTCTAAGTTTCTCTATTAAACTCTCTATACTGACTATATCGTTTCCTGATGTCTCTGTTCCAGGATCTTCTAATTTTACAAACATTAAAGAAAGTTGATTGTCATAGTTTAATTGGTATTGACCTGAGATAGTTACGATATTATTATATTTAATTAAAGAAGATTTCACTTCATAGTTTTTCGTCTCTGTTCTAATATCGATTGATTTTCCTTCTGGTCCAGTCCAATTTTCGGCATTAATATTTTTTATCTCATATTTCTTCAGATAATAGAGAATTATCAGCTCACCCACAACTCCGTGAACATTTTTTTCAACACTTCTATTTCCTATTAGGTTCTTCCAATCTTTCCACCATTTTATAGGGTCTTTCAGTAACTTTTCTCTTTTCGATCCATCGGGTGATGTTTCTAAGAATAATGCACATATACCTGCAAATTCATTTCTAAGTGATTCGTCAGAACTGGAAAGTATTAATAAATACTTATTCGTATCATTTACCCTAAACCAATCAGTATAAAAAGACACGTTTGCAAAAGATTCATTAATTTTGATTTTTTCATCAATCATGATACCTACTGCATAATTACTTTTATATTTAATTGCCCAGGAGGGGGTATTTTCTTCAAAACCTTCAATTTTCGATGCACTGTTATCAGATAAATTTGCAAACTTTTTCCTTAAATCCTCGGCTAAATTCATTTTTCCCCTCCCTTAATGATGTAGATTAATATTTTTCCTTATTGCTTTAGCAATTCCTTTTGCCAGGAAAGGCGGTACTGCATTTCCAATTTGTTTAAATGCACTTCCCATAGGAACGTTAAAAACAAAGTCATCTGGAAAAGATTGCAGTCTTGCCGCCTCTCGTACAGAAATACCTCTTGGTTCCACCGGATGAATATGGCTGTAAGTATCAGTACCTAAGTGAGCTACCAGGGTATGTGATGGTTTATCAGGCCGAACCTTCCGCCACTTGCCATGAAATTTAGTGTCATCATACGGGGGTATATATTGCTTTTTCAGTTTAAGAAATTCCTCTTCCTGATTTTTATTAATATCCTGATATACACACGCTTCCTCAAATAACCGATTAGCAATTTTCAATGCATCTCTATAGTCATCACCTGGGAGCATGTTTTCAAAAATACGGAAATCTCTCGGAGTGTTTCTAAAACAATTGCCATCAACCTTGTTTAGGAAGGTGTTCTCTGTAATCCTCCTCATTTCCTTTTGAAACTCGTTTGTAGGCGGAGTCTGGTAAGCCAGTTTTGTTCCCATTTTATTCAAACGATATTTAGTCTCTGAACTCGGAAATAATGCAGGGAGATCTCCTAAGGCTTCCTGCACTGTAACCCAGGCGGGCGAGCCTTTTTCTGCCGTCATAGGCATCCTGAAATTAAGAGTATTAGAAAACTTTTGAAACCTGGATTTCATTCTGCTTTCGTAATCTTCATTGGGGTTACAGTGGGTAGGTTCAGGAAGGAATCTAATCTCTCCTATTTCTTTTTTTATAGCCATAACAAATACTCTTTCTCTTGTTTGCGGCACCCCAAAATCAGCAGAATTCAGTATCGTCCAAACAGCATTATACCCATTCTCTTCCAGCATCTCGCAGACAATTTGAGGTATATTCATTCCAAAGAAGCTGACGGATTCGGGTACGTTTTCCATTACAATGCCTTCAGAATCAAGTTCAAAAGCAATCCGTAAAAACTCTTTATATAAGAATGCTCTATTGTCATTTAAACCAAATCTATGTTCACCTAGAGACCTTATTTTCGACTTTCCAATTCTGGAGTAAGCCTGACATGGTGGTCCCCCTATAGTAATAAGAGGAGTTTCTTTTTCTTTAACCAGATCTGTACCTTTAACTTCTTTAATATCTTCACAAAGATGATCTTTATTTTTCCCATGCTTCCAATGAAGGTTGAAAGAGGCAGTTTTGCATGCCTTTTCATCAATCTCCAAACCGGATTGAACTTCCATTCCCGCGAGGTGAAACCCATACGACAACCCCCCGCAGCCAGAAAACAAATCAACTAATCTGGGTGTATTTACTGTTGTTTTTGCCGTTGTTTCTATTTCCAAAATCTTCAAAATATCCAATTAACTCCTCAACAAATTTTTTTGTTCCTCCATTAGTCAAAGATGGTTCAACCATTTTAATTCTTGCAGTATTTAATTTCATAATTCGCCTAAAGAGATTTCTGTGGATTTTACTTTGATCTAGTTTGCTAAACTGGTTCATTATTTCACGTGTTAAATCAATTCCTGTAGCCACTGGGACCTGAGCGCTCGACAAGCTGTACAATTTCATCAGTAGTAAACCCTTTTAACGTATTATAAGTTACTTCCCTGTCACCGCACCAGGATAAGTGAATATACCACCATATAGTCTTTAACCATATTCTTCTGCTCTGCTTATAGAATCTTGACTCGGACAGCCCCCATCTTTTAAAAACTACATCAGGTATTACCCTCATTGAAACGTATATCCAAATTTCATCAGAAGAAGCTTGACGTTCCCTGAAATCATAGTCTAAACGAAAGAGCTCATATAGTTCAATACCAAATCTCAAGTCATAGAGATAGTCTTTTTTATTTGTTCCCTTTTCTTCTCTACTAATATATTCAACTACTTTTTTATCAATCTCCAGCAGTTTTTCCCTTAATTTAAGTTGTTCACCTGCACAGTTAAATGAAGGAGAATTTTCTTCAGACCAGCTATTAAATTCTTTTTTAGCATCTGTTTTAGATAAACTCTTCCACATGTTTACTCACCTCACTTAAGTCTCTTATCAAAGTCTTCTCTTATCGATCTCGCCAATTTCTCAGGAGAAGCAGTATCCCAGCCAAATGTATTTACAAAATAATATATAGCCTCACCGATACTTCCATGTTCTGATTCTCCACTTAATATTTGTTCCCATTCACCCATCCCTTTTACTTTCTCAATTATTATTTGCAGTCCACTGGCAATAATTTCCACAAGTAAGGGTGAAGAAGAAATTCCCTTCTCAATTTTTAGGTTTCTTGAGAGTTTATGGCCGGTATTAAGGACAATAGAAACATTTTCTTCACTGAATTGATCGTACAACGGATCATCAAAATCGCAAGTTACCCACCACAACGGCTTTGAAGGGTCCTTAACTTCAACTATTGGAAACAGTGAGGACTCTCCGTCAAATAACATCTGAGTACTTTCAAGGGTGCCGAGGACTGTACCTGGCACCACATGACCATAATCTCCAGCTTCCAATAGGTACAAAATAACTTCAAAAGTAACTCTTCCCCGAAAAGTACCTTTAGGTATGTTAACATCAATCTCAAGTTCTAAGTGTGAATACTTGTCAAAAGTGATTACTCCAACATGGGAGACTCTTCTTTGTGAAGAGTCTTTAGAAAACCATCTAAATGCAACGCCCAGTTTTGCACCTGCCTCCACAATTCCATGTTCCCCAAATAAAAAGGAGGGATTTTGTATTCCGATATCTTGCTGTAAATTCAGATCGTGCTTTTCAGGGTCCCAATGTACTTTAGGATCAACAATCTCATATGTGTTTTCCTGCCCCTCTATTAGCTCGACAGACATGTGGACTTCCTCATACTCTTCATTTAGATACGAGGCATTAAAAGGCTGAGAAGAAAAACCGATTTTGTCAAAGGTGTCTTCACTTAGAACATTATGAAACAGTATAGATGTAGTCAATTTAATCCCTCCTTTTAAACTAGTTGTTCTTGAATGGAAGCTTGAACCATAGGGTCATTGTTAACTAAATAGATTTGGCCTTTTGTTTTGCCATTAAATTCTTTGACAGAAACTTTCGCAGAATTATTAATTCTAAATCTGTCTGTTTTCTGCACTTCTGCCTCTAGACCATCAGACAAGACAACCTTTGTAATCTCGATAGGAAATGGAGTTCCGATTTCGTTTTCGTCTTCCCACTCATTTCCTTTAATATTTTTACTTCCCTCAGAATCCACCAAAAACTCAAAATAAAGAGTTTCTGCTTTTGGAGGGACGATAATTTCAAAATCTAGTACAGTATTTCCGTTTTCACCGATTCGATTGCCTGTAATCACTAGTTTACCAGTTCTCGTTCTAGGTGTGGCACCTCCGCCTCCAGGTTTCCGGGATCCTCCTCCAGGAGATTTACCGAACCCTGCAGGTGGCAGCAAAGCTGAAGCTAATGACTTGCTTAAAGCTCCGCTTCTGGAAGAGTTACTTTCCTTTTCCTCTTTATTGTAGGCTTCTCTGATAGAGGCTGCGACTCTTTTTTGGATTCTTTCAACGATAGTTAACTTTCTATCATCTAACATTATATCCGACCAAGAGGAGTGGTCTGCTTTTTCCCCCTGTCTGAGATACTCATCTAGGCTTATGCTTCCTTCATCAGTCTTTACAGTATTGTCAGAGTTAGGAACAAACATTGCTAAAATGTACTCATCTGCAGTTTTTTCAACCCCGGTAGTCCACTTGCCTTCAGTTTCAAAGCTGACCACCATTCCGGGTTTTCTAAGATAAGCCAAAACCGGAGTATTGTATTCATCTTTGCTGGTATCAAGATCTAAATATTCGTGAGGGGACTTTTTATTATTTGGAACAGTCATTTTCAGCTTTTCCTTATTAATTTTTACAAATGCAACTCTTCCTGCTGCATTACTCTTAAGAGTTCTAAAGATTTCAACATCCGACACATTGATATCGTTACTGTTAACGAATTCCGTTGTAATCTTTTTCCCCACTGAAGCTGCAAGGTAGAGAGATCTAAGAATGGAGAAAACCGGTTCCATATTTGATTTATTAATCGCTACTCCATTTACTGATGGTTTCAAATAATTACCATAAGGATAGAGCTCATTGTCAATTCGTGCTGAATACCATCTCTGAACAGCTATATTTAAATAAAGTTCCAGACTTTTATGCCACCATAAGTTACTCTCATCTTCTCTTTTAGTGATCAGTTTCTTAGAATCAATAAACGGAATAATAATGGTGGTTCCCGTTTCTTTCTCACCATATGGTTCTATATTAAAATCAGAAAGTATTTCAATAATCTCGTTTTCATTTGTTAACGGTCTTGTAGAATCCCCTGAATGGGTTTCCCCCCACCACGCAATTCCTCTTTTTAGTCCACCATCATGGTTGGGAATGAGGGCATCGTCTCTTGATTCATCTTCAACCAGACACGCAGCCATCCTGGACTCATATTCACCATTTTCTAGTTTAACCTTTGAGTAATAGACCACAAGACCAATACCAACACGAAAATACACTGTTTTCCCAAGCCCCCAGGATCCTCCAGCTTCTTTCTTTTCCTGCGGCATACTGATTTCATATATAAGTTTTAATAGATTGCCAAAACGATTATCTTTTATATAATCCTGGTGTAATGGCCCTGTTAAACCGGACGTATTTGAATCTCTTATAACAATACTTTCTTGAGTAGAGTCCTGAAACTTTCGATTCAGTCCTTCTTTTATACCTTCAAAATGTTTAGATGCGTTTTCATTTTTAAATTGTTTAACAGAAATATCAAAATTAACCGGAGTTTTCGAATCAATTCCAGCATCAAGACTATTTTGTATGGATTCTCTAATTAACAGATCGATAACAGGTGTGTGACTGTTTTGAATCAATCTCAGAAGAGAACTCCCTCTCTCAGACATTCTCTCCATCTTGGCAATTTCAATTTTCATAATCTATACCTCCGTGCTTTGCTTTACTCTGCATCAATATCCGAACTTTCCAACACAACACTTAATCCTTTCGCGTGCGGAGAGCTTGTGGAGTCTCCCGGGACGCTTATATATACACCGATAATATCTCTTGAGAATTTCAAATCTACCCTTGATTGATTTTCTTTGCTTTTTTGTCCTGCGGTTGAATCTTTATCAATTCTATATATTATCATTTGAGGAGTATTTCCTAACCCATACTTACTTCTTACTTCTTTTATATCTTTGTTCGAGACACTGACACTGTTTTTATTCTCGTGAAACTCTTCATCTTTAATGTCTGCGAAGACATCATGAGGCCCTCTAAGTACACCAATATTGACTATGTCTTTAGAATAGTTCATAGAAGAATACTTGGCAGAACGTTTCACCTTTCCTACAGAGTACTCCCCAAGTGACCATTTAGAAGAGTCGGTGGATGGAGTAGCCTCTACATCACCTGATCCTGCTACTATAACATTCCAGTCATTGAACTCTATTTCATCCTTCACTTTTTCAAACCATGAACAAAATAAATCCATTTGATTAAATGTTCTTGATCTTTTATTAAAATCCATTTTGAGTAGAAATTCCTTTTTCAGACTCTCAAATTTAACTCCCTCATAAACAATCGCATTTTTTGACAATGATCTTTCAGGTTCGCCGCAATAGATATTAAGGAATTTTTCTGTAAGATCTATATTGCGCTGAAGCATCTCCTGATTATTTTCAAAGTGTATTGTCTGGATTGACGCTCCTGAAAAATCCATATCTATCTCCTGGGCATTTTGCATTTTATTCTTTGCAGTCACCCTCAGCCAGGACACTTTAGGTGTATTTTTAATTCTTGGCCCTACATCTAAAGGGTGTTTATTCCCTATCGAAAATTCTTCCAATTCACTTCTAAGTTCTTCCTCCAGGGTGGTTAGAAAGCAAAATTTGTCATAAGTATCTTTAGTCATCCAAATACGGGGAAATAACTCATACCCTTTCCGGTAACCAAACCATCTGGCCATTTGCATCAGCGAATCCGCAGCAGTTGTTGCTCTAAGAAAGTATGTGCTTACCAATCCTTCTATTGTAAGGCCCCGGGATAAGGTACTTCCGCCAACTATAATAAATGCAGGAGCAGTATTTAATTCTTTTAATTTGTTCTTATTAGGGTAAGCAAGGCGAATATGTAAATTATCTTCGGTAACCCCTGTCTTAGCACTATTATCGATACATAAGTGCACTCCTCTATGATACTCAAGGTCCCCTTCTTCATCCATTTGAATATGTGATATTTCTTTCTTAAGCTCTTTAATAAACGGAACTATGCTTGTAAAGTCAGGGTAGCCGTTTAACCCTTTTTCAGGTATAGGATAATCCTTATAACTGTTAATAAATTTTTCTATATTAAACTTACTTTCTTCTTTAAAGAACAGTTCTCTGCATAAACCAACAAGTTCGTCTTCACTAATACTTGAAATCCAATCTGAAATTGCCACAGCTACCTGGCTGTGGTGAGCTTGTTTTTGACTTGTGTGTACCAACATACTCACAGGTTTTTTATAGCCATAGTACCTTAAAGACGCAGTACTGCAAAAAAACCAGCAAATACTGTCAATTAAGCTCGCAGGTATTTTATCAGAAATATTATCTTGTAGATTATGTACTTCATCCAATTCACATTTTGATATTTCCCTGACTATGTCAAGGCCGTTATAATCATCCGATCCCTCAAGTCCAAAAATCTGTTTTGCTCCAAAGTATTGGTCCGAAACGGGTAATACTGCAATAAAATCCCTTGGATAAAGTGAATGAGATGTAGACTCATTTAAAAGGTTAGAATAAGGTGTCGCTGTGTAGCTGATGTAGTTCATAGATCTTATACGATCAATATTTACAAGGTCGATTATGAGTTGATTGATTTTTGCTCGCTCATCCTCCTCAATTTTCTTAGTATTTACACTAGCCTGATCTGCTTCATCATCAATGACTAAAATTTTCATCTGAGTAAGTTTTTTTGAATCTTTTTTCAGCCATGCAATTAAATTTTCAAGCCTTGTTTTATTTTTCAAACAAACATTAAGGTATCTATGAGGCTCGCCTTCTTGAAAATGCAGATCCTGTGTTCGTTCCCCAACAGGTGAATTTTTAGATAATTTTTGAAGGGAGCGCCAACTATTGTTACCCGGTGCATTAAGATCCTCAATCAAACGTTTTTGTGTTTGATCTCTCAGATTCTCAATCATTCCTGATAATACGATAAAAGTATTCCAGCCCCAATCTGCAGCCATGGCCATCAACCCGGCCATACTGGCGGTTTTACCAGATTGAACCTGACCGATAACCAGCCCTTTAACCGGACCTGATTCAACAGTATCATTGTTCAATTTCTTTAAAATTCCAATGGTGCTTTTCTCAAGCTTATCAACTGCGTCTTCTCTCCAGCCGCCATCCAATAGTTTCTTTTTATATAGCTGCCATGAAGATCGTTCATCTGTTGGTATAAATGACTCATTGTCTTCACCCTGTGACACGATTCTGGTATCAATATCTATTTTCTCTATATTTTCGGACTTGTTATATTCAGTTTTAAGCTCCCGAATAATATTTACCCAGTCGTCTTTATCAATCTCTTGATTAATTACTTTAAAACTTTTTAAACCCTCATATTTCCCCTCGATAATCTCCCAAGAGTCGCCTTCTTCTTTCATATTCTTTATCATAGACCTCGTTGCATCATATTTAGGTGAACGTATATCAATCACAAAACCACTCCTGTATATATTTTCCTATAAGAATAAATATAAATTACTAATCAATGTATATATTACTAGAAAATTACCATTTAGTGTTGTTTATATTACAAAAAACTGACAAAAATTTAAGGTATTATTTTCCACACTCTTTATAGAAATACTATGTTTGTAAATTTATTAAAACAGGAATTAATAGAAGTAAAGAAATGTATCAAGGGTGAAAAAACTTATGTCTGATAATATGACTGCGGAACAAAGAAGAAAAAACATGCAAGCGATTAAATCAGTTTCAAAATTAGAAAATACAGTTTCTTCAGCACTTTGGAAAGAGGGCTACCGTTTCCGCAGGAATACAAGAAGTTTATTTGGCAAACCTGATATTTCAATAAAAAAATATAAAGTAGTAATATTTATTGACTCCTGCTTTTGGCACTCTTGTCCGATCCACGGCAATATGCCTAAAACCAATGCGGAATTCTGGAAAGAGAAATTAGTAAGAAATAGAAGAAGGGACGATGAGGTTACCAGTCATTACACTTTTTCGGGATGGAATATATTAAGGATCTGGGAACATGAAGTAAAAGAAGATATAGAATTAGTTATTATCAGGTTAATTAACTTTATAGACGCAGCGAAAAAGAATCAATAACCTTATTAGAAAATAAGTCGCTGTAAATTAAATTCTATAGGTTAATTATCCTTAGTTTACAAATCTGATATTCATATATTAGGAATGGTAAAAATTTCAAAAGTATATTTTGATTTGAAATGTATTGAATATTGAATTATCGAGACAAACCAATATACCGACAATTCCTTTATCTCCTTTATTCCCAAAATCTCGCTATCATAGCTCACCTTCCTTTAATAAAAAGCAAATGACTTCCCCCCTCCCCCATTATTGGAGATCACTCCACTTGATTAGATTGAAAGGACCAATTTACTGTTATTACTTTAGAGAATGTTTTGGAAGGCTTTACTTTTTCATAGGGGTTAACAACAACTCTTATTTTTGGGTTTAAAAACACTTCGCTAATTATTATCAAGATATACTTATTTTTCAATTTTTTAGCAACTGACCACTCTTTATCAGTAAATGTTATACCACCATTTGCAGGAGAAAGACCCTTCACTTCAAATACTATTTCACTTTCTCCACTCAATTTAAAATCATAACCGCAACCCTCTTCACGTGTATCAATTAGATCTCCAAGATATTCTTCAAAAAATCCATTTTCAAAATATTGTATAAATATTTTTTCTGCTTGTTTGCCAGTC
Source organism: Rossellomorea sp. AcN35-11 (assembly GCA_030388825.1). GTDB lineage: Bacteria > Bacillota > Bacilli > Bacillales > Bacillaceae_B > Rossellomorea. Next base: position 235,291 of record CP128835.1, read on the forward strand.
ACTCCTCTATTATTATATGTAGAGTTATTCTTCTTCTCTGATTCTAATAAATTTATTAAGGTTGCACTTTCGTTAGAATTTGACAAAATATCTTTTACAATCTCAGTTAATGCTTCCTTACTAAATTTTTCAAACTGTTCTGCAATTTCTAAGATACTCTTAGATAATTCTCTTTGGTGCCAACCTCTTCTATGGTTTTCATTTATTGAATCATAATCATCTCTTCTATTTTTAATAGTATTTGCTGGTATGTTTAGCTTTGCACCAATATCTCTAAATGCAGCCTTATAAGAGTTATAATTCAATTCTACCAATGCTTCTTTGTCGTATTTAGATAAATAATATGAAGCAATTAATCCTTTTCTCCTCTTTGTTTCCATTGCTCATCATCCATTCAAAATTTTATAGTGGGTTTAAACTTTTCTTGTACAATTTTTCCACTTACTCCTACTCATATTTGTATTAACCATCCTCGTAATAATGTTGGTAAGTTTGATTTAGAGGTCCAATCTACTTATGGAGTCCATACTTCATCAAATCCATTTTTAACAGAATAATCATAAAGCATATTCATTTTCTTTGATTTATAGTTCTGCATTTGTTTTTCCAACTGGTCATTATCTACACATTCATACAACTGCTTATTACGCTTTATTATCTCTTCCAAATACCCTTTTACTGGCAGCTTATCACTCTTAGAACTATTACACTTATTACAAGCCAGAACCAGATTCCATATATGATCCGACTGTACAAATGACCAAGGTATAAAATGATCAACATGTGTTTCTCTCTTCTGTCCAGACAATCGCTTATTACAATAAAAACAATGGGCTTCAAAATGGGATAAGAGTATCTTTTCGAATGGTCTAAGCGATGACCTCTTGGCAATACTCTCTACCTTTCCTAAAAGATAATTAATATCAGGAACGACATTTAACTGCTCAATCATTGCTGCCATATGATAGTTTGTAAGATTCGTAATGAGTCTTTGATACTTCAATATGAAAGCATGGACGGCTGGATTGAACCTTAACAGCTCTGTCTTGTGATCAAAGGCATAAAACTGTCCCCTTGTATCACCATATAATGCCCCAAATACATTTATCTTCATAGTTGCTTTTATTTTACTGACTAATTTTAACTGTAGGGAATCTGGAATCTTATCGAAAATCATCTCTGGTGGAATTGAATGCTTACTCTGTTCTTCTTTGATAATTGATACTACTCTTGCCGTTTTACCGCTATTTTGAATAGTTAAGTTATGGTGGACGATTAAGTTCCAGTATACTTTTGTAAATGTGTATGCTAATTGATCATAAGTGACTTTGAAATCCTCATCAATTTGATATAAATTTTCAATCAGCGCTTTGATTAGAGCATATTTGTAGGTAGATGACTTTACTGATTTACTTGAAAGGATTATTGTGAAGCCCCTCCAAATCTCTTCATCTGTTAAGTATGTCTCTCTTAACTCTCCTACCTTTAGCTTATGACTCATTGGGTCCCATCCTTTTTCACTTAATCCTCTACTTCATTCAAAAAAATTTTTTTAGCAAACGCGCCTCTCTTTTCAGCTTTCTCACACCGTATGGCTTCTATTTCATCTAAAGAAGTATTATGAAACTTGGCAAAAGCATGTACAATCTCCATCAAATCAGCCAATTCTTCTAATGCCTCTTCCCTTGTTTCCGCATTCTGGTATTCCTCTAATTCTTCAAAGCTCTTCTTCTTCAATTCAATTAGATACTCCTCTTCAGAAAGAACTCTTGTTGTGAATGTCTTTCCCGTTGCTTCAATGATTTCCGGTATTCTATCCCGCACTAATTTGTTATATGTAGGCATTAAACATTCCTCCAGTATAAGTTGAGATGTAGTTATCAAACTAAATTAATAATCCGCCTTCCCCTCAGCAACCATACCTCCACCCCTAAAAAACTCATTCCCACCATACTCCCGACTACTCTCCTCAAACCGCTTCCTAAAATACATCCCTAGCTCACGATCCGTACAATACACATAACACCCCTTCTGCCCGCGGGTCATCAACGTCCGGTACGTATTCCGTATAATCTCATCCACTGCCTTCTCCGCTCTCTCTGGATCTTCCTTCAGCATCTTCTTAATTCCTTTAAGAGAAGAATCCGTCTTAGCTCTTTTGGTATAATCCGTGATGATCTCTCCGTTTTCAAACCTCATGTCATCCCCGATGATCACACCCACGTATTCAAACTCCAGGCCCTGGCATGTATGGATGCAGCCGGCTTCTTTGATGGAATCAGCATCGATTGCCCAGGTGGCTGAGTTATCCAGGTTCCAGCTCATCTCGAAGTCGAAATCATCAAGCACAATGTCATGATAGTTCGTGTTGCTTTTCCCTTCTTTGTCCCAGTTCCAACAATAGCCCGCAACGATTCGGGATTTGTTATTGGCATTTCTTCTCTCAATTTCGTTTCTCAGTTCATTCGGATCATCAAACACACAGAAATCGTACTGACCTCCTATATAATGAGCGTTTGCTGTTTCCCCGATTTGCAGAACGTCATCCAACCACGCTAAGTAACCATCCGATCCACTGCAGCGGAATTGAGATTCAAGGTTCATGATGGTAAGCGGTGCATGGTTTTCTTTGGCAAATCGTTCAATTTCCTTTAGGCTGCCATGATCCTTTAACGTGACCCGCTGCCTTTCATCAATGAAGAAGATGGAAAACTTCGAGGCTTCTATGATTTCCTTTGTTTGATTTTCACCAAGATGCTGAAACATTCCGGATCTCAAGTTCAATCGGTGGGCTTCATCAACGATTAACGCATCGAACTCATCCTTAGGGGCATCGAAGTAGCTGCCAGATCCTTTAAACAAGTTATCGATATGCCCTTTTTTGAAATCTTTTTTTCAGTTTGGTAGAATAAATGTTTCGAGGTGCCGCGTTCTTCGTGACGTACTGACAGACCATGCTTTGATTGGTCAGATGAACCAGTAGATTGATAGCGAGAACCGATTTACCTGTACCCGGACCTCCCTGCACGACCAGTACCTGCTTCGTATTCGTACGAAGAGCTTCCTTGGCCAAATGGATGGCTTCCTCATACACCACCTTCTGATCGTCAATCATCACAAACTCGTCGTTCCCCTTCAGCGTCTGATTCAATGAATCCTGAAGAGACTTTGATGGCCGGATGCGACCATTCTCTATTTTATAAAGATTCTCCTTATTATCCCCGAACTGGATATAACGCTTAATGAAATCCCGGAGCTTCTTCGCCTGTCCCTTAACGAAAACTGGAGCCTGCTCCATATAATAGTCATAGACCGGATCTGTCAGGGGATCCTGTTCCCCCTGATTCAAGTAATTATGTAAATACGCACAAGGGTAAAGCTCCATCTCCGCGTTTTGAGCATTCTCGTTGTAATCCTTGATGAGAGATGCATACGACCACGCCTGATAGGACGGATGGGTTGTCTCCACCAACCCGCGATTCATAGCTGTCTTCACAATCGCCTCTTTCCCCCCTGATCACCTCAACGGACTCCCACTGCTTAAGCTCCACAATCACGATGGAGTTCTTCTCCCCATCCCTCCCGGAAATCAGGAAATCCACCCGTCGCGACGTATGGGGAATCTTAAATTCAATTGCCACCCCTGCGTTATTTGGAATCTCCTGATCACTAAGAACGCGATACATATACTGCATCGAATTATCCCAGGAACGCACTTCCCGCTCATTGATTTTCCCAATTTTCGAGGTGTAGTTGCTGCAAATATTATTGACCAACTCATCATGAAAAACGTCTTCCAGGAACTCTACCTTAGTAGCTTCATATACGATCATTTTCGTCAGCCCTTCACTAACAGTATATTCCTATTATTTAACTAAATTTGGAATTAAGCAAGAACTGGATTACGTCGGTTTTGAAAAAAACGGGAACCATTTTACATATTTTTACTCCATCAGACTCCCTGTGTGTTCCACTTCATTTTCCATCATTTGATAATGGGCTTAAAAAGGGGAAGATCCTTTGGAAGACCAAGAGATATATGGGAAATGTTTAGGGTTATGGTTGAAGATTAAAAGAGAAGAATTGGGGTTTACTCAGGCAGATGTATCAGCAAATGCTGACATCTCCGAAAAAACGCTGAGCATGATTGAACGGGGCGAACGAAGTCCTGGAAGCTTCACCCTTTTCAAGATCGCCAATGCCATGAATTTCAGCCTGGATCAGCTGAATCAAGATGTATATACGTGCATGAACGAAGTTAAAAACGGCTCCCGGACGTTCTCCTTCCGCTTCCGTAACAAGGACTAGGGGGTGATGGAAATCAAAAAGCAGGAATTGATCTTAATGAAGGACAAACAGGTATATAATTTTATGATAGTCGGATTCGATAATAAAGCCTACGGTGAAATCTATCTTACAGAGAATTATCGAAAGACATCTATTTTCAGGGGTTCCGATGTGAAGGAAGTTATCAGGTTGGCAAAGAGGGAAACCTGCAGCTTACGGGGGAAGTAAGAGGCAGCTTTCTTTTTTATTATTTGGCTCTGTAAAATTTTAATCTCAAAAAAATAAAGTGGTTCCATTACTTTTTTTCAGCTATACTTTTTAACTCTTTCGCACGATTTACAATGAAATTTCTTATATATTTTTCTAAAAATAATCTATCAGCCATTACTCCAAGAATGCCAAAAGGAGACTTATAAGAAAAGGCATCCTTCATAATAGTCCCTGTGCCACTTTCTATAAATCCGTGTGTATGTGTAAATGAGTGAAATGCTCCCTTTACCATAACATCTGTAAATTTATATGGCTTTTCCATCTCTATTATCTTAGCAGTTAATTTTTGTTTTACTCCAAGATGGATGGCTTCCCAAGTAACTGTATCGCCATTTTCCATCAGTCCAAATGTAACACCATCAATCGCTCTTTCTTTTGTTTTACTTGTTGTTTCTATATGTACATCTACGTTTCTCGCAAGGTCAAAACAAACATTGATAGGTGCATTTATAAAAATATCGTATTTAATTATAGGCATAATTTAATTTACCTTTCATTTATTTAGGGTTGAAAACAACTGATACCTTTGCACTCCCAATCAAAGATCTCCATTTTGTTACCTCCTTAAACCTTCTCTCTTGTATGTAGCTCAATCCACTTTACTAAATGTTTTTTACTAGGTTCATACCACTGAGAGCACATATAATATTCTCTACCCCTTACCCTAATTGGTGAAGCGTAATATCGATTACGGCCTTTCTCGTCTTTTAATTGTCGTTTGAGGTCATAGGAATAATCCAGTTGCTTAAGTAATGGAAATCCCAGATTGAACATTTTCTTTGAGTATGATTGGGTAGTGAATTGTTGAATCTCTTCTTCCGAGACACTATTCGATTCGAGTATCGTTTTTAGAATGGTTTTGGCTAAGACTCCCACTTTCTTGTCATAGGGTGATTCCACCCTTTCAACTTGATCAGTATAAATAGTATGTTCAATAAAAGGATTCACCACTTTTCTTTGAACTTCTAATTTGATCTTGTCAGATAGCAACTGACTTTCTCTCATCAATTGATGGATTTGGTCACAATTTCTCCAGTGCTCTTCCCAGGTATCTTCATCGATTATTGCTTCAAACTCCACTTTTGTAGGGGTACTCCATTTTTCAAAGGCATCTAATCTACCTATGATATCGGTAATGTTCTTTATCCCCCTGGTATATGGAGAAAGCTTAGCGCTACTCAGAATCCACTCTCTCCAATAAGAATTACCCTTGGATTGATTGCATTTCCCACAAGCAGGTACCAAGTTATGTATTTCCGAAATGTATCCCGTGGGTCTCTTATTCTGCACGAGCGGACGAAAATGATCCCACTCTGTATGGCGGTCCCCGCAATAAGCACACACAACTCCATCTTTCATACCCAACATAGATAATACTTCACTGACCTCTCCATCAGTTGGATGAATACATGGAATAAGCCCATTAATAAAGGAATTGGTTATACTCGAGGATCTTCCGTTAATCTTGACCGGGACAGGCATTCTAAATACAGATGACATATATGAATCTCCTTTTTTATAATATTATTTGAAATGATTTCCATTTCACCATGTAATATTATGGTAACATATAAGTAGTATTTTACTATACTCATAATCTAATAAGGAGAAATATATATGGCAACTGCGACCCAGAAGAATTTCAGGAAAACAATGAAAGAACTTAACAGACAAGGGCATTACCGGCACGATGAACTCTATCGACCTAACAGAAACAGAAAACCACCAAGATGGTCCTGGGGTGTAATAGGCTTCATCCTTCTTGCCCTATTCGCAAGCGGCCTACCCATGAAGCTGTACAACGAACTCACCATCCACCACGATCAAAAAATCCGGAGCTACTTCCAGGAACGGGACCAATACTTCAACTCCAGTGATCAAAGCTTTAAACAGCTTCTGACGAAGATCAATGCGGCGAACGGTAACCTCTCAACCGTTACACCCGACATCCATGAAACCAATATGATCTTGACACAAAATTATCAGAAACTGATCGAACTCGATCCTCCCGGTGATTTCAAGGAGCTGCACAACATAACCATCGAGATCTACGTCATCAAGCAGGCCGCCGTCGATTACCTGGTATCCTCCATTAATACCAATACCTATCATCCAGAAATACTCTCTACATATATTGAAGAAAGTAACCTAAAAATGAGTGAGCTGCGCCCTATCATAATAGAAGGATTACAAAGGGCAGACTTGCGATACGAGGTGAATCAGGACGGAACGTTGACGTATTGGGTAAAGGATCATTATTATCGGACGTTGGAATAAAGGATTAAGATGGCATAGATGGTAGTGGAGGTTTAATTTTTATATATTAATCTTTTAACATTTTACTAGATCGAAAATCTCATTTGGATATCAAACTAATTCAATTGGGAAAATACATAACTACTCTCCACTATTGGTGAAATTCTAAAGCCAAAAAAGAACGACTATCTTAGTTTCAATTGGTTAATTGATGTAGAAGCGGGTAAATTACAATTATAGAGAGATACATGAAATATCAAGAAATATAATCACTTCATTTCACCTGTAATGAACCAAAGGGATTATGAAAACATACACAAAATGAGAGTATGTTCCAAACAAAAATACAACTCATCTTGAATGAGATGAGCTGTATCTTATTAAATATTCACGATAATATGAGGTGGGTGAATGGGATCACCTGGAATAGTATGCGGTGGGTGAATGGGGTCTGTTGTTTCCTTAATGGTATTAGTAGTCAGTTGACTTCCTGGAATCGGTGACTGATATGTAGTCACTCCCAGTAAAACGACAATTCCTAAAGATGCTATAGCCTTCTTAATCATTTCCGTCACTCCTTGATATTTAATAATGCTTTTGAGAACTGAACGTACTTTTCTGTGTTTTCATGATCTTGATAGTGGTGAGTCAATGTACTTAATATATCGTGTAGTTCTTTTTTAGTACCGTTCTCTATAATATAAGGATATAACGTTTTCTCTAAAAATTCTAAGTATTCCAGTTGGGAAAATAGTCGCTTATCATAACTGTCTAAATATAACTTTTGTTTTTGGTTTAAATTATATTGATATGCTTCACTAATTAGGGTTTTAATTTCGTCATTCGTATCAATTTTCAATTCTATTTTTAACTCAATTAAATTTAAGAGGATATTAATATATTCTTTAGATCCGGTTGAATAATAGTCTAAAGTTGTCTTCATTAACTCTTCTGCTTCATGGAATTGCTTATTTTCTATCTTTAACAGGGATAGATTATACTTTGCTTGGAAGTGAATGGACCACAATGACAGTAGTCTGGAATTTCTTATTAACAGAGAGTAAACTTTCTCAGCTTCTAAATAAAGTTCCATTCTGGTGTAATTGATCGCCAATATGGACTGGGAATGCAAAAGGCGAATATAATTACAGTCATCTTGCAAATAAATGGAGGCTTTCTTAGCGTAAAATATAGCAGACTCAGGCTTATTTAAAATGCTATAACATAGACTGATTTGATAATACGACTCGCCTTCAAAATAAGGGATGTTTGCATGTGCATTATTCGTGTAATCCAGTAATTTTTCTAACCCTAATTTTGTTTGTCCAATAACGGTTAGTGATAGACCACTTAGATATTTGAAATAGATCTCTTCCGTGATGGAAAATGTATTTTTAAGTTTGTTCAATAAGGTTTTTGTTTCTCTGCTGGCGTCTAAGTCAGCTGTAAAAATATAATACCTCCAACGTACAAGGTAATATTGATTAACGAGGGATGTGGATGTTATATATTCTTCCTTGTTTACTAATTCTTCAAAGAATTGAGCGCAAGTTCACGGTCACAATAGGTGATATGCTCATTGAGTTTAGCAATCTTTTGTTCAAACTCGCTGTATTTTTGTCTTTCTTCCCCTAGTTCAATCTCTAGTTTTTCTAAGAGAAGCTTAATCGTGTCTGGGTTCCCTTCATAACTTCCACTTTCAATTTTGCTTAGGTGAGAAATGGAGCAAATCCCTCTCGCTACCACCTCTTGTTTCAATCCTTTTTTTATTCGATGATACTTAATAATTGGCCCGATATTAATCATTCTCACCCTTCCATAAGCTGGTTATAACGCCATTATACTTATTACCTACTATTCTTACAATAAAAAACCGGCCCTCGTTAGTCAATAAGGACCGGTTTATTGGATATATTTTCCTTTTTATATTTTTTTCCCCTGACATTATATAAGTAACTGGTTCATTCATGAATATTTCTTTTACAATCGTAGCGACTTCATCCTGTGAAATTTCATCTATTCTCTGTTCAAAGTTGTCGAAGTAGTTCTCGGAGAATAATGCCTTCTCCCCATGGAAAAACATTCTATTTTGTATTGATTCTAATTGAAATATATACTCACTCTTTAGGCTTTTCTTAGCACTATTGAAAAGTGTATTAGATATCCCTTTTTCTATAAGTTGGTTAATGGACTCTTTAATTACTTGGATAACTTCTTTTTCTTTCGATGGCGTTGTGGAAGTAAAAAAACCTAGGAAACCTCCTTGATCAAATAACAAAGGATATGAGTAAAGATTATACACATAGCCATTCGTTTCTCTTAATGTATTATTCAATATTGAGGTTCTGCTTCCCGCTAGAGCATAATTAATGATTCCTAGAGATAATACTTTTTCAGTATCCAGTCGAGAGTAACCGGGATAAAGTTGACATATATATGATTTATTCGATAAAATTCGCTCATTTTTCTCGCCTGCTTTTTTGGTGAAGCCTTGGACATTGCAGAAATTGCTTTCCTTCATTGCTCTTTGATCTTTATATAATCGATTTACCATTTTTTTCGTGTCATCTAAGTCCTCTTGAGTTAAGTCACCAGAAATCGTAATAACCAGATTATTTGGTCTGTAATATTGGTGATGGTAAAGATACAAGTCTGTTAAGTCTATGGATTCTAAGGTTTGTCTCTCTCCCAAAATATTAAACGAAATTGGATGGTTATGGGTTGCATAAGCTAAAGCATTTCGTTTTGTTTTTTGAACTAAGTCATCTTCATATTGTAAAAATTCTTCAAGAACAATGTCTTTTTCAATTCGAAGATCTTCTTCATTAAATGTGGGATTCACAACATAATCGGCTAAAATTGAAAAAGAGTTTAAAAAATCTTCTGTTAAGACCTTTGCATAGTAACAAGTGTACTCCCTAGCAGTAAAAGCATTATATTTCCCACCGATTGAGTCAAAGTATTCATTTAAAGGTGGTTTATTTTGTCCTCGTAATATACTGTGTTCGAGAAGATGTGAGATTCCATTATTATCTGTGCTTTCATTACTAACACCTGTTTTAACCATGAGTGAAAAAGAAACTATCCCTTTCATATCTGTTTTATCATAAATGACCTTTGGCGAATCATGCAAAACTATTACGGACAAAGTATTCACTCTCCTCAGACTGTGACTGGGTGCTCGTCAACGTTTTAAAAGCCATGTCAGGATCTTTGCTGCTCCCGCTTTCTAGAAAATGTTTATAATCACCCTTAAACTTGATTTCTCCTTCATGAAGTAAATAAATTTCTCCATTCAGAAATTCTAATTCATGCAATATATGAGTGGAGAGTATTACTGTTTTTTGTTGGGATTCACAAAGATGCTGAATCTGTCTCAATATACTCATCTTAGAACTTGGATCTACTCCTACTGTTGGCTCATCAAAAATATAGATTTCTCTTTCAATCCGACAGTAATTTGTGATAATCAGCCACCTTCGTTCTCCAGGAGACATTTTTCCAAGTTCCATATCCCAGATTTTTTTTGCTTTTTCATGTTCATATTGATCAGAGTGATGATTCAACAAATCTTTGTAAGTAATTTCTTTTTTCCCAAATCTATAATCACTCTTTAAGAAGAGCCTGGTAATATCTTTACCTTTTAAAGTTGATAAAAAAGGAACACCTTGAACTTGATACAACACATCTTTTTTATTGATTTTGTCTATTCCTTTTCTTGGAGGAGTTATAACGCCGGATATAAGATCAAATAAAGTGGTCTTTCCTGCTCCATTTAATCCTAAAACAATATTTATCTGCTTATTGTTTAGAGACATGGAGACGTTTTTTAGGGCAGACGTTTTGGCTTTTGGGTACCTGTAAGTTAAATTTTTGATATTGATTTTCATTAATACTCACCTCAAGATCTAGTCTTTAATGTCATGATTTTTATTCTCGGAACAAAGTACATACCAATGAAAACATAAAGAAGTGTTACACTCAGTACGGAATAAAGAGAAAACTGAGCCTTTAGCTCATAATCAAATACTAAATTCAAAATGGTTTTGGATAATTGTAAAATAATCTCTACTGGATTTACGAGTAAGGCGTAAGCTAAAACTGAATCCGTTGATAAGGTATTAGATGTTAAAAATAATAATGGAAAGATAATTAAGGTAGATAATGATGTTATGGTCTCTTGATTCATTGGCAGCGATGGAATCCAGGATACAAACAAACTTATAGGTATAACTGTTATGGCTAATAAAAGTAATGATGTTGAGAATAAAGTTAACCAGGGTCCCTTGAAAGCGATTGAGACCACAGTACTAAAAATGGTAAGGGACACGAATGAGAAAATAAGTTGAGCTATTACATTCCCCATATAGATTGGGAATGTTGATCCGCTAATAAAGCTAAATAGCTTTAAGAAGCCTTGCTCTCTTAGAATCAGCATATTTACGCCCACCCCATTGATGACACTTAATGCAATCATATAGGCCCACCAGATTAATATTGAATTCAATAACTCGCTTTGTGAAGGACTGCTTTCAAACCAATGACGATTATTCCATAGCATAAATATTGTCGGAATCACCATGATCATGATTAACCCAATTTTGTTGCTAAAAGATATTTTCATGAACACTTTCGTATACTCTTTAATCACATTCATTCCTCCTTAAGGAAATGGCAGTAGCCTTCCTTTATTTGGTGTGCTCTTGTTTTTTAATAAAAAGATCTTGTCAGGTTCTATTGACTCCGTTTTCATATGAGGAAATCCTCGTTCTGTCAAGAATTTAACAATTTTTATAGGTGTTCCCTGAATTTTGGAAGGAATAAATGTAAGAATGGTATCCATATCAAGCTCTTCACTAGTTGCTTTGACTCGTTTTGTAAGCTCACTCATATTTTCTGGAGCTTTTGGAGAATTCAAGTCCGAATATTCAGACTCAAAAAGATATGAATACTCCTCTTGCAATTTATGAGCACCAAAATTCGAGAGAAAAGATTTCGCATAATAATGTGGATCCTCTTCGTCTATATTATTTGAATATAATAACCTTCCAAAAGAATTACTATCTGTCAATTCAATCTCATATTTTGTACGTTGAAATCCAAAAAACTGATACATTTCTTTTAATGAACCATAGAGTGCTTCTTCTTCTGTCCATCCACCACTTAAACCTATCCCTACATGTTTTTCACCGATCCCTAATGATAAGATGACATTTACTTCATTAGAAAGTGAAATGTTAAATGAATGAACCTCGTCAATATAGTTTTGACTTCTTTCCATGAGATGTTTGAGCCTATGACTCCTCATTGTTTTCTTGTTATCAATGCGAGTTCCTTTACTTTTAGTAAGCCAATTATAAACAAAGCTCTGTCTTTCAATAAATTCAAGAAAAGCAGCTTCTATTGCTTTGAAAGAATCTGTATGAGAGGCAACTCCACAAGAGTCATTAAAGTCTAATTCTTGCCCTTTAAACACTGGACTGTGATGGCATAATAAGATTCTTTCAAGATGAACCTTTTTCACTCTATCTGTTAAAAAGTCGTAACCCAACAAATAATTAGATTTTATATTCCCACTATTAAGATATAAACTTGTGCGTTCTAAACTCTCCCCAAAAGCAGCTTTTATTGAATTATTAATAGAAAAAGATGTAGAGCTTCCCTCAATACCGCCTTCATTAGCTGCTTTCACATTTACTTTTACATGATTACCTCTAAAGATCGATCTAAATACTTGTAGTTCCTTTATTAAAAATGGTGTTGAGTTAAAAGGGACTTTATACAAATTGGTTCTCCTCCTTACACAAAAACACAATCAGGCACCATGGAAAGTTCTTTCTCAGATAAATTTATAGTGTTCTTATTAATTGGGACTTCCAGGTTTATATAGGTCTTAATCGGAACGTGATTGTAAAGCTGCCTTGATACCACTTTTATACAACTTAGTCTTCTGTCCAATTCTTGTTGTAAATAAACCACGTGAAGTTCTTCTATCCATGGAAGTAGACATTTTTTTAATGTGTCTAATGAATAATCATAGTGATTATCAAACTTCCTAATTTCTTGATTACTTTTCTCTTCATAGTTTGACAAATGTTCAATGGCAAGCACGTTTTCTTTTTCTTGTTTAGAGAAATTCTGTCTCTTGGTTACTTCATTTACGACATGAAGGGATTTATTCTGCCAATTAAGTAAAAAAAGCTTCTTCTAATGACTTAACTTGAGCCTTAGATAAATGTGTGTGAGTACCAGCACCTGCTGCAATTATTTCTTTATTGTTGATTACTAAAGTAATAACTAAATAAAGAGGACTAAACGAAAGATTATAAAATTGAATTACTTTGCTGCCATCCTGCTCAATCAAAGACCAGTATTTACTCGTTTTCAATAAATTATCTTTAATCCTGTATCCTAACTTGCCGTACCAAAATAAATACAACGCATTCTTCTCAATTAACTCCGCTACAGCCCTTTTTAAAGCCTCTTTTGGAAAATAATGTGCTGCTGTACCAGTAGTGTCTATAGGACAATCCATATTGGTGGAATAGGTTGTGAATTCGTAAGGGACAGAAGAAACCTGGTCTTTAATTAAATTAAATGTCTCTACTCTCCCCAATGAACTAGCCTTTCCACCATTCATTAACGCTCGACGTTCTATTACTTCAGAATATGCTTTCTTTAGCGTGATGATCTTATTCTCTCCAAGGGCATTAGCTGTATCAGGATTAACTGATCCGTCTTTTACGATTGATCCTATTCTAGCAAAGGAGACAAATAAATTATCTTTATTGAATGTGTTGATTGGTACACTATACGTTTTCCCCCTTTTATGTTTTATCATCTTACTTCTCCAAACCATTGAAGGGATACCACAGGTGCTTCTCTAGTATTTAAACCAACAAGCCTCGTCAGCATATTATCGTTAAATCCAGACCACATACATTGCCCCAAATTGAAATCATTCGTATTGTGCAGTTCGTTAATGAAACTTTGGGCCATGAGGCCAACTTCGATCAAACTGTGTCTGTAGCCTCTCATTCTATACTTTGTAACAGCCCTTCTTAAATCAATTGAATATACAAGAGCTGTATTCGAAAGGGGATTTCCCAGAGGATTGATGGCTTCCAATACGGAGTCCAGAGTTTCCGAATCCCATTGTTCCAGTTGTATTAGTCGGTGCTTTGTGCCATCAAACAAATAAGAACCTGGCTCAGCAATCCCTTCGACTGCGTCTCCTTTTAGTACTAGCAATATAGGCATTACAGGGTAAAGGGCACCAGCAGAAGGGTATTTTTTTGAACTTTTCCCCTTACTTCTCCCAAATGCTCCAACAAGTAGATTTTCAATAACCCGTTTGGAAATTATATTTTCTTTATTAAACTCTCTTGATGTGCCAGGATAGGATTTTTCATTAGGTTGAAACTCAATGATTTTGTTCAAATTATTGGGGAAAACGTCGGTATTCTCAACTTTTTGTAACCAATCAAAGATTTCTTTCGTATAAGGATAGGACTTAATATCTTTTGTTAACAGAAAATTAGAAGATTGATGAAAATTAACAATCTTATTTAATACATCAAGTGATATTGCATCATCTTGAAAATAATCCCGGATTAAACGATCATTAACAAATTCATTCATAGCAATCACACAACTCCCAATGAAATGCTATATCTTTCATCTCAGCGAAATTATTTAGATCAAGAACTAAGGATTGATGATATTCTTCTGGAAATACGATGTTAGAATTTTCAAGCCTAACAATCTTATCAATAAAGTTAATTATTTTGGAATAGATGGTTATTAGTTGCCCATAGTTTAGTGGAAAAGAAACATTGAATGTTTCTAACTCAGAGTATAAAGAATCAATTATGTTTTGATAGGTGTTATTTCCTGTTGTATTGATTCGAAGTTGTGCTTCAATATTTTCAATATGGCATATGTGGCAAGGATTTCCCCAGTTATACGAATAAAGACTATCCATATAAAATGCGTCATTATAGGTATAGGTCATCAGTAATTTTGCCTTTTTGTTAATTTGGAAAATGTCTCTTATTTCTTTTGCGAACTTTTTATTGTAAGGATTTAAAAACACTACTACTAAGTCTTCATTTCCGAAAGGCTTTGATTTTAACAATTCGTCATCAATTGCTTCTATTTTCATATCACCTTGATGGGCTTCTTTATATGCTAAGAATTTTTTTTTCATTTCATGATGATTGGTGTAAAAGTATGTGTTTGAAATACTAAAGTTAAATAAACTTGCTTTGTCTTCTGAGATGATATTGTACAATTGTAAAAAAGATAGAAGTTCGTCGGTTTCTTCTTTAAATACGCTATAAACTTCTTCATTTGTAAGATGCTGCTGTTGTGTACTTTCCCATTGTTTAACTAGTTTGACTAACCGATTTTCAGTGATTTTGGTTATACCTCGGGCGTTTTGAACGATAATCCCTGTTGGATGCTCATGATATACAAATTTATTAATTTTATATTTTTTTACATTCTCAATTACTGGCGATCCCATATATAAAACCTCCTTCTTAAGGGGAGGACTACTCTTTTTATGAGTAGCCCTTATAAGTATAATTTATTTGTTTTCCTTTTTATTCGTTGATCCACCACAGGCAATGATACTTGAACTACTTGCATCGCTAAACCTTACTTCGTCGTTCTTCTGTGAAATCAGAGCACCTGCTCCGAATTTTTCGTGTTGAACTTCTTCATCATATTTAGGGTTTGTTTTTTGATGTTGCACGTCAGCTTTTTTCATTTTTATTCATCTCCCTTTGCTTTCTTGTTTGTTGACCCACCACAAGCAATGATGCTTGAACTGCTTGCATCGCTAAACCTTACTTCGTCGTTCTTCTGTGAAATCAAAGCACCTGCTCCGAATTTTTCGTGTTGAACTTCTTCATCATATTTAGGGTTTGTTTTTTGATGTTGCACGTCAGCGTTTTTCATTTTTATTCATCTCCCTTTGCTTTTTTATTTGTTGATCCACCACAAGCAATGATGCTTGAACTACTTGCATCGCTAAATCTTACTTCCTCGCTCTTCTGTGAAATCAGAGCACCTGCTCCGAACTTTTCGTGTTGAACTTTTTCATCGTATTTAGGGTTTGTTTTTTGATGTTGCACGTCAGCGTTTTTCATCTTTATTCATCTTCTCCTTTTGTTTGATTAAAGGTGTTCCGGAAACCTCTTAATCAAAGCATAACAGCACTGAAAATAACTTTACAACACAGTGTAGTTGGGAAAAAATGATGTTAAAAAAATACAAATTGAATGCATTTATATACATTTTCTTCAAATACAGTAGAGAATGTTTGTTTTCTAACTATTTATTTGGGAAATTCTTAATTTTTCTTATCAAATTTTTTCAAGTTAATCGTAAAAAAAATACTGCAGAGAGCAAAAAAAGGATATACATAGGTGAAAATATAGATTTACAGTAGAGAATTAATAATGACTTTTGGAATTTAGTGTTTTACAAATTAAAGTTTAACAGTCATTAAAAAGAAAAAGGTATGAGCAAATTCACTGCTCATACCCTTTCCTTTTTTCAAGTATTCTTTAAGGAGAAATAGTCCATCTCTTCTTCCCAAGTCCTCTTTTTAGAATATCTATGTAGCTTGTATTATAAGACTTCTTGCCACGATAGAGAATGATCCATTCGGAAAACGGCACATACTTTTCATGATTTAGCTTATTAATCTGCCTTGCCACGATTCTCGCTTCCTCCTTGTTTAAGTTACAAGGGTCTGTTTCCCTCCTAATATGGTTAGAAATATCGTTCCATTCTTTTTGTGCAGTAATATGTAATATTATGGTAACATGAAGTAAAAATCAAATTCTATTCCTCCCTTTAACTTCAAGATCTGCACACCAAAACCATCGAGATCCACGTCATCAAGCAGGCCGCCGTCGATTATCTGGTATCATCCATTAATACCAATACCTATCATCCTGAAATACTCTCTACATATATAGAAGAAAGTAACCTAAAAATGAGTGAGCTTCGTCCTCTCATGATAGAAGGATTACAAAGGGCCGACTTGCGATACGAGGTGAATCAGGACGGTACGCTGACGTATTGGGTGAAGGATCATTATTCTCGGACGTTGGAATGAAGGAATGAAGAGTGTGAGATACATATTTTCAAAAAGGAGTGTTCAACATGGAAATGAAACATACCGGCATTCTACTTTCCTGCATGGCCATTCTGACCTTTTGCGTTGTCAAAGGAGTGGAAGAAGCAGCAAGATATATATCTGAAGGATGGTTTAATTCCATGAGTTGGTATATATATGGATTAATCTTCATCGTGTTCACGGTGGGGATGGTGATGTTCGTGAAAGGCTTGAAGAAAGAGGGGGAGAAATAAATGAGTATGCAAGGACAAACGTTGAATAAAACGATTGAATTGAAAGATGGATTGAGATTAGTGTATCAAGAACCCAGCGAATTCGTTCGGTATTATTCCATTTATTATGGACAGAAGCATGCAGACTACTACTTCAGAAGATCGACGGCGGCGTTAACCGAAATAGCCTCCATCTTCGACTGCGGCTATTTCATCATGAAAGGGGAAACCGTCATTGGCGGTGTCTTCCTAAAACCGAATTTCATGTCCGATTTATTTGTTGTGCCACCCTTTAAGGATTATGAAGGGCTGGTTCGCACGCTTTTAAACTATTTGAAAGAGATCTCGAAGACTGAAGAGAAAATCATCATCAGAGAAGTGGTAGAAGAACACGTGGCAGCGTACCAACGTAATGGATGCCGAATTGGAGAAGTGAACTACTGGATGATCCGCCCGACGAGCTCAATGGAGGCCAAGCTTCCTGAAGGGTATCGATCAAGACCGGTTTCCAGTGAAGACCCCAATGGTATTGCAAGCTTACTGGTGAAAGCCTATAAAGCGAACCCGGCATATCAACAAATCGGGACCAAAGAGGATTATATTCACCATGTAGAGGAATTCATAGAAAAATATCAAACCCATCACATCATGGATGAGTGCTCAAGAGTCATTATTGATCAGAGCGGGAACATCGTTGGTGTCTGCCTTCACATGGAATTTGAAGGCTACCCCCTCATCATGAGCTTGGCCGTACACCCTGACCATCAGCAGAAAGGGCTTGGGCGATACTTGTTAACCCATTCCATACACATATCAAGTAAAGAGTACCCCGCTACCCGCTTGGCTGTCATCAAAGACAATTCAGCGATAAAGCTTTATGAGGACCTTGGATTTATCCGGAATCAATCGATTACGGATATGTATGTAGGAGGATGAAGTAGACACGAGGAAACTACTAATGTAAAGGACGGTTGGAATGAACAAACATCTCACACTAAACGGTCAATCAATCTATGTAAAACAGTTCGAAAGCGGAGAACCGATCGTGTTCCTCCACGGCGGTCCCGGGGGCAGCCACGAGTTCTTTCTCCCCTTTGCAGAAAGGCTCGCTGAAGACTACACCGTCGTCCTGTATGATCAAAGTGGATGCGGGCTGTCGGGGAAGGTGGAAGGTAACGCGTATTCGATTCAGAATGAAGTAGAGACCCTGGAAGCACTGAGGCAAGCGTTAGGTCTCCATCACATGCATCTTTTCGGCGAATCATGGGGCAGCATGCTGGCACTATCGTATGCCGCCACCTACCCCCACCATGTAGACAAACTGATGCTAACCGCTGCCATCGGACTCACCAACAGCGCATACACCTCGTTTAAAACCGAACTATTGAAGAAGCTCGGCACCTTGGAGAAACTAAGATTCCTCACCAATGGCCTGTTACATACAGTCGGCATCAACCGCACCAAGCAGATCCTCGACCTTCTGGACCCATACTACGTATACTCGAAAGAAACGTTAGGTACGAAGAAACACATCCCCTTTAATGATGTGGTCCTAAGCACCATCACGAAGGACATCGAGAAATCATACAACCTGGTCCCTCATACCAATACGATAAGCACCATTCCCATCATGATCGCCCAAGGCTCACATGACATCCGCACCCCGGAGCAGGTGAAGGACCTATTTCATCCACACCTCCCCCATGTGGAGGTGTTCGAAATAAACGAAAGCGGCCATTGGACGACCCTGGAACAGCCTGAGGAAATGGTGAGGCTGATGAGGAGATTTTTTTCAGAAGGCTGTGGTTCATACGTAATATCAAACTGACCGGGTGTCTGCCATCTTGTTCTTCTGGGGGGGACACCCTATCTCGTTTATCATCACACATTTCACTTAAATCGAAGCCCCAGAAGAAGCAGCCGACTGATCCGACTTCACACAATCAATGGCAATGACGAGTGCGATGATGATTCTTTCCATGTCTTCGTCTAGTATGCCAACCTTATAGCTGTCCCCCCAGCTGAACCATTCCTTGCTCACTTCGCCTATGACTTTGCCATGCTGCAGCACCTGAAACTCCATATCCCACCAGTTCCCCTGCACCTCAATGCCCGCCGCATCAATCGTATAGCGCGCCTTAATGAAGGAAAGTTCCTTCTTGATCGTCAACACCTCTTCCCCATTTACCTCAACATAAAACTTCGGCAAGAAGCTTAACATCTTCTTCGTAATCTTGGCTACTTCCTCTCTTCCTGCATTCATAATGGAGAAGGTCTTCGGGATTTTCATAAAACTCCCCTCCACAACATACACATCCTTCTCCTCCTGATCCTTAACTGTAAACTCCCCGCTCAGACTGAACACCTTCTGCTTTATATAAAGCTGTTTCATACTGATGCCTCCCCTTCTAACGTCTTTCCTTTATTTACGTTTGAGATGGGATTTGGTTCCAGGTCGGTAGTTTAATATAAAGAAACACGAGAACAGTCCTAGTGGTTCATTATGACTGTCCCCTGGCTCTCATTTATCCACTCGATTTACTCTCTTCTTGATCCTTCTTCGCTTCCAGCACTCGTTCCTCAATTTCCTTCAATGCTTCATCATAGTGGTCTTCCCCGGATATCTTTTTTATCGTTTCTTTGTTTTCATCCGAGATTTCGAAATGATCAATTTCGATTATTTTTCCGTCGTTTAGGATGTTTCCGTCATCGTCGAACGAAATCCGGACATTGAAATCAGAGCTGTTGGAGAAATCAGGATTAAGTGTTTCGGGCACGAAGGATGAGCCTGCACCGTTGTCTTGACGAATGTATATGACATAATACTTGTTCTCCTGAACAGGCACGGGATCACCGGACTCTTCAGAAGGAACGGGATTGGAATTGGCCGATTGATGTACCGGAGGGCTTTCCTCCACACTCGTCTGTTCCTCCTTATCCATTGTAAAGTAGTAGTACACACTTCCAGAAGCTAAGAATATAAAGGTTGCCGTTAAGATGAATACCATGGATTTTCTATTCACCATTTCGTCTCTCCCTTTCTCTCGTTATTGATGAATCAGTACATCTTTTGCTGCGTTCCTTTCTTTTATCATGATTACTATCGTCATCAACACTATATCTATACAAGCAAGGGAACACGCGATTCCCGGAATGAATGAAGGTGTATGAGCGGCAAAGAATGAAATCATAAGAGATACATTCCAAAACACCAGTATGGATAAATAGACTAGATAATGCTTTTCAAAAAAAGGAATATCCAAATATCCATTGGATCGCCAGTGTCTGTTTATTTATTTCCAAATAATATATAGAAGAAAAAAACAACAGAATAAAAGTCAAAATTAATAGGAGTAAAGAATAGAGCGTTGTTAGTTGAATCTCCTCTGTCATTTTCGCCATTTTTAACTCAACAGTCGAATAAGCTACAGATACTGGTTGAAGGATGTCATGAAACTCATACTTCTTTAAAATGGTTTGAGTCCCTTTGAACGGGTCATCATGTTCCTGTACTTTCGTATAGTATCCATACCCCCGGGCTACAGTATTAGCCAAAATCATTGGATCAATTTCGGCGTTTACGATGACAGCAATCGGGTCATCAATCTCATAATGATGGTTGGATGCCATTTGCGTAGAATACGTGAAGTAGGATTGCTCATTCTTTACATAGATGATTTTCGCTTCTACAGGTGCGGGATCTATCAGATTATATATGCCTTGATAGTCTTGTTCGATAGACTGTTCAATATCCTTTTGATAGGGTTTGAATTTTTCGGGCACGAGTATCTGAATTTCATTTTTAGTCGGAGATGGGATTGTAATAGGATCGCCGTTCGTATCCTTTATTGGATTCACGTCTAGATAGTTTCTATTTATTTCTACTTTTTTCCCTTCCATACCCCACGGATTAGGATTTAGCGGAGGATTAGATATGTCGTCCAGATAGTAATTGGAAGGAGAAATATAAAAAGCTCCCTGAGACTCTAATTCTTTATACAGTGCACGAAATTTCTTGCCCTTTTCACTATCTTGCTCAAAGTTAAAGACTTCCGTACCTGGATCCGCCACAACCCCCATATAGGTGTAATCTTTGAGGACAGACCATTTTTGTTGTGAGGCGTTGGTACTTTTCAACTCGAGAAACGTACTCAATCCTTGCTGTAGTCCTAAAATAAGAAAGACAGATACTACTAACCTGACAAGAATATTGATATAGAACACCATTTTTATTGGTTTTTTATTTTTTATCATGTGCGAGATGTTAATATATTTTGTCCCTATCCAAGTCCCAATGAACAATAACGTCAAAATCAATACCATTTTCAATATGTTTTCCATCCAGAAAAATAGAAAGGGAACAAATTGTTGAAGTTGATTGTAAAAATATAAAAAGAGTGTAAACCCTAAAATGGAGGAAACCAATGAACTTAAAAAGATCTTGCTATATTTCCTTACCAGGAACACTCCGACATCTAAGAAGTTATCTCCGAATAAAAGCCGCACAGCCACCTCTTTAAAATGATTCATCACATCATAGACCAGGGCAAGCATGATGAATAAGGAAAGAACCAAAGCGCATACATACATCATCTTCTGATAAGGGTATTCAGTGAATATACCTTGCATTTGTTCTTTGGAGATCTCGACCGGTAATCCGTATTCTCCAGCTATTCGTTTAAACTCTTGAGCTTTTTGGTCTCCAATGATTGTGTAGGTTCCGGTTAGATTCCGGGCTTTCTTAGCAGCTGCCAGCGGCCTGATTTCAATCGGATCAAAACTATGGAAAATTTCCATTTGACCAATCTGGTTTTGATCACCGGTCTGTATGGTAGACAGAAATGCATCCGGACTGCTGTCTCTGGTTAAATAATCTCCCTCTATTAAGTGAATGGATTCAAAATATTTCTCTTCATCATAAAGATAGACGTAGTATACTACTTTATCCTCGTTATTTTCACTCTTTTCGTATGAAACTCTTTGCAGATTCACCTTTGATTTGAGTGAGATTTCCTCAAGCATTCGGAAATTTTCATCTTTGTCTTTCTGAGGATCCCCCCCTTTAATCATGACATTCCAAGCTTCGTCGTTTGTATTGTGCTGATTGAACGACTGGAATTGCAGAAACTCGAATTGTTTCATAGACAGAAAGCTTACTAGTAGAAAAGTAATCGTCAAGAGAAAGTAGAGTAATCGTTTCATGTTGATCCCTCCCTCCTCACAGTTGTATCGTTCTTGAAAATACTTGGGACAAGTTCTCATCATGAGTGACCATGATGATGGTTTTCCCGCGTTTATGTAATTGTTGAAATAAAGAAACGATCATATCTCGATTCTCCACATCCAAAGATCCAGTCGGTTCATCCGCTAATATGATGTCCGGGTCCTTCAGAAGTAACCGAGCCATTGCCACCCTTTGTTGTTCACCGCCACTTAAGGTATGAATCTTTTCTTTCTCATAGTCTTTAAGACCGACTTCCGTTAAAGCATTTGTCATGGCCTCTCGTTTCTGTCGTTTCGTCATTTTCTTATGTTTAAGGGCGATTTCTACATTTTCATTTACGGTTGCATTATCGATTAACGCATAGTTCTGGAAGATAAAACCTATATGATGTCGTAACAGGAATCTCTGCGTCTTTTTATGATCCAAACGATGCCCCATGATTTCAATCGTCCCTGCATCCGGTTTTTCGAGAGTGCCCATCATATTTAAGAGCGTTGTTTTCCCTTGCCCGCTTTTCCCCATGATCCCGATAAACTCTCCTGATTCCACTTCCAAATTAAAATCTTTGAATAACGTTTTTCTTTGAAAAGACTTATTCATACACTCAATCTTGATCATTTCTACTCTCCTTTTCATAGGGAAGGGGGAATTATATTCAAACAATATAATTCCCCTTCGCCGCTTACTTAATATACTTGTTAAAAGTAACTTTATATGGACCAGTGTAGTCTAAGTAAAATCGGGACCAATATCCTGCGCTTGCTGTCGGACCAAAATAAGTAATGCCATTTTTAGTCGTTGTCGTATAATGACTATAACTTGAATGGTAATAATGGTTATAATGGCGCATTTTCGTTTTGTCATAACCATATTCCCATGTTTCAGCAGCAGAAGCTGCCAAAGGTATAATTGCACTTACTATTAACAATGAAAGTAAAGAAAATGTAATCATTTTTTTCTTCATTTTATTTCCTCCTCAAATGCGTGAAATCTATTAGTTTTTAGTAATGATAAGCTTTATATAGTTCCTAAAAGAAACTTAATTTCTCAATTACTGCATTGATGATCATTTATGTTCTTTAGCCGTATGATTTAGTAACACTTCTGATTTCCCGAGAAAATTAGAAAGTAGAGTGTATACGAACAAGCCTATTACGGTTCCTAACGTATTAGTCATTAAATCATCTACATCAAAACTTTGTAAAATTCTTCAAAGCGGCTTGAGTAGTTATTGGTGCCATCATAATAGCAGTTATATCACCACTCCAAATACCTTTGTTCATTTCTTTTTCATTTTCAAGACATCCTCTTAAAACGTAAATTTTACCATTTGCGCAAACAGCAAATTTATTATCCTGCTAAACCAAAATTTAATCAACACATTTTAACATTTCAGTAAAAATTTACTACTAAACTATATTTTCCAGGCATTTTCACCTACAGCACCACGAGTCGTTTACTTTCACTTTTTTTTTTCGTTTAGTACACTCTCCAATAAAATATAGACTGACAGGTTAGGAGATATACCCACTTCTTACCTCTTAATAAGGAAGCACGGTGACGGTTCTGGCACTTCCTAATAATGGCGAGAGCCCGTATACCGTATTCGCGCCGACGGATGCTGCGTTTGAAAAGCTGCTGAAGAAATTAGGCATTACGGCAGAAGAATTATTGGCAAGAGAAGATTTGAAGGACATTCTCCTGTACCATGTGCTTTCTGGTAAAGTGATGTCTACAGATCTTAAAGATGGTACAAAGGCGGAAACACTAGCGAAGAAAACAGTGCTCACTGGACCCTGTTCGCGTCAACAATGTGAATGTGGTGAAAGCCGATATCCAGGCTTCCAATGGTGTCATTCACGTGATCGACGAAGTGTTACTTCCAGAGTAAGTTCTGGAAAAAATGAAGCTCGCTCAATAGTCCGGTTGCGACTTTTTGAGCGAGCTTTTTATTTATGGGAATGTTAGGGAATAGAGAAGCATAGAGACGTTCTGATGCTTCTTATCCAAGGAAAAAAAGCAGGAAAACTGTCCCCATCTACTCTGAATCCACCTTAGGCTTAGACTTGATCCATCCAACGATTCCGATTCCAATCAGTACTGTCCAGAAAATTCCTTTCCAAAGTGATCCCTTTGCAAATTCATACGAGATGATCCCCAACGACGGATGAGCTAATGCGTAAACCGCAAGCTTCACACCCACCCAGCCCACCACAACAAAGGCAGCGGATTCGAGCCCGGGACGTTTCTCCAGCAGGGTCACAAACGATGATGCGGCAAATCGCATGATGACGAGACCGATGATTCCTCCCAGTAGGATAACGATGAAATGTCCTCCGTCAAGACCGCCGATGTCAGGTAGATTCGTCTCAGGCAACGTCACCGCCAGGGCAACGGCTGCGAGGATGGCATCCACGGCGAATGCGATATCCGCCAGTTCTACTTTAATAACGGTCCACCAGAAACCGGATCCCTGTGTTTCTTTATCTTTGTGCTTCTCAATCTGCTTCTTTATGACATGCTTCTTGAGTAAGTGGTAGGCTGCGATCCCAAGCAGATACAGGGCACCGATGGCCTGCACCTGCCAGATGTCCACAAGATACGAGATCAGGAACAGGGACCCGAAACGGAACACAAACGCTCCCGCCAACCCGTAAAACAACGCCTTCTTTCGCTTATCCTCCGGCAGGTGCCGGACCATCGTGGCAATGACCAACGCATTATCTGCAGCGAGAATCCCTTCCAGCGCAATTAAAATCATCAAGACCCAGCCATACTCCAACAATAAAGACCATTCCAATGATTATCCCTCTTTCCCCATTTTGATATTCAAACCCATTGACGTGCGACTCAACGACTTGCTGCGCAAAGCATCCCCCGGACACCACTCCTTTTCCAATAGAAAAAGACCTCTACCGATTGGTAAAGGTCTTTCATCTGCATCTATACAGAGGGGGTCCTTTACCTTACAGGCAAAGGTCTCGCAAGCAACATCGCAGTTGCCAAGCAGGCCGGAGACGGGAATCCCATCACGAAATGACGACATACTTGAAAGCTACTCCCCTTTGGAGTCTTATTCATGTTTTCCACCTTAAAGGTGTTCTTACGTTAACTATAGCAAGTGGACAAAGCGTTCGTCAAGTAGGCGATTGCATGGTTTTTTTGAAGTCTGGGGACGACATGATTACTGCACCATATTTGTCCTTCATCCTCACAGAATGTTCTTCTTTCATTTGTTCCAGCTCGGTTTCTGACTTAACGAGGTTTTCCTTAACAAGTAATCCACGCTTGTCCCCTTTTTTCTTACTACGACAGAAAGGATGCTTACATTGAACAAATTTGGCTTCAATGCTGATGTCTGTCTCGAATTGTCCTGTGAAAGGTCCACCACATCCTTCCAGCAGACTGGCAAATCCACTTATTGTTCCAGTAAACAGGATAGGTTGTTTCTTAGGCACTTCCCCATCTTCTTCTAATGGGAAACGTAAGGTACAGCATTTCTTATCTTTACATACACATTTCCTACATAAACCGCCTCCCTCATGAAGATCACATTCCACAAGAAAATCATCCCATATGACAAAAGCTTGTTTTCCATCAGGTGAGAGAAAACCTGAGATGGACCCATCCGGACATCCATCTGGACAGTCCTTTTGAGGAATGGCTTGAATACTTGTGATACTTGCCGGCCCACTAATAGATGCTTCAAGTGAATCGAGCGCTATAAACCCTCCTCCCCCAAGACTCGTACAGCAGATACTCACAATCGTTTCGAGATCCAAAAAGAAGTCATCACCTGGACAAACAGGCAGTTGAATGCAAAGCTTATTTTTCACTTTTGCCCGACCACTAGCTTTATTTCCAATCGTAAAAACATCCCGATGGCATGTAATGCTACGATACTTCCTTTTAGTCATAGACACACCTCCCTTCAGCGAGATCTAATAGAAGACAAAACTTCTATTGATACTATCGTATGAAGGAAAAAGATAGTGGTGAAGGAGGGTGTCCTGCTAATAACGGATGTTTTACATCAGTCTATTTGGTAGATGCGTTTTACTCTATTATTGCTCTCAAATAACAAGAATCTTCGTTACAACCTAGCTAACTACCAAATTATAGAATTAATGACAATCTATAGATAAGATGAAATGTTTTTGTTATATTGTTGTAATGTAATTGAAAGAAAGGATGATCCAGATTGAAAAAGTTTTTCATGGTTTTGTTGTCCATTACTGTTTTGGCAGCTTGTTCTTCAGAAGAGGCCAACAAGGATGATAAGAGTAAAAAGGAAGAAAGTGTAGACGTAGATAAAAAGTTATTTAATGTTGAGGTAACGTTGCCGGCTTCTATGTTTGAAGGCCAAAACGTTGAAGATATTAAGGCTGAGGCGAAAGAAAATGATATTAAAGAAGTCACCGAAAATGAAGACGGGTCCATTACATATAAAATGTCTAAATCGGTTCATAAAGAGATGATGAAAGAAATCTCTTCAGGTATCAAAGAAACAGTAGAGGAAACAAAAAGTAGCGAAGACTTTGTTTCTATTAGCGATATAAAGTACAATGATTCATTCTCTGAATTTACGATGGTAGTAGATAAAGAGGCTTATGAAAATAGCATGGATGGGTTTGCCACTTTGACACTTGGCATGTCTGGTATGCTTTATCAGATGTACGATGGGGTAAGTGAAGATGATTACTCAGTAACAATCAAAATGCAAGATGAAACGACAGGAGAAGTATTCGATGAAGTGGTTTATCCAGATGCACTGGAAGAAGTAGAAGAAAGTTAAAGCAGTTGGAAGAGTCACGAAGGTGTTACCAGATATTTAATAGATAGAAATAGGTTATCCAGTGCATAGATGAGGGGGATTCATGTTGATGAAAAAGCTTGGTAAGTATGTTGTTATTATGATAGCAGCCTTCCTAATGGTATCCATAGTAGGTTGTTCACAAGAGGCTGCAACTGACAAGAAAGAAGAAAAAAGTATAGACACTGCTTTTATTCATGATCTAGAAAAAGCGTTAGAGAAGAGATGGAAGTACATTGATGATGTAGATAACGGAAAAAAAGTGGTTGAAGATGATAGTGAGTACATGGAAGAGTTACTATCATTCGAAAAGGAACTTTATGACTACCTGGATAAAGACTTTAACGATCCAAAATTAAAGGCCATTGCCACTGATTATCTGGATGGATTAAAGGCACAGGAAGAGTCCACTAAATATTATAACGTAGACTTTATTAAATACGATGAATTATGGAGTAAGGGATATAATTCAAGAAGCACCTCACTATTAAAATTAGTAGAAGAGTATGGGCTTGATTTAAATGAAGAACAATTCAAAGATTTAAAGACCAACGCCCAAATAGTAAAAAAAGAGAATAAAATAACTGAGAATATCGAGGAAATGGTACGCACTATCAATTTCACCGAAGTAAAAACAGAATATGACTGGACAACCTACAATACCACTCTTGAAAATACTTCTGGAGCGGACTTAGAAAGTTTTAGTATTGATATTAATTTCTTTGATGCAGAGGGAGTCATTATTGGTACTGCTTACGCTTACCATGACAATACGTGGAAAGCAGGTCAAAAGGTTTTATTCGAATTTGAAACAGATATTCAAGAATTCGAAAAAATGGAATGGGAAGCAGATTACTATATTGCAGAATCAGAATAAAGGTACTTTAGAGGCATTCTTTTTGTAGAGTGCCTCTTTTCAATTTCCAAATAATAGCCTCTGCTTATTCAATTAAAACGAAAGATGCACACCGACAGTCCTTATGCTCCCTCATAAAAAGAAACAAAAGACCCTCCTTACCCTTCACTTCCCACACCATCCCGCCTTTATATAGTTTTCTTTTCACCCATGTTAAAAAAACTAAGCCTGAACGCCCATTGGAACGGGCTGAACCCCCCCTCCATCCTTCCCAATTGAGAAAGGATTCCACTCATTCACGGCCTTTTCTCCCGGGCATGTCGCCCCTCCTTTTCTATCCTCTGTTTACATTCATTTACAACAGGTTCAAAATCGTCTCCTATACTATGAACTGGTTCATTCAATAGATTCATGAAGGGAGTCATCCACATGACGAATGAGAGATCGATGGAGAATTGGATTCAAAAGCTTAATGAAGAGACCTTACATAAAGGGGTCGACCGACGCAGCTTCCTTCAGGGCGCGGGGAAAGTCGCAGGGATTTCGTTAGGGGTGGCGATTGCTCAATCCATGGGCGGTTTGTCTGTCTCTGCAGAAGAAGCAGCGTTTGAGGATTTCCCGTTTTCTCTTGGGGTAGCTTCCGGTGACCCTCTCCCGGATAGTGTTGTATTATGGACGCGTTTAGCCACCGACCCTCTTAATGGCGGCGGCATGCCTGATCGGAACATTCCAGTGAAGTGGGAAATCGCCAAGGATGAACATTTCCGCCGGATCGTTCAGCGCGGCAGGGAAATGGCAAGTCCCGCCCTCGCCCACTCTGTTCATGCCGAGGTCGGGAACCTGGAAGCAGGTACGGTGTACTATTACCGGTTCAAGGTCGGGAAGGATTTTAGCCCCATCGGCAGGACGAAAACCCTTCCTTCCCTGAATGCTGACGTTTCAAGCCTGGCTTTTGCCTTTGCTTCCTGCCAGCAATATGAGCACGGCTATTACACTGCCTATCGACACATGGCCAAAGAAGACCTTGATCTCGTGTTTCATCTTGGAGACTACATTTATGAATACGGTCCCGATGAGTATATAAGTAAAACAGGAAATGTCCGGCATCACAAAGGTCCTGAAATCCAATCGTTGGAGGACTACCGGAACCGTCATGCCCAGTACCGGACAGACGGGGATTTACAGGCTGCTCATGCGGCTTTCCCTTGGGTTGTCACGTGGGATGACCATGAAGTGGAGAATAACTATGCTGACATGATTCCGGAAAAAGGCCAGTCCGTGGAAGAGTTCGTCCAGCGCCGTGTCGCTGCGTATCAAGCCTACTATGAGCATATGCCGTTACGAAAATCCTCCATGCCCCATGGAACAGACATGCAGCTCTACCGTCAGTTCTCATACGGGAACCTGGCTAATTTCATGGTCCTTGATTCCCGTCAGTACCGCTCGGATCAGGCGAATGGGGATAAAAGCTCTCCCCAGACGGAGGAATCCCTGGATCCTTCACGGACTTTATTAGGAAGCGAGCAGGAGCAATGGCTTCTCCATCATCTCGGCAGCTCCACCACCGCCTGGAATGTACTGGCCCAGCAGATCTTTTTTGCCAAGAGGAATTATGGACGGAGCCCTGACAGTCCTCTATTCAGTATGGATGGCTGGGACGGCTACACACCTGCCAGGGAGCGGATCACGGAATTTGCCCGTAAAAAAAACATGGACAACTTGATCGTCCTGACAGGGGATGTGCATGCGAACTGGGCTTCCAATATTCTGGCGGACTTTGATGATCCGTCCTCCACCATGCTTGGAGCCGAGTTTGTCGGCACGTCCATCACCTCAGGTGGTAACGGGGCAGACAAACGGGCTGACACGGACCGCATCCTTGCCCAGAACGAGCATATTAAATTCTTCAATGATTATCGGGGCTATGTGCGCTGTCATGTGACGCCGACGGAGTGGAAAACCGATTACCGCGTGCTTCCATTCGTCTCGAATCCCGGCGCAGATATGTCAACGAGAGCATCGTTTGTATACAAAAGGGATTCCGAGGGACTGAAGGAAGTATCGGCATCCACCGTTCCTCAAGGGATACAGAAGTCTTCTGAGGTGGAGGATGACCGTCATGAAGCGCACGCCCGCGCCCATAAGAAGCAAAGCCAAAAAGGCAAATCCATGCAGCTGAACTAGCATCAAGGAGGCAGAGGCTATGAAAGATCGCAACCAGCAGCTGATCGGACACCTGGAAGAGCTCAGGAGCCGGGCCATCATCACGGCACTCGCCTTTATCGGTTTCCTGTTTGTCGGGATGGCGTTTATGAAACCGATCTACGGGTGGCTGATCAGAGACTTGGATATGAAGCTTGCGATACTCGGACCGAGCGACATTTTATGGGTGTACTTGATGATCGCCGCTGTCTTTTCACTGGCAGCGACCATTCCAGTCGCTGCCTATCACATATGGCGGTTTGTCGCTCCGGGTCTGAGCCCAACTGAAAGAAGAGTCACCTTACGCTTCATACCCGCACTGTTTTTTTTGTTCCTTTTCGGTATCGGGTTCGGTTACTTTTTACTTTTTCCCATCGTCCTGAATTTCTTAACCTCCCTGTCAGCCGACCAGTTTGAAACCATGTTCACAGCGGAAAAATACTTCCGGTTTATGCTACACCTGACGTTACCTTTTGGATTGTTATTTGAAATGCCTTTAGTGATCGTTTTTCTGACCGTGCTTGGCATATTAGACCCGGCCAAATTGAAGAAATCAAGAAGGATCGCCTATTTTTTACTCATTGTCGTTTCGGTGTTGATTACGCCGCCGGATTTCCTTTCGGATGTACTCGTCATCCTGCCGCTTCTCCTTTTATATGAGGTCAGCATTACCTGTTCAACGATTGCGTATAAGAAGCGTGCAACTCGTTCGGCGGAGTTCCAAGAAAATGTAGTTTTAGGGAGTGAAAAGGTTTGAATAAACACGATATGAACAGACGAGATTTTCTGAAAGCAAGCGGGATCGGCACAGCTGCCCTTGCCCTGAGCACGACTGGATTGATGTCTTTCGGCGGAGATAAAGCATTTGCCGGTACGCCCAGAAACAGGAGAACAACAGGCGGGTATGGTCCCCTAGTCAAAGACCCTGGCGGAGTGATGGACCTTCCCCGCGGCTTCCAGTACCGGATCATTTCAGAGGAAGGCGGGACTCTATCCGATGGAAGACCTGTCCCTGCCAACTTCGATGGGATGGCCGCCTATAGAGGGCCCCATGACTCTACGATCCTGGTGAGAAACCATGAATTGAGCGGAAATACTCCATACCCCGTAATCGGGAAAAATCCTTACCGTCGGGATGAATCAGGCGGAACCACCTCCTTGGTGATCGGCCCAGACCGTCAAGTAAGGAAGGAATACGTTTCTTCTTCGGGTACCATCCGCAACTGCGCAGGCGGAGCAACGCCGTGGGGCACTTGGCTCACATGTGAAGAAACGCTGGAAGAAGGGCATGGCTATGTGTTTGAAGTCGACCCTGCCAACCCTGAAAATACCATCTCGAAAACCCCGATCAGGGACATGGGTGCCTTCTCTCATGAAGCCACGGCCATTGACCCGGCAACCGGGATCGTTTATTTAACCGAAGACGCCGGTCCCAGCTACCTGTATCGGTTCCTTCCCAACGACCGCAGTCAACGGGTCGGTGCCCTGCAAAAAGGCGGGAAGCTTCAGGCAGCAGCCATCGAAGAGATGAGCAAAAACGAAACAAGCGAGTTCCATACAGGTCAGACATTCGGCATTGTATGGAAGGATGTCAATCCGGAGAAACCAACCCTTGATGCAGAGAGACAAGGATGCATTGCCTTCAGCCGTCTGGAGGGCGCTTATTTCGAAGGCGGCGTGTTCTGGTTTGATGATACATCCGCCGGGGATAAAGCGTTGGGCCGTGTGTACCGCTATATCCCTGCCACCAACACACTGGAGCTATTCTATGAATCTACGGCGCAAAATGATCTAGAAATGCCTGATAACATCTGCATCACGCCATGGGGAGATTTATGGATTGCAGAAGACGGCGGCGGTGTCGATCGCATCATCGGCATGACACCGGAAGGCGAAACGTACGTGTTCGCAGAAAATAAAGTGAACAACTCTGAGCTTGCCGGCCCGACGTTCTCGACAGACGGCCGAACATTCTTCATCAATATTCAGTCACCCGGCATGACCTTTGCCATCTGGGGACCATTCGCCAGAAGAAATGCAGCAAGAAGAAGGCTGATGGGCCACGCTGCCCCGCCTGCTGCCTATGCACCGAAGATCTCAGACAACCTGTCGGCCTTTGCAGAAGTTCAGGGAATGTCAGACCTAGAAGCCGCTGCCTTCGCACGCCACGGCATGCCGATCCTATAAACCCAACAGGAGGGAATCATGATGCTAACGAATATCGGAATTCCAGGATTAATCCTTGTACTTGTGATTGCTTTAATCATCTTTGGACCTTCCAAACTACCAGAAATCGGACGGGCCTTCGGAACGACATTGAAAGAATTTAAAAGCGCTACGAATGATTTAGTCAATGGGAATGATAAAGAGAAAGACGAAGGTCAAAAGCTGAAGGCTGTGGAAAAAGAGCGACAGCATACAGGTAGCTGATCGGTGTTACAGCAAACGTCCAGGGGTTTGTCATCCTGGACGTTTGTTTCGTTATTTTTGACCGTTTTTTAATCGGGTCCGTACCCCACCGCGTTAATACGTCAGTCGACTGGGTCAAACCCCGATAATTCCGGGACTTGCCCCCACAACTAATATTTCCGCACAAACTAAAAAGGATAGAGCGCATCCTCTATCCCTGACTTTCCTTCTGTTTCTCTCTCACATAATTCTCATATGCATCCCTTGCCCTATCCGGGTTGGGCATCTCTCTTGACACTCTTCTATGTATATCATTCAATAAATAAATCCCCCTGAACAAACAACCTGCAATAATGCCGAAAGCAAGAATGCCGCCAACCCAGGGTCCCGATACGAATAATAACAAACCTAGTATACTCGCTAAAAAAATAGATAGCATCAAGTACAAAGTAATTCCCCTCTCCCCTTTTTAGTTCTGCCATCCAAACTTTCGAGTCTTACAAAGCTTGAATACTTTTCCCATTATGTCAAAAGACTTACAACGCTTCAAACTTGCCATGAAGGTAAATCCCGCATAGCAGTCCTGAATGAACTTCCTTCGATCCTCTGCACTCAGTAAGTGAATGAGGGCATAGCTAAGGATCTCATCATGCTGTTCGTTGTCAAACGGCATCTCGGACACCGAACCATGATAAATCGGAATCTCAATCCAGTTTAGCCTTGCCAGTTCAGCCGCTTGTGAAATCTCAATCCCCGTCACACTCATTCCGCGGTCCATAAAGACCTTCGCATTCCGCCCATATCCAATACCAGAAATCAGCACATCCTTCACATTCTTTTGTAAGAAGAAATCCCCGGTCCGGATGGCAAAATAAAGAGGCTCTATTTCCCACATCGTTTGATGTGCAATGAAGCTTGATTTCAAGCATTCCCCACTTTTTTCACAGATCTTGATCAAAAAACATCAATTTCTACAGGTTTCTGGCTGATATCCCGGAGCAGCCCCCCATTCAAGGCCCACAATCCCCCCGATTTCCCCCGCCAGCCCTGACTTATTTTCAAAAACAGGCATGTTATTTTCAATAATCGGGATATATTTTCAAAAACACGACTTTTATTTTCAAAAATCCACATTTTATTATCAAAACGCCAATAGGGCACAGTAGCCTAAGCCTACCGTGCCCCATATACTCCCTGCCTTACCTACCGGCTGACAGATCCCGTCCCAATGGAGAAATAGAAATACTTCACATTTCTGTCACTCCCCATTGCGTCTGTGCAGTCCACCCACTTCGCGTGCTGAAGCTTCTCATCCAGTTTCCGGTTGATCTCCTTTTCAATCTCCCTCATCTCCACCATGAATCTTCCATAGGTGAGAGAAAAGTGATCGGCAGCCTGGCGGTGGGGAGCGTGCTGGATGAGCAGGTTCATGAATTCATCAGACGTTGATGCCTGCCGGGCCAGTTCATCTTCCCGCTGGACGACATACTGATACATGTCTCTTTTCCGTGGAGGAAGGGACTTCACTATGTCTCTCGCGAGGATCTCCATCAAGTTATCGTTCATGTCGAACACCTTTCTTATGCCAGAAACGGGCTGCACACGTATGCAGCCCCCTTCGATTATTTGTTCATATTGTATTTTTTCATGAAGCGCTCTGCACGCCCGCCCCGATCGGAGAACTTCTGTCTTCCTGTATAGAACGGGTGAGTGTCAGAACTGATCTCCACTTTCAATAGGGGATAGACATTCCCGTCCTCCCACTCAATCGTTTCATTTGAAGTCTTCGTTGAACCAGTCAAGAAAGTAAATCCGCTGTTTGTATCCATAAATACGACATCATGATAGTCAGGGTGAATTCCATTTTTCATAGGTGATACTCCTCCTTTTATAGCTCTTACCAGCTTGATTTCTTCACGCCGGGAATCTGGCCTTTATGTGCAAGCTCCCGGAATGCAATACGTGACATTTTGAACTTTCTCAGATATCCACGGGGACGGCCCGTCACCTCGCAGCGGTTCTTCAATCGTGTTGGAGAAGAATCACGTGGAAGCTTGGCCAGTGCCTCATAATCCCCTTTCTCCTTCAACTCTCTTCTCAATGCTGCATATTTCAACACCGTCTCCTGGCGCTTCTTTTCCTTTGCTACCTTTGATTTCTTTGCCAATTGAATGTCCTCCAATCATATTAATAATCGTAATCATTACGATTTAATAACTATAAAAATATTAAACCACATCCATTCCGAATATGCAAACTCATTGTTTCAAGCCAGAGGGACAGGCACCCTGTCCCACCACCCCCCAAACAAGCACAACACCCGTCCCCTGTCAAAACCCAAACCTCTCCTTCACTTCCTCACTCGCTTCCGGCAGTTTCATCCCCTTTTTCCAAATCAACGTTTTATCCTTTGGCGTTCCAAAATAAATCGCCTTGACCTCCTGCCCCCTGAAATCCTCCTGATCGTGAATGTCGATGAAGTCATGACCTTTCTCCAGGGTATACGGCGGAAGCGATTCCTCCTTCACAACCGGGCGCAAAGCGGTGATATATAAATTCCCGCTGTCATCCATGTCATACTTCAATGTATTGACCCGGTAGCCGTCATCAATATCCAGGTAGTACACAATCTTGCCGTCTGCCGTTTCACTGATATCACTGATCTCTGCCTTGTCTGACGCCACACTTATGATGTTCCATTTAAACAGTCCCGCGTAGGCAAGGATCAGGATGGAAATCGACAGGGCTGAGATGAGGACGCCTTTCGTAAACGACCTGGCCCTTCCCTTTTTCCACGTGGCAGCAATCTTCTCGATGACGCGATCGTCTGTGGAATGATCGACGTGTTCTTTCTCCGGAAGAGACAGATCCGTCTGGATGCGTGCTAATTTTATCCGGCACTGTTCACACCCTGCTAGATGTTCGTCTACCATCTTCCTGCTCTCCTCACTGCACACCTCATCGTGGTACAGGGGCAGCAGATCTTCAATGATTTCGCATGGTACTTCTCGCATCGTCAATCCTCCTTTAGCCTTTCGTGCATTTTTTGTTTCCCACGGTAATACGTCACCCTTGCCCAGCTTTCCGTCCTTCCGAAAAGCTCGCTGATTTCCTTAAAGGAAAGCTCCCCGAATATCCGCAGGGTGAACACTTCTTTATATGGCTCTTGTAGGGAATGCAGGACTTGATGGACCCGAAATGCTTCTTCTTTTCTTTCTATGAGCTTCTCGATGGCCGTGTCGCAGGCCGCTTCCTCCCCCTCATCATGAACATACCGTTTTTGCCTGGCATGATGGGTGAAGTAGGTATTCTTGGCAATCTGGCACAGCCACACATTGATCTTGCAGTGTCCTTTATATTGATCAATACTCTTCAATGCTTTGAAAAACGTCTCCTGTGTAATCTCTTCCCCAGTCTTTTCATCCCGGCTCATGGTGAGGACGAACGCGTACACTTCCCGGAAGTATTGATCATAAATCCCCTCAAACTCAGTCACCCTCCTGCCTCCCTTCCCAAGTAAGACTATGCTGGAGTGATTTTGTTACAAAAAAAATAAAAAACTTCCTGCTTCCCACAACAAAAAGGGACAAAGCCCTCCTTGTCCCTTACTCCTCAATATACGGCTGTTCCTTCAAATGACTCGTATGCTCCACCATGGCATAATAAAAATGGGGATACTCCACCCACCGCAATGGAACCGTCAGTTGAAGCACATTGTCTTTATTGAAAACGTTGATCTGCTTCTTATCATACGTCACTTTCTTGATCTCCTGGAGAGGGATGCTTTCCTTCTTATCCCCTTTTACCTTGATCAATTCACGGCCCACAATCGATACCGCACTCCGCTTTTTCTTCCAAAGTTCAAAGACGGTCAGGATCCCGCCTATAAGAGTGAAGGCAAGGGATATATAAATCTCTTTATCGATTCCGTTCATGAGGACCTTTGCCCAGTGACCGATCAGGATGGCATAGAAGAACCATAATCCTTTCGACAATCCAGGTGAGCTGTCATAATAAACGGTCTGTTCACTCTCCCGTTCGTTCTCTTCCCGCATTTTCAAAAACTGTTGTTTATGCTCCTCCACCGTTCTGTCACCGAAGGGCTCGAGATCCGTGTAGGTGCCTTCCCACATGTCCGCGCCGTCATCCTCTTCCTCGAGATCGTACCCCCCGACCCAGGCCGTGAGCACGTCTTCACCATGGGAAAAGCTCATGAGATAATAGCGGAGGGACTGACCGTAAGAATTGACGGTGTCCACTTTGTCCACCACCTGGATATTCTCTGGATAGATGTTCAAGTGCTCCCCTTCTTCATCATGCAAAAAGGCAAGATGGCTGAACAGATGCGACCTGGCCAGCACCGGCTGTTTAGGGTGTACGGGAAAGACATGTTCTTTATGATGTTCCGCGAGTCCCCAATACAGCATCTCGGCACTTTCCACATTCCCAGCCAGAGCTTCAAGGGTTTCCTGTTGCACAGGGATGTTCTTATTCAAACAGACGACTGCCGCATTCGAGCTGATCCGCGGATCGTTGAATAGCACAGCCTCCTTCAGCAGCTCTTCTGTCTCTTCAGCGTAGTAAAAGTTCATCAATCCGATCAGCGTATTGATCCGATACATCAGGACAAAGTAGCTGCCCTTCCAGGATCGATACACGTATTCCGCTTTATACTCCGCATCGTACACCCGATACTCGTCCCTCAGCTGTTGATAATCAGCAAGGAGCACCGGCATCACCTGTGACTTTCTATACCCCGCCTCGACACCTGATTCATTGATGGCCGTCAGGAAAGCATAGTACATATATTTATAATGTGGCGATTCCAGCTGTTTAAACGTCTTATCCACGATGCCTCTTAACAGGACTGGAAACTCACACAATTCATCAACGGGCAGCTCCACTTCCTCATCCAGGATCAACCGGACCGCCTTATCATGAATCTCCTGGAAAATCCCCTCATCCTTCGTGGACAGAAGACAGGTCAGGGCACGGACCTTCGCATCGGAATCCAACTGGTCAAAATAACGAATGATCTCATCAATGATCTCCGGCATCGGATAATCACAGACAAAATCCATTAAAGCAAGAGAAGGGTTGTCCCAACTGTCCACACGCTCAGGAAAAGAAGAAGCCGCGCTGCCTTCACCATATCCTTTAATACTTCAATCCGAATCTGCAGGTGATCATTCTCTTTCAACTCATACAAACTACCCACCGCTTCAAACCGTTTCCCCGGGTCAGAATGATGGAATTGCTTCATAATACTTCTTACTTTCATCTCGCTCATGGTTACCCCTTCTCTTAACATTCGACATATTCTTATTTTAATATGGGGAAACAGGCGACACATGGTTCTTTATACCTATTACATTTAAAATATTTACAGGTATCCCCTCCTCACTCATAGTACAATCCACCATTGCATTCACACTGTTTGTGATCATTCTATTCCTAACTCTATAAGTCTTAAGTCGTATGTAGAGATCAATCTCAGGCTCATTATCTATAAAGCATATATTTTGTACCATTAGATTGTACGATAGTGATGTCTGAGGAGAGTGGAGAAGATCGTGAAAAATATATATTTTATTCATGGATTGATGGGAACAGGAGAATCCCATTTCAAAGAACAAATGGATCGCTTTAAAAAGGAATACAACGTTTTTCCAATTGATTTGCCGGGTCACGGACAGAATGCTCAAGATGCAGAGGATCCCTTTTTTGAACCTACTCTTGAATGGCTGATGAAAGAACTTCGAAAAACAGGACCTGGTTATATTATCGGACTTTCTATGGGAGCAAGCTTTGCTTTACATTTAGCAATTCGATACCCTGAACTTACAAAAGGGATTGTTCTAACAGGCTATGTCCCAACGATTCCTAAACATATGCACGCGACGATGGAAAAGCAATACCACTATTTACACACCATCAAAGAAGAGGTGCCTGAGGCAGCCACTGAATACCTTTTTCTACATGGGGGACGGTGGGAAGATACGTTACATAAAGTGGTGAAGTGTTTTACCTATCACTACCCTGTTGTTTCTGATCAACAAATTAAAGAGTTAACCGTCCCAACATTCATCGTAAATGGAGGAAAAGAACAACATGAAGTCGATTCCGTTCACCATTTATCTTCACTTAACAAGAGGATCAGGCCGGAAATCATTCAGGATGGTGGACACCTTGCCAATATGGAGTACCCTTCTTTGTTTAATGAACTGACTTTACGCTTTATTCATACCATTGAAAAGTCAACTCCTATTAAATAATCAAAAAATAGATACCTGAAAATTCCTATTTATACACGCCTAACCCCACCTCCCCATGTTACAATATTCCTGAAGTGCGTCTTTTAAATTAGGAGGGGGAATACACATGTTCACAACCGTACAAGATTTCTTACAAGAATGGAAACAAGAAGCAGCCGTCACTCAAAAGGTACTGAATACCTTGACGGATGAATCGTTGAAGCAAGAGGTATCTGAAGATTTATACAGCATCGGAAGTGTCGCCTGGCATATCACGGGAGCCGCTTATTATTTCCCTGCCCAGGTCGGGATTACGTTCGAAGTGCCGGATCTTCGTAAAGAAGCCCCTGCCTCTGCAGCTGAGATCAGCGAAACGTATCATCTCGTCAGTGAGCGTCTGTCAGAAGCCGTTGCGGATCAGGTGTCCGACGAGAAAATGAATGAAATGGTGAATCTGTTCGGGATGGAGATGCCGATTCAGGCTGTGTTCCGCCTTCTCATTCAGCACCAGGCTCATCACCGCGGTCAATTGACGGTCCTAATGAGGCAGGCTGGCCTGAAGGTACCTGGCGTGTATGGTCCGAGTAAGGAAGAAATGGAAGCCATCAGTGCGCAGAAATAAGGAATGGGGACAGCCGGCGGGAGCCGGCTGTTTTAGTGGAAACATGTTACGAACGCTTATTCAACACCCCTAGGTACGCCTCCCAAGGGCCGACGTCATCCCTGTAACGTTCTGAAAACACCCGCACAATTTGGGAAAGGTGAGTCAGATCATGGACGACCCACGTCGAGATAAGCTCCCTGGCAGAGACTACACCGAAAGCAGGATGCAGCCCTCTGGCATCAAGGGAGTGCTTCGGATCGAGGAGGATCTCCTGTACCTCTCGGATGTTTTCAGAACGAAGAGTGCGAAACTCCATGAGCTTTTCTTCCAGACTCGTTGAAGCACCTTCTGCTAAATGTGAATACCGGTTGAATTCAGGAAACACCTGATTTTCTCCATCTTGAAAGATCATCTTCAATCTCGGGATCCAGTTATGCTTTTCCCCTTCAATCAAATGCTCGACTACCTGAACCGCATTCCACGACCCGTCGCCTTCATCACACTGGAGCCACCCTTTCGACAATCCCGTCAGGAAATGGTCAAGGGTGATCGGCGTTCTTTCCAACACCTCTATTGCTTCTTGTAAGTCGAATTTCATTCTCTTTCCCCCTTCACAGTTTGGACGTTCCCCATCGTACTCAGCTCCGTTTTTGGTTTTCCCAGTCCTCCATTACCATCTCACCGTTCAGTGTTGCCCCAAGTTCATATCCTTCACTGGCTGCCATGATTAATCCTGAGAACCCGTTCTTCGCATCTCCGATAATGTACAATCCTTTTATATCAGTCTCACTCTTTTCATTGACTTTATATCCACCCATTTCGTTTACCTCGACCCCTAATGAGAATGGAATATCACTTGCATGAGTCTGACCTGTATCCAATAGAAATCCATCGGTCCTTTCAAAGGATTCCCCCGTTTCCACGACTACTCTTTCTAATTGTCCATCTGTTGATTCCAGCTCAACGATTGGAGATTCCACCAGTTGGACGCCATGCCCCATGAGGTCCTCCCTCTCACTTTCTGTTAACTGGGCTTTCCCGTTTGTAAACACAATGAGGTCCTTACTCCAGTGGTAGATCATTTTCAAATAGGGCATGAGCCAATCGTCGTTGCCGAATAAGGCTACCTTCTTATCCCTTCTTTCCCATCCGTCACAATAAGGACACGGAAAAACAGAGCTCCCATAGACTTCTTTCAGTCCTTTAATAGGAGGGAGAACATCCTTCATACCTGTTGCAAAAATGACCTTTTTACTTCTATATCTCTTCTTCTCATTCGTTGTGACTTGGAAAATGGAGTTTATTTTGACCACATCCACTACACGATCCTGTTCATAGCGGATGGTCGGATATTTCAATAATTGTTCTAACGACAGCTGCTTGAATTCTTCAGGTTCTATTCCGTCACGACTTAAAAATCCATGGGAGGCACGGGTCACTCTGTTTCGTGGCTGATTTTCATCAATGATCAGTGTGCTTCTCCTGGAACGCCCTAAAACAAGTGCTGCACTGAGCCCGGCTGCGCCTCCTCCAATGACGATACAATCCAACATGCTTTCAGTCATGATTCATCCATCCTTTCTTTACGATCACTTTGGTGGTGACACCTTCAAATGAACCTTCTTGATGACCGATTGGGATTGTTTTCACTTCATCTTGTTGTTCAAGTAGTTGAACTCCATTGAACCCAAGCCATTCTTCAGCAACTTGTTTAGACGATGGAAATTCTTCAGGACTTGCCCCTTCTGGAGTTGAATGTCTATCTTTGAAAAAGCCGAGATAAATGAATACTCCGTCATCCTTTAATAGGCTATTGATCTTGCTGAACAGCTTCAGTCGCTCCTCTTTAGGGAGATGGACGTAGGAGAGGAGAGCAAGGTCGAATGTTTCATTGCTTTCATAACTGACTATATTCCCCACTTCTGCATGAATTCTATAACTCCTGCGCTTCGCTTCGGATCGAATGAATTGAACCGCAGTGGGAGCCAAATCTATACTCACAACGTCGAATCCTTCTTTAGCCAGCCAAAAGCTGTTTCCTCCTTCACCTGCCCCAAGATCGATGGCTTTCCCCCTTTTGATCTCCAGCTTTTTTAATCCGTTTACGAATCCTTCATCTGGTTCGGTCCAAGGATTCTCATTCCCTTTGTAATATTCTTCTAACGAATAATCATTCATTATTCTTTTTCACCTCTTTCCATTAACAAACCGTTCTTAAATGTGGTCCATGATAAATTCGGGATCTCATTCGGGGCAACGGAGCCATTATGCATCGTTTCCCACGCTGTAAAAAGAACGCCGTCATACATATGGAATACCCATGCGTCTGGAATTTCATGGGAGATATATCCTTCTCCTCGTAACTGTTTGATCAGTTCACTTAACTCTTTGTTCACTTCAGAAAATCGACATGTTTCCGGGTTATGGTCTTCATGTTCTTTATTTTCTTTCATAAGAAGAACAAATCCCTTTTCACCTGCGTTCCGCATAATGATTTCTTTCATCTGTTCAACTGGATGTTCGTATGTTTCCTTTGCTTGTTTAAAGATCGCTAATGTACGTTGAATCAGGGTTTCGTGAATCTCTTTAAACAGCGTCTCTCGATTTTGGAAATTCCTGTGAAGCGTCATTCTACTGACTCCGGCAGCTTTAGCGATGTCTTCTAATGAAGCAGACTCATCTTGGCTCAACATGTGAATGGCCTTTTCAAGTAACAGAGCTTTTGACTTACTCATGGAACAACCTCCTTTTTGTTACATCGTTGTAACATATAGTACACCTAAGTAACACGAAGAGTCAACTCTGACGTTTTAGTGACTCTTCTTCACAATGACATTTCTGATGATTCCCTCTTAAGCATGGGGACGGTTCCCACGCTTCCTCTCTGAAAGCACACGAACCGTCCCGTAGCATCCCGCAGAGGAAGAGCACCCATTCAAATCACGTAACGGAAGGCTTTACAAAGCACACTGCCCCCCGTCGAACGTCTGGTTTTCGTTCAACGGGGGGCAGAAGCCAATCGATATTCACTGGGATGTCGGGTTTCAATGATGATTTCGTTATTCGAATTCCTTGCCTTTTTTCAAGAGGTGAATGATATCCTCCCGACAGATTTTCCTGATTCCCATGAGATAGACGAATGCTAATGTGAACACTAGGATGACGGCATCCAGCAACACGATGCTCCATAAATGAGTGAAGCTGACCGGGATGAGCTTCAGGAAATAGTTAAGGAGGAAAAGGAGAACCGCCATAAAGAAAATGGTGCGAAACAGAATAAAGAGCAGCTTTGTATAAATTCTGATGATCGCTTCCGTCTTATACCCTATTAATTTAAGAATCGCGATCTCCTTCTTTTGTATCCTGAGGAAGTTAATCATCAATAATATGGCGGTTACAATGGATGTCAGAACCAGGAATGCACTTAGAATGATGAGAATGAATTGATTGGTCGAGATGTTGATGGAGAAATTTTCAAAGCTGTTGAACGTGTAGCTTGTATAATAGTTTCCTTCTTTCAGAAGCTTGCCGACACGGTCTACATCTTTGATATCCTTCACGTACACAATCACTTTATTCAGCTGTGATTCTTGAATGTATTCGAAGCTGTTTGAAGATTCCTGATACATGATTCTTGTCAGCTTCTCCGCCTCTTTTTCATTCACATAGGCCTGGTTGTTATCCGGGATAGAATGGATCAACACAGCATTCTCATTGGTCGCACCCTTTTCAGCGGTCATTTCCATAGGAACGGCTTTACTCGAGGAGAAGCCCCCGTCCTTTTCTTCAATGACAGGTACGTTCAAGGTAAGCTTGTCCTCCTGACTGTCACGGACACAGATGCTGTTGTCCTTTAACGTACAATCCTCACTGACTAAAAAAGCGAGCTCCTCACTGATCCCCACGAGGGAATAGGCTGTTTCCATGGACGAATGATAGACTGTTGGCAGCGTATAAACGGGATACGCCTTCGCCTCTTCAGACAGATCATGTTTCTCCAACAGACCATTGATGCTTGTATAGTCTTCCAGTCCGACATTCGTCGTTGACTCGCCATTTCCTTTCCCGCTCACATGAATCACCTTGACATTGTTGTTGTCGAGGAAATCCCGGTTGATCATCTCATATTGGTTGGAAATATAAGCTGCCATAAAGTTCAGCATGCTGAGGGAAATGACCATGACGACCATGGATATGGTAAGGAAGTGATGTGTTTTCTTCCTGAGCATTTTCACAACAAACGATTGATTCATTGAAATGTACCTCTTTCTAACGAGAGCGTCGTGTCTGCATACTCCTTCACCAGGGAATCATGCGTCGATACGATGATTAATCGTTCTTTCGAGAGATTCACAAGTAAATGCAATAGATCTTCCTTTATTTCATAATCGATACTGGCCGTCGGTTCATCCAACAGGATGACCTCTGGAGCATTTAACAGGGCCCTGGCAATGGATACTCTCTGTTTCTCCCCGCCGGAAAGGAACGAGACCTTTTCATGGATCAGACTCTCGATACTGAGCTTCCTGCATATGTCCTGAATGACTCCATCGTACTCTTCTTCTTTGTACTCGGTGATGTTCAGCTTCAAATATAAATTTTCTTTCACCGTGATATTTGTCAGGAGCATGTGTTCCTGCATGACATATTCAAGCTGGTGGAAGTTCTTTACAACCTTGCCGGCATCCGGTTTTTCAAAACCGGCGATGATGTTTAACAAAGTGGATTTGCCACTGCCGCTGGCCCCGTAAATGGCATACAATCCCTTGGAATGAAACGTGTAATCGAGACCAGAAAGAACAGCTTGTCTATACCTTTTCGTAAGATTCTTTACTTCCAGTAATGTACTCACGTTATCCCTCCAACTCGTACACGTTGCCATCAGAGTAAATGGTCAGGGAAGAGCCGTC
Organism: Rossellomorea sp. AcN35-11; assembly: GCA_030388825.1. Lineage (GTDB taxonomy): Bacteria > Bacillota > Bacilli > Bacillales > Bacillaceae_B > Rossellomorea. The sequence continues at coordinate 279,741 of CP128835.1, forward strand.
CACATCAAACCCCAGAAAATGGCTTCCTGATTGAACAAGTCTTCGGTCATCGATCTCTCTCACTTCAAATCCCCCCTGAATCATCCACTTCCACTATAAAGCTGCCGGCCTGCCCAGGCAAAGACCGTCCCTTCCTCCAATTCTTTCACCGCCTCACGTCCGCAGAAGAAGGTTTCAGCTTTTACATAGCACACCTCTCCGGAACGGGCACTGATATTCTGAGAGATGTCTTCTGCCACCAACTCAAATGTTGAAAGGGAAAGATCGGTTTGATAGACGTTCTGCTTGTCTTCTTCGTTCAATAATAGGAACAGGTGATTCTCTGATGATATTCCAACCCCAAAGATGTTTTCCGTTTTTTCGTTTTTCTCTGTTTTCAGCTGTTCCAGTTCATCCTCTTCATTCAGCTGAAAAAGCCCCTTGAACGTCTGCTGATCTGCTGAATATTCCATCACAGCGAAAATATACTGTTCATCCATGACCCCCACTGGGAAAAGGGCCTCTTGATCATTCTTATGTTCGTACACCGTTTGAAAACGCTCATTGACCATCTTTAGAATCTTGAATTCATTCGTTATGGAGTTCCCGCTTGTCACATATTCATCGTTTCCGGGTAACCGGTACTGAAACTCGTTTTCTGTTGAATCCAGCTTCCCCGTGCTGGATTTCACCTTTGTATCATATGTAAAATATTGAACACCATCATACACCAGCCTGCAGTCTTCCCCTGAACATCCGGCCGTTTCATATTTTCCACCGGCCTGTTCATCACAACCGCTCAATAATAGAAACATGGTCATTCCTATGAATAAAAGCATTCTCATGTCATCATCTCCATAAAAAAGATGGAGTCAGATTGTTTATGTTACATGAACGAGCCTGTTGCCCATATAACCATCGCTTACAAACTAAACTCCATCCATTGTTTTGTTTCGATTGTCTGTCCCTTCAAACGGCCATTCATGGTCATAGACCGATTGGAGGGACAGGTTCATTCTAAGACTTCATAAAGATTAGCATTCTATTAAACAGAAGCGTTGACCGACCAAGATCTTGCATCGCCCTTGATTTTCACTTTCGCTTCGTTTTGAATGGAAACCGTGCCGCTTCGGTAATCCCCTTTAGGTTTGATTACCGCATTTCTAGTTTCAGAATACGCACCTTTGGCACCGTTTGAGTTCTGCCAATAAGCACTCTGACAAACATTTTGCCATGAACTGCTTGCGCTGGCGGAAGCACCGTCGGCAGAAATACCAATGGACATGGACGCACTGTTTCTTAGTGAAGCACACGCTTCCCAAGTCGTTTTAATCCAATCAACAGAGTTGCTGCCAGAATACACGGCAGAAGTCTGATACGTGAACTGATACGTATTCCCACTCGTTGAAAGGCTGGATCTCCATGCATTTGAAGTCAGCTTTCCATAAGGTGTATTGACGTAACTTGAATCGGATGCTGCACTTGCACTGCTGATGGTAAAACCAAATGCACAAATACTAACCAATAATCCCAACATAACCTTCTTGAACTTCTTCATCTCATTTCTCCTCCTAAAGGAACCTTTGTATTTTTTGGATCATGCAGAAGTAAGTATGAATGTCACTCTCTGACAGAGTCTTACATTATGTCGATTATCATCATGGTGGATGTGCCAAACCTGTTCAATGCCTCATGAGTAAACCTTCGAATCGATTCGACAATATCGTATCATATTAACATTGATTGGACGTATTCTTTTAGGAATGATTTCATAAATAGGACTATTATTCTATTATTGGGTATCTTTACCTTTTATTCACTTTTATTGGAATATCACGGTGATCCCCCAGCTTTTTGCATGTGAACATCTTGTCGGAATGGATTGATTCGTGACTATCCTCCTAACCGGGATGATAGCTGCCCTCATAGGACAGTCCCTCTCTACTGATCGTTGCACGTGAAAAGCATAAATAAGATCCAGCCTCTCACTGACACAGGACGAGTTATCCTTCCACACGCATCCCCCCTGTGCTATAGTATCCTAGTGTATTCAACAGGAACGGAGTGAGAATATGAATACGACTGTAAAAGAAATCACATTGATTATCATCGGATCCCTCTTCTTCGCCCTCGGGGTCAACCTGTTTGCCATCCCGAACGAACTCGGTGAAGGCGGCGTGACGGGGATTTCCATGGCTCTTTATTATGTACTGGGCTGGTCGCCGGGTATTACGAACTTTGTCATGAACGGCATCCTCTTAGCCATTGGATATAAAGTGCTCAATAAACGGGTGACATGGTATACCATGCTTGCCATCTTCTTTACCTCCCTCTTCATCCACTTTACAGAAGGGATGGGGAGCCCTGTCGACATCATGCTCGGGACGGTCTTCGCCGGCGTGTTCATCGGGATCGGACTCGGTCTTGTCCTTCGGTCAGGCGGGACGACGGGCGGATCGACCATCATTGCCCGCATGCTCAATCAGCGTTTCGGCTGGGCGGTGAGTACATCCATGTTCGTGTTCGATATCCTGGTTGTTCTCGGTTCAGCCTTTGTCATCGGGATCGAGAATACGATGTATACAGGGATCAGCATCTACATCAGCACGAAAATCCTCGATTACCTGATCGACGGGTTCGATACCCGAAAGGCCGTCACCATCATTTCCGCCCACACCGATGCCATCGCTGAGAAAGTGAGCGCCGAAATGGACCGGGGAGTGACCGTCATCAACGCAAGAGGTCACTATTCGAAGGAATCCAAGGACATCCTGTATGTGGTCATCAATAAGCAGGAGCTCTTCCTCTTAAAGAAAATGATCCAGCACATCGATGAGAAAGCATTCGTCGTGGTCCATGATGTAAGAGACGTATTCGGGGAAGGATTTACGTTTCCGAAGACATAAAAAAAGGAAGCATGGGGACGGTCCTCATGCTTCTTCTTTATGCAATAAGAAGGACGAGATCCGTCCCGGTTCAACCCCTAAGGCGTAAACAACACCGTTTTCGTCCCTACTAAGGCATTTTCATTGTTGACAAAATTATAGTTGGACGCACCATCCACTCTTAATGGCCCCGTCCATTCAATTTTCTCGAAATCACTATTGTATACACCTGTCGGCGGAAGGTCACTTGCCGCCTCCGGGATCTTGACGTCGCCCCGGAACCATGTAGAGTTAATCATACTATAGGCGGCCACATTGATGATGCCGTCTGCACGGCTGTCCACCATTCGCTGAATCCTTAATCCGCTGTGCACCATCCGATTGATCCGGGTACTGTAGAGATACGCGTTCACACCCCCCATATGGCCGGCCTGCTGGATGTCCCCCACCACCCGTGCATTTAAAAGCTGAAATTCAACCGGGGTAACCGGGTCGACGGCATCGACATTTTGAAACGTGATATCCCCACTGATGATGGCTCCATTTGTGTAATTGGAATTCGTGCTCACCGAGGTCCCATTATTGATGGTCCCCACTACGGTCACGGGTCTTGCTTCAAATGCCGGCCCCTGGGACGTATAGGCTTTTTCAGCCGTTATACTGGTCTGAATGGTCATATTTCTTGGAACCGATGAAGCAAAGTCGGCTAAAGTCGAATCACCGAGCTGCCACGGTCCGACTCCGAGCATCTGTACATGCCGTGCAGGAGGGATCACCACATCTTCGTTAAAGGAAGAGTTAAGGGCAATGAGGACAATGATCCTCGCTCTCATCCCGGACTGAACGGCCTCTTCACTGTTCGTTCCCGCATCAATCGCTGCCTGAAGCGACGGAAACGGGTTCGACGGCGTCCCATCTCCCGGGCCGGGTGCATTGGAATCTGCCCAAATCACCAGTTCCCCCCATTCAAACACACCAGGTCCTTGTGTCCCCTGCTCACCCTGTATACCCTGCGGTCCTTGTGGTCCTTGTTCACCTTGTGGTCCCTGGGGTCCCTGGGGCCCTTCTGGACCCTCATTTTGATAAGGAAAAAAGTCACAGCTCTGAGGAGGAAGGAAGTCGGCACTTTTCTTCAACGATCCCCCTTTTCTAAGCTTCGGAAATAAATGGTTATGATCAAATCTTTTCATCGTATTCACCTCTATCCCATTCTATTCAGGAGACAGATAGAGGTATGGACCATTCAACCAGTATCTGGGGGATTCCCTATATTTTTGGTAAAGCGCGGTAAAAATTACGTATTTCCGTACATACCCCTTGAACTTCCATACCAGATTGGTACTATAATAGGAGAAACATTCATTTGAGAATAGTAGTTACATAAACCATACCAAGTTTAGGACGGAGAACAAATGAAAATAAATTCTAGTTTTGACCATCATGAAGAAGCCCTTACAAAGAGTAAGGACCCTTCCGAATACCAACAGGCTTTATATAAGCGAACACTGATAATCATCATGGTCGCCCAAATCTTTGGAGGGGCGGGTCTTGCTGCCGGTATCACGGTAGGGGCGCTTCTCGCTCAGGATATGCTGGGAACCGACAGCTTCTCAGGCATGCCCGTTGCCCTGTTCACTCTTGGGTCCGCCGGGGCAGCCCTGTTTGTCGGACGTCTGTCCCAGCGCTACGGAAGACGAATCGGTCTTTCTGTCGGTTTCTTGATCGGAGGCTTGGGTGCAGTCGGGACCGTCGCTGCTGCCGTGCTCGATTCGATTATCCTTCTGTTCGTCTCTCTCCTCATCTATGGTGCGGGTTCGGCCACGAACCTGCAGACGCGCTATGCAGGAACAGATCTGGCCAAGCCTTCCCAAAGAGCGACTGCCGTGAGTTTCGCCATGGTGGCGACAACATTCGGAGCCGTCGCCGGACCTAATCTGGTGGATGTGATGGGCAGGTTTGCCGAAGTGATCGGCATCCCTCCCCTCGGGGGACCATTCATTCTCGCATGTGCCGCCTACACCCTCGCCGGGACTATCATCTTTATCTTGATGAAACCGGATCCCTATTTCGTGGCAAGAGCTCTATCGACGGCACAGAAGACCAATGACGGCATGGCTGGGGAAGCGCTCCAGTCTTCCAGACGAAACAAAGGAGGCATACGTCTCGGGGCCACCGTCATGATCCTGACTCAGATCGTCATGGTCGCTGTTATGACCATGACCCCGGTCCATATGGGCCATCATGGACATGGATTATCGGCCATCGGTCTCATCATCGGCATACACATCGGAGCCATGTATCTTCCGTCACTCGTGACCGGGATCCTTGTGGACAAGATCGGGCGGATGCCCATGGTGGCTGCCGCTGCCCTGACCTTACTTGCAAGCGGGAATCCTGGCAGCCATGGCACCAGCCGATTCCATCCTGACCCTTGCCATTGCCCTCGCCCTCCTTGGACTCGGGTGGAACTTCGGACTGATCAGCGGCACGGCCATCCTTGTCGACTCAACGGACCCTTTCACCAGGGCCAAAACTCAAGGATCGGTGGACGTTTTCGTCGCATTAGCCGGTGCCACGGGAGGAATAGTATCTGGAGTCATTGTCGCCTTCTCCAGCTATCCCGCCCTCTCCATCGGCGGAGGCATCATTTCCCTCGTGCTTATCCCTGCCATGATCTGGTTTCTCGTCGTGTCCAGAAAAGAGAAGAAGGATAAAGACAGTTCTCATGCAGCCTCATAATGTACAGAAAGAGATGGTTCTCTTGCTCAAAGGAGCAGAACCATCCCTTTTTATTTTTGAGGGTAAGCATGTATGTGAAACTTTCCTTCATCTTCTTCGTACTAGTATAAGAAGAATAGGAGAGAGGATGGAAAAATGGAGCTACACTACAAGACACCACCTGAGCATCAGACTGTCACCAAGGCCAAGAAGCCTTTGTCTGTAAGGACGTTATTAAACAGCATCGGATTGTTTCTATTCGGAGGGTTATGGGTACAGGGGATCTCCATCCCGATCACTCTTACAAAGAGCGGGGGTTCTCCCATATTGAAAAAATGACCATGAAGGCAGGCGATCTCCTTGAATACTCCCTGTTCATTTTCGTATGCTGGCTCCTCTATACCTTCCTCGTAAACAGCTATTTCATGGGAGAAAAATGGAGAAAATTATGTTTCTTCAGCCTGACTCTGTTGGGCTGTATCAGTATGTTTATGGTTTTTTACCTGATCCTGCATCCCCCCTCACACTAGAATTTAGAGGGTATCCACACCCGTACATAGAATAAGAGATAAGTAGATTCTTAAAACAAGAGGTGATTCATTTGGCAATCGTCACAGTTGATTTCGATGGAACGCTTTATCAGGGAAATTCCTTTACGATTATGATGGAAATGGGAAAAAAGCGGTTTACCATCAAGCAGTGGGCCGTCGTGGGAAATGGATTGGTAAAGGCCGCTGCCGTAGGTGCCGTCAAAGGCAAGAATCGGTTTCGCCATGACTTTTTCAAAGCATTTGCCAGAGCGTTCAAAGGCAACACCGATGAAGAATTGGAGCAGTTCTTCCGGGAGCTTGTCAAGCGTGGAAAGAAAGATGTCCATGGTGATCTGGTGGAAACCATCCGCGAGCATCAACGGAACGGGGATACCGTCGTGTTGTTGTCGGGAGCCCTTCAGCCCTTTCTGAAACTATTCGCTCAGGAATTACAACTTGACGTCCATATTTTAAGCACCGAATTAGAGTGCGATGAAGACGGCATCTGCACAGGAGAGCTTGGACAGATTGTCAACGGCAGGATAAAGGTGGAGAGATTGCTTCAATGGATCGATTCCAACCAGCACTCGGAAGCTCATCATGCTTCAGAAATCTGGGCCTATGCTGACAGCGAAAGTGATATCCCCCTCCTGCACTATGCCACCCACCCCATTCTCGTCAACCCGAAGGAAGACATGATCAAGGTGGCCGAACAAAACAAATGGGCGATCTTTGCCGGAAAGCACGGGGACAGTTCTCACGCTTCCACATAATGCAGAAAGAAGCACAGGAAACGGTCCCGTGCTTCTTTTTAATGGGTAAAAAATCCCATTGAAAAATCTTACATATTATCATATTATTGTAAAGTGATATTCTGCAGAGTATTCCTATATCACTCGTTTCAACAGACAATTGTCAATGACTTGAACAATCGAATAGAAATAACGCTCGTATAAACTCAGTAATAAGGTCTGAGAGTTTCTACCTAATTCCCATTGTAAGAATTGGACTACGAGATAATGTTTGCTTTTTGGTAATAAGAGGTTCATTTCATCACCTAACAGCGGGATCAATCGCTCTGCTGGGATCACCTGCATCTATTGAACATAACCGTGTTGATGAGGGTTTCTTTCCGTTGTATCTTCTATACTTACGGGATGGAACCAATGTTCTCTTATCATAATGTACGATTCAGCCAAGTAAAGTGAGACTTATCTCTGATGTTGAGTATAAGGACTCTTTTACTTGGCTTTTTATTTTGTCTTTTACTTAAAGAAGGGACTTATGTTCATGCGTCAATCCCTGTATCAAGAATGTGACGGCCTTAGGATGATCGATGAAGAGAAGAAGCCTGGCCCTTTTTCTGAAGATCTTCAACGGGTGCTGGCATCTGAGCATTTTAGAGTATTATCAGGAAAGACTCAAATGATCCCGGATGCGAAGATTTATCATAACCGGTTCACTCACTCCCTGGACGTCTGTTCCTTGTCCGGCATCATCGCCAAGAAGGTGAACGAAGATCTGCAGAAGGCGGAAATACAACCTGTGAATGACGACCTGCTCAAGGTGGCGAGCTTAGCTCATGATATCGGCCACCCTCCCTTTGGCCATACAGGAGAACGAACGTTGGATAAAGTGATGGCGAAACGGGGAGGATTTGAATCGAATGCCCAATCTATCAAAATCCTGGTGGAAAGCCCCTTTAATGTCACCTATCGAACACTCGGCTCTTTATTGAAGCACACGAAAAGCATCCCGACAGTCCGGGAAGACTATATGGGACTCGTGAAAGGGTATTACGGCTATATGTCGTCTACTCTACATCCATTATTCTCAATCTACCAAAGGGGTGTTTTGGAACAATCGATTGTAGACATGGCTGACACCTTATCTTATCTAGTTTCAGATATGAAGGATCTCATCGCATTCTGTGGGAAGCATCATTTTTCACAGAAGGTTCATGGCTATTTGACTGACATGGAAGTACTGGATGATGCGAGTCTGTCTTTCAACCAGGTCAGTACGGGAGAACTGCAGTATGTGATAGGGAAGGCAGGGGCAGAGATCATGGAGAATCTGCTTATTCCCTTATTGAGTACAAACGAAAAAAAGCGTTTAAACCATCACTCATTTATCCAATCCATCATTTGTAATCTGACAGTCGAAATCGATCCGATTAAACCCATGTACAGCAGGTTGAACATTCCTCTAGTAGATCACCTTAAGATATTCATCCTCACTCAACTTACACGTAAATGCTTCTTAGAAACGGACATCAGCATGGCCATAGACAGGAAAATCGATGATGTAGTGAAAAGAGCGTTTGACTATCTTTTTCACTGTAGTGATGAGGTATCATTGGTACCTTTTGATCGTGCTGTGATGGAAAATCTCGCAAACATGTCTGATGAGGCTGAAAAGGCAAGAAAGGTTTGCGACTTAATCTGCCGATTAACAGATGATCAACTGGTCCATCTCAGCAGTAAATTAAACGAGAAAATCATAGTAGTCTAATCAGGGGGAAATGAAATGAATGTCATTCAAAAACAAGCAGTAGAACAGTTCAGTGTCTATAGTAAAGAGTATCTGGAAAACCGATACGATTATTATAAGCGTCTAAGAGCAGATGCACCGGTTTACTGGAATGAAGAAATGAAGTCATGGTTTATTACCCGGTACGATGACATCACTAAGAATTTACCTGGCGAGAAATTCATCTCCAGTACGGTCATTGACAACAAGATGAGTAATCTGGCTGAAGGGGAAGACAAACACTTTAAAGACATCACCGATATTATCAGGACTTGGATGGTCTATAATGACCGCCCGATTCATACCCAGCTTAAAGGACACATGAATAGAGCCTTTCTAGTAAATGAAATCGAGCTAATTACACCTGAAATCAAGAAAATCGTTTCACACACCATCGATAAAGTCGTGGAGGAGAATACGGGTTCCTTCGATTTCGTTGAAGAGATTGCCCACCCGATTCCTGCCATGGTTCTATGTAAAATGCTTGGGATCCCTGGAGAAGAAGTAGACAGGTTTATCAAATGGTCCGATGATATTGCCTTGTTTATGCAGAATTTCGTCGTGTCTCATGTTCCGAGCAAAGAAATCAGCGAACAAATCCGGGGCAGTGTCAACGAAATTTATTCCTACCTGTCTGAAGCGATCGCAGAAAGAAGAATCGAAAGGAAAAATGACCTATTAAGCCGTTTGATTTCAGACACTCCCGGAGTCGATGGTGAGTTAACGGACGAGCAGCTGATTGCCCAAACCATGCACTTGATTTTCGGCGGACATAAAATTCCTCAATTTGTATTGAGCAATACGCTGCATCTTCTGTTTAACAATCGACATGTACTAGATGCACTGAAGGAAGATATGTCCCTTCTGCCAAAAGTTCTCGATGAAACCATGCGATTAGAAGGACCCATCCAATATATTGTGAGGCATGCTTCACAGGATATCGAACTGCATGGCCAGCAAATCAAGAAAGATGATTCCGTGTATTTCTTCCTGGCTTCCGCAGGGCGTGACGAACGGGTATTCCAAAATCCGGAGATTATGGATATAGGCAGAACGGGGTTCCGTCACCTTGCCTTTGGCGGCGGATATCATACTTGTATAGCAGCAGCCTTTGCCCGTGCGGAGATCATAGAGATTCTCAGAGAAGTTCTGACTCGATTCCCGGACATTGAAGCGTTGTATGATCTGGAAAAACCAGATTGGACATCTAACCCTACGTTCACCGGCATTTCCCATATGCCAGTCCAATACTAAAAGGACAAGAAGCATACTAAGAGCTAGACCTTGGTATGCTTCTTTTCTCAGAAAGGATGCTGAATATGCCTGACTCAAGGAATCGTGAGAATCTCGTTATCATCATTCACGAAATACATGGTGTCAATCGCCATATGGAATATATGTCTACTTTAATAGGTGACCTTGGTATGGATGTCATCTGCCCAAACTTATATCCACCTGAAGCTTCATTGGGAGAAAGCGAAGAGGATGCGTATAAGAGCTTCTTTCAGCATGTAGGATTTCAGAAAGCGGCAGCCACCATCAAAGAGTTGATGGAGAAAAACCGGTCACAGTATAAGAATATCTATTTAGTGGGATTCAGTGTGGGAGCCACAGTTGCCTGGCTATGCAGTGATCACTCATCCGTCAAAGGAATCTTCTGCTTCTACGGATCGAGGATAAGAGATTATGTTCACATGAACCCAACCTGCCCGACACGGTTATTCTTTTCTCGCATTGAAAAATCATTCGATGTAAATCCTCTATTGAAGGAACTTGAGAAGAAAGAGAATGCCTTTATTTCGTTTCATTTATTTGACGCTCCCCATGGATTTGCCAACCCGTATTCAAACACGTTCAGCCAAGACGCGTTTGACGAATCCTTCGCTCTTTTAAAAAGTGCGTTAACCCATGCAACGGAGGTCGTAGAACGGTGATCAACTTCTGGTTATCCATGAGATATTTTGCCTTTTTCTTTACGTGGGGAGTGTTCTTACCGTATTGGACGGTTTGGTTGGTGGAAGGTAAACATTTCTCCGTAGAGGAGGCGGGGATGATTGTCGGAACAGGATTGGTCTTCCGGGCATTATCCAGTATGTATGTCTTCCCTTACGCTTGCAGAAGAATATCGATGTATCATTTAACGTGGTTATTCCCTTTCATTTCCACGGTCATCGTCATCTTTTTCATACCGGTTCAGTCATTTGAGAGTATGATCCTCCTCATGATTCTGTTCAATCTATGTTATCCGGTTCTATTGCCCATGAATGAAACCATCTCCACCCTCCTTTCAAAGGAGCATACGATCCATTACGGAAGAAGTCGTTCCTGGGGATCCGTAGGTTTCATCGCATCATTATTGACCGTTGGGTTTCTTACAAAATCGTATGGTGATGACGTCATCATCATTATTATGATCACCGGGTGTATGTTTATCTATTTAAGCAGTGTATTCAGGACTCCCACCGCTCTTAAGAAAACGACGGGAAAAGAAAGAAAATCCTTTTCCCTTCTGTTCAAGTCCCCGAATTTCATATGGGTACTGATGATTTGCGTCATGCTTCAGGGCTCACACGCAGCCTATTACAATTACGGTGCAATCTATCTGGAAAACCTACACATTGATAAAGTCTTGGTTAGCGTCATCTTGATGTTGGCTGTAGTAGCCGAAGTCGCGTTCTTCGCCTTTTCCAACACGCTCTTTAAGAGGTCTACCGTCTATTTTATGTTCGTGTTAGCTTCCGTTGCCTCGATTACTAGATGGGTGCTGGTGTTTTTGTTTAACAATCCAGGTATTTTCATTGGTTCACAAATCCTCCATGCCTTTACATTCGGTCTCGCCCATTATGCTTTCATACGATATGTAACCGAAGAGATATCAGAGGATTTAATGCCGTTGGCACAAGGCATGTATGCAGCACTCGCCATGAGCTTGAGCACAGGAATTCTTACTCTAGTAAGCGGCTATTTATATGCGGCCGGGCCAGAGTTGCCGTTTCTCGGAATGGCGCTGATCACCGCTCTCCCGCTCTATTGATCAGTGGCATGTTAATGATTCAAGGTGGAAAAACAAATTTAATCAGAAGAGGAAGGATGAAAAGTGAATTTTAAAAGCATTGAAGGCTGTCACGTTACCCTCTTAATCGAGGGTGGTTTCGCAGGAACAAATGGAACCTTTATTAGCAGTAATGAACACGGAGTTTTCTTGGAGTGTAATCAAGCTCTCGAGTTCTTCCCGTTTGTAGGTTTTCAGAGAATCATCATAAAAAAGGAAGAACTGAATCAACCCATGGAACAGATGGTCCAGGTTAACATGACGTAATGGAAAAGCACGGGGACGGTTCTCATGCTTCCTATGAAAAGAAGTCAGAGAACCGTCCCGCTCCATTCCTATTCCCCCAGCTCAATCACAATCGGCGCGAGCTCCATTTCTTCATGTCCTTCACCAGACATCAGACTTGCGATGATAATGGGCTGAATGATTAGTTCTCCGGCCCCTTCCTCTATGGTTCCAAACGCCGTCGTTCCTTCGAACGTTTTCCCGTTATCTGGTGAAACACCTCCGCCTCCCGTTCCATCCATGTACACATGGCCACGATCATCCGTCACCCGGAATACAGGGGTGACACTCGGCCACTCTTCTAGGAATGCCTCTTTCACCACCTGTTCATAGCTGATGACCGTGGACACATCCGTAAATTCCACGGATTTCAGCGTAAAGGTGACCTCATCTGACTGGACGGTTTCGTTCACCAGCTTCTGATTTCCTTCAAGTCGCTCCAACGAAAAGGCGAATGACCATTCCCCCTTCACCTCTACATCCTGTTCAATGCCACTTAAACGCTGGGGATTCCATGTGATGTCCACCTTTTCAGGATACTCCCCATTTTCGAAGTGCGGAGTGAAGGTGGATAAGCCCACATAGCGTGTTTCACTGATCTTCGTGATTTCACTGCTGCCGCCGCTGCCTGTGGAACCGGCAACGTCAAATCCGTTCGCCCCTGTCATGTGCACGTTTTCTCCAAGATCCTTATCCGTTTCAATGGCAAACGATACCGTAATGTTCGTACCGTCATACACCGCATCGTCAATCATCACCGTCACTCCTTGATCCGTCTCGGCAAGGCCGATATCCGTAGAGAACTCTTCAAAGCCGTCCTCCCCTTCAAAATAACGGATGACATCATCCATGAAAGGAATTTGTGACGCAACAGACGGCATCACAAACGTAGTGGCAGTGGCCGCCCCGATCCCAATGACAGCAGCGGCGGCCACTGTACGCCAGGCCGGCGCCTTTCTTCGTTTCTTCAAGACATGTTGCTTCACCCGTGCTTTTTCCTTATCCGACACATCCAGTAACTCCAGCTGCTCCACATCGAGATCCATCCATTCCTTCATGCTCATACCAACAGCTCCTTTAATTTCACATTCGTGGCCAGGATTTTCTTCCCCCGGTACAGGCGGTTGTCCACCGCTGCTTTCGACAGACCGAGATGGTCGGCAATTTCACCATTGGAAAGCTCCAGGTAATATTTCATCATAAAAATATCCCTGTCATGCTCCTTCAGCTGACTGATCGCCGCCACCCATTCATTCCGTTCTTCCCGTTTCATGACCGTCACATCCGTCTGAACGTCACTTGCCTTCTGTCTCAGCGGTTCATCCGATTGTTCATGGGCCAATCGCTTTTTAGCCTGACGATATCCATCGATGGCTTTATACTTCGCAATCATGCCAATCCATTTCTTAAAGTCCTGGGGATCCCCTTCAAACTGGTGGGCATTCTGCCAAACCGTCAGAAACACGTCATTGACACATTCATCCACATCGGACTGCTTTAAACTGTGCAAAACCTTCGTCGCAATCGTCTTCACAAGGGGCATATACGCCTCAATGATGTACTCGAGTGCATCTTCCTTCTGTCTTTTCAACCTGGGAATAAAATTAGTAGAGGAACTTTTCATCTTTTCCGCTCCTTTTGCTATGCTCTTTCATAATGTACAACGACAGGGATGGGGGGATGTTCTCAAAAAGTTTTTAAGATGGGATATTTTTAAAAGGGGGTTATTCACTAGAAGATAATGAAATGCTTCAATGGATTGGAGCTTAGTTATGAGTTTCCTAGTTTATTTAAGATGTATAATTCTATGTTGCTAGTATAGAGAGTAGAGGTTGATTTCCGCTGCAGGTGCTCGCTTTCCGCGGGGCGGGAGTTGAGCACCTGCAGCGGAAATCAACTATCGATGGATGAGCTTCAAATGATCTAATGTAAAAGTTCGTATGACACGTTAAACTCTGCCTTTCAAATAACCCTATAACAAACACTGATTGAAAGAAAACTGGCAAATCATGTGTTCAATACAACAATCGCCATGTCTTTTTTACGACTTTTCTTCTCTCCATGGCCTTTTCCTTTCATCTGGAACCACCTGACTTTAATTTTTGGTCACTTACCTTCCCTACCATGCGTTTCAATTATTCTAAAAAAAAAGCAAGATTGCCATACCCTGTGGATCCCATTACCGGTCCTTGGTCACTCTCCATTCAAAACTCACCACCCCATGGATCAAGTCAAACCCTGCAGCCTGATACAGATGGATGGCCTGATCATTCTCCTTACTCACACAAAGGGTGATGTCGGCAATGGCGTCGTGATGAAACAGCCGCTGCACAGAAGCTTTGACGAGCCGGGTGCCGATCCCCTGTTTCCGGTACAAAGGGGAAACCGCAATGAACTCTATATCGCCTTCACCATGCTCCGGGTTTGCCTCGATATAGGAATATCCTTTGATTCTCTGATTACCGTCTTTGATGATCAGGAGGTCCTTGTGTGGGTCGCCAAGAAAGTCAAGGATGTCATCAGCATGATAATAGGCATCGGGAAAGGCTGACTGATGCAGTTCTGAAAACGACTCCTTGAATGAAGCTGAAAATGGCTGGACTTCATTCGTGTCTACACCAATAAACCGATCCCGCTTTATTTTCAGAATGAGATGGCCCCCCTTCTCTTCTGCTTCGATATCAGCAAGGAACTTCCGCGCCTGTTTATTTCGTTCATTAATAAAAAAGTAGATTCTCTCTAAAGGAATGTCAATGGAAGCAAGGAGTCTTCTCATCAATTCACCGGCTACCTCTCCCCCATCCTCCTCTTCATTTACGAAAGGTCCCCAGGCCTCTGCGCTCTGATCTTCCAAGTCCACATCAAACCCCAGAGCCCCAACGATTTCCTCTCCCCTTAAGACAACGAGAAAGGATTTCCTTACACCCAGATCTGAAAAGTCATTCTCTAAAGAATCCAGAATCTCACTTACCTTTTCCCCGCAGTATCCTATATGATGCTGTGATTGATTGTTAATTTTTTCAATATACCGCGCCAGCTCTTCAAGGCTGACAGGCGGTTGAATGGTTAGTTGTTGCATGTTCTTCCCTCCTCATGAATGGGTAAAGAGCCTATCTTTCCTTCTCACTCCACCACTCGCGGTCCCACCACATGCAGCACGATATCCGCTGTAAAATGAGCGATCATGGCAAATTCGAGCCCCATAAAGACGAAGAGTGCCCCGAACACCAAGCCTCCAATCCCGTTGATGACCAGCATACTGAGAAATAAGCCGAGGGTCATGTCAAAATGAGACGACGCCACACCATAATGCATGATGCCGAAGACCAGGGAGGCAAGGATGATGGCCGTCCATTTCTTGGTGTTGGTTGCCGTTCCTTTGACTAATTTCATCTGCAGCCAAATGAGCAAGGTCACAAGGAACAGGCGGAAGATCGATTCCTCATTCACCGCCGCTCCAAATGACCCCAAAGTCCCAAGCCACCAAGCAGGTTCATTCAGGGACGAATTGTCCACTCCCAGGGGCCCTGATACAAGCAGGCTGAAGACGCTGATGGCCACCCCTGCGAGGATCCCGTATAAAGCGGATTGGAGGATGGGTTTGTGAAAAGTTCGAAGCGGTTTCTTTTTGTTAAAGAAGGCTTCAATGATCGGGATCTGAAGCTTGATCTTTCTCCCCAGCCATAAAGCGATGAATAACAGAATTCCTGCTTCCAGAAGGACCTGGATGACATAGTACAGGGTAAAGGACAGCTTGCTCAGTCCCATGACTTCATGCAGATTCTCCCGTGCCATGGCATAGGGGGAAATCGCCAATGCGCCCATTATATTCAGAATAAGCAGAGTGACATAGACCTTCCAGTTGATGATTCCCGGCCTTTTCCCCTCCTGAGCGGCGGCGACTAAACGATCCTCTCCCATTTCTTCGCTTTCCTCATAGCTCTTCACCTTTTCCTTGAGATCCAGGATGAACGGTTCCGGATCTTCCATGGACAGCAACGCCTTCTTCACTTCTTTCTTCTGACCGAAATAGCCTCTGGCATCAATCGGTTCCTTAAAGATGATTTCATATTTCAGTTCGTCCATCATCCCAAAGACGCGTGTGAACACCCTGGGAAGCATGCTCACATGGTAGGCACGCTTCTCGTGGATGATGCCACCTCCCTTGTTATACTGCGTCCTTGCCGGCTGAATAGCAGCCACATCCCTGATATGGAAGGTCAATGACCGTCTCGCCCCGATGTTCATGATGACGTTGTTCCCTTTTATGAGGATCGGGGAATTCCGGACGAGGTTGTAGTCCCCGAGCATATAGAGGATGCTGTAGACATGGAGCACCACCAGGATATTCGCCCTCAACGGGTCGATTTCCTTTAAGTAAATGTGAAAGACGATCCCTTCGATGACCTGTTCATGAAGAAGGGCGATGAACAGCCAGAAGTAATTCGAACCTTTATGATAGGCGTAGCTTCCCGCCCCTTCTCCTTGACCTTTCTTTGTTTTCCATTTAAACACTGCATAAAAAAGAATCATCCACTCTTTTTTCAGGATCGTCATGAACGGATTGCTGTCCATGTCTCCCCTTCTGTATTTCACAAACAGGATGACGGCCCCGACTTCCGCCAGGGTAATCAATAGAATGATTGAGATGATCAACTGAGTATCCATGGGCTTCCCCCTTTAGCTGAATCGTTTCATCTGGAACCAATAAATAAGGTACTGAACAACCCCCATTCCGATCAATAGAATGATAGGAAAGTAGGGAATGTGATGCAAATAGGCGGTAAGGGCAATGCCGATGGGAATCGCGAAGGCAAAGAAAATGTACACCTTCCGCGTCGCCTTGAACGTAAGCCACTGCATCCCCTCATCCTCTTCCCTGAGCTCCATGGGGATCACGCTCGGCTTGATCACATGATCAGGATGCCTTCTATTGTAAATCGGGATGACCGCCAACATGATAAGGATCGGAATCCCAAGCACCATGGAATCCACCACGAGCCAATCAGGGATATGGGCGCTGTAATGATCTCCCAACATGATGATCCCAAAGCTGATAATGAGAACGGCATTGAACAGGGGTGACTGAAATATCTTCTTTAACATGAACCTCTCTCCTCTTCCAAGCGAAATATCTCTTCCACCGGCACATGAAAGGCGTGTGCCATCTTCAAAGCCAGCGTGATGGACGGTGCATAATCCCCTTTTTCGATCAATCCGATCGTCTGTCTGGTGACGCCGATTCGATCTGCCAGATCCTGCTGAGTCAAGCGGTACCTGGCACGTAACTCACGAACAGAATTATTCAACATCTCCCATATTTCTCCTTTTCTGGATTTATTACCTTAAATGTAAAGGATCCATTGCATTATGTATAGAATCATTTACTTTTTTTGCTAGTTGTTCAATAGATTGTGGCGATATTGTTAATATTTGGGTTTTGGGTTGACGGATTAAAAAAGACAGGTACCACATTATATGTGGTACCTGTCCATTAAAAACGCTGACAAAGCCTATTCAACTTTCACATCTCAAATCCCGATCTCCTTAAGATAAACAAAGACGTACTCAAGATAACCGGTATCGACACAACTACATATAGAACACCTTTAGGCATCCACAGGTTAAACAGGTAGAAAAACAACGTTACCCAAATGCCTGTAATGGCTATTCCAAGTGATTTTTTCATAAGTATTTCTCTCACTTCTTCTAAATGACTCCAGGATATCAGCTTACATGTATTGTATGGCAGGAAAAGTGAATGACCATTAGATCCATCGTAATCTTCACTTCATATTTCCCCTGGTATTTCCTTCTTTTCTCTTTTTCTATTTCCACAGCACTGATGTCTTGGATTAAATAAGGACTCATTCCCATCTCCCAATCTTTAGGGGACAGTTCCTCGTCATGGGAAACATGGTAGTTCTCGATCTTTCATTGGTTACACCCAGTAAACTGAAACGTTCCCTCTTCGCAGGATAAAATCAGTTCGTCTGCAAAATGGTTAACCTCTAGCCTCAGTAAGGTTGAATCCCAGTAATGAATGGTTTGAATGACTTCTTGGATATTCATTGTGCCCGCCTAACACCTCACATACTTCCGCTTAAATCCGATCTTCCCTCTCTCCACTTCCTTCTCGATGCTCTCTGTAGCCCGCAGGATACTGCTCTTCTTCCCGTCCCGTTTCATTTCCACGGGTCCGATCTCTTTAGCCGTCTGCAGGGCCACTTCATGAAGGGGCACATAGGAGATCCCAACGGTGGCGACAAAGTTATTCATAGACGATTTCGTCCGTTCCGGCGCATCATGGATCGTCTCCTTTACCGTTTCAAGCATGCCCTTAAGCTTCGTCTCTGAGAACTCTTCGTCCTTCCGGTTCCCAAGGAGCCAGCAGTAGCAGCTCCACCCTGCAGACATCTTCAGCTCCTCACCACTCTGGATCCACTTATCGGCTACATCCTGGGCGATATCCGTTTCTGCCAGTGTGACCGCCACTACGTAGTCGGACAGCATAAAAAAGTATGCCCCCTCGATCCAGCGGTCGAAGTCTTCCTCGGTCATGGCTTTCGGTTCGGCGATGACGCCGGCAAAGTACATGGCGTCGTAATTCCCTGTTGCATATAGCTCCTCAGCGAGAGCCTGATCCTTCTTGATTTTCTTCGCCATCGGCTTCATGGCACCTGTCGCGACGCCAAAAACCGGTTCGTGGGCACCGCTGGACATGTACATTTTTTTCGTCCGCTCCTTGCCCAGTGCTTCGAGCTCCTCCATAACGGTTTGTACATCCATGTTATCCACTTCTATCGATTGTCCAGTTGACTTTACCGGTTCAGGCGCCGATTGGTTCCCTCTTTCTTCATTCATCTTTCTAAAGGACAGCCCTCTTCCGTCCAGCGCCTCCCTCAATAATTCCACTGCTTTCGGTCCGACTCCGTGAATCTTCAGGACATCGGATTCAGACACATTGGTCAACTCCTCGAGGCGAACGAATCCTGCGTTATGGAGCCCGCGGATTGCGGGCTTACTCATTTTAGGCCATTCGTTCTCCAGTGCTTGGGTATTCGTCATGTCCATTCTCCTTTCATGCCTGCATTCAGCTTCTTATCATAAATCGTACTACTGTTTAGTATTCTCCCTAACCGGTGCCTCTCCTTTATTTCCTGACAAAAAAAACTGTCACAAGGACAGTTCTTTTTCACACAATCACTCTGGAAGAGGGACAGGCTTCCCGGCTTCAACCAACACCTGATCCCGGCCCATCATAATGGAAAGAAGGATGGTCAGTATACCGGTTCCGATGAGGAGCCACTCGATGGCCACGATATCCGCCAAGGGCCCGAATATCAGCATGCCGATGGGCATCATCGACGTGGAGATCATCCCCATGACCCCGAAGACCCTTCCTAAATAATTCTCTTCGATTTTCTCCTGGAGCAAGACCATGGTCGGGGTGTTGAAAATCGGCATGGCCACTCCGAATATTGCCATGAAGACAAGGTAGAACCAAAACGCCGGAACGATGCCAAGGGCAAAGGTGCAGATCCCCATGATCAAGCTTGAGAACGTCATCGTGGCAATCTTATTGTGAAATCCTCCCCCAGGAAGCGATGATCCCACCACCTGCCATCATTCCGATGGAAAAGGCGATTTCAATGGCCGTCAGTCTCCATATATCATCGCCGAAGCTCCTGGCGACCTGCAGGGGAGTCAAAAAGGCCGCAGGTGCCATCAGAACAAAAAAGATGGCGAAGAACAGGAAGAACTTCTTCAGGAACCCATGGCTGTTGACATAGGACAAGCCTTGCTTGAAGTCACTGAAGTAGCTTGTTGTTTGTTTGCCTGCTGCCTTCTCATGTACCGAGATGTTCAAGAAAGCCAGCAGGGTGATGATCGCGATGGCGGCGGTAATGACATCGATGAAGAAAATGATTTCAATGGACGCCATTCCGAGTAGAGCCGCACTGACAAGCGGGGAAACGAACATAATGACAGCCTGAATGCTTCCATTTGCCCCGTTCACCTTCGTCAGCTTCTCCTTCGGGACAATCTGCGGCAGAATCGCACCGACAGCAGGTGTCTGAACTCCGGCTCCAAGGGCCCGGATCGCTGCCATGACAAACAGCAGCCAGATTGAATCGTATCCCATTAAGAAGAGAATCGCGAGGACCAACGTAGAAGTCGCGATCAATCCATCCGATAACACAATCAGCAGCTTCCGGTTATACCGATCCGCCCAGACCCCCGCAACCGGTGACAACAGAAAGGTCGGGATAAATCCGCAAATAATAAACAAGGTCATCATCAAACCCGATTCCGTCGTTAACGTAATATGCCACATGATGGCATATTGCACCAGGGACGACCCGAACAGGGAGATGGTCTGACTGCTGAGAAAGAGAATGATATTTCTTAACCAATTTTCCTTATGGTCGTGATTGACTGCGTTCATTTCCCACCACCTCATTTCCAATTATTTCGTCTGTTTAAGACGTATAGACAGGAAAAAAGAAGGGAGATTTCTCCCCTCTTTTAAGCATATAAACGACTACCGTTTTTCATCAAATAGGATCACTGAACAATGGCATTCAATGAACGAATACGGTCTAAAGAAAAACCTTCATTTCCGTTATAAGTAAGAATATCATAGCAGAGGGCCCATGCCGGCGCAATCGTTTTCTAAACCGTTCAGGGACTCATTTTTATTGACATTTTTCAAGAGCTTGCCACTTTTGTTTTCTCCAAATAATCTTTCAAGGAATCCAAGTCCTTTGCACACGCTTTCTTAAATGTCCCTGCGATTAATTTGCCGAACCACTTGGACAGGCCGGTCAGGTTCCTGATTTCACCAAGCATCGTCACTTCCGTATGATCACCTGAAGAAGTCAGTAAATACGTAAAGATGAATTCCCCTTTACCCGTCGTTCCCTTCGTGCCGTCGCACCTCACCACAACCTTGTCAGGCTCTGTAAGCTCCACAACTTCAAAATGCTCCGAAGCCTCTTTGCCGAACATCTTCCTCGTTTCCCTCCACTGACTTCCTTCACGGAGTGCCCCTTCATCCAGCCTCTCGATTCCCACTAACCCTTTCATCCACTGGTCAGCAGAATCTAAATCGATCAAACTCTCATATACTTTTTCTTTGGAAACGGTAAAGTTTCGTTGTACTTCGAATGTGAAACTCAAAATGGCAGACCTCCTCTTTCATCGTGCTTATGAAATGATTTTGGCAACGTTGAATGATTTCCTTTTTTCAAGATAACTTCCTTAATGAGGATGAATTTTCGGCTTAAAGCCGCCTAGCTCCACCAGCTCTTTCTTTCCATTGACCGTCACCAGGTAGAAATCCTCCCGGTCTGTCTTCTCCACGTCTTCCACAGTCCACCCTTTGTCAGCATAGAACGCTTCGATTTCCCTTCGATCAAAAGGAGAGATCTCGCCTTTTTCCGTTTCCTTTTGGGGTGCAGGGGGATCCGGTTGAGGTTCTTCAGGCGGTGCAGGCTCCCGCTGATTAAAGATCCCCTGGAGAAGCTTGATGATTTCAGCAAACCCGAAGAACACGATCCCCCATAGTACTCCTTTTAGGAACAGACCAAACCCTATGCCGGTCTGAAGCGGACCGAACTGCATGAAACCATCGGACATCCCATAGTACAGCCCCGAGACGACGCCCGATGTGATGGACAGAATCCCCACTACGGTCAGGGCTGATGCCACTTTGTTTTTCTTACTGGTCAAACGGTTCCCTCCTCAGTCTTTTCATAGTAGATGGTTTCTTATTAGAACTTATTCTCTTCGTACAGGGGGATTTCCTTTTTTTCGGGATTGATGTCCCTTGTACTAGCACCTGTCACGACGCCACTATAAAAAAGGACCTCTCCCATGGCTTGCTGACCATGGACAGGCCCATTCATTGTGTGAAGCATACTCTCCAGTTAAAACCCCGCCAATGCCTTCGCATATTCAAATGGAGTTGGAAGGATATGGGGAAGGACTCTTTGTTCCCCTTCACTTCTGAATTGCTTGATTTCTGCTGCGTAATTAAGCTGGGGCTCCAGCACCCAGAACTTCCCTTCTTGATCGACTACAAGATCGAAGCATGCATCGCCAAGTTTATGTCCTTTGATCTCCATGATCTTGAGGATGCGGGTACAGATATAGGTCATCTCCTCGATTGTCTTTTTGGCTTCCTCTCTGCTCATTCCGTAGAATTGCTGAAGCGCCTGACCGCCGGGGATGATGTCCTGCCTTTTCTTCGAGTTGGCGATGATGCTTTCCTTATGGCCCACCTTCGTTTCGATCCCGGAGAATCTCCATTGCTTCGTATAGTCCTTCTGGATGTAGAGGCGAAAGTCAATTTTGTTTCGTTCCTTATTGAATGAAGAGATTTCCTCCTGAACGATATAGTTCTTCCTTTTGACGAGCTGGGATTTAAGGATGGCGATGAACTGCTCCTTCGAGGTAATGTGTGTTTGGTTCCCTTCAATATCGGTCCACAGATAGCCCTCCTCTATCCGTTTCACGTGGAAAATGCCATTTCCCCCCGCCATGGATGCAGGCTTCAAATAGACGGCATCGCAATGTTTCAGTGCTTTCAGGACACTATTCACATCAAGGTATTTCTTCGTCCTCGGCAGATGATTCTTGATTCCGGGCTGCATCTTCATCATCTTCCAAAAGGTGAGCTTATCGGTGTTCCCATAAGGATAATTGAAGATCCTGTCCCCGATATGCTTCTTAAGATACTGATATCTGGAGGCTCTCAGGGGAATGCGGTTGAAGATGGAATCCGGGAAAGGGAACGTTCCCCATTTAAAGGATTGGGATGTGGGGTGGTAGTAGTATCCTGAAATCGTTTTTCGCTGCACATCAAGAGTATCAGGGAAGAAGAAATAGAGAAGTCCGTTTATCTTGTGATAATCAACAAACCTTAGGAGCTGCTGCTTGGGATCCTCCATATACCGGTTATAGACGATCATCCCGATTACGGGTCCCAGATGTAATCGATCCCCCTCCCAATAATAGTCATACGGCAGGGACGGAATGGAAACATCCTTTGATAATCTCTTCGGTATACGGACTTCCCCCCGTTTAAGCCCGTCATTCAAGACCACCTTGAGGATTTTCTTCAGCTGGCCGAACTGAAGGATCGCCTGTTCCTTTAACAGATCAAGGGATTCCAGCGTATCCGCACTCATCTCCATCGTATAGTCGGCAATCGAAGGATCGATATGAATGGAATAAAAATAGCGGTCGAGGAGGTACTGAACCGTTTTATTCATATTCATGGCGCTGGAGCCTTTCACAAGGATGACACTGTCCTTGTCCATGGTTTTCTTCAGCTCCCTGTGCATGTCATCTCTCGTTTTAAAGTGCATGACCTTCTGCGGGTCCATCCCTGCCTCAACGGCACCGTGAACAAAATGCTCGGCTGCCCGTCCGTATGTGAAAAGATGGTTCACTCCCACCTTTGCGGCATAGGCACCGACTTCTTTATGCCCTTTTTCGGCATGATCACCTAATTCAAGCATGCTCCCAAGGACGACAATCCGTTTCTTTCCTTTGCCTAATTCTTTTTGAACATCGAGGGCAGCGTTCACGGATTGGGGATTGGCATTCACCGTATCATCGATTAAAAGGGAGCCGTTGGCCAATTCGTGCATATTGAGGCGTTTGATGGGAACCTCGTAAGCCGCGAGCCCTGCTTTGATTTCCTGTGCCGTAAACCCTGCTGTATGTGCGACTGCCCATGGCGAGGAGCGCATTATGGATATTGTGCAGGCCAAAGGAAGGCAGGAAGAAGTCTTCCACCGCTCCGTCAAGCTTCACCTTGAACTCCATCCCACCCTTCACATAGTGGATGTCGGTGGCACGATAATCCGCGTCCCGTTTCGTCCCGACTGTCATCAACCGGCCCCGGAAGGAACCCGTATCCAACAGCTCCGAATTCTCATCGTCCCCGTTCAGCACCAATAAACCGTCACGCTTCATATATTTGATCAAAGCGGATTTATTTTGGGCGGTGGACTCAATGCTGTTGCCGAGATTCCCGTAGTGGGCCGTGCCGATATTCGTGATCACCGACATATTGGGCTGTATATGACTGCAGTGCCTCTCCCCGGCTCCGGGTTTTCCCATGCCAAGCTCAAGGACGATGGCATCAATCGTCGGATCGTACTTCTCGGCGATCTGCTTTGTATTGTTGGGAAGATTTTTATTTCCCGTATTCTTTAACACTTTCCATTTTTGCTCCAAAATGGATGAAAGTATTTCTCGTGTCGTTGTTTTTCCCGAGCTGCCCGTGATGGCAACCGTCGGGATTTCCAAAATTAAGGGATCGAGCATTCTATTACCTCCAGCATGATACATGTTATTTTATCTCCTGCTTACATCCTTTTTCTCAGGCTGTGGTCAATCGGGGACGTTCACACAGGTGGCTGTGGAAGCATCCTTTGCAAAAAAAAAATCAAGCTCCAAGAGAGTCCTTCTTTTATCCCTCAAGTGCTTGATGAATGGCAAACTTCGCGAATAGCAGCGTCGGGTCGATCAGCGTCATCTCTGTAGTGAAAAACCTGAACATAAGAGGAATTTCGGTGCAGCAGCCCATTACGAGAGAAGCTCCCCGATTCTCATAGGAATGTAAGATTTCGTGAAGCTGCGTCACTGCTCGGGCAGAGAGGTTTCCTTCCTTCACTGTATGAATCGTTTGATCCACCACCCATTGTTCATGCCTGGTTGGAACGATTGCCTCAAAGCCTGTGTCGAGAAAGGCCCTCTGATAAAGGCGGGAATCAATCGTATGCTGCGTTGCCAGCAGCAGGACCCTTTTGTCCTCGGCATCATGATATTGACGGGTGACTGCTTTCACGGTTTCAGTGATCAAGCTGTAAAAAGGGGACGGTCGTGGCACGTTGGATGTGATCGTACCAAATATGGGCCGTATGACACGGCATGATGATGAAATCGGCCCCTGCCTGTTCTATGAGTCTTGCAGACCTAATGATTTCAGGTACTGGGTCCTGTCCTTCTTTCGGAACTAACATCCTGGGCGGGATCTTGGGATTATTGTAGATCAAGATTTTGATATGCTCCTGGTCTCTGGAAGCTTCTGTGTTTGCCACGATCTTCTGAAATAAATCCACTGTAGCAGCAGGTCCCATCCCCCCGAGTATTCCAATCGTTTTCTCCATTCTTGAATCGCTCCTACATTCAATGATGGGCCTGGACTATAATTCTTGTAATCTCTTCCAGGCCTCTTCGAACTGTTCTGCGGTCAATTGCTTGGACGCTAACAGTGAATACAACATGGCAAAGGCTACGGGTTTGACATCCACGTCGATGGTAATATGAACGTCCACATCTGAATTTCCGCTGCCCGTGATTGTCGATTGGGCTTTATAATCTGTAGAATCCTTTCTATAGGGTTTCGCCTGTTCTTCACTCATCGATTACGAACCGCCTTTGTTAAAAATTTATTTCTTGCTCTTGTTTCTGATCCTGATCGGCTTCAGCTTTTACCTGTGATTCCAATTTCGCCTTTGAATTGGCGTACACATTGATACAGTTCTTCGAATTTCCACTGTTTTCAACAACAGCTGAATTCCTCCTAACCGGATCCTCATTGCTTTTCTTCGATTGAAGCTGACTATAATTCGTGTTCATACACATTCCTCCTGATTCTTAATTAACCTTCTTCTTCATTAATGAATTGCCTTTGTTCCTGTTCCTGCTCTGCATCAGCTTTGACAGCCGATTTCGTATTGGCATCTGCATGAGCCCAAACATTCAGTTCATTTGTTGAATTTCCACTATCGATTACTTTTGCTATGTTTTCAGATTCCTTCTTGCCGTCAGACGGCTTTCTCACAGGTTGATCCCAACAATTAGACATAACAATCCTCCCTTTGAATCAAGCTATATTGTTACTATATGCCGAGTGGTACAAACCGGTAAGGCGGATACACTACTTGGAGGGATTTATTTTTTTGGGGGGAGTGGCGGCACAGAGTGGTGTTTTAGCGGATACGAAAGTTAGGTTGTCCATTATTAGCTGGAGTGTGATCCTGAAGGGGAAGATGGAGGCCGAAATCAGAGTTGCGGACCCCCTTCCCGAATTAATTGATCCGTTTTGGCGGAGATTCAATCCTGAAATCAGATAATCAATCTTTTTTCAAAAAAATTAATCCTGCTCTACCTTTATTCATCCTCTTTTCAATTAATTGATCCACAGTGTCGAATTTTCTTTAAATCAAGCTTCCCTTTATGAACAAAACGTTAAATGTATCCATCCCAGACCCTTCAAACTTTCATTCAAAATTCCAATCCTTTATAATGTTAGATAAGAATCATTATAATTGTCACACTATTTCGTGATAATCGCTTCATCCCAATCCCATAACAGGAAGGTGAGTTTTAAATGGAAAACCATAATCGCCCTGACCAGAAGGATCACTCAGCAGCTGCAGGACAGTGTCCTGTGACCCACCACAAGGATAGCGCCATCACGACGACGACGGCACCAGGAGGAACGACGAATAAAGACTGGTGGCCGAACATGCTGAACTTGAACATTCTTCGCCAGCATGACCGGAAGTCGAATCCCATGGGGGAAGACTTCCATTACAAGGAAGAATTCGCCAAGCTTGATTACGATGCATTGAAGCAGGATCTCCACAATCTGATGACAGACAGCCAGGATTGGTGGCCTGCTGACTACGGTCACTACGGTCCCTTCTTCATCCGCATGTCCTGGCACGCAGCAGGTACATATCGTGAGACGGACGGACGCGGAGGAAGTTCGGCCGGTGCACAGCGCTTTGCCCCGCTGAACAGCTGGCCGGATAACGTCAATCTGGATAAAGCCCGCCGCCTGTTATGGCCCATCAAGCAAAAATATGGAAACAAGATTTCCTGGGCGGATCTTCTTGTTCTGACAGGTAACGTCGCCCTTGAATCCATGGGCTTGAAGACGTTCGGATTCGGTGCCGGACGGGAAGACATCTGGCATCCTGAGGAAGATGTGTACTGGGGTTCCGAGAAGGAGTGGCTTGCGGACAACCGTTACTCTGGTGACCGGGAGCTTGAGAATCCTCTTGCTGCCGTTCAGATGGGTCTTATCTACGTCAACCCGGAAGGACCGAACGGGGAGCCTGATCCACTGGGAAGTGCCCGTGATATCCGTGACACATTCGGACGCATGGGGATGAATGACGAAGAAACCGTGGCCCTGGTTGCCGGCGGTCACACATTCGGAAAGGCACACGGTGCCGGTGACGCCGATCTTGTCGGCGACGATCCGGAAGCGGCAGACCTTGAGACACAAGGCTTCGGCTGGCTCAGCTCTCACGGCAGCGGGAAAGGCCGGGATACGATTTCCAGTGGTGTCGAGGGTGCCTGGACGACGAACCCCACTGTATGGGATAACGGCTACTTCGACCTTCTCTTCGGTTACGAGTGGGAGCTGACGAAGAGCCCTGCCGGCGCATCCCAATGGGCACCTGTCGGCATGACGGAAGAACATATGGCACCTGACGCAGAAGATCCAGCCATCAAAGTGAAAACGATGATGACAACAGCGGATATGGCCCTGCGCATGGATCCCGATTACGAGAAGATCTCCCGCCGTTTCTATGAGAACCCGGATGAGTTCGCAGATGCGTTCTCCCGCGCCTGGTTCAAGCTCCTTCACCGGGACATGGGTCCGAAAGCACGCTACTGGGGTCCGGAAGTTCCCGATGAAGAATTGATCTGGCAGGATCCGATCCCTACGGTGGATTATGATCTAACCCAAGACGAAGTGGCTTCGTTGAAAGAACAGATCCTGAATACAGGCTTAACTGTAAGCGAGCTCGTGAAAACGGCCTGGGCTTCCGCCAGCACCTACCGCGGTTCCGATATGCGCGGGGGCGCGAACGGTGCACGCATCCGCCTTGCCCCTCAGAAAGATTGGGAAGCGAATGAGCCGGAGCAGCTGGAGAAAGTCCTCGGTGTCTACGAAGACCTCCAAAGTAAGCTTGATAAAAAAGTCAGCCTTGCCGATCTCATCGTACTCGGCGGTAACGCAGCCGTTGAAAAAGCCGCGAAAGATGCAGGCTTCGAGGTAACGGTGCCATTCTCACCTGGACGCGGTGATGCAACGGCCGAGCAGACCGATGTAGAAAACTTCGGTGTACTTGAACCCGTCTCAGACGGATTCCGTAACTACCAGAAGAAAGAATATGCAGTCAGTCCGGAAGAAATGATGGTCGATAAAGCCCAGCTCCTTGGCCTTACTGCACCGGAAATGACCGTCCTTGTCGGCGGTATGCGCGCCCTCGGTGCCAACTATGGCGATTCGAAGCACGGCGTATTCACAGACCGCGTCGGTACCCTGAACACCGACTTCTTCGTGAACCTCCTCGATATGGGCATCGAGTGGAAACCGGCGGGCTTCAATCAATACGAAGGCCGCGACCGCAAGACAGGCGAAGTGGTACGCACGGCATCACGCTTCGACCTTGTGTTTGGTTCCAACTCGGTCCTGCGTGCTCTCGCTGAAGTGTATGCACAGGATGATAACCAGGAGAAATTCGTCCGTGACTTTGTATCCGCGTGGGTGAAAGTGATGGATGCAGACCGGTTTGATTTGAAATAAAAAGATTAGAAATCAAAACACGCCTTTTCCCTGCATGGGATCGGGCGTGTTTTGATTTTTTTATTATTCATCAAAATATTTTGATTAAAACAGTTGCATTTTTCTGAACTCTCCAGTACACTGTAATTAATCAAGAAAAATTGATGAAAAGGTGGTGAATACATTGACCTTTGAGATTCCTCTACAGAACCAGCAGCTTGAACAGTCTTTCAAAACGTATGAAAAAAAGTTTAAAGCCTTATCCGATGCTAAACGATTGCACATCATGTATGAACTCACACAAGCCGGGGAGCTTTGTGTATGTGACCTTTCTGAAAAACTGCTTCTCCCTCAATCCAAGCTTTCCTATCATCTGAAAATCTTAGTGGATGCCAACCTGATCACCAAAGATACCCGGGGAACCTGGAGTTACTACAAACTCAACCCGAAAGAAGTCAATCACATCCTGTCTGAAGAACTCTGCTGTCTGTTTCGTACCAATGAAGAGTGCTGATGTTGGATGACAGGCTCATCGTAAAGGGTTAAAGTTGATTGACGCGGAAAGGGCATGAATGCGCCCCGCGGAAATCAACTGGTATTTTTCTCAAATGAGAACCCAAAATTTTTTCAACTATTAAATCAAAAAAAATTGATTAAAGGAGTGCTTGACCATGATGAAAACTCATATCGGCCTTAACGTATCAGATTTACATGCTTCCATCGACTTCTACACGAAAATCTTCAACGGAGAACCTGTGAAAGTGAAAGCAGATTACGCTAAATTCCTGCCGGATCATTTGGCATTAAACTTCACTTTGAACCTTAAGGATGAAGTCCAAGGCAATCAGGTAGGTCACTTCGGCATTCAAGTCGATAGCCTTGAAGAAGTCGTAAGTCAGAAAGACCGGCTCGAAAAGCTGGGATTCTTTGCACGAGAAGAAATGAATACGAATTGCTGCTACGCCCTGCAGGATAAATTCTGGGTTACGGATCCTGATGGAAACGAGTGGGAGTTCTTTTTCACGAAGCAAGATACGGAGAAAGCAGATGAACCGGGGATGGCAGACACGCGTTTATAAAGAAGCGGATCATTCGAACATGCTGAATCCGTCAGGCGGTTGCCTTAAGTGGCAATCGCCTGACCATGTTGTCGGGAGGGAATCTCCCTTACTCCTTCCCCTCCCCCTTCCTGAAATCGTCCGTTAACATCCCGCTATACCCCCAGTCAGACTCCTCTGTTTCATGGATCAGCACATAGGTATGGGCTGGATTCTTCCCCAACACGGTTTGGAGTGTCTGGGTAAATTCACGTACAATCTGTTCTTTTTGATTGCGGCTGGCACCCTTGGTAATATGCAAATGAACGACTGGCATTATTCACTTCTCCTTTACTCCTGTCATTTTGTCATGACTTTTCTGCCTGCCTTAATGAAAGGCTAAGCTTCTTTTCTACTTCGCTTTCCATCACCGTTTCTCCTCTTTTCTTCCTGCGAGCCCTTTTGGAATTTGCCGAAACATCTTCCTCTACATGGCAGGAATCTATGATACGATTTTACCAATACCATTCATTGGAGGGATTTCCATGTCATTTTCCGCTACACCGCCCCCACCTTATTATGCTGTTATCTTCACTTCTCAAAGGACAGAAGAAGATTCTGAAGGGTACAGCCGTACAGCTGATCTCATGGTGGAGCTTGCCTCTACACAACAAGGGTTTCTGGGGGTTGAAAGCTCAAGAGATCAACACGGCTTCGGCATAACGGTTTCCTATTGGGATTCCCTTGATTCCATCAAACAGTGGAAAGAACATGTGACTCATCGAGAAGTTCAGGAAAAAGGAAAACAAGATTGGTACTCTTCCTACATCACTCGAATCTGCAAAGTCGAGCGTGATTACTACTCAGTGTGACAGAAGGATGCTCATACTTTTTGTAACCCCATAAAAAAAGGACCCCTCCCAAAGACTTTGAACAAGCCTGGGGAGAAATCCATTTTTCCAGCGTGAAACCTTCACGCCCCTATTCTTTCACGTACAACTTCCTGTTCTCCGTCCGTCGTCCGCTTCTCAAGCTTATACACCAACACCCCGCCGATCAACAAGGCGATTCCAAGGAGCTTCTCCCAGGACAGGGCAGACGGTTCAAAGCCGAACCAGCCCCCTGTGTTGACGACGAGGGCAATCGTGATTTGGGAAATCAGGGCGATGGAGATGGCATACGCCGGACCGATCAACGTGACCCCCCTCATGAGGAAGAACACAATGCCGACTCCGAAGACGCCGCTGAACAGAAAGACCGGGTTGACGCCGCTGAAGTCAAAGAGACTCTTGTCTTCCATCGTATAAAAGACCGGCAGTGAGCAGACGAGGCCAAGACCTAGGACGAGGCTTGTCGTGGCCCAGGGGCCCGTTTTTTCACTGACACGTGCATTGAAAACATTTTGTAGACTGATTAAAATTCCTGCCATGATGGCTAATCCGATTCCGATCATACGGGACCCTCCTTATTCATAGATGTTTCCTTTTGCAAGGACGCTGAGCTTTTCAAGATCCTTGATGGTGATGGAGCCGTTGACCCGTTCGATGAGTCCGTCCGTCACCATTTTCTTCAGAACCCGGTTCAGGTGACGGTAGCTGGTGCCGATCCATTCAGCCAGCTCCATGAGGTTTGAGGTGTGCATCTCCTGATGGAACATGGTTCCCTCACCCGCTTCTGAAATGGACAAGAGATAGCTTGCCAGGCGGACCTCGACGGGATAGAGCATATGCATGCTCGTGATATGTGATTCCGTGTAAAATTTATGGGCTACCGTATCAAATAGAAAGCGCATGATGGGGGGATGCTCTTGTTCAAGTCTTGCCAGGTCAGTGAACGCCACTGACAGGAACACCCCGTCCGTCACGGCTTCCACTGAATTGAGGACGGCCGTGCCTTTTGAATATTCCACATCCCCGATGAGGGCAGGGGGACGCTTGAACCGGTTGATCAACAGCTTCCCTTCAGGGGTGTGGGTGAAGATCTTGATTTTCCCTTCTGTAAGGAAGTACAGGTCGTCGAGTTCTTCTCCAGTTGAGAAGAGGACATCTCCTTTTTCAAAGGAATAGACCTTGAGATGCTTTCTGAACCCTTCGGGAAATAAGGAACCCAGTTCGAATTCTTCTATATATGGATGGGGATCGACCCCTTGTATTTCTTTCATTGCATGGCTCCTTTTTCTACAATTGGAACAGGATGACCCCAATCAGCATCATGGAGAGGCCGACACCCTGACGCAGCGTCACCGGGATCTTCTCCTCTCCGAACCAGCCGCGTGATTCAATGAGGAAAGCCGTCCCGATCTGGGCAACCAGCAGGATCGCAATCGCTGCTGCCGGGCCGATCATATGGATCGCTGTCAGTTCCGAGAATACCACAATCACGCCGAATGTGCCCCCGATCAGATACAGTCCCGGCACCTGCCTGAAGCTTTTTCCTTTTCCATCTCTTACTTTCATATAAATCGCCATGGCGATCACAAAGGCCACCAGGTGGACCATGGAAGTCGTATGCCACCCGCCGATGGCGTCACTCATCCTTGCATTGAAGATTCCCTGCATGGTGATGGAGAGCCCTCCGAGTAAAGCAAAAATAGCACCTTTCATCGTTCATCCTCCTATTCTTTGTTCTATTAAATAGGAAGATCGATTTTTGTGAAAGGACATATGTCCTAAGGATACCCAAATGTGTGAGATGGTACTCAAAAAGGACAGGCAGAGGGGATCTCATCATCCACTCTGCCTGTCCTGGTGAAGTCTTTCTCTAGAGCTCTTATTTCAAAGATTGTTGCTTAGCCCTGCAAGGCTCTGTCAATCAGTGTGCGGGATGATGAGGAGAAATTCTTCGCTTGCCGAAAAGGTCTCGGCACACCCATACTTCTCCAGGAGACTACTCAGTTTCCCCTCCTCTTTCAGAGTTTATAGTGACAGTCCTCAAAGTTTCAATGCACAAAACTAAAAGGGATATTCTTCTTTACAGAACAGCAATCCCTATTCACCTGCTATGAGGTTGATCATTCATTTCTATTAAGAATACATACTGAGAAAGTTGATTGGAGCGGAAGGATGCTCGACTCCTGCGGGAGTTGCTGGACAGGTGAGACCCGCGGAAAGCGAGCATCCTGCAGTGGAAATCAACTTCTACTCTCTTCTCTATAGTAAGAATGTGTACAAAAACTATAAAGATTTCTGTACCAAATGATCCTTCAATTGCTCACGTAGCGCACGCTTCAGAAATTTCCCGACGGATGTTTTCGGTATTTCGTCCATAAAGACGATATCATCAGGAAGCCACCACTTAGCAAATTGCGGTGCAATGAAGTCAATCAATTCTTGTTTACCGACTGTATCTTTGTACGGTTCCTTCAGCACTACACAGGCGACGGGACGCTCCTGCCACTCTTCGTGGGGAACGGCAACGATGCTCGCTTCGAAGACGGCTTCGTGGGCCATCAATGCGTTCTCAAGGTCAACAGACGAGATCCATTCCCCGCCGCTTTTGATCAGGTCCTTGGTCCGGTCAACCAGTTTAATGATCCCTTCCTCATCCACTGTGGCAACGTCCCCTGTATAGAGCCAGCCATCCCTGAAGGCCTCAACGGAACGTTCATCCTTGTAATATTCATCTGCGATCCACGGTCCACGGAGGATGATCTCCCCCATTTCCTCGCCGTTCCACTCGACCTCCCCGTCCACTCCCATTACTTTCATTTCAAGTCCCGGTACGATGAGCCCCTGCTTGGAACGGATATCGAGGATTTCCTCCTCATCAAGGCCGGTCTGGTAACTCTTCAGTCGTGACACAGACGCAAGCGGAGTCGTTTCCGTCATGCCGTATGCGTGGAGAAATGGGATGTTGTATTTCGTTTCGAACGTTTTGATCATTCCCCTCGGTGCGGCTGATCCCCCGCAAATGATGGACCTTAGGGAGGAAGTGGCGTAGCTCCCGCTTTCCAGTTCATTCAGGAGCCCGAGCCAAATCGTCGGTACACCGGCAGTAAGGGTGACGTGTTCCTCTTCAATCAGTTCAGCAAGTAGCTTCGGGGTAAAGGACGGACCCGGCAATACTTGAGTGGAGCCGAACCAGGTGGCGGCAAACGGCATTCCCCAGGCATTGGCATGGAACATGGGCACAACCGGCATCACCACATCTCTTTCGGACAGGGCGACCGTATCCGCCAAGCCAAAGGCAAAGCTGTGAAGGACAATGCCTCTATGGGAGTAGACCACTCCCTTTGGTTTACCTGTCGTCGCAGATGTATAGCACATTCCCGCCGGTTCATTTTCATCGAGATCCTTCACGAATTCGAAGTCGGGATCGGCTTCTTCCAGGAGTTCTTCATAGGAGTAGACGGGTTCGAGGGTCGTTTCCGGAAGTTCCTCCTTGTCGGTCATGATGATATACCCTTCCACGGTTTCCAATTGGTCTTTGCACTTTTCAATGATGGGCAGTAAATCTTCATCGACGAGTAACACCTTGTCTTCAGCGTGATTGACAATGTACGAGATATGTTCAGAAGCCAGGCGGATATTGATGGTATGGAGGACGGCCCCCATTCCCGGTGCGGCAAAATAGACCTCCAGGTGCCGGTGGTGATTCCAGGCAAATGTCCCGACCCTGTCACCTTTTCCTACCCCCAGTTTCTCCAGGGCACCCGCGAGTCTCCTCGTACGTTCTCCGATTTCTTTATACGTCAGCCGATGGATTCCTGATAGCGTCCTTGAAACAATCTGCTTTTTCGGAAAATACATTTCAGCTCTTTCCAGCAATGAGCCTACTGTCATTGGAACATTCATCATACCGCTTTTTCCCCTTCCGTTTACGTATTCGTTATTCAATAACGCCTTTTTCCTTCCACTTCTGCAACTCCTCATCCGTCACGCCCAGAAAGTCCCGCAGGATCTCATCGGTCTGCTCCCCTTTTACCGGCGGGGATGTGACAGCCTTTTTTTCTAAGTCACTGTGGATGTTCACCTGCCCGGTGTCTGAAAACATGTCCTTTTCCTGAAAAACAGGATAGTCCGCCAGTTGTTCCGTTTCAAGGACAGGCGTGAGACAGCAGTCCACTTCCTGTCCGAATGCAGACCACTCGGATTGTGACTTGCTTTTAAACACATCCACCAGTTCCGTGTAAACCGCGTTTTCCGGTTCCGGTTTCGTATAGTGAGACGCGAGCCACTCCCTCCTTCCAAGAGCGTGGCAGAAGTTCCGCCAAAATTTAGGCTCAAGGGCGGCAAGGCTGACATATCGGTTATCCTTCGTTTCATACAGTCCATAGGAAATCACAGTATCATGCAAGATGTGAACCCCGTTCCGATAACCGGTTTCCTTCTGGATCAGGGCATGATTGAGCATCATGGAAGCCATGCTGTCGGCAATGGAAATGCAGTGGTAGCTTCCTTCCCCTGACATTCCCCGGGCGACAAGTCCAGCCAGCACCCGTTCACTTGCCGCCATACCGCCGACATAATCAGCAAAGGTCTGACTGGGATGAACCGGCTTCCCTTCCCTGTCCTTAAGCTGGGCAAGGGCCCCGCTTATGCTCATATAATTCAGATCATGACTGCCGAGCCCGGCCATCTTCCCCTTGTTTCCATACCCTGTAATGGAACAATAGATGATGGAAGGGTTGATCCCTTTTACAGTCTCATACCCGAGGCCGAGCTTTTCCATGACTCCAGGCCGGAAGCTTTCCATGACAGCATCCGCCTTTTCAAGCAAGCCCAGGGCAATCCTTCTCCCCTCTTCCTGCTTCAGATTCAGGGAGATGCTTTTTTTGCCGGGGTTATGAGCTTTAAAAACAAGTCCCTTCTCATTATGTCTCGCAGGGTCCCCTTCGGGAGGTTCGATCTTGATGACCTCCGCTCCCAGTTCAGCCAGTCGCAAGGTGGCAAAAGGACCGGGTATATAATGGGTG
The DNA here is from genome assembly GCA_030388825.1 of Rossellomorea sp. AcN35-11. Taxonomy (GTDB): domain Bacteria; phylum Bacillota; class Bacilli; order Bacillales; family Bacillaceae_B; genus Rossellomorea. The sequence continues at coordinate 315,282 of CP128835.1, forward strand.
AAATCGATTAGTTTAATCCCCTTCAACATGGTGAGCGCCTCGTCCTCCTTATGTGGTGCGTCCGTTGGCCAATACATCCTCCATTTGCTTACGGAGCATGAATTTTTGAATTTTCCCGCTGGCATTCCGCGGCAGTTCTGCAACGAATACATACTTCCTCGGTCGTTTATAATTGGCCAGGCTGTCGCTTCCTTTGCACCATTGATCAAGCTCTTCACTTGTAACATCAGGATCTTTCTTGACCACAAAGGCGGTCACACTTTCTCCCCAGCGATCATCCGGCTGCCCTATTATCGCGACGTCCAGGACTCCCTTATGGGAATGAAGCACATCCTCCACCTCCCGTGGGTAAATATTTTCCCCGCCGCTGATGATCATATCGTCCACCCTGTCCTTGACCCAGAGATAGCCGTCTTCATCCAGGTAGCCAATATCCCCGGAATGATACCAGCCTTTATACATGGCTTTCTCCGATGCCTCGTCCCGGTTAAAATAACCGGACATCATGCACGGGCCCTGTACAATGATTTCCCCGCTTTCGCCAGGGGGAAGGATCTCATCGGGATCAGACGGTCCATCTTCATTCGGTCTGACAATCCGGATGTCATGATTCAGGCATGCCTTCCCGGCTGCGCCGGCCTTTGAAAGCTGGTCTTCTTCAGAGAGAAAGGTGATGGCCGGTCCCATTTCCGTCATACCATATGCCTGAACGAGTGATATTCCAAGCTGTTCATGACAGGCATGAACAAGAGAGGGCGCCATTGGGGCTGCACCGTATAGTCCTCGTTTTAAGCTTTTGATATCGTAATCGGCAAGATTCTCCTGCAGCACCATATTCCACATCGTCGGCGCAGCAAAGAACGTAGTTATTTTCTCAGAATCAATCAGTCCCAGGACGTTCTTCGGTGCAAACTGATGAAGGATGACATTCTTCCCGCCACTATGCACCCTTGGAAGAAAGGCACAATGAAGCTCCGCACAGTGGAACATGGGGGCGGTCACAAGCCCGACGTCACTGGCGCTTAGTTTCGTCGCCCCAATGGTGATCAGACTTTGCTCCACCATACTCCGATGCCTGTGCATGACTCCCTTTGGCCGTCCCGTCGTCCCGCTTGTGTACATGATGGCGTATGGATCATTCTCATGGACATCCGCCACAACCGGATCCGGTTCCGCCCCTTTCACTTTTTCATGATAGCTCGCTGCATAGGAAGGGGGTTCCTCGTCAATGAACCAGAAGGCCGTGTAAGGAAATCGTTTCTCAATCGAAGCGATGACAGGCTCCACCGCCTTCTCAAACAGGACGACCTTAGGGGCAGCATCCTCCAGGATGAACGCCACCTCTTCCCCCATCAACCGGAAGTTAATCGGATTAAACACCGCTCCGATTTTGGCACAGGCGAAAAAGGCCGATCCCAATTCCTCTGTATTAAACATCAGCGTCGATACCCGGTCGCCCTTTTTCACCCCCTCCTTCATCAGGGCATGGGCAAGGCGGTTCACCTCATCATTCCATTCACTGTAAGTAAAGCGGACCTGTTTCCGTACATCATAGAGGGCTTCCTTATTCGGAAATTTCTTTACGGTCAGGTCAAATATGCGGCCGATCGTTGTACTCATTTCCATTCCTCCTATTCGTCTGTCCTCTTCTTTCGGTTGAAACCGCGCTACCCGAGACGCTCAATGATGGTCGCATTCGCCATCCCATGACCCTCGCACATGGTCTGCAGTCCATAGCGGCCTCCGGACCTTTCCAGCTCATGCATCATGGTGATCATGAGACGTGCTCCACTCGCTCCGAGGGGATGTCCAAGGGCAATCGCTCCGCCATTCGGATTGACCTTCGCAGGATCTGCTCCTGTTTCCTTGAGCCATGCCAGAGGAACCGGGGCAAATGCCTCGTTGACCTCGAATACATCGATCTCCTCAAGGGATAATCCCGCTTTTTTCAGGACTTTCTCTGTTGCCGGAATCGGTCCGGTCAGCATCAGGGTAGGATCGGAACCAACCACCACTCTCGTATGTACCTTGAAGCGTGGTTTCAGGCCGAGTTCTTCTGCCTTTTCACGGCTCATCAAGAGAACCGCCGCAGCCCCGTCACTGATCTGGCTCGAGTTTCCGGCATGGATGACACCGTCTTCTTTGAAGACCGTTTTCAACTCCGAAAGGGTTTCTGGTGTCGTGCCTTCCCTTGGACCCGAGTCCTCGGTCACGACGGCTGTTTCCCCGTTTTCCATCGTCACCTCAAGGGGCATGATTTCGTTTGTAAAATAGCCTTCCGCCTGTGCTTTCAAGGCGCGTCGGTGACTTTCCGAAGAGAATTCATCGAGCTCCGCGCGGGTCAATCCATATTCTTCAGCGATTCTTTCCGCCGATAACCCCTGATGAATGATCTCATAGCGGTCTTTCAGCTTCGGACTGAACGGTTCGGCACTTCCATAGTTCGATCCCATGGGCACCCTGGACATACTCTCCACGCCTCCTGCGATCACAATGTCCATGTCGCCGGCCAAAATGGCCTGTGCCGCGAAATGGACGGCCTGCTGGCTCGAGCCGCACTGACGATCGATGGTCGTGCCCGGCACCTGAATGGGAAACCCAGCAATCAGGGCTGCCACCCTGGCAATATCACCAGCCTGCTCGCCGGCCTGTGTGACGCACCCGAGAATGACATCCTCCACCAGCTCAGCCCCGATTCCTGACCGCTTCATAAGCTCCTGCAACACCTGAGCAGCCAGATCGTCCGGACGGATATCCTTTAGTGCTCCCTTCCTTCTTCCAACAGGTGTTCTTACACCTTCTACAATGACTACTTCCCGCATCTTCCATCTCTCCTTTTACTCTCTCTAACTGGCAGTCTATAAACCCATATTCTTGGCAATAATCGTCTTCATGATTTCATTTGTTCCTGCGTAAATACTCGCTACGGGAATATCCCGGAATCTCCTGGCAATCTCGTATTCTTCCATATACCCGTATCCTCCATGGAGCTGCATGCATTCGGCGGCGATTCTCTTGGCGATGTCCGTCAGCTTCCACTTAGCCATGGACACCTTCGTGACAATATCCTTTCCATCCATATGCTCAGCAATCAACTGATCGAGGAATGCCCTGCCCATTTCGATATCAGTGGCCATTTCCGCTATCTTGAATTGGGTGTTCTGGAATTTGCTCACCGGTTTCCCGAAGGCATCCCGGCTCTTCACATACTCAATGGTTTGCTTCAGCATCACCTCTGATGCCGTCTGGGCGGCGATGGCCACCAGCAGGCGCTCCTGTTGAAGCTTTTCCATCAGGTAAACGAAGCCCTTGCCTTCTTCACCCAGGAGATTTTCCTTCGGTACGGCACAATCCTCAAAGATCAGCTCCGCCGTGTCCTGGGAATGAAGGCCCACCTTGTTCAGCTTCCTTCCCCGGGAAAACCCCGGAGTATCCCGTTCCACAACGAGGAGACTGACCCCCTTATGCTTCGGATTCGCTTTCGGATCCGTTTTACAAGCCACAATGATGAGATCCGAGTGGATTCCGTTGGTAATGAACGTTTTCGATCCATTTAAGATGTAGTGGTCACCATGGAGAAGAGCCGTTGTCTGGATGTTTGCCAGGTCCGATCCGGTTCCAGGCTCCGTCATGGCAATCGCCGTAATGATTTCACCCGTCGTGCATTTCGACAGCCACCGTTTCTTCTGCTCCTCTGTCCCATACGCTGTCAGATAAGGAACGACAATATCATTATGAAGTCCAACCCCGACAAGCCCCGAGCCGACTCGCTCAATCTCTTCATTGATGATGACGGAAAATCCCCAATCGACCTCGCTGCCTCCATATTTCTCTTCAATATCCGGGCACAGATAGCCCTGCTCTCCCATTTTCGTCCAGAAGGAGCGCGGAATCATCCGCTCCTCCTCCCACTGTTCATAAAAGGGATACGCCTCCTTCTCTAGAAACTTCCGTAAGGAACTGCGGAAGATGTCGTGATCGTCCGTTAGATAAGGGTGTTTCATGATAACCTCTCCTCACTGGTATAAATAACTCCCTATTGCTTGACTGTGTTCAGCGACTGTCGCAGCTGATATTTCAAGATCTTCCCTGAAGCATTTCTCGGAAGAGCTTCTTCCACAAAGATTCTCCTTGGAACCTTATAGCCAGCCAGCTTCTGACGGCAGAAGCTTTTCAATTCCTGTTCATCTATCACCGCATCCTGCTTAGCCACGATGACGGCACAGACCGCTTCTCCCCACGTTTCATCAGGGAGACCGATGATGGCTGCCTCGAGTACGGCAGGGTGCTCATAGAGAACTTCCTCCACTTCGATGGAATAGACATTTTCCCCTCCGGATATGATCATGTCTTTCTTCCGGTCCACAAGGGTGATGTAGCCATCTTCATCCCTGGTGGCAAGATCCCCCGTATACAGCCATCCATTCTTGATCGTTTTCGCGGTTTCTTCCGGCTTCCGGTAATATTCCTTCATGATGGATTCCCCTTTTAGGATAAACTCACCTACCGCACCCGGCTCAATATCCAGCCCTTCTTCATTGACCACTCTTGCTTCCGTCAGAAACGCTGCTTTCCCGCCTTTTCCAAAATGGGTCCTATGCCCTTCCGGTGTGAGAAGAATTCCTCCTGGGCCTGCTTCTGTGAGTCCGCACAGATTGTAAAACTGGTCTGTCTTGAATAGTTCAATGCTCTTCCTTACGACCTCAGGGGCCATCGGTGCCGCCCCGTAACCGCATCGCTTGATGGAAGAAAGGTCGTAATCCGCGGCATTTGGGACCTGCAGCCATAAACGTATACATGGCAGGCACTCCAAAGAAATGAGTGATGGAGTGCTCCTGAATTGCTTCCAGTGTCTTCACAGGATGAAATTCACGCTGGATGATATGAGTCGCCCCGAGTACCACCCCTGAAATAAGGAACAGGTTCAGCTGGGCAGAATGGAACAATGGCGCAATATGAAGGAAGCGTTCTTCTTCATTGATGCCCATGCTGATCATCATCGTTAGCCCCACATTGAAGATGCGCTTGTGGTCGAATAGCGCCCCTTTCGGTTTTCCTGTTGTACCGGACGTGTATAAGATTTCGAGATCGTCGTCTTCACTGACGAGGACAGACGGTTCCCGGGTTTCGACCCCAACAACCTTTTCAAACGAATGATGGCCTACAACCCTCGGTGTCCCCGTCGTGATCACATGGAGGACATTGGTTCCTTCTCTCGCCGTTGTGATCGTTTCCTCGAACTCACCGTCACAGAACACGACGGATGACTCGGACTGCTCCAGAATGTAGTGGACCTCGGATGACGTCAGACGGAAATTGATCGGGACGATGACGGCACCGATCTTCGCACCAGCAAAGAAAGCCAGCACAAACTGATCTGAATTCTTCATCATTAACGCTACTTTTTCCCCTTTCTGAACCCCCAGGTCAAGGAGCCCGTGCGCCAATTTATTCACTTCCTGATTGAACTGCTCATACGTGTAGGTCCGTCCCTCACATACCATTGCCAGCTTTTCCGGCTTCTTCCTCGCGTTTTGTGCTAAATAAGATCCGATATCCATCCTTTTATTCCCCCTTAAATAATAGATAGTGAAAACGCCTTCATTCTTCTGTTATGCAATAATTGTGCCAACTTTCAGAAATCAACAAACTCACCCTTTATGTGAAGAAGGGACAAGAAAAGGTGTCCAGAAATTGGACACCTTTATGTGTACAGTACAGGTGGTCGACAGGGAGCTCCCCTGTCTAGACAGACAGCTCGTACTTTTTCAGTTTCTCATATAAGCCTGAGCGGCTGATGCCGAGAAGCCTGGCCGCCTGGGCTTTGTTGCCGTTCGCCTGGGTCAGGGCCTTCCGGATCGCTCCAAGCTCAGCATCGTCAGCAAGTCCGGTGTGCTGAATCACCGGCTCCTGCAGCTGGCCCAGGAGATATTCCGGCAGGTCCTCGGTCTGAATGTTTCCGTGCTCGGCAAACGTCATGGCACGCTCAAGAACATTTCGAAGCTCCCGGACATTCCCCGGCCACCTGTATTGACTCAAGGCTTCCTCTGCCTTTGCCGATATTCCCGTAATGCTGGTACCCAGCATGGAATTCAGCTCAACCATCAGCTTATTGGTCAGATGCCCGACATCATGAACCCGCTCCCGCAATGGAGGAATCGTCAGGGAGATCACGTTCAGCCTGTAATATAAATCCTCCCTGAATTCTCCTTCCTGCACCATTTTCTCCAGGTTCCGGTTGGTGGCAGCGATGATGCGCACATCCACCTTGATGCGCTCATTCCCCCCTACACGATAAAATTCACGTTCCTGGAGGACCCGTAACAGCTTTGCCTGGAGGGCAATGGACATATCCCCGATTTCATCAAGAAACAGCGTCCCCCCATTGGCTAAATCGAACTTCCCTACCTTGCCGCGCTGCTTCGCTCCAGTGAACGCCCCTTCCTCATAACCGAAAAACTCTGACTCCAGAAGATCTTCAGGGATGGCTGCACAGTTGACGATGACAAACCGGCCGTCACTTCTTGCACTGCTGTTATGAATCGCATGGGCAAATAACTCCTTGCCCGTTCCGCTTTCCCCCCTGATCAGAACGGTCGACCGTCCTTTCGCAGCCTTGGCGGCACTCTTCTTCAGTTTATCCATATAGGGATATTCACTCAGGATATGGTCCCACGTAAACCGGGCTGATTCTGACTTTTGCAGCTGACGGTGATAAAAGCTTGCCTTATTCTCAGCCTTCTGGAGGCGTTTGAACAGCTCACTCACCTCGTTCAACTGACGGAACATCACCTTCCCGATCGCCCCGATGACCTTGCCGTCCTTCTTGATGGGAATTCTATGTACAATGTATTTAATCCCTTTTCTCTCGTTAAAGTCACTGATTTCAGCTGTTTCCGTCTTAAATACATGGGCAAGCTTCAACTGGGGAAGCACCTTGTCCGCATCTTGATGAAGCACCTCGGATCGGTCCATGTCGAAAAGTTCAAGGAGAGGCGGACTGACCATCGTAATGATGTTCTGTTCATCGGTCATCAAGATTCCATCGTAGGCGTGCTCCAATGAAGTCTCGATGGTCAGCTTCAGCTTTTTAACCGTCTGCAGCTCCTCAGCCATCTTTTCAATTTCCGAAATGTCCTGGAATAAGATGATCTTCCCTTCTTTATGATTCACGGTTTCATAGGATGAAAGATGGACGATCGATTGATACGTCTCATCATAGTGATGCCCCTGATGTGAGAGGGAGAGACTCGGGAAGACGTCCCCAACCCGGCGGGACAGGATGGAATCCACAGACCGGCCTGTGATCTTCACTAAAGCATCATTGGCATACATGATCTGCAAATGCTCATCTGTCATCAGCACCCCCATATGGGAATGGCTTAAGATGGTTTCCAGCTGCTCTTTCAGGGTATTGGCCGACTTTACTAACGCCATCACCATTTCTGTCTTCGTCAATAAGCCCATCAGCTTGCCTTCTTCATCAAGGACCACCCCGGTACCCGCCTTGCTTGTCTTCACCAATTCCTCGATCCGGTGGAAAGGGGTATCGACCTGAATCGCCAGTGCATCCCTTTTTATGTATGACTCAATCGTGGTTTCAAGCGGCAATCCATCGAGAATCATTTGATAGAGCCCGCTCCGTGTAAACACACCCTTTAGATTCCGGTCTTCATCTGTAACAGGCAGCAAGTTCCATTTCTTCTCTTTGATGATTTCGATCGCTTCTTTCAGCGTTGTTCCTTCCGTGATCACACCCTCGACAGGTGTGACAATATCCCGGAACTGAAGCATCTCAAGGTCCCCCTCTATCATTCTCTTTTTATCGTTGATGGCGGCCCTCGGAGACCACACTGATAAAATCTGAAAATTCAATTTGTTACTTTCAGTATAAAGCTTTCCGTACGAAAGGTCACTTCTTCCACGTGAAAAGACCCCCTTTTTTTTATTTAAAAGGGGGCCCTGCTTTATTTCGGCTGCATCCTGATGCCGCCGTCCAGTCGGATCGTTTCTCCATTCAGCATGGGATTGGTGAGAATGCTTTCGACGAGATGGGCATATTCCTCCGGATGCCCGAGGCGTTGTGGAAATGGAACCATTTTGCCAAGGGATGTAACGGCTTCTTCCGGAAGAGATTCAAACATCGGAGTGTGGAACAATCCCGGCGCAATCGTCATCACCCGGATACCGTAAGCAGCAAGCTCCCTTGCGATGGGCAAGCGTCATCCCCACCACTCCGCCTTTGGAAGCACTATAGGCTGCCTGCCCGATTTGACCTTCATATGCCGCCACCGATGCCGTATTGATGACCACTCCCCTTTCACCATCCTTATCCGGTTCATTACTGGACATCTGTTCAGCTGCCAGCCTGATCACATTGAACGTGCCGATCAAGTTGATGGAAATCACCTTAGAGAATGTCTCAAGGGCATGGATGCCTTTACGTGATAAGAGCTTGGAAGCAATCCCGATCCCTGCGCAGTTCACCACGGTATTCACCGCCCCGAACGAATCCACCGTTTGGTGAATGGCGTTTGCGACTTCTTCCTCACCCGTTACATCCGTTTGGATGTAAATCGCCCTTTCTCCCAGTTCATCTACAAGGGCCCGGCCTCTTTCCTCCGCTACATCCAGGATGGCTGCCTTTCCGCCGTTCCGGATGATCTGCCTCACTGTCGCTTCCCCTAAACCTGACGCTCCACCTGTCACAATTGCACTGGACTCCCTGATCTTCATTACATGACCTCCTGAAATATCGATTCAACTCCCTACATTGCAAGAAATGTGCCAAAACTGTTTCGCCTGCCCCGAGCAGGTTATAAACCTCGACCCTGTCCAGAATCCGGACACTTCAGACAGCGATTTGGACACTTTGAGAGGGACGGACCTTTCTTTCCCTTAAACAAAAAGCTATGTTAAATGGTTGATAATTGAACTAAAAAAGGGAACTCCGCAACAGTGGGGGTTCCCTGAGTTATTCAACAATCCCTCCTTTTTAGAGGGACTCTGATCAGTGGTGTTCAACCAATGCAAGGGATACTTTTTTGGCCATGTTTTAGAAATCTGAATCTATCTCGGTCCCCTCGGTATCAAGTCATATAGAACTAAAATGAAGAAAAAAATCGCTGATTGGTTAGCCTATTATTAACCAGTGAAAGCAACAACTATGATAACGTGCTTTTCGGCTTCTTCATTGATCATTTTTTTAATATGTTCCTTCCAGCTAACAACCCAACATATAAAGACATTGTGACAAGTACTATTACATAAAGGTCTCGTCCAGCAAGGTAAGTGGCAGAGTGAAGGCCTTTTATAAGTAAGTGAGCAAACAGGTACGAGATAGGCAATAGAATCATTTTTTCTAGAGCATTTCTTATTTTTTCGTTCTTACGGAATATGACCAATCCCATTCCACAAATAAGTAAAAATCCTATAGCAAACAACACATAGTAGCTTAAAACAAGCCGAGGTAACGTCATGACAGAACCATCCGTTAGTGGATCTCCATAAATTAACGTATTTTCAATTCCATCGGTATTGTAATAGTAGATCGAAGCGACCGTTTCCCCATTCGGGTTTAAGACCGTATTTTCCAGGTTGTTTTTGTTTATTTTCTGTTGCCAAATCGTTTCCCATGTCGTTATATCATAGACATAACCTGAATGGTCTGCTGCTGGATATTGATTTACATTAAATCCAGAGACTTCTTCGCTAAAATTCAAAAGGACAGTTCCGTCATCCTTTTCCATAATTGAAACCGGATTTTCATTATAAGAGATGTATGCTGGGGTAGTCAGATAAGCGATTGTAACCACTGCAAAAACCAATGTTACCATGACTGAAAGAATAATCGTTTGCAGCTTTTTCTTACGCAATGTATGTTGTATGTTTCTTAAGGGAGCTATATCGGTATCTACTGGCGGTTCTTCAAAAGTCCTCATTTCTTCAAGTCGTTTTTTACAGTTCTCACAAGAAGCGATATGTTCTTCAACTAGATCTCTAGTATCTTGACTTGCCATATCCTCGACATATAACGGCAGTATATCTCTAATCATATTACAGCTACTTTTCATCTATAATCCTCCGATCGCGCTTTAATTTTTTCTCTAGCACGGTGATAAGTAACACAAGCCCAGTTTTCACTTTTTCCAAACAATTTGCCAATTTGCTTAAATGACAGTTCTCCAAATGCACGGAGAGTAAAGACCTTTTTGTATGGCTCTTTCAAATTCTGGATCACTTCATGTACCTTCGTAGACGCTTCTGAAATGGCTATTTCTTGTTCTACATTGTCTCCACTAGCTGATTCTGGAGCCGACTCAAGATCCACCAAGCTTTTATTCTTACGCAAATAAGAGTAATAACTGTTTTTGGCAATTTGGCATAACCAAACACGGATATCACTATTTCCTCTGAAACTGTCTAGCGAGGTTAATGCCTTCATAAAAGTTTCCGAAGTGATATCTTCAGAGATATGCTTATCGCCAGATAAACTATACACATATAAAAATACATCTTTAAAGTATGTATTATAAATATCCTCAAGCTGTGTCACCATCTCACCTCCTTACATATAAGACGCGATAAACTCAACGATCTTACAAAAATATAAAAAAACCGAACAAAGTACGCCCGGTCCTTTTCAATTGTTCCTGGGATACAACTATCAACAGAGTTATTGAACATAGCTAAACAAAAAAAAGGATAGGAGCCCCTATCCTAACGGAAGACTGATTGTGATGCTTGTCCCTCCGCCAACTTCACTCTCGATCTGTATCTCTCCTTTCATGGCATCAATGACCCGGAAGACGACCATCATCCCAAGGCCTGTCCCCTTCCCTTCTTTCGTGGAGAAGTAGGGTTCGCCGAGGCGGGTAATTTGATGGGGGGTCATCCCGACTCCTTCGTCCTCGATGATCATGCACACCATATGATCGTCCGTCTTGGACGATACCCGAATCTGCCCACCTTGAGGCATGGCTTCAATGCTGTTTTTAAACAGATTCACAAGAACCTGCAAAAATAGTCCCGGATTCCCTTTCACCTGATGGGGAGCAACGGTGGACTCAATGATAACGTTATTCATATTGGAAAGAGGATTGATGACCTGGATCGCTTTCTCGGTCATTTCCTTTATAGAAAGACTCTCGACTCTTTCAGGGGAAGGCTTGGCAAAGGTCAGATAATCATGGATGATATCGGTTGCCCTGTCCATTTCCTCAATGGCGATTTTCAAAAATTCCTTTTCCTTCTCTGTGACGGTGGATGACTCTCTGACCATCTGAACAAAGCCTCTTGAAGAAGTAAGGGGATTTCGGATCTCATGGGAAATGCTTGCAGCCAAGTGACTGACGATCTCTACTTTCTCCATACGGATGAGCTTCGTCAGGAGCAGATTCTGCTCTCTGAAGTATTCCACCAGGGAAACAGATAAGATCATTCCGAGAACATGGATGATGATGAACGTAAAGGTGAACGACAAAGTAATGACATGCTGGAATAACAGATGAATGCTGACCAATATTCCGGTGCAGGTGATGAAGACCAGGGAGGAGGTGATGACTAAACGGACGTTCAGCTTTTTCCGGTGAAAAACCGGACGCAGCCACATGGACAACAAGTATAAAATAGGAAGGGTGACGACGGGAATCCAAACCCCTACTCCCCCCATTGATGAACCTGATAACCGCAATCAGCACACCGAGGGCAGCCGCCGTAATGGGATGAGTATAAAAACAGGCCAGAAGAAACGGGATAAAACGAAGATCAAAAATAAGCCCGTCACTTATCTTAAACGGGAACATCATGCAGAATAGGATGGAAAATCCCAGTGAGAAGAAAAACAGATACTCCTGCCTCCTGCTGCTGAGCCCCCGCTTATGCATCCAAAACTGGATAAAGAAAATGGAAAGAAAAATAACTAGTAAATTGATCAAAAAATGCTGCAAACTATCCATTCAACGATCCCCCTTGTATACCCTACTATTATAAACGAAGGGAATCCATGCGACTAGGGGGGGGGAAAGGGGTATATTGTCTTACCTGGCTCTCCATAAAAAGAAGGGGCGGATTTCCCCGGCCCCTTCTTTTCTCTCTACTCATTCCCATGAGGCCTATTGACGACGGCCGCCATTGGTTACCCTGCAACCTGCACCATGATCCGATCGGGGACGGACCTTCCCTATTTCCCCAGCCTATACGTTTTATAGCCGCCGCTTAGATTACTCGCCTTAAATCCATGGTTCGTTAAGATTCTCGTTGCCAGGTATCCTCTCAGCCCCACCTGACAAGTCACGTAAATGGGTTGTGCGTCAGGCAGCTCCGTCAACCGGTCTCTTAACTCTCCTAAAGGAATGTTGACGGAACCCGTGATGTAGCCAAACTCTCTTTCTTCCGGCTCTCTTACGTCCAGGAGATAGCCTCCTTTTTGGATGATGCTGTCGATTTCATGATGATGCACGACGCTCAGCTCTCCGTCCACGACGTTTCCAGCTACGTACCCTGCCATGTTGACCGGGTCCTTGGCAGATGAATAAGGAGGGGCATAAGCGAGTTCAAGATCAGCCAGGTCCCATACCTTCAACTTTCCTTTGATGCTCGTCGCGATGACATCGATCCGTTTCTCCACGCCTTTATACCCTACCGCCTGGGACCCGAATATCTCACCTGTTTCAGGATCGAACAAGAGCTTCAACGACAGCTGACTTCCCCCTGGATAATAGGCGGCATTGGAATTAGGATGGATGTGCACCGCTTCATACGGGATTCCCATCCGCTTTAACATTTTTTCATTGTTCCCTGTTGCGGCAACGGTCAATCCGAACACCTTGGCAACAGAGGTACCAAGACTTCCTTTATACTCGGCATCCTTCCCGTTGATATGATCAGCCGCCAGCCTCCCCTGACGATTAGCCGGCCATGCAAGGGGAATCATGGCAGGTGTTCCCTGGATGTAATCTCTCACTTCAATGGCATCACCGATGGCATAAATATCGGGATCATCCGTCTGCAGATGCGGGTTGACCACGATTCCTCCCCGGTCCCCCACTGTCAATCCCGCTTGAACCGCGAGTTCATTTTCAGGTCTCACCCCAATGGACAGGATCGTCAACTCACTCGTTAATTCCCTGCCGCTCTGAAGGACAATGGTCCGGCCATGATCCTTAATGGCCTTCACTCCATCGTTCAGATATAAATCGACATGTTCATTCTCCAATTCACGATGGACAATCGAAGCCATCTCATAATCGATGGGTGCCATCACCTGATTCCCAAGCTCCACCACCGTCACCCGCACACCGCGGTGATGCAGGTTCTCAGCCATTTCCAGGCCAATGAATCCCCCGCCGATGATCACAGCATCTTTCGGCTTCGTTTCATCCACCCATGCCTTGATTCGATCAGTGTCGGGCACATTCCGGAGAGTGAACACATTCATAGCTTCCTTCAATCCCTCTAAAGGCGGGACGATGGGACGGGCCCCAGGTGAAAGGATCAGCTTATCATAGCTTTCTTCATACACCTCTCCCGTCTCCACTCGTTTGATGGATACGGTTTTCCGGTCGCGATGAATCTCCACCACCTCACTCAGGTTTCGGATATCTAGATTGAATTTCTTTGACATCCCCTCTACGGTTTGAACGAGCAATGCCTCTCTATTGGTAATCACTTCACCGATATAATACGGAAGCCCGCAGTTGGCGAAAGAGATATATTCTCCCTTTTCTATCAAGACTATCTCATCTTCCTCACTGATCCTGCGAAGTCTTGCCGCCGCAGTCGCTCCCCCGGCAACCCCGCCTACAATCACAATTTTCTTCCTCATGTAACTTCCCCTCTTCTCTCATCAAAGTTTGTTAAACAATTCACAAAATTTCTCACACCTTTATTATAAGAGCCCTGCACCTCAAAATCAATATACCCCCATGTGTATATTCTGTGACAAAAAAAGAGGGACGGACCTCTACCCTCATGGCAGTAGATCCACCCCGTTTTATAATGATTTTCAATCAGCTAACGACTTCTTTCCCCATACTCTTTTACGAATGAACATTCCCCACCAAATCACTATCCAAAGATAACCGGACAATAGATAATAGGCCCATAAAGATCCGCTTCCCAGGTGTGCAAGCCACTGCTCCCATTCATCCTGATGTTCCTCTCGGTATATGCCGTTGGCAATCCCGACCACAGGAATCGATAGGGTGATGAAGATCGTCATCAGTGACCGCCACACCATCTGTTTCTGTTTAATCGAATAAACAGCCGCAGCAATCGTCAGGAAACCGAGAGAGTAATAGATGATCCAGAACCACTGGGGCAAGGTTTCTGTAGTGTACATTTGACCCCTCCTTCTTACAAAAGCTATTTGTCAGAAATCTACACCTTCCTCCTGAACGAATAACTCTTCTTCTCATACCCCATCTTCTCCTCATAAAAGCGGTGGGCATCAACCCGTGGAAAACCCGAATCCAGTGCCACGCAGTCAGCCCCGCTCTCCTCGGCAAACGTATGGATATACTCCAGCAGCTGCTTTCCATATCCCTTTGAACGGTGGTTTGAAGACGTAATCAAATCATAGATGAAGATATGATGCTTATGATAAAAATTCACCCGCTTCACAATGCCGGCCAGGGACACGATCTCATCGTCCACACACAGAGCAAAGAGACGGTACCCTTCCAGCTTCATCTCATCATATAAGGCCAAATATTCTGCTTCGGATAAATCCGTCCGTAATTCCTTCATCACCGGGTAGGACCCTATCACTTCACCCTTAGTTAGAAGCTCTTTAACCGTCGTCGTCATGTTTCATCCCTCTTCACTAGTTTATTTATCTTTCAGATCTGAATCTCTTTGTAACACCACATCCCTGTACAGAAAACGGTCCTTGCCGCTCACATAATCCCGTGTCACTCTCTCCTCCCCGAGCTCATACTGAATCGGGAACCGGAAGTTCGGCCCATTAAACACGAATGTATGAAACTCCCCGTTCTCCCCGCAAATGTTTCGGGTGTCCTCAGGATAATCCTCAATGAACGCCTCATCATAGACTCTTCCGGCGAAGGATCGGTCCAGCTGCTCCATATCCACACACGTCAGCACGGTTTTAAAACCAAGCTCGATGAACTCACGGCTCAGTTTCCCGACAGACCTCCCCCACAAAGGGAATAGTGGTGTAATGCCCGTATCTGTAAGCATCTTCTCCCTGTACTCCCTCACATCCTCCAGGTGGATGTCCCCGAATACCATATGTGTGATTTCGTCATCGGCCATGTCCGAAACGGCTTTGCCCATCCGTTCCTGGTACACCTCATACGAGCAATCCTCCGGGATCCATACCTCACGGAGGGAAATCCCCAGGGACTCGGCCTGGAGCTTCAACAATTCATGCCGGACACCGTGTATCGAAACCCGGCCAAACCCTTCCGTCAGCGTCACAAGGAGTGAATCCACTTCATATTCAGGATGTTGTTGAATGGTATATAAAGCCAGGGTGGAATCTTTTCCACCGCTGAATGCTATCACTGTTTTCATAGAGACCTCCATGTATATGTATTTTTTCCTTATGTGACATGTTCATTTGATCAGGGACGGACCTTCCATCGACTCCCCCATACCAAACGAACTCTAAATGGAGCGTTTCAAGGTCCGTTCCTCTTTACCCTTCTCTCTCAACTCCCGTCTCAATATAGCTTCTCACCAGCTTCCAGTCGTCGTTCTCCCCTTTCTTGAACGTATGAAAGAATAAGTGACATGTTTCGAACGGCTTCCCTTCCATTACAATCGCAGCCGAAAGAATCGCCATCACTTCATCCTCTTTCAAAGGAATGACCGAAACCTCTTTTACCTCCCACTCACCTTGATTCTCTCTGACATATTGAAATCCCTGCTTCCAGCCTTGAATCGATTCCTCATAGCCAAAATCAACGATTTCCCCGTCCCTGATTTCCCTTGCCTGATAATCTGTCGATATGAATGACTCGAACTCTATAAAAGAAGAATTCTTCCAAGCTTCTAAAAATGCATCTAGATATTCGCGCATAACACCCCTCCTGTAAACGTTTTTACCTACTGCCAATTATTTCAAAACAAGAAGGTGAACTCAATCCCTTTTTAGAACTCTCCTATCCATACCCCTGAATGTTCCAATTAACGTTTATAGTCATCCCACATGGGAATAAAACAAACAACTACCATTAAGGAGGAATTCATTATCGCACAAGATCCAAAACAAGCAGCCACTCAAATGAATGAAGACAAAAAAGAAGACATCCTCAAACACTTCGATTCGTTCAAGGACTACCTGGGAGATCAGGTGCAAAAAGGGGAAAAGCTTGGTCTAAGTGAGGAAGCCTTGTCAAAAGGCGCCAAGCGGGTCGCTGATTACCTGTCGAAACACGAAGAACCACGAAACCGTGAAGAAAAAGTCCTGAATGAATTATGGAATGCAGCGAACAAGGAAGAGCGTGAACATATGGCCCATGTTCTAGTGAAACTTGCTGATCAAACCAATTAACTGCACTAGAAACACCTCCTAGAATCTAAGGAGTGTTAGTTTAAAAAGACCTGTCGTCCTTTGACAGGTCTTTCGTGTTTGCCACATGCAAAAGGGGCCCGTCCTCTATTATTTCATCTAACCTCTTTCACAAAATCTTCTAACCCTAAACCTCTTAAATCCTTGTTCGACTCCATTTTCCCCATCACGAGTGAAAATCATAGTATTAAACTATCAATCTGATAGACTGTCAGTATAGGTATATTTTTCTACCTTTACCTATAGTTGTACAAGACTTGCTGGGGAAGTAGGTGACAAAATGACGAATACCCTGGACCCAACCTACAAATCGATTGAAGAAGCTGCGGAAGATGTTTTAGAACTCATAAGTAAGTTTGTAGACGTAAACACCTTTTTCCTTGCTAAAAATGATAAAAAAGAGGTGAGTATCCTCCGAGCCTTTAACCGTAATGACGTCGTTCTTCCGTCGGGCTTTGAAACCCTTTATCGTGATTCATTCTGACAATTTATTGTAAAGGGTGGTCGTGAACCACTCATCATTGAAAACCTGAACACTTCAGCCCTTACGAAAAACATGGAAGTGACGAAAAGTCTTGGAGGCGGATCGCTTATCGGAGTACCCATTTATTATAAAAATGGCGATAATTATGGGACTCTTTGCGGTATGGACTTACGTCCGTATCATTTTACACAGAAGCATAAGGATATATTTATGACGATGGCGACATTACTTGGGAATGTGCTGGATTTAGAAAAGAAAAGCGCACAAATCCAGATGCTATCCGTGCCTCTCGTGCCGATCTTTGATCATGTGGCTGTCCTCCCTCTTATTGGAGAGTGTGATTCAGAACGAACCTCTTTAATTATCGATCGTACTTTGCGAGAAGCTGCAAAAGGTGAATTGGATTACATCATCCTTGATCTATCCGGCCTTTCCCACATCCATTCACAAAGTATCGGGAATCTAATGAAAATTACTGATTCTCTTAAATTGGTCGGTGTAACGATACTCTTTACGGGCATTCACCCCGACCTTGCCAAAAAAGCCGTTGAAAACTGGAATGACTTCTCAGACATTCAAGTAGAATCAACGCTCAAGCAAGCTATCAAATCTTTAAGACTCACATAAGACCGATGAAGGCACTGGAACCTTTCTTATCCCTAATGACCGATTATTAAGATTGGAATTTCACAATAGAATAAAACGCAAAAAGACCTGTCGTTAGGACGACAGGTCTTTTTGGTTTACCTGGACTATACCCGGCTTCTAGTTATTACTGCTGTTTGAATTACTTGAACTATTGGAGCTGTTGGAACTTCCGGACTCTCTTCCGCCCTTCGCCCCGATTTCCTGATAGAATTTCTTATCATGATTCTGTGCGGTGGCTTCTCCACCCTTCTCACCGATCTCTTGGTAGAATTCCTTGTCGTGGTTCTTCGCTGTCTGTTCCCCACCCTTACGGCCAGCTTCTTCATAACTCATTTTGTTGCTGTTGCTGCTGTTGTTATTACTGTTGTTACTGTTTGCCATAAATAAAATCCTCCTTAAGTATAGTGAAAATGGTGCTGTACGTTTGTACATTGGTTATATACCTCGTGAGGGTAAAGCCAAACACCGTATGGATGTTTTTAACATTTCTGTAATTTAATTTATACCGAATGATCCATCCCAATCCTGGAATAAAATTCACATACAGGGGGGGCACCATCTGAACTAAACCGGCTTCCAGAAACCATCGCCATAGTCGTTGACCATATATTCTTTTTCCCACGCTCCTAAAAAACAACGTTATAATCCTAAAAGAATATTCCGGGATGATTCCCTGAGAATTTATGGGTACAAAGCATGAAATCCAACCATAAAGCTCCCGGATTAGAAAGTCGGATCTGCTCAAAGATTGGTAATATAGTCATGGGTCTATTGCATTGATAAGTGGGTGAATGATTGAATTTTACAGAATACAACCTTGGTGACAAAGTTTTATATAACAACGAAGTATATAAGATCTTCTGGATTTACGGAAATGGACAAATAGAAATTACCAAAGACGTGTACACTACTGAGCTTGTTCATATTAATGATGTAACGCTTTTATAACAGCTTGGTAAGAACGTAGCATTAACCTGCAATAGACCCGCCTGGCGATTAACGGGTCACGTAACAATGTATGAGAAAAAAAGGGAAATTATGTTACTATCAAGATACTAGTATTCTGTCAATCACTCACAGGAGATCATGGAGGGATGCCCTATACAACCGGTTAAACGACATATATTTCTATCCATTGCAGGATGTTTATTTTTTTCGGGCATTGTCCTTTTTTCGTACAAGTTGTTTATGTGGGGAATGCTTCCGGTCTCGATCTTACTTTTCATCTCCCTCTTAACCCCTGTCTATCGTTCTACTGTTTCATTGTTTCTATTCTTTTTTATCCAATCAATCCAATAAGTAGAAAATAGGATAACTTGATCGAGTGATAGGGAAACACAATGCGTTTCTGCCAATCTGGTATGGCGGCAAAAAGAAACACCTTTTGCCTGGAGAATAAAAGGGAAAGCAGCAGTCCACAAATGATCAATAGGAGCAGACTTCTGTTTACGATGATCTTCATCTCTTCCGATATGTCCCATTCAGAGTAATAACCGGTTCCCAATTGAAACAATAACGTCCCTGCTTTAGGAATGGTATGGAATGGATGGATCTTCATAGAGTGATAGCCAAAGGGAAAAGGCAGGTACAATTCTTATGAGAATCAGCCTGCCTCTTACCTTTCCATTATAAAGCGGGCTCTGCCACCGGCGGTTTTCTTCCTATTTCTTTGATGGTAAATGAAACCTCATCCCTGTCGATCACAGTCGAAGCACTCTCTTTAACAGGGTGTTGCCCCACACAGACACTGTACGCCGCATTCTGAAATAAGGAAAGGTCGTTTTGATCATTTCCGAAAGCAACGAACTCTCCCGGACGGACTCCCATCTGCATCAGACCCACCATTTTATGGATGCCCTGTGGACTGATATCAAGTAATGCCTCATTTCCGTGCTCATATAATGTAACAGGGAGCTGAGACAGCTTCTGCCTGATGCGGTTGTCGGTTGTAAATAATACCACCTTCGTAATCACCCTTAATTCATTCAATTCCTTGTTGACCGCCCTTTTATCAGGATCAAGATTTCGGAAGATTGGATGATGGTGATCACCCGTATAGCTGTAATCCCAGTCACTGTCGATCAAATGGAGGTGAGCTGATTCTCTTCGATGATTTCTTTTATCCTATGGACGGTCTCTTCTTCAAACGTATGTACGTTCACTTTCTCATTTTCATACGTAAATGCGCCGTTCCCTCCAATCATTCGAAAGCCATGATAGTCTTTTGGCAGTACAGGTAGTAAATCACGGATCGGCCGGGCCGAAGCAAAGATGATCTCATGCCCCTTCTCCATGCACGCATCCAATGCCTGACAAATCTCCTTGCTCAAAGGCTCCCCTTTGAAACAAATCGTCCCGTCCAAATCAAAAACAAACTTCATCCTCTTTTCCTCCCTTTTGATCAGCTATAGATACATAGAATCATAGTCTTATCATTCAGATTTTTCAATGTTAGAATAGAAATATTAGGAAAAAACGATGATGATATCCAAGTGGAAGAAGAGGTCTAAAATCTTGTAACAACATTCTCTTTATTCACCCTTTTTATTTATCTGAATTTAGTTAGAATTTCAAGCTCTGAAAGTTGATTGGAGCGGAAGGTGCTCGACTCCTGCGGGAGAAGCTGGACAGGTGAGACCCCGGAGGCGCAGCTGAGGAGGCTCACCACCAGCCCCGCGAAAAGCGAGCATCCTGTAGCGGAAATCAACTACTACTTTCTACTTTAGAATGGTCATAATGTGTACCAAAATTAAATTTGTATCGGGGTAGTAAGCAAGTGAAGAATCCTAGAGTTCTCTAATAAAGGAGTGAAAGATCCTGAACAAAAAGCTGCGAAAATCCACTACTGACAAATCCATTTCAGGTGTGTGCGGAGGAATTGCCGAATACTTTGAAGTCTCCTCTTTCATGGTAAGACTGCTCTTCATCTTTTTACCTGTTAATGTCCTGATCTACATCATTCTTGCCAATACGCTCCCTGATGGACCTGTACAATTAAGGAGGTGAATTCAATGAAAATGAAACGATTTCTCTTCTCCCTGGGCATCACGTTCACCCTCGTTTTTGGTGGGAGCTTTCTCATCCGGCTGATACGGGATGGAGAGTTCTATATTGCAGAGTTCACTGCAGGCCTGATAGGAATTGTACTAGTATTGACCGGAACACTTGTAAAGAAAAATACGCAAAAAGCCCGCGGCAGGGGATGATGCGGAGGAGTATGTATTGGAACAAATCAGTAAAAAGTACGAAAACATCACCCGTTATTTCTTAACCCTTTTTTTTCATCCTATTGACGTTTAAAACGTTTGCGGTGGAAGCAACTTGGTTTGACTACGTATGGGCCTTATTTATTCTAATCTATCTATCGTTCTTTTTGTTCAGGAGTATAATCGAACGCAAAAAGATTTATGCCATCATTCTAGCGCTGCTTTTCCTTGCCAATTTATTCTGGCTGATGGGAGATGTGATGTATAGCAGCCAGGTACTATCCAGAAGCTTGGCAGAAGTTACTTTATAAAACAATCAGCATTCGCCAATTGGAGGAAAAGCGTCATGAGAGAAATCACCTTATCAAACGGTACCACCGTGGAAGTCGAGTGTTTAAGCTGTGCTTTAACGAGGGGATTGATTGAGCCTGACGGGGGCGTCGTCATGGAAACGGAATACTTCCACGCCCACCAGGATGTGGCTTATCCGATTCGAGGGTTAATCATACTGGCTTCCAAACGGCATATCACATGCTTCGATGAATTAACCGAAGAAGAAAAGCTGGATTACATCAACAGTTTAACCAGGATCCGAAAAGCACAGCGGGACGTGTTGGGAATTGACTATGTCTACTACTTCTACAATGAAGACACCACCCACCATTTCCATACCTGGATGGTTCCGAGATATGAATGGATGTACGAATTCGGACGCTCCGTCGAGTCCGTGAGACCCGTCCTGCTTCATGCCCGAAATGAAATGAATGACGGGGAAAATGTGAAAGAGGTATTGGAAGCGATACGTGCTTTGACCCGGGCACTCAATGGGGATTGAAACGTATCCCCTCCTACACTATCTTCTTAGTTAACGAACATAGTAGATATAAGAAAAACGATCAGTGGCCCATGGCAGTCACTGATCGTCTTCTATATTCCCCGAAGAACCATTAAACAGAATGGATGCTCCTCTCAGATCGTAACGGATGATTCCCTGCGTTCTCTTAAATACTTTATAAACACATCCTTCACCATCACGTTTTTTCCGACTTTCAACAGCGTGTTCCCTGTTACCGACGAATATCCGCAAACCTCTTCATACAATAACGGAGATCCTGTTCCTACTCTGTATCTCTTGTCATCTACTAGACTCTCTCCATTTACTTCTATATGTGAAACGACGCCGTCACGTTGCTTCCAAGTCACTCCCGAGAAGGCCAATGCACCGATTGGGATTCCGTGTGGACGAAACCCGTTTCCATATACAGGCTTAGAGTTGACCTCTTCGTGGAGTGAATCTGTTATCAATCCGGCCAATTGTTCACCCTTCAGCTCCATCAAAACAGGGGAGTGCATGCTTTTGCACCGATTCAATACATCCCCTATGGTCACATCTCCTGCATTCAATCCTTCTTCGACAGCGGCCCCTCCATACATGATTCCAATGTCCGCCTTCCAATAGTCCCGAACCGCTTCTGCCATGAGTTGAATGACCCCGGCATGAGTCAGGGATTCACTTGTTGTGTATAATACCTCCGATAAAAACTCCCTTGTTTCTTCACGTCCCTTTTCTAAGATCGCCTTCATGTCAGGATCAGCCTCGGACTCTGGAGTCATTTCCACTAATCTTCCCTCAAACGATCCAATCCGATGATGGCCGTTTTCCATGATGACATCCAAGACTAACTCCCCCACGTATTGTCCATAGGATCCCGCTTGCACAATCACAACACCTGATTCCACAACAGGGCTTTCGAGAACCGTATGAGAATGTGCCCCCACTATCACATCGACCAAGCCGCTGACTTCCTTCGCCATCTCCACATCCGCTTCATAACCCAGATGGGATAAGAAGACAATAACATGGGCTCCCCGTTCTTTAAGGTCAGCCACTGCTTCTTTCATGAACTGAACAGTGTCACGGTTCCTGAATCCATGCTTATTTTCATAAAGATCACCGAATTGATCCGTTGCACCAAACAACCCTATTTTCACACCGTTCTCTACAGTCAGAAGAAGGGTTTCCTTCATCCCGCCGATGGTTGTCCCGTCACCCTCTGTCAGATTCCCTAGCAACCAGGGAACACTGGACTCGCGGCTGTGCTTACGTACAAGCTCCGTCGTCGATCGCAGCAGCTCATTATTCCCAACAGACATGGCATGATAACCGACGTTTTCAAGCATCTCTAAATGCATACGGCCATCCGTCGCCAGGCATTCGTTGATGCTCATATCCAAATGATCCCCGCCGTCCAATAAGAGGTAACTTTCCCCCTCCGCCTTCAGCTCACTGACCCGTTTCTTTATGTATGCAGCCTGTCTGATCACTAATTCATAGTTTCCGTGTAGATCATTGGTGTGAAGAATGGTGATGTTTTTTTTTCATCGATGATCCCCCTTATCGTTTATCTCTACTATCATCCATCTAAAAGGCTTTATACCCACTACCAATTATTCCAAAATAACCCAAAGAACTCAATCGTTTATTTTATTGCCAAAAAAAGGCTCATCCCTCCCAGGATAAGCCTCCTCTGCCTATTCTAAAATATTCACGATCGTTCTTCCTCTTGCTTTGCCGGCCAGGATGTCAGACAGTGCTTGAGGCAGCTCATGGAATGAAACTTCATTTTGAATCTCATTCAATCCCTCAGGCATTAAGTCACCAGCCATTCGCTCCCATAAGGTGACTCTCAGGTCTTTAGGGCAATAGACCGAATCGATTCCCAACAGGTTGACTCCTCTCAGGATGAAAGGAAATACCGTTGTCGGGACATCCACTCCGCCGGTGAGTCCACTGACAGCGACGGATCCGCCATACTGTGTATGGCTCAAAACAGCAGCCAATGTCTTGCCGCCCACGGGATCGACGGCACCTGCCCAGCGCTGTTTCCCTATTGGACGGATCTTCTCAGGCGTCACTTCATCACGGGAGATCACGTCTTTCGCCCCTAACTTCTTCAAGTAGTCATGCTCCGATTCTTTCCCGGTACTGGCGACGACTTCATAGTTGCGCTTCGCAAGCATGGATACGGCCATGCTTCCGACACCGCCTGTCGCCCCTGTTACTAAAACGGGACCGTCTTCAGGCGTCAAGCCGTTCTTCTCCAATTGATGGATGGACAGGGCGGCTGTAAATCCTGCCGTCCCCAACGTCATGGCTTCTTTCATCGTCAAGTTCTCCGGCAGCGGGACCACCCAATCTGCAGGGACCCTTGCGTATTCACTGTATCCACCGTAGTGGGAAACGCCCAGTTCATAGCTCGTTACAATGACCTTATCCCCTTCCTGATAGCGGGAGTCACTGGACGAAGTCACGATTCCGGCGAGGTCAATCCCCGGGACGAACGGATAAGACTTCACAATATTCCCCTTAGGGATACTTGCCAGCCCGTCTTTATAATTTACGCTTGAATAATGGACCCGGATCGTCACATCCCCTTCCGGCAGGTCATCAAACGTCAGTGATTCAACGTTCACTGAAAAATCTTCCCCCGGATTTATTTACGACAAGAGCCTTAAATTCTTTAGACAACTGAATCATTCCCCTTTCCAATTGATTGACTCCATCATAGTACATTTTATGCTGACCGGTCAATTTATTTTGTCCAGTCAGTATAAAATGGTCGTACAAGTGTAAAATGTTTTGTATAATAGAGGTGAGGTTTCAAATGGAGGTTCGATGCAGCAATGGCTAATAAAGCAGAACAGCGACGCAAACAAATACTGAAAGCCGCCTTTCAGGCAGCCATCAGAAAAAGGCTATGAATCCGTGACCCTGCAGGATATTGCCGACTATGCAGATGTGAGTAAAGGCGTCACCAACTACTATTTTGACAATAAAGCAGACGTATTCGCCCATCTTTTTGAGTGGATCACCACAAGGATCTATGAAAAAGAAGCCGAAGCGATGGAAGAAAAAGAAACCGCCCTCGACAAGCTGGAAGCCTATATCAATCAGGTCTTCATCAGTCCCGGTGAAAACAAATCCTTCTACCGGGTCTACCTGGATTTCCTGGCCCAGGTCAAAAACGATGACCGCTACAAAGAAATCAACCAGGCATTCTATGAAAACTGCTGGTCCATCGGCGAAAGCATCATCACACAGGGGATCGAAGAACACATCTTTCATGTAGACAACATCGAACAAGCGGCCAAGGCCATGCGTGCCATGATCGACGGCAGTCTGATCCAGTGGCTCATGCGGGATGACGATTCCCTCCACGGTTATTATCGAACCGTGTGCTACGAATCGATTCTTCAGATCCTGAACGTCAGGAAATAGTACGAAACCGGGTCCTGCCTCCTTTCATTGAAGACAGGACCCGGTTGCCATCATTTTTTCAGTATCCAAACAATCATGATCCCCACCCCGACGATCACCATCCCAAGATGTAAAAACCAATAATCCACCATTAGTTCCCATTGAAGGCGCTGGATTTCTTTCACCCGTTGAACGTAATTCATATATACACCCTTCTCAACCAGACTTACGCAGTACCTTAATAGACAAACCGGCTAAAATAAACGAAACCGCCACCAGCAGAGGCATCACGAAAAAAAGCCCGATCAGATCCGTCTTATAATTCCAAGGGACAAATGCCTCCCATACTTTAAATGTCATTTTCCCCAACAGTATTAAAATGAAAAGGGTAAAGACGTAATAAATGACCTTTTCCAGCACTTGTTTCATCCTTTTCAGTCCCTTCCCATTCCCAAAATGCTTGTTCTTACTGTTTCACGATCCTCATATCCTTAAGAGGGTAAAATACGACATTCGTCGTCCCTATCACCTCTTCCATTGGGACCGCCCCAATATGTCTGCTGTCCTTGCTGTCCCTCCTGTTATCCCCCATGACGAATAAATGCCCCTCCGGCACGGTGGATTGTGAGACCGCTGTATCCTCTAAAAGGCATCGTTAAGTCCCCAGCGACTTCCTTTTTTTTGCTTGTCGAGGTACGGCTCATCATACGCTTTCCCATTCACATACAGCGTATCATCTTTGTACTCGATCTTATCTCCCGGGAGACCAATCACACGCTTTATATAGTCCTGCTCCTCATTTGCGTGAAACACCAGGATGTCAAAACGCTCTATATCACCTAACTTGGAGACAATCATCCGTTCCTGGTCTTGCAGGGTCGCATTCATGGAAGATCCTTTCACCATGATCGGTGTGTACAGGAAAGTCCTGACCACCAATACCACCATCAGGGCGATCCCCACCGCCTTCATCCATTCCAGTACCTCATTATCCTTTTTCGCCACACTCTTCTCCCTCTCCCTGGTCTTAAAAAGAAAAGTAGCAGCTTACACACTGCTGACCATTCTTTTGCCGTCTATTTCTTTCCCCGCATTGAGGACATAGGACCTCAGCCGAATTTTGATGGATCCCCTTGTTTCCATGCATATAGCGATTCAATGCCACATTGGCAAACCAAACGGTTCCGACAATCACGCAGCCTGATACCGTTAAAATCCCTATCAGTACAACCGCATCCATCTCATCCATCCCTTTCCTTTTTCTTACATACGTTAAAGACACAGGAAAGTTTCACTTTTTGCTGTCTCCTTAATGAAATAAATGGAGGAACACTTCCTTGAATGCTGAATCAATATCTGGAAATAGTAAGAATAACTCAATTAAAAAGGAGCCTGCATGATGACCAATACGTTGGAAGCCATTTCCGCCATAGTGAAAAATTTTGTAGATGACTCACCGAAACCACCCTTGCACGTAGGGGAAGTCATGGATCTTTGGACAGCCTTTACGGCATTTCATGAGGCCCATGCCCTCTATCAGGTTGCCTTGAATACCACGATGGACAAAGAGTTGAAACAGCTTGTGCGGGATGCCCTGGATGGCAGTTTGGCAGACACCAAAAAGATTGAAAAGCTCCTTCTCAAAGAAGGGGTTCCCCTGCCCCTTGTAAATCCTAAAAAGCCCGTCTCCGATCCTACAGCCATCCCGGAAGGAGTCAAATTGAATGATGATGAAATCGCCAATCTCATGTCAGCGAAGATTGCCGCTTCCATCACTTTTTGCGGACAGGCCATCTCGAAAACCGTCCGTACCGATGCAGGTTTACTGTTTTTCTCGATCCAAATCAATCTGATGAAACTGGCTACACCTTTAAAAACGATCATGATCGAGAAAAATTGGCTCAAAATGCCGCCTACCTATCAACCCCCTGGCGCACCCCACCAGTAATCGTCGCCTCTCCTACTCAATGTAAAAGCGGCAATCCGTCCACCGGGGATACGCCCCTGTTGACGGATTGCTCTTTGACCGGGGGTGTGCACCCTGATTTCCTATACGTGAATGTGTCGATCTCCATCACGTTCAACCGTCGACTCTAGCACTTCATTCCTTACTTCCAGTATGTACTTTTGATGAACGTTTTCTTTCCCACCGTATTTTTCGTACCAATCCCTGATCCTCTGGGGTAACTCAATCTTTTTTTCATAAAAAAAGAAGCATATCGATAGACAATATGCCTCCCCGCCGTGACCATACATCCCTCAGATAACAGCTTTCTCCACATCCGCAGAGTTCCGTATCACCACATCAAAATGCTCGTGGTACGGATGCATGAATAATTCATATTGAATTCTTCGTTCATCATGGGTTCGTTTTAAATAGTCAAGCTCCATTCCTCTTTCAGCAATATCCCGGGTACTCCTTCTCATGAACTCTGTTTCACCGTCCGTATAGAAATAAATCTTCAGATCATATAAATCAGGATCGGTAAACGCCACGCTCATGCCCTCCACAATCGATACCCTGTTTTGTGAAGAAATCAGCCTCCTCTTTTCATAAGGGGTTTCCATTGTATAAACATCCATC
Source organism: Rossellomorea sp. AcN35-11 (assembly GCA_030388825.1). GTDB lineage: Bacteria > Bacillota > Bacilli > Bacillales > Bacillaceae_B > Rossellomorea. Next base: position 342,999 of record CP128835.1, read on the forward strand.
CCCTCCCTGATCATGCGAACGTCCCTCTCTAGGGCCCAGACATGATGGGCGGCAGAATGGCACGCCGTCATTTTGGAATGATGCTTTTCATTTTGATACTCATATTCCACCAGCGTCCCTTTTCTTACTGGGGAACTGACGATATACGCATCTGTATTGATGGCATTGACTTGGTTTCGTCCAAGGTGCTCCATGAGGTGACCGGTAAAGGTCGTCTTTCCGGACGCACCATGCCCTGAGATCCCGATGATGACTCTCTTATCATCTCTTTTTATCCTCTCTGCCACTCTATGTATGATTTCTTCCATCCTTCTCCCCCATTCAACAAAGGCATCGCCTGGAGCAATACCTTCTACTAAGACTTATTCTTTAACCTGTAGACTCCATTTCAAATATTCCAAGAGCAACTCTGTCTGCTCCTTCAACCGGATGCTTTCTGAATCCAGGATGGCATGATCCACTGCCATCCCGTCGATCCAGGAAATGATCGACCTGGCGATGACTTCAGGTTCGAACCTTGGCGTGAATTCCCCTGCGTTCACACCTTCTTCGATGATCCGAACGGTCATTTTATTGCCTTGCATGAACCTTTTCCTGGCATGCTCCTGCCTTCTCTTGTCATTCCGTCCCGTGATGAAGTATTCAAGCTTGGACGGGGCTAACGGGTCCATGTGATCGGTGGGCTTCTTTTCATCCCCGAGAAAGGTCATGACCAGCGCTTCCCAATACGATCCCTGATGCTTGAGCATGGCCTGGAGGGACTCATCGAACGCCTCCATCTGTTGAAGCTCGATCAACGCTTCAAAGAGATCTTCTTTATTGTCAAAGTACTGATACAGTCCACCCCGGCTCACACCGGCCTTTACCATCACATGCTTCATGGTGGCCTTCTCGTATCCGTGCTCGATGAAAACCTTCCTTGCTGCTTCCAATAAATTAGAGCGGCGTTGCGCCTTGTGTTCCTGACTGACTTTCGGTGACATCGGTCTCCTCCTCCCCTACTTTCTTTCGCACGGCAATGGACACCAAGAAAAGAATGATCAACAATGACCCCGTCACGATGAAGGAAGGGATGATCCCAATGACAGTGGCAAGGGCCCCTCCTGCCAACGGACCGATGATCGTGGCGGTCGTCGTGACGCTGTTGACAACGCCAAAGACCCTCCCTGTCATATGAACGGGGGTTTTCTCCTGGGTGGCTGCCTGAAATGGAATGAACACAAACCCTGCCGATCCCCCTGCAAGAAAACCAAGGGCCGGAACCCAAAGCATGGACAGACTCAAATCATAATACGTCAGGATCCCCATCATGCCAAACCCCAGGCCGATCCCAAGTACCCCGGTACACATATAGACGTAAGCATTGTAATCCGTCTTCTTTGAAAGATAGATCCCTGTAAACAGCATTCCGACCCCTGCACTCGTCACCAGGTACCCTAGTAGATTCGGAGAAACATCAGTTAGCTGGCGAAGCAGGATAATGAATTGGGAGTCCGATAACTGCAGAATCAGCAAACTGACTCCAAGCAAGAACAATCCGTACAGTAAGAAATGGCTTTTCTGAATAAAGGAGAAGCCCACTTTGATTTCCTCCTTGAAGGACGGTGCATCCTTCTTGACCACTTCCCCTGATACTTCCTGCTCCTTCAATGCTTTAGGCAACAGAAAAATCAGGACGGCCGACAGAAAGAACGTAGCGGAATCAAGATAAAAGACGTTGTACGTTCCCATGGTGGAAACGAGGATCCCGCTTACAAGCGGACCTACGACTTTCGTACTGGAATCGATGGTGGACGACAGGGACATGGCCCCCTTGATGTGTTCATCTGGTACTATTTCCTTCAGTTTCCCATTCTTCGCCGGAATGAAGACCGAGGAGAACATCCCAACCAGGAACAAACACCCGTACACCATCCATACATTATCCGCCACGGTCAGAAGAAGGATGAGTACTCCCCTTACCACATCGGACAACACCATCAGCCACTTCCGTTCCATCCTGTCTGCAAGTGTTCCCGTTACAGGTCCAAGGAGCGCCATAGGCAGAGCCAGGCTCAGGATGATCAACGACATCTGCATCGGTGTCGCTTCCCATTTTAATCCCACAAGCGTAATCACCGCTATGATACTCAACCAATCCCCCAAGCCAGAAATCGCCTGTGCCGTCATCAACGTTATGAAATGCTTATTCTTTCTCAATGAAGACTCCATTCTGTCCCTCCTCTTTAAAAATAAACACGAGTGTCGTTTTTCTTATTTCATTATATCGACACGAGTATTTTTTTACAACTAAAAATTGGAATTTTTTAGATCTTTTTTCCCATTATTAAACTATCCACGTTTTAGGAACGTGTTATGAGCAATCATTACCGTTTTCTTAAAAATATTTAAAAAGAAGTTATAAAAGACATGTACGCCGACTATAATAACGACATATATGTCACTTTTTATTCTGGTCTCACATATGATTAAAGGGTAACAAAACGGATAAGAGAGCGATCATGCCGCTTCATTTTCAATCAGCGTATGCATCTTCCATCCCTATCCATTTAAAAAGGAGAGATTTTGTGTTAATCATTATGAAACTCTTTTTCTTCCGCAGTCCTGAAATAAAACGAATCCAAGAAGACATCCTCGACCGTCGCGCCAGCTATCACAACCGCATTCTTTAATGTGACCTTTTGTCTGTTTTCTGAGAGAAATGGATTTAAGATTGTCTTTTTTTAAAGCTCTTTTCCTAAACAGCTTGCCATCCTATAGAAGAAAGTAGAAGTTGATTTCCGCTGCAGGAGTCGAGCATCCTGCAGCGAGAATCAACTTTCTGAGCTTGTATCGGGAATAAAAATGCACACCAAAAGGTTAGATTAGAGATTGCATCTATTAAAAAGAACGATTTTTGCTCATGATTACATGGTTCATCAACTCAGATGCTACATACTCATCATCCGGCATATAGTTATTCACAAAGCCTTGCAGAGCTTATGTATAATCATCACTCTTTACGAAAAGAGCTTTTTGAAAGGTATGACGAGGTAGAATTCGGGGTGATAGTGCTGATGAGGGATCTCTTTTTAGAGTGATTGATCCGAATGAGCTATTTTCAATCCGGATTGCCCATTATTGATCCTGTTGAAAGATTATTAATCCTGCTGATGAATGATTAATCCCGTTTTCAACTCATTGATCCTCCATGTCGAATTTTCTTTACAAAGGCAACTCGAAAAGGAGTATGAGCACTGAAGAAAATCTTCTACATCCCATCACTCCATTTCTGTTTATTCAAATTCAATTTCCCCTGTTGGTTCAACGCCGCCCGCCTCTTCTATATCCTTCTTTAATGCGGCGACGGATTCTTCCTTTAACCTATACGTTAAGCTGTCTTCTTCTATAAGGCTCTGAATGTACCCTTTCCCGTCTTTAGTCAGCCAAAGATGGTACCCCCGGCCTTCACCGTCTTCCAGGACAATGGTATAGGTCAGAACAGGCGGGGTCTTGATCACGTTTTGATTTTCCAGCTTTTCAGCTCCATTCGTGGCTTCTACAAATTGGTTGATCGTTTCTTCTTTGACAATGAATTCTGAATCAGCCTGCACGTTTTTCCCGATCCATTTTTTCACTTCTATTTCCTTCACTTCTCCCACATGGATCTCAGAGCAGGCACTCAAAGTGAGAATGAATATGATGAAAATCATATTCTTTTTGATTCTGAACAAGTCACCATTCATTCCATTCAAACCATCTTCCATGCCCGTCTGTTTCCCCCATGGTATGTGACGATTCCACTCCGTTCACAATGGAATCAACGTGAAGCTTCCGGTCCCACATATTGTTGTATATGTGGAAGACATCCCGTTTTCTACCGATGCTTTTGACCTTTTCCATCAGTTCATTCTTCAACTCTTCAGGGAACTGATTCGCCACGTGAGTATGAAATAGGCACACGACGCTGTCTTCAGGGATGTTCCGGATCACTTCCGATAATAAAGCGACCCCGTCCCCTTCCAACAGGTTTACCGGGTTCTTTCGGAAATACGCTGCGGCATTCTCGAATAATTCCCGCCTTTCCTTGTGCTCCGGCCATATAAGAGACTTCAGCCATACATAGTCTTCATCCGTTCGCAGATCACTGACATGAAGATCCAGTCCGATTCTCGACGCGACGGGAGGAGCACTGTCCGGTAGAAAGGAAGGGGGCTTGCCTTTGATCCGAGAGGTGAGGTGAACGGGAGAATGAGGATGACCGAAGACTTCCTCCGTTCCGTAAGAGTAGCTGTACTGGTCCCATAAAAGCTGAAGTCCCGCACTTGTTCCGATTTCAATGAGGGATAAAGGCTTTTCAACCCTCTGATAGATCATGGAAAAGACGGGATACAGATAAGCACAGCGCCTCACTTCATTCGTCTGAACCCGCTTTTCCTTTAGAAGCGAAATGATCTCGTCCCTGTAAAGAGAACAGAACGATTTGAACATAGTGAACGTTTCATCATCGATCCTTACAGCATTCCCGGTGACACTCGGGTAATACGTCTTCAGCGGATGATCTACTCCTGTCCATAATAGATAGTGAACAGCACCCAGCAAAAGATTGGGCACCGGCTGACCCTTTTGAGCGTTGGCGCTTAGTGCAAGAATGTCTTCGTCTTCTGAAATCTTCACGGATAAATATTCATACAGCTCACTTGACCCTTTGCATTCCCTGGAAGCAAAATGCTGAAAGGTTTTTGATAATGCTGAGATATCCATCAAACTCCTCCTCCAAATAAGATCACCTATGTAGAACATCAGGCTTCGCAGAAGAAGAGGGGAATCCTTCCCCCTCTTTCCAGCTTACAGCCCTCCACCGAACCCGCCACTATTTGACTTGATCCGTTCTAATTCCTGTAACTGCTCATCCCTGCTCCCCTTCAAAACCCTTCTCCCGAGAGCTCCTGCAAGCCCCAGAAACACGATGATGCCGATCCATAAGTCCATCTCGCCACCCCCTCTTTACTACCAATTATTTCAAAATACCTTTACAGGCACAATGTTTTTTTTCAAGCAAATTGAATAAAAAAAGGCCCTCGATGACGAGAGCCTTCTTCCTGCTGATTTATGCTTTTGTCCAGTTTGCAACCATTTCTACATCTGCTGCTACCATAGTGGTGTAGATCGGGCAAGCGGGCATCGACGATTTGCTGCAGTTCTTGTACCCGTTCCTCGGATTCACTTGTGCTGACTTTCGCATTGACGGTGATCTTCTGGAAGTAAGGGCGCACGCCTTCTTCTCCCATCATTCCACGGGGATCGATTTCTCCTTTGACTTCGAAATCGATTCCTTGCAGGTCAAATTTGATTTCCTTGGCGACAAAGTTAGCAATGGCATTTTCACAACCTGTCAGGGAAATTAACATCGTAGCTAATGGATTGGCTCCTTTATCTGTGCCTCCCATGTTAGCCGGTTCATCAATGATGACCTTATGATCATGTGACGTCCCTTCTGTATACATTCCTTTAGATACTGCTGTAATTTGTTCGATCATTCTTCATCACTCCTCTTTCTTTTCACATTTTTGTACCGATCAAGTGGTACTGGGGATAATGTAACACGCGTCATTTCTCATTTCAAAAACGCTGACTCACTATGTAATCCAGCTTACATTTTCCATCAACCAGTAAGCACATTCCTTGCTTAATCCCTGCAATGGCCACTCTGTTTGTTACTATACCCATGAGACAGAAGGACCATCCAAGAGAAAAAAAGGATTTCGTAATGTACATTACAGATTTTTCAGATAAATCACTTTACACTTAAGGTACTTTCTTAAAAGGAGTGAGTGAAATGAACAAAGGGATGAGTACTGTCGTATCGAATGGAGTCATTGGAGGAATTGTCGGGGGCATCGTGTTCGGCATTCTGATGCAGATGATGGGCATGATGGGCATGATCGCCGGTATGATGGGGAGTGAAAGTCTGGCGGTGGGATGGATCATTCATATGATCATAAGTGTCATATTTGGGGTCTCATACGGGATTTTGACCCTATTTGTGAAAAACCTCTGGGTTGCTGCCGTCTTATTTGGAATCGGCATCTGGATCATCGGACCATTGCTGATCATGCCGATGATGATGGGCATGGGGACCAATTTTGCCAATGCGTTTACACCCGATATGTTGATGAGTTTAGGGACTCATTTATTCTTCTCTTTCCTGGTCGCCATAGTATTCAAGGTTCGTTCAACACATGCATCAACCCATTCACAGATTCAAGCTTAATGTAAGGAGGAAAGTCAATGAACACCATTACAACAGAGAAGCAATTCAGAGAGGTTACTCGGCAGTCGTCACCAGTGGTTGTTAAATTTTATACAAACTGGTGTCCCGATTGCAGAAGGATGGATGCCTTCATGCCTTCGGTTCTTGAAGAATTGAACCACGTGCCCTTTTACGAACTGAACAAGGATTCCCTTCCTGACATTGGGGAACAAGAGGGTGTGATGGGCATCCCGAGTCTCCTCGTTTATCAACATGGAGAAAAGCTTGCCCATCTTCACAGTGCACATGCTAAAACACCGGAAGAAGTCATTGCCTTTTTATCTGCCTATTATTCTAAATCATAACAGATAAACCGCGGCTTGCTTTAGGGGAGGCCGCGGTTTTTTTCCATGCCATGCACCGGCTTAGCCATTATCGACTATGTAGGAGAGACGTGAATTGATCCATACCATCAGCATCTTGTCGTTACCGATCATCTATTATATCAGCCGCAGTCTGGCCCGGTTCATCTCCAGTGAGCGATATTATATATCCATTCCATACATGGGAAGCACCCTGGCCATCCTGCTCTACATGAGCCAGTCTCAACCCTTTGACATACCTGAAATAGTGGAGAGGATCTTTCTGAGCGTCTTTTTATTTTCGATCGGCTATCAAACCGTTCCTTTTTTGAAGAAGGCGTTTTTTTACCGTTCCGTGGGGCTGGTCTTCTTGACGATGACCCTGATCGCATCCATGGAGCTGTCTTCTGGCTTTCTTGACGACCCCTATCGATCTTTGTTTGGTTCGGTTTTCTTTGCCTACAACAAAGATGTTCTACTGTATACGTTTGACAGCCGGGTGGTTCCCTTTATTGAATTTTGGGGAAGCCTTCATTTAATTCTGGTCTTTGCTGTGACACCCTTTTTTCTCCTTTTTGCTGAAAGAGTGATCAAGCCCGTTTCTTCTTTTCTGAAAGAAGAAACAGATGCATTCTCTGTGAAGGATTCGGGATTCCTGTATGTTTCCCTCTGGCTTGGCATGCTGATCTTGATTCTGTTAGCTGATTTACTGAAGGACCATTTTCTCTTTCTATATGATTATGTTTTCGCTATGGCTGCAGGAGGGATAGTAAGGGTGATGGAACGATGGAGTCAAATGGATACACAAAAAAGAGCCCGCCTTATTCATCAGACCGGGTCTCTCCATTTATATGTATTCATCATCATCACGATAACTGAGCAATTTCATTCTGTCACAGACGACTTTCACACCTATTTCCAAACAAACATCTTCATCCTGATCCTGTTCAAAACCGTCCTGATGGGGATTCTGTCTATTTATGTGGTAAAGAAATGGCAGACAAGCTGGGATGGATCAGAGATGATGGTCGCTGCCGTGGCAGGTTGGACCTTCAGCCTCAATGCACCTGTTGTCTGTATGCATGGGATGAGAACGGCAGTCAATAAGTGTGGACCTGCCCCCTTGCTGTTCATCATCCCTCCCATCATCCTTTGGCTTGTAAACTATATACATCTATGGCTTCTTGCAGTCCTTCGGATATAATTTTTCGATTCACTGAGATGGTTTTACTTATTTCATGGGCGCCTGTGCTTTCCTGTTTGATATCCCTGGAGATCCGTTGTAAATCATTTTTCTGATGATCCACCTTGGAAATGGACTGGTTGATTTCATGAAAGTATTCTTCAGTTTCAACTACACTCTTAATTCCAGTCAAAGCGAGGTCCGCTCCCTTTTTGACCGTAAGGCGGATACCTTCCATTTCCTTGTGGATGGATTGAATAGACACCTCGGCAAGTTCAGTCGCCTGTTTGCTTTCATTGGAAAGCTTTCGGATTTCCTTCGCTACAACATCGAACCCCTTCCCGGCAGCCCCTGCTCTAGCTGCTTCAATAGAGGCATTTAATGCTAATAAATTCGTCTGGGAGGAAATTCGCTTTAAATGGTCCACAATGTCTGTCAGTTTACTTGATACGTCAGAAAGGGACTCGATCTTCTCGAGGATATGCTGGGACGATTCCTTCATTCCTTCCATATTCGAGACCGTATTCGATATGGATTCCTTCCCCATAAGGGATTGTTCCGAAGCCTTCGTAGCGCTTTCATTAATGGAATGAGCAAGATCAAACAAGATTTGGGAATGGCCGACGATTTGTTCGGCACTGGATAAAAAACGCTCCATTTCTATTTTTTGAACTTCCATGATATCATTTGCTTGAACGATCTTTGAGTGCATATGCACCCTCCTCTTCTAAGTATTGGAGTAATTCCTTCCCTGCCCAAATCGACCGGCCTGATTTCAATGCAGGTGTTCGCACTTCCCCGAGCATGTGAATCAGTTCATTCGCTGCATCCCGCTCATGGAAAAGATTTTTCTCTATATAAGAAATGCCGTGATACTCGAGCATCTTCTTAGCGTTATGACATCTGATGCAACCATCTATCGTGTAAAGTGTTAACATATTGATACGCCTCCTGTTTATACCATACCATATACGCCATTTACGTCTGTAATTCACATTACATATTCAAGGAAAGGGGATGACGAAAGTGGATAAAATGATGCTGCTTTCTCAAATCAGTTTATTTGATGAACTGCCCATGGATGAACTTCAGGTCATCGATGACCTGAGCGAAATGCGCCCTGTCAAGAAAGGTTCCGTCATCATATCACCAGATAAACCGCTGCAGGCTTTATTTTTTCTAAAAGAGGGACAGGTCCGCCTCTACCGGATGAACCATCAGGGGAAGCAATTTACCGTGGACATTCTGACAAGCGGAAACATCTTCGGAGAAACATCGACGTTGTCATTAACGGATGACCAGATCTACGCTGAAGCCATGACGGATACCTACCTCTGCATCATGGGAGTGGACGAATTCGAAGATTTCATCGTGAAAAATCCGAAAATAGCGATTAAATTAATCAACATCCTCTCCAACCGGTTAAAGGAAGTCTACTCCTTAAGCGAAAAAATCGCCTTGAGCGACGTCAAATACCGGGTCGTCTATCTACTGGTCAAACTGAGCGAAAAAACCGGGAAAAGAAAAAAAGAATGGCAGACCATCAACATGAAATTGACCCATGCCGATATCGCCAACATGATTGGATCTACAAGGGAAACCACCAGTGCCATCATCAGCCAACTAAAAAAAGACGGACTCATCAAAAAAGGCCTGCGACTCTCCATTGACGCTGACCGGGCCTACGAACTTCTAAACGACCTGTAAGGCGAGGGACGGACCTTCCATGTAATCAGCAGGCATGTCAATAGAATGGTCATTCCAGTGATGATAATTTAAGAATGATCATTCTGTCTCTTTTCTAACATCTTATGAAAGTCTAAACTTGAAAGACTTGGATCATAATAGAACTTGTTTCTCGTATGACGTTCCCCTAGGAGGACCCATCCCATGACCCGCCCACAACAAATCGAATACTGGGACCTGACAGAAAACCCTACAGATCATACGTACCAGTCCCTTATGAAAGTGCTTTGCGACCATTCAGATACGTTTTACTTCATTACTAGAAAAGAACTTTCTTATGATCAGAATGTTCTGGCAGTCTTTCATCCACACATCATCCAAACCTACCAAACGAAAGAATGGGCAAACACCCTCACCTTGGGCCCACCGGCCACCGCCCATCTAATAGAAGCAAATGAAGGGACCTGCAAGCTGTTGCAGCAGCTTGCCAACGGTTTGTATGACTGGGTGGCTCCACGGTTACCTGAAGACTTAACGTTCATCAAAAATAACTTCACCTGGTTCTCATCCACCACTCATGAGGAATGTGGCGGCTTTTCCATCCGGTCCGATTATTACAGGAGATTCATCCATACGATCCCTGGCTTAAAGGTTGAGAAAGTAGAATCATAGACACGTACCTCAAAAATATGAAAAGAATGATAAAACAGAATGTAACGGGAAATATCTAACAATACCCATCCCAACATTCCAACAGGAGTCCTATATGCAGAATAAATTAAAGCCATTTTTGAAAAAGCATTTTAACGGTCTAGAGCTCAGACCGGCTCTTTATTACTCTTCTGAATATGGCCTGCGCTTTGAAATCTGTATTCCCGGCGTCGAACATGTGAGCAAAAGAAATCTGCAGCAAATAAAAATTCGGACGACTGGTCTATTCGACCAAATCTTTTCTGACTCCGATGATCTTCTTCTGATAACAGACGTTCATACCCTTGAAAATGACCGCTTTCTTGAGAAGAGACCTACGAAAGTGTATCAGAAATATATCAAAGATAAAGCCTTGAGGTACAAGCTTCAATATGAGCTTTATAAAGTTGAAGAAGAGGATGAAGACATGGTCACACACCGGTTCTTCCTTCCCTGTCATAAGCGGGATATCCGGTATCACCAGCTCCTCATGGCGATTTCCTACGAGGACTTTCCCCATCCCACACAATTATTGAAAGGGGACCAGCATGCAGGGATCGACATTTATTTCGTCAATCTTACACGAAGGATGATTTTTCATCTATACGATGACCGTGGCTGCGACATCATTGCGTCTGATAAAGAGGATCTGCGTGCTGTATATAATGAATTCAATGATTGGATACTCGATTATGACCGGGAGCAGATCGATGACATGATGAAAGCATAAAAGCGCATGGTCAGAAGGGGAACCTCTCTGACCATGCGCTTTTTCATTTTGAAGGTATGGGATGCTACAGCTTCCCATCAACCTCTGACGTATCCACATCCTCCCCGAACCACTCAATCAGCTTCGCCTTAGCCTGGGCTTTCACATCGTCATCGATATACATGGCTACCTGTAATAACGCAATACCCAACGCTCCCAGGTCGTCTGTAAATCCGACTCCTACGGCAAAGTCCGGAATGAAGTCGGTTGGAAGAATGAAATAGCCCAGTGCCCCGATGATCACCATCTTCGCTTTCTTCGGAATATCCGGCTTTTGCAGGACATAATAGAGAAGTAATGCAGTGTAAACGACAGAATGCCCCGCTTTCAGTCCATACCTTTTCAACTTATCCCAAAACTTTTCTTCTGAGAAATGTTTCTCTGTGTTGCTCATTTCACATCCACCTCCGTATAGCTATTCTTCTCTTTATTGTAGAAGGTTTGGCTGGAATTAACAAATTTCCGGAAGCACGGGTTATAATCCAAGTACACAATCGTAGAGAGGAAGTGTTCTACATGCTGCATGCCATCATCCTATTTATTCTTGCAGGGATCGCAGAAATCGGCGGAGGCTATCTGATCTGGTTATGGCTCCGGGAAGGAAAGCCTTCGTATTGGGGACTGGCCGGCGGAATCGCCCTCGCCCTCTATGGAGTCATCGCAACCTTCCAATCCTTCCCCTCATTCGGCCGTGTATACGCCGCTTATGGCGGGGTGTTCATTGTACTGTCCGTCCTATGGGGATGGGGAATCGACAAAAAGACACCGGACCTGTATGACTGGGCCGGTGCCGTCATTTGTCTCATCGGGGTGGCTGTGATGTTGCTGGGTCCCAGGCAATAACGGAGGGCCGGACCTTAGGCCGCAACATTCTTAAAACAAAACGCTCAGGATAAATGTCCATATACATACGAAGGCGAGCAATCCAAAGCTGTATTTCAGCGTCATTTTCATAAGGGCGGCTTCGTTCCCGGTCTGCCCAACAGCAGCTGTTGCAATGGCAATAGATTGAGGGGACACGAGCTTCGCCATGACGCCCCCTGCAGTATTCGCCGCCACCAGGAGGGAAGAATTGGTTCCGAGAATCGTGCCGGCAGTTGCCTGAATCGGTGCAAACAGGGTGTTATTATTCACAACAGATCCCGTCATGAATACCCCGATCCAGCCAAGGATGGGAGATAGAAGCGGGAATACTTGTCCCGTTTTCGCCACCGTTTCGCCTAATGCCGTCGTCATGCCTGCATACGTCATGAGCTTGGCGATCCCAAGGATGGCGCAGATCATGACGATGGGAATACTAAATTCCTTCACGGTTCTTAAAAGGAGACCGAAGCTATCCTTGAAACGGATATTCTTTGTAGTCGCAACCGTTGTTAAAGCGGCGAACAGGATGGCGGTACCGGTTGCTCCGATCAAATCCACGCTCACAGGGATGGATGACCCTGGTATCACACCCTTCAAGATAGCAAAGCTGAGCCATCCCCCTTCCGCGAAAAGTCCTTTGAAGACAGGGAGACTCCAAATCATGATGAAGACCGTTAACAGGTAAAAAGGAGACCATGCTTTCACCACTTCACCAAGGGTATATGTCTCCACCCTGGTTTGTGTCTCTTCAAATTGAAAGATGTTTTTGGGCTGCCACTTTTTAAGGAACATGGCGAGGACCCCCATGGTCAGTAAAGAAGGCAGGATATCAGCCAGTTCCGGTCCGATGGTCACTGTTATAATGGCCTGGGACACCGTATAGGTGGCAGAGGTCACCAGGATGGCCGGGAGCACTTCTTTCATCCCTTTCCAGCCGTCCATCAGCCAAATCAGTAAAAACGGAATCGTGAAATTGATGATCGGCAGTGTAAAGGCCGTCATGACGGAAACCTTCATAGACGTTACATTCTCCAGTGCGAAGGCATCGATGATCCCGACAGGAATCCCGATGGCACCGAATGCACCGGAAGCCCCGTTGGCAATCAAACACAGCATCGCCGCCTGCAATGGCTTAAAGCCTAGGGAAACGAGGAGGACCGCACAGATGGCAATGGGCACACCGAATCCTGCCGCCCCTTCAAGAAAGGCATTGAAGCAGAAGCCGATCAATAAAAGCTGAAGGCGCTGGTCATGGGAAATCCCCGCGATACTGCCTCGAAGCACATCAAATTTCCCGGATTCCACGGCAATTTTATACAACCATACGGCCATGACAATAATATATCCAATGGGCCATAATCCAAGCAGCGCCCCCTGGCCGATGCTTCCAAGTGATTCTCCCAAAGGAAGCTTAAACACGAACAGGGCGATCACAAAGGTCACACCAAGGTTCAGTAAGGCCGCATAAACACCCTTCATTTTAAAAACCGTAAGACTTAAAAGAAATAATAAGATCGGGATGGCTGCCACTGCAGCTGTGATTCCAAGATGATGAAACGGATTGATGTTTTCCACTAGCATGTTCAGGACTCCCTTTTATGTTGAGTATCTAAGATGTCTGTTTAATTCCAAATTTGCCGTTGAATGTCTTTCAATGTCTCAACAGAAGCGGTGAACTTTTCTTGCTCCCCTTCATCCAAAGACAGCTCGATGACATTGCCGACTCCCTTGCGATGAATCACACTCGGCACCCCGATGTACACATCATTCACACCGTACTCTCCCTCAAGCAATGTGCCGACGGGCAGGACCACATGCTCATTCCGAAGGATCGCTTTCGTGATCCGGGCAAGACCCATGGCAATTCCGTAATATGTCGCCCCCTTCTTCTCAATGATGCGATACGCGGCATCCCTCACCTGTTCCCCAATCTCCTCTTTCCGTTCAGGTGACAGCTTAGGAGCGACCGGCGTGCCTGAAATATTGGCAGAACTCCAGACCGGAAGCTGTGAATCCCCATGCTCTCCGATGATATATCCATGAACACTAGTAGGAGCCGTACCGAATTCCTTTCCGAGGAAATGACGGAATCGCGCTGAATCAAGTACAGTCCCGCTTCCGATGACCCTTTCTTTCGGGAGACCGGAAATCTTCCAGGTGGCATAAGCCAAAATATCAACCGGGTTCGTAGCAACGATAAAGATTCCGTCGAAGCCTGAGCTCATAATCTCACCAACAATGGACTTAAATATGGCCACATTCTTCTGAACAAGATCTAGCCTCGTCTCACCCGGCTTCTGGGCGGCACCTGCACAGATCACAACAATGGCCGCATCCCTGCAATCTTCATAAGAACCATAGCGGATGGACATGGCACTCGGAGCATAGACAATACCATGATCTAGATCCATCACATCCCCCTGAGCTTTCCCTTCGTTTACATCAATAAGAACCAGATCATCTGTTAATCCCTGATTCATCAAAGAATACGCATAGCTTGATCCGACCGCTCCCGTTCCCACTAATACCACTTTGTTTCCCAATGTTACATTCATGTCAATTTCCTCCTGAAGTGTTTTTGTGAATTAATTCACATATTCATACAAAAAATATATTTGTGAATTAATTCACAATAAGTTGTAAATAAAAAAGCTTTCTGAGTAAATGTTATTTAAGTTTGTTCACCATTTCACAAATTGATTATATCCTATCTTGTTTTTACTTTGCAATCCTTTTTTTTAAAAAAATCAAATAAGCCCAAAGAACTCACCTTGAGCTTTTTGCAGCATGACCGTACAGTACAAACCATGTCTCGTCACGATCCCAGCCATCCGTTTTGTACCCCACTCAATGATACATAGACACTATTTTCTCCATGTCCGTGATCAGTAGACTCCATTCATTCTGAGACAAACGTACAAGCATTTGATCGTTCAACGTGATAATCTGCCCATCTTCGTCCTGATGATTGATTAAATACTGATAAAGACTATCCACCTGATTTCTATTGAGGACCGATTGTGTATCGAAATCTTTTACCTTCTGTATCGAAAATTCATTCATAGACGCATCAAATTCCCCTGAAATGATACTCCCTTGCAAGAACATGACTTCACTCCTCGGTGTGTAAAGATAAAGTTAGGATGTCCAGTTTGAAGAGCCACATCCATCTAAATGGGCAGAAAGAGCATCCCCTTTTATGAGAATGCTCTTTTGCAACCGGATCGTACGTTAAAATAGAGGGACGGACCTTCTCAGCATCGACATACATCGGCGCAACCTTTTAACACACCTTTTCTAATCTAATATAAACCCTGTTCAAGCTGTTTCTTACTTACCCTCTGCATATATTCCTCACGGATGTCGCCGGTGGAGTAACTCGAGTTGTTCATGGGATCCTTCCATTCGGCTTCCTTGCCATCTTCATCAACGGGCATCCAGCCGAAGATCGAGTGCATCCCCGGATGGAACTCATTTCCAAAGGTTACATCCGGACCCTGACTTCCATCGGATAATGTCATGGCATACACCCATTCCTTGGGAAGTTTCATGACTCCATAGGAGGTTTCTTCCATGGAGACCTCCGCCTTCATTAAAATACTGGGAACATAATGCTGCTGATCACCGCTGATGGAATATCCCCTGTCTCTTATGAAGTAATACTGCATAGTGTGAGCCTTGTTGTCAGGAGCCATATTCCAGACGATATGAAAACTGGACGGATCACTTCCGTCTACCATCCACATCTTAGGGTCACCATCGGTCCGGATGCCTTTAACCCTCCAGCCAATTAGGGTGTGCTCCCAATAGCTAATGCCGTAATTCTCTGTTCCCGAGCGAAAAGGCGCAACCCCGTGACGGTCATCCACCTTTAGAAAATCCTGGATCTCGGTGACATCAGCATCGTGCAGGGCAGAATCAATGCCAGACAAGATTTCTTCCTCTTTTGGAAGTGAATCTGCCCTCTCCACATACAGCCAGTTGTATGCCAGTACCCCTGCTAATAGAACCACATATCCCAGGAGTAGGATTCTTCTTTTGTTCATCCTTCCACCTCCTCAAGCACGGTTTCAGGAGAGCGGAAGTAATACTGAGTCTTAGGGGTTGAAATGAGTATGCCTTTTCCGTCCCTTTCCATATAAACGTCCGGTTCGTGACCGAATCCCCATTTTGGGGTGGTGCCGATGAGTTGATACGGAAAGCGCTCATCCTTGTTTTTCATGCTGCCCGATTCCAGGTACATCTCTTCATACCAGAACGCGCTATTGAATTGAACCCGTTCCATGGAAGGAAGTTGGTTCATCAGTTTTTCCTGATCCAAGGTCCGTCCCTCACCAGCCGGATGGATGGTTATGATGGAAGCTTCATCTGTTGCTTTTATGTAAGTAGATAGTTCGTTTTCCGGATAGATGAGGGGATGAATGAGGATCGTGATCAAGGTTCCAGCAAGGAAGATGAAATTGGAAAAGAATCCGATCCAGGCAAACCTGCGATACGTATTCCACCTGTCTTCCCCGCTGCCGAGGGCACCATTAAGGATCCACACGCCAATAGGTAAAATGGGGACACTCACCAGGGTGTGAAACCACTCCATGTTAATGGAAAAGGAAAACACACCTACGAAGGTGGCAAAAACCACCTTCCACACTTTTGGTTTTGTCTCAAGTCTTTTATACACACGATAAGCGAGATACCCGATTATGCTCCACTCGATGATGGACATTACGAAGGATACGATGTTCACTGAAAAGTCAAAATGGATGATGGTATCCCCTCCTCTTTCTTCTGTTTATATCATTCACTCCCTTTACATTTTACCATCTATATCCATATATAGGGCTGCTTTTTTCATGCAAAATGAACGTTCCACTTCCTCCACCCTTACACTTGTGTACTCCTACTCCCCCCATTACCTGAGGAAACGAATCATGTTGTTGTCGGGTTACTCTTCGGAACCGTTGATTGTTAAACAGAAGAAATGCTATCGCCAATATCTTTATCACCGCTATCATCCCGTTTCAGCCCCTCTCCCTCTCCCGCCTCATAACCACTCCCATGGGAACATACGTCACCAAAAACACCACCAGTGCCGCAATCTCCAGATTGATATAATACATGACACCTGACCCGAAAAAGGACAGAATGGTTTTCGATTCAGTAGGATTGGCTAAATAGAAGAAATTGGTACCGAGAAAGAGATTAAGGAAGAAGATCGGCAGGGCGAGCAGATTCACCATAAGGAAGCCGGTCCAAATGGCTTTTTTTCGGAACCCTGTAGTCCTCATACACGATGAAATAAAGGACAGACCATGCAATGGCTCCATGATGAAGGAAATATTTAAGAAAACGGTAATGAGGAAATTGGTACGCCATTTCAGGTGTCACCATGCTGAGGATCGGGGGCAGGAGTCCGATAAAGAACAGCAGATAAAATGCCTTCGGATCCGGTTTCAGGAATAAATAAACCGCAATGAATGTGCTGACGGAACAGAGCTGAAGGGGCAGGTCACCAACCTCCCACGTCCCTGTGACAACGAGCCACATATGCCATGACACTTCACACAGGACCAGCATCCAGAATAACGCCCACTTTAAGACGGACTGATACCTTTTGAGATAATGCCTAAAGTACACCAGCCAACACGATATCGTCACAAACATCAACAGCACCGAGATATGGGGAACAGAAAACAACTCGAATGTGCGCATCTCTGTTACCGAAAACATCATGCCACCCCTATTCTTTTTGAAAAGTGGTTATCATGAATAGTCTATTCGGCTTATGTGGTGATAAGACGGATGGCACATAGAAAAAGAGTCCCCTTTCATAGGGGACCCGTGAATCTAGATCGTAAACGGCGGAATGTAACGACCGTCCACATCGGTAAATCCGTATTCTTCTGCGAGATCTCCGGCTCTTAGCACCTGCCCTGTCTTCTCCATCACATTTGGATCCAAGGCCAGGGCCTTGATGGCACGACCCACATAAAAAGGTGTTTCGGTTTTGGTTAAGTGTTCAGATTCCTGCCAGTTTTCCTCGTCCACTCCCATATGCTCAAGTACAAGCTCTGTCCTCATGAAACCAGGGGAGACGGCGAGGACCGCGATACGGTCACCCTTTAATTCTTCTGAAAGTCCGTACGCCATGCGGACCAGAGCGTTCTTGGCCAGATCATAATAAAACTGGCCTGAGTACGATCCTTTATCCCAGAAGGTGGTGTGAATGATCAGGGCTTCGTCGTTTTCCCTGAGTAAAGGAATGGCGTAATGATTCGTCGCCAGCTGGGCACGCACTCCTGCTGTGAACATCGTATCCCAATTGTCCAAAGACTGTTCCCAGAATGGCCCCGGGTTCACGCCAATGTCATGGGCTCCCCACACATTATTGACGAGGATATCGAGTTTTCCCTGCTCTTCACGGATTTGCTTTATGACCGCTTCCGTTTCTGCATCCATCGTATGATCACATCGGACGGCGATTCCCTTCCCCCCGGCTTCGTCGATTTGAGCAGCCGTGGCATCGATCGTCCCCGGAAAGTTTTGCGTCGAATGACCATTCGTACTGCGCCCCGTCACATACACCGTCGCTCCCGCTTTTCCCAGTTCAATCGCAATCCCTCGACCTGCTCCTCTGCTTCCTCCTGTTACAAGTGCCACTTTTCCTGTCAGTGATTTCATCCAATCATTCCTTTCCTTCCTCTTGCCTTCATTATACTTATCTATTCTTGACATCCACTGTCATATTTAATTAAATAAACGTATTATATCTTGGAAAGGGTGGGACCTGTGAGGGGAGACCGTTTGGTATCGATTCTATTACTATTACAATCACACGGACAAATGAGCGCCAGGGAACTGGCAGAAAGATTAGAAGTATCTGAGCGGACCATTTACCGTGATATGGACGCCCTGAGCGGAACCGGAATCCCCGTCGTGGCAGAGCGTGGCAAGAACGGGGGCTGGTCTTTGCTTGAAGACTATCAGACGGACCTCACCGGATTTAAAGAATCTGAAATCCGGGCATTGTTCGTCCCCCCGTCCACGCACCTGCTGGATGATCTAGGACTTACCCGTATATCCCGGGAAGCCCGGACCAAGCTCATCGCCTCTCTTCCGTCCACCTATCGGGAAAACGCCAAAGACGTATGGAACCGTATCCATATCGACACGAGCGCATGGCGAAAGAAAAGAGAAAAGACCGACTCCTTCGAAGAGATCAAAGAGG
This sequence comes from Rossellomorea sp. AcN35-11, assembly GCA_030388825.1. GTDB lineage: Bacteria > Bacillota > Bacilli > Bacillales > Bacillaceae_B > Rossellomorea. The sequence continues at coordinate 362,010 of CP128835.1, forward strand.
CAATCTGGAATGAACATAAGCTGTCCATCACCTATCAGGGTGCAGACGGAAAAACCGGCGACCGCATCGTGGAACCACTGGGACTTGTGGCCAAGGGTGACCTTTGGTATTTGATTGCCGCCAAGGAAAATGGTGACATCCGGAATTACAGGGCCTCAAGGATCCAACGTGCCGAGCTTATGAGGGAGACGTTTCAAAGACCTACCGATTTTGACCTGGCGGAATACTGGACATCTTCCACTCAATCCTTTATTCAACATCTTCCTTCCTACGAGGTGAAGGTTGAAGTCACCCGATCAGCCTTGCCGAGGTTGACCTTCACAGGCCGCTTCGCCCGAGTCCTTGAAACCGGAGATGCACATAACCGGGAATGGGTGCCTGTGACACTGTCCTTTGATTCAGAAGAAGAAGCGAAAGGATACCTATTGGGATTTGCCGACCAGGTCAAAATCGTCGAACCTCAACCACTCCGCCGGAAGATCCTCCAAATGGCAGAAGCAACCGTAGCGTCATACAAACCAAATTGAAAGGTCCGTCCCTCATCGCGTTAAAGCGTTGAGGGACGGACCTTTGTCGTCATTTCATGAACGTTTCTACAACAGCTGCCATTAATCCCGTTCTTCCATTACCTGCACCTTTCAAATCAGGTCAATTCTACTTCGCATCCTTATCCGGCTGATGAATTCCGAACACATTCCCTTCCGTGTCCACATAATACCCCTGCCACGCCATTCCCGGAAGGGCGTACTTCGGCATAGCCACTTTGCCGCCGTGCTCGAGGATGAGCTTCTCCGTTTCATCATAATTCTCGACGCCCATGGTGCACGAATATCCATTCATAGGCTGCTTCGGTTCTGGAGGGGCCGTTTGACGCTGCATCAAGGCACCATTGATCCCCATTTCCCCTTCTTCCCCCGTCACTGCCCCAAAGTAAGGCATTCCCGCATATTCGCTCCAGTCCTCGAATTTCCATCCGAACACCTCTCCATAAAACGTCTTTGCCCGCTCCATTTCTTCCACATGAACTTCAAAATGTACCAATCTTCCCATTGCCGATTCCCCTTTCGATTCTATCATTCACTATAAACATTCTATTTCAGATAAAAAAATCCTTCTCTTGCTGATGTATATTGAAAAAATCTGTGAATCATTGATCCAAATCACTTAAGCATCCGTTTTCCAGGTGAACATCGGAAATGCGTGAACCCTATTTGTGTGGCAATTATGAAGAAAGCTTGTCTAATATGTTACACATGAACATTTTTTCACATTTTTCAACAATGATTCTATTGTTTAATCAATAAGCCCTCCATATGATTGATGTATAGAACGTTTACATAAGAAAGGACGCTGCCTATGCTCCCCATCGACAGACAACAGAAGATTTTAGTTTGGCTGAAAGAGGAAGGGACCCTGCGGGTATCGGAAATCAGTTCCCGGCTGGGGGTGTCGGAAATGACGGTGTACCGAGACTTGAAGCCTCTCCTTGAAGAGAATAAGGTACAAAAGACTTCCAACGGCATTTCAACCTCAGAGAGAAGAGGTATACCGACAGATTCCTGCATCTACTGCCTTAAGCCCGCCACCTCCAGAAGGTCCGTTCAACTGGTGAAGAAGGATCACTCGATCGAGCAGGCGTGCTGCCCTCATTGCGGATTGCTCCGCTACGACGATATCAAAGAAGATGTGGTACAGATACTCTGCCGTGATTTCCTGACGGATATGACCATCAGCGGGAAGACCGCCACCTTCGTGATCGGGGCTGATTTAAACTTGAATTGCTGCCACCCTCAGGTCATCGCCTTTGATTCGAACAAACAGGCCCGTCAATTTCAGACAGGATTTGGTGGGTACCTGTACAACTTTCAACGGGCCATCTCTGCCATATCAGAAGAAATGCAGGGATCAGGCTGCTGTCACGATTAAGAAAAGAGGAAACCACAATGGAGAAAAAATCAACGAACTCACCTTATCAGACCATTTGGAGATGGCATTTCTATGCTGGAATCATCATCTCGCCGTTTTTACTGATCCTGGCTGTGACGGGATCGATCTATCTCTTCAAGCCCCAAATTGAGCAAAACCTTTATAAAGAGTACTACCAAGTCACCCCACAGGAAGACAGACTCTCTGCCACTGAATTGATGGGTAAGGTGAAGGCCCTCCATCCAGATGCTCAGATTACCAGCTACCGTCCAGGTGAAAGCCCTGACCGGTCCAGCGAATTCGGCGTCAGTACGGAAGCTGGTTCCACCACTGTCTTTATGGATCCATACACTGGAAAGTCACTGGGGGCGCTGAAACCGGAAGACCGGATCATGAATAAAATCATAGAATTCCACGGAGAACTGATGGCGGGGACTTTAGGGGACCGGATCGTCGAGCTTGTTGCCTGCTGGGCGATCGTCCTGATTGTGACTGGACTGTTCCTTTGGTTCCCACGTAAAAAGGACAAGCTGTCCGGGATCCTGTTCCCTCGATTCCATAAAGGAAAAAGCATCCTTCGTAGGGACCTGCATGCTGTACCGGGATTCTGGATCACAGCAGGCATGCTGTTCCTGATCATGACCGGTCTGCCGTGGTCCGGATTCTGGGGCACCAACTTCCAGAATCTCATAACCAATGCCGGTGCAGGCTATCCTCCTTCCATCTGGTCAGGAGAGGCACCGGAATCCGTCCTTCAAACGAAGGAAATCGCAGAGGTTCCATGGGCGGCAGAAAACCTTGAGGTACCTATATCGGCCCTTCAAGGCTACACCCAAGTATCCATGAATGATGTTGTAGATATTGCCAAAAGAGAAGGAATTGATCCAGGCTATAAAGTATTCATCCCTCAGGATGAAAAAGGGGTGTTTACGTTATCCGCTTTCCCTGCCAAGGCCCAGAACGAAGTCACCATGCACCTTGATCAATATACAGGAGCTGTTCTCGCTGATTACCGATATGACAACTACGGAGTCGGAGGAAAGATCGTGGCCATGGGTATCACCCTTCATACAGGCACGCAATTCGGCTTTTTCAACCAGCTGCTGAGCCTGTTCATATGTCTTGGCATCATCCTTGTCGTAGTCAGCGGTGTTTATTTATGGCTAAAGCGGAAGCCGAACAAAGGAATGGGTGCACCGAAAGCACCCACCATCCTGAAGATGAAGCTGTTCCTGGCCCTAATGATTGGACTGGGCATCCTGTTCCCCCTTGTGGGAGTGTCATTGATTGTCATCCTGCTCGTTGACCGTCTGCTGATCAAACGGATCCCTGCTACAAAAAAATTCTTCGGTGCAGCATAAGAAAGGAAGATGCGTCATGAAATCCAAGATAACCTTAAGTAGTATCCTTCTCCTCTCCATGCTTCTCGGAGCCTGCGCACCGAAAGAAGATGCAGCGGAACTCTATCGTCAGGAGTCCCCTCTTCAGGCAGATATCACCATGCCTAAGGACTTCTCCGGCGATGAGCCGATTCACATCGCACTCACTCAAGACGGGCAAACCGTCGATGATGCCCAGTTTGTCCATGTGGAAATCTGGAAAGGGGACGGCTCCTTCCATCATCAAATGGAAGATGCTGAGAATGCAGGGGATGGTACGTGTACATTCTCCAAAGAGCTGACGGAAGAAGGCCTTTATTACATCAAGGTCCATGCCGGCAGCAACGGGTCCACCATCATGCCTACTCTTCCCTTTGCCGTAGGTGAACTTTCCAAGGCCGACGTGGAAGCTCTGAGCGAAGAAGTCCCTGATGGAAACGGAAGTCATGAGGGGCATCACTGATCCAATTAAGATATAAAAAAGGGGGACCGGCTTATGTACCGGTCCCCCTTCTTCATGATGCCGATAGTCCAGTCAGGCAAGCAGAGCGTCTGCGATCAGCTTGTCAAACTTCCTGACATCAATTCCTTTTTTCAGCTTCACTTTCATATGACCGGCCTTGGTCCACAGCTCGACTTCTGCGTTCACGTCAAGAAAACTGCCGGCATTCTCTGTCGACCACATAGTGATGGAAGAATACGGGAGGGAATAGATTTCGACCTTTTTCCCCGTCAGCCCCTGAGAGTCCCTTACAATCAATCTCTTCGTAGTAAAGATGGCGCTGTCCCGGATGGTCTTATACGCAGCCACCGCCTCTTCCCCGTTAATCAAAAGATCATTCACGTCATCTGGAATTGGACATTCTGAAAGAAACGTCCATTCCAGCATTCCTGTCGCTACAGCCATTCGTTATAACCTCCTTAATAAAATCACTCCATATTACCCATTCTCTGTCTGGAATGGAAACCCTTCTTTTTCAAACATCTTTCATGTGGCACTTTGGTGAATAGGGAGTAATCTCCCCCATTAGACTGCTCCTCTGCTATACTAAAAGCATGGACGTACCTACAGAAAGGAGCCCGCTTATGATCATCCGGGAAACCAATGACTCATTCATCATGATCAGACAGCATGATCACGCCTTTTTATCAGGGGAAACCATCAAGTACTTCAACCGAGACCTCCTACTATCAGATGACTTCTTCGACGATGCCTTATACGCCTCCTATCAGCATGACCGGAGCTGGATCAGTCTTGATGAAACACCGATTTGGAATGACCGCGACAACATTCCTTACACCTTTTCAGACTACCCCCTCCTCCCAAAGCTCGCCTTCTATAAAATCGGTGTGGATGAAATCGAGAGGGTGAACACCTATGCCAGCCTCCTTTGCAGCATGCACTTCTGCTCCTTCTTTTCCGACTCAGCCAATAAAGACTGTGTTGTCTTTTTAACAGGAGAAGCAAGACGGCAGTCACGCCTCAAGGAGCAGTTCCATGATCTTGACGAAGACCTGCTGCAGCAGCATTTCCACCTGCTCCAATTCTCGGATAACCTCTCTTTATATCTGTGCCTGAACGAACCCGGTGTGAGCAAAGAAGAGGAACACCCCTGGTTCAGGAACGGCTTCCACCATACAGAAATGTTTCACCCGGAGAATCGCCCCTTCACGGCTAAGTGGGTGAACCCGAATCAAGTGACCCTTGATCCGTATCCATTTAATAGGGATTTCCACTTATCCATGCCGTTCAAAACCGTCTCCAAGAGCCTGGTTCAAGAGATGGGGATAGCAGAGGCTTATAAGAAAAGTGAATTGGAAGAAAAGAAGATTCATATCTCCCAATAGAAAAACAGGGTCTCCGTCTTGAAGGGACCCTGTTTTTTCATCTGTAAATATACGCTGAAACAACTCGTTCTAAGAAGACACTGGTACATTCTTACCCGGTACAGCCTTCTCCCTCACCTCTAACGTTTTCATGACCACAGAGAATAAAGCCGTCCCTGTAAGGCCAAGCACAAGGAGGATTCCACCCATGGCCAATGGAGAGACCCATTCCCCAACGATGATGAGTAAAGAGGCGATGATCATGGCCCCATAAAAGGTCAGGCTGTAAAAGGCCATGTACGTGCTCCGTGCATGGGCAGGGGCAATGTCCCCAATCATCGCCTGCTTGATGGGCACATACATGAGCTCCCCCATGGTCCCGATAAACCCCAGAATAAAGATGAAGAGGATGTTGTTCGTGAAGGCAAACGCGCTGAAACAAACAGAAAAGATGAACATCCCCGTCACAAGGGTCCAGCGGTCCTTCCATTTCTTAAATAAAAATAAAACAACCGTGGAAAACAGCACGACCAATACCGTATTTTCCGTCTTGAGGAATCCAAGCACTTTCGTTCCATCCATGACAAAATCAAAGCCGAAGAAGGAAGCGGATTGTTCCGGGATATCCTTCTCCAGGCGGATCCCCACATAATTGGTAAGGGATTGCTCCAGGGTGAGGATGAATACGGCACCCACAATATAAAACATGAATAATTTGTCTTTCAATACAACGGAATAACTGTGAACCATCCCTGAAGAGGGCTTGGCTTGAGAATCTGAAGTTTCTTTTGAAGGTGTGTAGGTTTCTGAGATGAAGGTGATGGTAATCAGGACGGACAGAAGTGAAATCGCCGAGATCCCGATGAATAATTCAAACAAATACGCCTTAAACAGAAAGGCTCCGATGATGCCGCCGATGGCAGTGGCGAGATTACTAAGCCAGTAGCTGACCGTAAAGACAAGTTTCCTTGATTCTGAATCCGTCACATCGATGATCATGGCCTGTGCAGCCGGTTGAAACATCCCTCCGGCAAACATATTGAGGACGAAGATTCCGGCTGTTACATACGGAAGATCGAACCACGGGGAATTGCATATGGCAATCAATAAATAGGTGACGAGAACACCGGTTTCCGAATAGATCATGATGTTGCGACGGCCGACCTTATCCGATATATGGCCGCCGATGAATCCCCCGGCGACTCCGCTGATAACAATGAGGATCAGGATGATCCCGGTTTGTGCAGCCCCAATTTTCCCGGCAAAGTAAATGGCCAGGAAAGGGAACACCGCCATGGAAACGAGTCCACCGAGGAACTGCATGGCAAGTCTTAGTTTAACGTTCGGATGAATATCCCTCATTCTCATCATTCATCCCCCCATCCTTCCTTGACCGGACCGAACAGTCTCAGTGCCTGGATCTTCATATCGCTCCAGATCAGGTGGGTATGCTCGTCAATAAACGTCAGCCTCAATCCGTTCAAAAGGGCTATATAGGATTGAGCCATCAACACTGGCGAACCTTCATAGAAGTGTCCCTGTTCCTGACCCTCCTTGATGATGGGGAAGATGCTCTCTGCAAAGGCATCAACAAACCTACTCAATTCCTCAAAAAGCACCGGGTAGCGCTCCGGCCTGGCGAGGACCTGCTGGGACAGGCGAAGGAACTCCTTTTTCTTTGAAAACACATCCAGCTGGCAATCGATCATTTCTTTGACCATCTCCAACGGGCTCCCCTTATACCGTTCCTCGATTTCAACAAAATACGGCTTGATATCTTCCAACGGCTCCAGGATCGCTGCCTCAAAAAGAACTTCCTTCGTGGAAAAATACGTGAACACCGATCCAAAGCTCACCCCTGCTTCCTTGGCGATGGCCGCGATGGTCGTCTCTGCAAACCCGTTCTCACTGTATAGTTTCACCGCCGCTTGAAGAATGTCTTCTCTCTTTTTCTTCTTTTTTTCCTCCAGTGACATGGTTGATCCCCCTTTTTGAAATAATGATTGATTAATCAATCATTATTATATTGGAAATGGAAGATTGGGTCAATATGGAAAATGATTTTGGGAACTATGATTTTTGAAAATATAATCTTGTTTTTGAAAACATAATCCGGTTTTTGAAAATATAATTCTGTTTTTGAAAACATTATCCGATTTTTGAAAATATAATTCTGTTTTTGAAAACATAATCCGGTTTTTGAAAACATAATTCAATTTTTGAAAATATAATTCGGTTTTTGAAAACATAATCCGGTTTTTGAAAATATAATTCTGCTTTTGAAAAAAAGGACTGCCCCCGTACCCAGTGATCACTCACACGTACAGGGGCAGTCCTGATTCTATTCTCTATCAAAAAAACTCTTCTTTTCTCTTTTTTCCAGGAAAAACATTGAAATGGCACCCAATCCGACATGGGTGCCCACTGAGACGCCCATTTGCATGATGTAGATGTCTCCTGAATAATCGGTTTCCGACTCGATTTTCGCCTTAAGGTTCTCGGCGATTTTAATATCGGATGTGTACCCGATGATGACAAAGTCTGCCATGTCCCGGTCGTACCGGCTGGAGAATTCCTCTACGTAATGCTTCAGGACCTTTTTCAGTCCTCTTTCTTTTCCAACGATGGCGCCTTTACCTTTTTTCATGGACATGATCGGCTTCAGCATGAGGAGCTTGCCGATAAAGGCACTGGCATTGGTGAGCCTGCCGCTTTTCAACAGATGATCCAGATCGTTTACAGAAAGGAAATGCTTAACCTTCTCCTTATAGGACTCATTGAATTCAACAATCTCTTCAAATGTCGCTCCTTCTTCCCTCATCTTGGCGCTTTTCAGAACAAGGAGGCCGCTTCCATGGCTCATACAGGTGGAGTCCACCACATGTATCTTCACAGTGGAGTCGCGGTCTTCTTCATAGAAATATCCTTTGGCAATCTCCGCTGACTGGTACGCACCACTCGTTCCACTGGACATACAGATACAGATGATTTCTTTATATCCATCCTTAACGGCCTGCTGCATAATCGCCACATACTCTGCCGGGCTCGGCATTCCCGTAGTGGGAAACTCCGGCAGCCCTTCCATCATTCCATATAATTCATCGGGTTGAATATCCACCCTGTCTCTATACATCTCTCCCCCGATATTAATTGTCAATGGGGCCAAGCTTATATCGTATAATTCCAACACCTCATCGGATAAATCACAAGTTGAATCAGCCATTATTTTTATCATATATGCCCTCCGATAGCAATCTATCGCTATCATACCCTATGGAATGCCAGGATGAATACTTCTTTTTTTTTACTAATTTCATTTTTGTGGTCTATTTCGAACTTGATTTCACACCAAAGATGCCCCGCCCTCCATTCACGGAAGGCGGGGCATCTTGCTAAGAGGTCCGTCCCTTAGTCTTCACCGAAGTATGTTTTTAGGTTTTTCCAGTAGTTTTCGTTCCAGCCTGCCTTCAAGTGTTCTCCTTGTCCTTCAGGGAATCCTGCATGTTCGAACACCAAGCGTGTTCCGCTCTCTTGTTTCTCCAATTCGAATTTGACCAATGAATAGGCACCAGGCTCCCAATTACCGGCACGCCACGCTTGTACAATGCGTTCACCTGGAACAAGTTCAATGTTTCTGCCTGTGATCATTCCTCCGAATAAAGAAAATGATCCCCCATCTTCCCCTTGAATGTCTGCTGGTGCTCCGCCTGTCAGCTCACTGAACTGCGACGAATCTGTCAGTGCTTTGTATAATTGATCCGGTGAAGCCTTAAATGTCAGTTCTTCATGTATAGTCATGTCGATTGCTCCTTTTTGTTGTTTGGTATTGACCAGGGATCTTCCCCGATCGATTCTCCTTGTGATAAACGTTTCAGACGATCCATGTAATGAGTCCATCCGTCATGGTTCGAGGTCCGTTTTTCCTCAGGTATATCGTGATGGGTTAACCGAAGGAGGGTCCCATCGTTTCTTGGTATCAGTAAGAATTCGACAGAGCTTGAACCGGGGGGCATGATGTCTGATCCGTCCCAGCCCCATGTCATGACGATTTTCTCATTGTGAATGATTTCCTTATACTCACCGAGGGCGATGTTTTCACCGTCGATATCGATGCGGTATTTCCCGGAGACCTTAGGTTCAAGGAGAATATGCCTCCCTATCCAGCGAACCATTTTCTTCGGATCGATGAAAAAAGAAAAGAGGGTCTCCGGGCTGCATTCTATAAAAATTTCTTTGCGTAACGGTTCAGTCGTCATGCTTCTTCCTTTCCTCCTCTTCAGCTGCTTCCTTTAAACGAAGCAGGCTGTCATCCCAGAACTGGTCAATGAACTGTCTTAATTCAGTAAAGCCTTCCCTTCTGATTCTGTAAATGCGTTTCGTGCCCTCTTTACGGACAACCACCAATCCTGAGTCTACAAGCACCTTCAAATGCTGGGAAACAGCAGGTGCAGATATGCTGAAATGGGATGCGATTTCCGATGAAGTCAGCTCTCCATCCCGTAAGAGCTCTAAAATGGTCAGACGTGTCGGTACCGACAATGAATGTATGGTTTGAATGATCATGCTTTTACTTTAGCATTCACTTAATTAAGTGTCAACTTAATTAAGTATAACATATTTTTCCTTATCCTTTCTTACTATGCCTGCAAGGCGATCACCTCATTCATTTATGTCGAAGAATATTTTCTGAAAATATTGACAAATAAACTCGTCATCATTATATAATGGTATTACCAAATTATAAATTGGTCTTACCAATTAGGAGGCACTCATATGAAAGAACGCTCATCTGATATCATTGCCACCAACATCCGATCAATGATTTTAGGAGGAGAACTGGAGGTTCAAGAACCGCTGCAATCAGAAAGGGAATTGGCTTCCCAATACAAAGTAGGAAGGCCAACGATCCGGGAAGCGTTGCAGCGTTTGGAACGGGATGGCTGGATCACAAGCCGAAAAGGGATGCCGCCGATAGTCAACGATTATTGGAAGCAGGGGAATTTAATGACGATCGTCACCATCCTTCAACATGAGAAAGAGGTGCCCGATGAATTCATCCACCATATGCTTGAGCTTAGAATCTCGATTACTTCCACCTATTTCAGGGATGCACTCCACCATCATCGGCCTAAGGTCATTTCCCTCCTCGTCCATTTCGAAGACATAGGGGACGATGCATCCTCCTATGCAGAATTTGACTGGAACGTCCAGCAGCAGGTCGCCATGCTATCGCCGAATCCTATCTACCTCCTCATCCTGAACAGCTTTCAAAGCATTTACAGAAAATTGGCGGAGAAATATTTTTCTGATCCCTCCCACCGGAAAGCCTCCAGGGACTATTACGCACAACTCCTTGAAACGATTATAGATGGGGATGTAAAAAAGGCAGAAGCACTCATTCATGACATGATGAAAACGAGCTTGCGGCTTTGGAAGCAAAAAACGAACGGGGGTAAATAAGGATGAAAGAAAATCGATTGTACCGGGATTTTTTCCTGCACGTTGATATTGTGATCATGATGGGGATTTTTCTTGTGGTGCTGGGCTTATTGATCAACATGGACCTTACTTCATTCTCCCTCCTGGTCTTTGCAGTAGGAATCGTCACCTATATGTTCAGCGAATACCTTACCCACCGCTTCCTCTTTCACATCAAAGCACCTGGGAACCCGTTTCTTCTCAAATTAATCAAACGTTTACACTACGATCATCATAAGAAACCGAATGACTTGAAGCTTCTTTTTCTTCCGATCTGGTACAGTGCTCCAAACCTGTTCGCTCTCAGTCTCTTATTTTACTTCCTAACCGGGTCACTCACCGCCACCCTTTCCTTTGCCACAGGCGTTCTCTTCATGTTCTTTGTATACGAATGGAAACACTACATTGCGCATCGACCGCTCAAACCGAAAACACGTTTCGGTCGATGGCTCAAAAAAACACATATCCTTCACCACTATAAAAACGAAAACTACTGGTATGGAGTCTCGACTCCCTTTGTGGATGTGTTATTTGGCACCTTGAAGGATGAAAAGGAAGTGGAAACGAGTGAAACGGCAAAGGATTTGGAAAAGAGAGCATAAAAAAATCCAATCGGATCAGATCCGATTGGATTTTCTTTATTTATTCCCACTTAAACACATAACTGGCCAGGGCAAATCCGCCAACGAGCCATGCGCCCAAGATCAGGGTTTCCGTTCCCAATTCAAGGAACGGGGTCCCAAGGTTCATCGTTTCACGCAACGCCGAGCTCAAATGGGCAATGGGCAGGACCTTCACGATGGGCTGGATGAGTTCCGGCATGTTGTTGATGGGGAAGAACACCCCGCCAAGGAACAGCATGGGAAACGTCACGAATCCAGCGATGGGACCGGCACTTTCCGGGTTCTTCGCGAGCCCTGCGATGATAAAGCCCAGGGCCATGAAGGCAAGGGTCCCGAGGATGATGAAGAAGATCATGGCGAGCCACGACCCTGCTACATTGATGTCAAAGATAAGATCGGCAATCAGGACGACAAGGAGGGCCTGTGTGCCGTTCAGGGTTAAACGCGCCGTGATCTGGGCCGCGATGAAGGTGGATGCCTTCAGTCTCGTTCCCTGCATCCTGCGGAGGATTCCCCTTTCACGCCAGGCGGAAATTTGACCGGCTACTCCGTTCATATTGTTGCTCATTATCATCATGGCGACAATCCCAGGGACAAGGAAGTCCACATATCGAAGGTTCAGGGCTTCAATCCCTATTTTCTCAACCGTCACCAGTGGCTGATAATCAACCAGATCCTTGCTGTATTGATCGATGATTCCATTGACCACCGTCAATCCAAGCTCTGAAGTCGTCAGGTTTTTTTCGTTGTAGTACACAGGCAGGGAGAATGCCTTGTCCTGTTCATCCAGATTTGCCTCATAGCCTTCGGGAATCTCCATGAGCAGCTGGATATCACCACTTCGAACGGCTTCTTTGCCCGTTTTGACGTTCTCATAGTTCGCTGTTTCGATTCCTTCATTTTGATTAAATAAGTCCTTTAAGTTCTTTGAAGCTTCTGTTTGATCACCATCGATGATTCCTACGTTCAAGGAGACGGAATTCCCACCGCCAGCAAAGGACCCCAGTGCCACCATCAGGATGACCGGGAACAGCAGTGTAAAGAATATCACCTGCTTGTTCCGGGCAAAAATCCGTAATTGTGCCAGGGTTAACTGCCAATATGCTCTCATGATTCGCGCAACTTCCTTCCTGTCATATGTATGAATACATCTTCAAGTGTCGCCTGACGGGTCTTCAGGTCCTCGATTTTTAAGTCATGTTCCGTAGATAATGAAATCAGGGCGGTCAGGGCGGTCTGAAGATCATCTGTATAGAGCTGGACGAACGTATCTTTGATATTCGCTTCCTCGACTCCCTCCATTTTCAGGAACCGATCCTGTTCAGGAGGGTTACTGAGATGAAATTCAATCGTGCTCGTTGACTGCAGCATTTTAACTAATTTCTCCGGTGTGTCAAGGGCGATCAGCTCCCCTTGATCCATGATGCCGATCCGGTCACAGAGCACATGGGCTTCATCCATGTAATGGGTCGACAGAATCACCGTCTTCCCCCGTTCCTTCAACCGCAGCACGATATCCCACAACGTCCGCCGGGCCTGTGGGTCAAGACCCGTCGTCGGCTCATCAAGAAACACAATCTCAGGATCATGAATCAGGGCCAGGGCAATCGCAAGCCTTTGCTTCTGCCCCCCTGAAAGTCCCTTGATCCGGTCATTCCTCTTTTCAGTCAGGAGCATCTCTTCGATCAGTTGATTGATATCTACATGACTCGGATAAAAACTCGCATATAAATGGAGGATCTCCTCAACCTTCAACAGCTCAAACAAGGAAGTCGACTGAAGCTGGACCCCGATGACCTCCTTCACCTTATTCACTTCTTTACGAACATCAAAGTCCGCTAATCTCGCTGTACCTTCATCAGGCTTCCGGAGTCCCACGAGCATCTCGATCGTCGTCGTCTTCCCTGCTCCGTTCGGACCAAGCAATCCAAAGATTTCACCCTTTTCCACCTGGAACCGGACTCCCTTCACCGCTGTGAAGGAACCATATTTTTTCACTAAATCCTGCACGTCCACCATGATCGTCATAACGAACCTCCTTTAACAAAAAATGCAACCGCCCGTAAGAGGGGCGGTTGGTTATACGCGGTGATGATCGGCACGCCAGTTTTGCACAGCCTTCTTAATCTCTTTCGGCGCCAAATTTTTTTTCAGTGCACGTTCCACCAAGCCTGGAAATTCCTCGTCAGGGGCAAAGCGGAGGGCGATGATCTGCTTAAGGGATAGAGAGGAATCCAATAGGCCGCCAGTCAATCGATAGTAACGGAACTGTTCCTCCGTCCGGATAATCCGGTCCTGAAGCTTAAGGGCGTATCCTCTCACCATCAACGCCGTGAACACGAGAGTGAGGATGACAAGTAACACAATAACACTGAGAAGCCACTCGTCCCCTACACTTTTCACGAAAAAGATGATCGACAGGATCAGGGTGATAAGAGCCAAAATAGCGATCACCCCGTGAAATAAAGGATCGATCTTTGCATGATTTTCAACATTTTGTTGTTTCATATGTACCTCCTCAGGTTGATAGATTCATTATATACCAGATAGCCATGGGATGGTGTGACGGAACAAAAAAGAACACACGTAGAAAGATATTCTGGAGTGTGTTCTTTTATGAAACCTGTTACTTAAACTTATCGTTCAAACCCCGGAGCTCTTCAGACATCCTGACCAGTTCTTCAACGAAGCGATTCATTTCTTCCGTTGAACCGCTCATTTGCTGGGTGGACGCTGAAACCTGCTCAATGCCTGCCGCATTCTCCTCTGAGATGGCGGCAATTTGTTCAATGGATTCCTTCATATTGACTTGTTTCGCACCGACCTTCTCCAGCTGGAGGCCCATGGATTCCACCAGTCCGTTCATATTCGAGATGGTCATGGAAATGTCCCCGAATGCCACTCCCGTTTCATTTAGATTCTTTCGGCCGTTCTCAACCACCTCAAGTCCATCGAGGAGAATATGTGCCATTTCATTCGAATTGCTTCTCACATTGTTCACGATATCGTGGATGCTATTGACTGAGCTTGAAACACTTTCGGCCAATTTCCGGACCTCATCTGCCACAACCGCAAAGCCTTTGCCATGCTCTCCTGCTCTTGCCGCTTCGATGGCGGCGTTCAATGCCAGCAAGTTCGTTTGATCGGCAATCTGGCTGATCAACGTGACCAGGGACGTGACCTCATTGGTTTGTGACTCAAGGGTTTGAACCTTATCAACTGATTTATTCACCATCTGATAGATGTTCTCCATCTTATCGATTGAATCTTTCATGAGCCGGGAACCGGTTTGAGCATTATTCTCCACTTTTGAGGAGGCTTCATACAAATGCTCACCCTGATCCCTTGACTGATTGATCAATGACGTTAATTCTTCCATTTCACCTGATATATCTCCTGATAGCTGAGCCTGTGATTCTGCACCTGCTGCCATTTCTTCCATCGTGGCAGCAATTTGGAAAGACCCTTGAGACATTTCATCTGAAGTAGTCCGTAACACTTCCCCCTGACGATCCACATTCGTTGAGACTTGTCGGATCCCATGCAGCACTTCGTCAAGGGATTCCGTCATCTTCGTCATGGATTGGGTCAATCCAACAATTTCATCCTTATATTTGTTGTCGATGTCCTTCAACTGCTGTTTGGCATGACTCACATCTCCGTCCTTAATGGACATGGCCACGTTATTTAATTGAGAAAGCGGCTTCAGCCTTTTGCCTAAATAATAATAGACGAAGGTGACCACCAGCAGGAACACGACGATAAATAGACCAAGAAACACCGGAATCGATGAAATAATCACTTCTTTGTTTATCGTACCGACTTCCTCAGCGTCCATATCCACACCAAGGATGGCCATAACACTCCCGTCACTTCCTTTAATCGGAACAAACGTAGATAAGTAGTCTCCGTACTCGGGATCATGGACGATATCTGTACTATTCACTCCCCCGTCAAGGACAGGTGCTACATCTTCATAAGTGGTGGCCGTTGTGGGTTCACCTACCGGTACTGCTTCATCATTCGTAGGGAAACCGTCAACCATGATCGCTACTTGTTGATCAGTGACCTGTAGCGTGTAGACATACTGAGCACCGATTTTTTCACGGTACTCATTAAGCAGTTCCCGAAGCTCTGAATAGGTATCATCCTTAACCGGGTTGGCCAGGAAACGCTTATATGTTTCTTCATCAATTTCTGAAGCAATCCTCTCTGCATGAAGAATAGTATTCTGACTGATGGTTTCATAAATTGATTTATTGGAAGTGAGATAGATCAGTATCCCACTTATGATGAATAATGAAGCGATAATAATCGTAAATAATCCCGTTAAAAATGTTCTTAATGTTCTTTTCTGTATTTTCTTTTCCCCCAATGATAGCCCCTCCATAAATAGATGCATGAATAAACCTGACTCAATCTTTTGACTTGAATTTTATTCCTTAGATTTATTATCGGCCAAGAGTGATATTTTATTAGAATGAAGTGAAAATTCATTTCCGCAAATCGAACCAGGTTTAAGGTGTAAAGTTGTGATCAAATGAGGGAGATCATTCGCTCTTCCCCTTCATCACCATCTATATTTTTCCATATACTAATGATAAGATGGTAGCAGAATCAACCACTACAGGAGGTTCACCTGCTTTTCCCTATTAAGGATCATTAAAAGGAGGTTTTCCAGAATGTTGGTTTGGCTATTCGTTTTGATTCCCATCGGCTTCATGGCCGGCGTGGTCATCGTTGGCAGCATTAAAGAGAAGTTCTTCTCTCAAGGCTACCTTTCGGGTGAAGGATACGACACCCATAAGGGAGATGGCTATGTAAGCTCCAAGAAGGGACAGTCCAATTCTTACAAGTGGTATACGGGCGGAAACTGAAATGTGAACTTTAGACACCCTTAGTAAACAGAGCTGATCAAACAACCCGGAATATTCCCCTGCCTTTGCCTTTAAAAGGTTCATCAAAAGGAGGTTTCCAAGATGATGGTTTAGCTGTTCGTTCTGATTCTCCTTTCCTTCATGGCCGGTGTGGACATCAGGCAGCAGTATAGATATATTCTTCACAAGGATATCTGAAGGATGATGGCGATGATCCCTATAAGAGTGACGGGTATGATGCATATTGCCAGGGTCAGTCCACCCATTTGAAGACATGGACCTGCGGACAGTAGAGACAGCTTTTAGATCATACATGTTTAAAGGCATTGCTGTGAGCAATGCCTTTTTCACTTTCTTGTATCTTCTCTTTACCTGAAATGCCCCAGCACCAGCCTATACGCCTTCTTCACCAACATCATAAGGAAAAACACCATCACACCCATATTCAGCGTTTGTTTAACGAGATAGTGGCTGTACAGTGTGGAGTCCATCGTGCTGTTTACCATCAGGAGCATCATGAGGAGGAAGATGATGACTCGGCCATTGTTCCATTTAGTAATCATTCTTTTTTCACATTTCCTTCCTAATTTCGTAAGCTTATATTACCACTATTCTAAATGACCCTACGAAGAATCTATGCAATACAAATTAGCTCATCCTTGCCCATCAGTTCTTTCCCAAATCATTTATTGCTTTCGTCAGCTCCTTAAACCTCCGATCCAATTCTCCGTATCCCTCATCCCCCGGCACCATGAAACTCAATCTCCCCAACACTTCCTGCCTCTCCGTCTCAAGTTTCATTCTCAATTCCTTTACGTCATCTCTTGGTGCATCTTGCTCGCTCAGCTGTTTCTTAACCCTGCCGTCCTCTATCACCAGCTTGGCACTTGTCGTCTTTTCAAGGAAATACCTGTCATGGGACACCACGATCAAGGTTCCTTGATACTGAGCGAGGGTCTCCTCCAGCTGTTCACGTGAAGGCAGATCAAGATGATTTGTCGGTTCATCGAGGATCAGGACATCACGCTCTTCTAACATATACTTCATCAGCTTGCACTTCACCCGCTCACCCATGCTCAGATTCCGGATTGGCTCCTGCCAGTGGGATGCCTGGAATCCCAGGTGCTTCATGAGGGTTTGAACCTTTCCTCTTTCCTCGAAGGTTTCCCTGTGGAAAAGTTCTCCCGGTGTCTTCTCAAGGGGGAGGTCGAACACTTCCTGGGTCAAATAGCCAATTTGGGCGGATGGGGACATCCACACGATGCCATTTGTTCTTTCAAGTCCCATGATAATCTTTAACAATGTCGTTTTCCCACTGCCATTAGGTCCCATGATCGCTATCTTTTCTCCGTGCTGGATGGTGAAATTGACGTTACTGAAAAGCTTCCTTCCGTCAAAGGACTTCCCGACATCCTTCAATTCCAGGAATCGTTTTCCTTTCCTGTTGGAGCTATGAAAGGAGAACCGAACCCAATGCTCTTCCGCTACGGCCTCCACTTTCGCATTTTCAAGCTCCTTTTCCAGGCGCTTCTGCTTCGATTTCACCTGGCTGTCCATGCGCTTCGCCTTCACCCTGTAATATTCTTTATATCCGTCCTGTTTTGTGGAATGTGCGTGGGCCTTTTGTGACCAGGATGTCAGCTCCTTCATCTGGTTCTCGATCCGTTCCACCAGCTTCTGCTGCTTCTCATATTCCCTCTGCTGCGTCAGGCGTTTCTGTTTCCTGGCCTCCATATAGCTCGAATAATTCCCCCTGTGCTCGGTCAGCCCCCCATTTTCCATAGACCAGATTTTCGTCACAACCTCATCTAAAAAAATGCCGGTCATGGGACACAAGAATGACTGCTCCTTTGTAATCGGCGATTTGTTCCGTAAGGAATTCCATGCTTTCTTGATCCAGATGATTCGTCGGCTCATCAAGGAGGAGAAGGTCCCGGTTCCGGGCAAATCCATTCGCAAGTCGCGCTTTCAATTTCTCCCCTCCGCTCATTCTGGAAAAATCAACGGCCGGCACCTGCCACTTCTCCAGAAGCTTCACCTCAGCAGGGTTCATGGCATCCTTAATGTGATGTTCCGCCTCCTGCTCTACCATCATCATGCTTAAGCCGTGCTGAAGCCATGTAATCTGTCCATCCGTCGGAGTGATATCCCCATGAATCATATGCAGCAGAGTGGACTTTCCCGCTCCATTCCTTCCGATGATCCCGATCACATCCCCTTCCTGCACAGTCGCATTCACCTCATGAAACAGCTTCTCCTCCACGGTCTCATATTGAATATTGTTCAACTTCATCATTTCTCTCATACACGTTTCCCCTCTCTAAGACGGGAGGACAAAAAAATCCTCCCAGATTCTCTGGAAGGATTAGCCGTACCGGTACTGTACTCAAACAAAGCTATCCTCATCGATAGCTTGATTTACTTCTTAAAAATGGGCAGACTAATCCTATTTTGCTTGATTTGAAATATGGAATTTCAAATGTTCGGAAAATAAGATTAGTGCTTCATCGTCCACCCATCACTCCTGTCATTAGTAGTGACTTCACTATACCATGATTTACCACAAAGGAAAAGTCCAATTATTGTCTCCGGTGATTCCCGATTAAAAAGTATTAGATACCCGTTCAGTGGGATGATAAACAGTACAAGATAAAAGTTTGCAGGAAAGGAGCGTTTCACGTGGAATCAATCTGGTTGGAATACGGATGGACATTATTGATCCTTATCGGGCTTGAAGGGTTATTATCGGCAGATAACGCACTGGTTCTCGCGGTCATTGCGAAGCACCTTCCCGAAGAAGAAAAGAAAAGAGCCATTAAATACGGGATCTTCCTTGCCTTCGCCTTCCGTTTTGGTGCCTTGTTTGTGATCTCGTTCATCGCTAACGTCTGGCAGATACAGGCAGTTGGAGCAGCCTATCTGCTTTACCTGGGATTGAAACATGTCATCAAAGCACGGTTCGGGAAGGAAAATGAAAATATTAGAGAAGAAACAGAAGAAGAAGCGGCAGGAAAAGGATTTTGGCCGACTGTCGGTAAAATTGCTCTTGCTGACCTTGCCTTCGCCATTGATTCGATCCTCGCTGCCGTGGCCCTGGCCCTTGGTCTTCCCGATTCCCCACTGGGAGATTTCGGCGGGATGGACGGGGGGAAATTCATTGTCGTCGTCCTTGGGGGGATTGCAGGTCTGATCCTGATCAAATATGCAGCAACCTGGTTTGTCCAGCTGCTTGAAAAGCGTCCGGCATTGGAAACTACCGCCTATGCCATCGTGGCCTGGGTCGGTGTGAAGCTTGCAGTCATTACCCTTGCTCATGAGGACATTCATATCCTAGATCACGATTTCCCCCACAGCACCCTTTGGACCCTAACCTTTTACGGAGTCCTAGTGGCGATTGCCTTGTTCGGGTGGTTCGCACCTGGGAACAAAGCATCCCAACAAAGCGAGGGGTAATAGTGAGAAGAGAAATGCCCTGTGCTGATCCACAGGGCATTTCCATTTGCAGTCTGATTCCTTACACTCCAGGGAACCAGCCAGGTGTATTCACAATAGCATTCCATAACGGATCGGGAACGACCAATTCTTCCTGCTTCCCTTTATCGATCTCCGTCACGATTTCATTTTCTCTACCTTCTTCAATCTTCTTCAGCCAATCTGGATCAATGATCAGTTCACGCCCAAGGGCCAACAGGGGAACCCCTGTCTCGAATGCCTTATGTGCATCTTCGGCAGAATAGATCGAACCTACTCCGATGAGGGGTGTGCGGCCACCGATGGTCTCGAGGAGATAATCCATTCTTGTTTTCTCCACATCTTCCACGCCTCTTCTTGGCTTCGAGAAGAAATCGAACAGGGAGACATGAAGATAATCAAGTTCCTTGTCAGATAGCGCATCCACAAGGGTAAGGGTATCCCCCATGGTGAAGCCATTTTCCTCAGGCTCCTCAGGGGAAAAACGGTATCCCACAAGGAACGATGGATCAGCATGCTCATCGACCACACTCTTCACCTTATCTACGATGGCAAGGGGAAAGGCCATCCGTTTCTCAAGACTGCCGCCAAATCGGTCTTCTCGCTGATTTGTCATAGGAGAGAAAAATTGGTGGATCAGATAACCGTTCGCTCCGTGGATCTCGACTCCGTCATAGCCTGCTTCAATGGCACGGCGGGTCGTCTCACCGAAAGCCTCGATGATTTCCTCAGCCTCCGCTTCCGATAATGCTCTCGCCTTCTTCTCTCCGCTTTCTCCCAACACGTCACTGGCACTCACCACATCTCCGCCGGGAACCAGGTCAGGCGGGCACTGAACCCCTCCATGGAAGATTTGGAGAACTGCCTTCGCTCCCTGATCCTTAATGCCCTTCGCCAAACGCGCAAGACTCGGGATCATCTCATCGGAATCCCCTCCGAACTCACCAGGGAATCCTTTTCCATCAGGCGTCACATATGTGCACGCTGTAATTACCATGCTGACATCCTTTGAACGGCGGGCATAATAACTCACCTCTGCATCCGTTACGTTTCCTTCCTCATCAGAAGAAAAATTCGTCATCGGGGCCATGATGATACGGTTTTTCAGTTCTACTCCGTTTTTGAATGTATACGGGGATAATAACCCTTTATATTTATTATTCATCGAATTCCTCCTCGTTGTTATTCAAAGGAATCATACTAAAAGAAAAGTTGGTTTGACTATCAATCTGCTTAGGAAATGTTCCTTCTGTTCATTACCTTCTGCCTTTGGTAACAAAGCTTGTCTCTTTTGGCTGGAGGGAGGATGCAGCATGGGGCTGGATTGGGTGGGATTGTGGAAATTGATCCGGTATGAAAGATAATCGATCCGGTTTTCAGATTATTAATCCCCCTTTTTAAAAATTAATCCTCAATCAACTTTATTCATCCTCATTTCGAATATTTGATGCTCCGTGTCGAATTTCCTTTACTTATGTTATCTTCACCAACACTGAACGCCCCTGTCCATGCATCAGTCTACGCGATTGGAGAAATAAAAAGGACAGGAATCGGATCCAGCTGACCCATCCTGCCCTTCCCATTATCTAAACAGTTCCATCAACAAATCCCAAAACCCCTTCTCTTTCTCAGGCTTTGCTTTCTTTTCTTCTTCTGCTTCCTTTTCGATGCTTTCGGTCTTTATGACAAATTGGACCGAAGAGACCTTCTCATTTTTAGAAGACACAAACGATACCGGTTTAAAATCTGACTTGTCATATTCCTGAATCATCTTATTGATTTCCTGCTCCATTTTATCCGGCAAGTTTTTCGTTTCCTGCTGCAATTCCCGGGTTCCTTTGTGGAGCTCGTCGACACCGGAAGCCAGTTCATCTGTTCCACCCGTCAACTTAACGATGCCTGAATGAAGGTTCATGTAGGAAGTGGATAGCTCTCCCACTCCCGCTGTATAGCCTGCCAACCCGGAATGGAACTCACCGTATTGAGCGGACAGATCACTCAGCCCTTTTTGCAGCCTTGCGAGTCCGCTCAAATCCATTTCCTCCAATGATGCAGACAGGTTGGTGGAGATTGAAGCGAGCTGTCCGCTCATTCCGCTTACGGACCCGCTCACCTGTATCAAGGCCGGTGATACAGAAGTGAAGGCTTCCTTGACGCTTGCATAAGTCGCCTTCACGTTCTGGGCGGCTTTATAGGACTTCACAAGTTGATCTACCACCTGGGGATCTGCGCCGCTTTCATACAATGCGGCGATGTCTGCTTCCGTCACCTGGGATGCAGGCATTTCCTCCATCGCCCCATCGAGTGCAGCAAAAGCCTGGGAATAGTTCTTCTCCAGGGTCGTAAGTCCACCCGCGGCTTGCTGCAGTCCGTCTGCCAATCCCCTCAGAGCTGCAGGAAGCTCGCTCAATGCCGATAGATCCATATGAGCAGGATTCTCGGACAGGGACTGGTTGATGGTGGCGAGTGCGTCCCCAATGGTTGAGGAGGACTCGACAATTTGAGAAGAAGATCCGCTTAATTCTCGAATCCCATTCTTATATAGTAAGGAACCATCACGCAGGCTCGCTGCCCCGGTATTCAGGCGGGACACACCCTCTTTCAGGTCTGCCACACCATCATTCAATGTCCCGATGGCTTTGGACAAATCGGACATATCATCGGTCATGTTCTCTGTTCCCGCATCGTCGATGGGAAGGGATGATGGTACGGCGGCTATTTCCACACCTGAGAACTCAAAATCCTCCACATCCGCCTCTACGCTTAGATCTTTTTCTTTGCCTGGAAGGACAGTGAATGTGACCTGCTTATTCTTCCCTGCGCTCGCCACCATACCGTCTGCCGCTTCGATGTTTTCATACGTATTCGGCAGGCTCAATGAAACCTGTAATAAATAATTCTCATAGAATGCAGATTCTGCACGTTTATTCTCCGTCGTTTTCATGGTGATTTCGAGATGGCCGTTTTTCCCTGCCAGTTCTTCAGGCTCCACTTCCCGACCGTCCAGCACGTACGATACTTCAACGTTCCAAGGCAGTTGTGCATGTTCCTTCATATTTCCCTGATAAGTGAATTTCCCTTCAGGGGCTTCCATTTCAATCTTTTGCCCCTCCTGCTCAAGCTTCTTCAAATCAGTCAGGTTCTTGACACTCTTGAAATCCCCGTAATCGAGGATTCTCCCGGCTTTCTCTACATCGAATGTGCTCACCACGTAAATATGATCCAGGTCCCCGCGGGCGTTCAATGTCGCATACACCACTTCATCCTTCGAATTGACCTCCCCAGCCGTTTCCGCCACGGCTGGAACACTTAGAAATGAAGGCAGGAAGAGCATCAAAGCGAGGGCAGAATAACGCATTTGTTTTTTTCTCATCATCACTTCTCCTCATACACATTGGCTTTATAGGTTGTTTTCTTTATGACTTTATCAAGCACCAGGAGCATCGCCGGCAGGACAAACAGAACCATGATAAAGGCAAGAAGTGCCCCTCTGCCCATCAATAAGCCGATGGATCCCACGATCGGATTGGAGGAGGTGATCCATAAGATAAATCCGACACTTGAAAGGATTGCAGCCGAAATAGAGATGGAGAACGTCTTTTCATCAAGGGTCCTCACCATCGCCTCACGGGCAGGCATTTCCTTGCGATAATGGGTATACGCCTCGGTGAACAGGATCCCGTAATCCACCGTGGCTGCCAGCTGTACCGTACTGACGATCAAGTAGCCTACAAACACAAGTGGCGTATTCGTAAAGTACGGGATCGACAGATTGATCCAGACTGCCGCTTCAATCGTGATGAGCAGCACAACCGGAATCGAAATCGACCGGAAGCTGAATAACAGGACCAGGGCAATCGTCACGACCGTGAGGATATTCACAACCTTGTTATCCTGGTTGACGGTATTTTTAATATCATACAGAGTCACGCTTTCGCCGAGGGCAAGGGCATCATCCCCGTAATAACCCTGGGCTGCCGTTTCCACCTTTTCTACAATGGAAAAAGGGATTTTCCCTTCCGTCCCCTGATTGGTGTTGATGACCATTCGGCTGTAGTTGTCAGAGTAAAATTCCCCGGTGATGGATGGGTCCAAATAATCAGGGGGGATCTCTGCCCCAACCTGATTCACATACGCAATGACCCCTGTCACATAGTCGAGGCGTTCAATCTCCTCAACGAGGCCGGCTTCTTTCACCACGTCTCCTTTAGGGACAAGGAGGACGATGGGAGTCGTTTCACCGAATTCTTGTTCCACTTTCTTGAAGTCACTCCCCACACGGGTGTTTTCCGGCTGCTCTCCGGTTCCGTATATGAATGACGTGTTGCTTTGCCCAAGAAAGGCAGGCACGAGAATGACCAGCACAAAGATCAGGCTGGGAACTTTCAGTTTTAACACCTTTTCCCCGGTACCCTTAAAGCTCGGAACAAAACTCTTATGCTTCGTCTTATCCATCCATTTATAGAATACAAGGGTCAAGGCAGGCAGGAACACCATCACACTGATGAAGCTGAGGACGATTCCCTTCACCAGGTTCACCCCAAGATCGGACCCAATTTGAAACTCCATGAAGGTCAGGGCGATAAACCCGAAGAACGTCGTCGCCGCACTGGCTGTGATTGCCGGGAACGACTTCTTCATGGCAAGCTTCATCGCTTCTTCCGGATCCTCGGTCTCCTTCCGGTAATCGGAGAAGCTATGAAGGAGAAACACCGCATAATCCAGTGAAACGGCCAGCTGGAGAATCGGTGCAACCGACTGGGTCACAAAGGAAACCTCTCCGAGAAAGATGTTCGTCCCCAGATTGATCAGTACCGACACACCGATGGCCGTCAGGAAAAACAGGGGCTCCACCCATGAAGTCGTCGAGATGACCAGGATCACGATGATGAGGGGGACCAGTAACATTCCGGCATACATTGATTCACTGCCGGCCATCTTCTGGGAGCTTGCTGTATTGGCCGCCTCCCCTGCAATCGCACCGTCTTCACCGATCAGTTCATAAATTTCATCTGTGATCCGGACCTCATCGCCTGTACGGACACTGATGGAGAATAAGGCATGACGGTCCTTGTAGTAGTTCTCCACCGTCTCTTGATCCGCCACTTCAAGTGGTGTCTTCAGATCGACCATATCGTCGAGCCAAAATACATCGGATACCCCGTCAATGGCCTCAAGCTTTTCTTTATATGCGAGGGCCTCCTGGATGGAGACATCGGTCACCATGACCCGGGTATCCGGGACGGCACCCGTAAATTCCTTTTCCATGATGTCCACAGCCTGTGTGGACTGGGCATCATCAGGCAAATAATCGACCATATTATAATTGACCTTCACAAAAAGCTGAGCCACAGCTGACAGGATCGTCACCACTGTAAACACTGCCAATACAGACTTTTTATGCTTTAAGATCCAAGATGCACTTTTAATCATCTTTCATCCTCTCTTGTTTCCGTCACATATTCACCTTATTATTATAATAAACACGGTGTTGGATATTCAACAAACAGTTGCATAGCGAATGTCCATTCCCCAACACATCTCCCACATATGTTGGAAAACGCTGAAAAGAAAGGAACGTTGATCTTTGAATTCCAAAATGGACCGACGAAAACAATATACGCGCATGGTTTTGAAAGACAGCCTTTTACAACTGCTGCAGAATAAATCGATCTCAAACATCACCATTAAAGAAATCTGCGAACAGGCAGATATCAACCGATCCACCTATTATGCCCACTACTCAAACCAATACGAGCTCCTCGATTCCATTGAAGAAGAGTTCATCCAGGACCTGGTGGGAACATTGGGGCAATACAACTTCTCCAAAGAAGAAGAAGCCCTGCAGATGACAGAGAAGCTGTTCGAATACATTGCAGAAAAGAACCATATCTGCCAAATCCTCCTCAGCGAGAACACCGATATGTACTTTTTGAAAAAGGGCATGATGATCACCCATGAGTTCATCTTTAAAAACTGGCTGACGGACAGCAGGATTGACGAGGAGACTTATGAATCCATCAATATTTTCATGGTGAGCGGAAGCATTCATGTGATTAAGAACTGGGTGGAAAACGGAATGAATAAGACACCCGGGGAGATGGCGGGCATTCTTCACCGCTTCATTAATCGTGGCTTATCCGGTGTCCTTTAGTCCCGGAACATGAAGAAAGCCCCTGGCAACTGGTGTGCCAGGGGCTTTCTGCTTTTATTTCAGGATAAGTTGTGCAACCACTTCCACATGCGCCGTCTGCGGGAACATATCCACAGGCTGCAAATACTCCACTTTATACTGCTTCTTCAAATACTCGATATCTTTCGCGAGAGTGGAAGGATTACAGCTTACATAGACAAATGTCTTCGGCTTGACCTCCTTGATCGTATCAAGGAATTTCCGGTCACAGCCCGTCCGGGGAGGATCGACGACGACCACGTCCGGTCTCCAGCCTTCTTTCTTCCACTGAGGCATAAGTTCCTCTGCACTTCCGACAAAGTATTCTGCATGTTTGACTCCGAATCGATCTGCATTTTTCTTTGCGTCTTCGATGCCTTCTTTGATGACGTCCATGCCGCGGATTTCTTTGGCCCCGCCGGCAAGCCATAACCCGATGGTGCCGACTCCGCAATAGGCATCGACGACCTTTTCTTCTCCCGTCAGACCCGCTGCTTTCTTCGCTTCGTTATAGAGCTTGGTGGTCTGGATCGGATTCAACTGGAAGAAGGCCCGCGCTGAGAGTTCGTACGTGAATTCCTCCAGGCGTTCTTCGATGCTTTCTTTTCCCGAAAGATGGATGGTTTCATCCCCAAAAATGATCCCGGTTTTCTTCGGGTTGATATTTTGGGCGATGGATACGACTTCAGGCAGGCGCTTCTGAATTTCTGAGATGAGCAATTCCTTGCGAGGAATTTTTTTCTCGGAGGTCACCAGGACGACCTGGACCTGTCCCGTTTCGAATCCGACCCTGGTCACGATTGTACGGAGGATCGGCTTTTTCTTCTTCTCATCAAACACAGGGATGTTGAAGTCGTTGATGATGCGCTTGATTTCCGATGTGACCTTATTCGTTGCCGAGTGCTGAACGATGCATTCATCGATGTTGATCAGCTTATTGGAGTTCATGCTGTACAGGCCGGCGAAGGCTTTTCCTTTATGGGACTCCACTTGGAATTGGCTCTTATTCCGGTAGTGCCAAGGGTTCTCCATGCCCATCGCCGGACGGACATCCAGCTCGTCCAGGTTCAGTTTCGTATGTCGTTCAAGGGACTGAAGGACAATATCCCGTTTGGCTTCAAGCTGGCCTTCATAGGTCATATGCTGTAGCTGGCAGCCTCCGCACTCTTCATAAACAAGGCAGGGTGCCTTCGTGCGCTGAGATGACTTTTTCCGGATCTTCTTGATTCTTGCTTCCGTGAATTTCGGGTGCACCTTGGTGACTTCGACGACGACTTCTTCACCAGGCAGGGCCCCCGGTACGAAAACAATCTTTCGTTTGAAGAAACCGACGCCCTCCCCGTTGATTCCGATTTTTTTGATTGTAAGAGGAAACTGCTGTTTCAGCTCGATCTTCACTTCATTCTGGCTGCCTTGTCTTTTCGTGTATTGCTTTTTCATTGGTTCACGTCCGTTCTATTCGATACTTCTCCATAAATACAGGGATGCATAGCTTAAATAAGGATGCCACGGCGAGCTGAATTGTTCAAGCTCTTCCTGTGTGGGCTTCCGGTCCATGTTAAATAAACGTTTGATGGCATTCTGGATGCCGATGTCGGCTGTTGGGAACAGATTCGGCCGGCCGAGTCCGAACATCAGAAAGCTCTGTGCCGTCCATGGTCCGATGCCGCGGATTTTTGTCAGCTCTTTGATGATGGCCGCGTCCGTTTCCTCTGCAAGAGCGTCAAGATCCAGTTCCCCGCTCTTTACCTTCTGTCCGAGCCCGATGACATACTCTGCTTTCCGCTGGGAAAATTGCAGATTTCTAAGCTCTTCCACCGTTAGATCCGCCACTTTTTCAGGGGATGGATAGAACCAGACCCCGTCCTTCTGCCAGCCGTATGTCGTCACGAACCGGTGGGTGAGGGTAAACGCAAATTTCAGGTTAAGCTGCTGGTGAATGATGCTTTTGACGATGGTGGCAAACGGATCGAATTCAAGGATGATGGGGGTGCCCATATGCTCTTCAAGAATGGGCTTCAGTTCGGTCTGCAGGAAATGCTCGTGCACCTTATGAAGGCCCTTCCCCCACTGAAAAATATGTGAAATATGATCCTGCTTATCCTGCACATTGTCTTCATGCTCAAATCGGATCCTGAAGCCGGGCTCACTTGTTGTCCCGATGGCCTGTACCTTAATGACCTCGCCTTCCCCGCTTCCAAGATAATAAGGCACTTTTACAGTCCGGTCTTCCTTATCCACTGCATTCAGCGGATCCAGAGATAACCTGTCAAGCACCCGGTCAAAATCATACGGGCCTTCCACCCTCAACGTCCTCTCACACATATGCCTCTTCCTTCCGCTTCATTCTTGTATGTGTATTATAGCACAAGAGGGACGGACCTCTACAAGTAGAGGCCCGTCCCTTTTAGTGTTGCTACATGAAGGCATGCCCCCCCTGATTCCTAGTACCTGGTCCTAGGAACGAAGGTCCGTCCCTCTATCTTTTCATCATAGGATGGTCGTCCAGGCTTTTGAAGGTGTAGCCTCTTTTTTTGAGGTCTTTGATGGCTTTATCCATGGCGTCTGCGTTGTCTTTTGAGACGGAGTGCAGGAGGATGATGGCTCCTGGATGGGCTTGGGCCATGATGTTGTCATAGGAATACTTCCATCCTTTTTGTTGATCTGTTTTCCAATCAATGAAGGCTAGGGACCAGAAGACATGAGTGTAGCCTTCTTCCTTTGCGATCTGGAGCGTGCGTTCCGAGAATACACCTCTTGGCGGACGCAGGTATTTCATTTCTTTCTGACCCGTCAACTCCTCGGTTTTCACCTTTACTTTATTCAATTCTTCCTTGATTTTTTCATCTGAACTTACGGTAAAATCCGGATGATGCCAGGAGTGGTTACCGACGATATGCCCTTCCTTCACCATTCGCTTCACCATCTCTTCCGCGCTTAACAAATAGTGGCCGGTTACGAAGAAGGTGGTCGGTACGTTTTCCTCCTTCAACACATCCAGGATCTGACCTGTATAGCCGTTTTCATATCCATTATCGAAGGTGAGGTAGAGGATTTTTTTATCCCCGGGACCCTTATAAAACGCTTCGTATTTCGCAAGGAGTTGATCGTACTGGGCTCCGGCTTCGGCAGGAACTTCATTTTGACTCTTTTTGAACCCCCAGCCGATCGGGTTATTGGAAACGGCATAAGCTTCGGCAGGTATGGCTAACACCAGGATTAAGGCGATGATGAGCACTTTCAGTAATTTACGCAACGTTGAACCCTTCTTTCCATTCCATTTTCCTTAGTTTTTGAGAACGGGAAGGATTCATGTGTACTAAAAGTATCCAATATATAGTTAATTACTTTTGCAAATTCGATTCAAAAAGATCAATGATCTCAAGGAATCGTTCCGCTTCTCTAAAGGTGTGATCAGCAAGCAGTGGATGGATATTGCTTTTGATCCTGCACTCTTCGATTAATTCCCTGGCTGTTTTTTTGAAATCCCGTAAGGACGCCACAGACACCTTATTTTGATTCAGGAAGTGGCCCAGCAGCGGTTTTGTTTCAGATTGTGGACGCATGGAGTCTAAATCGATGGCTTGAAAAACGAGCTGATCGAAATCGTGGCTGAACTCTCTTGCCTGTTCCACTAATTTACGTTCAGACGGATCCAATAAGTGCCCGATGAACTTCGCATGATCGGCCATGATCTTCAGGAAGAATACATTTTCCTGAATGATGGAATCTTCTTCCGGTACTAGCTTCCCCTCATTCAGCTCCTGAAGGCGCTTGGCAAAAAACGCAGCTTCCCTGCTGATATGATCCACCAACAAAGGGTAATTATTAGACCGGATTTCACAACGTAATGTTAAACCTAATATTTTTCGCTTATAATTCCAAATCGCAGCCGCCCCTTGATACACTTCACTGTTAAAAGCCTGTATTTGCCTGACATCTGAATGGACGGAGTATTGACTCAGTTTCTCCTCGATTCTTTCGAAAAGAGTAATGAACTGATTGGCTTCTTCAATCAATTGTTTCTGGTCGTATGTGAACCCAAGACTCAGAAACAGCGCATGCTCCTTCATGATTCTTGACCAGAACTGAATCTCATCTAACGATCGGGCCACGATTGGATTTGACATAGACTTATCCCCTCCACGATTCTTATTCATCTTTATTTCTATGTAGATGGATTTCAGATATTACTTATAGAAAGAAGATTGCAAAGCAGGTCAGAAGAAAAAAAGAGACTCCCTGATATAAGTAAGTAGGTCGGTTAGGGATAGAAAATGTAAAATAAAAAGTGTTTTAGCAAACTAACGAATTAACATTCGTTTGCTTTTTTCTTATTGTTTTGACAAGGATTATTACGTTTTAACATAGAAAATAGCAACGCTTTAGCATATTAACAAAAGGATAGTACGACTGGTCCTAGTGCGAAACATGTGCTAAAAGCATTGTCAAAACGGTGTTAAATGTGTAATCAATTCTTATCTAGGAGTACGAAGGATTATGTTAGACTATACATGTATACTTTGTGAAATGTTGTACTTAAACGAAGGGGCTGTTTAATTGAATAATTAAAGGGGTTTTTTTATTGCATCCAATAACAGCAACAGAAATAACATTTGCGCTCATTTTTGTAATGGTTATTTTGGTTATTTCATTATTAAGACCCAGTAATATAAGGAAACTTGGTTTAATTGTTTCCATTGCATTAACTACAATATTACTGATATTTTTTGCTGTGCGTCCCTTTTGGATTGGCTATCAAGTTTCTAAAAAAACCGAACAACTTAATCAATACCTAGAAGAAAAATTCCCCCAGCAAGATTGGGAGATGAGGGGACAGGAAGGAAGACAATATAGCCCTTATCACTTCATAGTTCAATTTAAAAACGAAAAGGGTTGGTATTATACCTATTCGATAGTAAATGAAACAAACATTTGCCAAAATGCTTGGTCAACACCAGAAGGTAATACACCTGATGAGGGGAAACACTTTGATAACCCTTGTGAATAAATAGTTGTTTTATTAAACAAACGGGGTGTTGGTCATAAATCCAGTCATTACATTATAAAACGCAGAGGATTGCTAAAACCTCTGCGTTTTTCTGTGTAATTTTATTGTCTAACATTATAGTAATCGGCTCATTATTTAACGTGTATATTTGACATTTCTACTTCACAACGTAACTACTACTATTATAAGGAATCTCTTTTTTATGATTCAAAAAACGTTTGATATTTTGTCGCCATCTCGGTTAATTTCCCATTATGTTTACCGATGAATCGGGATACAGCTTTTCCATCCCAAACAGCCTCATCTTTTGGGAAATCTTTAAACTCATGCCGGAGATTTGTGACCATTCTTTCTCTCGAGACGGTGAGTTCGGAATCATCTACGCTGAAGTGAAATTCTTTTGCATTTGGAACAAGCAGTGTGAGATATATCGCGTTGTAATAAAAGTACTTACGATCCACATGATTGCCGTCAAACCAGAATTCATTGACTTCCCCTTCTGAGAGGTTCCCTTCTTCATGGCCATATGTTACTTTCACCATTTCATCGGAAAGATCGACTTCCTTTATCGTTTCTCCACCTGGCAATTCTTCGAGGATTGAACTCACCTTCGAGTTGTCACCGACGTAGGTCCCGGTTTTTTCTTGTAACGTATCCACCTGAACATCCTCAATGGATGTGATATTCGATTGATTGTTGAATGCGGCACATCCTGTTATGGACAATAAGATGCACAGAAAACATATGGCCCGTCCTTTAAAGACTTTCATTGTATCCCTCCAACTCATGGGTATGTCATACGGATCGATTGTCATCACTTCATATTTTAACATAAATACCCAACAAAAAAACCACCCCGCAACTTGTACGGGGTGGTCCCTATTCTTATTTAAAAACAGGCTCTTTAAACTGCGCTAATTTCTCCAACGACGATTTATCCACTTCTTCATGAAGGCTGTTACCGTGTGAATCCATCGTCACCACTGCGGTGAAGCCTTCCACATTCAGGTGCCACATCGCTTCAGGAATACCGAACTGCATCAGGTCCACTCCGTCCACGCCTTTAATGCAATCAGCGTAGTATTGAGCCGCTCCACCGATGGCATTCAAGTAAACTCCACCATGCTCCTTTAAAGCAGCCAGTGTTTTCGGACCCATTCCGCCTTTCCCGATAACAGCGCGGATGCCGAACCGCTTCATGATGTCTCCTTGGTAAGGCTCCTCTCGAATCGATGTCGTCGGACCAGCGGCCTTCACGTGCCAGTTGCCTTCATCGTCCTTCAGCATAACTGGTCCGCAGTGATAGATGATCTGACCATCAAGATCCACCGGTGCATCGTTGTCGCTCAGATGCTTGTGAATCGCGTCACGACCCGTGTACATGCGGCCGTTGATTTGAACCACGTCCCCTACTTTCAGTTCACGGATTTTTTCTTCCGTGATCGGGGCTTCCAGGACCACTACGTTCGGCTGCTCCCCGGATGAAGCCGCTGCTGTTTCTAATTCAGCCTCGGATCCTTGAGTCAAGTCGATTTTATCCCCTTCTTGATAGAACCATTCGTCGATGCTGCCAGAATTCGCATCAAGCTTCACGCCCAGACGGCGGAATGCCCAGCAGTTATACGCAACAGATACGAAGAAGCTTGCAGGGATACGGTTCATCACACCAACCTTGCAACCAAGAAGCGTCGTTTCACCGCCGAATCCCATCGTTCCGATTCCAAGCTCATTGGCATTGTCCATCACGTAGTCTTCCAATTTACGAAGATCTTCATTAGGATTCACGTCATCAACAGAACGGAATAATTGTTCTTTTGCAAGATCATACCCTGAAGAGCGGTCCCCGCCGATTCCGACACCGATGAAACCTGCGCGTGCAGCCTTGTCCCTGTGCCTGATAGACAGAATGCATCACACATTTACGGATCCCGTCCAGATCGCGTCCGGCTCTTCCAAGCCCTTCAAGCTCACATGGAAGGCTGTACTGAATGTTCTTATTTTCACAACCCCCGCCTTTTAAGATCAAGCGGGCATCGATATAATCCTTTTCCCACTGCTCGAACTTGATGACCGGTGTCCCAAGGCCGAGATTGTCCCCAGAGTTGGCGCCGGTCAATGAGTCAACGGAGTTCGGACGAAGCTTCCCATCCTTCGTCGCCTCTACCATGGCAGCATAAATCGCTTCCTTGATCTCAAGCTGATTCACGCCGATGGGTGTTTTTATTTTAAAAGTAGGAAGACCTGTATCCTGACAGATCGGGGATACATTGTCATCCGCCATCTTTACGTTATTTGAAATCGTGTCCAGGCTCATGGCCGCGCGGGTACCGGCGTTCTCCCGGGCTTTCGCCGAGCGGATTGCACGCCGCACATCCTTCGGCAGGTTCGTGGACGTTTCCACAATCAAATCATACATACTTTGCTGTAATGTCTCTTTATTCATCGTTCTCCCCCTCTAAAGATCTCAATAACAGTCATAATTTTCATACATCATTATACTCCTATAAGATTGAGATTGAAAGGGATTTCACGATGGAATTTCCTTCTCGAAATAACAGGAAATCTCGTCTTCTTCCTTATATATATACCCGTTGCTTTGATAAAACCGGATGGCATCGGACCAGTGTTTGTTTGTTTCAAGGATGAGGGTGCGGGCACCCAAGGAGAATGCTTTCTCTTCCAGGAATTTAAGCATGAGGCGTCCGAGTCCACGCTTCCTGCAGGAAGACCGGACCGACATTCTCACAATTTGATAGGTATCGGGGGATTCTCTTCTGATCGCACCTGTGCAGATGATGTCTCCGTGCTCTTTCCCTACAAAAAAATGATGCTTCATTCCGTCATACTCAGCCCATATGTCATGGATATCCGGATTCAGCGTGTGATCGATGAAACCGAATCGCTCAAGGAAGCCCGACAGGATGATGTCTTTAGCCTGTTCACACTGATGTGTTTCGATGGGGGTGATGTTCATGTGGTATCTCTCCTTTCCTTTCATAAAGTTAGACCTATCGGGGAGTAAATCCTGCCTGTCATTCTTGTCTTTTGGACGGCATAGAATGGGGAATGAGGATGATCAGTAGCGTGATCAGCACCTGTCAATTTTAGTATGATCTACCTCCGTAATCACCTATTTACCGACCTGTCTGCCTCCTTCAGCAGCAGACACGTTCAAGGTCCGTCCCTAAAAAAAAGAAGAGCCCTATCCAGGACTCCTACTCGTTCTTTTTAAATTGCTCGCATTTCACTTCTATGTCATCGATCATGGCGATCAGGCGATCGATATCCTCAATGTCAGCTTGTTCAGGGTCGATTGAGTCCAGAACGTCGACGAAAAGGTTCAGGCGTTGCTTCAAATAGCTCACTTGTGAGTCTTTATCATTGATTGCTTTACCCAAGAGTTCTCTCTCCTTTCAATACGTTTACTATGGTAACCAATAACTTACCGATTGACAAGGGCCGACCCTTTCTCAATAATGAATAGATGACCCAATCATAAAGGAGCTTTTACGAATGAAAACTGAAACTCTCTCCAAGAAAATGTCCATTGACCATGATCCTTGGGAGGCTTACCTGGATGTGGATGAGCATGGTGACATCACGCTTTCCAATATAGAATTCACCACTACGACGCTTTGTAACATGAGATGTGAACACTGCGCTGTCGGATACACCCTGTCGCCCAAGGATCCGAGCGCCCTTCCCATCGAATTGATTCTCCAGAAGCTCGACGATATCAAAACGCTCCGTTCCCTTAGTATTACCGGCGGGGAGCCGATGATGTCAAAGAAATCCGTGGAACATTATGTCCTGCCCTTACTCAAGTATGCACATTCCAGAGGGGTACATACCCAGATCAACTCGAACCTGACCCTGGACCTGGACCGCTACTTATTGATCGCCCCTTATCTCGATGTCCTTCACATCTCCCATAACTGGGGAACGATCGATGAATTCATCGACGTGGGATTCGCGAATATGGAGCGGAAACCAACAAGGGAACAGCGCCGGAAGCTGTTCGACCGCATGATTGAAAACAGCCGTGCCCTCTCGGAAAGAGGAGTCCTTGTATCGGCGGAAACCATGTTAAATAAGAACACTCTTCCATACCTGGAAAAAATCCATCGTCAGATTGTGGATGAAATGAAGTGCGGACGCCATGAAATTCATCCTATGTACCCCTCTGACTTCGCATCCAGCTTAGAAACACTTTCACTGGAAGAAACACGCGGTGCGATCAGGGATATCCTTTCGTTCCGTGATGAAAATGTGTGGATGCTGTTCGGGACGCTTCCATTTTATCCATGCAGTTCTTCCCAGGAAGACCTTGACTTGCTTACGGAGCTTTATGCGGCTAAAAATGTCAGCGTCCGTAACGACCCTGATGGACGTTCCCGCCTGAACGTCAATATTTTCACAGGGGATGTGATCGTTACAGACTTCGGTGACACACCTCCACTGGGGAATATCACCAAGGATACCCTTCCTGACATCTTCGACAGGTGGAAAGAACAGCCACTTGCAAGAGAACTCAATTGCCACTGCCCAATGGCCCGCTGCTGCCTTGGACCGAATGTCCTCGTCAAATCTATGTACTATGGCGATGTTGACTTTTCAAAACGGGAGGCAAAGATTTCCCGTTTGTAAAAATGAAAAAGCTCAAATCTGTCATGGATTTGGGCTTTTTTTATGCCTACCCTTCATACAGGTCCGTCCCTCACACGTACATGCAAAAAAAGAAGCACAGCAGAAGTTCATTCCGCGTGCTTCTTATCCGATGGAACTGCGGTCATTGCTTTTAACTGGTTGAGCTATTTTATCCGGGGATGGATCCATAACATAATATTTTTGTTTTTTAATCTCGGCATTGACTTTTGCCCTTCTCGCCCCAACCCATAGTCGTAATGTGATGAACGCAATTAACAGTCCTCCAAATATAAGGAGATCCTCCATAATACCCCTCCTCTAATTTAATTCTGAATATTCTAATTATTATAACACGTCAAAGAAAATAATAAAAGAGTGAAAGTAGGTTTACCCTGTTTCACTCTTTCTTAAACATTTATCTTGGGTTTTCGCTTGCCATGAAGCCGAAGTGGACGTGATCCTGAACCGGTATAAAGGCTCCGACTCCTTGTGATGTAACGTTTTTTACAACAATGGTGCGTTTTGTCCCCTTCATCACAAGGAACACTTCACCATATGTTACTTTTCCTTTTTCGTTGATTGCCGGAGCGAATGCATACAGGTATCCAAGACGTTTAGGTGAAATATTGTACACCTGATCTTTTTTCGTCCCTGCTCCAATAATCGTTTGGAAGGCTAGTGGAAGCTTTGATTTATCCATTGCTTTAATAAGCATCATTTTCTCCACATCATCTGCATGGGGTACCTTTGCCGTGAGTCCGCCCTTCACTACTTTTTGCGCTTCTTGAACGTAGTGAATCTGATAGTTGGATTTCCCGCCACGGTTATCAAAGTAATTTGTATTGATCTTTTGATACTCCCAATTAGGAGAAGTCTCCGTTGAAGCATAATTCAATGGCCATTCCCCTAAGTAGATAGTCGCCCGTAATCCGATGGTCGGTGCTTTGTTCATGGTTGATTCGTTCAGCATACGGATCAGATTGGGGTTTTCAATTTTCACATTTGATGTTTCAATCAATTCCTGTGACCACTCGCTTGGCTGAAGGTACGGTTGATCCTGTGTTGAATTTGGATACGTATTTTCCTTCGCCACGTTTAAAACAGAATTCGGAATCTTAATGCTGTAATCTTCACTTGCTTTTGGGGCCTTCTCCGTTGTCTTTGGAGGTTTATCAGCTTTTTTGGAATTCGTTTCTGCATGTATACCCGTTGTAGCAACAAAAAATGCGAGGATGACCATAAGAACAGTACGCATGATTTTCATGTAATTGACTCCTTTCAAAGCTTTAGGTTTGCCGTTAGTTTTTCCTAGTTGGAATAGCTTATCCAAAAAACTTTATATGAAAGGATATTTTTCAATACTATGGGGAGCTGAGGGGCTGTTCCTATAGCCGTGAAGTCCGCAGAAGATTCAGTCCTCAAATCTTTTGCGGTGACAAATGCATTTCACACGTATAGGTAACGGTTCGGTTTCGATTTTGCTACCTTCCCAAAGAATGTATGCCCTGATGGTAGGCTTTTCTGTCATTCCATGCTTTGGGGTGATGTCTGCTGAAAACTGTCCGTCTTCACCCGTTATTGCCGGGTTAGGGTTGATTGGAAGTGGCTGTTCCATGACGTCAAAATGAACCTCCATGTCTTGGATTGGCTTTTCATTGCAAATGACTTCACCTGTGAGAGATCCCCCTTTACAATCTATTAAGGCTGGGACATATAAGAACAATTCGGGATTCTTGCACTTCTCACATCCACCTGAAATGGTGGCTTCGTCTGAAATAATCTTCCCCTGCACATACGCCTTAGCTTCATAGGGGATTATCTGCCGCGGAGTATCGTGAGGCACTGTAACGTTACTAGAAAACTTACCCTTTCCATCTGTTGTCACTTTCTCATTTTCAAATTCCAGAATGGGACTTTTTAAAGAAACATCCACACCCTTTAGAGGCTCGCTGTCACAGTGTACGATGCCGCTGATTTCTCCACAGCAATCAACCCTTTCCATTTCATGAAGTTTGATGATAGGTTCTGTGCATGTGCAGGAAAGTTTGACGGTACGGGATTGAGACACTACATCCTTTCCATCTGTCAGCGCCTTCACCTCAAACACGACTTCATCCGATACGTGAGAATATGGGGTAAACTCAGCAGTATATTCACCCTTCCCATTCGTTTTGATCACATCTGGTGAAATCTCCCCCGCATCAGGTGTCACCTTCACCTCAATACGTGCGTTTTCGACTGGATTTTTGTTACAGGTGTAAGTTCCTTTTAACACGGCTCCTTCACAATCAATACATTCTGGAACCGATAGGGTCAATTTAGGACTTTCACATTTCAGACAGCCTGCATAGACAAATGCCCGTTCCGACACCTCCTTCCCCTCAACCCTCGCAGTCGCTTTATAAGGTACCTCACTGAAAGGTGTATTTGGGGGGACGAAGGCAATGACTGAGAACTCCCCTCCCTCATCTGTGGTCACCACCTCTGGCTTGAAGGCGATCACGGGACTTGAAAGAGTGACTTCTTTATCAGCCAAAGGGATTCCTTCACAGGAAAGCTTTCCTGAAATGACTCCTTTGCAATCCAGGCGTTTGACTTTTTCAAGATGAATGTCAGGATGACAGCACGGACAATCGATGGTGATTTCCTTCGATACCGTCACCTGCTCCGTTCCAATGAAACCCACCGCCTTCACTAGAATGGTTTCCGACACTCCAAGTCGTGGTCGGATCTTGGTGGTATACCTTCCATCTTTATCAGTAACAGCAGGGTTGGGATCCACCTTCACTGCATTCGGTGTCGAGGCGGTTATAGTGAATGATATGTTTACATGGGGAACTGGAAGGCCGTCACAAGTGAACCGTCCTTTCAATTCCGCACCTTTACAGGTGACGGGCTCACAAGGAATTTCAAGGGTCAACTCAGGTTTTCTGCACTTTTTGCATCCTGCTTTCACCGTATCTCTGTCACTGATGGTTTTTCCATCAATCACTGCAGTTGCTGAATACGAAGCTGTTTGAAATGGTGTGCCTTTCTTCACCGTCACTATAGAAGAAAAATTCCCATTCTCATCTGTTGCAGGATTGGAAGGGTCAAAATTCAAAATGGATGATCCGTTCAACTTCACTGTCACATTCTCCTGCGGCTTGCCGTCACAGGTGACAGTGCCTGAGACAATGGCTCGGCAGTCAATGACTTTCAATTTCTCTAATTTTATAACCGGGTTCTTGCATTTCACACAAGTCACTTTCACTTCCCTCTTTTCAGAGGATACATGAATACCTCCGATTTTAGTCCTTGCCGTAATATAAACGGTTTCATTCACATTGGGAAAAGGGACGAGTGTTGCTGTGAACCTTCCATCTTTTTGTGTAATGGCAGGATTGGGGGTGATAACGACACGGTTGGAACCGGATTCAATGGTGAATAGAATCCCTGTATTCCCTATCGCCCTCCCATCGCAGATGAGCCTTCCTGTGATCTGTGTCCCTTTACAGGTGACGGGACTCTTAATGGGATCAAGCGTCAACACTGGGTTTTTGCATGGGATGCAATCCACCCTTACTGAAATGGCATCACGGATGGCCTTATTTATGACTACAGCTTCTGCAGTGATGATGACGTTGTTGATGATCGGGGTGCCCGGATCAACGGTTACCACCGTTGAGAACCTTCCATCACTGTCCGTGACAGGCTCATCATTTTCGAAGAACAGTCCCTTAAATGATGACGAAAGTGTAACCAGCACACCTTGAAGCGGCTTAAAATCACAAAGAACTCTTCCCGAGACGATCCCTTTACAGCTGATGATATCTATATCATCTAAGTGTACGGTTGGATTTTTGCATCCGTCATAAGGAAAAATACCAGAACATCCAAGGGGAGGTAAATCCATCTTGCAATCAATGATTGTTGCTGCAATCGCTTTTTTCTTTCTTCTCACCATACTCATTCCTTTACGTAAAAACTCTGCTGTTAGTTTATTCCAGAATGGGCGGACGGTTCTCACAGATCATAAACCAGGACAAAAGACCCAACAGATATCTGTTGGGCCGTACATTTAGGTCTTATAATAGATAAAATCCAATTCCCATGATGAGATAGGCCTGCCAGGAGGGTGAGGCCTTCAAACCAGTTTGTCTCACCGTCATTGGAGATGACGATGGTCACAAGGACTGCTGATACCATGGCCACCAGTTCCGGCAGCGTAAACACCAGGGGCATGCTCGTTTCGAAGAAAAGTGAAATCAAGACAAGGACCGGTGCTACGAACATGGCGATCTGCAGGGTCGAACCAATGGCAATCTCTACAGCGATATCCATTTTATTTTTATACGCCATAATGATCGCCGATGCGTGCTCAGCTGCATTGCCGACGATGGCTACGATGATGACCCCGATGAACAGTTCACTCCAGCCGAATGTGTTGCCGACCTCTTCAAACGTATGGACAAGGCGTTCCGATACATAGGCTACGGCTGCCGTGGAAGCGGCGAGGATCAGTAATGCTTTTCCTTTACTCCACTCCGGCTCTTCATGGGAGTGATTGCTCTCACCTTCTTCATGCTGATACACTCCGCGGTGAGTCACCAACTTAAAGAATAAGGCAAAAAGATAAAGGGCAATCAATATGACTGATACGCCGATGGACAGGGTCATGGTCTTCGCTTCGTTCATATCCTGCGCGAATACTTCAGGGATGACGAACGCAACGATGACCGCAAACATGAGAAGCCCTGAATTGTGGCGGGCATCAAACACATTGAACTTCTGACGCTTGAACTTGATCCCCCCTACAAAAAAGGACAAACCGGCAACCAAAAGCAGGTTTCCCAGGACAGATCCCGTTAAGGATGCCAGTACAACCCCGATCAAACCGGCCTTCAGGGCAAATATAGAAATAATGAGTTCAACAGCGTTCCCAAAGGTGGCGTTCAATAATCCACCGATCCGTGGACCCGACACAACGGCCAGGCTTTCTGTCGACCTCCCCATAAACGCTGCGAGGGCAATGATCGTGACACAGTAAATGCCGAACATGATGACATTCGGCCAATGAAGGAGTGAGCCGATGACCGAGATGGGAACTCCTGCAAATACAAGCAGTGCAAATACTTTATTCATGTGCGTGATCCTTCTTTCTCAATAAAATTTGTTTAAATCCACCGAGATTAGACACATTAAAGATAGAACCCAAATAGGAGGTACACCCCATGGCACAAAGCTTGAAAGAAAAAATCATTGAGCTGTTTTCCCATCATAAAATCGGCACACTTGCCACGATCCGTGACAACAGGCCGTATTCACGCTTTATGATGTTCTATCATGAAGACCTTACACTCTACACCGCAACCAATGAGCATGCACACAAAGCAGAAGACATTGCACAGAATCCCCATGTTCATATTCTTCTGGGTCATGACCGTGATTCCGATCATGAACACTATGTAGAAATTGAAGCAGAGGCATCTGTAGAAGAATCCAAAGAGCTCAAGGAGAAATTCTGGAACGAACAACTCAAATCCTGGATCGCAAGCCCGGATGACCCGGAATACCTGCTCCTCAAACTCACACCCAAAACCATCCTCTACTACGAAAAAACAGGCAAAGAACCCGAGGAGCTAAGCTTTTAGGAGAGGGACGGACCTCCAAATGAATAAAATCGTTGATAAATAAACGTTTTGTATTCATTAGAGGTCCGTCCCTTCTTATCCCTCTTATCCCTTTCACTGCACGCCCACAGTGTCACTGCCCATCCTCTTCTGTCTTGAATGAACAGAGGCCATACCTCTCGCAGTAATAAGAGGTTCTTGTTCCATCACCGCTCTACTGTAGTGAAGGACGGACCTTCACATTGATAAGACCATCCCCAATCAGCGGGAATCTATCCGTTTGAGGTCCGTCCCTCACCCCATCACCGCTTTACTTCACCAACTCAAACGTTTCTTCAATCTTAATGCTGTCCTGTACGGACTGCACCATGGAGCAGTTTTTACGCGTGAGCTTCATGGCTTTTTCGATTTTGGCCTCATCCAGGTCCGTCCCTTTGATGGTGAAGTGGAGTGAGATGGCTTCGACCCGGTTTGCTTCTGATTCGTTGCGGGTTACGTCGGCTTTGATGTGGATGTCGTCGAATTCGATGCGCATTTTCTCCAGGACTTTTCGGAGCACTCCTCCGCTGCATACTGCCACAGATGATACCAGTAATTGGAATGGGCGAAATCCATACTCTTCGTTACCCGAAACCTCCAGCTTCCCAAACCCTAGATCTGTGTAAAATCCACCTTCCTGCATGTTAAATTCCATTATAAATTCATTCCTTCCTTATAATAATTAATAGCTGGTTTGATTTTACTCTATTCATTTCGTATTGCCAAACATTGAAATTGGGAGTACCATCAAAGGAGCTATTAACAATGATTGGGAGTTTTTTATAATGAATCAAACATTATCCTTCCGTTTCCGGGTCCTGGTTGGAATCGTCGCGATTTCAGGCTTCTCGCAAGGTATGCTTCTGCCTTTGATCGCCATTATATTCGAACAGGACGGCATTTCTTCCTCCCTTAACGGATTAAATGCGACCGCTCTATATATCGGTATTTTACTTGCATCGCCCCTGATGGAAAGGCCTCTTCAGAAAATCGGATACAAACCGATGATCATCATCGGTGGGATCGTCGTGGCGACGTCTCTGCTCCTATTCCCGGTCTGGAAATCTTTCTGGTTCTGGTTCATCCTTCGTCTCTGTATCGGAGTCGGTGACCACATGCTCCACTTTGCCACTCAAACATGGATCACCTCATTCTCTCCGAAAGAACACCGGGGACGGAATATATCCATCTATGGGGTTTCATTTGGAATAGGATTCGCCGTGGGACCCATGATGACACAGCTCATCACCATTCACCAGGCACTGCCTTTTGTCATTTCTTCCTTATTAAGCCTTGGTGTCTGGGTGTTCGTTTTTAAATTACAAAATGAATTCCCTGAGCAGCATAACATCGGAAGTGCCTCGTTCCTCGGATCGTTCCAACGCTTCGGCAAGGTCCTGCAATATGCTTGGGTCGCTTTACTGCCGCCACTGGGTTATGGATTTCTTGAAGCTTCCTTAAATGGGAACTTCCCCGTTTTCGCCCTGCGGAACGGACTTTCCATCGAAGCCGTTGCCATCCTTCTCCCTGCCTTCGCGGTGGGAAGCATCATCTCCCAGGTCCCCCTTGGGATTCTGAGTGATCGATACGGGGGAGGCAAAATGTCCTGCTCATCGTCATGATGATCGGATTCCTCTGTTTTTCAGGGGCAGGAATCGTGTCGGAATCCACCATTGGCTTATTCATCTGCTTCACTCTCGCCGGGATGGCTGTCGGATCGACGTTCTCCCTCGGGATCAGTTATATGACCGACCTCCTGCCAAAAGAATTACTTCCTGCCGGGAACATCATGTGCGGTATTTTCTTCAGTTTTGGAAGCATGATCGGACCTTTCATAGGCGGCGTCACCATCGACTGGTTCAAAGGCTCAAGCTTTTTCTATCTGATCGCCTTCATGATGCTGATGATTTTTGTGTGCTTGCTCGTCTTTTCCCTTCAAACTAGACGTAGAGAAATAACCCAAAAAAACTAGCACAAATTTCTTTCCATCCTCATATACATGTGGTAGGATTAGATTATAATAATTATAAATTACTAACTTCATATAAAATACAGCTAAGAGCACGTGCAGTTTTGCTGTCACCTTCCATCGGTGGCAGCTTTCGTCGTTTTATAGGGGTAATGACGTTGATTATTATTCTCAATAAGAATCCCGGATTTTCATTTAACAAAAGGAGGAATACGTTATGAGCTCGCAATCCAAAGCCCTTTCCATGGGTACACCCAATGATAAACTTAATTTCTTGGATAAAGTCAGGCCTCATGCAGAATTAATGGCAGCCCTTGTCAGCGGGGTGTTTATTTTACTGGGCTGGCTGACATCCAACACTGACTCCACCTTAAGCATCATCTTCTATCTTCTCGCCTTTGCCATTGGAGGATTCGCCAAGGCCAAAGAAGGAATTGAAGAAACCATTGAAAACAAAGAATTAAATGTGGAAATGTTGATGATTTTCGCCGCAGTGGGGTCTGCCATCATCGGCTATTGGACGGAAGGTGCCATCCTGATCTTCATCTTCGCAGTCAGCGGTGCACTTGAAACCTATACCATGAACAAAAGTCAGAAGGAAATCTCGGCACTTATGCAGCTACAGCCTGAAGAAGCTTGGCTTGTGACGGGATCGGGTGAAAAGAAGGTCCACGTCTCTACCCTTGAAATTGGAGATCATATCCTGATCAAACCGGGTGAGCGCGTACCCACAGACGGTGTCGTGGTGAAGGGAACGTCCTCCATCGATGAAGCAGCCATTTCAGGTGAAGCCGTACCCGTCACCAAGGGTCTGAGGGATGAAGTGTTTGCCGGTACCGTCAACATCAATGGCGCCATCACCATTGAAATGACGAAGCCGAGCAGCGAAACCCTGTTCCAGAAAATCATCGATCTCGTCCAATCTGCACAAAGTGAAAAATCCCCTTCACAGCAGTTCATCGAACGCTTTGAAGGCACCTATGTAAAAGTCGTCCTTGCGGTTGTATTCCTGATGATGTTCCTGCCTCACTTCCTTCTTGGATGGAGCTGGACGGAAACATTCTACCGGGCGATGGTCCTCCTCGTCGTGGCTTCACCTTGTGCCCTGGTCGCCGCGATCATGCCGGCTAGTTTATCGGCCATTTCAAACGGTGCCCGTCACGGAATTCTATTCAAAGGCGGCGCCCACTTAGAAAACTTAAGTAATATCAAAGCGATTGCCTTTGATAAAACGGGTACGTTGACAAAAGGGAAACCGGTCGTTACGGATATCATGGTAGCGGATCATTTTGATGAACGTGAAGTCATGGCTACCATTGCTTCCATTGAAAATCAGTCGAATCATCCACTCGCCCAGGCCATCGTCCGCCACGCCACCCGGGAACTTCATTTGGAACTCAGTCAGCCCGACTCCCTT
Source organism: Rossellomorea sp. AcN35-11 (assembly GCA_030388825.1). Lineage (GTDB taxonomy): Bacteria > Bacillota > Bacilli > Bacillales > Bacillaceae_B > Rossellomorea. The sequence continues at coordinate 406,458 of CP128835.1, forward strand.
GAAGATGTATCAGGCTGGGGAGTCAAAGCACTGGTCTCAGGGGATGAATGGAAGATTGGTAAAGCCGATTTTGTGGATAAAGCGTCAGCAGAGCAATTTATGGATGGTGTCTTTGCCAACATTGCATCTGAAGGAAAGACAACGGTTTTCGTATCAAAGAATTCTGAAATCGTCGCGTTGATCGCCCTGAAGGACGTCGTACGCAATGAAACCATCAAAGCCCTGGAACTACTGAAACAAGAAGGCGTCCAAACGATCATGCTGACGGGAGACAATGAAAAGACCGCCCGTGCTATTGCAGAAGAAGCCAAGGTCGCTTCCTTCATAGCCGAATGCCTGCCGGAAACGAAGGTAGACGAATTGAAGAGGTTGAAGCGTCAATTCGGAACAGTCGGGATGGTTGGTGACGGGATCAACGATGCACCGGCACTGGCAACCGCCAACGTCGGGATCGCCATGGGGGAAGGAACCGATGTCGCTCTGGAAACCGCAGATGTTGTGTTGATGAAGAATGATCTTACCCGTATTGCCGAAGCCATCAAGCTGTCGAAAAAAAATGAAGCGGATCGTCCAGCAAAATGTCGTGTTTTCCATCGCCGTCATCATGCTCCTCATCGCTTCCAACTTCCTGCAGATCCTTGACCTCCCATATGGAGTCATCGGGCATGAAGGCAGCACGATTCTCGTGATACTGAATGGACTGCGATTGTTGAAATAATGTTGATAAACATCCGATCTTAAGGGATTGGATGTTTTTTTTGTGGATAAAAGACGGGCAACCTCACCATTTTCACCATGCCCCCTGCACAAGCAGGGATTTGCGCATTTTCCTCATTCCTCCCCCTCTCCTACAAAGGTCCGTCCCTCCTCTGATAAAATTTTACTAAAATAATATTTTGTTGTTGCTTTCTTGAAAGGGATATCATAGAATGTGTTTAGTTAGTGCAAACGGTTGCATCTTATTTCGTCGTACAAAGTACAATTTAGTACATACCCTGCAACCCACATTTCACTTTAACCTGAAATGTAAACGCACACATGTCATCCCATGTAAGAAATATAGTCCAATAGATTGATATTAAAGGAGGAAACGGGTTTATGAAGAATGTATTGTCATTTGATTTCTGGCAGAAATTCGGTAAAGCATTGCTTGTCGTTGTGGCCGTCATGCCGGCAGCAGGGATCATGATTTCCATCGGTAAGCTGATTGCCATGATGGGTGGAGACATCACTTTAGTGCAAACGATTGCAAGGGTGATGGAAGATATAGGTTGGGGCATTATCACCAATCTTCACATCCTGTTCGCAGTAGCCATCGGGGGCTCATGGGCAAAGGAACGTGCAGGAGGTGCCTTCGCCGCACTGATCGCTTTCGTCCTCATCAACCGCATTACAGGAGCGATTTTCGGAGTGAACGGAGATATGCTCGGAGATCCTGAAGCAACGGTCTCTTCCCTTTTCGGACAAACGTTAGTCGTTTCAGATTATTTCACTTCGGTCCTTGGTGCACCTGCCCTTAATATGGGTGTATTCGTCGGGATCATCTCAGGTTTCCTGGGAGCGAATCTTTTCAACAAATATTATAACTACAGTAAATTACCGGATGCCCTTTCCTTCTTCAACGGAAAACGCTTCGTACCTTTCGTCGTGATTGTAGGCTCCGTTGTCATCGGGATTGTCATGTCCATCGTATGGCCGTTCATTCAAGGGTTACTCAATGACTTCGGTCAATGGATCGCCACTTCCCGTAACACGGCACCTATCGTTGCACCATTCGTATTCGGTGCATTAGAACGTTTACTATTACCATTCGGGCTGCATCATATGTTAACCGTTCCGATCAACTATACAGAACTTGGCGGTACGTACAAAATTCTGACGGGATCAGGTGCCGGTTCAACGGTGGCCGGTCAAGATCCACTTTGGCTCGCCTGGATTGCCGATCTGAACAACTTCCTGGCTGCAGGAGATATGGAAAGCTACAAACAGCTTCTAAATGATGTCACTCCTGCCCGCTTCAAAGTAGGCCAAATGATTTTATCCACAGCGGCCCTGATTGGTATTGCCTATGCCATGTACCGCAATGTGGATAATGATAAGAAGAAAAAATACAAATCCATGTTCCTTTCAGCTGGATTGGCTGTATTCTTAACAGGTGTTACAGAGCCTATCGAGTTCATGTTCATGTTCGCTGCCCCACTTCTATATGTGGTATATGCCATCATGACGGGTCTTGCTTTCGCGATTGTGGATATCGTTAATATCAGGGTTCACTCATTCGGTTCCATTGAGCTTCTGACACGTGTACCGATGATCCTTAAAGCCGGACTTTGGGTAGACCTTGTAAACTTTGTGGTTGCCTGTATCGTATTCTTCGGCCTTAACTTCACGGTTGCCAACTTCTTGATCAAGAAGTTCAACTTCCCGACGCCTGGCCGTAACGGAAACTATATTGAAGATGAAGCATCTCCAAAAGGCGGAACCGTAAGCGCCGATTCCATTGCTCCGAAAGTCGTTGCCATGCTTGGCGGTAAAGAAAATATCGTGGACGTGGATGCCTGCATGACCCGCCTCCGTGTAACGGTTAAAGACACCAGTCTTGTAGGTACGGAACAGGAATGGAAGAAAAACGGGGCTCTCGGCCTCATCCTGAAGGATAAAGGCGTACAAGCCATCTATGGTCCGAAAGCTGACGTCATCAAGTCTGACATTCAAGATCTACTGGGAGCGTAAATGATGAAATTACTCACGTTGAACTGTCACTCCTGGCAGGAAGACAACCAGCTTGAAAAAATCTCGATTTTAGCCGATGACATCGCAGACAAATCCTACGATGTCATCGCCCTTCAGGAAGTCAGTCAACTCATCGAAAGTGAAGCCGTCCAGGGCATCGTCAAAAGAGACAATTTTGCCCTCGTCCTTCTTGAAGAACTGGCGAAACGAGACGTGACAGGCTACTCACTCATATGGGACTTCGCTCATATAGGATACGACGTGTACGAAGAAGGAGTAGCAATCTTAACAAAGCACCCGGTCACTGAAGAACACCGCTTCTTCATATCGAAAAGTCATGACCAATCCTACTGGAAGACCCGCAAGATTGTGGGGGCGACCATTTCCTATGGCGGAAGGCCCCTCACCTTCTACTCCTGCCACCTCGGCTGGTGGACGGACGAAGAAGAGCCGTTCAAATTTCAGGTCGACTCCTTGATGGAGCAGGTCACTCCTGAATCCCCCTTCTTTCTGATGGGAGACTTCAATAACAATGCCCAGGTCCGCGAAGAAGGATACGATTATCTTCTTTCCAAGGGACTGCTGGATACATTTGATGAAGCCGTTGAACGGGACAGCGGGGTCACCGTTGAAGGGAAGATCGCGGGCTGGGATGAGAATAAGGTCGATTTACGGATCGACCTTGTACTCTCCAGCAAAAAAATGGATGTTCATTCGTCCCGGGTCATCTTTAATGATGTGAATAAACCTGTTGTCTCGGATCACTTCGGGGTGGAAGTGGTGTTGGGTGACGGGAAAAGCAGCTGATCTTGGATCGGCTGCTTCTTTTAATGTAATGGGTTCGGGGGAGTTTGGTGGGAAGTGGATGAGACTGTTGGGTTTTGGAGTAGTTCTTGTGGGGGTGGCTGTGGTCGCCATAGGATTCATCAACCGTTTCAGCGACTGTAAATTCTATTTATCCACCTTATTCACATCCACTCTTCTTTGTTTTTATACCCCAGACGCTTCCACATATAGACCGTTCTTAAGCCCTCACGTACAAACCAACAAAAAAAATACAGCGCCCAAAGACGCTGTACTCCTTTCATTACTTTAATTCCACATTATCAATGAACACATCATGGGCACCAATGGGCGAGCCGCTTTTTCCAAGCAGGAACTTAAGATTGGTGTCCTCGTTGAGAGGTGTCGTAAACGTATACTCATAACGGTTCATATCTCCAGTAAGCTGAACGGTTTGTGATAAATATCGTGTATATGCCGCATTTTCAACCGTTACTTCCATTGACCTGCCCACTGTGGAGCTTGCCTCGAAGCTTAGGGTGTATTCCACCCCCGGCTCAAGCTTCAATCCTCCCTGATAAAGCTGAACGCTCCATGATTCATTCCCTTCGTTCCCAATGGAAATCTTCGCCTGTCCGTTTACTTCGGAAATACCAGCTGAAGCATCATAATGCACATAATTCCCCCACGAGTCTAAATTGGTCTCAAATGATCCGTTTTTCAGAACATTTACACCCTTTGGTCCTGCTTTCTTCTTCAGGTTGACGTTATCCAGCTTCACTTCATGGGTACTTCCGCCGAAATGAACGACCAGCTGGGATTCAAGATCCGTCACATCCGGCATCGTGAACGTCATGCCGTGAAGTTTCCAATCAGCCGTCAAAGGAATCGTTTCTGATGCGTAAACGGTTTTCCCGTCCTTGCTTCTCATCTCGATTTGAATGTTTCTCGCACTTTCTGCTATTCCTTTAAACGTCAGTTCATATTCATTTAATGATTTAAGCTGGACGCCTTTTTGAACCAGCTGGACATTGTCCGTTTCATTTAGAGGTTTGGCGGACAGTACCCGCTCTTCAGGGTCTACCCCGAACGATTCAGCATTTCCTGCCTCCACCAGATTCCAATAAAGCAAGCGGTCCGGGAATCCCTGATCGAACGTGCCGTTATAGATCAGGTTGCCGCTTGAAAGGGCAGGCTTGGAAGCATCCGGATCCACTTGCACAGGAGGGATTTCTTCCACCCGGACATTCCCGATCCATACAGGGAGCGTGGACAATCCGAGGTTAAACTCCAAACGGGCTGCAAGGTCCGTTTCCTCGGTCATCTGGAACACCATTTCATAGGATTTCATTTCATTTGTTAAAGGAAAGGATTCGCTGTTTGAATAGGCACTGTATCCACGGTCTGCACCTCCGCCGACTTTGACATTGATGTCACGGGAGTCAGTGGATTTAGCATCAAAGGACACACGGTAATGCCTGCCCTTTCCGAGGGATACATCCTGGATGAGCTGCACGGAATAAGGCTGGTTTCCTGGTTGTTCAACATCGACTTTTGCAGCATTCCTCCCCTCAACCTCCTCGAGGGATACATTCGCTTTCCCGCCAAAATCAGGGACGGTCAAGAAATACCAGTAATCTGTATTCTGAACTCCTGTAATCCCTTCGACATTATCCCATTCCTGATCAAATCCATTGTTGTAAATGAGGTTTCCATCCTCAAGGGGTTGTTTCGCGTCTTCCGGTAACGGAGCCTGTTCGAATACAGGCAGTTCAGGCGTTTGATACGGTCTTCCCGTGAGATCATACACCCGGACATACTCAACGTTCATGGATTGAGGGAACATGGTCTCTTCCGTCGGATCCCCGTCGAAATTCCCCCCGATTGCCAGGTTCAACAGCATGTGGAATGGCTGATCGAAAGGAGCCGGATAGGTGAAGTTGGCCGCATTGCCTGTCCCCTTGCTGTACCAATTGTTCTGAGTTTGGCGGAGTTTTCCGTCCACATACCAGCGGATTTCCCCCGGTTCCCATTCAACCGCATACACGTGCTCATCGGCAATGGTGGATCCATCTTCGAAGGCATAGTGATTGCCGGTATATTTATTATTCGGCCACGTTTCACCGTAATGAATTGTTCCGATCGCTTCATGGGGGTTGCTTCCCTGTGCTTCTAAAATATCGATTTCCCCGGACGCAGCCCAGCCGCCGTATCTGTCATCTTCCGGAAGCATCCAGAATGCCGGCCAGTACCCTTTCCCGACAGGTAGGGAGGCCTTCATTTCGAACTTCCCGAACGCTTTCGAGAAGAGCCCCTTCGTTTTTAGACGGGCTGAGGTATAAGCAAAACCTTCATAGTCCTCTTTCTTGGCAGTGATTAATAGCTTACCATCTTCTGTCCGTGCGTTTTCCGGACGGTCTGTGTAATATTGTTTTTCATTATTTCCCCAGCCGGATATATAGGTACCGTTTGCGTCTGTAAAGCCGTTGCCGATATCGAACGTCCATTTCGAACGGTCAATTTCAGTCTGATTGAATTCGTCATGCCACAGGAGGGACCATGGTGTGACGAAAGAAGCTGGGTCACTTGTTTCTTTCCCGTTATAGACAATGCTGCTTTCCAAGGTTGCCTTTTCGACGGAACCATCTCCATTGATGATCGACCCTTCCCCTGCTTTTGAGACGTTAAGTTCCTTCACTAATCCATTCAGAAGCAAGACTGACAAATGAAAGCGCATCCAAATTTACGCGTTCTGCAATACCGTTTAGATCTACTTGAGCCTGTCCTTTTTCACCAAAAGTCGTGATCGTCTCGAATTCTCCTTCAAGCTCAGCCTTTTTTCCTTTGACAGAAGAGGCCGTTACGGTCACGTTCTCGAATCCTTCAGCTGTCATTTCTGTTTCCTGAAGCAATACGTATCCTTCCAGCAGAGTTTCTTCCACGGTCGATTCCCCGGAGACGGTGATGGTTGTAGGATGTGCAGGTGTGTTGACTGAGAGGCTATGTAACTCGGAGTCTGACAACCTAAGAGTATCGGGCGCTTTTCCTTTAATAAGGGTTTTCCCGTGAACCGTCACATTTTCAAGTGTAATGTCTTTTCCGGCATCCGGTGTGATCACCAAATCTCCCGTAATCGTTTTATCTTTTAAGGTCGCATCTTTTAGGTGATATGGTTTTTCTTTTTGCGGTGCCGCATTTCCAGTGGTTCCTGGTGGCAGTGTGAGGATGAGACATGCAGCGGTAAAGGAAGTGACTGCTTTTTTTAACATGTGAACGCCTCCTGTTTTTATTAATGTCTCACGTGGGACATTTGACTATAACTATAAGAGTATTTTCACTTCTTGACAACATTTTTTTAGAATAATATTCTCTTTTCCTATCAAAAAATGCTAATCCCTTAAGGAATATAGCATTTTTCTGTACTTGATTAGGTTAGTTGCCGGCAGGAATGACGCATGACAAGTGCCGCTTTGAATTCCCCTGTCTTCTCACGGGGGTTCCCCTCGATTTGGTGAATCAGCTCTTCCACCAACTCCACTGCCATCTCGACTCGTGGAACATTCATAGTTGTCAATGCCGGTGAAGTATACTCCGTAAGCAACAAATTATCAAAGCCGATGAGTGACACATCTCCCGGGACATGGAGGTTGGCATCCTTCAACCCCTTAAGGGCACCGAATGCGATGTGGTCATTGGAACACACGATGGCAGTGGGAAGGTTCCCCTGCCGGATCCAGTGACGAACCGCATCCCTTCCTGACTCTTCGATGAACCTGCCTCTATAGATGTAATGCGGTTCAATGGTGATCCCAGCTGCTTCCATCGCCTTCTGATAGCCATTCAATCGCTCCACTGCTGCTGGATTGTCTACATCACCTGTTATGAACCCGATTCTCTCATGTCCCAGCTGAATGAAGTGGTTCGTCGCCTCCATGGCACCCTCTTCATTTTTTAATACAGGCATTGGAATCGAAGAAGTCCGATCGGTCACGTTGTTCTGATCGAAGACACCCACCAGGAAGCTGGCCGATTGTATTTGGTCTACAATCGATTGAACATTGCTCCAGCTGATGATGATTCCTGCATCAATGCTTTTTTCACGGTACAGTTTCAAAATGGAAGAAGAATCATTCAGGTCCGTCATGGTCACAAGCATATTATACCCCCGCTCCGAGCAGGCATTGATCATGGCTCCGATGACAACACTGTAAAAGAGGTCATCGGAGTATATGCGGTCCTTGGAGGGATCCTGAATGATAAAGAGGCCGATGGTATGGGTCTTTTTCTTAGTCAGTCTTCTCGCTGATACATTGGGCTGATACTGATGCTCCTCCATGATCTTCAAGATGCGCTCACGTGTCTCTGCACGCACCTGATCCGAATTGTTCAGCACACGCTGCACCGTTTTCCTCGACACCCCCGAGAGCCTCGCAATATCAAATATATCCATAACATCCTCCTGAGTGGTTGCAACTTTCTTTACATATATTATAACGAAAGATACACGCATTGGGTATCGTGCATAAACACTAAACAAATGAAACCACCGCCCCCCTCTCATCCGTATATACACTATATACAGATCATCAAACCTGGAAAGGGGAACACTATGGGAAATATATTACTATTTTCATTGATCGTCGGATTGGTCATGGCACTTCTGATCGTACCGATGACCTTCATGAAAAAGCAGAATAAAAAAGAGGGCTACCCATCATTTGCAGCCCTGTTCGCAGCAGCTTTCATTATAACGACTGTGATTGTATTCGTGTTCTATTACATGACGAATCTTGATCAGAACTTTACGGGCGTGTGGATTCTCCTTATCGTCGCTTCAGGATTCGGAGCCACCCTTGCAGCCGGAACCGAACGGATGGTGAAAGGGGGTCCTTTTCCTTGGAAGCTTGCTCGTCGGGGCCTATTTCATGACTGCGTTTGTGTTTAATGCCGATGAGAAATATGAATCGGCGAAAATGGACGTGAAAACGGAAATTGAGGCCTTTGATGAAAGTGAGACGCCTGCAAGCGTGCCGCCGCAGTTCGCAAGGAACAAAATGAAGAAGGCGTTCGGTCAAGTACCGAATACGAGTTACTATGAGCTTGGCCGCCTGCAGATCCAGAAGGTGGACGGGGAGTATGTATACATTGCACCGGTTGAATTCTCCGGTTTCTTTAAATGGTTCAAAGGGGATGAAACGCCAGGTTATTTCACATTGAGTGCCACGGATTCATCGTCGAACCCCAAGTTCGTCAAGGAATCTATGATTTACACTCCTTCCGCCTTCTTTAATAAGAAGATCGAGCGTCATATCCGCTTGAACTATCCGAAGCAGATCTTCAATGGAGATGTTCAGCTTGAGATCGACGACGAAGGAAAGCCGTTCTATATCCGTACGTACGGCGAATTCATTTCAGCACGCAACGGATTTGAAGCAAAAGGAATTGTCCTGGTCGATCCAAAGACCGGTAAAACCAAATCTTATACGATCGGGGAAGTGCCCTCATTCATCGACGGGGCGATTTCACCTGAAACCATCAGCCTCCAGAACAGTTATTTCGGTAACTACGTTCAGGGATTCTGGAACAGCCGCTTCGGTAAATCGGACGTGAAACTTCCTTCTGACGAAGGAACGGAGGCGAACGTAAGCCCGATTTTTGACGAAAATGGTGACATGTACTACTTCACCGACTTCACGTCGCCGAAAGAAGGAGTCGACTCTATGCTGGGCTATTCCTTAACCAATTCACGAACAGGTGAAGCGACCTTCTACACAGGGAATCTGGAAGAATCGTATATGGATTCTCAAGGAGCCCTCCAGATCATCCAGAAGAAATTCATTGAGAAGAAATGGGACGGCGAAATGCCCGTTCTGTATAATTTCTACGGTGAAGCAAGCTGGCTGACACCGGTCCTTGATGCAAATGGTTTCTTACAGAACTACTTCATCGTTTCGGCAGCGAATCCTGAAATATCAGCCTATGCGAACACGCCTAATCAGGCATTGAAACAATACAAAACCGCTCTCCAACGGGGTGGCGGCAGTGTGGACGGAAGTTCGAAAGCAGAGGAAAAGCAGACAAATGGTACAGTCGTGCGTGTTTACAAAGAAAAGAACGGTGATTATACGGTCGTTTCTTTCTTACTGGACAACGGTAAAAACTACATGGTTTCCTCAGAAAACAGCCTGCTTGCGATCTACCTGAAGGAAAATGATAAAGTGAACGTGAAATACATGGATACAGGAGAAGAATTCCTTCCTGTAAAAGAACTGTCAATTGAGGGATTATAAGAAAAAAGATGAGGGCTCATACGCTCTCATCTTTCTTTATTCCCCGGCATTCACATAATACACCAGATTATCCGTCCACTTCCCGTTCTCATAAATGAATCCCTTCCTCGTACACTCATACTTCATGCCGACACTTTCTGCGAGACGGATGGAAGGGGTATTATCCAGATTGATATGGGCTTCGATCCGGTGATAACTCAACTTAACCATAGCCAATTGAAGAGCCGCCTTCACCGCTTCCTTCCCATAGCCCCGATTCCAGTAGCGGTTATGTAACGTGTAGCCGACCCTTCCCCAGTTAAAGTTGTACCGCATCAGAGTAGAAAAATCGATTGTTCCGATATTCGCTCCGCCCTCTTTGAGAAATATCCCCAATATATACACCTGATCCCCATCGATCATGTCATCATGTTTCAAAAGCATCTCCCGAAACCAAAACTCCGTACACTCGCTCATATCTTGATAGCCTACGTCGTATTTATGCTGTGATGGCAACCTGTTCAAATGTTCCCTTAACCAGTTATGATAGTCCCTGTTAACAAAAGGCCTGATGACCAAACGGGGTGTTTCAATGGTTAAGTCCTTGTGCTGCATCCCTGATCCTCCCTTTTAATGTGAAGCTCTTTTTCTTCTAATTTAGTTTGTATCTTCTTTAACACTTCCATCTGCTCACGCCCGTTTTCTACGAGCCTGTCAGTCTGCTTTTCGATGGTGACCGTGATGGACAATAATGACAGCACAACCACAATGATGATTAGAAAAACCTTTTAGGTTAATAGTATCAACCGGCCGGGGGGAATGGTAGGACTTTTTCAAAAAACAGAAGGCGCTCCTCCCACGAGAAACGCCTTAACGACTAGCTGTCATTCTTCCATTCTTCTTCTAACTCCTTTTCGATTTCTTCATCCGACAAATACTCTTCATCCATCTGCTGCACATGTTCGGTGATCCGGTTGAGCTTGGAATGCACGACCCAAAGGCTGATGACCACGAATGCCATAAATAGAACAAAGATGAGTTCGAATTCCATCTAATCGATGCCTCCTTTACCTATGTTTATTAATCAAACACCGGAAAAAGAAGGCTTCAGGCAGAAAAAGGACGGAAGAACTGTTTTTTTGTCTCTTAATACGCTTTCGCCCAATACACCAGGTGCTTTGCTTCCTTCCCGCAGCCACACACATGTATCCGCGACCTGCTCCTGTTCAAAAGGCATGCACCGTGATGTGGCACTTGTCTCTTCCTTGATCTTGTCTTCACAAGCCCTGTCTCCGCACCACATGGCTTTGACGAATCCGCCTTTTTCTTTCACAACTGATTTGAACTCGTCAAAAGTGCTTACTACCGTTGTTTTTTCATCGCGATGGGCTCTCGCTTTATTTAATAGATTCTGTTGAATGTCCTTAAGGAGTTCGGAAACTTTCACTTCAAGATCGGCCATTTGAACCGTGATCTTCTCACCCGTATCACGCCTTGCTATGATTACCTGAGCGTTTTCGATGTCCCTTGGCCCCACCTCCAGGCGAAGTGGGATGCCCTTCATTTCATATTCGTTAAACTTCCAGCCCGGCTTTTTATCACTCGCATCGATGTCAACACGAGCCACGGATTGAAGCGTATCTTTCAAGTCATAAGCGAAGTCAAGAACGCCTTCCTTGTGCTGGGCAATCGGCACGATCATCAGCTGGGTCGGCGCGATCCTTGGCGGAACCACCAGTCCCCGGTCATCTCCGTGGACCATGATCATGGCACCGATGATGCGGGTCGTGAACCCCCATGAGGTCTGCTGCACATACTGGAGTTTTCCTTCACGGTCGGTGAATTGAATGCCGAATGCTTTCGCGAATCCATCTCCCAAATGGTGGGATGTCCCGGATTGCAGGGCTTTCCCGTCATGCATCAAGCTTTCGATCGTATACGTATACTTGGCACCGGCAAACTTTTCTTTCTCCGTTTTTTGACCCTTGATGACCGGAATGGCAAGGAGTTCTTCACAAAGCTCAGCATAGACCTCAAGCATCTGCACCGTTTCATCATGGGCATCCTGATCGGTTTCATGACATGTATGCCCTTCCTGCCACAGGAATTCAAGGGTTCTGAGGAATGGACGGGTCGTCTTTTCCCAGCGGACCACATTCGCCCACTGATTGTAGAGCTTAGGCAGATCTCGGTAGGAATGGATGATGTTTTTATAATGCTCGCCGAACAATACTTCTGACGTCGGACGCACACATAATCGTTCCGTCAGCTCTTCTTCCCCCCCATGGGTGACCCAGGCGACTTCAGGTGCGAATCCTTCGATGTGATCCTTCTCCCGCTGCAGCAGGCTTTCAGGTATGAAAAGGGGCATATACACATTTTCATGACCGGTTTCCTTGATCTTTGCATCAAGGGCATCCTTGATGTTTTCCCATAAAGCATATCCGTAAGGCCTGATGATCATCGATCCCCGGACGCTGGAGTAATCGATGAGCTCCGCCTTCGTGACGACATCCGTATACCATTGGGCGAAGTCTTCCTCCATGCCCGTTACATCTTTTACAAATTCCTTTGCCATGTTGAGCACCTCATTTTTTAGTTGGATTGGTTTTTATCGTCGAATAATGAGTTTTATCAGCGATTTGCCCGATCTATCCGTATAAACAAAAAAAGCCCTGCTTCTCATCAGGGACCATTTCTGGCGGTACCACCCTGATTCAAAGCAAAGCTTTACACTCATTCCATGATAACGGTATCGGACCGCTGATATCTTCATTCGATACAGAACTTAGAGGCAGGTTCAAAGGTTCATCTATGGGGGCTTCTCACCAAACCGCTCCCTCTCTGAAAAGACAAGATCCCTTTACTGATCCTCGGCAATGTTTCAGTTATTTTAGATGATTATATAGAGATTTCATGAGAGTGTCAATATCGGGTTCAGGGAATAACCCTCTTCCATCTTCCCGTAAATGACGTCATTCACACTCCCCCTCATCAACCTCCCATCCAGTCACATCCTCAATACCTCCCGGCCGGTGTCCTTTTTCCAAGTCACCTTCATGGAGCATACACAAAGAATCAGCGCTATCCCAAGCATGATTACTGAACCCGACGCCACGACAAACCGAATAGACACTATCTCAGCCCCGACTCCGATCACAACGGTGGACAGGATGACCAGCATCCCTTCCAGCAATCCATATATACTCCCTACCCGACCCATGATTTCAAGGGGGATATGTTCTTGATAAAAGGTTTCAAACCCCGTCGTCGCAAAGGCCAAAGCAAAGGATAGAATGGCAAATCCGATTGCCGCACCTTCGAAGCCTTGTGAGAAGGAATACATCAGATATCCCAATGATACGGCGACGGCTCCAATTCCCATAAGGTACATGTGATGGAGCTTACGAGAGAGGGCCGTATTCAGGATCGACCCCACTACAAAGCCTCCCCCTGCAATACTCACGAGAAATCCATACGTACTGTTGGATAGATTCAGCACCTCTTTCGAAAAGGCTGCTTCAAGGGAATCAATCGCCGCCGTCATCACCAGGATGCTGCTGAACATCACATAGAGTACCATCACATAAGCGGCACGGCGGCTGAATCTCCAAACCACCAGCCAATCCCCCTTGATGACCTGCCAATTTGTCTCACCGGTCACAACGGGAAGCTCCATTTCTAGCTTCGGTAAAAAGAGCGTGATGACACCTGAAAAGACCAGTGCGGCTGCATTCATATAAAGGGCAAACTCAGGTGTCCCCATCATGAACATCAGACCGGCAATCCCTGGCCCGATGAGAAAGGCACCCGATCCGATCAGCCCCTTGAGAGCATTGAAGCGCTGCCTGTTCTCCCTGGGAATGAAAGAGGTGATGTACGACATGGATGCCGGATAAAACATGGCACTTCCCATATTGATGATCAATACGACGGCATACATCCACCAGCCCGTCGCTAGAAAAGGCAATGCCCCGATCAACACACCCCTGAAAAAATCGAGGGCCGCCATCAGATTCCGCTTGTCGACGCGGTCAATGACGCTCCCCGCCCACGCATTCGTCAACAGGGCCGCAAAGGGCTTCAACACATATAACATCACCACTGCTAAAGGTGATCCCCATTCCTCCAATACAATCAAATTCAAGGCGATTAAATAAATCCAGCCTCCAATATTCGAAATCCCTATTCCAGTTAGCAACAATAACGGATACTTCCACTTTCCCATTGAAGATTCCTCCCCGCGATCTGTTTAGAAAAACAAAAAAAATCCCACCCCCAAGACGTTGGTCTTGGGGGCGAGATTTGATATCGCGGTGCCACCCCAGTTCGCTGATATGTCACCATACCTGCCTTTTCAGGTACGGCCAAAAGACGTATACCCTAGCCCGATAACGGGAGCTCCCGTCACACCATCCCCCGGTAGGGTTCCGATGCACTGCTCAGAGTCTTGGTTCAATATCTTCCTTCTTGCCCCTTTTCAGCTGCCGGAGCTCTCTATAAAGAATTCTGGATATCTACTCTTCTCTTCATGGCATTTAGTTGAAATTTCCATTATGATAGCATAATCTGTGTAAGGAAGTAAATGACAAATTACATCGTCCGTTTTGATTTGAGCATATCTTCATACCCAGGCTTCCCTTCGATAATCGTCATGATGAGTTGCTGAAGCTCGCCGAGTGCCCTTCTGTCTGATGTCGTACTGCACTTTGAATAATAATATTGAAAAACATCCTCTTTCATTCTAATGGTCATCTCATAATTCCCAAGGGATAGAATGCCGCAATCTATACGTTCGAACGTCTCGGTTCCTTGCAGATTTAAGCTCTCCACTTTGTTGTAAATCTGACTCATTTCGGCAGGAGTGAAAGTCAACGCTTTTTCTTCCCCGTCCCCGTTTGTAATCGTGTCCGTAAACGTACTGATTGTGGTTCCTTCATGGAAGCGGATTTCTACATCAAAGTTCGATTTGTTCGTGAAGAATCCACTCAGCTTCTCGCTTCCAAAAAATCCCCACTGTTCCCCTTTGATCACAGCGAACATAAATACAAGGATGAGAATGATGCCAAAACTGATCAGAGGTGCACACCACCTGCGCCGGTACCTTTTCCTCGGCATTTCATCAGCTACTCTTTCCCGAACGTGATCCTTCATTCGGCTGGTGAAATTGAATCCATCCAGTCCTTCATCCGTCATTTTTCTAATTTGCCGCTGAAGTTCCCTATCCATCATGATGCACCCCTTTTGGATACATTTTTTTTCAGTTTTTCTTTGCCTGCTTTCAATCTGGTTTTAACTGTATTTACGTTGATTTCCAGGCAATCCGCCATTTCTGTAATCTTCAGTTCCTCATAGTAATACAAGAATAAAACTTCCCGGTATTTGATTGGCAAGGATAATAACTTTGACTGAAGTTCCCTGCCCGCTTCTTTATGTATAGCTTTAGATTCAGGTCCCTTCCTCCGGCTTTCTTGAAGAAATTCATTCAGCTTATTTGTAAAAAGCAGCCTCCTCGTTTCCCACTTTTTCAGATGATCCTTACTCTGATTGATGGCTATCCGAATGATCCATGTCTTTAAAGAGGCATCACCCCTGAACGAATCCATTCTTTCGTATATTCTTACAAACACCTCTTGAGCAATATCTTCAGCCAGACTGTGATCCTTCACATAAGAATAAGCGATATACAACACCTCTTTACCATATTTATTCATCGCGTTTTCCAAAAAATCTTCCTTCGACGTGATGAATTCGTATGCATGATCGTCATTCAAGGGATGTTCACCTCTTTTCTGATACTTAGACGACTTTGTGGAAGAAAAAGTTTGATTTTTTTTCTTTGCTAGAAGAAACCTACAAAAAAAAAGAGCACTCTGCCCGAGCGCTCTCCTCCATTAGCTTCCCATCTTACGACGTGTGTTGCTTGGCTTTTTCGTTTGCTGACTTTGCATGCGTTGGTTAGAAGCCAATCCCCCTGTTGCTTGTCTGCCGCCGGCTTGTGCTTCTTTCTTCTTAGCAAGCTGCTGCTTCATGGCTTCCTGCAGGCTGATTTTCTTCTTTTCTGGCTGTATTTGCTGATCATTATTCGACATAATGGGATCTCCTTTTTGGACCTACTAATTTTTTGAAACTATCCCTATTATAATACATCCCATCGAATAAAGACATCTGCCAAACGAATAAAAAGAGCCAACCCCATGAAGGATTGGCGATTGTTTCCTAGTGATATCCGTTCTGGCCGTTTGCAGAACCGGATGTTTTATGCTTTGGTTTGTGCTTGCTGTTTTGTTTTGTTCCGCCGTCTTTTTTTCGTTTTCTTTGTCATGCTGAATCACTCCTAAACATTTAGTCGTCATCAAGAAAACTGGTGGTTATGAACCATTCTTATTTTGTGCCGAAAGTGAAAAGAGTTTCCCGGTAAATACCGGAAAACTCTTCATTCTTTTATGCTGCAGTTTGCGGTGCCTCTTCGTCCACCTGAATGACGGTACCATCGTTTAAGCGCTTTCTTAATGTGTAGATGAAAGCTAAGATGGCAGCGATGGTTACAACTGCCGCACCCAGATACGCCGTACTCATGGATAAACCGAAACCGATCGGTGCGCTCAGGATGTACGTAAATGTCACCATTGTCATGAAAATCGCCGGAATCGTTGCAACCCAGTGAGGTTTCTTTTGCAGGGCCAGATACATGGCACCTACCCATAAAGCAATCATCGCTGTGGATTGATTGGCCCATGAGAAATATCTCCAGAGAAGATTGAAATCAATGCGTGTCAGTACGACGGAAATGACGAATAATGGAATCGCAATCCAAAGACGGCTGGAGATCTTCACCTGGCCCACCTTGATATAATCGGCAATGATCATACGCGCACTTCGGAATGATGTATCACCTGATGTGATTGGAAGAATGATTACTCCAAGGATGGCAAGGGTTCCGCCGATTGAACCGAGCATAAGGATCGATACTTCACTCACGACCGCTGCAGGCCCGCCTTCTTTCAGGACGGCATTCAATTCACCAGGCTGGAATAAGCTCATGGCCGCTGCCGCCCAGATCATGGCAATGATCGCTTCCAGGATCATCATGCCGTAGAAGATTTTACGTCCGTTCTTTTCATTTTGAGTCGTTCTTGAGATGATCGGTGACTGAGTGGCATGGAAACCTGAAAGTGCCCCGCACGAAATCGTCAAGAATAATAAAGGGAAAATGGCTATGTTATCAGGGTGCATGTTCGTAAAAGAAATCTCAGGAATATCCGCCCCTGTGATGACTAACCCGGCTCCGATTCCTACGGCACTGATGACCAGAAGAGCTCCGAAAAGCGGGTATACTTTTCCGATGACTTTATCTATCGGCAGCAATGTCGCCACAATATAATAAATAAAAATCGCTGCAATGATGACACCCAGGGAAATCCACGCAGGGGTCAGATTCGCGATCAATGCGGCAGGTGCTGTAACGAAGACCGTCCCGACCAGGACGAGTAAAAGGATCGAGAATGCGTTCACCACGTGCTTCATCGTTTTACCAAGGAAACGTCCGGCAAGCTCCGGTAAATGAGCTCCTCCGTTTCGAATCGAAATCATCCCCGTTAAATAATCATGGACCGCGCCGGCAAAAATAGCTCCAAGTACAATCCAAAGGAAAGCGACGGGTCCGTACAACGCTCCCATGATCGGACCGAAAATCGGACCGACACCGGCAATATTCAATAGCTGGATCATGGAGTTCCGTTTCGTGTCCATTGGTACGTAATCCACACCATCCGCTTTTGCATAGGCTGGGGTCGAGCGTTTCTCGTTGATACCAAAAATCTTTTCAATTACCTTTCCGTATGTGAAATAACCGATGATTAATACAACAATCGAGACCAGAAATGTGACCATGTCTAGGATCCCCCTTCGTTCATTTATGAATACGCTTTCATTATAACAATCGTATTCACCATTTCGTCACATTTCCGTTTAAGATGTACAAAAACCGGCTTGACATGTCCTGAGTGGGGGTTAACATGCGGGGAGGAAGTGGGTGCCTCGCACCCAAAATGTACACGGTACACACATTCTACAACTCCAACCGTTCCCCGCAGCTCCTTGACATAATTCCTGCTTACCGGAATCGCTTCGTCGGCCCCTTGTACCTTCAACTGATAGACACCGCTTCCCCAGGGGATCAGTTCTTCCACATAAGGCAATTGCACGAGATAGCTTTTGTGGACCCTGAAGAAAGGGTAAGTCATGAGCTTCGCTTCCAGATCCTTGATGGGGAGCCTGCACGTATATTTCTTCTTAAGGGTACAAATGATCGTTTCCCGCTCTTCACGGAATATATACAGAATTTCTTGAGGAGGGATAAACACAATCTTATCTTCATCCTGCACTGAAAGTTTCCCCATGGATGAATTTTCACGGACCTCTTTGTCTCCGACCTTCAATAGATGCTTCAGCCTCTCCATCGTCCGGGCAAGCTGCGACTCTTCAAATGGCTTCAGTAAGTAGTCGACGGCTTCCACACGGAACGCTTTCAGGGCATAATCGGGATACGCAGTGGCAAAGACGATTTGGGGTTTCTCCTTCATTTTCTGTAAGGCTTCCGCCAAATCCACTCCGCTCATTCCAGGCATTTCAATATCCAGAAATAACACATCAGGCTCCATCGTTAAAATGATTTCCAATCCTTTTTCCCCGGAGCTTGCCTCTCCGACAACCTCCACCCATGGGTAATGACCCAACAGATGCTTCATTTCCTCCCGGCTATACGGTTCGTCATCAATGATCGCGACTCTCATTTTCTCCACTCCTTACCGTAAATTCAACTCTGGTTCCGTTTCCTGGTGATGATGTGATGGAGAGTCCCGCTTCTTTCCCCATCATCATTTCCAATCGCTTATTTACGTTATACAGGCCGATCCCTGTACCCGACCGGGACTCGACAGGGGACATCAGAAGCTTTTCCACACTGCTTTCATTCATTCCCGCTCCGTTGTCCTCTACACAGACTTTGACGGTTTCTCCAAAACGCTTTATCCCGATCCTCAACACAAATCCTTCTTCTACATGCTTCATTCCATGCTTGATCGCATTTTCAACGAGAGGCTGCAGGGTGATGGAAGGAACGTTTACGTGAAGAGCTACTTCTTCTATATCAAACAGCACTTCCAACCGGTCGAAAAAGCGAGCTTCTTCAATGGCGAGATAGGATTTCACGTGCTGACATTCTTCCTTAAGGCTTGAAGTGGACTTCGTACTGCCGGTCAGGTTCTGGCGTATAAATTGAGACAGTGAAATGAGCAGTGTCCTTGCCTTATCTGGATTGATCCTCGTCAACGACACAATCACATTGATCGTATTGAACAAAAAATGGGGATTGATCTGGGCCTGTAATGCCTTTACTTCTGATTCCTTAGCCAGCTCTTTATGGGTATCGATCTCAGCAAGTTCAAGCTGATGGCTGAGAAGGGTGGCAATCCCCTTCGTGAGTTCCATCTGGATCGGCGAGATCTCCTTTTCTGTATGAAAATAGAACTTAAGGGTGCCGACAATTTCGTCTCCTTTCATGAGAGGGGCCATGATTGCCGCGCCCAATGGACAGCCTTCCCGGTCACATTGGATCTCTTCTCTCCCCACCTTCATGATCTCCCCCGTTCCGATGACCCGTTTCGTTGCTTCCGTTTGAATCGGACGGCCCTGCTGATGATGATCGGAAGCGAGACCGACATGAGCAAGGATATGGGACGTATTCGTAATAGAAACCGCCAGAGCGTTCACGTCCCTCATCAAAATCCCGCAGGTTGCCAGTGCAGAGTCTCTGTTTAAACCCTTTCGCATATATTTCACCGTGCTGTCGGCGAGTCTCAGCGCTTTTTGAGATTGAGCGGCCCCCATCCTTTCTTCTTCATAGAAAACACTCTTGATAATAAGCAGGAAAATTCCAGCTCCGACTCCGTTTGCCATGATCATCGGCCACCCGATATCAGAAACAAGCAAAGAGGCATCGTCAAATGGTTTCGCCAGAAGAAGGATCAGGAGCATCTGCATCCCTTCGGCAATCAGTCCTACCAGAAATGCTTTTTGAGGGGAAACGAGCCTGTTCTTCTTTTCCCGTTTGCCTACCCAGCCCGCAAGCAATCCTGCCAAAACTGTCGAGACCCCGCAGGCGAATGCCGTAAACCCGCCAAGAAAATACCGGTGAACCCCTGCCACAAGTCCCGCTCCAAGACCGATCCAAGGACCGCCCAGTAATCCGGCAACCACTACTCCGATCACCCTGGAGTTGGCGATGGCTTCATTCTGCTGAAGATGCCACTGCCATTTCGTATATTCTTCCTGAAATGGATTGACGATCAATCCTGTATATGTACCAACGATTCCGAAGAAACCAAACAGCAATATAAGAAAAAGCGTCTGGGTTTTCTTTACATGGGTCCGCTGCTCGATCAAATGACGAAAGAAACTGATCCTGGTCATCACAAAGGCTATTGTAACAATGATGCCAAGCCGTTCAATCATTGCGGCTATCAACATGAGTACCGCCTCACTTTCCATTTTCACAAAAAAAGAAGACCCACTAAACGCACTGTTTAATAGAATCTTCCCCTGATTATGCTTATCCTATGTCTTGAGGGGATTTCCCCCTATTTTAACATGAATCATGTTCTTTGATTGTGACCAATGCATTGATTTCCCCGCCGATCATGATGATGATTCCCGTTAGGTAGAACCAGATCATAAGAACGATGATTCCCCCTATGCTTCCATAAGTGGCTGAATAGTTCCCAAAGCTTCCTACGTAATAAGAGAAAGCGAGTGATACCAGCACCCAGCCAAGTGTCGCAAAGATCGCCCCGGGGAATGCACTGAGGCATTTGATCCGTTTACTTGGGGCAAAGTAATACAGCCCAACGAATATGATGAACAAAATGATCGGACTGATCGCCCAGCGGATACCGTTCCAGATCGCGAGAAATTGTTCGGAAAATCCGAATTGAGAAAATAATAAAAGTCCGATCTGCTTTCCGAAAACAGGGAGCAACAGGGCCACGACGAAGACCAGAATCATGGCAAATGTCAATAAAACAGACATAAGGCGCGTGACAATGAAAGACCTTGTTTCTTCTACATCATACGCACGATTCAAACTTTTCACGATGGCATTCATCCCATTGGATGCGGACCAGATGGTGGCAATGATACTGACAGAAAGCAGTCCGGAATTGCGATTGGACATGACATCCTGAAGGGTTTCTTCAATCATGGACATCGTTTCACCTGGCGCAAAATCCCTGACCAGACCCAGGATGTCACCCTGCTCCACAGGCAGATAGGGCAGGAGTGTGACGATAAAGATCAACAGTGGAAAGAGAGATAAAAGAAAGTAATAGGCAATTTGGGCTGCCAGTCCCGTAACATCATTCGTACTGATATTCGAGAAGAGATTCTTCGAAAATCCTTTCCATCCTCCTTTGACCGTTTCTTCCGGCATATCCTCACCTCGTTTAATTTAGTAACCTTTGAATGAAGAAGCGATCGGCTGATTTTCTTCATCCTGTGTCGACAGTTCATTTGAAGTTTCCCGATCTGAAAATGTTTCTTTATAGGCTTCTGAAGAGTCCTCAAAGGTTTCTTTTGTCTCTTCGATGATTTCTTTCACCTGCGGGGTCATGCCCTTGATTTCTTCTACTTTTTCATTGATGAATTGAATATCCCTGCTGACCTGATCGGCAGTTGTGCGCAGTTTCTCATACACTTCCTTGCCGGACTCCACAAGTGCCTGGGGATTTTTGGTATAGGATGCGATATAGTTCCCGCTGTTCTTTAAAGATGTCCCCACCTCCTGCCGGGTCGTTCTGTCCAACAGGGAAAGAAGACCCCCTGCAACAGCACCTAAGAAAATCCCTTTGTAAAATTTATTGCTTCCCATATGTAATACCCTCCTTCAAATGATGATTCTTTTTTAATAATGTTCATTCATAATGGCTGCTGCTAGATTCTAAAAGGGTGTCATACGGACCTGGACCGTATTCAAGAAATATGTATCTCCACCAGGTCCCGGAGCCCGAACACACCCCATGATGATTCAGCACCTCTTCACATTCCATTCGTTTCGTCACCCTGCTATTGACAGGACCTCTTTTATTAGTTTCTCTAAGGATGGCTAAAGTTCCTTCATGAGGTTCTTCAAACTCGATCAGACCTGTTCGAGGATCTCTCCTGCCTTATTATTACCTACCTCTTTCCCATTCCTTTCTAGTGTAAAACATTCCACGAAAAAAATCCCACTCGATGTGATGTTGACAGGGTGGACGAATCATGGAAAGATAAATGTAATGAATACAAGCCGGAAAGGACGGTTCAAGATGGATTTATCAAAAAACACAACAGAAAATATCGAATACATGGTTACAGCCATTAAGGAAAAATTGAAGATCGTCAATGCAGGTGCTGTAAAGCCGGAAGATTTCAACGAAGAAATGTATGAAGATCTTCACGATTTATATGAAATGGTAGAACGCAAGGAGCGATTCAGTCCAAGTGAGATGACGGCAATCATTGAAGAAATGGGTAATCTTCGCAAGTAAGCATGTAAAAAAGGGACATTCCCTCAAAGGTACACATACCTTGGGGAATGTCCCCTTCCATTTATTTAGACAAGAGCGCCAGTGATTCCCTGTTGAAAGCCGGGATATCATCCGGCGTCCTGCTCGTCACCAGCTGGTTTCCGCAAACGACGACTTCTTTGTCCTCGTAAGTTACACCTGCATATTCCATATCAACTTTAATGGACTTGAAACCCGTCGCTTTGCGTCCTTCCAGGGCTTTAGCCGTGATCAACAGCTGCGGGCCGTGACAGATCGCGAAGACCGGTTTCTTCTCATCCATGAAATGCTTGGTGAACTTCACAAAACGGTCGTCTCCCCGAAGCTGGTCAGGAGAGAATCCCCCAGGTAACAAAAGGGCATCAAAATCTGAAGGATTCACGTTATCGATGCTCTCATCGATGGTCACCTTTGCTTCTCCCTGCTTCCCTTTCACTGTCTTCCCTTTTTCTTTCTCAATCGTCACAACGAAGTGACCTGCTTCTTTAAACGCCTTCTCAGGATCTGTAAATTCTACGTCTTCAAACATGTCCGTCAATAACGTCGCTATTTTAGCCATAAAATGAAACACTCCCAATGTTTGTTTTGATCACACTTGTACTTTACCCGGCCTGACAAAAACAAAACCCTTATTTATCCATCGTAAATTGGGAGAAGATCGTATTTCTTTGCACTTCATACACGGTTTCCCCAGCTATATGATTGATGATCTGAATGTTTCGGTCTACAGCCAGTCCCAGATTCGTCGCCCCTGCCCCGTGAGAATGCTCGAGATTCGTCACCGTAAAGAAGTGATGATCACGGTCCGGCTTTTCTTTAAATTCCAGCTTATACTCCCGGGTGACTTTATACTTCTTGTCATCTTCCCACACAATCTTATCCTCGAACTCCTCAAAGAACCAGTCGGGGATATTCGGCTTATAGCCGGTCGCCAGGATGACCTTATCCGAATGGTATGAAAAATCACGGTCTTCCTGCCATTGCCGGCAGCTCAAGACGTAACCGTCATCCTCTTTCCGGATCTCATCCACTTCCGTTAGTGGCTGGATCGTGATGTCCGGCGAGTGTTCACTGACTGAATGATTGTAAAGAATGTTGTAAATATGATTGAGGGTGTCAGGATCGATTCCGTTTCTGAGCTGATCCAGGGTTTTAAGGGCATCCATCCTCTTTTCATATGTCAGTCCATGAAAATAGTCCACATAATCAGGGGCGAAGAATTCCTGGCCGAGCTTTGACGATTCGAGCTGCAGAATCCCTTCGGAACGGGTCAGCCATGTCAATTGATATGGATGATCCTTCTGTTCCTTTAATAAATCGAAGAATACTTCTGCTGCACTCTGTCCTGATCCGACAATTGTGATGGAAGCCGCCTCCATCGTCGTGTCCTTATGAAAGAGATACTTGCTCGTATGATATACATCCTGATCAGGGAGGCCTTCCATTCCATCTAAAATCAGAGGCTTACTTCCCGTCCCCATCACCACGTGTTTCGTGTAATACATCTCCCTTTCGTCGGTCAATCGGTTATCGACCACCACTTTATAGCAGTCGCCTTCATCTGTGACGCCTATCACTTCACTGTGAAATTGGCAAGCTTGAAAGCTGAGCCACCACCCAGCGGGCATAATCATTGTACTCCTGCCTCGGCATCTCAAACTTTTGAAAAAAGAAAAACTTATATAAACGATTATGGGTATGTAAGTAATTTAAATAACTGTAACGGCTTTGTGGATTGGCAAACGTCACCAAATCGGCAATAAACGGTACCTGCAGATCGGTAAGGTTGATTAACATGCCGGGATGCCACTGGAACTCGGGTGTCATGTCAAAAAACTTTACCCTTAGGTCTGTCTTCTCCTCCATCAACGCTGCCAAACTTAAATTGTATGGACCAATCCCAATCCCGATACAATCATATACATCCTGTCTTTTCAATTGGCTCTCCTCCACATCTGTATTCATTTTTCTATTTTTACCCTAAAATGATGGGTGATTACCCTCTTTTGTGTAAATAATTGTGCTGCTTTCATGATCAATCTGTTCAAGAAAGGAGAATTTGAGATAGGGGGTGCAGGTTTTTTATCGGGTTTCATGGATATTTTATCGACTTTGAGATTTTTTTTATCGACTTTGGGCTCTATTTTATCGACTTTGGGATTTATTCTATCGACTTTAGTGGCTATTCTATCGACTTTGGGATTTATTCTATCGACTTTAGTGGCTATTCTATCGACTTACGGATGATATTATCGACTTTGGTCTATAATCTATCAACCAAGGATAACCACATCAAAAAAACCGATCCCCCAACAAGGATCAGCCTTTCCTGAAGATCATTACATACCATCCTCCTTCTTTTACGATGGGCTCGACGGACTCGACTTTAAAATCCGTCTTTCCTGCCAGTGTTTCCATTTCCTTCTGTGAAGGGATTGGATACAGGTTATGGAAGGTCATGAAAAAGCTGTTGAAGGCACTGGAAAACTGCTGCCCGTGCCTGGATTTCTGCATAGGGGTCAGCACGAAGAACAAGCCTTCCGGTTCGAGCCAGGAGGATGCCCGTTCAAAAAATTCCAGGCGCTCCGAGGGATCGATATAGTGAAAGAGATTATTGGCCATGATCATATCAAAGAGCTGTCCGGGTTCATATTCATGGAGATCTTTGCAGAGGATGTCGATATTTTCATAGTCTTGAAGGGACTCTTCTGCCGCTTTTGCGACAGCTTCATGAATCTCGATTCCAACCATTCTCTTATCAGGATATCGGTCTCCTATTCTTTTCACATATCCACCTTCTCCGCAGCCCAGGTCCAATATTGAATTCACGTTGTATTTTTTAATCGCCTTCTGTACCTTCGGAAAGGCGAAGCGTTCCAATAGAATCGACGTTTTGGCTACAGTGGAGCCGTGGACATGGGAGTTGAAGTGCTGCTTCGACTGGTTTCTTAATAATTGAGGATAGGACAGCAGTGCCGGAATGTGCAGCTCCATCATTTCTTTTAATAAGATCCCCGAAGAATGGGGATCCTGCTTTGAAGTCGGCAGCTTCCAACGGTTCCTCGTCATGACTTTGTCGCCCTCCACCCGCTTCATATGCTTGATGGTTATGCCGACCTCCACCCATTGTTCGAGGAGATCCATTTCGATATTCTTAGAAAGGGCCACCTCCTGGATGGAGGAAGGATGACTAAAACTGTCAAACAGGTCCATCTCATAGCCCACATAGGCATGCCAGCTGTATAGAAACGGCACATTTTTCTTCATCCATGTTCGTGCCCTCCATACTTTCACCATTTCACCAATCATCGTAGTGCCCCCTTTCCTTTCCATGGATAATCCTGTTTGTCTGTAAATTTCGTGTTTGCTTTATCTTCTTCTGTAAGCGATTCATTCCTGATCGGAAGCATCCCCCCCTGGACCATTCTGTCATAGAGGGTTTCCCTCCACATTCCGAGGCCCGATATGTTCAGCATCTGCTTGTAATGGGAAATCGAATCTCTTTCCATACGCTGGAGGCTCTTATTTCGGATCCAGCCAACCGGGCGATAGGGATAGGAATAGACAAGGGCGGACAAATGACTGAGATGCATTTGATGGGCAACCCTTCTCTTTCTCACCTTCGGATACCATTCCAGATTGGCAGGGTCCAATTTCCCCTGTGAATACATGTCACATAATAATTCCCCGAGAATGCCGCCGTCCTGGATCGCCATGTTCATTCCTTCGCCGGCCATGGGATGGACCGTATGGACGGCGTCACCAAGGAGGGCAACATGGTCCTTTACATAGGTGTCTGCATGATACTTCAGCGGGACCATGAGCTGGATCTTCTTCCAGTCCTCGATTTGGTTCACATATCCATCAAGGTCAGGACACATTTGGATATAGAGTTTATGAAACTCTGAAATTGGCTTTTTCCTAAGTGTTTTATATTCACCTGCCGGAATGAGATAGACGGACCTCACTTCATCAGCCGGTAAAGGGAAGAGCCCCAGAAATGATTGATATGTAGAGATGATTCGGCCTTTCACCATTTCCTTTGGCCGCGGGAATGTCACCGTTAAAAAATGATGATTGTACTTTTTTTCCTTCACTTCCACTCCCATATAGTCACGTGTGACAGAGCTCCTCCCCTCTGCACCGATGATGAAGTCGCTGTGAATCTCCCGTTCTTCTTTGATTGTACGATCCTCGATGATCACCTTATGACCCTCTATTTTCTTGCATGCCGTATTCGGATAATAATGAAAGGAAGGGTACACCTCCCCTTTTTCCCTGAGAATGTCCTTCAACGTTTCATGATGGATCATGAGTGAATAGGGATATTGGCTTGGGAGGATCGAGTAGCTCATGGTTGAATTCTCCACTTCCGTATTTGCCTTTCTCAGTTCAATAAGCTCCAAATCGGATATGATGTGGCCATTTTCAAATACGGAGTCAATGACGTCCAATGAATCAAATATTTCCAGACTTTTCGGCTGGAGGAGCTCACCCTTGTAAACAGAACTTGGGCCTGGCAATCGTTCGACTACTGTTACATCGATATTGCACTGTGCTAACTTCAGCCCCAGTGTCAGGCCGCCGATTCCTCCGCCACTAATAAAGACGTTCGTCTTCATCTCTCCTCACCTCTTTCTTCCTATTTATCCTATTACCAGAATGTTGAAACTTGCCGATGTGCTCTCACCTGACTGTCATGAGTAGACAAGTTTTTCACAATGGGAGGAGAAACGAGGAATTTGCAGAATGCTCTATTTCCCGGAAAATACGAGGGATTTCTGCTCTCATCCCTTGCGGTACATTCATTTTTTGTCGAAGTAGAATCGACAAAAAAACTCCTGAACAAGAGTCACCTCTCATCCAGGAGTTTCACCTTAGACATTTTTTGCAAGGGGAAGCAGGATCGTCACGGTTGTCCCTTCCGATACATTGCTTTGAATCGATAGGGATCCTTGATGCTCTTTGATGATTTTTTGGCAGATCATGAGCCCGAGTCCAGTCCCTTTTTCTTTCGTACTGTAGAATGGTTCTCCTAAATGCTTCATTCGTTCAGGGGGGATTCCATTACCGTTATCCCCGATGGAAATCTTGGCAAAGTCTTCATCTTTCTCAAGTTGAACGCTGAGAAGTCCTCCGCTCGGCATGGCTTCCAGGGCATTCTTCATAACATTCAGAATGACTTGTTTCATCTGATGGGAATCACAATCGACTTCCGCTTCTTCAACAGAAAACCGCACATCCACCCCTTGCTTCAGGCACTCCATCTTGATGAATTCCACCGAGCTTGTAAGAAGGGATGTCAAGGACGTTAAGGAAAATTGAACAGCTCTCGGTTTCGCTAAGGCAAGAAATTCATTAGTGATGATTTCGATCCGGTCAAGCTCTCCCTGGATGACACCCAAGTAAAAGTCATCCTTTGCGTTTTCCTTCATGAGCTGCAGGAACCCCTTCAGTGTCGTCAATGGATTCCTGATTTCGTGGGCGACACCGGCCGCAAGTTGTCCGATCATGGCTAGCTGCTCGGATTTCTTCAGTAAATCTTCGTTTCGCTTTTTCTCGGATAAATCACGGATGATGGCTGAAATACCTATCAGGTTCCCGCTGTCATTCAGGATCGGATTCATATTGAAGGCAATTTCGATAGGGTTTCCATCTTTCCGGTATCGTACCGTTTCATAATCCTTAATCCGTTTCCCAGCCATTACCGTAGTCAGGTTTTGTTTAAATTGAACGATTTGTTCTTCTTGATGAAGGAAAGTGATTTCCCTGCCAGTGATTTCTTCCTTATTCCATCCAAACATGGTCTCAAACTGCTGGTTCACCTTTAAAACTTTCCCTTCAGGGTCGAGGAGGGCAATTCCATCACCGGCATGTTCAAAGTACGCTTCCAGCAGCTCTTTCGCTTCTTTCAACTCTTCCTCTATATTCACTTTTTCAGTGATATCCTGCCCAAATCCATAAATCCCGATCACTCTTTTTTTGATCCGGATCGGGATATTCGTCACCGTTACATAACTTTTACCACCTTTTCCATTCTCAAAGGTGGTGATGAATCTTGACGCTTCGCCTTCCAGGGCGATATTGAAATGATCGATGGCATCTTGCCGGCCGGATTCCGCAATAAATTTAGTGAAATGGCTCCCAATCATCTGAGGAGAGATGTGATTCCATTGATTCTTTACAGCAGGGTTCACTTCCTGGATGATTCCTTTTGTATCCACCATGTAGATATTATCCGGGCTGTATTTGACTATGGACTTATACTTTTGCTCGCTTTCCATCAGCTTTCTCTGAATATCTTTGATGAGGGATATATCCGAAATGGAGCAGATGATTTCTGTCACCTTACCATGCTGAAGCACGGGAACCATGGAAGCCAGATACTCAAGGCCCTTGTATTCATCCTCATAAGTCAACTCTTCCCCGTTTTCCCAGATATGGTTAAGCTTAGGCAGGATCTTCCCTATGTGACCGGAATCGAACACGGCTTCAATGGTTTTCCCAATCACATTCAAAGGCTCGATGTTCAATTTTTTCAAAAGCTCTCCTGCTGCCATCTTTATGACGAAATCATCGTTTTTCTTGTGGATTTTATAAGTGATCGTTTTCTGAAGCCTAAGGGTAGTCTCCAGTTCCGCTTTCAATGATACCAATTCATTTTCATAGTTTTTCTTTTCAGTGATATCATGCAGAATGATTCCGACGCTGTCTACGGTCCCATCACTTCTGTAGTTGGCAGGAGAAATCGTAATATCACATGTCACTTTACGGTCATCATTCATGATGAAGGTGATTTCTTCCCCAGTGGTGTTCATTCCCCTTAATCCGTTCCTTACCAGATGGACAAACGCTTGATTCTGCAATGGTGTCTGAATGCACAGGGACTCACCCAATACTAGTTCCGAAAAATGAAACAGTTCCTGGAAGGATTGATTCATCTCCACTACCTTCCCATTTTTATCAAGGATGCACACACAAGTAGGTGTGTTATGTATTAGGGACTCATAAATTGCCGAACGTGAATTATTGGAATAATCATGGGAAACATGCTTCTCTCCGCGAGCCTCAGGTACAATCATCACTAACTCTTTATGCTCCTCTATTGGTTTTCGCTTGAATGTATAAGAACGATGGTTTAACCGAATGGATGAATCTTCATCATCCAGAATTTTCTGAAGGAGGTTATCTTCCTGCAAGGTCAACCCTTTCCATTCCTCGTTCTCTTCTAAAAAGGTTCGGTTTTTCACATGAATGATTGCTGCCGGGACTGGGATCGAGACAATACTTATTGAGGATTGCATATCAGCTATAGTTCCTTCCTTTTCCAACGTTATTTACCATCATTTTACCTTACCTGTATAAACATATAAATGACGAATATGGACCAATAAAAAAACCCGGGCTTGATTATCTCCCCGGGTTCCACCTTAGAATTGTTCTAGAAGGTTCCTGCCACTGTGCGCTTTGCATACTGTACAGCGATATCCGCCCCTACACGGGCATTGTTCTTTACAAGTGCGATATTGGCTGTAAGGCTCTTTCCATCTGTCAACTCCTTCACCTTTCCAAGGAGGAACGGTGTGGCATCCTTTCCTGCTATTCCTTGATCATCCGCTTCTTCCAGCGCCCTGTTTATGATTCGGTTCATCTCGTTTTCGTCCATGGCATTTTCGGAAGGGATCGGATTGGCGATAACCACGCCCCCCTTTAAGCCCAGGTCCCATTTTGCTCTTAAAATATCTGCCGTTTCTTCAGGACTGTCCACTTTATAGTTCACTGAAAACGGACTGCTCCGTGTATAAAAAGCCGGTAAAGAGCCGGTTCCGAATCCTAGTACAGGGACCCCTTTAGTTTCCAGGTATTCCATGGTCAACCCTATATCGAGGATGGATTTAGCACCTGCACAAACTACAGCCACATTTGTCGAGGCAAGTTCCTCAAGATCTGCCGAAACATCCATCGTCACTTCCCCATTGCGGTGCACACCGCCTATTCCTCCGGTCACAAACACCGAGATTTCTGCAAGCTCGGCGCAGATCATGGTGGCGGCGACTGTTGTCGCCCCGTCTCTTTTAGAGGCAAGAATATATGGAATGTCCCGACGGCTTGCCTTGATCACATCTGTGGCTTGTCCTAAATATTCCAGCTCTTCATGGGAAAGTCCAATCTTGATTTTCCCATTTAACAGGGCAATCGTTGCAGGCACTGCCCCCTTTGAACGAATGATGTCTTCCACTTCCCTTGCCGTTATCACATTCTGTGGATATGGCATACCGTGTGAAATGATCGTTGATTCAAGTGCCACAATGGCCTTTCCTGTTTTCCTTGCTTCTGACACTTCCTCTGAGTATTCGATATATGAATTGATGTTCACGTCTGTTTCCCCCTAATCAATAATAAAGACTGAACTCCTGTTGGAGCTTGGATTTGTTCAATGCAGGTGCCACTGTAAACTTGGACTGAAGTGTAATCGACGAGCAGGTCACTCCGATTCTGCAGGCACCGTCTGTGTCGGACCCTTTTAAATAACCGAACAATATCCCGGCAACCAGGGCATCTCCTGCCCCTGTCACATCTGTGACTTCGACTTCGGGAGGCAGGACAGCCCTTGCCTCTTGATACGTCGTATAATAGATCAATCCTTGATCTCCCCGGGTGATCACAGTCCTTTCTGCCCCTCTTTTCGTGATCTCTTTGGCTGCTTTAAAATAGTCGCCCTCCGTCTCGATCTTCATTCCCAGATACGCTTCGGCCTCTCCTTTGTTGCAGATGAACCAGGTGACTCCTTCCAATGATGGTGGAAGCTTCAGCACTTTCGGTTCTGATACGGGGATGACCGTTAAGGAGACCCCCTCCGTTTGACACCTTCGAATGATATGCTTGAGCACATCTTCAGGAAAATTAGTGTCAAGGAGCACCATTTCCGATGAAGCAATCACTCCCCATCTCTTATTGATGAAATCTATGTCAACGCTTTCATAAATGTTCATATCTGCTACGGCAAACAGCATTTCCCCTGCTTCATCAAGAATCGCTGAGTACGCCCCCGTCCTTTGATTGCCCATCCGCTGGGAAGAAGAAACATCTGCAAAAGATTTTGTTTGAGCCAGCAGCCAGCTTCCTTCCGTATCTTCGCCTACGACGGTTATTAAATTGGATGGTTTCCCCAGACGCCCTAAATTCTCTGCAATATTTCGCGCCACGCCGCCGGCCGATTGTTCTGTTTTCCCTGGATTTGATGTTTCAGGCATCAACTTGCCGTCCAGTCTGCAACTTCCGGTCGATATTGGCTCCCCCTATACATGTTATGCCTTTCTTATTAGGCAGAACATATGCACGACCTAAAATCTTTCCCTGCTTAACCAGACTTGAAATATACCCAGCCACTGCAGAACGTGACATCCCGCTTCGCTCCGATAATTCCTGCTGGGACATAAACGGATTTTCCTCAATATACTTCAACAAAAGCTTTTCTTTCTCATTCATACGTTCCACCCCTATAAAGAAAAGTAACTTTTGTTAATATTCTAAACTTTTGTTTGTTTTTACACAAGATGGAATATAAGGAAATAATATATATGCTTTTGACGATACTCAAAACATAGACAGAGAATAGTCTGTGTACCTGCTGAAAAAAAGACCTGCCTCTCCGTCTGGAAAAACAAGTCTTTATCTCTATGATATTTTCTTTTCTTTTACCTTCCCTGTGTCTTTCAAGTAATACTTCTCTGAAGTGAAGAACTCATCTGTGAGTCTCTTAACCTCTTTGCTCAGGAGAAGGACGGCAATGATATTCGGGATTAAGATTGCGGCAAGGGCCAGGTCAAGGAATTGCCAAATGACTTTCGCCCCTCCCACAGAACCGAGAACAATTGCAGCGGTATAGACGACTTTGATTCCATATGCTGCCTTCAATCCAAAAAGGAATTCAGCCTGCTTCGCTCCATAAAAAACGATGACGATGATCGTGGATAAGACAAAGAATATTAAAGAAACCGTGACGAGGATTCCCCCGAAATCACCGAAGTATCGTGTAAAGGCCTCTGTTGTAAGCGCTGAAGGATCATCAAGGGCGTTTTCAGCCGTCCATACCCCTGACGATAACACGACGAATGCCGTTGCCGTACAAACAATAATGGTATCAATGACTATCCCTATAATAGCCCAAAGCCCCTGCCGAACGGGATGGTCTGTTTGCGCTGCCGCATGAGCAATCGGGGCGGTACCAAGACCTGCCTCATTGGAGTATAATCCCCGTGCAAATCCCCATCTGATCGTCTCTGCCACTGCCACACCGGCGAACCCACCCATTGCCGACATCGGTTGGAAGGCATGGGAGAGAATCAAGCTGAAGAATTCAGGGACGGCATCCAAGTTCATGAACAAGATCACCAATGCGCTTCCCACATAGATCAGAGCCATGAAAGGAACAAAAATTTCCGTCACTTTACCGATACGCTTGATTCCACCAAAGACAATTAAGACCACGATGAGAGCTACGACAATCCCGGTGATAAGGGAATCTACCTGAAATGTCTCTTCTACAGTCGAGGCGACAGCATTTCCCTGCACCATCACACTTGGAATCAGTTCAATCATAAGGGCAAATGCGAACCAAACACCGAGCCACTTCATGTTAAGTCCTTTCGCCATGTAATACATGGGACCGCCAACATACTCGCCCTGTTCATTCTTCTCCCGATAGTGGACCGCGAGCACACTCTCTGAAAACTTAAGGGCCATTCCAATCAGGGCAATCACCCACATCCAAAAAATCGCCCCGGGTCCACCAAACATGATCGCTGCGGGAACTCCTACGATATTCGCTGCCCCTATGGTGGACGATAGCGCTGAAGTCAATGCCTGCAGCGGAGTCACTGTTCCTTCTCCCTTCGGCTTCTTAAACACACTTCCCACCGTTTGCTTAAATATGTAGAGAGGATAACGGAATTGTATGAATTTCAATAAAAATGTCAAATACAATCCTGTTACACCGAGGACGATGATCAGGGGCGGACCCCATAACCAAGCAGAAACTTTACCGATGATGTCGTAAAACGTATCCAATTGTGATCCTCCTTTAAATGAAAACAATGGCTAAGGTTTGGAATGAAGGTATAGGAAGAGGCATGATAGATTGCGGTGAATATATGTATAACTCTGCTTCCCTTACTTGAAATCCCCTTTTCCATATTCAATAGCCATTACTTTCAAAAACTTTTTTCAAACTTTTCCCTTAATTGGGAGCAATAAAACATTTTGTTTGAAAATGGTTCCAAGGAGGTGGGTACATGGCTTATTTCAGCAAAATCCGTTCATTTCCCTGGAAATAAGCCAACATAAGACAAAAAAATCTGCAGCAAAACCGCAGATTTTTTTATTTTCACTCTGAAACCCTTGGCAGAATCAATACTTCCACCCGGCGGTTTTGCCCCCGTCCTTCAGATGTGGAGTTTTCGGCAATCGGTTCGAATTCCCCGAATCCTTTTGCACTGAACCATTGTGGGTCAAGTTTCGGATTGTCCAGGATAATTTTCATGAAATTGACCGCCCGCATCACGCTAAGCTCCCAATTGGAGTCAAATTCCGCATTACTGATCGGGACATTGTCCGTATGTCCGCTGATGATGATATTTCGCGGGGGATTCATTTCAAGAAGGGCGGATAATTCCTCAGCCACCCTCAAATCGCTGTCCTGGACGCTGGCAGATCCGGAATCGAATAATACGTTGTCCCGGATCGTCAGTAGCAGCCCCTCATCCGTTAGCTTCGTGACAAATTGAAGCTCTAAATGATTCGTTTCGATATATTGATTGATTTTCTCTTGAATTTCTTTTAACTCTTCCTGATCCTTCAGAAAAGCCTGTTTTTTCAACTCTTGTTCCGAGAGTTTCTTTTCTTTTTCCTCATTATCACTTGATGAGGCTGCCTGTTTACTTTCGTCACCGGATTGTTGTGGTGCTACCGGGCTTGGGAATTCCATCATTCCCGTTCCTCCTGTGAAGATTTCACTGAATACCTGGGATAGCTC
The DNA here is from genome assembly GCA_030388825.1 of Rossellomorea sp. AcN35-11. Lineage (GTDB taxonomy): Bacteria > Bacillota > Bacilli > Bacillales > Bacillaceae_B > Rossellomorea. The sequence goes on from CP128835.1 coordinate 440,879, forward strand.
AGCGAATTTCTTAGCATCCACGGAGCTTGAAGCATAAAGGACGATAAACAGGGCCAGTAATAGAGTAAGCAGGTCCGCATAAGGAATCAGCCAGGACTCGTCTATATGCTCGTCATCATGTTTTTTCTTACGCCGCCTCATCCTCTACCCCCTTTAACAATTGTAATCGTTCACTTGCAGGCAGGTAGGAAGCAAGTTTCTGTTCAATCACACGTGGGGATTCACCCTCAATAATGGATAAAATCCCTTCCACCATCATCATCTTCAACTGTACTTCACGCTTTGATTTACGCTTCAGCTTATTGGCGAAAGGATGCCAAAGAACATATCCCGTGAAAATCCCCAGCAGCGTTGCAACAAAAGCCGCAGAAATGGCATGTCCAAGTTCATCGGTATTGTCCATATGACCTAATGCAGCAATCAGTCCAATGACGGCTCCAAGTACGCCCAAAGTCGGAGCATAGGTACCTGCCTGTGTGAAAATCAGTGCTCCTGCACCATGCCGTTCTTCCATGGCATCAATCTCTTCATGGAGCACATCCCTTATATAATCAGCGCTCTGTCCATCCACGGCTAAGGAAAGTCCGTCCCTTAAAAAAGGGTCATCAACTTCATGGGTTTTCGCTTCAAGGGCGAGGAGGCCTTCTTTACGGGCAAGATCTGCCACTTGTGAAAAGAATTTAATCGTTTCTTTCGGGTCCTGCAGTTTCTGTTCTTTAAAGAGTATCCCGAATAACTTCGGTACTTTTTTGATTTCATTGGTTGGGAATGCGATGGTCACTGCGGCCACCGTACCCAGTACAATAATCAGTAACGCTGCGGGGTTCACGAGTGCTACAGGGCTTACTCCCTTAAACACCATCCCCACTCCAACCGCTACCAATCCTAACATGACTCCTATTAAAGACGTCTTATCCATCTGATCGCTCCACCTTACTCTTTGTAGTCTACTACTAGTATCGGATGGAACTTCTAATTATTGAGGTGCATCTTTTTTTGTAATTTTCTCAAAAATTACATTATACCGGTATAAAAGATCCTCCGACTTATGTCGATATATGTATTATACAGGTGTCACTATTAAAAGGAGAGAAAAGTCATGACCCCAGAACAATTGAAAGAAATCGATAGTAAACGAAAGAACCTGCTGCTTCTGGTCACCTATTCGATCAGCCTTATTGCAGCCCTCGTCTATTCCATCATGAATGAGTCAGGAAGCATAGCCGTAACCGTTTTTGCTTCCCAGATCATCCTACTGTCAGGATATTTTGTGGTTCTGCAGCTGATCTTAAAAAAACCACATTCCTTTGTCTATTACAGCATTCCTACGGTTTATGCCATCATCGGCATTTGGTTGTTTTTAGAAGGATCCAATCCTACAGAATTAGTCATCTTATTATTCTTAGCTGTCATCAGCGCGATTCACTTTAATCCGTTGATTTTTGGAATCGGTTACATATCCGGACTTATTTTATTTATTCTGAATGGAACACTGGCACCTGAAAACGATCCTGTCTTTACAGAATTGTTTATCCCCGGCTTGCTGGTCTATCTTCTGTTGGGGACGGTCCTTGGGGTGGTCATCCAGCTGAACCGCTCTCAATTCAAGCAGCTTCAGGAATTCATCAGGATGACAGAAAGTGAGAGCATGAAAAAAGAAGAACAACGTAACGTTCTGCAAAGAGAATTATCCACCATCTCATCAAGCATCCACCAAATCAACGATCAGATCCAGACTCATCTCGTCTCACATGATGAAATGAGGACGGCGGTGAATGAGATATCGGCGGGCAGCGTTACACAGAGCGATCAGATCAATAACATTGCCGGGGTTTCAGAGAAGACCATGAGTAAGATGGAAGAGGTTTCCGAGCTTTCGCATACCCTTACGGTCCACTCCACACAAGCGAATTCCATCGCTGTTTCAGGAAGCGAACGTGTCAGTGAACTGCAGGAAAGCATGATCGAACTGAAGAACATCATTGAAGGACTTCGTCACACCTTCAGTGAATTGACAAGTAAAATAGAAGAAACCAATTCGTTTATAGGCAGCATTCAGGACATTACGGATCAAACCAATCTACTGGCTTTGAATGCTTCCATTGAAGCCGCAAGGGCGGGAGAAGCCGGTCGTGGCTTCAGTATTGTGGCAGATGAAATTCGCAAGCTTGCAGAGATAACACGTAATACAGCAACCCGTATCAACGACAATCTTTCATCGGTTAATTCAGTGAACTCCTCTGCTGTTGAGATCATGAATTTAAGCTCGGAGAAATTGAATGAAAATGTGGGGGCTACCGGCGAGGTGACAGAATATTTCACCACCCTGCGTGAGAAGCTCGCCTCCTTGTCCAGCGAGTTCATGACCCTTACCTCTACAGCAGCTGAGGTAAAAGGACAGACAGAAGAGGCTGAGTTGTCAACGAAAGAATTAGCAGCTGTCATCCAGCAGACTTCTGCTGGCCTCGAGGAGATCAGCGCAACGATCGAAACCCTTCATGGGGACAACCAAACCATTGCCCAATATGTCCAGGATACGGCCGACAGTGCCATGCGAATTCAGCGAAGTGTGGAGTCCTAAAATATGATACACTAATAGCATCATATGAGTACTAAAGGATGTGGCATTTTTGAAACGAATCATCATGATGATCCCCATCATGTTTATCGTAGCTGTAGTAGCGAACTGGATGCTTGAGAAAGGATATTCCGAGATCCCTTCCGATGCCAAGACCTTGATCATCATTGGGGCGGCACTCTTATCCGGAGCGGTTTCCTTCTTCTTGTTTAAAGATGAACGAGGAAATGAATAAAGAAGAGGCTCAGGGACAAAGAAAAATCCGAACGATCATTCGAAAATTCAAGTTTCGGATTCGTTCGGATTTTGATTTTGTTAGGGCAGTCTTCATGTTTTCACCATTTTTCAACTGTTGATTGAGATGCAGGACGCAGACTCGTGGGGGAAAAGTGTGTAAGGCAAAACTCACAGGAACTTTAGGGACGAGGAGGCTCACCAACCGGACGGCAAGCGAGGTCTTGCACGGAAATCAGCAGCAGTGGAACAAGAGAGCCTAATCAAATTGGTGAACCAGTTAGTATGTGTCTTTACTATACATTCATTATTTCAGGAGTTTATTTTCTATTTTGTGCCCGTAATTTTTAAATAAGGAACTATTCGTATTGATCCTTTTCTTTGAAAGCATGGCATTGTATTTCAACATTCTTTCATTCAAGTTTCGCTGCAGCTCCTGTTTCTCCAAGTCATCCTCACATACACGTATCAAATCTTCGATGCGCATCATTTCGTTTTTTATATTCATTTCTTCCGTGGTGAAGCCTGCGTTCTTCATCATCCGATGGGCCATCTTCAACTCCTGGGGAATCCCTGCATCATCATCTAAATACAGCGGTTTACCAAAGCCCGGCAGCTCCTTGAATTCTCCATCCTCGTAAGCCTTCTTTATTCGTTGCTCGGACATGATCATCGAAAAATCCATATATACCCCCTCCTACTGATCAGTGGATGCGGCTTTTCATTGACGTATCGATCACTTCCCACTTGTTACCAACAGTATATCCGAATCTACATAAGGCTGAACGGGACAGTTTCGTCTATTTTCTGACAATTCCACTTCACATATTTTTATTTGAGCTGGAAAAACTATCTGTATCACGGATGAAAAGGAGTGGCTCACATGGCACGTGGAAAATCGTTCGATTCGAAGAAAAAGGGACACCCCGGTGACTTTCCCAAGAACAGTGCACCATCAGGAAAACACTCAGAAGACCCAGCGGGAGATGAAGAATACATCGTCACCCAGGAAGCCTTTAAAAATCGGGTGGACAAGGACGAACATCGTTTATAAAAAGGAAAAAACGCCGGAAATTACTGGCGTTTTTTCCTTTTATCAGATTGTCACTCTATCTGCTTTAGACAAATCCATCGCAGGACCAAAGAATTCAAAGTGAATCTTTTCTTCCTCGACACCTAGCTCCTTCAACGTTGTGATCACCGCTTTCATAAATGGGGCCGGTCCGCACACGTAACATTCGGTTTCTCTGTCTATATATTTTGAAAGGATTTCTTTATTTACATATCCTCTATGGTGAGCACCATCACTTGGATTTTCATAAATATAGCATGCTTCTCCGTTCAATAATCCTCCCATTAAAGCGTCGACCTCTCCTCTGAAAGCATGGACTCCTTCATGTTTGCTCGCATGAATAAAGGCTGTCGGGCGTTCCGGCTTCGTTTGAGCGACCATTTCAAGCATACTCATCATCGGTGTGATTCCCACACCCCCGCTAATGAAAGCAACCGGTGTTGTGTGATCCTCTAAATAGAAATCCCCGGCGGGAGCGCTGACGTCCATCTCACTTCCCACTTCCATCCTGTCATGTAGATAATTAGACACCTTCCCTTGAGGTGCATGGTCTGCTTCTCTTTTCACCGATATTCTATAGAGATTCTCCATAGGGGCGCTTGATAAACTGTACTGACGGATATGGGTGAACTCTTCACCTGGTATATTCACCCTGACCGAAATATATTGTCCAGGCTTATAGGTCGGAACATTTGCGCCTTCTTTTGGCTGAAGATAGAAAGAGGTGATCACATCGCTTTCCACTACCTTCTTCGTTACGATAAACGGCTTAAAGTCTCTGAACCCGGCGTTCTTATTTTCCGCTTCTTTATACATTTCTTCTTCTACATCGATGAATACACCTGCGATGACGCCATATGCTTCTCCCCACGCATCAATGATCTCCTCTGTCGCTGCCTCCCCAAGTACCTGTTGAATAGCTTGAAGCAAATGCTCCCCTACGATCGGGTAATGCTCTGGTTTAACGCCTAAACTTCTATGCTTGTGAGCGATTTGTTTCACCACCGGCAGAATCGTCTCCAGTTTATCAATATTCTGGGCAGCTGCATAAACTGAATTGGCCAGTGCCGTTTGCTGTCTTCCCTTCTCCTGATTGGCATGATTGAAGATATTCAATAATTCAGGATGATTGGCAAACATATTTTTATAAAAAGTTGACGTAATTTCCGTACCTTTCACTTCTAATACAGGGGCAGTAGATTTCACGATTTCAATGGTTTTTTGAGAAAGCAAATAAATCACCTCTAAAGATATATTTTAAATACATCTTTATAGTACTCCTTATTTTTCCATAAAGCAATATACGAAATACATCTTTAACAAAACAGCCACATTTAGACACAATCACATTTACTTCTGTATAATAAAACGTAACGTATCGGAAAGGTGAGATAAATGAGACTAACTTTATACACTGATTATTCACTGAGAGTCTTGATCTTCCTGGCATCAAAACCAAAGACCGAGCTCTCTAACATAAAAGAAATCGCTGACGCTTATCGTATTTCCAAGAATCACTTGATGAAAGTAACGTATGAACTGGGGAAAAAAAGGTCTGATCGAAACCATTCGGGGAAGGAACGGGGGAATCAGGCTCGCACGCTCCCCTGCAGAGATCAATATCGGAAAACTCGTACGGACCACTGAAGAAGACTTCCACCTTGTAGAATGTTTTGATGCCCAAAATAACCAATGTGTCATCACTCCCGTCTGCGGTTTAAAGCATGTTCTCGGCAAAGCATTGAACGCCTATCTTTCTGTCCTTGACGAGTACACTCTGGCTGATTTGATCCAAAACCCGATGGAATACCGGTTCTTATTTCAAGAGCGGCAGCAGGATGCGACAATGTAGGAAGAGGCTCCACTCCATTTTGATGGGGTGGTTTTTTTTGTTTGGAATGGTGCCTGGCACGTCCCCCTTTCTGTCATCCGTCAACCATACGCCCCATTCCACCCAAAACAAAAAGCCTGTCATTCTATTGAAAAACAGGCCTTGTCCCTTACTTCTTACTCTCACTATATTTAAATGTCATGAACACAAACAGGAAAAAACTCAGTAATAATGTGCTTCCTCCTGCAATATAGAAGACCATGGTGAAGCTTGCCGGCAGGTTGAATGGATTTAAGTTGTAAAACCACATTCCCAGTGTAAGGCCGAGTGACCCGATTATCGCCGTCCATACATGTGCGAATGCGAGCTTAGAAGTTTTCGGCACTTGATAGGAACGATAATAGGAAGAATACGCAAACAAACTTAACCAACCGACTACTAAAATATGAGCATGGATAGGCTTAAATGCATATGATCCGGCTCCTGCCATATGAGACCCTAGAAAGGCCCCGATAAACCCGTAGATGGCGGACATCCTTAATAAAAGTACATTCCACGGCACTGATCCTTCCCCCTTTTCATCTGATGTATTGCCTCAATTATTATAGTATAGTTTTCCTTCCTGATGCCATCATTCTTGTGCGAATGACCAAGAACGTTCATATTATACTTTCCTCCCAGTCTGCATACCCTAGAAAGATGGGTGTAAACACTTGCAAACGGTGCCTGCACTGATACAATAAGAATGTAATGGAACATTCTGAAAAAAGGAGAATACATATGACTAATTTCCAACAAAACCTTGAGAAATACGCAAGCCTCGCTGTAGAGGTGGGTGTCAATGTTCAAAAGGGCCAGACCCTTGTCATCAACACGTCCATCGATTCTGCGGAATTTGTTCGCCTGATAGTAAAAAAAGCCTATGAAGTAGGGGCAAAACACGTCTACGTGAACTGGAATGATGATGTCGTGAATCGTACGAAGTATGATCTTGCACCGGATGAAGCTTTCCAGGAGTTCCCTCAGTGGAAAGCAAGGGAAGTGGAAGAGCTTGCTGAAGGCGGCGCTGCATTCATGAGCATCGTATCTTCAAGTCCTGACCTCTTAAAAGGAGTAGATCCCGAACGCATCTCAAACTTCCAGAAAGTAGCAGGAAAAGCCATGTCCAAATACCGTCAGTTCATTCAATCGGACAAAGTGAGCTGGTGCGTACTGGCAGCACCATCTAAAGACTGGGCTGCCAAAGTTTTCCCTGATGCTTCTGAAAAAGAGCAGGTGGACCTGTTATGGGATGCCATCTTCAAAGCGGTACGCGCTGACCAGGCAGATCCTGTTCAAGCATGGAAGGATCACGATGCCAACCTTCACGAAAAAGTTGAATACCTGAACGAAAAGAACTACCAGAAGCTTCATTACACTGCACCAGGGACGGACCTTACCATCGAGCTTCCTAAAGGCCACCTATGGGTTGGAGCCGGCAGTGTAAACGAAGAAGGAACGACTTTCATGGCCAATATGCCAACGGAAGAAGTATTCACTGTTCCTCTAAAAACAGGTGTAAACGGGAAGGTATCAAGCACGAAACCACTCAGCTACGGCGGTAACGTGATCGACAACTTCACCATCACGTTCGAGAACGGACGAATTGTGGACGTAAAGGCGGAAGAAGGCGAAGAAATCCTGAAGCGTCTTGTGGAAACAGATGAAGGCTCTCACTACCTGGGTGAAATCGCCCTGGTTCCTCATCAATCCCCGATTTCTCAGTCGAATGTGTTATTCTATAACACATTATTCGATGAGAACGCATCGAATCACCTGGCGATTGGAAATGCTTATGCATTCTGTATCGAAGGCGGCAAGAAAATGAGTGAAGAAGAGCTTGAGAAGAACGGCTTGAACAACAGTATCACCCATGTTGATTTCATGATCGGTTCAGACAAGATGAACATCGATGGAATCAAAGAAGACGGCTCGACTGAAGCAGTATTCCGCGATGGCGGTTGGGCGTTTTAAGATTTAGCTTATTAGGATCCCAGAAGGCGGTTTAAATGCCTTTTGGGATTTTTTTATGGGAATGAGAGAAATCGGTTGACTAGACTGAGTGCTCATTCGATTGTATGTAGCTGGGAAAAGACGCAAATATAAAAATTTCTGACTCATATAGTTGAAAAGAGAGATATGAACCAAAATAAAGACGCATAAAATGATCATTTGAGGCAAAAAACCTGAAGAAAGACTCACCCCTCATCATTTCCGAACCAAGTCTCACCCAAATTGCTTTGTCAACGCAATGGCGGCAATCGTAGCACCTGCTGCCTGTGCGTAGCTTCCGAATGCTGTAATCTGCAGTCCAATATCTTTCTTTTCTTTTAATATATAGACTTCCCCCTATCGCTTCAATGGCTGCCCCAAGGGATTGAAGTGTATTACCGGCTGCCAGCAAATCTGAAAATTCCCTCGTCTCCAACGTCGCCCCATATGCTTCCAGCCCTGCCCCTATGGATTGAACAGTGTCTCCCAATACATCAAGATTCAATCCCTCCAATTCTCTTCCTGCGAATTGGAGTTCAGCTGCTACCACGTTTGTAGCGTTCCCTGAAGCTTGGATCCAATCACCAATCACTCTTATCGTTTCTTCAAACGAACCGTCCGACAGCTTTTCCGCTCCTACGCCCTGCAGTGCATTCCCTGTCGCTTCAATACCGTTTCCGATGGAGACCAACCGGAATCCGATAGGCTGCTCCTGCTTATTTCGTTCTTCTTGTATGATCACGGTTTCACCGATTGCTGCAATCACCGTTCCGATTACCTGAGTCCAGGCACCAGTAATAAGGATAAGCCGATCGAACACCTCCATTCACCGTTCCTTTCCCATGACATACTTTTAATGTATTCAATAACCTTCAAATGGTATCTTCAGCCTCCTTCCCAATATGAGTAAATATTTCGTAAATACCAATAAATCAGTCTTGTTTATTTCTTCCTGTCGGGCTATGATATTCTAGTTCATTTTGTTTTGTAGGGGGATATAGATGAGAATTCGGGATTGGGACCGTAATTTAAAGGTCCGGCTGTTTGGGGAAGCAGCGATTAACATTACATTTTGGATGTTCTTTCCGTTTTTGACGATTTATTTTACAGAGTCGTTCGGAAAGCAGACACAGCTGGATTATTATTGGTTCTCTCTCAGGTGTTTGCCGTACTTGCAAACCTGATGGGGGGGATACTGTGCAGACCGCTTCGGACGTAAGCGGATGATGGTGATATCTGCATTCGGACAGGGTGTGGCCTTTTTAATCTTTGGACTGGCCAGTTCACCTTGGCTCGATTCAGCCATGATCGGCTTTATCTGTTTTAGTTTAGTAGGGGTATTCGGATCGTTTTATTGGCCGGCAAGTCAGGCCATGGTTGCGGACGTAGTGGATGAAAAGGATCGCAGTCATGTGTTCGCGGTCTTTTACACCTCCATTAATATTGCCGTTGTCGTCGGACCGATCCTGGGCGGGATATTCTATGTACATTACCGGTTTGAGCTTCTGATTGCCGCTGCGCTGATATGTATACTTTTAGCCCTACTTCTGTATAAAATGACGAGAGAAACTGCACCAATGGATCATAATAAGCTTCTCGTCACTGAAGGCCAAAAGAAGACCTGGTACACTGTTATGTCAGATCAGCTCAGTGATTATAGTGTTATTTTCAAGGACAAAACGTTTCTATTGTTTATATTGGCTGGGATTCTCGTCGGTCAAACGTTCATGCAGCTGGACCTGTTGATCCCTGTATATATAAAAGATGTCATGGACCAGGCGACTTTGTTCCGTTTCGGTGACTGGTCATTGACCCTCGTAAGTGAACAGGTATTCGGATTGATCCTTTCTGAAAATGGATTCCTGGTGGCACTCCTTACGGTGGTGATCACCCGCTGGATCACGAAATTCCGAGAGCGGAATGTCTTCATCTTGTCTTCAGTCATTTACTCCGTTTCGATATTCATGTTCGGACAAACGAGTTCGGTCTGGATGTTTGTCTTGGCAATGGCCGTTTTCACCTTTGCTGAGCTGATGACTGCCGGGATCCAACAAAGCTTTGTATCGAAGCTTGCACCGGATCATATGCGCGGGCAATATTTTGCAGCAGCCAGCCTACGGTTCACCATCGCCAGAACGATTGCTCCACTATCCATCACCCTGTCTCTTTATGTGGGATATGATTGGACGTTCATCATCCTTTCGATCCTTGCTCTTGTGAGTGCCGGACTTTTCTACATCATGTTCGAGCGCTTTGAAAAAGAGGAATTGGAATGGAAGAAAGCTGTCAACTAAAAAAGGAATGATCCGTTGCGGATCATTCCTTTTTTCAGATTGAACACTGACGGGTCTCGGGCTTATTCCTTCAGAACCCCCATAGGAAACGTACGATCAACCATCATGAAATTTTCAGAAAAGGATGAATCCGAAAAATTCCGTTCACCCCCTTTTTTCATTAAAAGTGAGATGTTACAATGTACAACCGTAAGCAATCTTAACGTAGCTCATCATGAGTTAGTCGGAGATTCCACATCATTATACGCTCAGAAAGGAAGTTGATTTCAGATGCATATCGGAAGCAAAGGCTGGTACGTAGAAGAATTAAAAAAAGCAGGTGTTCATAAATATGAAGAACGCTATGTTGAATCCTACAAAAAACACGTTCTAGCAAACTTACTTGAACGTACAAAATAAAATGAGAGAGGGACGGACCTCGATTCCTATGACCTGATCATAGGAATGAAGGTCCGTCCCTCCTTTTTATTTGAGCAGCTTCGATGAATAGATAGGGTTCAGGGAGTATTTTTTGGTGCGGTTTAGTTTGTATGGTTTGTTTTTTAGCAGGTATGCTCTGTATTTCTGGTTCCAGCTCTTCAGTGACCAGTAGATGAGGGCGGCGGTAACGATGAGCAGTCCTCCAGAAGCTTGCCAGAAGTAGGGTGAAATGACACTGGTTTCATATGCTAAACCAATCGGTGAAAATAGGATATATGTCTGTACGACGGACGCCATCAGTACAATGGATAGGGGAATGCTGTATTTCCACGGCATCATGTCCACCTTTGGATTGTATCGATATTCATAGGGCTTCTTCAATGGCTTCCACATGCCGATCAAGACCATGAGGACAACCTCTGAAACAAACAGGATTCCGTACACATGAATGAAATTGATGCTTATGGAATAACCAAATAAATGACCTGTTCCCCACACAAGCATATAGTACGTGAACACATGAAGGATGATGACCGTTTTTGCCGCCAGTGCCGGGATACGTTTTGAGAATACCCCGACTAACAGGATGACGATAATCGGGATGTTAAAGAATCCCGTGAACTTCCGGATAAGATCCCATAAACCATCTGTGGCATTTATCAACAAGGGTGATACACACATGGATACAACAGCTAGAGCTGCTCCAAACCATTTACTGATGGTGATTAATTTCTGATCACTCACATCCGGATTGAACTGAGGTTTGTAAATATCCAGTGCGAATAAAGTCGCTGCACTATTTAACAGGGAATTAAAAGAGCTCAAGACGGCCCCAAGCAGTACAGCCAGGAAGAAACCCGTCAAATATGACGGCAGAACGGCGTTAATCAATGCCGGATAAGCTAAATCCACGCTTTTCAATGATTCTCCATAAAGATGGAAGGCAATGACACCAGGCAGCATCATCATGAAAGGAACCAGCAATTTGTAGAAACCTGAAATGATGACCCCCTTCTGGCCTTCTGCAAGGTTCTTAGCCCCAAGAGTACGTTGGATCACATATTGATTCGATGCCCAATAGAACAAGTTGGCAAAGATCATCCCGGTAAAGATCGTTGAAAATGGGACAGAATCCGAGGGTGACCCTATGGAATTCAGTTTGTCAGGATGATTGGTGGCGATTTCTTTAACACCTGATAAAAAGCTTCCTTCTCCCAGAGCATAAAAACCTAAGATAGGAGCCAGAATCCCAATGATCAAGAGCCCTATCCCGTTTAACGTATCGGAAATCGCAACAGCTTTCAGTCCTCCGAAGATGGCATATATACTGCCGATGATACCGATCACCCAGACGATCACCCAGATCGATTGAGTATAGGATATTCCCATGAGCTGTGGGACATCAAATAATTTCAATACGGCAAGTGCACCGGAATAGAGCATAGAGGGAATGGTAACGAAAACATACCCCAGCATGAAAAGGATGGTCGTATATTGACGGACCCCTTTATCATAGCGCTGATTCAAAAACTCAGGCAGCGTCGTGAAGCTTCTTCCTAAATACTTTGGAAGCAAATATAAGGCCATGACGATGATGGCAATGGCAGCGGTCACTTCCCATGCCATATTTGTAAGGTTTGCACGGAATGCTTGTCCGTTTAAGCCTACCAGCTGCTCAGCCGACAAATTCGTCAATAATAAGGAACCCGCAATAAACGTACCCGTCAATCCCCTTCCAGCTAAAAAATAACCAGTCGAATCATTCAACGATCCTTTTGTTTTTATGTATGAAATCCAGGCGACCAGTCCCATAAAAAACACACAGGATAGAATGGTAAAAAGCAAACTATTTTCGAACATATAGCCTTCTTCCCTTCATCATTATTACTGTTTGTATGAGAGAATTTCCCCTAAAAATTATATTACTAAACTATTTTTCTAGGATTTTGTTAAAAATAGTAAGAATGAATCACCACGTATTTCCATCCCGTTCTTTTTCAAAAAACGATTGTGATAGGTTTTAAACGTATGGTAAAGTAGAGAACATATTTTAAAAACTTCATACGAGTTCCTTATATATCTATGGTGATATGGACCATAAGTCTCTACCTGGCAGCCGTAAAGTGCCGGACTATAAGGAAAGTCTTTTCTATATTCCATTTTCATAGGTGTATGGAGACTTTCCCTATTAATTAGAGACAGTCTTCCTGCACTTTTTTTATTTTTAAAACTAGAGGTCTGACATCATACGACGTTAATCCTGGAATTCGGTGAAGAATCCATTTTGGAGGATTGGTATTGTGAGTTTAGTATATGGCGTTTTATCATTACTTGGAGTTCTGTTCTTGGCATGGCTGCTGAGCAGCAACCGATCGGCCATCCAATGGCGTACGATCATCATCGGGATCTGTCTTGAGTTTCTCCTTGTCTTGTTTGTGTTAAAAGTCCCTTTCGGACAAACCATGTTGAAAAAAGCGGCTTTAGGAGTACAGAAGGTCATTGATTACAGCAACGAAGGGATTATGTTCGTATTCGGCGGATTCTTCGAGAAAGGAACGAACATCTCCTTCGTATTCGCCATCAATGTACTAGGAGCCATCATCTTTATTTCTGCGCTCATTTCAGCACTTTATTACCTGCGCATCATCCCGATTTTCGTAAAGTATATCGGGATCGGTTTAGGGAAAATCCTTGGTACGACCAAAGTCGAGTCCTTTAATGCGATCGGGAATTCCTTTCTTGGGTTGGCAGAGTCTCCTCTGTTGATAAAGCCTTATTTGGCGAAGCTGACCCGTTCTGAGCTTTTTGCCGTCATGGTCGGTGGAACCGCATCAGCAAGCGGAGCGATTTTAATCGGATATTCTTTAATGGGCATAGACATGAAATTCCTGCTCCTCTCTGTTTTCAGTGTTCCCATCGTCTCTCTTGTCATGGCCAAAATCATGGAACCTGAAACGGAGGAATCGAAGACCGACGGGGATATATCGTTGGGGAAGACCACTCATACGAATGTATTCGAAGCGATATCCGAAGGGGCTTTGAGCGGTACGCAGCTTGCCATCAACATCGGTGGACTACTGATTGCGTTCATCGGAATCCTCGCTCTGGTCAACGGCTTATTGGGGACGGTGGACATGAGTCTTTCTACTGTCTTCGGGTACCTGTTCTATCCACTGGCATTATTGGTCGGCATTCCAATGGATGAAGCGTTCCGCGCAGCTTCCATCATCGGAACGAAGCTGTCGGTAAATGAGTTCGTCGCATATAAGGAGCTCTCAGGAATGATGAACGAACTTTCTCCAAAGACGGTTGCAATTCTTTCCGTGGCACTTTGTAACTTCGCCAACCTGTCTTCCATCGGCCAATTGATTGTAGGATTGGGTTCCTTGGAGCCGACACAGCGTCCCATGGTGTCAAAGTTAAGCTTAAAAGCCATTATAGCGGGTACACTGGCAAGCTTCATCACAGCCATTATCATTAGTATATTTCTATAGTTTTTCTTACTTTTATGTTTCTTCCGGTACCCTTTAGTGAATAGTATATGGTAGCAATCTTTTTTCACATTGATAACGGAAGGTGAATCCATTGAGAGAAAAAAAGCTAATGAAAGAAACGAAAACGAGTAAAACGACTCATGTCCTTCCACCTGACACGAACCATCACGGCACTCTGTTCGGTGGAAAGCTGATGGCGTATATAGATGACGTGGCTTCCATTGCCGCCACACGTCATGCCCGCAAGCCCGTCGTAACGGCATCAACTGATTCTGTCGACTTTCTCCAGCCGATTAAAGTCGGTGACGCTGTGACGTTGGAGGCGATGGTGACCTATACCGGCACAAGCTCCATGGAGATCTGCGTAAAAGTGACTTCAGAAGTGCTTCTGACAGGTGAAACCAATGTCGCCGCCATATCCTTCCTGACCTTTGTGGCTTTAGAAGGCAACAAACCAGCCGTCATACCGGAAGTGGTTCCCGAAACGGAAGAAGAGAAATGGCTGAATGAAACAGCCAAGAACCGTGCAGAGCATCGGAAAGCACGCAAAAAACACAGCCAGGAACTTGCTGAATTTTTCGGTAAGGCATATTGATGAATGGGAGATGCTTGATGAGAGCATCTCTTTTTTTGGGGAAGTCCTGTGTCACCGTAATTTTGAGGTCTATTCTTCTGCCTCTACTTATTAGTTTTCAATGTCCTGGTGGTCTCCCCGCAAATGAGCCGTTTCCTGATATCTTGCATAGAATCCCTAAAATGCTTCTTATTCCCCCTTCTACATCCACTCACTGCCCCTTTTCAGATCAATTCATTGCGACTCCCCTGCAGATAATAGGGAATAACCTTTATCTTTGCCGACACTCAGTACATAAACTTCAGTCACCCCTACAACACTTTTTTCCATCCCTCCCCTTCAAAATAGGTCTGTCCCTCCGATAATAGAGAGGTACGGACATGTAAGATGTCTCAACAATGATTAGTTGGAGGTAACGGTTTGAAGAAGATAGTCAACTTGTTTCTTCTTGTCATGCTTGTTGCAGCAGGGTGTTCTTCACCCATGACGGAAGAAAACAGCAAAGAAAAGCAGCAGAGCATTGGGATCCTCCTCTCCGATACAGGGCTTGGGGATGGTTCATTTAACGATTCGGCCTTTAGAGGATTGGAACGGGCAAGAGAAGAATTAGGTATTTTATTTGATTATAGAGAAGCACCGGATGGGAACTTTGAAGGAGCACTGCAGGAACTTGTCGATCAAAAGCATGATCTTGTGATCGGGCTTGGATTCTCGATTCAAGATGCGATTGAAAAGATTGCAAAAGAAAATCCCGACCAGACGTTTCTCTTGATTGACGGGTATTCAGAAGTGGACAATATCACATCGATTACATTTAAAGAACATGAAGGCAGTTTCCTTCTCGGCATGGTAGCCGCCATGAAATCAAAAAGCAACACGATCGGATTCATCAGTGGTGCAGATGTACCCGTCATTCAACGGTTTGAAAAAGGCTTTGAACAAGGTGCCCAGTATATCAACCCTTCCATCAACATACTGAAAGACAATGCCGACAACTTTGGGGACGCAAATCTTGGAGGCCAAATAGCACAGAAACAAATGGAGCAAGGTGCGGACTTCATCTATCCAGCTGCCGGCTTTACCGGGGTCGGGGCGATTCAGGCTGCAGAAAAGGCAGGCATTTTATCCGGAGGGGTCGATTCGGATCAGTATTTCATTGCCGAAAAATCAGTCATTACGTCTATGGTGAAAAAAAGTCGATAACGCGGTATTCAATGTGACAAAAGAACTTATCACCCATTCCAAAATCGATCAGCAATCGTATGAACTGGGTCTTAAAGAGGACGGAGTGGGATTGGCCCCCATTCGTATCGCTCCCCTATCCCCTGAAGAATCAAAGCAGATAGAAGATGCAAAAAACAAGATCATCTCGGGAGACATCACGGTTAAATGGCAATAAATCTCATCTAAGGAGTATTCTCATGGCATTAAAAAAACGTTTATTGATTTTAGGGCTGATCCCCCTTATCCTTTCGACGATCATCATCGGATACATCGTGTACCAGCTGATTTCCCTGCAAAGTTCTGCAAAGGAAGATGTACAAGTGCTTTTGGAAACAGAAAAGCTGCGTGGAGATCTGATTGTGACCAAGCAGGCACTATCCAATTACTCTGTTAATTCAACAGAAGAAAACAAACAGATGGTAGTAGGCATGTTAGAAAAAACCTCCACCCAGCTGACGAATGTAAAAAAAATCATTCCAGTAAAAAATCAGCAAGAGACACTCGCTTCCATCGAGTCTAAATTCACCGATTTAAAGTCGGCTTCGGATCAGGCTCTTACCGAAATGGACAAAGCGGAAATCAAGCGTCAATCCATCCGGATCTCAGGTGTACTGAACGATATGCATCTTTTAACGAAACAAACAAATGATTGGCACGAAAACCTTTTGAAAGAAAACGAGCGTCAGATTGAATTCATCGTATGGGCGGCCATCATAGGATTCATGGTCACCATTCTTCTCTCACTGGGAGCATCCACGATACTGTCAAGAAGAATTGTAAAGCCCTTGAATGTTATGGTGGGTAACGCTGAAAGGATCGCAGATGGGGACTTGACGATTTCCATCGATTCCATAAAAGAGAAAAACAGTCAATTTGAAGTGGATAAGCTTCAAACGGCATTTCACCATATGGTCCTGAACCTTCGCAATACGGTTCAATCGGTCCATGATATTGGATCGAATGTAGAGAGATTCACCCATGATGTACGTTCACAAATGACGAGCCTGGCAGAAAGCAGCAACCAGGTGGCGATTTCCACAGAAGAGCTCGCCAAGGGGAGTCAATCCATCTCTGAGGATATTCAATCCACGGCTGCCCTCATGTCCGTAATGGGGGATGACTTCGCCATGAATGTCCGACAAAGCGGGGAATCTTCGGCCAGTAGTAAGGTTGCATTAGAATCGGTTGAGCATGGGCGATCTTCCTTGAATAAACAGCAGCAATTCGCTGAAATGATTGCCGACTCGTCCTCCTCCATCATGGATTCCGTCCAATCCTTTGCAAGCTACACCGGGGAAATTGAACATGCTGCTCAAGCAGTCAGGGAAATCGCAGAACAAACCAATCTCCTCGCACTGAACGCAGCCATCGAGGCGGCCAGAGCCGGGGACGCCGGAAAAGGATTCGCCGTCGTGGCACAGGAAGTAAGGAAGCTCGCAGAAGACTCTTCCGTTGCAACAGAGAGAATAGGCAATATGGTTGGCAATATCAAAAACGGCATCCACTCCATCATGGACGCTTCCCAAAAAGGAAAAAGCCTATCCACCCAGCAAGTGGAATCCATGAGTATGACGGAGCAGGCGTTCAAAGAAATTTCAGGGAATGTCTCCACCATTTATGAAAACTTAGTACAGTTGGAAAATGGAATGAATGCCTCCAATGAACGGACCAATCAGGTCATCGCCGCCATTGAAAACATCTCGGCCATCACAGAAGAAACCGCTGCCGGCACGGAGGAAATCTCATCCTCTACCGAAGAACAGCTTCGTTACTTTGAACAAATGAATGAGCAGGTTGGGCAATTAAATAGAATGACAGTAGAAATGAAAAAAGAATTGGAGCGGTTCACGCTTATGTAATGGAAAATGCCTCTTAACGGGGCATTTTTCTTTTGGAATGAGAGACGGCGAAAAGAGCGTTCGCTGATAAATCCAGGATTCTTTCATGAGCTTAGAATATCCCTGTACATAAATAGATTGAGCCTCTCTTTCAATCTCTCAAAAGAACGAGACGTCCTTCCAACTTCTGTGAACATATGCCCTGCCATTGGCTAGAATCTATAACGATCACTTTTTAGTCTTATCCCAACCATTCCTTCTCATCACATGTGACTCCTTTTACCTGCTCCAAACCTCCCCACCTATATTACAAAACGTTTAAATTTTTTTAACGGACTAAAACCCGAGGTCCGTCCCTCTATACGTTTACGGGTATATAAAAACTCTCTGTCAAAGGTTTTGTATTTTCCGTTAACGCTTCCACTTCTGTCACACTTTGTAATATTTTGTCGGTGGTAAATATCTCCACCTTCATAACCCACAAAAATCTCCTATACTGTATAGAAGGTTATACTGTCTAGAATTCTTATAGTTGGAGGAATATCGATGTTATCAAACTCTGAAATTGGGATCGATTTAGGAACTGCTAATATACTTGTTTATAGTAAAAATAAAGGAATTATACTGAATGAACCGTCTGTTGTTGCGATCGACACAGAGAATAAAGCCGTCTTGGCCGTTGGTACTGAAGCCAAGAATATGATAGGGAAGACACCAGGAAAGATCGTGGCTGTGCGCCCACTCAAAGATGGTGTCATCGCCGACTTTGATGTGACAACCGAAATGCTAAAACAAGTGATGAAAAAAGCCAGCAAAAAACTTGGCTTCTCCATCCGTAAGCCAACGGTTGTCGTCTGTACGCCTTCTGGTGCGACAAGTGTTGAAAGAAGAGCGATTCAGGATGCCGTGAGAGGAAGCGGCGCGAAATCCGTGACGCTTATTGAAGAACCGGTAGCCGCTGCCATCGGTGCTGACTTGCCTGTCGGCGAGCCTGTTGCCAACGTCATTGTGGATATCGGTGGCGGAACGACGGAGGTCGCCATCATTTCTTACGGTGGAGTTGTTTCCTGTAACACGATCCGCATCGGCGGTGATCAGATGGATGAGGATATCGTGCAGTATGTTCGAAAACGATACAATCTATTAATCGGCGAAAGAACCGCTGAAATAGTGAAGATAGAAGTTGGTCAAGCCCTCATCGACCATGAAGAGAGAACGATGGACATCCGTGGGCGTGACCTGGTTACCGGTCTGCCAAAAACGATAGAATTATCTTCAAATGAAATTCAGGATGCTTTGAAAGAGTCTCTTCTTCACATCCTGGAAACGATCCGAGCGACTTTAGAAAACTGTCCTCCTGAACTAAGCGGGGACATCGTTGACCGCGGCGTCATCCTGACCGGAGGGGGAGCCCTTCTGAACGGGCTGCAGGAATGGTTAAGCCAGGAAATCGTCGTACCGGTCCACTTAGCTCCAAACCCACTTGAATCAGTGGCGATCGGGACTGGGCGCTCCCTTTCAGTGATTCATAAGCTGCAAAAAGTAAAATAATGAAGTGAATCCCCCATTGGCTTGATGGGGGATTTTTTTTATGCCTATTCAAGTGCTAATCCTAAACCCTTATGATCCAAATTCTTACCTCAACCGTTAGCTTATTAAAATTGAGTTCAGCTCCGTTGTTTAGTATCCTTATTTTATATGTCAAAGATAAGGAGCATGATATGCCCAATGATCTTCAGGATACAGAATTGTATCAACTGGTTTTAGAAAAAGACTCGACTGCATTACGACAACTTTATCAACAATATGAAAAGCTGATTTATTCATTCTCATATAAAATGACGGGAGACAGGGAGATTGCAGAGGAAGTGATCCAGGAAGTATTCATGAAACTATGGAAAAAGCACTCCCCTTATGATCACCGAAAAGGAAAGTTTTCATCATGGCTTTTAACCATGACGAGGAATGCCTGCCTCGATGCGATCCGCAGGAGAAAGAAGCATGAATCCGTTGAATATATCGAGAAGGATTCTCTTCTAGTAACCGATGAAACCCCTGCTGATCTTCTGGAATGGAAAGAAAAAGGCATGGCTATCACGGAATGCCTGGAAACCTTGAAAGCAGATCAGCAGAAGATTGTGCAATTATTCTACTATAAAGGATTGACTCAGCAGTCCATCGCAGACTCAACCCGTACCCCACTCGGGACTGTGAAGGGAAGGATACGCTTGGCGTTAAAGCATTTACACACGTGTCTAAAAGGGAAAGGAGGTCAATTCGAATGACTAAACAACCATGCGATTACTTACTGGATTACTACAACGGTCATTTATCTGAACTTGAGAAAGCCCAATTCGAAAAACATCTGGAAAGCTGTGCCGAGTGTAGGGAAGAACTTCTTGAACTGGAGCAGTTAGCCGAATTCATGCCTTTCGCATCTGATGTCATCGAGCCTCCCAATGACCTGGAAGACCGTGTACTTGGAAACATATTAAGGAATGAGAATATGCATTCGAACGTTGAAACTATCACAAGAAAGAAAAAGCGGTCCTGGTTCCTGCCGACTGCAGCAGCTCTTTTGGCTCTTTCTTTAATAGGGAATGCGTATTTGTTTACACAGCTTGAGAAGCAAGGTGAAATGGTGGAACAAGCGGTCATCGATCAGGTTATTCAGTATGTAGACCTTGCACCCGTCAGTAGTGATGCAAGAGGTACCGCCAGCATCGTCAAGCAGGGTGAACAAATGAGCATGGTCGTTCAGGCTTCACAACTAAAGGAGCTATCGAATGAAGAAGTCTATCAAGGTATGGCTCATCAAGGATGACAAACCGGAGAGGGCAGGAACCTTCGTGACGAGTCAGGACGGAAAAGGTTCCGTCGTCTTTAAGCTTAATGAAGAATTCTCAAAGCAGGATTGGGATACAGTCGCCATCACGCTTGAGCCTGATGCCAACAGCGAGCTTCCACGAGGTGAAATCGTGTTAGCTTCGGAAATTTAATTGCCTCAACCCTTAAGTCGAATCAATACTTTTAGTGCCCGTCAGTTCTATACTGCCGGGTTTTTCTATTTAGACCGAACATTCCTCCTTCCCTTTCCCCTGTCAAATGTTCACGAACATATGCCCGATGAATACATTCCTACACAACTGAAGCTGTCCAATGAACTCCGTGATTCTTTCGCCTTTTTATAATTAGGATGCGTAATATAGGCATCCCATTTTTTTCATCTATCGTATTCTCTTTTACCTTTTTAAAAAAGAATCGAAAAAACATTCAAAAAAAGTGATCCATGCTTAAACATCTGTCGTTAACTCTATGAAATATAAAAAACAAAAGGAGAGATTCCATTATGAAAATGAAAAAAAAGTTATCTTGCCATTCCATTAAGCATGGCATTACTAGTTCCAACGGTAGGCACGGTATCAGCCCACAATGGGGAAGATCATACACACGAGGCGAAAGTCGATACTCCAGCAGGTGAATTAAGAACGACGTTGGATCACTTACTTACAGAGCATGCATACTTAGCAGTTGAAGCAATGAGACGAGGAGCGGAAGGCGCGGAAGATTTCGATGCTGCGGCCGGGGCACTGAATGACAACGCAGCCGACTTAAAAGGAGCCATCGCTTCTGTATATGGCGAAGAAGCCGGAAATCAATTCAACACGATTTGGACGAATCACATCGGATTCTTCGTTGATTATGTAAAAGCAACCGGCGCTGATGACCAAGCAGCAAAAGAAGAAGCACTTGCCAATCTCGCAGGCTATAAAGCGGAGTTCTCCAACTTCCTTGAAACGGCTACGGGTGAACGCTTGAAATCCGACAGTCTGGCAGAAGGACTTCAAATGCATATCAATCAATTAATCGGTGCATTTGATTCTTATGCAGCCGGTGACTACGAAATGGCATATGAATACGAGCGTGAGGCAATCGGACATATGGGAATGGTAGCAAAAGGTTTATCCAGTGCCATCACAGATCAATACCCGGATAAATTTGAAAACACGATGGCTGTCACACCGGCAACAGATTTACGTTCCACTCTTAACCATCTGTTAACAGAGCATGCTGCACTTGCCACGATGGCGATGCAGAACGGGATAGACGGCTCTGAAGATTTCGATGCATCGGTTGGTGCGTTAAATGCCAATACTGAAGACCTGTCTGCAGCTGTCGCTTCTGTATACGGTGAAGAAGCCGGTAACCAGTTTAAAGACATGTGGTCCAAACACATTGGATTCTTTGTTGATTACGTGAAAGCCACAGGTGCTGAAGATGAAGCAGCAAAAGAAGAAGCCCTTAAGAACCTTGATGGATATCGCGCAGAATTCTCCAGCTTCCTTGAAACGGCAACAGAGGGACGCTTGAAATCCGATGCTCTTGCAGAAGGACTCCAAATGCACGTGGATCAATTGGTTGGCGCATTCGACAGCTATGTAGCAGGGGATTATGATCAAGCCTGGGATCAAATCCGCATGGCGTACGAGCATATGCTGAACCCGGCAAAAGGTTTGTCCGGAGCATTTGCTGATCAATTCCCTGACAAATTCAAAGACAAAATGCCTACTGAAATGCCAAACACTGGTATGGGCGGAACATCCGGAAACGAAATCCCATTCGAATTCCTTCTTGCAGCCCTCTTAATCATCGCGGGAGGAACAACACTAGGAATGAAGAAATACGCTGCACACAAAAAATAATGTGAACAGATGAAAGGGACGGACCTTAAAAGGTCCGTCCCCCAGTGTGAAGATGAAAGGAGTGGCTTCACATAATGTATACTATGAGGGTTGTACTACTTGTGCTTGTACTATTGCCCATTTCTGCCTGTTCTGCAGGATTAAGTTCGAATTCTCAAGAGGAAAAAACGGATGCGCAAACAGCCGGGGAAAGGCCGAACGTTCAAATGGCGGGTACCACCACCCCTTCCCCATTTGCCGATGAAATCATCAAAGATGAACGAACAGGGATTGTTCCGACTACTTTGGACATTCCGGCGATCGATTTAACAGCCCCTGTTGAGGCCGTCGGACTAATGGAGAACGGGGAAATGGCTGTAACGGAAAGCTTCGGGAAAACAGGATGGTACGATGGTGGATACAAGCCTGGAGAACCGGGAAATGCTGTCATCGGAGGACATGTAGACAGCCGGAATGACCCTGCAATATTTTATAACCTTAACAAGCTTTCAAAAGGCGATGAGATCTTCGTAAAGAATAAAGAAGGTGAAACACGAACGTTTGTAGTGACGGATACACAGGAATATCCTTGGAACGATGCACCCCTCCAATCGATTTTTGGATATTCCCACAGAAGCACCCTTAACTTGATCACATGTACAGGTGACTTTGACCGGTCTTCAAGAAATTATAGCAAGCGCCTCGTCGTTTATACTGAATTGAAACAATAGATAAAAGCAGCACGGTCTCCTTCCCGTGCTGCTTTTTTCATGGATATTTTTCCAACGGAAAGCAATCCTACTAGTAAGGGAGGTGAGATCATGAACGAACAGCAATTGGAAGATCTGTTCAGCTATTACGGACATGAGGATCTATATAAACGATTCAAGACCCCACTTTATGTAACAGGCATCATGGATGACGCGGACACTGGACTGCTTGAGGATTTCTTTGAGAATTTCACCTTTGATCATCACGTATTATTCGATGAGTTCAGGTTTTGGTTCCACTATTATCAGGTGTCAAAACGTCCGCCCTTTACTCTATGAAAAAAAGCTGCTTTCTGTACGGAACAGAAAACAGCTTTCCTCAATAAGGAGCTTCCTGATAGAAATAATTCGTTGCATTCCACGTATTATCATATTCCTTATGAAAAATATGAGTCGTTGCCGGTGAAACCGGCGGGATCAACCAGGTCCAATCCCCCGTCACATCCCTCTGAACATTCTTCTCATTTTCTTCGAACAACCGGAACTGCTGGGCAGCCGTGTGATGATCAACAATGCTGACTCCATCTTCTTTAAAGGAATGGAGTACGGCGATGTTCAACTCAATCAACGCCTTGTCTTTCCATAACGTTGCAGCCCTCGATCTATCCAATCCCATACAGTCCGCTACTTTGGGTAAAAGATGATAGCGGTTTTCATCGGCCAGGTTCCGCGCTCCGATTTCCGTCTCCATATACCATCCATTAAACGGTGCCGCTTTATATGAAATGCCGCCGATCTTCAATTCCATATCCGAGATGATCGGAACGCCATACCATTTCAACCCCAGGTCACTGAACCATTCAAACTCTGGGTGACGGAGTGGCACTTCAAGCCTCTTGGATGGATCAATCTCTTTCCACCGTGGAGCCCTGTCCCCGATCTGCACCACGAAAGGCAGAACATCGAAGTTCGTCCCCCGGCCTTTCCAGCCCAGCTCTTTACATTTCTTCGTAAAGTCAATGGAATGGGGATCCCCCCTATACATACCATTCTCAACATAGCCGGCATAACGGATCAATTGATGATTCCATAAACGGATATCGGGCTGTTGTGGCTGAGACGGTCTGAAAATGGTAATCGTCGGTCGGATCTTTCCGTTATTGGAAGCAAAGTCCAAGTGACGCTCCAATGCGGCAAACACGTCTTCTTCCGTCGTAGCCCCACGTTCGTCAAACACATTCAGCGAATTCCAGAACAGGCGGCCGATGCAGCGATTGCTGTTCCTCCACGCCATCTTGGCTCCGTGGATCAGTTCTTCCCCAGTATGGGTATACGTCCCTTCCGTTTCCAGTTCTTCTTCTATTTGTTGTAAGCGAGTGTTCATATCCGATTCGCTTTTATTCAATTCCTGATAACATTGTTTGATAAAGGCACTCGCCTCATCCAAAATCAGTGTCAATATAATCGCTTCCCTGCCATCTTATTCAGCGTATACTGTCATTCAAGTATACCATTTATCCCATAGCGATTTCCTTGGTACATATGAACAACCATTGAATCTTACAGAGTCAGTGCTTTCTCATAGCATCGATATTCCTGATGCCCCTCTGGTTTGGAGGTGAAATGGACCGACCCACGGTATTCATAGCCCATTTTTTCATATAGATAATTGGCCCCTGTGTTCTTTGAATAGGCATCTAACCGGATGCTCCCGTATCCTTTTTCCCTGGCAAGGTCCTCGCACTTCTCCATGAACACCTTGCCCAATCCATTCCCCTGTTGAAGGGGGTCAAGGAACAAAGCATGAATCACCCACTCGTTTCCAAGTCTCCACGGTATATCGAACCACTCCGGGGCCTGCCAATCATTCAAGGTCACAGAACCAGATACTTTTCCATCGGTCATCAACACATAGAGGTTCCCCTCTTTCATTTCATCTTTAAAATAAGTACGGCTGGGATAGGTTTCATCCCATTGGAGCAGCCCCATTTCATCAAGATCGTTTTTACACCTGATGTAAATGTCCATAATGGTATCGAGGTGGTCTGGGGTTGCTTTGATCAGCTCTATTTTCATTGTCATTCCCTCTTCTTATCCATGGTCTATGTACTTATTTAGTGTTTCATGATGAAAGGAAGTTATACGGACCCTCTGTTGTCTCTTGAACGATGATTACTCCTTCAGCTTCTCAACCAGTCTTTCACCGGCTGAAAGACCGGATAAATAGGCACTTTCAAATCGTGTCCGGCCCGCTTCGTCATCTTCCCGCAGGAAGGCATCCCCGCATATGAGGATCCGATGGTCCTTCCCAGCCTCCACATAAGGAGTGCGCACGACTTCTTCTGCTTCAGCGTATTTCCAGCGTTTCAATTGGGCATCGTTCATATGATGTAAAGGCCCAAGGTACAAAGCTGCAGCTTCTTCGATTTCTCGCAGGATGTCATTGTCACGATGTTCAAAGCGCTTCTTCGACCACTCTCCCGTCATATATACACTCACTGTGGCTGTGGAAGAAATCCCCTTCTTATGATGATCCACGATTCGCTCTACTCCTGAAGGCAATCCTTCATCCTTATGACCAATTGCAGGTAAAATGTTATCCTTCTCCAGTGTGAACATTCCAACAAAACATGGTGCAAACGTGATGTTGGCAAGTTCCCTGCTTTCCATCCCAGGTAGAAGTGCAAGGGTCTGTGGAACCGGTGCCGTCACTAAAAGGTGACTCCCAAGGAGCTTTTCTCCATTGTCCAGTGTCAATTCCAGATGTCCGTCCCTCTTTTCAAAAATGGAGGAGACTGTTGAGTTGAGTTTAACAGACAGTTCTCCTGCAAGGCTTTTGGCAAGGGTGTTCATTCCATTGACGGAGGTGTATCTTGGGTAGGGATGACCGAACCATTTTTTGATCCAGCCTGACTGAAGCCATTTTTCTACGTCTGATTGGAGTTCCCTTGAACGCACCGTGAAGAATTGGGCTCCGTGATCTGCTTTTCCTTCACCGATCCGTCTTGTGGCGAGTCTCCCCCCCACACTCTTGCTCTTTTCTATGATGGTGATATCTTTTAGCCCATTTTGCCGTAATGTTCTGGCAGCCATGATCCCTGATAAGCCTGCTCCGATGATGATGACTTCTTTCATAGACATCTGTTCCTCCCCCTTTCTTTTTTCATTATACAAAGGTGCCTTGAGATATGGGAAGGAGATGACTCTCTCATCATCTCCCATTTCCGTTTACGCCAATAATCCTTCTAATTCCTGATACATATCGTCCCGCTCGTTCTCTTTCTGTTCTTTTTGCTCATATAGTTCCTGAAGGATGGTTAAGTCTGTTTGTGTAAGGAGTTTCTCTTCAATCGTGTAAATCTCCTCTTCCACCCTTTCAAGCTCCATTTCGATGTCTTCCACTTTCCGGTCGGGCTTTATGGAAACCTCCTTACGTACAGTTCCTTTTTTCTTCACCGCTGCAGGCATTTCCTTAGGGGCTGGAAGTTTTTCTTTCGCCCAGCTATACGGTCCATTAAAGAAATAAAGATTTCCTTGTTGAATCCAATAAGTCTTCGTAAACAACTTGTTTAAAAAGTAACGATCGTGTGACACGGCCAGGATCGTGCCCTTAAAATCTTCCAGTGCATCCTCAAGCACCTCCCGGGAATCAATGTCCAGATGGTTGGTCGGCTCATCCAGGACAAGGAAGTTGATGTCCTGATGCATCAATTGCGCCAGGCGGAGTCTCATCTTTTCCCCACCGCTCAGCTGGCCCACTTTACGGAACACATTCGGCCCATAGAATAAAAATCGGGCAAGAATGTGCCTCGCCTCTCCTTCTGTCACAGCCACTTCTTCCCTGAAAGCATCAATCAGACGGACAGAGGGGTCAGACACGGTGAAATGCTGGGAAAGATAACCCAGTTTCACATTACTTCCGACTTTTACACAACCAGCATCAGGAGATTCCTCCCCGAGAAGCATTTTGATGATGGTCGATTTGCCTGTTCCATTTTGCCCGACGATTGCTGTGCGATCTTTGTAATGGACATGGAGTCCCGCATTCTCAAACAGCTTTTTTTCTCCATAGGCTTTTGCAACGTCTTCCATGGAAAACACGATTTTCCCGCTTCGGTCTGTTTCCTCAAATTCCAACCCCATCTTCCTGCGGTCCAGTATCGGGCGTTTTATTTTCTCCATGCGTTCCAAGGCTCTCTCCATGTTCCTCGCCCGTTTGTGAAGGGCTTCATTAGGTGGGTTTGCCTGGTTTGCCCATTCCTTTAACCGTTTAATGGCCTCTTTCATTTTCTTTATTTTTTTCTGCTGTTCCTGATACGCTTGGAACTCAAGCATCAAACGCTCGTCTTTTTCCTTCACAAATCCTGAGTAATTTGTATGATAAATCGTCAATTCCCCGTCCTCCAAGTCATACACCTTGGTGATCACGTTATCGAGAAAATATCGATCATGGGAAATACAAACGACGGTTCCTTCATACTCCTTTAGAAATTCCTCCAGCCACTCCACGGCTCCGATGTCCAGATGATTCGTCGGTTCGTCCAGGAGAAGCAGGTCCGGCTTTTGCAATAATATCAAGCCTAGGCATAACTTCGTCTGTTCACCGCCACTGCAGTCATTGAAGTCCTTCTCCACCAGTTCATGGATTTCCAACCCATTGACAACCTTTGAAATATTGGCTTCGATTTCATAGCCTCCGTCGTTTGTGTATTGATCCTGCAGCTTCCCGTATTCTTCTAATAAACGGGTGAGAGTATCCGGATCTGCATCTGAACCCATCTTGATCTCCAACTCTTTTAACCGGTCACCCGTCTCAATCAAACGGGAAAATGCAGATCGTAAAACATCATGCCCTGTCGTTTCTTCAGAAAAGCGCGGGATCTGGGCGAGATAGCCCACCTTCGCTCCCTTCTTCAAGTGGACGAGCCCTTTATCAGGCGTTTCGGTTCCTGATAATAGCTTGAATATCGTCGTCTTCCCTGTCCCGTTTCTGCCGACAAGTCCAATTCGCGATCTTTCCGGTATTTCAAAGGATAAGTCTTCAAAGATGACATGTCCCCCAAACATCTTACTTAACTCCTGTGCACTGCAAATAATCATATGTTCCTCTTCCTTTCGGTTGTCTATTTAGAGGTAAGAGGTGCACAAATAAAAAAGCCATGGGGAATCAGAAGACTCTCCCATAGCTTTTCGAAGTGCGTCCGGCACTGCATCCTTTCTTAATGAAGGGATAAAAAAAAGAGAGCGAAAACGCCCCCTTTTTCCGATTCTTGCTAGAAAAGTGATTGGAATTGAGACCTCTTACCGTTCAGTATTCATATTCATTTGCTGAAAAAGGGCATACGTGTCCCTTTGAATGCAAATGCATGAAAAATTGCACGGCAAATGTAGATATAATCCAAATACTTCCCACGCAATCCTACAGAACGATTCATCTCAATTCCACCTCCTTTTCCATCAAACGTCATTAGATATCTACATTATATAATTATTCTGAAAGCTTTTGCAATGTGATTATCCCTTTTTGTACAAAATTCTTGATAACACAAGTCCGATTACACCAATGGGAATCAGGATCATGGCACGGATCGTGAAATCCAGGAACACAAGATCGGCAAGGAAGAACTTCAACAGGGCCAGTGCCAGGAATGCGATCCCCACCCATCGGTAAAAGACATCCTTTCTGCTTTCACCGAAGATGAGATAAGCAATTGAAAGGGCTGCGATCGCAACGGTGAAGGCTGTCGTACGCGGTGTGTAGTCCCACCCGATGACAACATATTCTGTCAAACGCAGCCACAAAGATCAATACGAGTCCTGTCAGTACGACTTTAATCGCCGTTTTAGAAATGTTTAAGAAGGAAGACTCGTTTTCATTGAATTGTGTAAATAGATACACATACCCAAAAGCGACGGCAAAAATCGGCAGTTCGATGGTAAGGAAATCATCCGATGCACCGACTGCCACCCCTAAGAAGGAATACAACATGAGCAGGAAGGATCCAGAAAGCCCTATATAGCTCTCACGTCTTCCAGAGAACCATAGGAGAGCTGTACCTTGAATACCAACCAGAATATAGCGCCAATTGTATTCGAACAGCTCAAAGACGAAAAGAAGGACATGCAGGAACCCAAGGACAAGGAGGACATCCTTCGTGCCTTTCTTTTCCTTCGGTTCAATGAATGCTATCCCGATATAAACGAAAGCGAAAATCACATAGTAAAAGAGTGGGACCGCCTCGTATATGTCATTCAATAATCCAAGAAGGATGAATGAGCCTGATACAAGTGCAGGAATCATTTCCGCGCTCACCCGTTCTTTACGGTTTAGGACGATCAACAGTATGAGATAGGCATGTTGAATCGCAAACGGAATCAGAACGGTTAAGGTCATCGCTCCTACCCCGAAGGCAGGAAAGAAAAACAGTGAGAAATAAAGTAAATAATAATGAATATTCCAAGCGAACCTGTACCGTTTCAAGGTGCTGAATGTCATCAATACAAAGAACAAGACTAATTCATATCCGTAAAACAACCATTCATTTCGTTCATCCCCGGCAAATATAAAGGGAAACAGATACGCTCCCGCCCCGATCAGGCTGAGGACCACTTCAGATCCATGCTTATGGGAAGTCCACAGTCCTACGGAAATAATGAGGATCAATAGTAGATTCGTAATGAACCCGCCAATGTATCCATACAAGATATTGGCTGAGAATAAAGTGATGATGGCAAGAACGATGCTTCCTGATAGAAGCGTGATGGCTAATTTACGCTGATCCCGAATGAACCTCTCTCCTAAGAAATACATCCCGATGCTGATGACAGCCCCCGTCCATACCCTTAATCCAGGCGTAACCCAGCCATTTTGAGAAGCAGCCATAAATCCCCAAATACTGCCTATCAATAAAACAAACAGAAACACCTTCGGCAGCCAGCGTTCCACCGAGAAGTCAAAGACCTCTTTCTCTGTGAATGGCTCGGCCGTTCTATGTGGAATAGGTTCCTCAGGTACATTGGCAGCCGCCTCTTTTTGGATAACAGATGATTCTTCTCCCCTTTTGGCTTGAATCAACTGCCGTTTTACGAGATACAACTCTTTCTCAAGAAAGCTGATCTTCTGTTCCAACCTTTCAAACTCTTCCTTTTCCATATTTCCACCCCCTTACTTCTATTTATACAGGAAGGAGGTATAATTTTCCTTTATTTTTTCAAAAAGAAGGATTTACTTTTAGATATCAAAAAAAGCTTCACCCCGTGAAAGGTGAAGCTTTTTTTCTATGCCAGCCGTTTAAAGTTTTGACCAAGGATTTCATTCATAGTATGAACCGTGATAAAGGCACGATTATCCACTTGGGTGATGAAGCCTTTCAGTTTGGAAAAGTCTTTGCGACCGAGGATGGTGGTGATGACTTCCTTTTCATCTGAAGTGAACGCTCCCGTTGCCGTATGGATCGTCGCTCCTTTTCCAAGCTCATGAACAATGTAAGCCTTGATTTCATCGCTGTATCGGCTGATAATGACGATTTCTTTATTCGAATTGAATTGCTGCAGAGTGTAATCGATGACCAGGCCGTTTAAGATGACACCGAAGAAGGCATACATCCCGACTTGCGGCCCAAATAGGACGGCTGAGGACGTGGCAATTGATAAATCTGCCAGCAACACACCCCTGCCTACATCTATATTGAAATATTTATTAAAAATCATGGCAACGATATCTGTTCCACCCGTTGAAGCCTGCTGGTTGAACACGATGGCCATACCGGTTGCGGCAATACATTGGCCGATGATGAGCTGAATTAAGATATCATCACTTAATGGTGCGTTCATGGGAGCGAATTTCTCTAACAACCAAACATAGAATGAAAGGGCGAAACTGGCGTAAATGGTTTTCGCACCGAAATTGAAGCCGAGAAAGATCACACCAACAATAAACAATGCGATATTGATGATGATCATAAACAGTCCGAGGGACATCCCTGGAAACAGATCGTTCATAATGATGGACAATCCACTTACTCCCCCTGTCGCTAAATTATTTGGCGATAAGAAGAAATGGACATTTATCGAAACAAGAAATGCACCGAGGTTCATCATTAAAAAAGAAAAGATTCTTTGTCGCATCACCGCAACCTCCTTTTTCTTATAATTTTTTAGGGTCCGTAAAAAGTTGAACAACGGGATTATAAAGCCCATCAAGACTCTTTGTAAAGGGAATACGGTCAAAAAAATAAGGTTTAATTATTGTGAAAATTGCAAGGGTTTGCAAGTGTGATGAGAGATGGATTTAGGTTTGAGAGTGTTCATTCGGAGTATGGTGGTCATTTATGGAGATTCTAAAAAAACTCTCTTCCATTCAGATGAAACTTCTCCCCGCCTATAGAAAAAGGACGATTCCCTGGAGAATCGTCCTTGAATCATTACCGATTATCAATTTTCTCCGGATACAGATCGTGGTTCATCAAACGATGGTCGGCCATCGTTTCGTACTTTGTTCCGGGTTTTCCATAGTTACAATATGGATCGATGCTGATCCCGCCACGCGGGGTGAATTTCCCCCATACTTCGATATAACGGGGATCCATTAATTCGATCAGATCATTCATGATGATGTTCATGCAGTCTTCATGGAAATCTCCATGATTTCTGAAGCTGAACAGATAAAGCTTGAGTGATTTACTCTCCACCATCTTCTCACCAGGGATATAGCTGATGTAAATGGTGGCGAAGTCCGGTTGACCTGTTTTCGGACAGAGGCTGGTGAACTCAGGACAGTTGAACTTCACAAAATAGTCCCTGTTCGGATGCTTATTATCGAAAGCTTCCAAAATGTGGGGAGCGTACTCAAACAGATAACTCGTCCCCTGGTTTCCTAATAATGATAAATCTGTCAAATCTTCGTCTTTTCTTCCTGACATGTAAAAAATCCTCCCCTTCAAAGTGCCTCGAATGAAGGAGGACATAGCATTAGCCTAAAAATCTGAGTAACACACTATAGAATTGCATTAAAGCCTATTTCCTGTTATGGTTAAAGGATAGCATGTTAGAGATAACCCCAAGTTAGATTCTTAGATCCATAGTTTTTTATAGAGGGTAAATGCTATGAACCTCTCTCAAAAGTTGAGCGACAATTAGTATTCTAGAGGTAATATTAAATAAGAACATAGGGAAAGTCAATCCAATTATAGATTGAAATTTCCAGTAGGAAATTCAATTCTTCCTATAGAATATAGTAATTAGTAATTTCACTATTTTCAGGAGTGATCGTAAATGAATCAGCTGGTACAGACCTTCACAAGGTCTATTCTCGCAGGAGACGTGCATTCATTAATGAAACTATATACGTCTTCTATTCACTCAAAAATAGACAATTTTACGTTTTACGAGAAAATCATTAAACCTTCCATGTATAGAATCGGTGATCTTTGGGAGAAAAATCAAATCACTGTTGCAGACGAGCATCTGGCTACTGCAACGCTTAAATATCTCCTTGCTTCAATCATTACCCATGAGGAAGCTTCAGAAAACCAGCCGAAAGCCCTGCTATTCTGTATAGAAGGTGAGCATCACAGCCTGGGACTTGAGCTTGCAAATGAAGCATTCAAGGAAAACCATTGGAATACCCGTTACCTGGGATCCAATGTGCCTGTTAAAGATGCCTTAGCGTTCATTGAAGCCTGGGAACCACATGTCATTGGTATTTCCATCGGGATGACAACGGCTCTATCCCGGCTGAAAGAGTGCATCCAAGAAATCAGGAGCCACCATCAGGATATTGACATTGTGGTGGGCGGAAGACTCATTTCCAACTACTCCCTGGATTTTCTGGATGACTCGAAGGTGACAAGCTTTCACGACTTACTGGAACTCAATGAGTATCTCGAAGATAAGTCGGAACAACTGATTTCTGCTAAAGGTTAACCCAAGACAAAGGCAACCGGACCATCTAGGGTTCTACTGAATGTTATCCCACATGATACCTATCCTGTCCATTTGGCCCTGATAGGGGGCAATGACGTCCGTTACCCTTTTATAAAGGAGTGATCATGTGGAAAATTTACATCTCTGTCCAATTCCTTATCTGTTATTGGACAGACAGTTTAACTTAATCGACGCGTCTAATACAGGCTATGACTTCTTGAAGCCCGGCGAGAACTTCATGTCGATTGTGGAAGACGAAAGTTCACCGAAGTTTGCCCGGATCATCCATAAGTATTCTGAAGGGGAAATGGAATTGAACCTGAAGAAGGATGATTCATTTGAATTATTTGATATCCATTATCTGTTATCGGATATTCAACAGTGCTATCATGTCGTCCTTATCGCTAAAGACCATCAGTATCAAAAAGTATCGGAACAGATGAACGGCCTGTTCGACCTGATGGGTCAGTCAACCTACCCGCGGAAGGAACCAAACCTGACAGAAGTGCTGGCCAAGGTATCCTCACTGTATTTGAAACTTTCCAACACTTCTGATTGGAATCGGCAAGAAGTTATGGGTAAAATAAAAGAGATCGAACAACACCTTCAACAAAGTGTGAAGTGATAAATAATTTTTATAGGAGAATCAGACATGTCTTTATTAACGAACATTCTTGATTACAACGAACAGTTTGTAAAAGAACAATCTTATGAAGAGTACAGAACAACCAAGTTTCCAGACAAACGCTTAGTCATTCTTACTTGTATGGATACTCGTTTAGTTGAGCTTCTCCCTAAATCCATGAACATGAAAAATGGCGATGTAAAAATCGTCAAAAACGCAGGCGCCGTCGTCATGCATCCATTCGGCAGCATCATGCGAAGCCTCCTAGTGGCTGTATATGAACTACAAGCAGACGAAGTCCTGGTCATCGGACATCATGATTGTGGAATGAGCGCCATCAACAGCCACCAAATACTGGAGAAAATGAAAAACCGCGGTATTTCCGAAGACACCTTCAACACTGTCGGATACTCAGGTATCGACCTCCACGAATGGCTGAAAGGCTTCAGCTCCGTCCAGGAAAGCGTCTCCCACAGTGTCGACATGATCAAACATCATCCCTTGATGGACAAAAAAATCCCTGTACACGGCCTTGTCATCAGTCCAGAAACCGGAAAACTTGATCTGGTCGTTGACGGGTACTAAGAAAAGCGAAGGCGGCTTGTTCAGAGGCGACAAGCATAAGATGAACCTGCCAGAAAGGCGGGTTTTTGCCTTTTTGGCAGGTTTAGCTTATGACCTCGAGCCTCTAGCCGCCGGAGCTGGATCATAGAAAAGCGCAGGCGGATCGTTCAGGCCCGACAAGCATAAGGCGAGAACGCCGGAAAGGCGCTCTTTGCCTTTTTGGCGTTCTTGACTTATGACCTCGAGGGCCTAGCCGCCGGAGCTGGACCATAGAAAAGCGCAGGCGGATCGTTCAGAGGCGACAAGCATAAGATGAACCTGCCAGAAAGGCGGGTTTTTGCCTTTTTGGCAGGTTTAGCTTATGACCTCGAGCCTCTAGCCGCCGGAGCTGGATCATAGAAAAGCGCAGGCGGATCGTTCAGGCCCGACAAGCATAAGGCGAGAACGCCGGAAAGGCGCTCTTTGCCTTTTTGGCGTTCTTGACTTATGACCTCGAGGGCCTAGCCGCCGGAGCTGGACCATAGAAAAGCGCAGGCGGATCGTTCAGAGGCGACAAGCATAAGATGAACCTGCCAGAAAGGCGGGTTTTTGCCTTTTTGGCAGGTTTAGCTTATGACCTCGAGCCTCTAGCCGCCGGAGCTGGACATCTAGAAAAGCGCAGGCGGCTTGTTATCCTAACTTAAAAAATCCCTGAAGGCATAACCTTCAGGGATTTTTTTCTTCACTATGAAGAGGGACGGACCTTTCTATACCGTCCATCTCCCATTTTCAGCAGTCTTTCCAGCAGGAGATGTCCGTCCCTCAAGAGAGATTCTTCAATTCTTTCAGGATCGGCATCTTTTCCATTTCTTCTTCGGTTACGTGTTCCCATTCGATGCCATTTGGTTTATCGTAGGGTGTGCGGGTTTCGGTGATGCCTTCTTCCGTTATGATCCAGTCGACTGCGAGATCATAGGAGTCTCTCGGGATGTCGTCGTCGACCAGCTGTGCCGCGTTAATAGTGGTGATGACCGGCACAGCCTGGTTGCCGATTTCACGAAGGATGGCGTATTCACGATCGGCATACCCCTCGCCCTTCCCGAGCCTTCTTCCGTCTGGGTGAATGGCAACGGACCCGACGACGATCAGATCAATCGAAGGGATATCCGTCAGGGGCACGACTTTACCGTATGTATTCATATGCTTGATGCTCGCTGCCTTCCTTTCTTCTCCCCGGGGTACCCATTCAGGCTTGATCATGACAAATCCATCCTTCAAACGCGGTGTCGGGATGAGCAGGGTTTTTCCATCCTTTAATACCGATGCCCGCAGGGGAAGCTGAGGTGCATCGGGATTCACCTTTATGACATCTGCATTTTGGTAGAAGGGCATACCCTGAACATTTGAAGCCGCTTTTTCAGCCCCTTTGAAGTTGGGGATCCTTCCTGTTAAAGGAAAAGGAAAACGCCCTAATTTATTTTCCGTGAGACGCTTCCATACTTTATGCCTGATTTCGTCTTTCCTGCTCACATTTATCTCTCCTTATCCAAAAAAACACGGAAATCACTATTATTTTATTATACATTGTAACCTATTTAAGAAAGACTTATGGAAGTAGACTTCACGAAATCTGGACTGTTGCTTCTTTTCAGGTTTGTTCTCTGTTTCACCTGCCGCTCTAACAATGAAAAGAACCGGGTGATAATTGTAATCAACCCGGCTCTCATCCACTTATGCTGTTGCCTCTCTTGATCTTACCTTTCTGCCGCCATCTTTGCTCACTGTTTTTTTAATCTTAGGAACCGGAATGAAATAACTGCTGAATGGTACAAACTGAATAAGTCTGATCATCCCTACACAAATTAGTAAAACAGCCATAAATGTTACAGGCAGATAAATCATGTTCCACGTTGAAGAAGGTAAATATATTTTCATTAAGTGGAGAACGAAAGGATGGACCAGATAGATCCCCATTGAATATTTTCCTAATAACGTAAGCGGTTTTTTGAAAAGGTTCCATTGAGAAAGTAATGGGTACATTCCGATCGTTGCAATACTTAATAAAGGAATATTGAATAAATTACTTGCCCTTCTGTTGGTGAGATCTCCATTTATCGTATATTCTACGACTGCTCCAATGGTGATGAGCAATGACAAAGTCAACATCATCCAAGGAAAATCTGTTGCGAAATCCCTGATATCTTCCCAGAAAAAAGCTAATAAGCCTCCAAATGAAAAATAGAACATCCATAGGGGCATGAACGATTTACTTGCCATAAACTGGCCAATAAACCCTTCTATACCCGGATTAAAACCGATTAGATGATAGCTGATAAAAAAGGATAGGACAGTTAAAACAATTAATCCCATTTTTGTTCTGAATACCTTTTGAAGGATCGGAAAAATAAAGTAAAACTGAACGATGATCGCAATAAAATAAAGATGATAGAAGTGACCGCCTGTAAATACATTCACCACTTCCGTTTTGATTGCACCTATCTGCTGATTGTCGAAATAATAGAGCAAAAAGCGATAGACCAGACTCCACAATATTAGTGGCATAATAATCTTAGAAATCCTCGAACGAACAAACTTCCCAAAAGAATATGTGTTTCTCTTCACTTGATAGAATAATAGGAACCCGGCTATCACAACAAATATAGGCGTTCCAAAACGGCCCACTTGATTCAGGAAATATGAAAACCAATGAAAGGTATTATCATTCATGGAATAATAGGTCGCTGACACGTGAACGCCCAAAACAGCCAAACAGGCAAAAGCTCTTAAAAAATGTATTTCAAATAGATATTTTTTCTTCGATGAAGTTGCTGAAGGTAATGACATGCTATCTCCCCTTTCCTGCTGACAATATCAAAGGTAATTGTAATGGAATCAGGTATAAAAATCCCTCTGCTGAATCAAAAAGCTACTTTCGTTCTACTTTTGACCTGAATGCTTTCATACCACATTACCCAAAAGGAAGCCCCAGTAGTCAGGATGTCAGTATTCAGTAGAAGGTCCTCCGTAACATAAAAATAAGAATATTGTCTTATAGGAGTACACAGCCCATTTTTCAACAAATGACGACATATTTCAACAGCAACTTACTTG
Source organism: Rossellomorea sp. AcN35-11 (assembly GCA_030388825.1). Lineage (GTDB taxonomy): Bacteria > Bacillota > Bacilli > Bacillales > Bacillaceae_B > Rossellomorea. Next base: position 478,064 of record CP128835.1, read on the forward strand.
AATAATAGTAAACATATGGTAATAACTCCAACTAAATAAGACCGCTTAAGAATCTGAGCGGCCTTATTCCTATATCCAAGATCCCCTGCACCGGCATCTTTCGCAGCGTTCATCTTGACATTTGAACGTCGTCTGTAATTTCATGTATTGGTACATGAGAAAGGCATGACGTCCTTTCCTTGTATGATGGTTGATTTCATTCCTTAGTTTCTTCATGAACATCCTGTCACATTCACAGCTCGGACCGTACCGCTCATAGCATACATCATGGGCTTTACATGCTGCATCGACTGAATTGACCGGAGCACCAGGTCCACTGCACCCGGGCCCACACCACCTATACCCAGGAATACATAGCTTCGGCCTCACATTATGTTTTCTCATTGGCTTCTTCCTTTCCAGTCCTACTTTGCACTTTCGTACGTTTTATTTCTTACATAAGGGGTATTACACTCTATGTAAGAAAAGTGAATTTCTATATTGTATGTTAGGGAACCGGTTAGGTTTGTCCTAACGCCTATGTGACCAGAAAGAAAAAACACAGGAGGAATGAATAATGGCAGCTTTTCAATTAAATGATACGGTACCAAATTTCACACTCCCGGCAGTTTCAGGTGAAACATTCTCATTTGAAGAACATCAAAAAGAACATCAAAGCTGGCACCTCATCGTCTTCTTCAGGGGTTCCTGGTGCCCTGTCTGTCAGGAAGAATTAAGGGAGCTTCAAGCGAACAAAGAATACTTTGAAAAACACAATGTACACTTACTGACGATTTCCAGCGATAAGATGGAAGACTTACAGGAATTTGCGAACAAAGAGGATCTGACATTCCCGATTTTAGCAGACGAAAATTTAGAGGCCATCAAAGCCTATGATGTTTTCTATCACGGTGAAGATGCCCCTTATGAAGATCACGGCCAGCATGGGGAACCTGCTTACTTCCTTATAAATGAAAAAGGACAGGCCATGTACCAGCAGAGACAAACCAGTCCATTCGGACGTCCCCATGCAAATGAATTGCGTAAAATCGTGAAATATATCCAAAAAAACGTGAAGTAAACGACTAAAAATCCGAGTTGATGGAAGATTCAACTCGGATTTTTTTATGTAAGAGCCAGCTCCAGGCTGTTGCGGGCTTCCACTTCAGTATGAAATTGCTTCTCGTGATATCCGTATAGAAGCAGCACGACGTTTGTATAAATGGCTTTGAAACGTGCATATTCCAGTTCAATTGCTCTTACCTCACCATACTCTTCAAGAAACCATTCCCTTCCTTCCGGAGTGAGAAAACTGAATATAACATTCAAATCAACGGCACGCTGACCAAGATGAACATCTCCCCAATCGATGACCCCGGATACGTTCCCCTCTGTGTCCACAACGATATTTTTAAAATGGAGATCTCCATGAACCAAAGTAGCTTCTCTCGGCAAAGGCTCATTAGGTAAGCGCTGGAGATACTCCTCAAGTCTTCCGATTTGATGAAACAGGTTGAGCTCCTTGATTTCTTTCAAATTCGCCTGCAAAACGGGAACCCTCTTTTCAACATTCAAACGATCAAGTTCATCATCGGGCACGCCCCGTTCACGGGCCTCCATCCCATTCGTTCCATGAAGCCTTTTAAGAAACTGTGCCATTTTAAGAGCAGACTCCCCCTCCCGCTTTACCCTATTCGCCCGGGACGGGATTGTCCCATCCACAAACCGGTAACCGAGAAATGGCCATCTGTAGAGAGAAGACGGCTTCCCGTAGTAAACAGGAACGGGAAACTGAAGCCCGAGCTTGCGTTCAGACAGAAGGGGCAGGAGCTTCCCTTCCGTTTCGATCAGCTTTACAGCAACCTCCCGTCGGGGAAAGCGGAAAATCCAATCTTGATTCACTTTCATCACCGTATTGTCAAATCCATAATCTATGATTTTGATGTCAGCCGGTATCAAAGCCGGAAACTGCGACTCAATCAGCTTTTCAGCTTGACGAATGGAAACAGACACTTCTGCATCCCAAACATGTCCCATATTAATCACACCTTTCTCAAGTGTTATCCTTTGTAGTAAGTAAACTTCATATGATAATTTCAAATAAGAGGAAAAAATGAAAAAAGTCCAATTTTAAGGAGGAAAATGTATGCTACCTGAAAAACAGAAACAGATTCAATTAGTGTCCCGCCCTGAAGGAATGCCGGTGAAAGAGGATTTCCTTCACAAGGAAATCGAGGTACCGAAGCCTTCCAAGGGGGAAGTGCTGGTAAAGACTCTCTACCTTTCTGTGGATCCCTACATGCGGGGAAGAATGTCTGATGCCAAATCCTATGTAGAACCTTTCCAATTAAACGAAGCCCTCTCCGGGGGAGCCGTCGGCGAAATCGTGGAATCTGAGTCTGAGCAATTCCAAAAAGGAGATTTCGTAGTAGGAATGCTGCCTTGGCAGGAATATTCCGTTGCCAATGAAAAACAGGTACGCTCCATCGACCCATCTGTAGCGCCTATTTCGACTCACTTGAGCATTCTTGGCTTGACGGGCTTGACTGCATATTTCGGACTTCTTGATATCGGTCAGCCAAAGGAAGGCGAAACTGTGGTGGTTTCGGGTGCTGCAGGCGCAGTCGGATCCGTGGTCGGTCAAATCGCCAAAATCAAAGGCGCACGGGTCGTGGGTATTGCAGGCTCAGATGAAAAAGTCAGCTACGTGACGGATACACTTGGTTTCGACGAAGGAATCAGTTACAAAACGACGGACAATATTTATGCAGCGTTAAAACAAGCTTGTCCTGACGGCATCGACGTGTACTTCGAAAACGTAGGCGGCGAAATCGGTGACGCTGCCCTTAGTTTACTAAATAAACATGCCCGTATACCAGTTTGCGGGGCGATCTCATCTTATAATAAAACTGATCGTGATCTAGGCCCCCGGATTCAAACGAGACTGATCAAATCAAGTGCACTCATGAAAGGCTTTGTCGTCAACGACTACAGTGACCGCTTCAAAGAAGGAGCCACTGACCTTGGCAAATGGCTTTCCCAAGGAAAACTTCAATACGAAGAAACCATCACAGAAGGCCTCGACAACGTAACCGATGCCTTCCTGGGACTCTTCCAAGGCAAAAACATCGGCAAACAACTCGTCAAAATCGCCGACCCAGGCATGTAACCATGATTGAGGGACGGACCTCCATTTTTCACTTACTCCCTATTAAGTCACCATTTCGTTGAGAGGGAGAGTGTCGGAGGTCCGTCCCTCCTGCTTTCTACTCTACCTATCCCGACTGTATTTAAACGATTTGTAGATGATTCGTGCTTCTACTGAGGTCCGTCCCTAACACATCCTCATGTTTATTTATCCCCACTGAACGGGAAAAGGGGAAGATATGTTAAGAAACAAATAGGGAGGATGGAATTGTGAAGAAGTATCAGTTGTATATTAATGGTGAGTTTGTTGATAGTACGTCGAAGGAGACATGGGATGTGATCAATCCTGCCAATGAGGAGACCATTTCGTCCATTCAGCTTGGTACTGAAGAGGATGTGAATCATGCGATTGAGGCAGCACACACCGCTTTTCTTTCGTGGAATAAGGTGCCATCTAAGGAACGCGCCTCTTATCTATATAAAATGGCTGATAAATTGGAAGAGCGGCGGGATCAATTTGTTCAGATGTTGACAGAAGAAAACGGGAAGACGCTGGATGCCTCAGAAGGAGAGGTTGATCTTGCCATCGAATATTTCCGGTACATGGCTGGATGGGCGTTGCGTTATGAAGGAGAAATCCTTGAGAGTGAACGCCCTAACGAGAACATACTCGTATATAAAAAGCCAATCGGTGTCGTTGCCGGGATCGTTCCATGGAACTTCCCCATGTTCATACTGGCCAGAAAAGTGGCTCCCGCAATTGTTACAGGCTGTACGATCGTGATGAAGCCAAGCCAGTACACCCCCAACACTGCATGTGAGTTTGCTAAAATCGTAGACGAAGTGGGTCTGCCAAAGGGCGTCTTCAACCTGGTTACAGGAAAAGGGTCAGATATTGGAAACCCCATGTCGAGCCACCCTAAAGTACGGATGGTGTCTATGACAGGAAGCTACCCGGCTGGTTCAAAAGTGATGGAAGCAGCAGCGAAGTCCATTACAAAAGTAAACCTGGAGCTCGGCGGGAAAGCGCCTGCCATCGTCACCAGGCATGCCAATATTGACCTGGCGGTGGAAAAGATCAAAACGTCCAGGATCACCAACTCCGGTCAGGCATGCACGAACGCAGAACGGGTATATGTTCATGAGGATGTAGCGGAAGAATTCATCAGCAAGATGACCAAGGCCATGAAGAATACGACTGTAGGAGATCCAACCAATCGGGATAACGATATCGGACCTCTTGTAAACAAAGACAGACTAGAAGCTGTAACGGAAATGGTAAATGCAGCGGTTAAAAATGGAGCAAAAGTCCTTACAGGCGGGAAACCGGTCAACATCGATAAAGGATTCTATTACGAACCTACCGTTCTCGTAGATGTGAAGCAGGATATGGATATAATTCAGGAAGAGATCTTTGGACCTGTCCTTCCGATTATGACTTATCAAGACTTTGATGAAGTCATCGAGCTCGCCAACGATACGGAATACGGACTCTCTTCCTCCATTTTCAGTGAAAACCTCCATGAAATCATGAGGGCGGCTAACGAACTGAGATATGGAGAAACCTTCGTCAATCGTGAAAACTTTGAAGCCATCAACGGTTTCCACGCCGGACGCGGACAATCAGGGATAGGCGGAGCTGACGGTAAACACGGACTGAACGAATACCTTGAAACCCACGTTGTGTATCTAGAGTACGATGAAACGTATAAAGGATAATCATCAACACAAAAGCCTGACCGCGTTCATCGTCGCGGTCAGGCTTTTTCAAGTTCAATGAGGGAACTTCTCCAACAAAAAAGGTCCTGCTGGACAGTCAGGACCTTTCAAGCCGAACCCACTTTGATTAAGACAGGATGATGAAATTCGCCAACGCAAGTAATAATAGTATAATAGCAACTCCCGAGCTCATCCAGAGAATATCACTAAAATCCATTTTCATATCGGCTATTTTATCCTTGTTTAACAACGAACTTCACTCCCTTGAAGATTTTCAATGAATCCGATGACCTTAAAAATCGAGAGGTCCAGTTTAGGATCTGTAGATGTCGAACAGTGCTCACATTCGATGTGATTGACATTCATCGTTGAACGGAATTCATTTTCACACTTCGTGCACTCCAGTATATGTAAATCCTTTTTCTTCCCCTTGCGGTCAAATTGAATACGTTCTCTACCCTGGTTAATATATCTCATCTTTCTCTCTCCCGTCGTGTGTTATTTAGTACATATTTACCCGATAGTGAGAACATAAAACATGATTAATCTGATTTCTTACAGAATGCGAGAACGGAAGCACATTGACCGAAAGAAAGGAACCGTCCATTATGATCATGCAGTAAAAGAAAGCCTCGTATCGTTTTTACAACCTCTTTTCCATGAAATGCTGACTGTACCCTTTGGGAAAGTCCCGAAGCACACCAAACTCTGTATACCCCAGCTTTTTATAAAAATGGGGAGCCTGAAAGCTGAATGTGTCCAGCAGGATGAGATGGCATCCCTTCCCTCTGGCATACTCTTCTATTTGAAGAATCAACTTCGACCCATAGCCGCCGTCCCGATAGTCCTCATCCACCCAAAGAAAGTCTATGTGCATATGATGCCAAAACATTTCTCCGACCACGCCCCCGATGATCTCATCCCTATCGTTTCTGATGACAAAACTGATCTGCTCGAGAGGGGTCTTTGTTCCCTCATCCAGTTGGGACATATTGTATTCGATTAACTTTCTCCGGATGTAATCACTGTCTTCCTTGATCCACTGCTTCTCTATTTTCAATGCATTCTTCCTCCTTCTTACTTCCATTTTCACCCATGATCATTTTATCATTCATTCTTTTTCACCCAAAGATGTTTAACTCCTGTTCTAACCGTTTATATGAAATGTAAGAATTCTATAAGGAGGAGTTCCATGTCTTTCAAACAAACATTGAACGTTCTGGAGAACTTATACTTACAGAAGCCCGATAAGCTGTTGACGGTATACTTAAACACGGACCGCAGTGATCATGATCAGCAGGGTGGGGAATGGAAGATCGCCCTCAAAAACGGTTTCAACCGTCTTGAGGAATATCTTGAAAGCGCACCGGAGGAAAAGGAAAGACTGCAAACCATCCGCCCGAAGGTCGAAAACTATGTGTACAGTCTGGAGCGGGAACTGCCCCGGAGTTTCATCATCTTTGCGTCAGCCGATAGCGGCATCTGGGAGACGTTCGAGCTTCAGGTTCCAGTGGAAACGAATTTCTATTGGGAAGAGCGCCCGCATCTGGAACAGCTGAAAGCCTTACATGAAGAGTATCCTTATACGGGATTAGTGCTTCTTCAACAAAATCAAATCAAAATCATTACCTCCGCCTTCGGAGAGATTCAATCCAGTGAGTATATGGAGTTTGATTTAGAGACCGATGACTGGAGAAAGCATGAAGGCCCTCACCACGCAGATGTCATGGGCAGCGGCGGCGGAAAAGCCAATCAGCAGGAAGAATTCGAAAGTCGACTAAAGGCCAATCAGCAGCGTTGGTGGAAGAGCCTTGGCAGCATTCTCGACAAAAAGGCCGCTGATGAAAAATGGGAACGGATCGTCCTCGTTGGGGATAAAGAGGAAGCAGCAGTCCTGGAAGACAGTATGAACAAAGATGTTCACGACACAATCGGGAAGAACTTGCTGAATGAAAATGAACATAAAGTTGTGGAGAAAATCCTGGCTTAAACATACCGTGGTCTGCCACCATCCCTCGTTGGGACGGTGGCTTTTAAAGTGAAGAATTCTTTCCTGAGATCCCCCTCGGCCAACGGCACCCTTTTAAAACAAATCCCTTAAACAGGCACACACCACCTATCCATTCATACACTGAAATAAGGAGGTGTGTGTCTGTGCTTTCACGAATAAAATGGTTGTCTTTTTCAATCGAGCTGTTTCTGGCTGTTCCCATCTTCGGTAACATTGCCGGGGATGCAATCCCTTTTCTTTTATGCCTCATAGCCCTGTGGCATGCAAGCGTTTTGTATATTTCAAAGACTGAAGATCAACCCATCCTGGGAAGTGCACTTGGTGTCATTGCTTCCTTCTTGAATTTCTTCCCGATCATCCGATTGATTGCCCATGCAATCACTGCAATTGTACTTATATTTGAAATCCAGAAGGCTCCAGGGATGGAGTAGGCAATCATTTCAAAGGATGATTCCCAACGGGAATCATCCTTTTCATCTTATTAGCCTTCACTCCTCCTCTGTTATGTGAAAGGTGTGGAACTCACTCATCTTGTTTACGCTTGTATAGGTGGACCTCCCTACATAAAGGGGGATCGTAAGCTTTTGGAAATCAGGCAAGCCATTTTCAAGAAACCGTTCTTCATCCCGGTGGCACTGTACAATCTCACCTACGAACCAATCGTGGTCACCATAGGAGTTGACGTCGATGGTTTTGCATTCATACGCGACATATGCTTCCTTTAAAATCGGCACACTCAGAGAACCACTAAAGAACTCCATGTCTCCCGCATCAAATTTATTCGTATGCTCCCCTGAATATACTCCTGTTTGCTGGATGAACCTCGCCCGCTCAAAGGGGACAAAATTGATCCCGAATACCCCCGCTTCCTTGATCAATCCATGAGTGTAACGCTCCCTTCCGATGGCTACCCCATAGATCGGCGGGTCATAGGAAATGTACGAGTGCCAGCCGGCCGCCATCACGTTCTCCTTCCCATCAATCGAAACCGTTACAAGTGCCACCATCCCCGGGTAACTGTGCATCACTGTATTCTGTACAGGCTTTATCATCTCCACTCCCCCTTTTTCACTATTATCACATACTTAAAAACACAGTTCTATCTACAGGAAATAAACCCTGTGAATAGAACTGTGTTTCGTATCATTCCACTTATTGCACAACCCCGCCGGCATTCACATATCTTGCATTGAATTCTTGCAGAAATTGGTTTGTGATGGCAGCATCATGGATAATGAGCATGTTCTCATCATTCACATTATTGCCGTTTTCACTCCAGTTGGTCGACCCTACGATGACAGTTGGATCGCTGGCTGTGTCAGCATCGATGAGCATCGTTTTAGCATGTAGCTTACGGCTTTCATTCCCTTTAAAAACGGGTGCAGGATTTGCCCAGCGAATATTTGGATTGTTCGTACTCGTTTGGGTGGCCGTTCTTCCTGTCATTTCAATGCTTGCTGACCACCATTGGTTCCAGAAGCCTGCATCGAAGAGACCTTTTACATCAAATCCAGTCAGGGTCCCTTGATTATCTGCATAGCTTCCTTCCCACTTGTTCTTCAACTCGTCCACTAGAGCCTGGTCGCTCCATGCGAAAATAGTGAAGTAGGCGCTTTCGTCGGCCTCTGTCTTTACAAGCTCTGTCATGCGTCCAACGGCGTCATCTCCGGAAGAGAAGTATACTTCCACCGTATTTCCTCCGATCGTCACCGTGTGAGGCGTGTTATCCATTTTTCGTGTGCTGAAGTTTGAAACCGTGTTATCAGGAGTCGTAGATCCACTCCCCCACATTTCTTCAAATTCCAGTTTGTAAATAGACGCCAATTCCGTCGAGTGGACCTCGACTACGTGCTGCTGATTTCCATCCAGAATTCCCTGATTCATGTTTTCTTCAGAACCGTACAGGCCGGTGATGGTGAAATTCCAGCTTCCCGTGAAGACCCACTTTCCGTCTACAACGGCAAACTTATTATGCATCTGATTGCCAGGAGAATAGTAGCTGTCCGTTTCTTTAAGCTCCCCTTCTGCAAACATATAGCCGGAGGTCGCCGTACTTCCCACCGTTACGTTTCGCTCAGGAAAGTCACTGAAGCCTGCTGGAAGGTTGTGTGCCGATCGTTTCGCGGCATCCTCCACGACAAACATGGGCGAGTCGGATAATATGTGGGCATCATCCGCTGAACCTACAACTCCATCCTTGCCACGTACAAGCCTTTCCAAGTATAGACGCATGGTTTCATATCTCTCTGTATAATGAGGATCCGACCCATCTTTGGCATCAGCGAGAATCCGCACATCCACTCCTTGTGCAGCTTTTTCCATTAATGTATCGACCACCCGTGGGAGGTTGATTTCATATGTAGCAAAATCGATCGATGTGGTCGCCTCGTTCAATCGTTTAATGAGACGGTCTTCAAGATTCACATTATAGTTTGCTTCGTTTCCAGGCAAGGCATATTGAGTCGAGGCGCTTTTGTTGAAATAGACATTGATAGCTCCCGGATCCTCACTCACATTGGTAAGGGATTCGCTTCCATTGTTACTCGGTACTGTGGAGTTAACTGCCTTCGGTGTACCAAATCCACCTTCATAAGCAGCCGTCGATGTGCTCCAATTGGCAGGATCCGTTCCGATGACAAAGGCATCATTCCGTTCCATCGTGGCTTTTGTATTGTTGTCTCCGGCATACCAGCTGTTCACTTCATCGATGACGGTCCCCGATGCATCTTTCAAATACAGCACTTCATTGGAATTCCCAAGACTTCCTGTATAAATTTGATCCGCTTGTACCGTTGAGATCGTGGCATCACTTGTTCTTTCCAGCAGGAAATAGCCATTTGAAGAGACTGTTCCTGTGAGCCCGATACTTGGTGTTCCATCCTGAGCTTCCAGAACCCATCCATCCAAGGAAAGATCCGTTGTAGTGGTATTGTGCAACTCTATCCATTCATTGTTATAGGATCCAGTTGTACCCATCCATGCGACTTCATTGATGACCGCAGACTGAGATCCAGCCGCCAAACCTTTATCCATTTTTCCTTCAGGCTGCAACAACCCTCCGGTTAGTAAAAATAGAATACTGATAATTGATAATGAGACCTTTTTCTTCTTCAATTCCGTTCCCCCTTTAACGTACATAACAGATGTATGAAAATGATTACAGTACAAGTATATTTTGTCGTATTTTGTAATGTAATGGGGAAAAGGACACTAATTTTCTTAACATTTCGTAAATTGTGTATCCTCGATGTAAATATGTACATCTAATCACCTATTGTTTTCACTTTATTTCCCACCTAATCCAGAGAAATCCTTCACCAACCCTTGAAAAATAAGTATAAACAGAAATAAGAAAATAGACCTACACTGATAAAATAGTGGAACTGTGTGTCTATCAATCCATGACAATACCCCACAAAAAAAACAAAGTCTTGGTCAGACTTTGCTTCTTTCTACCATTCAAATTCCCATTCTTCCCTTAAAGCCAAATAGAGTAGGAGAAGGGTATTTTCAAGCTCTTCATACGTTTTATCTTCCATTTCCAGATGTAATTTCGGATAGACAATCAGGGCCAGTTTCTTTGTCAGTTGATCCCGTTGTGCACGGGGAAGCTGCAGGAATCGGTTGCTGTACGTTTTGACCAGATTCCATTCTTTTGCACCTAACTGCTTCAGTTCCCATTCTTCCACCGAAAGATTGTCTGCCTTGAGTCCTCTGCGGTGGATCTCTTTCTCAATGGCACTTTCTTTTCGTTTTCTTTTTACCCGTTTTTCATGGACAACGATGGTTCCTGCAACGAGATCCCCCACCCTTTTATGCTTGGAATGAAGGAAGATCATGATCATGCCAAGGAAATAAGAGACCGGCAGCATATCAATGATTCTTACTAGATTGCGAATGAAGCAGGATAATAATGTGACACTGTGTCCGTTTTCCTGCATCACCCGGATTCCCAATAATCGTTTTCCTACCGTTTTCCCTCCCCAGAAATATTCCAATGCGAAGAAATATCCCCAGTTTAGGAGGAACACTGCCACGAGAGCAATTCCCCATAGGGTCGAGTCGATTTCCAGCATGCTGAATATCCTATCATTTTCCACTGTTATGTAAAACATGAGGACAAAAATGAGAATGTTTAACACAGTAAGCAGCCCCTGATCAATTAAGAAGGCTGCAGCACGGCTGCCTAATCCCGCCGGTTGAAATTTCAGGGAAACGTATTCCGGGGTCCTGATGTCGACTTTTTCTTCATGCACTATTACTCCCTCCTTTGGGTGAAATTACCTTTAATGGTTTCTATTTTTTTCTAAGCTTACTATAATAAGAGAGAAGAAATCAAAAGACCAAGTAGGTGTCAGAATGAACGTAAAGCAATTTGTTAAAGAACACCGTAATGACTGGAAACAGCTGGAGGACCTCCTCGCCTCATTAAGGAAGAGGAACAACACAACGGGTCCTGCCATTGATCAATTCAATCGACTTTATCAAAAGGCTGCCCAGAATCTCTCTTACAGCCAAACCTATTTCCCAAACGAAGAAGTAACCGATTATTTAAACGGCCTTGTATCCAAGTCTCATAACCTTCTTTATAAAGACCAAATGTCCAGCTGGAAACAAATGAGATACTTCTTCTCCACCACTTTTATCGGCTTACTGCTGGAACAGTGGAAATTCGTTGTAGCGGCGATGATGTTATTTACGATTGGTGCAATTGGAGCCTTCATTTCTGTCGTAAATGATCCTCTACATCTTTATTCCATCCTTCCTCCTGAGATGTCACAAGGCGTGGATCCCGCTAATCTGGGCAAAAGTGATGGACAAGTGGATTCTTCTTTTATGTCTGCAGCCATCATGACCAATAATATTAAAGTCTCTTTTCTCGCTTTTGCGGGAGGTGTGACATTCGGTCTTTTGACAGTCTATATTCTGGTGTACAACGGGATTATTATAGGCGCACTTGCCGCTGTCTTCTGGCATCAGGGTATGAGCTATGAATTCTGGGCATACATCGTCCCCCATGGAATGATCGAACTGACAGCCATCTTTATTGCCGGAGGTGCCGGGCTTTTGATGGGCTATAAACTGTTCGTTCCAGGACGCTATACAAGAGGCTCTCAACTAAAGCAGCAGGCAAAACGGTCCGTACAGCTTCTCCTCGGAACCGTTCCCCTGTTTGTGATAGCAGGGATCATCGAAGGATTCATTACCCCTGCCGCCATACCCTTGCCGGCAAAATACGCCGTTGCCTTCTTGACTGTCATCGGTCTGATTCTATATATGTTGATTGGAAAACTTCGACTAAATAAAGAACGTTTACAGTAATCCCCTGTTCATCAGATCAATATAATAGGAAACAGCCGTAGCGGCCAGTTTCTCTTCACGGGCCTCCACCATAAGGAGGCCCTGCTTTTCCCACTTGGCTTTCTCCCTTTTCTTCACAAGCATCTGTTTCTGCGCCATGCTCTTCATCATGGCTTGTTGAACATCAACCGGCGGTGTCTTCATCCGAGTGACCAGGGTTTCGTCTTCTATCCCGATCGTTAAAAAGAGGTGCTGTTTCCTCAGGCGCTGCAGGTAAAACAGGGCGCTGTCTTCGTGCAGGAAGGTGTGTACATCACTGAATAATAACAGCAAAGATCTCTTCTTCTGAATTGTCTGCACGTAGTGGAGAATGGCAGCATAATTGGATTCGGCTGCATCCACTTCCAAATGATACATACGATGGAGGATCGTTTGCAGATGCGCCATTCCTTTAGCAGGAGGAATGTAGACCTTTACATCCTTACTGAAGGCAAGGACGGATACATAATCTCCGTTTTGGAGGGCAGCTGCCGTAACCGTTAAGGCTGCTTCCAGAGATCTCTCCAATCGGTTCCCATTCTTCAATTCCATTCCCATCATTCTCCCGCAATCAATGAGAATCGTAATGTACTTCCCATGTTCGGGTTCGTACTCATTGGTCATTACTTCACGGAGTTTAGCCGTTTGACGCCAATTGATCTTTCTAGGATCGTCTCCGAGTACATAATTCCTGATCTTAGAGAATTCACCGGCACCACTTTGCTGTCTCCGGATCTTCACGCCTTCGTATAGTAAAAATTGTTGAGCATCTTCCATTACTTTCTTCGTTTCCGTTAGATCCGGTATGACCTTCACCTTATCATGAAGTTGCACTGTTTTTTGTTTCTCCCATAAACCGAGGGAGCTCCGGTAGCGAAGATACAGTTTAGTCAGTTCATAGTCGCCTCTCACGGGTGTCACAACATCATAGGACATGGTTATGGCTGAATCAGGTGCAACTTTTCCTGTAAGGGGAAAGGATGTCTGGAAACTCTGCGGTATGCCGTCCATGATCCTGAACACCATCCCCCTTGAAGAGGTGTTCCTGATTTTCAATTCGACGACATAGTCAAGACCTCTTTCCATTTGATCGGGAATGCTGCGCTCGACGTCTACTTCCCTTTTGAAGGGAGATACCATTAAATCCAGGAGACTTAAAGCGATAAATAAGCCGTTCAGAATAAAAATCTGCGTCCATGACAATCCAAAAAACGTTCCTACCAGAAGCAAACCGGAAAGGAGAAGGCAGGTGATCAACAACTTTCCAGTTGGTAAAATCCCTTTATCTTGGAACAGAAATCGACCCAACAAGTTCTTGGATGACTTGGTCAATGGTCACTCCCTCCAATTCTACGTGTGGAGATAGTTGGATGCGATGTCTAAGGGCCGGTCTTGCCACCATCTTAATATCATCCGGGGTAACATAGTCACGTCCTGACAAATAGGCCCATGCCCGTCCTGCCTTTCCAATCGAAATCGCAGCCCTTGTACTTGCGCCGAAGCGGATTGACTCGGTTTCACGGGTTTTCCTTACGATTTGCATGATGTAATCTAGCACCGCATCACTCAGTGTGACTTGTTCAATTTCCCTTCTTATAGATAAGAAGGTTTCAATATCAAGTTCTGCGCTTACTTCATTTGCAGGAAAATGGTTCTCAATCACTTGTTTCAGTACATATTTTTCTTCTTCAAAGGAGGGGAAGTCCATGTCCAGCTTAAACAGGAAACGGTCCTGCTGTGCTTCAGGCAGAGGATAGGTTCCTTCGAATTCAATCGGATTCTGGGTCGCCACTACAAAAAATACTTCTTCAAGGGGATAGGTCGCCCCTTGGATCGTCACCTGCTTTTCTTCCATCGCTTCAAGTAAGGCCGCCTGGGTTTTCGCAGGTGTCCGGTTAATTTCATCAGCCAATAGCACGTTTGTGAAGATCGGTCCTTTAATCGTCTGGAAGCTGCTGTCCTTCATATTGTAAATCGTACTTCCTGTAATATCACTAGGTAACAGATCCGGTGTGAATTGAATCCGGTTAAACGTACCCCCAAGTAACCGGGAAAGGGTCTTGACCATCTGTGTTTTCCCTGTACCCGGCACTCCCTCAATCAATACATGTCCGCCAGCCAGAATAGAAGACAATAAGAGTTTAAGATTCGTACTCTGTCCAACAATGCGCTCTTCATACCTCTCCATCAAGGATGTGATTTCTGGTTTCAACGATCCTCCACCTCTTTCCTGAATAGTTCGATCTTTTTCGACCATAGTACATATTCCTGTTTACTGATGTGTTCCTTCTCCAATACAGCTTTTATCCCAGATATAAACGCGTCGATTTCTCTTTTTGAGACTGTGGACAATCGGCGTTCCAACGGTTGGCTTAATTCCTGCCATTCCCTGTTCACCGGGATCCCCCAGCGCTCCTGGAACAGAACTCTTAGGTAATCTGCTTGAATAACCACAGATTCTTTATATTGGCGACCTTTTAAGTACCATGCTGAAAGAGCCTTTATTCGTTCATCACTGAATCGGACCATCTCTTCCCTTGGCACGAGAATACTCCCGAAGCGTTTCCCGCGCATCCAAAGCCATAGAACCGTAAGGATCAGCAACTGTAAAATTATGAGGAGAAGCCACTGGGGATAGAGTGTAGTCAGACTTGCCTCACTCTCTCCTCCGTGAAGGTATTCATCGATCAGGATTGTTCTCTGATCCACTTCCCCCCTTTCTAATAGAGTTAGAACGAGTGACAGGTGATCATTCGTAAGAATATTCCCGTTCGTCACCCACCCCGGTGTAGTAGACACAATCAATTGACCCTTCCCAATGGGAGAGCTGTAGGCGATCGTTCCGGCCTTGTCCTCTAATAGAATGTCATCACGATCCGATGTTTCTAATCTTACACCCGATAGCAGATCCGTTTGATATGTATTTCCTTTTTGATCATGTATGAAGGTGCCGTCCACCTCTTCCTCTGACAGGATCGTCTTCAAATGGAACATTCCTTTTGGATTATCCATTAAAAGAAGAATCGTATTCCCTGCTTTCATAAAATTCTCGTAAGCTTCCATATCCTCTTTTTCAGGGATTGAAAAGGGTTCAATCATAATCAGCAGCTGATTGGACTCTGTTGTCGACAGCCTGTCCGGCGATAACGTCCATCGTTTAATAGACCCACTTTCGTTCTCCAAATACGAATATAAGGCTTTCACTCCTGATGGAGAGGGGGACTCCGATACATAAGCTGGATACTCCTTCGGCTTCTCAGGTGTAAGGAATACACCGATGATGATAAATCCGCTTAGAAAGACAGTGAGACCTACCCACGACTTGATTTTTGTTTTCACTACTCATTCCTGCCTCCTTTCCATCATGAACCTGTCCTATCGTCCAACCACCCCAGAGCTTCCTGTTTGTACGGCAGATACTCTTCCTCATCCACTGTACGCTCGCCGTACGCCACTTCATCAAACAGAAGAGCAAGCTTATAAAACCTGTCTGCCCACTCTTGATTTACTTTTCGGAGTTCATCATAATACTCCCAGTTTGTTTTCCAGACCCTTGCTTCCAGATACTCTTTTTCATGAAAGTATAGAAGGAGGGCCAAAAAAATATGGCGAGTTGCTTTCGAATAATCGTCAAGTTCCTCTTGATTTTGAGCTTCTTCAAAATGTCTATCGTAGGACCACTCCAGTTCATTCATGGATTGAAGGGGCTTATTCATACGGAATCTTCGTTTTCTTACACTGCCCCGTATGGAAAAGAAAGCAACGATGAGAAGAATGGCTACTGCGATCACCACCAAGGTGATCAAAATGCCCGAAGCAGCCCCTCCAGTCGGTTCAAAGGAAGGAAATAATGCTTCCAACTGTTTAGACAGCCACTCTTTTGCCTTTTCCCACCAGCTGGCCAGCGGTCCCTGAGATTCACGGTCATACTCTTGATATTCTTTGCTATCCATTATTTCTTTTATCTGATCTCTTGCTTTGTTCTCATTCAGCACTTTTCTCACCTGGCTTTCAAATCAAAAGCCCCGAAGTACTGGAACTCCGGAGCCGGACTGGATCCTTCTATTGTTCAAGAGAGCTATTGGATTGTGTTATAATCATCAATCATTTCATTTAAATCTTCCGCGTCATGTCTCGTCTTCAGGTCAAAGAATATGACCCCGAACGCAACAGCAAACAACATGGATGTAAATAACGTCACAACATTGACTATCATCCCGTACAGGACACTATTCCCGAGCATCAATCCGAATGTAAATTCGAATGCTGCACTGATGATACCAATGATCAATCCGAGTACAATAAATAATCCGAGAATAATCCACCCGCGTTTTTTCGTCAGCCTCCAGCTTCTGCCGAGACCTGGTGCGTTATTTTCTACAGCTGCCGCTCCAAAGTAGAAGCTCCAGCGGATCAATAAGTAAGCTACTGCAACGGCGAAAGCAAGTATCAGGACAATTCCTGCAACGATCACCCCGATACCCGGTTCAAGAAATGCGGCTCCGAAAATTCCGAGCATACCAAATATGAAAATCGGGACGAAGACGATACCGAATACAATCAATCCAAATAGGAGACTGCTTCCGATAATCGGCCAAAAGCGCGAAAAGGCCTCCTTGATCACAAGCTTTACCGTAAATTCTTCATTCTTCCTCATGTGAAGAAGGGCAAACAGAATCGCCGCCTGGGCGATAGGTGCGAGAATCATACTGATAAGTCCCACAAGACCTGTACCAAGCTCTGCTGCGATGTTCATTTCCGAACCATCCTCAACTGAAAACTCTCCGGAAAAGCTGCTTATCACTCCTTCTAACCAGGTCTCCCCTGTACCGAACGTTCTAAAGAAACTGACTCCCGCTGCCAGTTCGATGAGTGCCTGGAGCACATAAACAGGACCTAAAAGGATTAGGAAAATTAGAAAAAAAGTCTTTAAATCGATTCTTGCTTAACCGGAATGTATGGTCCAGGATTTCACCGAACCCCTTCGGTTTACTAAATTGTACGTTCACATTCATTTCCCCCTATGTGTTATATTCATTTTCTGACAATATATCGCTTATTTTACCATTGTTCTTCCCTCAGTTGATGAAATATTTGTCATTTTTCATCACTAAGCTTACTCGCATCAGCTCTTATAAGATGTCATTTTTATGCTCAGATGCTGATCTTTCAGGAGGAAGCCCTTCTCCTTTCTATACGAAAAAGTGACCCGAAAAGTTTCTTATCGGGTCACTTTCTTTTTTATGGCTCTTTTTGTAGACATTGTTGTTATTCTGAGGAAGAAAGTAGAAGTTGAATTCCGGTGCAGGATACTCCGATCAACTTTCTGAACATGTCCTGTGAATAAAAACCAGGTGATGAGAGATTGCTTTTCTATTAAGGAAGAAGAAAATTACTTTTAAAAGCATCAATCTTTACGAAAAAATAGCATTTTTTTATTTAGCCAAGTCATGCTTAAAGGCATAAATCACAGCCTGGGTTCTGTCTTGAACACCCAGTTTAGAGAGGATATTGCTAACGTGGGTTTTCACTGTCTTCAAAGCGATGAACAATTCGTCGGCAATTTCCTGGTTCGTTTTTCCCTGTGTCATCAGGAGAAGGATCTCCAGTTCTCGGTTGGTGAGTTCTTCGTGGGGGTGAGTTACGGTCTTCTGCCTCATGCGGGTCATCATTTTACCCGTGACTTCCGGCTCAAGGATCGACTGACCATTATACGTTTTCCGGACAGCTTCGGCAATTTCACTCGCTTTCGACGTTTTCAGCATATAACTGACTGCTCCCGCTTCCAGGGCAGGATACACCTTGTCATCATCCAGGAAGCTCGTGACGATGATGATCTTCGCCTCAGGCCACGTTTGGATGATTTCCTTCGTAGCCTGAATTCCATCCATTTCTTTCATGACAAGATCCATAAGAATGATATCCGGCCGCATTTCGAGGGCAAGCTCGACCCCTTCTTTTCCATCCGACGCTTCCCCTACAACATCAATATCCGCTTGAGCAGACAAGTAAGAAGAAACCCCGATCCTCACCATTTCATGATCATCGACAAATACCACTTTAATCATTTTTTTCACCCTCATTCTCCACAACGGGAACCTTCACCTCTAAGCGGGTTCCTTTATTCGGTACGCTGATGATTTTGAACGTGCCGCCGATTTCAATGGCACGCTCCCTCATATTCTGAAGCCCGTAAGAGCTCGTGACCTTTGATTCATTCACATCAAATCCCCGGCCATCGTCGACTACCCTCAAGATGATAATGGATTCCCTCTTGATCAGCCTGATGTCCAGAGAAGTCGCCTTCGCATGCCGGAGTGTATTCGAAACCGATTCCTGCAAGATCCGGAAAAGATGATCTTCAATCCCTTTATCAAGTTTCATGTCTTCTATCTTCCACTCGATATCCAGAGGAACCTTCTGAGCTAATTCGACCAGGAGCTCCCTCATTCCTTCTTGCAGGTTCTTATCTTTTAACGCAACCGGTCGAAGATGCAGAAGAAGCGCCCTCATTTCCAGCTGTGACTGATGGATCATCTGTTCCACCATCGATAGCTGTTTCTCTTCTTGAAGGGTACGCCCGGCTGTCGGTGTTTCCGTAATAGCTGACATCATCATGGATGCAGCGAATAATTGCTGACTGACAGAGTCATGCAATTCCCTCGCCAGCCGGTTTCTTTCCTGTGAAACAATTTCCTGGATTCTCTTTTCCTGTTCTTCCGCCTTTTCATTGGCAAGCTTTTGGGAGTGCCGGGCTTGATCTGTGAGGTGCTTCCCTAAAGCATCAACCTTCTTCAACACTTGCCCGACTTCTACCGTCGCGGTTTCAGGAAGGGTGAAACTCCTTCCCTGCTCAACATCCAGTAAGGCGTCTTCAATTTCTCTCAACTGCCGTTTATCCTTCAAACCTGTCCAAATGCCAAACACAATCCCGAAAAGGATGCTCACGACAAGAATGAACCCTGCTCCGGGGATATCCATCATTTCTTTTTCCCATAATAACGACCAATCCTCTAATGGATACAAATAAAAGAATGACAGGGACAAGAAAACCACCATTAAAAGAGAGAAAAGCGAACCTGCAACGACCTGCTTACTTACAGTACTCATATTCTCTTCACCTCGAAGTCACCGATCCACATCGAGGTAATAATCTTCACCCTCTGAGGAGCCGTATCATATCCGGGTGTCTGATAATAAAGGGACTCATTGATTGCTTTCGGCTCCACTTCTTCAAAAATTTCAATCGACCCGGCGAGGACCGAGTGATGGACGCTCACTTCCACATCGTATGGGATCAAAATTTCAATATTCCCCAATATGTTCCGAATCGAAACGACAGACGTCCCTTTAGGAAGCACGGTATTCCCCATATCGATGACGGAATCCCCAAACACTCCCTGAATATTGATATCATTCCATTCGTAAACGTCTTCCGGTGTTCGTTTCTGTCCAAACCATTCGTTTTGAAGAGCGGACCTTTTCATGATGAGTGGTTCACCGGGCTGATTGAACGTTTCTTTTATCCTTGGAGAGATATATTTCGGATGCTTCTTGGAATCAGCAAACCGAATGATTATGAATATCAGAATGGCAAATAACAGAAACTTAAATGCCACGGTATTAAAAATATTGACTGCCAAGCTGATGATCCCGAACCAGAGTAATAACTTTCCGAGAAGACTCGGGAGCTTTTTTCTTCCAATATAGATGCAAAAGGCCGCTATGGAAAGAAAGACAAGAACCCCCCCATCATAAAACGAAACTTCCAACAATATTAACAAGGTACCGATCAGTATAATCCAGCTGATTCCGTCTGACTGTAAGCGATTGAACAAGGGGGGTCCTCCTTTCTGGTTATGTATATAGGGGTGCAACAAATTCGAAGCCTGATAACCGTTTCTGAATTTCCTCTATTGGTTATAAAGTCCATATATGATGATAAAACGGGGTGAACCCAGGTGGGCTACCCCTTCAATCTCGAGTAGTATTCGTTTTCTTAGACTAGAATACCATGTTTTAGGATGGAATGGCTTCGGATTCCTCTTTTTTCACTTCTTTTTCTAGTTTGGCGATCTTTGCATCGATTGTATTTCGATAATAAGAGGAATTCACCCCGTGCTCTAAATGATCTAGGTATGTTTCAATTTCTTCAAACTTAGAGAAAGCCCCGCTGTTATATCCAGAAGACGATTCAAGGACATGATTCATCCTGTTGTGGGCACGGGCAATATTCTCCCTTCCCATCAGCTCCATTCTCTTGATATACATATCCTTCAGCTTATGCTTCATTTCTTCATATTTTCTTTCCAGCTCCTCAAGTTCCTTCGCTGCGTTCATCTTGGACTCCTGGATGCGTTCTGCACGTTCTTCATAATATTTATGTT
Organism: Rossellomorea sp. AcN35-11; assembly: GCA_030388825.1. Lineage (GTDB taxonomy): Bacteria > Bacillota > Bacilli > Bacillales > Bacillaceae_B > Rossellomorea. The sequence continues at coordinate 498,647 of CP128835.1, forward strand.
CCTGAAGGGCAAATTCATACAGACCCTCTTCATGTGCTTTCGATGCAACCTCAGCCTGATATTTTCGCTTATCAGCTAAAGCAGAAGCCTGCTGGTACTCTTTCTGGAATTCTTCTTTTAGAAGATATTGCCTTTCTACCAGCTTTCTTACCTTCTCCACCTCCTGTTCACACTGTCTCAAGTAATGATTCAATACCGCTATCGGATTTTTCTTTTCCTTTTTATCTAATGCTTCGTGCATGTCGGACATGACTGTATTTTTGATTCGTTGGAATAAATTTGCCATAATGGACTCTCTCCTTTTCGTTTTTGGGTTTGTGAGGCCGGCCTGTTAAGGCATCAAAAAACCTTACCTGATCCTAGTTTTTTAATTGGGACCATTCTCTTTCAAAATTTGTGAATGGATCCGCCGATCTTTCTTCTATCACGACTTCTTCTTCTTTCCAGTTCTTATAGATTACATACAGAACGTAAAGTGCGACTAAACCGATAATGGCAGGGAAGTTGGAAATTGTAGCACTAAAAGCGGCCAGGCCGATCAGTGCCCATAAGATTTTTTTCATTGTGGAGTCTGTTTTCACAAACCCTTTAAAGCTGTAATACATGATCAATAGTGAAATCCCAAGCCCCACAATCGGTCCTAAGTTGGCTAACAGGACAATGGCTGCGATCCCCCCGCCTAAAAGCAATCCAAATTTCTTCATATGATGTTGCCTCCTTTCTTCTTCATGTCTCTATCCTACCTATTTTCCACATATCCCATAACGAGCCTCAGCTTTATTTTCAAATCAGACTTGAGGCTTAGGGGTTGCAGGACCATTCCCTTTGATTCCACTAAAAAAAGCCCGTTCCCTTAAGGAACGGACCCTGTAAAGATTAGGTTGTTAACTCCAGGAATTCTTTCACATCTGCAATACACAGATTGATTCCCTTTTCCCAGAATGCTTCTTTCGTAATGTCTTCACCAAGATGTTTCATAGCCAGCTCTTCAACATTCATGATGGCTGTGTCACGGAGTAGTGCCATGTAGTGATCTTCATAGCTTTCACCGGATTCCAGCGCTTTGGCATAAATACTCAGGGAGAACAAGTATCCAAATGTGTAAGGGAAGTTATAGAACGGCACACCGGTAATGTAGAAATGAAGCTTTGATGCCCAGAAGCGCGGATGAATTTCTCCAAGGGAATCAGAGAAGGCTTCCTTCTGCGCTTCCTCCATCAGTTCATTAAGCTTATCTGACGATACAATCCCTTTCTTCCGTTCCTCGTAGAAGCGGGTCTCGAATAAGAAACGGGCGTGAATATTCATGAAGAATGCGACACTCCGCTGAAGCTTGTCTTCTACGAGGGCAATCTTTTCTTCCTTTGTTTCCGCTTCTTTCACAGCTGCATCCGCCACGATCATCTCGGCAAATGTGGACGCGGTCTCAGCGACGTTCATGGCATAGTTCCGATTCAACGTATGCATCGGTTTCAACGCATAGGAGTGAAACGCATGCCCTAACTCGTGTGCAAGGGTGGAGACGTTGGACATGGATCCTGAATACGTCATGAAAATGCGCGATTGATCACTTAACGGAAAGGACGTGCAGAACCCGCCTGGACGTTTTCCGGGACGATCCTCGGCTTCAATCCATTGATCCTCGAATGCCTTCTGAGCAAACCCAGCCATCTCTTCTCCAAAACGGGAGAACTGCTTCAGGATGAATGTTGCTCCCTCTTCAAATGGCATGCTGCTCGTTGATTCTGCCACCGGGGCGTCTAAATCGTACCAGTCCAGACGTTCCTTCCCGATCAGTTGTGCTTTTCTCTCCAGGTACTGGACGAAGGGCTTCTTATTTTTGGAAATCGCCCCCCCACATGGCATCCAGGGTTTCCTGCTTCATTCGGTTGTATTCAAGCGGCTCCTTCATCAATTCTTCCCAGCCCCGCTTTTTATAGACATTTAAACGGAAGCCACCCAGGTGGTTGAGCGTCCTGGCGAACAGCTCCTCATGTTGCTCCCATGCTTTCTCTAATTTCCCAAATACCTCTTTACGTGTGTTCTCATCGGGGCTAGAAAGGAGATTATTAGCCTGCCCTATCGATAGTGTCTTGCCATCGTGTTCAATCTCCATGGAGCCTACAATTGTGTCATACATTTGTCCCCAGCCATGATAGCCGTCCACCGCCAATGCCTGAATCAGTGACTCTTCTGCACTTGAAAGCTTATCTTTTGATTTTTTTCTCCACTCATTCAGTACAAATGCAATCTCATTCAGCTGATCATGCTGAAGCAATTCATTCCAGACCTCTTCTGTACAGTCTGAAAGCTGCTGCTGAAATTTAGTGAAAGTAGACGAAAAGTCGGCACTAAGGCTTGTGACTTCCCCCCTGAGGGAATCGGCTTTCCGGTCATGCATATTTTGAGCTTCCAGACAGCTCACGAAGGCACCCGCCTGTCGCAAATACAGCATGACCTCTTTTGCTTCTTCAATCAAATGCCATACAAGGTCTGCATCTTTTGGCGATTGAGGCGGATGGAATCCGAGGGCATTTTCTGCGAACTGATCTTTCTTTCTATTTAATATATCGAGATGTTTCCTGAATTCCTGAGAATCACTCCCGCCTTGGAAAAAAACATCCAAATCCCAACTTTCTGAATATGTATCATGTGTACGGTCCATATTGTCCCCCTAATCAATTTTTCAATAGTCTCTATCCTTTTCTAATTCTCGATAAATTGCTTAAATCCTTCAAGATCTTGCAGGAATCCTTTTTTCCTGAACTGTCTTCATTTGGTTTTTAATAGGGCAAGAGTGGAATAGTATATAATAATCCGTTTTAAACCCTGGGTGAAGGATGCCTAATGCCTGCAGATCTTTCCCTTACTTTTCTCTTTCAGACTTACTGATTCACATGAAAAACTTTTTACCATTAAGGGAGGTATTTTCGATGAGACTGATCTTAAATAGTTTAGCATTTGCCTTGGTGATCGTGATGAACACCCTCGCTGTCATGTTACCCCTTAACAATCAATCCACAGGGGAAATCAGTGACCGTCTCGATATCATGATTACACCGGCTGGGTATGTTTTCTCAATTTGGAGCCTCATATATGTGCTGCTTGCCATTTGGATCATCCGGCAATTTCCTAAAGATAGACGGGATTTACCCCTGTATCAGGAAACAAGCGGACTTTTCATCTTAAGCTGTCTACTTAACTCATCATGGATCTTTGTGTGGCACTACAACTTTTTTTTCATTTCCGTATTGATTATGCTTGGATTATTATTGACCCTTATCGCCCTTTACCGACGAGTGAAGGGCACAGGTCCGTCCCTCTTGGATTCAGCCCCTTTTTCCATTTATCTGGGGTGGATTTCCGTGGCGACGATTGTCAATATTACCTATTACTTAACGGATATCGGGTGGGATGGGTTCGCCATTCCTGACTTGGTATGGGCTTACACCGGACTAATCGTTGCATCGGTGCTTGCCTTCTGGTTCCGCATGAGTCAGCACGACCTTCTTTATCCCCTTGTGTTTGTATGGGCTTTTGCAGGGATCGGTGTGAAAAATCTGGCAGGACATCCGGCCTATTCCTATACCGCCTTCACCATTGCCATGATCCTCCTCGTATTTGACCTCGTATACAAGCGTACGGGTAAGAATTGACGGAAGGTCCGTCCCTCATTCGTTTGAATAGAACACATCCCCTTGATTTACATTAAGGAAGAGGGGGTGTGTTGGATGGACGGGAAGAAGAAGAACGTCACTCGTTCCGGTACGGATATCGATGAGGTCAAACGGCTGAATAGAGATTCAGGACTGACTTATAATCAAGTGAAGCAGCTAATCGGGGAGAAATTTAACGGGAAGAAATTTAACGGGAAGAAATAATCCTTCCTTATAAAGACGGCGGCTTATAACTTGAAGATGATATAAAGATAACACTTGTTAATTGACCAAGTTCCTCGTGACTTGGTCTTTCCTTTTGAAGACATCAGCCATTGTGTGGATCAAAGGCGTTGTCATTTCATGTTAATATATGGAGTATAAATGAGTTCATTAATCTGTTTTAAGGTGGGGATGTATTGGAAGATCATACACTGTCTCTATGCGATGAATTCCTGAACGTTGAAAAAGGCCAGCGAGTGATACTTGGAATAGACGGACTGAGCCGTTCAGGAAAAACGACATTCGTAACAAAAATGGAACAGCACCTTCGGAGAAATACTATTCCTGTTTGCATTTTTCATATGGATGACTTCATAACGGACAGAAAAAGGCGTTATAACACAGGACACGAGGAGTGGTTTGAGTATTACCACTTACAGTGGGATGCAGAATGGATAACAGACCATTTATTCAGCGAACTGAAGGTTGCAGGGGAACTAAATTTGCTTATTTATGATGAAAGCTCCGATAGCCATAAGGAAAAAGTGGTTAACCTACCTGATACTTCTCTTATTATCATGGAAGGAGTCTTTCTCCAGCGGGAAGAGTGGAGAGCGTTTTACGATCATGTGATTTACCTGGACTGCCCGAGAGAGAAACGATTCCAACGGGAAAAGAATGGAACACAGCAAAAGATTGAAAAATTTCAAAAGAGATATTGGAAAGCGGAAGAGTATTATATGAAGACCGTAGCGCCGAAGGAACGGGCTGATTTGGTGATTAAGACTTAATTTAAGTTGACAATAATAAAAGCACGGTTGCTTTCTCAACCGTGCTTTTCTCTATCTCTCATGCCGTTTCCTCTAGTTGTCAGAGCTCTTTAGTCTTTCTTTTCCTCCTGTTCATTTTGGGCTTTCAAGATTTCCTTTTCCCTTTGAACAGTAAGCTTTTCCTGAATCTTATTGAGTTCCTTGCAAGGCTGTGTCAGGCTGACAATGACATCTCCCTGCTCAACCTTAGGCGATGCCCTTTCTGTAAAGAATTCAATCTTGCCGGTAGGTTTAAGGGCGAATAACAACAATGTATGTTCCTCCCTCTCTCCCAGATACTCTTCAAACGTATACTTTTCGGTAATATTCGTTTTTCTGAACACGTCTCCCCGTTCGATACGTTTATTCAGCTCTTCCCAAGTGACATGGTTCTGAAATAGGATCCGTCCCCCGATCGTATGGACCATATCTTCAAGGTCATCGTCCCGCTGACTGCGGAGGCTAAGCTGAAACAGATTATTACGGCCGATCTCAGGAACGAAGGTCGTACACACCAGGGCATTGTAGGAATCAAGCTCCGTAGCAGCGATCATGTATTCATATGGCGTCATATCGAGATAGTATTCCGTTTGTTCGGATAAGATTTCCCCTCTGTAAAAAGGGATCCCCGCCTTTCTAACAGAAAACAACCGCTGCCAGGAAGAATCTGCAATGAGGACCGGAATCTTAAGATCCTGAAGGGCCTTTGCGAATTCCGTGCTGAATTTGCTTCCTCCCACAATGATGACACCCGGTCTTTCGTCAATGGCGAGATCCAATTTCTTCGCCAGCCATTTAATGGAGAAGCCATGGGCACATACTGTGGAAAATACGAGGGCAAAGGTTAAGGATGTTAAGATCGACGCATCCTCGAAGCCTTTGTCCAGTAGAACAGAAGCGAAATAACTTGATACGGTTAAGGCAACGATCCCCCTTGGTGCGATCCATCCAACCAGGATTTTCTCCTTGCTTGACAGGTCCGTCCCCCTGGGTATAGCCATATGGACAGCGGCCTGACAATGAAGAGCATGAGAAGGACGAAAGCAATGATGTTCCAGTTAAAGATTCTGAATAAGGTATCCACAGTTAAGGATGCTGTCAGCATGACGAAAATCGTCGAAATAAGCAGCACCGAGATGTTCTCTTTAAAATGACGTATATCATCGATGGATGATATATGCATATTCGCCAGGGTCATCCCCATGGCGGTCACGGCTAACAATCCGGTCTCATGTGTAATCTGATCGGATATCGTGAAGCACGCCAGAACCAGAGCGAAGACGACAGGTGATTTCAGGAACTCCGGGACCTGTCCGTTTTCAAAGATAAAGCCCGTGAATTTACCCAATGCCCATCCAAATACAACGGCAAATAATGAAGCGGCAAAGAATAGCAGCAGGGATAATCCAGTTACATCATCGCTTATTAAAAAGTTAATAATTTCAAAGGCAAATACGGCCAGCAGGGCACCGAATGGATCGACTACGATCCCTTCCCATTTCAAAATCGCCGCAGGTCTCGGCTTAAGCTTAGCCTGTCTAAGCAAGCGGCAGAATGACCGTTGGGCCGGTGACGATAAATAATCCACCGATGACAAAGGATACAGCCCAGGATAAACCCGCTACATAGTGAGCACCCAGGGATCCGAGTATCCAGGCAAGTAAGGCTCCGATGGTCACGATTCGGAATAATGGCTTGCCCAACCCCTTGACCTCACGAAAATTCAGGTTCAAGCTTCCTTCAAAAAGAATGATGGCAACAGCCATGGATATGATCGGTTTGAACACTTCCCCAAAATCGTCCTTCGGATTGATGAGGCCGAAAATCGGGCCAACCAATAATCCCGCAATGGACATGATCACGATGGCAGGGAGCCTGAATCTCCATGCCATCCATTGGGAAGCAATGCCAAGTACTCCGACTAACATAATATTGAATAATATAGAATCAATCATATATGTCTCCTTTGAGGTTATGAAATCATCCATCATAACTGTAGATGGTATGTACGCACTCTCAGAATAAAAGGTCCGTCCCTCTATTTGCAAAATCAATGCACCTAAAGGGGGACATGGTTGTTTTTTAGTAGTTTACATTTTTATTGCTGATTTTAACCATATTGTCGTTTCCAATTCTCTACATACCGTAAAGTAGTGAAGCATGGTTATGAGTACCGATCCCGCATTCATGCCGACAATGACTCCTTCCATGCCAAAACGGGACCCCAGCAGATAGATCAAACTGAAAGAAAACACACTCGACCAGATAGTATGAAGAAGGGCATCCTTCACCAGTCCCAGACCGATCAGAAAGGCTTGGAGTGGAAAAACCAGAAAATGAAAGAGAAAGTAAGGCCAGAGCAGTTTCAAATAATAAGACGACGAAACAGAATGAAAAAAGGTCTCTGTCAGATAATCCCCCAGCAAATAATAAAGTAAAACGGCGGGGACCCCATAGCCCAATGTAATCCACATCACCTGCTTAAGATGAGTGATGATTCCTTCCATATCCTTGGCAGAAGCTTTTTCAGACACCGTGGGAATCAAGACAATCAACATGGAAAAAGCAATGAATGACGGGAAGAAACCAATGGTGAGGGCAATCCCTGCAAGCATCCCGAAATGTTCATTCGCCTCTGACATCCCCATTCCTGAAAGCACTAAAGTCCATTTGATAAGAAACGGCTGAACGGCATGGGTAAGGGCGTGAAAGATTCTGAGCATGGTCGTTGGAAGCGACACCGACAACACCGACTTCCTCATTTCTGAATTCGTCAATGTTAGATGGCTTTTCTTTCTATTACCCTTAATTGCATGAAAGTAAGCATGCATTAAATAAACAAAAACGACCCCTTCACTGGCAATCAGTGTCCCCAGAGCGATGAGAATCGACACATCGACATCAAATGATAGAAACTGATAAATCGAAACCAATAAAAGAAGTTGAATTCCTTTACGCAGGAAATTAGCCACCGCTATTTTACTCATCTTCTGGATCCCCATAAAATAGCCTCTCGTTATGGAAGTAAAAGCCACAATCGGAATCACGATCAGAATAAGCCATCGTATTCCCGGATGATAGCCTTGGAATAATGGCGTCCATGTGTAGATCAGAACCATTAGAACCAGGAGAACACACGTGGTGATGACTGCAAATCGAAAAGCATAGTGAAGCATTCCACGGTGATACGTTTCCTCCCGTTCAGCAAAAAATTTAGAAAGGCTTATGGGAAGTTCCATACTTGATAAAATGACAATCAGGAACACGGTCGGCAGGATCGACATATACGTTCCAAGACCTGCTTCCCCCAGTTCCCTGGCAAGAATCATATTTATGACAAATTCCAAACACTCTCCCAGAAAAGCCGTCACCACCAGCACCAACGTACCCCTTAAAAACAGACTCATATCGTTGTAACCCGCCTTTGTATTAGATGGTCTATTCTATGATGGTTGTCCAGGGATTATGTGAGAGGGGAGGTCAGTCAATGGAAGAAACACGGTTGTCAGACGATGCACAGTGGGTATTTGTTGACGGGATGGGTTCCGGCTTCCGAAGGTGTTGTGAAACTCACGGCAGAACGATATTGTCATGATCACAGACCACATAAAAAAAAAGCAGCCCTCAAAGGACTGCTTTCCTTCTAACCAATGATAAACGTTGCGATCGAATGTAATGGAAGAGTGGTGTTTATGCTTCCGTCACCGCAGGATAGCGCAATCTCTTCATCATGATCATTTGCATTCATGGTAACAACGACAAGTCTTCCATCTTCATTTTCAAAAGCCGTGGATATTATCCTGTCATTCGAGACCTGACACTCAATGCGTCTTGCTCCGGGTTTAATATATTTACTAAAATGCCCAATATAATAATAAGAGCTGTTATAGTGTACTTCGTCCTTCACTGTATCGACAATGACCGGGGCATCACAGTAGTTCCCTACATGATTGGGGCCTCCCTCTTCATTCAATACGAGATTCCAGTCGATCCACGCTTCAAGATAATGGTTCAGGTCACCGATGATATTTCTTCCATAACGTTCACCTGTATCCCATGAACCTAATTGGACGCCGCCTTCCTGACACCCTTCTGTAAATATCAGATGCTTGTCAGGGAATGCTTGATGGACTTTCGAAAGATTTTCAAACTCCTCGGATACATACCAATGCAACCCTGTCCCCCATACATAACGGGCCGCTTCAGGATCAGATAACACAGCATGTGCGCGCTCGTAGATCACATCACGATTATGATCCCATATGATGACCTTTACATCATCATGTCCCTTTTCAACAAGGGACGGACCTAAATGATGTTTGATGAAATCACGCTCTTCTTCTCCTGTATAGAGACAGGAATCCCAAACCTGCTTTGCTTCAGGCTCATTCTGAATGGTGATTCCCCAGATTTTGACCCCTTCTTCTTCCATGGCCTCAATATACCTGGAATAGTAGTCTGCCCATACGGATTGAAACTCAGGCAGCAGTTTCCCACCGTTGTTCATTTCATTGTTCGATTTCATCCATGCAGGAGGGCTCCACGGTGATGCCACTATGGAGAGCTCACTCCCTGCCACTTCCATCGCATCATGAATGAGAGGAAGCACAAGCTTTTTCTCCCGCTCGATGGAAAAGCTTTCTAGGGAAGTATCTCCATCCTTCACGTATGTATAGTTCCCCAGAGAAAAATCGCAACTATTGATATGTGTCCGGCCTAACCGATAGCCAAGGCCTTCTTCCGGGTGGAAATAGCGCCTTATGACCTGTTGCCTTTTTTCAGGGCTAATCAGGGAGAGACTGTGAGCAGCGGATTCAGTGAATGCTCCTCCAAATCCTATTATCTCTTGATACTTTTGTTCAGGATCGATCTTGATATGAGTGGATGCTTTCATCTCACCGGAAGAAAAGGAAACCGGCTGTTGACGAGAGAACCGATCTCCTGTGTCTTTGGCAGTTAAGATCACTTCTACTTGCTTTGTGCTCATTGGGTTACTTCCTTTGCACCCTCTTCGGCGGAATGTCCGGCCTTATGCTCTCTGATGACTTCTGCATATCGGAAGGCACTGTCTTTCCAAATTCGTTCCTGGGTTTCAAAATCCACATAAAGAATACCGAATCGCTTATCATAACCGAAGCTCCACTCAAAATTATCCATCAATGACCATAGGTAATAGCCCTGGATATTCATGCCCTCTTCATTCAGGTCGGAAACTGCTTGAAGATGCTGATTTAAATAGTCAACACGGTCCTTGTCGTGCACTCTTCCATTTTCCAACACGTCGTCAAAAGCCGCTCCGTTTTCTGTAATGTAGATAGGAAGGGCAGTATATTCCTGTCTCAGGCGACGAATGAGGTCTTTGAATTCATTCGGCGCAATATCCCAGCCCATTCCCGTCTTCTTATAATCAGAGTGGGCACCTTTATGCATAAAGTCATGGGCCGCACTGAATTCAACGATACCACGGCTATAATAGTTAATACCGAAGAAATCACACTCTATTGAAATCAGTTCCATGTCCCCTTCTTTGATAAAGTCATAGGAATGGACATATTTAGAGAATAAGTTCATCATGTCTTTCGGATACTCTCCCTTGAATACAGGATCAAGGAACCAGCGGTTTGAATATCCGTCCGCATTATTGGCTGCCAATGCATCGTTCACGGAATCTGTATTCGGATAAACCGGTGACAGATTCAACGTAATGCCGATATCCGTTTGTGATTGGAAATCTTTCTTCAACATCTCAACCGCTTTTCCGTGGGATAACAACATATGATGAACGGCTTTGACGGCTTCGTCCAGATTCGTGTGCCCTGGGGCATGCACACCTTGATGGTAGCCGAGGAAACCTGCACACCAAGGCTCATTATGGGTGATCCATGAATCTACGACAGAATCAAGTTCTGTAAAGCACGCTCTTGCATATTCCAGGAACCATTGCACAGATTCACGATTGACCCATCCGCCTTCTTCATGAGCCCACAATGGAAGATCCCAGTGATACAATGTCACAGCAGGCTTGATGCCTTCTTCCTGCAGCCTTTTGGCAAGATTTTTATAAAAGTCCATGCCTTCCTGATTGTATTTCCCTTTTTCAGGAAAGATACGTGGCCAGGCAATCGAGAAACGGTACGTATCCACTCCAAGGCGTTTAATATGCTGGATATCTTCTTCATATCGGTGATAATGATCACATGCAACATCTCCGTTATGCCGCTTATACACTTTTCCCGGAATGTCACAGAACATATCCCAGATGGATGGTGTTCTTCCCCCTTCTTGATGTGCTCCTTCTATTTGATACGATGATGTAGCGGTTCCAAAGGTAAATGTTTTATCAAAATGCATATCTCATTCTCTCCTCTATTCTTTGATTGATCCTGCTGAAATGCTGTTTACGATATATTTAGATAGGAATAGGAACGCAATCATGATCGGTACAACAGATATCGCAATTCCTAAATACATTGAGCCCAGGTTTTGAGCTACCTGCGATCCTTTTAAGAATCCCATCAAAACTGGCAACGTATATTTCTCAGGCGAGAACAGGATCACGAGCGGCATGATGTAGTTATTCCATGAACCGATGAACGTGAAGATCGACATCGTCGCAACAGCCGGCATCATGATCGGGATGCCCACCGTATGGAAAATCTTGAACTCACTGGCACCATCAATGCGGGCCGCTTCAATTAAACTTGGATGAAGGGTCGTCTTTATATACTGTCGTAGGAAGAACACGACAAACGGACTTGCAATGGTCGGTACAATCAGTGGGATGAATGTATCGAGAATCCCAAGGTTCTTACTTAATTCATAAAACCCGATCAGCCCCAATTGTCCTGGAACCATCATCATCACAAGCATGAAGACGAATAAGAAATTCTTTCCCTTGAATGTGTAGAACGCAAACCCATACGCGGTCAAGGCTGAGAAATACCCTGACAGGACTGTCGTAAGGACTGCGATGATCAGACTATTCTTAAATCCGGACCAAATGTTTACATACTCCATCATATTCGTATAGTTCTCCACTAAGGAGCTGCCTGGGATCAAGGTGAACCCTGACAGGATTGCTTCATTTGATCTTGTAGCGTTGACAAGCATCATGAGGAATGGGATGAAGCAAACAATCGCCATCAGTACAAGCAGGATATAAATGATGCTCTTCACTATGTTCTTTCTGGTCTTTAATTTAGACTCGTGTGGAAGAAGTTCAGGTTCCGACTTCTCTACCTTCTGAGTCGATACATTTTTTTCAACCGCTGTTTTTCCCAACATGCTTTACACCTTCCTTGCTTGTTTGCGTTCATTTCCATACATCCCTTTAAAGACAATCGCTGAGAAGATCAGGGTAATGACAAACAATCCATATGCCACTGCTGATGCATATCCGTAATTGTTAAACTTGAATGCCTGATTGTACAGATAAAGCACCATCGTATTCAATGATCCCTCCGGAGAGCCGATTCCGTCTGTCAGAAGCATTGGTAAATCAAACAGCTGAAGACCTCCAATCAAGGATGTGATCATGATGTACAGTAAGATTGGTTTGAGTAATGGAATCGTAATTTTCGTAAAGGTCTGAAAGCGGTTTGCCCCGTCGATCAATGCAGCCTCATAATAATCCTTCGATATTCCTGAAACACCCGCCATGACGACTATGAACGAATGGCCGAACCACATCCATGTAAGAATCAGGGAAACAGACAGCTGTGCAGTTGTTGGCTCATTCAGCCAATTAATCGGTTCTGATATAAGACCTATATTTAATAGGACCATATTTAATGATCCGTGCTGCCAGTCTAGTAAAATACCAAACAGCAGAGCGACTGAACTGATGGTGATTAAATTAGGTAAATAAAAGATCGATCTGAAAAATGCCAAACCTTTTAACTTCATTCTCATATCAGAGAAGATTAATGCGAGTACAAGGGCCAGACCAATTTGCAGGGCAAAGTTGATCCCCCCAGATTTTCCACGTGTTAAAAAATGCTTCTACAAAGTAACTATCCGTCAATAGACGGGCATAGTTTGCAAGACCAACCACTTCTGCCGTCCCGCTTCCTGAATAATTCGTAAAGCTGTAATAGAATGTAAGTGCTACAGGATAAATGCTGAATATTAGAAAGATGATCCAAAACGGGGCAATAAAAACATAACCGTATCGGTCTAATTTCTTCATTCCCCAGCCCCCCCTAGTTGTTAGTAGAATTGGCAAGTGACACAGGTGACCTGTGTCACTCGCCGTTAATTGAGTAGAACGTCTTAGTTACTTGGAACTTTTAAGTCCGGGTATGCGTTTTGTGCTTTTTTGTAGAATTCTTTGACAGCTTCTTCTTTTGATTTCTTACCGTCTACAAATTCCTGAACTGCGTTTCCATAGAATGTATCCAATTGTTGATCGTATTTCGTTACGATACCTGGCTCGATTTCTTTCGCTTGCTCAAGGAAGAATTGATAGTTATTTTGACCACCAAGGAATTCGTCACTGAAATCGTCTTTGATTTCATTCGTTACAGGCAGGTAGGATAGAACATCCCCTGTTTCTTTCGCCCAATCCGTTAAGAATTCATCATCTTGTGTCATCATTTTCACAAAGTCATAAGCAAGTTCTTTGTTCTCAGACTTTTCATACACTCCTAACCAAGTACCACCCCAGAAGTACGGGCTTGGTCCATTTGTTACAGCCCAGTCCCCTGCAGATTCCTTCACGTTCGTTTTCAGAACACTGTGAAGACCCCATGTAGGAAGAACATAAGAGAACACTTGAGTTTCTTTTTCTTTTCCATTTTCTTTTACTTTGATCGGCTTATCCATTGCTTCGAACCATGATGGAGACCACTCAGGCGCCAGTGCTGTATAGCTGTTCTCACGTAATGTTTTAGCATAGTCCATGAACTCGATCTTTTGTTCCGTCAGCTTCAGTTCATTCTTGTCGTTCACCCATGGTTGTGGATTGTCCCCTTGGGAGAACCAGCGGATTGAACCTTCATCCGGGAACATGCTGTAGCCTTTCTCTTTCATCTTTTCAGCTACTTTGAATACATTGTCCATTGAGTTAAGCATATTGCCTACTTCAGTCGGATCATCTGTTCCAAGTACTTCTTTGGCGATGCTTCTCTTATAGAATAGTCCGCCTGGCGTCGTTTGCCATGACAGGGCTCTTACATTTCCTTCTTTATCTTTTCCTAGGTCAAAAACGTATGGAACATATTTATCTTTGATTTCATCTACGTTGTAAGGATCTTCTGATAAGTTTTCCCAATACCCTGCGTCAACCCATTGTTTAAGGAAGGCAATCTCACCGGTGAAAACATCCGGTGCCCCTACTCCGCTTTCAAGTACAGGCTTTAATTTCGTAGGATAGTCGGCAATGGGAACAATCGTCAATTCCACTTTCACACCATTTTTCTCTTCAAACTTTGTGATTGGTTTCTTTAACTCATCTGTAAACGACCAAACCTTTAAATCTACGTCATTCTTTTTAGAATCACCTGATGATTTGGAGTCCCCCGCACAGCCTGCCAACACCCCTGCGATAAGTACAAACGTCAAGAATAGTGCTAAAACCTTCTTCATCTTAATCCCCCTTTTTCACTTTTAGAAATTATAAATACGAAAGCGGTTTCGTTCACTTTTTTTAAAAATCCCGAAACCGGTTTCGGAATTACCAAAAAAAATTAAGTTATCTTTTTTTTTCTTTTTTCAACATTCCACATGATTCGCGGATCATTAACTGGACCGGAATCACTTCCGTTTTAAACAACTTCTTCTTTTGTATGATCTGTTTAATCAGTAATTTTCCGGCACGGGCACCGATCACATCTGTGTCCTGTCTGATCGTTGTAAGTTTCGGTGTCACGTAGGCAGACATTTCAATATCGTCATAGCCAATAACCGAAATATCTTCAGGTATTCTCAAACCCTTTTCTTTAATGGCTTCCATCGCACCGATGGCCATATGGTCCCCCGAAACAAAGACAGCAGTGGGGATCGGTTCCAGCATTAGCAGGGATTCCATAGCAGCCTTTCCTTCTTTAATCGAGAACATTCCACCATTTACAAGATATCCTTGATGAATCGGAAGGTTTAATTCATCCATGGCCTTAGTAAACCCTTTAATCCTTTGTGCCCCTGCATCAATCGATGGATCACCTGAAATATGGGCGATTTTCGTATGACCCAGTGAATGAAGATAATTCACAGCCAGCTTTCCGCCTTCGATATTATCGGAATATACGACGCTGCAGTTCTGATCGCTCATGTCGATCACGACGATGGGGATATGACTGTTGATCATGTCCTGCACCTGGGGATCGCTTGGATCCGAACATATTACGACGATTCCATCCACTGCGCGATATAAAAAGTGTTCCAGATAACTAGTATCCCGATTTCGCAGATTGCGAGAAGCAAAGATTAGATCATACCCTTCTTTCTCCACAAACTTTCGGAAACTTTCAATAAGCGAGCTAAAGAAAGGGTGTTTCATACCAACCTCATTGTCCTCTGAGAACATGACACCGATTGTCCAGGATTTCTTGGTCGATAAAGACTGGGCATGTGCATTGGGGAGGTATCCCATTTCAGTTGCCGCATCGAGGATTTTCTTCTTTGTCTTTTCACTGACATCAGAGTAATTGTTTAGAGCTTTAGAAACTGTCGTACTGGAAAATCCAGTGCGTTTTGCTAAGTCATAGATTGTAACCATTACTGTCCCCTCTTCATCGAAAGCGCTTTCGTTAATGTTATTATAGTCCAGACTTTTAATGGAATCAATATAATTTTTTGAAAAATGGTAATAGTGCCGGGAGGTTTTTTCTGGAAGGTGATGTTGTCGGGCTTTTTCTGAAATTCTTTCAAGGAATCTCTCTTTTGCGGGCATACAACAAAATGTATTTTCACGTGAAAGCAGTTTCTCACTTGATTGGGATGCTTTCACGTTTTATTTCATGAAAAATCGTGCCAAATTATGAACGGAGCATATCCAATGCTTCCTCTCCTATTAAAAAAAGCAGTCCTGCTACAGGACTGCTTTATCTTGCATTTACTCTTTCACTGCTTTACGTTTTCGTCCACTTATTTTCCCTTTGATTTTCATCAGGATTTCGTACACGATCGGTACTACGACAAGGGTCAGTAAAGTCGAACTTGTCAATCCGCCGATGACGGTTACACCAAGTCCCTTGGAAATCAAGCCACTTCCTTCAAGACCCAGAGCCAGTGGGAACAGGGCCCCGATTGTGGCGATGGCAGTCATGAGGATGGGACGAAGCCGGGTGACACCTGCTTCCAGTAACGCTTCTCTTGTTGATAGGCCTTCGTTTTCTTTATGGATTACACGGTCAATCAGCACAATCGCATTCGTTACGACGATACCTATCAGCATGAGTGCACCAATCATAGAGGAAATACTGATTGTTTCACCTGCAATCAATAGTCCAAGTAATGCCCCTATGACGGTAAATGGTAACGAGAACAGAATCGCAAACGGAGCAAGACCCCCTCCAAAGGTGATCACCAAGATCAGATAGACGATGGCAATGGCTGCAAGCATCGCTAATCCTAATTGTGTAAACGATTCCTGGATATCTTCCGTTACACCGCCCATATCCACGGTGACACCTGGCGGTAAATCAAGCCCTTCGATTTCTTTTTGGATGTCTTGTGATGCTTTTGAAACATCATCGGACTTTAATTCTCCGCTCACTTGGGCAAATACTTTTCCGTCCCGTCTTGAAACGGTATCGGAAGTTTTGCCTTCCTGCACTTCAACGACGTCTTTTATCGGTATTTCCACCCCCAGTGGTGACTGGATGGTTTTGTCCGTTAAATCATTGATGCTTTCATAGTCCTCTTTTTCAACATCCACATACACATTTACTTCTTCTCCACCTTTTTCAATGGTGGTGAGGACTGGACGCTGACGTGTCTGACTAAGTTCCATGGCGATTTGGCCTGCTGTCAGTCCGAGCTCACTAAGCTTTTCCTGATCGGCGATGAAGGAATACTCGTCATAGGACTCGGAGATGCTTGAATCCACTTTTTTATAGTCGTCTTTGCCTTCCATCTTTGTCTGGATTTCATTCACAACAGGCTCGATTTCGTTCAGGGTTTCTCCATACACATACACGACAATTTCATTACTGCCGGCACTTGCTGAGAAGTCTTGTGATGCCCATTCCCCTTTTTCTGTTGTCTCTTGAAGATCTTTAATGACTTGTTCTTTTTCTGCAGAAAAATTCTCTGTATCCTCTTTATATTGAACATAGAATATAGCATTATTCGAGCTTCCCGGACTCATGGGGTTTTCACCGCCGACGGAGTATTGGATGGTGTCAGCACCTTTACGTCCCTGGAAGTACTCTTCTGCTCTTTGAGCGATTTCAGCTACTTCTTCTTCTGTTTGACCCGGATCTGGTTTGTAGGTTGCCATGACCATCTTTTCTTCATCAGACGGCAGGAAGCTTACTCCTATCAGTGGAACGAGGAACAAACTGCCAACCAGCATGGCAATAGCCAGGAGGGATGTGATGATTTTATGATTCAGGGACCAGTTTAATACACCCTTATACCACTGTGCCAAACGGCTTTGTTTTTCTACATGCTTCTTCCCGACACCTTTTTTGAACATGGAGTGGGCAAGCATCGGCACAATCGTGACTGCGACCAGAAGTGATGCCAGCAGGGCAAAGACAATGGTCAAGGCGAATGGCAGGAACAACTCACCGATCATTCCTTGAACCAAGCCCAATGGAAGGAAAACGGCGATGGTGACGATCGTTGAAGACGCAATCGGCACGAACATTTCTTTTGTCGCTTCACGGATCAACTCTTTCCCTTGCAGCATTTCACCTTTTAATGACATTCTGCGGTAGATATTCTCCACTACGACAATGGAATCATCAATGACACGTCCAATCGCTACGGTCATGGCTCCAAGGGTCATGATATTCAAAGTGATATCCATCTGTTTTAATAGTAAAGATGGCGATTAATAGCGATAACGGTATCGACACAACCGAAATGAGAGTCGACTTAATATCCCGTAAGAATAGAAGAATGATAATCACTGCAAACACCGCACCGAATAATGCTTTATTCAGCATGGTACTAACTGATTCTTCGATCGGTTCCCCCTGATCGAATGTAGAGATGATCTCGACACCCTCCAGCTCTTTCTCAAAAACATTCACTTCATCTTTCACTGCGTTCACAACGTCCACCGTATTGGCATCGGCTGTTTTGATTACTTGTATCCCTATGGATTCCTTTCCGTTTGTTCTGGAAATTGACTCCGCTTTACCAATTAATTCAATTTCAGCAACATCTGAAAGTTGTATGGTTGGAATTTTCATCCCGGCAGGTGCTTCAGAAGCCTGTGGATTCTGGCCTCCCTGACCTTGAGGAGCCTCCATATTCCCGCCGGCAGACGGTATGACAGGAATCTTCAGGTCTTTCAAATCTTCAATCGTTGCGATGTCTCCATCCACCATCACGGATTTCTGACTGTCTTTAAACGTGTACAACCCAAGTGGGGCTGTCACGTCAGAGCCTTTGATGATATTTTTGATGGTATCTTCCGAAAGGCCGTACTGGGCCAATTTATCTTCATCGAAGACAATCTGGGCCTCCTGTATTTGCTGTCCTGAAACTTGAACAGAAGCTACACCTTCCACGCCTTCAAGCTGGGGAACAATAATTTCTTCCACTTCCCTGGTTAATTGATCCAGGGATTGTTCTTCATTTGCAACACTCAGAGCAATGATGGGGAAAGCGTTAAAGCTTAATCTTGAGACTTCCGGCTCGTTCACTCCCTCTGGAAATGGAAGTTTGGATAAAGCATCCTCTACTTCTGTCTTTGCTTCATCCATATCCTTCGAAAACGTATATTCTATCTGAACGGCTGAAGCGTTCTGGTAAGACGTGGAGCTGACGACATTCACTCCATTTAGATTTTTCAAACGTTGTTCAATCGGTTCTGAAACCTTCCGCTACATCTTCAGGGGGTGGCACCCGGATACACAGTTGTCACACTAACAATCGGTGTATTGATGTTTGGCAATGTTTCGAGCTTCATATTGAATCCTGAATATAAGCCTGCAATAATGACGATGATGGTCATCAGCCATACCGCAAACTTATTCTTAAGTACGAAATTGATAATACTGTTCATTGCGAATTCATCCCTTCTTCCCTATTAATGACTGAGTGGTCACGTCATACCCTAATATTACTGACCGATTAGTCATAAGTCAATATAGTTATATGGAAAAGGTTTATTTATTATGACCAATCGGTCATAATAAAAAGAAGGAGTTTATCAAGGAGAGGAAAACATGAAGGAAAAAGAGAAGTTAATTATTGAAACATCGATTAAATTGTTTGCCACGAAAGGATTTAACGCGACTTCCGTACAAGAAATTGTGAATGAGTGTGATATATCAAAAGGTGCATTCTATTTATACTTTAAATCAAAGGAAGCCCTTTTATTAGCCATCATGACCTATTATTTTCAAATGATCACGGCCAAAGTGAACGAAATCGAGAATGAGGATCTGCCTCCTTATGAAAAATTTCAAAAGCAGTTAGAATGTCAGTTCACGGAAATCTGTAAACATAAAGAATTCATCATTATGCAAATCAGAGAGAATGCCATGCCGTTCAATGATGAGATCCATGATCTCCTCAATGATATGAAGATGGACACCCATCGGTATTATAAAAGGAGATTATATGGGATTTATGGAAAAAAGATCGAACCTTACTTCTGGGATATTATCATGATGATCCAAGGTTTTTTCCATTCTTATTTAGAATTGGTGATGCTTGATAAGATACAGCTGGACTTTGCCTATCTATCCAAATTCATTTTAAAACGTACTGATGATTTAGTGGAGGGCCTCCTTAAGAGCGGGGATGAGCCTGTGCTTTCATTTGAAAAGCTGGATGATCTGGTGAAGGATTTCACTTCCTCTAATAGAATCAATGAATCCACCCTTATTCATATGATTGAGGATGCGATGGAAGTAGCAGAGGACGATAACAGTCAAATTTCATTGGAGGTCATTAAAGAAGAAATCCAAAAGGAAGAAACCCGTCACGTCGTCATTAAAGGAATGATGATGAATCTTGAAGACGACCCATCGTTGAAGCATCTACTGAATGCCTTAAGACATTTTTATAAAATATGACAAAAAGACCCGCTTATGAAAACGGGTCTTTATTTCGAACGAACACTCTCTCTCAGTTTCCCGATACCTTCTTTACAAACCCCGTACCCAAGCCACGAACAGCCTTCACATAATGAATCAAGATCTTCGGGCTTAACCTTCATCGCCGTTTTAATGAGCAATTCTGACTTCAAATGGATTTCTCCATGATTCAAACCTAAATGTCCTAGGACCCTGCTATCCATAGATAAAACATGATCATCGGAGTCCTGGCTCTTTTCACAGGCTGTTTTCCCTTTATGGACAGGCTTGGCAGGCATCATCAAACGCTTGAACGACCTGAATGGGAAAGTCCTTTTCCCCGTTTCTCATTTCACCGACGATGCCTTCCATTACGTCTATGAATTCAGTGCTATAGCCCATCCCTTGAAAACCATGGATGCACAGAAGATGATGTCCTCTCAGAATCCTTTCCATAAAATCCCCCTTTTTATAGCCTGCTGGATATGATCCGATTCATGAATCGTGACTTTTTCACCTGTGGGGTCGTTAGCAACCCGGTACATTCCATAAGCGACTTGACGACCGGAGATGCTCCGGTATCTTTTCAGCTTACCTGCCAATACTGGACGCAAGGCTCTGGAAATGATTTCTCCCGCTTTTTCGCCAAGACGGAATTCGTCTCTTTCCCCTAACAGAAGAGCTGGTCTGAAGATGTGCAGCACCGGGAAATATAAGGCTATCAAGTCTTCTTCCAATTCCCCCTTCACACGGCTGTAAAAGAACGGAGAGCCAGAGCTTGCCCCGATTGCTGATATGACCATATACTGTTTGGCTCCATGTTCTTTCGCAAGCTTCCCCAGCTGGACAGGGTACTCGTAATCCACTTTTCGAAAGGCATCCTTCGACTTTGCTTTTTTGATGGTCGTTCCAAGGCAGCAAAACACATCATCAATTTCTTCATGGGGCAGGAGCTTCATCTGGTCAAAAGGAATGACCCGTTCGTCCAGTTTGTCATGCTCCACTCCACTCTTTCTCCTCACAAAGGAAATCACTTTGATGTATTCTGGACTCTTAAGGAGAATGTCAATCAAGTGTGACCCGACTAATCCTGTGGCACCCGCCACTAAGGCTACCTTCGTCATCTGCATTCCTTCTTTCTTTTTTTAGTTCATTTATTCCGATAAATCCTTCCAGCTTCCATAATGATGGACAGCGATTCCTTTATAGGAAGAATATGTTGCATACTTGTCTTCTACACGATTCATCTCATGGAGCATGAACGCCTCTCCTTCTTCATGAAAAGATATAAAATCCCCTTCAGCCGACGGAGCTGTCTCGATTCCTACTTTCACTTTTTTCCCTTGGGACAGACCATATTCCATCTCGCTTCTTACAAGCTGGATGATTCCATTCGGTCCATTCGCTTGATCCCTATAAGCCATGACAGCCACTTCATCGGTCTTCCCTATCACCCAGCGGGCAAGATTTCCTTTTCCAAATTCATTATGATAGGTTTTCTCATCAAACCAAAATGGGATGTCCATCCCCAGGGTGATATCAAGGGAAGAAGATCGATTCACCGCTGTATTCACCATCTTCTGATAATTCAATACCGTCTTTTTATAAGCCGATGACCACCCGGATAATAGGTAAGGCTCTACATCAAGATGAACACCGGTAAATCTTTGAGCCTCACCTGCGACCATTTGATATTTTTCCACCCAGTCAAAGAAGGTGATCAGAGAGGATTGCCCTTTAACCGTTGCCCAATGTGGCGCTCCATCCAGTGCGTATACATGAATTTTTTCTATCGTGGCCATTTCGATGAATCGTTGATAGTGTTCTATTCCCACCTCAGGATTTACTTGCAGATACACTTCATTCACTCCATGCTCCCTCAAGAAAACAATGATTTCATCTTTTTGATCCACTATCTCAACAGTATTCCAAAGCCAGGTACTTTTCCCATTGACACTCATCTCAGCCGCCTTTTCAGTAGATGGGAAGGACATGATACTTAGTGTGATCAGACAAATCCCCACCCATTTCACTACATGCTTCATCTTTCATTTTCCTCCTCTTGAGCCCAAGCCCTTTCGAGGAGCCTGGCAGCTTGGCAGCCATCCGATCAATCGGGAAGGCCCATAGCTTTGCGTCCTTGCTTTTCAACAAGTTTGCCTTTTTCAGTATTTTAGTACACCTCTTAATTATAGTGGATTCTCTTTCTTTTAATAGATGGAATTTTCAAAAATAGATAAACTCCCCTGCTAACAAAAATTGTCTTTCTTTATTCCCGTTCTTTCTCTTTACAATCCTTTTCTACCTGTGAGATAGTAAGAACTTGTGTTTTTTCACAGGACAAAAATAAAGGAGATTTTATCTAACATGTCTACTAAACAGCAGCATTCATCCAAAATTGATTGGCCTGTACTTGCCATCAGCGGCGGATTATTAATTTTATTTGTAATTGCCTCTTTTCTAAGTCTCGACCGCGTTACGGCCTTTGTTAATGGAGGCTTCGCCTGGTCATCGACATACTTTGGCGCATTCTGGCAAGTGCTCATGCTTTTGCACTTCCTTGTAGCACTTTACATCGCAGCTTCAAAATACGGGAAAGTCCGTTTGGGATATATGGAAAAACCCGAAATCGGCACCTTTAAGTGGTTATCGATCATTATGGCTACTCTCCTTGCCGGGGGTGGGGTATTCTGGGCTGCAGCGGAGCCTATGTATCACTTTATGACGGTTCCTCCCATGCATGAAGGCATCGAGGCAATGACCTCCGTGGCAATCATGCCAGCATTGGCTCAAAGCTACATGCACTGGGGATTTCTCGCTTGGGCGATCTTAGGCACATTGAGTGCCGTTGTCATGATGTACGGCCATTACCATAAGGGCATGCCCATGAAGCCCCGGACCCTTTTATATCCTATTTTCGGGGAAAAGCTGAAGACGAGCATCTTAGGGACATGTATTGATGCATTCGCCATCATTGCTGTGGCTGCAGGAACCATCGGACCGATCGGCTTCCTCGGTTTACAGGCAAGTTATGGTCTTTCGGCTCTATTCGGCATACCGGACCAATTCTCCACGCAGCTTTCAATCATTATTTGTCTCGTGGTTGTCTCGACGATATCAGCAGCAACAGGGATTCATAAAGGAATACAGATTCTGAGTAATTTCAATGTACGATTGGCATTCGGGTTGATTCTGTTCGTTCTATTATTCGGTCCTGGAGGATTCATCATCGATTCCTTCGTATCTTCTTTCGGATATTATGCGGATCATTTCATTCAGCTCAGTACATTCCGGGGAGATAAAAGCTGGTTGGGAAGCTGGACGGTATTCTTCTGGGGATGGTTCATCGGATACGGCCCAATGATGGCCATTTTAGTCAGCCGTATATCCAGGGGGAAGAACGATCCGTCAGATCATTCTTGCCATTGCCATCATCGCTCCTATCGTCACTACTTTCTGGTTTACCGTTGTAGGGGGATCGGGTATCTTCTATGAACTACAGAACCCGGGGAGTGTTTCACAAGAATTAACAAATGGCGGGATGCCAGCTGCTATGATCGCCATTACGAACCAGCTTCCCCTTGCAGGCATCATTTCACCACTCTTTTTATTACTGACCATCATTTTTGTGGTTACAACAGGTGACTCCATGTCTTATACGATCGCAATGGCTGTTTCCGGCGAAGGAAATCCAAAGGTTTCTTTACGGGTATTCTGGGCCATTCTGATGGGTACCGTTGCCGCAATCCTTCTTTATATAGGTGACGGCAGTGTAGGGGCACTCCAAAGCTTTATCGTAGTGACCGCAGTACCGGTCTCCCTTCTGTTGCTTCCTATGCTGTGGCTGGCACCGAAAGTATCCAATGAGCTGCTGATTGAGCAGTCACGTCAAACAAACTAAATAGATCTAAATAAGCGCCTTACATTCTATATGTAAGGCGCTTTTCATCTACATCCTATTCGTTTATAACTCTTCATCTTCAAAAAATTGCTGTAATTTTTCTTTTTGTTCGGGACTGGCACCCTCAGGTGTATAAGGATTATCCTTAACCCCTGCCGTATCCATATTTGTCTTGATTGCCAAAAACGGTCCTTTCGGTTCCTCTGCTATGATGCGATCATTTAACTGCTTAAAGTCCGGCATTTCCTTATTTCCTTTATCCATCTTGTCTCCCTCCTTTTAGATTTTTATCCGTATTTTTATAAGCGATTAAAACAATATCGTCCGCCGATTGCTGACGTAGCTCACTTTCCATCGTTTTCACTTTATCCAACGTTTCTTCAGATAAATCCGCTACTGAAAATCCTCTCATATCCATTTTCCCATCTCCTAACCATTTTCCATCGATTGACCGATCTCCTTCTCTGCAATCAAATGGTTCCCTTCTTCCACCGCATAATGTTCTTCTACTGATTCTCCCGGAACATAAACCTGACTTGGGTTTCTCGCTTCATGATTCAAAGTAAACTCGGGATTCAACGGGGTGTCCATGCGTAATTCTTCGGGTTTCTTATGGTCTCTCATCTATTCCACCTCCACTATGTAGTATGGCTCACGGGCACAAAATCATGCCTCAGATGCGAGTATGGCTTGATTCTGGCAATAAAAAAAGCGTTAAGCACTCTATTAAATGCTTAACGCCGTGACGGAAGTCCAATCAAACCCACCTATAATCTTTTCCCCAGCTCTCCCTGGCAAGGAAGTTGATTTCATCAACGATTTCATTCTCCACTGCAAAAGCATCTCCCTGTTCATAAGGGTTGTAATGGAAAGCGTATAATCTTGAAACAAACTCGTGAAACGGAAGGGAACACTCTCCTTCAAGTTCTCCGTTTTCCATGACCGAAGGTTCGATTCCCTGCCCCCAGTTCTGAGAGCCGTCATTATTTGGGTTGTAGAAATAAACCCGGTATTCCCCCTTCGGATCCTGTGTGATTCTCAAGATGGAAACGGCATGAAACCCCAGGAGCTTTCCATGAACATTTGTGATGAAAATACCCACAGGATTAGGATAAATCAATCCGTAGTCATCGTTGTACTCCGGATGGTGGGTCGCGTAGAACAGGCGGACGAATCCAGGGTAGTCGGTGATGAGTCCCGTCAATGAATCAATGACTGTACTAAACCCCTTTTGAACCCAGTCTCCGTAGAACTCCGGGTTCACCCAACGGTGCCCATCTTCCCCTCTCAGGGATACACGTCGCATCATCTCACTATAGATTCGGTCCAGATGAGGAACAAGGACAAGTGACACAGGATCAAGCTCCTGATGAAGCTCAGCTGCGAGCCCGCCGCTTAAATCTTTTGAATGCACCGGTGTCCCTTCAAACTTAATATCGATATCACCGTCCCTTGCCGCCCGTGGAATCAGTTCAAGCAGATATCCCGGAGCATGCTGTGCCCAAAGACTGATTCCCCGTGCCGTTTGACAAGTGGGATTCAACCCTTGTCCAATCCCGATAGGTTGTCCAAGAACATTGATGACACCTGCAAGGAGGACAGAGTTTGCGGTTATTCCGTCTCCGGATTTACAGGAATTAAGGAGGGTCTTCCTTACTTCAGGCCGTATATCAAGCTCGATGAGCCTTTTCAATCCAGGCGATACCGGGGATGATGAAAGCACCCCGCGTTCGAGCATGAGAGCAAGCCCGTAAACCGATTGCTTTGTGGCTGGATAAATGGCCACTTTAATAAGCTGAAAGACCAGCTCAGCATGTTCATCCAAATTCGCTTTCCCTTTGTCATTCAACTGAAGCGCTGTGGGAACAAGTTCCTGAACCTTCCTGCCGAGGAATCTTAGGAGGATGGCATGCTGGGGAGAAACCAGCCCCGTCTCACGCATGGACCCGGCAAAGGCAGCTGCCTCCTTCTCCAGCTCCTCCTTAGACAGATTCATCAGCTTCTTACGGTATTCACCCGGCTGGTCTATCTTCTTACTTAAAGGGGACGGACCTTCAATGGCCGACACATATTTCTCCAATACAAGCCGTTCCGCTACACTCAGGTCAGAATGAAGCATTTTCTTCGCCGTTTCAATCATCGACACTGTCCGCTTCACCATGATCGGGCGCTGTGCCGTCAATCGTTCAATCTCTTTGATCAAAGTAGTGGTCAATGCTTGGTAGGAAAGTTTCTCCGAGAGAAATTGAAATAACTCCGTTGCCCGTTCACTTTGCTCTCCCCCTTCAATGCGTGCCGCTTCTGTGGCTTCAGGGAAAAGCAGGTTCAGATTCAGAACCATTACTTCATTCAGGAAATCTTCTGCCATTTCACTTGAAACTTCAGGATGTTCATATTGACCTTCTGCTATGGAGAGCATCCTTAGTTCACTAAGGATTTCAATGATGGAAGGAAGCCCCTTCGCTTGAAGAGATCCTGCAACGAGAGGTGGCTGGAGCTTGGACGCCTTCTCCCATGGTCCATCTTGAAAAACTCCGGACTTTTCAAAGCGACTGGCGTTCTGGTATAGAATTTCCAGCCCTTCATCCGTATCCAACAATCGTTGAGCTTCCTGATAAACATCGGTTTGGTACATTGATTTTGCAAACGAAGCCGCACTTTCCAGTTCATTTAGCGCTCGCAAGAATCGATCTTCCAGCTTGGACGATAATTCAAAAGCCATTTCAAAACTCCTTTATCAATCAAGATTCCAATGAATGAGAGAATTAGATATAGAAGTTAAACTGTTCATATTCTTTTAGCAGCCCTCTCATGATTTCACCGTCTTCCCCATAGAAGAAGATCGTTCCATAATGATTCCCGAAACCGATCCGCTGGGCCACCTTCCCTTGGGCAGGACTGAACATATCATGCTTTTCGAAGTAAGGATGATTCTCAAGTTCATCAGGCACTTCAAGTTTTTCTACATAATTCACATGGGGATGCACCATCAAGCAGCCTGCATGGGCTTTAGCCTTTTCTCCTGTAGAAGGAAAGAATTCTCTCAGTTCCTCTTCAGTAGTATTTGGATCGCTGCAAAGGATTTGAGCTTGATAGGCACTGAATCCATAAGCCCTCTCGATCAAATCGAAAATATGCCCTCCAGGGACCCTGGCTGCGACTTCACCGAAATGAAGGGTGCCGTCGGACGTGATGAAATATTCCGGATGGATGACACCGTATTCGATTTCAAACGCATCAATGAGCCGTTGTATCGCTTCACGGATGACCGGACGCTTCTCCTCAAGTGCGGGAGATGCAGGAACGAAATTGGAATAGCCCAGTTTCACATACTCCGTTATATTTAGAAATTGAATCTTCCCTTTATGGATGAACGCTTCACACGAAAACTCCTGACCGTCTAAATGACTTTCCATCAGAAGCGGAAACTCAGATTCAGTCAGAGCATCGATATCTTCCGGATTTTCGATGGCCCGGTGGCCTACCGACCCTGCTTTATCAAGAGGCTTGACGTGAATGGGATCGTTCTTATCTCCCTCGACTTTAAGGAGGGCTTCATTCACACGTTTCAAAAAGCGCCTTACATCTTCTTTGTCACGCGCTTCTTCGAATACACCTACTTTGATTCCGGCGATTTGTGCTTTACGTTTCATCATCCCTTTATCCCTTAAAAGAAGAGAACGATTAAAGACGCGGGGTTCATTCCGAAAACGTGAGTTCAAGGCCCCTGCCCACTCCACGCACTCCTCATACAACGGAACAGCCACTTCTGCCCCCATTGCCTTAAGCTGCTTATAAAGGTGATCTGAACCTTCATTTAACCGATCAAAGTCCCATCCGATAAAGGCGATATCATGCTTCTCTGCATAAGCTTCAAAATCTGGCGGGCCAACCACGACGAACGGTCTTTCTAATTTTGAACACGCCTCAATTGCCGGCAGACTCCAACCGATCAATGCCGTTAGATAGGGTTTGGTTTTTTCCTTCTGATCTACGTTCTGATTTGTCTGTTGCCATTCAAGCTGATCTAGTCCCATTCTTTCCTCTCCCCTTTATGCAATTTATTCAGATTCTCCTTCAGCATAACAAAGCAGATTGGAAGAATGAAGTAATATGCTGAATTTTCAATAAATTCGACAAATAAAGTGTTTATACGACCACACCTGACACTCATACCCCTTCTCGACACGAATCGGTTCGATCATCGCTTCCCATCAAAAAAGCCCTTAACGCTTTAAGCATTAAGGGGCTTTCTCATCGATCATTCACCTAGATCCACATTATGATAAACCTGTTGAACATCTTCCAGGTCTTCAATGGCATCAACCATTTTCTCGAATTGAGCTTGATCGTCTTCACTAAGCTGAACATCATTTTGGGCAAGCATGGTCAGTTCCGCGACTGTGAACTCATTGATGCCAGCACCTTTAAAGGCTTCTTGAACCGCATGGAATTGATCAGGATCGGCGTAAACGATCACGGCATCCTCTTCTTCGATGATATCACGGGCGTCTACATCTGCCTCCATGAGGATCTCCATTGCTTCTTCTTCAGACTTTCCTTCAATGCCGATTACAGCCGTCGCATCGAACATGTAGGCGACCGATCCACTCACACCCATGTTCCCGCCATTTTTCCCGAAGGCGGCACGTACTTCAGAGGCTGTGCGATTCACATTGTTCGTAAGGGCGTCCACGATGACCATGGATCCATTCGGTCCAAAGCCTTCATAGCGGAGCTCGTCATAGTTTTCTTCAGACCCTCCCTTAGCCTTTTCAATCGCACGATCAACGATATGCTTTGGCACACTATATGTCTTCGCACGCTCAAGAACAAATTTCAGTGTTTGATTCAGTTCAGGATCCGGTTCACCCTGTTTCGCCGCCACATAAATCTCACGGCCGAATTTTGCATATATACGACTGGTATTGGCATCCTTAGACGCTTTCTTTTCTTTGATATTATTCCACTTACGTCCCATTTGGTTTCACTCTCTTTCGTAATGATCTATCATTTCTTCTTTACTTGTAAAAGGTATTTTCGTTTCTATTATACATGAAATGAAGAATGTTTGGTGACCTGACAGAAAGCAGACTCATCTGAGTCTGCTTTCTTCTTGATACGCACTGATTGCTTCATATTCTGCCTCCAGTAGACGCGGTATACGGACAAAGATTGGCATGAGCCTTCGGTATGCATCTGTCGCCTGTTGATCAGGTTGATGGGAATGAACCGAACCGACCATTTCACGTACCTCTTCCAGGGAGTCGATCATCCCTCTCCCATACATTCCGAGCACGACTGCCCCAAGACAAGAGCTTTCGAAGCTTTCAGGCACATCCACTTCCTGATCGAATACATCTGCAAGCATTTGACGCCAAATTTCAGACCGGGCAAAACCACCGGTTGCCTGGACGCGTTTCGGTGTACCAATCAGCTCTTCCAGAGCCAATAGGACACTGTAAAGATTCATGATGATTCCTTCCAGGACGGCACGGATCATATGCTCTTTTTTTATGATGCATACCGAGTCCGAAGAAAGAGCCACGGGCTTTGGCATTCCATAAGGGGGCACGCTCTCCCGCCATATATGGATGAAAGAGAAGTCCCTCTGAGCCTGCTTCTACTTTAGAAGCAATGTCTGTTAGCATGTCATAAGGATCCTTCCCTAATCTATTCGCCACTTCCACCTCACCGGAAGCGAGTTCATCACGGACCCACCTGAAGATCATGCCACCATTGTTTACTGGTCCTCCAATCACCCAGTGCTGCTCCGTTAAGGCATAACAGAAGATCCGCCCTTTTGGATCAGTGACAGGCCGGTCTGTTACAGCACGGATCGCCCCACTCGTACCGATGGTAACCGCTACAACACCAGGTTCGATGGCATTGACTCCGAGGTTTGACAGAACCCCGTCACTTGCCCCGACGATAAATGGGGTGTCACCACGTAACCCCATCATTTCCGTATATTCGGACTTCAATCCAATAAAGCTTTCAGTCGTTGAAACCGGAAGGGATAATTGATCCTCAGTGACACCGGCTACATTCAGAGCTTCTTTATCCCACGTCAGATTTTCCAGGTGAAACATCCCTGTAGCCGAAGCAATGGAATGATCCACCACATATTTACCGAACAAGCGATGGAATACAAACTCTTTTATGGAAATGAACTTGGCTGCTTTCCCGAACAATTCAGGCTTTTCATGGCGTAGCCAGGTAAGTTTGACAAGCGGGGACATAGGGTGAATGGGAGTCCCTGTCCTTTGATAAATCTCCATTCCATTCCAGTCATTTTTTATCTTC
This sequence comes from Rossellomorea sp. AcN35-11, assembly GCA_030388825.1. Taxonomy (GTDB): domain Bacteria; phylum Bacillota; class Bacilli; order Bacillales; family Bacillaceae_B; genus Rossellomorea. Next base: position 528,741 of record CP128835.1, read on the forward strand.
TCCGCCCATTTGGCACTGCGGTTATCAGCCCAGGTAATCGAAGGGGTCAACGGCTGATCATACTCATCAATCAGGATCAAGCTGTGCATGGCAGAGCTGAACGATACAAATGAAATTCTTCCATTCGTATTCGAAGTTACCTGTTTTATACAGGTGATGACAGCACGGAAGATTTCTTCGGGATCCTGTTCTGCCGTTCCAGGCTCCGGTGTATGTAATGGATATTCGACGCCGTGGCGGTGGATCGCCTCGCCTTTTTTATTGAATAGTACTGCTTTCGTACTGGTGGTCCCGATATCGACACCGATCATGAAATCTGACATCTTCGTTCCTCCTAAATAAATAGAGAAAGGAAAAAGCGACTTGGCTCTTCCCTCTCCCACTATTATTGTAGCCTAGCTTATAAAAATCCCCAGGATGAATACGACGGTAAACCCCACAAATCCGATAATCGTTTCCATTATCGTCCATGATTTCAATGTATCCTTCACATCTAATCCGAAATAGCGGTTCACAAGCCAGAATCCGCTGTCATTCACATGGGAGAATACCGTTGCTCCTGCAGCGATGGCAATGACCATCAACCCAAGGACAGGACCTTCAAGACCAAGGGTGGAGATCAAGGGGCTCATCAACCCGGCGGCCGTGACCATGGAAACGGTGGCTGAACCTTGAGCCACCCGGACAACCATGGCGATCAAGAAGGCCAGGGCGATGGGCGGCAAACTTGATCCGGCCATCATTTCACCCAGCACCTCACCGACACCTGAATCGATCAGAACTTGCTTGAAGACTCCACCTGCACCCGTTACAAGGATGATGATCCCGGCAGGCTCGAGTGCTTTTGTGGCAATATCCTGAACGTCTTGACGGGAATATCCCCGTTTCGTCCCTAACAATATGAACGTAAGTAAAGTCGCGATCGTTAAGGCCACAAATGGATGGCCGAGGAACGTCAAAATCGAACGAACCGTGTTTCCTTCATCTAATAATACACCTGAAAGCGTATTTAATAAAATCAATACTAAAGGAATTGAAATCAGGGACGCAATCAGGGCAAAGCTCGGAAGCTCCTTATCATACTCGATTTCTTCCGCATGCATATAATCTGGGACCACAGCATGGATTCGTTTTGAAATGAACTTCGCAAAAAGTGGACCTGCTATAATCATGGATGGAATACCGGCAAGAGTACCGAATAAAATCACCCAGCCAAGATCCGCTCCGATTAAATCCGCGACGGCAATCGGTCCCGGAGTCGGTGGAATAAAGCTGTGGGTTACAGCGAGACCAGCCAGCAATGGAATTCCATAATATAAGAGAGACTTTCCTGTCTTCTTTGCCAGCCCATATACAATCGGTACAAGAATGATGAACCCTACATCGAAAAATACCGGTATGGCCACAAGGAAACCTGTTATACCAAGGGACCATTGTGCCTTATCCTCACCAAATTTATTGATCAGTGTCTGAGCCAATCTTTCAGCTCCCCCTGACACTTCAAGCATGCGCCCGAACATTGCACCTAAACCTACCACGACTGCGACAAATCCCAAGGTCCCTCCCATTCCATTTTGTATGGAGGTGACAACATCCTGAAGAGGCATCCCAGCCGCAATCCCTACAATCAAACTCACTAATAAGAGAGCAACAAACGCATGCAGCTTTGTCTTAATCACTAAAAATAATAGAAGGAAAATCCCTGCTAAGGCAACCAAAATAAGCATTTGATCAGACATTCTGAATCCCTACCTTTCTTTCACTCGCGACAGTCTTTGCTGCCAAATGTAGTAAAACGTTTACCCATTACTCTATGTACCTTCTACTCTCTTACTTTGCTGAAACGAACAGCGCCTGCGACTTAAATGGAAATTATTTTCAATATAACTCTATTATAAAAAATATTTTTCTTTTTGCAACCGTTTACAGAAAATATTTTTATTCCCCCTTCTCTCTTGTATAATAAAAATAAGTAAACCGTAAAAGGAGTGATGTCCATGACTCAACATCAGCATTGTTTAGCGAGTATACGCGCTCATTATCCTCAATTCAGCGTGACGGAGAAGAAAATTGCCGACTATATACTTGAAAACCCTACCGAAATCATTCATTCAACCATAAATAGTTTAGCTGAAGACTTAGGGGTCGCTGACTCCACTGTCTTCCGTTTCTGCAAACGAATAGGATTTAAAGGATTTCAAGCGATGAAGATCGCTCTTGCTTCAGAAGTAGTGACGGGGCTTAAAGACATCCATGAACGTGTCGATGAGGGAGACACAGCTCAGACGATTGCCACGAAAGTGTTTCGATCGAACATCAAAACCATCGAAGACACCTTGATGGTCGTAGATGAAAAAAATCTGTTAAAAGCCGTAAACATCATGGCCAATGCTCGCTCAATTGAATTTTTCGGCAGTGGCGGATCAGGCGTCATCGCCCTGGACGCCTATCATAAATTCATCCGGACCGGTCTCCGTGTCCATGCCGGAAGTGACAGTCATATCCAGCTAATGACCGCTTCCCAAATGACGAGTGAAGATTGTGCTGTTTTCATTTCCCATTCAGGATCTACGAAAGATATCCTTCAGGTTCTCGATATCGTTAAAGACACCGGTGCAAAGACGATCGGCATCACCAACTTTGCCAAATCACCCCTTAGCCAAAGGGTCGAAGTTCCCCTTTTCACCGTTTCTGAAGAAACCGATTATCGATCTGAAGCCCTGTCCTCCCGCATCGCTCAACTGACATTGATTGATGCCCTTTACGTGAACTTGATGATGACGAGAGAAATGGAAGGGCAAGATGCACTCAGAAAGATGCGAAAAGCAATTTCCGTTAAAAGAATCTAAAAGGTCGGTCAGTGAAAACTGACCGACCTTTTCAATGCTCTTATAATAAAAAACAAGGCTCATATTAGTTATTACTACCTAATATACCTTATCAGAAAATAGGTAAAAAGGACGATTTTCCCCTTTTCCGATTCCTTTATTTATTGTAAATTTCGGATAATTTCTTCTATTTCTGCATCAATTGTCCCCACTAGACTTACGGCTGATACCATTTTTAACCATGTTGTGATTACAGACACAAAATCTTGTCAAATCAAGGTTTTTGAGCATTTTTTATCGAACTGATTGTATGCTAAGGTTAATGGGAAATGTTTTTACGTGAGACAGGCATTCATGGAATACATCACAACGAAAGACATTTTATAAAAGCCTCTAATAACCTCTAAACTCAATTTCTATCGTTTTAGATACTGTAATTGTCAGGTAGAAACGTACTACCTCCCATTAAGGCTAAAATGTATTTACATTTCACCGGTGATTAAATTGTGATTGGAAATGAATCAACGTTCTCTCGCGTGAACAAATAGTGTTCAGGAGATGATCGTTTTATGGAATTACAACAAAATCCTCATTTACTATGGTTTATAGGGATCTATGCGGTCCTCATGATTGGTATAGGGACGTATATGTCCAAGAAGGTATCAAGCAGCAATGACTTTATCCTCGCAGGAAAAAGTCTCGGTCCCTTTGTACTGATGGGAACATTGCTTGCAACGTGGACTGGAAGCGGAAGTATATCAGGGGGAGAAACTTCTGTAGCATACAGCTTTGGAATTATTCCTTCCTTAATGCTCATGATCCCGACCCTTGTGGGAATCTTGATTCTTTACCTGGTCGCACCGAAGATCCGCGCGTTCAGCAAATATACAGTTTCAGCAATATTAGAAGAAAAGTATGGATCCACTGCACGAAATCTTTCAAGTGTCATCATTATCCTGGCTTATGTAGGGATTGTTTCTTATCAGATGAAAGGTTTCGGCTTTATCCTTAATTTAACAACCGGTATGTCCGTTGGACTTGGTACGACCATCGGGGCAGTCTTGATCGTTTTCCTTGCGATGATCGGAGGCTTGCGATCTGTTTCTCAGACAGATGCACTGAGTGGTTTTCTCATGGTCGGAGGCTTAATTATTACCGTCCCAACCATCTTCTTCATTGCCGGCGGATGGGATGAAATCGTGCAAAATGTACCCGCTTCCCATATGTCAGCAACAGGTAACTTATCCATCATTCAATTGATCGGCTATTTATTGCCATCACTATTCTTGTTATTGGGTGATCAGAACATGTATCAGCGTCTGGCTTCTTCTAAAGGAGATTCTTCATCAAGAAAAGGACAAATTGGATGGCTCATTGCCATGATCATCATTTCTCCTGCCATCTCCTTAATCGCCTTCGCTTCCCGTTCCCTGTTCCCGGATATTGATCCAGGAATGGCTCTGATGGCTACGACGATTGCCATGCCGATTGGAATTGGGGGAATCCTTCTGGCAGCAGCGGCTTCCTTTATCATTACAACTGGTAATTCGTATCTATTGTCTGCTGCAACGAATCTGACCTATGATATTTACGGAAAATATATCAATTCGAATGCTTCTGATGATAAACAGCTGAAAATGACGAAGATGTTCATTGTGGTACTGGGTGCTATGGCATTCATCATTATCAATTACTTCCCAAGCGTCCTGGATGTCCAAATGTACGCGTACACTGTTTATGGTGCAGGCATTACACCAGCCGTCTTAGCCGTTTTCTTCTGGAAACGTGTGAATGCTGCTGGAGGCGTATCTTCAATGCTTGCCGGTGTGATCTCTACGTTGATCTGGGAGATTGTTCTTCAGAAACCATTTGATCTGAATAGTGTTGTCATTGCTGTTCCGTTAGCCATCATTGTATTGATCGTCGTGACTCTCATGACGACAAAAAAGAATGAAGCTGGGTTACAACAAACGGCATAACACAATATGAACTATATCAAGGTATGCTCTTCATGCCGCTCATGATCTCCGTGCAGGACTTCGCTTTCCCCGGGCGGAAGAAGCCTCCTCACGCAGGAGGCTTCTTCTTGCATTCCAATCAAGGAAAGAGCTACCCTCTAGATGTCCATTTATACAAGGTTAAAAACCCGGACTCATTTCCCTCCTGGAAGGCAAATGAGTCCGGGTTTATTTTTGGTAAACACTTTTGGATCAACCTACAAACCAGTTAATCAAAATGGCTCATCAATGTCGCCTCATATTCACTCAATGCTTCATCCAACATGCGAAGTCCGTCATCGATCTGCTCTTTTGTGACAGTGAGGGGCGGAATCATGCGGATGACTTCAGAATGATTCCCACAAAGATAAAATAACACTCCTTTTTCCAGAGCCCTGTCAAGAATGTCCATTAAGCCCTCCTGATTGGGTTTTCCTGTTTGAGGGTGAACGATCTCAATCCCGATCATCAGTCCAACGGCACGTATGCTCCCAATCACATCATGCTTTTCCTTTAAAAGCTCCAGCCTGGAAACGGCATAGGCTCCCATTGTTTTCGTGTTATCAAGGAGATTTTCTTCCTTCATGACTTCTAAAGTTGCAAGTCCAACGGAACAGGCAATCGGGTTCCCCCCAAAGGTCGTCCCATGGCTTCCAAGGGGCCACTCCCTCATCAGTTTATTGGATGCAACCGTGGCACTCAAAGGGAGCCCCGACGCTATGCCTTTTGCAATGGCCATGATATCCGGTGTCACATCAAAGGTTTGGGCAGCGAACCAATTTCCCGTACGTCCAAATCCTGTTTGGACTTCATCGAAAATCAGTAAGATATTGTGGCGATCACAAATCTCCCTTACTTTTTGGAGCCATGCTTTCGGTGGAACAATGTACCCTCCTTCGCCAAGGACAGGTTCCAAGATCACACATGCTACCTCTTCTGGAGTGACCTGATGATTGAAGAGAGTATCAAAATCCTTTTCAAGCTTTTCTACAACATAAGTTACTGAATCGGCTCCCTCGGGACATTCCCTTTCATTCGCATACGGAATCTGGTACGTCAATCCTGATGGCTGCATAAACTTTCGATACTTGCTCTTGGAAGTCGTGACACTCAATGCACCAAGTGAACGTCCATGGAAACAACCGGTGAATGAAACAACATACGGACGCTTCGTGACATATTTGGCAAGTTTGATGGCACCCTCAATCGCCTCGGTTCCACTATTGGCGAAGAAAAAACTATCCAAATCTCCCGGGAGAATCTCTGCCAGTTCATCTGCCAACCGCAGGATCGATTCATACATGATGACACCTGAAGGACCGTGCATCAGCCCGTCTGCTGCATCCTTGATCGCCTGTACAACTTTCGGATGGCGATGTCCAACATTCGTTACGGCAATTCCAGAAGTGAAATCGAGATATTTCTTACCGTCCAATCCGTAGTAATAGCAGCCCTCTTCCTTCACTACCGGTAAATTCGGGTGGTCCTTCGCCATACTGGGAGCCAGGCGATTAGGCATATGTTGTATAAGCTCTTCAAATGTTCGATCCATTCCAGTAACCTCCATTTTGTGACTGATTCATTTGTTTTTTTTTACATAAAGAAGAAATGCGCTAACAATGCAACGATCGGTAAGGTGATGACCGTACGCTGAATAAAGATAATAAATAGGTCCAAAAAGCTGATAGGTATTTTGGATTTGATTAATAGAATCCCAATTTCAGACATATAGATTAATTGGGTCAAAGACATAGCGGCAATGACGAATCTAGTAAGCTCACTTTCTATCCCGCTGCCGACTACAGCAGGTAAAAACATATCTGCAAAACCAACGATCATGGCCGGAGCAGCATCTGCCGCCTGGGGGAATTTGCAGCAATTCAAGGAGCGGAACGATTGGGTATGCCAATACATCAAACACCGGAGTGTATTCCGCTATGACCAAAGCAAGAGTTCCCAAAGCCATAACAAGGGGAATCAGACCAAACCAGATATCTACTACGTTTTGAAGTCCTTTCTTCGTCACTTCTCCGACGCTCTTCACTTCAGATGCTTTTTCTACAGCTTTTTCAAACCCCCATTGAAAACGGGAGACATTTTCCGGTACCGTTTCGGAAATTTGCATTCCAACCGGCTCATAATACGTATCTTTCTTGCGGGAAAGGGGAGGGATTCGCGGGCAGATGACAGCAGCGGCGATCCCGGCAATGACCACTGTCGCATACAGCTGGACAAACATGGATTCCAAGCCGATGAAACTTACGATCACAAGACTGAAAGCGATTGAAGCAACAGAAAAATTTGTGGCAATGACTGCCGCCTCACGCTTCGTGTAGTAGCCTTCTTCAAATTGCTTTGTCGTGATCAAAACCCCTACTGTCCCACTCCCCATCCAGGAAGCAAGCGCATCGATGGATGAACGTCCAGGCAATTGGAATAGAGGCTTCATGATTTTCTGCAATAATGTACCGAAGAAATCCATCAATCCAAAGTCCAGAAGAAGCGGCATTAACAACCCTGCAAATAAGAACCATGTGGCCAGGACAGGAACCAGGGAATACAACACGGTTCCTCCTGTAAAGTCAGAAATAATCCATTCGGGACCACTTCCGTTTACCGTCATCACCGCGAAGATCGACCCAAGGACACGAACTGCGATCCAAAAGTATCCAACGTCGAACAATCCTTTTAAGAATGATTGATTGATAATCCACTGAGGTTTAACCATCTTTGTATAAATAGCCATAAGAGCTGAAAAACCAAAAACCACTGTCATGAATAATGGAAGGACACCTTCAAGCAACCCTTGAAAATATGAAGCAAAGATTCCGACTCCGATTGTCATATTTCCCTGATACGTAACAGGGACAAGGAACAACAATACCCCTAATAATGATGGAATGATGAACTTCATCGCTTCCCTTGTTGTCGTCCCCGAACGGGTTTCAAATTGACTGACATTCTGCTTACCAACTTCCATTGTCAAACACCCCTTTTAAAATGATTCCATTTCCTTTAATCATGAAGCTTTTCCCCTTGGATCCCATCCTCCTCCTCTTCTTATCACCTTTATACATGCAAATATCGTGCCAATATTCATTTAATGTTATATTTTTTCAGTTTCCTGACTACAGATGGTTGGCTGATCCCCAGACGTTGAGCCATCAAGGTCGTTGTCTTATGTTTCTCCTTCGCATTCTTAAGTACCTGCTCCTCCACCGCTTCAAGAATATCCCGCAATGATTGACCATCATGCTCGAATGTTGAAATATCACCAATCTGTTTGATGTATCCAGGGGGCAGATTCTGCATCTCTATTAATTGCTTGGAAGAGGTCACGACAAGCCTTTCTATAAGATTCATCAACTCCCTGACATTCCCTTTCCAATCCTGGATCAATAACTGGTGTATGACCCCTTCATCCAACTCTCTTTCCCGCTGGTATTTCTCACAAAAGAACGTCACAAAATAGTCGATCATTGCCATGATGTCTGAAGTCCTTTCCCTTAGGGGCGGGATCGTGATAGGGACAACATTTAAACGAAAATACAAATCACGCCTGAACTCCCTCTCATCCACAGCCTTCTCCAGATCTTTGTTGGTAGCTGCGAGGATCCGAAAGTCGACCTTTCGCTGCTTCGTACCACCGACCCGATAAAACTGCTTTTCTTGAATGAATTTTAGAATCTTGACCTGGTTTGACAGGGTCAACTCCCCTATTTCATCCAAGAATAAGGTCCCGCCTTCCGCGAGCTCTGCCAACCCAACCTTTCCCTTCTTGTCTGCCCCTGTGAAAGAACCGGCTTCATATCCAAAGAACTCTGCTTCAAATAACGAGTCAGGTATCGATCCACAATTGACCTCAATGAAGGGACCCGCTTTCCTTTGACTTTTGTTATGTATGAATTTCGCAATATGAGACTTCCCGACACCGGACTCTCCCAGCAAAAGAACATTCACATCCACATCCGCTACTTGCAAAGCGCTCTGTAACACCATTTTCATCTCATCACTTGTGGCGATGATCCCTTCTGAATGATGGTGACGGCTTCTTAGGATTTCAAGCTCACCTTTCACTCTTTCCATCTCATGCTCCATATCCGTCAGATACTTCTTCATATTCAATAATTCTGTTACATCATGGGAATAACTTACGACCCTGACCAGTTCCCCGGAATCATGGAATACAGGGATCCCTGTCACGAGGAGCTTCTTGCCTTCTTTACTGGTCTGAACCAACGTGATTTTTTTCTTTTCCTTCAAGACGATCGGGGTCAAGATGGGAGAAAAAACACCTTCCTTTTCAAGATCGTACACTGATTTGCCTATCATTTCTTTAGAATCCACGTTATAAATATCCCCTGTTGCTTCACTTACCTTCAAGATGATTCCATCCGTATTGGTCACTAAAATATCCTCTTGAAGTGAGTGAAGAATCGCCTCATTTTCATTCCAGTTTTTTTTATCCACCGTCACATCAGCATCCCCTTTGCGATTTGAAAATTATTCAAATATGAATAATTATCCCAATAAAATTTATATTAATTCATTTATAACAAAGTTTTTAGACTTTTTATACATTTTTGAATAATTTATTCAGAAATAAATATTTTTTTACATACCTATCCATTTGACAGACCTACCAATTGTTTTACTATTCAAATCATTTCGATTATCATTTTGGTAAGACTGTTAAAGGTGGGATAGGAATGACAGATGAAGAAAAATGGACGCTGAAACATGCGGAGGAACTGGACAGGCAGGATTCATTGGCCCATTACCGCAACGAATTTTACATAAAAAGTGACCACTATTATATGGATGGAAATTCATTGGGTTTATTATCTAAAAGGGCAGAGAAGTCATTACTGACATCATTGGAGGATTGGAAGGAACATGGCATCGACGGCTGGATGGACGGCCGGGAACCTTGGTTCTACTATTCTGAAAAGCTCGGTGACATGACAGCTCCATTGATAGGGGCAGAAAAGGACGAGGTGATCGTAACAGGATCCATCACTACAAACCTGCACCAGTTACTTGCCACTTTCTATCAACCTAAAGGAAAACGAACAAAAATCTTAGGGGACGAGTTGAATTTCCCTTCAGATATTTATGCAATCCAAAGTCAGCTTGAGTTAAAGGGACACTCTCCTGAAGACCATTTGATTCAAGTGAAAAGCCGGGACGGATACACGTTAAGAGAAGAAGATATTATTGAGAAGATGACAGAAGATATTGCACTGATCCTTTTACCTTCCGTACTCTATCGAAGTGGGCAGCTTCTTGATATAAAGCGATTGACCAGTGAAGCGCATAAACGGGGGATTGTGATCGGGTTCGATTTAGCCCACTCCATCGGGGCCCTGCCCCATCAATTACATGAAGACGGAGTGGATTTCGCCGTATGGTGCAATTACAAATACTTGAACAGCGGTCCTGGCGGTGTCGGCGGATTATTTGTTCACAATAGACATAGAGGGAAAAAGCCCGGACTTTCCGGTTGGTTCAGCTCCCGTAAGGACAAGCAATTCGATATGGACCACACCTTGAATCATGCAGATTCTGCCGGCGCCTTCCAAATCGGGACACCGCATATATTAAGCAGCGCTCCTTTACTGGGCTCCCTCGAGCTGTTTGAAGAAGCAGGCATTGGGAACCTGAGAAGGAAATCCCTTTCCCTGACACGATTCATGATGAATCTCATTCAACAGGAACTTGTCCATTATGAGTTTACACTCTGCAACCCTCTCGAAGACGATCGAAGAGGGGGACATATCAGTTTAAGGCACGAGGAGGCTGCGAGAATCTGTAAAGCATTGAAGGTGAATAACGTCACACCTGACTTCCGTTCCCCGGACGTAATCAGACTTGCACCCGTTGCCCTTTATTCTTCCTACACCGATGTGTGGGAGACGGTTAGGATCCTGAAGAACATCATGGAGAATGAAGAATATAAACAATTTGAGAATACGCGGAATGTCGTAGCGTAATGCATACCGGATTGAGAGGATGAGAAGGAATGAAAATCATTGATATTTCCCGCCCCCCTGCATAACAATACACCGGTTTGGCCTGGGGACACCCCGTTTGGGTACTCTTTGAAATGGACGAAGGCGGACACGGGGTCCGTGAATGTCGGACAGCTCACAATGAGTTCACACACCGGTACACACGTGGATGCTCCCTTCCATTTCGACAGTGCCGGACAACGGATCATTGACCTTTCGTTAGAGAAATTTATGGGCCCTGCCCTTGTTGTATCCATGGAAGGGGCTGCGGAAATAAGCCCTGAACAGTTGGAAGAGGTTGATTTCACAGGAATTCAGAAGATTCTTTTCAAAACCAATGCATGGAAGAATCCTGATCGGTTTCCCGACAGCATCCCGCCCATTACGAAAGACCTTTCCCCTTACCTGAAGGAAAAAGGCATTGACCTGATCGGAGTGGACCTTCCATCTGTCGACCCGTTAGATAGCAAGGAGCTAGCATCCCACCATTCTTTGCAGGAGCATGGAATCGGGATATTGGAAGGGATTGTCCTTAACGGCGTCAAACCTGGTCGTTATGAATTGATCGCCCTTCCCCTCCCTCTTAAAGAAGGAGACGGCTCTCCTGTTCGAGCGATTTTAATTGACCGGAATGAATAAGATTACTTTACAGGGTTTAATCTTGCAGAGGCGTTCATTCATTTCTTACAGAGCCTTGGCTCCACCAGAACTCTGACAATATATATTGCCCTTTAATGAAGGAAGAAATAACCTATCCCCTGCAGTTGTCATAGAGGATAGGTTATTTCTTGAGTGACTGCGATTATGGCTAGTGTTCATGCACCAAAGGCGATCATCCAATGTAGTACGTCAGCAGTATCGATCATTTCTGCGCATCACCTCCCCATATGTACACCGTTCACCATTTCCATATTCTGAGACTTTTATAAAACAGTTCCTCTTATCGAATGGATCCCCGTCCACAAATTCTTCTGACATCCGAATATTATCACTCTGTCGGTTCATAGACTGTTGGTATAGATGTTTAAAATTCCAACACTTGGACCATAGCTAGAAAAAAGGAGGGTATGACATGGGGATAACAATCACTTTAGGTTTAGTCGTGATGCTTGGGATGATTTTGGGTATTCTTATTTATTTCTTAAGACAAGCACTGGATTCAAACGATTCGAAAAAGATCGATTCGCGAGATCATGATCATTTTTCCCAGTGACGGGGCAGGCAGCTGAAATGACTGCCTGAACTGAAGTGTCGGGCTCTTTCACCGAAATTCGTATACGATCTGGATGCTGTCGGGTCACTTTTACCGTTTATCGGGCCAAAACCATCTTTTTCGTGCCAATTGGTGAACAGCTGATCATCAACACTCAAGTTCATTCCACAAAAAAACCCCGGCTTCCTTGATTACAGGGAAACCGGGATTTTTCATTATTCGACTATCTCTTTCTCACCTAGTTTCATTGGACTGGAGCATAAAGGACATACTTTCGATTCTGAATTTTCATTTGTATCCGGACGCTGCCACGCGATACACGTGGTATTCGTACAAATCCAGGCCAGGATGTTGGTGAGTTTCCCACTCCTGGCTTTTTTGAATGGTTTTGGTTGGTCCGTGTGCGGTGCCTTCCTGAATATGTCGGCTATAAAACGGGAGCATTTCCGTGCCTCCCCCTGATAATAAGCCGGGGAAGAAATAAATAGTTTTTCCTTTGCCCTTGTGATGGCTACATATGCCAGCCGTCTTTCTTCTTCTATGGCACTCAAAGCCTTTTCTTTTTGATTCGGATCTTTATATACTTTGTCCTCAAGCTTATTGGCATTGAGAGCGGAGCTGTGGGGGAGATTCCCTTCGATCGCCCCGATTAAAAACACAACGGGGAACTCGAGACCCTTTGAGCGGTGTATTGTCATTAAAGACACACTGTTCGTGTTTCTGCTCTGACTTGAATAGACTTCTTCATACTTAGCCTTCATCTCATCAATAAAAGTGATGAAACTGGAAATGGTCTCAAAACGCTTCGCTGATCCTTCGAGCTCATCCAGCATTTCTTTAATGAGTTCCTTTTGTTCGGTGACTACATGAGATTCCTGGGCATCGATGTATTGATGGTAGAATTCTTTTCGGATCCGTTTGATGGCCGTTTCTGGTGATTCGTCGCCAATTCCCTTAAGAAATTTCATTCTGGCTTTAATATTCTTTACCTGAAAGGGTTTTATCCCGGGTAAGGTCGTTAGATGGATGAGAGGATATTTCTTCTCTCTTTCCTGTCTTCCTCCAGAATATGGGCGATTCCACGGTCCCGTCTAATAAAGAGGGTAGGCAATAGGGATTCCATCGCTGAAAAATTCCTTGGCACAATCGACAGCCGTAAGTAATCCACCACAGGTTTCACGGTCCAGTTCTCATAGAATAGAGAATCCTTTTGGTTATAGGGCGTAAAAGGGATTTCCTTTAACAGCAGCTGCTCAAAGACCGCCCTCCCGCTTGCTCATCGTTCGATGAAGGATCGTCATATCCCCATAGGAATAACCTTCTTCTATTAACCTTTGAATCTCTTCTGTGATCCACACGGCTTCCTCGTCCGCAGTTGCAGGTCTTGAATATTGGGGCTTTTGAGCTTCGATTTTGGTGGCAATCAGCTCTTTTTCACGGCGGTGATCGTTTCGTCCGATCACTTCATTGCCCAAACCAATGATATACGCATCAGAGCGGTAGTTTTCCTTTAACGTCACTACCCTGGCATCAGGGAACTCTTCATCGAAACCCAATATAAACTCGTTCCTTGCTCCGTTAAAGGTGTAGATCGTTTGGTCATCATCCCCTACCACGAACAAGTTACGATGAGCCGCAATCAACTTCATAAGCTCGTATTGTACAAGATTCGTATCCTGGAACTCATCCACCATTACGTACTGAAAACGATGCTGAAGCGAAGTCAGGAGGTTTGGATTGCCAAGAAGTAATTGATATGACTCTGTCAAAATATCATCGAAATCCATTTTATGATTCATTCGCTTCCACTCTTCATATTTTAAGAGAATGGCACGCACTTCTTTTTCGGACTTGGATTTCTCAGGAAGATCTCTGATATCTTTTTGGTTGAGTTTATAATGAGAGAGTTTGGCCAGGAGTGTTTCTGCATCATAAGGATCATAGATATTCATTTCACGTTGGATTTGCTTTAATATGATTTGTTTATAGCGCTCGTTCCCTATCACTTCCTGAGTATAATGACGGGATCGTAATAGAAATAGAAACAACGCATGGAAGGTGCTGGCATGTACCTGCCCACCCTGCTCTGTGCCCGGAAGGCCTGCAATGCGCTGCTTCATTTCTTCCGCCGCTTTCTTGGTAAATGTTACAAGCAGTATGTTTCTTGGTTGAATATTCTTTACAGACATGAGATACCCAGCCCTGCACACCAGTACCGTCGTCTTACCCGTTCCAGCACCAGCCAGGGTCAAACAAGGACCTTCCACATGCCGGACCGCTTCAATTTGAGATGCATTCAAGTGAATACCCGCCGCTTCCATCGTTCGAAAGAAAAAAGCATCCTCTTCATGTGAGGAGATCAGCTGTTTCGTTGTTTCCCCTTTATGGAGAGGTGCCACCGGGATTTCCTTCTTATCCGCTTCATATGGGTAAATAGAATAGTTGGTTAATACTTTATTCAAAGCTCATTCTCCTAGCTTATCTTTACGATTCATAACCTTCTCATCATAACAAGAGCCCTTCGTGAATAGCAATGACAATCTAAGAATGAAACGCTGTGCATGTAAATTGAGAATTGGTGTTAAACGATTGTTTAAACCCTTCAGACACTGTAAAATAAGCATTTCAAAGCACTAATCAAACGTTTGTTTAAACAGGATACGCTGCCGGATGATTACCCCCTTACAAGAAAAGGTAAATAGAAGACTAGGTGATGAAAAGATGAAAATGACTAAATGGGGATTTACACGATTCAATAGTATAAAAGCAGAATTCGATCTCTTCCCGAACTCCCTGGTCATCCTCAGGAAAATCAGAAACTATTACTTTATCAATAAGGTTCACTGGTCCCACCTCGATCCCGTCGTGGAAACACATCATCTTGAAGAAATGGAACTGCTTGTGAACAGGGAACTTGATTTGGAGTTTCATTATCTAAATCGAAAATCATATTAGACGTTTTTTTACATGATAAACTCAAAGGGGATTTCCATTTTCCTAAGGAGATTACTTTTCCAGCTGCACTAAGCACAGAGCAAAGCGAAAGGGGTCGCTTACGAACCTTCTGTGAATGGAGAGACTATACAGAGGAAACAGGCCATTTTTAAAAAAACTAGAAAGATTGAGATAAAGTGAGATAACCGTATATTTCCCTGTAGAAAACAGCCCAAATCGCATTATATTGATTTTTCTGAACATTTGCATTAATCTTATAATTTGCTAATATATACTTAATAAAAGATTTACAAACACACTCTTTAAAGGAAGGCGTGATTCCAATGAAGTAAGTAAGCAAAGCATGTCAGATCACATTCGGCTTTCGAGATCGGCCCGTGAAAACTGATTTCAGGATGTGTGGATATGCGGGAATGCGCAATCTTATTTCAGGAGATGATTCCAATGAAGAATGTAAGCGAAGCACGTTAACATCATGGTACGCTTGAAGGTAGCCCGTGAAAACTATCTTCGTAACATGTGGGCGTGTGGGGAATCAGCGGCAAGAGAAAATAAACTAAATAATACATGCAAGACCATTAATTGAAATGAATGTTACGTATGTGTATTAGTAAGAAAGGATAGGAAAGTTAATTGAATAAGGTTTACTTAAGCTAAGGCGCTGTTTATGTGATATATACATAAGCAGCGTCTTACACTTTGTTTAAAACTCTTCCTTCAACAGGGAACAAACGGCCGCATCGCAAAAAACACCTTTTTCAAACGCCGCCTTTCTCAGTATCCCTTCAAACGTAAATCCCGCTTTTTTCAAACATTCTTGGGATGAGGTATTTTCGGGATCATAGAAGGCTTCTATTCGGTTGAGAGACATCTCTTCGAATCCATACTGCAGGATCGGTTTCAATACCTCCGTCATCACGCCTTGTCTCCAATACATCGGGTGAACCTCAAATCCGAGCTCTGCTTTGAAGTGTTCTTTCTGCCACTCATGAAAACCGCAGCTTCCGATGATTTCATCTGTCCCTTTTAGAGCAATCCCCCATCTTATCCCTTCATTTATCTGGAATCTCCCGTCCCATCTTTGGATGATCTCCACTGCTTGTTTTACATCTTGAAACGGCTCTAAATCATAATATCTTGTGACTTCATCTTTTGAAAAGTAGTCAAAGACTTGAGGAGCATCCCTTTCTTCCATCTGCCTTAATCGGAATCTTTCTGTTTCAAGCACAGGGAAGGTTCTTGTCAGCATAATCATTCTCCTTTTTCTTATTGTTCCCATTAGTAATTCAACATTTATTTTTCCAATGCCTGCTTAAGAGATAAAGTATTTATTTTTTATTTTTTATCGTCACTGCCGACAAAGGGGGGGACTGATTTCACATTGAAACTAGGATCAGTTGTATTGATTCCTTAGACTCGTTACAATCGATTTAACAGGATTAAAAGGATTGGAGACCGAAAGATGGAACTTAAAGCTCAACATATCATTTTAAGTAAGGCCATATTCACAGGGAATGCGTTATCCCCCTTTGACGGCTTCGTTGCTGTTCAAGGTGACAAAATTGCGGGAGTGGGGCCACGTTCGGAAATCGAGAGCTTTACTGGGCCGCATACGAAAACATGGGATGTTGGAAATCGCCTTGTCATGGCAGGATTTCATGACTTTCACCTTCATTTATTTTTAGGGGCCATGTTTGAGGGATTTTGTCAGTTGACTCATGGTTATTCAGAAGAAGCCACGGCCAAAATGGCAGCGGAATATGCCCAAAGCCATCAAGAGGAAGAGTGGGTGCTCGGTTTCGGCTGGCATCATGTGCGCTGGCCCGGCCAGTCTCTTCCCACCCGACACTCTTTAGATCGATATATCCCCCACCGTCCCGTCGTCCTTCTGAATGAAGAAGCCCATAGTGCTTGGTTGAATACAGCTGCCCTGGAGAAATTGGGCATACACAGGGACACACCTGAACCTCCTTTTGGGAAAATAGAAAAGGACGAGCATGGGGAGCCCACGGGCTTTTTGTACGAGACGGCAGTCAAATATGTCATTGAAGCCTTTTCCTTTGAGGAAAAAGTAAAAAACAGGCTCATGGACGGAATGCTTGCAAAAATTTCATCCTACGGGATCACCTCTGTTTCGGATATGCTCCCCCTCCCAGGCTACAACTTGGGGGATCCAGCTTTTTATAAAGGTTTTGAAGAACAAGGAAAGCTGACAGCGAGAATTCATTTCTTGGATGTGCTGGATGGAAACCTTGAGCGTGCCCTTCATTTCAGGGAAAGATATCAATCCGATAAACTTCAATTCTCTGGATTGAAGCAGTTCCTGGATGGAGTCCCTCTCACCTATACCGGCTTTCTGCTTCAGCCTTACTCAGACCGTCCAAATGAGAGAGGCGGTACTATTTATACACCGGATGTGTACCAAAAATGGATTGATGATGCTGACCGGGAAGGGTTCAGGATCCGTCTTCATGCCTGTGGGGATGCAGCGGTACGATTGGGATTGGACTTGTATGAGCATGCAGGGAACGTGAACGGTTTCCGGGATTCACGCCATACGATCGAGCATATTGAAGTATGCGACCCCAGTGATTTCAGCCGATTTGAGAAATTAGGTGTCATTGCATCCATCCAACCTGAACACATGACATCGGGTTCAATGGATACCCATGCCTATTTAGACAGGCTGGGGCATGACAGGGCACGATTCACGTGGCCCATCGGCTCCTTACAGAATCATAAAGCGGTTGTGGCGTTTGGTACGGATTTCCCGATAGTGGACTTGAATCCCATGCCCGGCCTTTACCGTGCCGTTACCAGGAAGCATGAGGACGGCACCCCCCAGGAGGGCTGGAATCCATTGGAGAAAATTTCATTAGCCCATTCCCTGATTCATTATACGAAATCCCCTGCTTACGGCAACTTCAGGGAGCATGATACAGGGACTGTTGAAATTGGAAAGAAAGCTGATCTAGTCGTTCTGGATCGAAACCCTTTTGAATTGAAAGCAGAAGACATTCTGCAGATGACCGTTTGGATGACGATGATGGATGGAGATGTTGTGTTTGAAAAATAGGGGATGGATTTGCTGATACTCTTAGCGTCTTTAGGAAGGAATCTCATTGACCTTCAGTCTGCATCGGCCATGTAAGCTTGATCAACATGCCAAACGAAAAATAGAGAGGTCCGTCTGGCAACGGACCTCTTTTTCTTTCGTTTATTTTCCCTCTGGCTCATGAAGCCCTCCGCCTCGGATGGTTTTTTCATCAAACGGGAGGTTAAGTTCTTTACTTAATTTTTCAAGGAAGCTCAGTTCCCTTTTGGATACAAGGCAGATGACGGTACCCTCAGCCCCCATGCGCCCGGTTCTGCCTGACCGGTGAATATACTGTTTCGTGTCGCTCGGGAAATCGTAGTGGACAACATGTGTGACGTCTGTAATATCAAGACCGCGTGCGGCAACATCGGTTGTCAGGAGCATGGATACTTTTCCAGAGCGGAAGCGGTCAAGTGATTGTTTCCGTTCCATTTTATTTGATTCACCAGCCAATACTTCAAGCTCGACTCCCTTGTATTTAAGTTTCTCTTCCATTTCTGAGAGCTTCTCCAATTGATTGAAAAATACAAGGGCTTTTATGCCTTTGAAGTATGAGATGCTTCTAAGAGCCTCCATTTTATCCCGCAGCTCTGTATATACATATACGTGATCGACTTTGGGGTTATCCAGGTTGGCTTCCATTTTGATGATTTCATGGTTTTGCAGCAGTGATTCTGCTACATGTCCGGTTTCGTCTGAAAGCGTCGCAGAGAAGAATAATACCTGGCGCTCTTTTAATGTTGATTTTATAATATCCTTCACTTCACGGATGTGTTCAGACGAAATCATTAAGTCGAACTCATCCACCACAATGGTTTTGACTTCATGCATCTTCAGTTTTTTCAGTTTCATCAGTTCGATCAGGCGTCCCGTTGTTCCCACGACGATATGCGGCTTTTTCTTTAACTTTTCAACTTGCTTTTTAATGTTTGCTCCACCAATAAAGGCCGCGCTTGTGACGTCGGTTCCCTTCGACCATTTCTGGATTTCCTGATGAATTTGCATGACTAACTCCCTGGAAGGGGCAAGTATGACAGCCTGGGCCTGTTTTCTCGATGGATCCACTGCCTGGATGATGGGAAGCAGGTACGCCAACGTTTTCCCTGTTCCAGTCGGCGATTCACAAACAACGTCTTTCCCTTCCATGATGAGAGGAATGACCCGTTCCTGTACAGGAGTTAAGGAAGTGAATCCTGATTCTTCCCAGTTCTTTTGGATTGCCGGGGTGTTGATGATGGTTGATATTGAGTTCATGCGAATAGTCCTTTCTTAATGAGCAGAGGCAGCACCAATCTCTTCTTCCACGATTGGTAAGCTGATTTCCACTGCTGTTCCTTTTTCTTTTTCACTTTTAAAATGGATTTGTCCATTATGTCTTGCAATGATTTTATGACAGACGGCAAGTCCAAGACCGGTTCCCTTTTCTTTCGTTGAATAAAAAGGTTCTCCCAGATGCTTGATTCTTTCGGGCTCCATACCGACTCCATTATCTGTCACGATAATACAGGCTACTTCGCCCCTGTTTTCCAATGTGATGGAAACTTTGCCCACCCGGGAGTCAGGTATGGATTCGACTGCATTTTTGATGATATTGATGAACACCTGTTTAAGCTGATTTGCTTCTCCCAGCACATATAACGTTTTCTCAGACGTGTTCTCATATTGTATGGATACATCATCAAGATTCGCCTGGACTTCCATCAGCACCAATACTTGTCTAAGGAGAGCGTCCAGTTCTTCATGACAAAAATGAACTTCCTGTTGTTTACCGAGTATCAGCATTTCACCTGATATCAAGTCGATCCGATCGACTTCTGAGAGCATGATGTCCAACTGATCATGATTGATTCTATTGCTGGTCTTCATAAGCTGTATGAACCCCTTCAGAGACGTTAAAGGATTGCGAATCTCATGCGCAACCGCCGCAGCCAGTTTACCGATGACAGAAAGCTTTTCAGAAGCGATCACCATTTCTTCGTTTTTTCGATAAAGCGTAATATCACGGGCGATGGCAAACATTCCAGTCACTTCCCCGTTAATGATGATCGGTACAAGTGAACAGCGCACAATTTTCCTTTTGCCATTGGCTGAATGCACGGTCGTTTCAAAGGTTGATGCTGAGCCTTTAAAGGTACGAAAAAAAGAATTCCTTAACCCGGTTCATCTCGTCATCATCCAAAAATCTGCTGAACTTCAATTCTTTTAAATCTTCATGATTGGATTCAAGCAACCCTTCCGCTTCACCGTTCACATACATGACATTGCCATCCAGGCTCAGTTCCAACACCGCATCCGGATTTTGTTCGAATAAAGAATGGTAGTGCTGGTTCCTTACTTGGAGCTGCTGCTCTTTTTTTTTCAACTTTTCATTTGAAAGGATCAATTCATATGTTCTCCTGTAAACCAACAGAAAGAGAACCATACCCGTCACCAGTATAAAAAACCAGCCTTTATACCTTTGAAAATAAATATACATGCTCAGCTTTTCTTGAGCGAGTATCATGGAAAAATAGTCGGATAAAATGATCCATAACACTCCTAATAATACGTAGGTAAGTGAAATTTTAAAGGCGATGTTTTTTGCTTGTTTCATTTTTGGGGGGTTCACCTAAATTCAAAATAGTCTTTCTCCTATGGTTTCTCATTTCTTTCCAATTTATCATAAATTCTTTGACCATTCATTTCACTTTCAAAAGGAAGGTGGACAAAGGATACATTCCTACGCTTTGAATGATGAGAAATAACAGAATGACACCGAATGTCAAGGAGTGGAGCTGTTCAGATCCTTGTCTCCATGCCAAGGAGCATGGCAACAGACATGGTGCCTTGATGCCCGCCCACGTCAGTATGGATACTCTTTCCATCCGTATGTCTTTCTCCACGTCCTCATTTTGACAACATCCATAATCATAACATAGCCATCCAGTAAGGAGAGAATAAATAGTAACGATCGCCCTCCTATTAAAGAGATGGTTACGTGTTGTGTCGACTGGATCCCGATCAAGGGGAAGAGGAAGGGAGTATAAACGGAACATCGACATTCTTCTTCTTTCTTTCAATGGTGAACGCCCTTTAGAAGGTGGGGGAGAATGAATTCTGATGAACTCCATGTATCATACCCCCATACAAAGAGTTATACCCTCCTATTCCTCTGGTCTGCTTTCATTAAACCCACCCCAACCTTCTTCCTATTTTTTGAAATTGATGTTTATCTTTCATGGAAAAGGAAAAAAGAGAAGCAATGATAGTGAAAGCAGGTGATGCGACATATTGAGCATGATGTATGGAAGCAAAACATTCAGTAAGAGCGGATCGATCACCCTCCCACACCAATGGCGACATCGGTTTGGATTGATTCCTGGGAACCTTGCGGAACTCGTCTATCAAAACAACTGCATCTATATTAAGCGCGCCGTCAAGAACTCAACACATAACCAGCGTTACATCTCTGAAAAAGGGACTGTCCATATTCCAAAAGAACTTCGAGAAGAAATGGGAATGACCCCACAATCCAACTACTACTTGATCGTAAATGAATCCGAAAATTGTTTCATGATTGCCAGGGAAAAATAGTGAAAGGTGGTGCGTGACGCGAAAGCACACCGCCGCACCAACCATCCTCCTACAACATCCATGTGCCCGTCACCCGGCTTCATGAACCATTGTCAACATACAAAAACAAGGTCCGTCCTTCACCCGTTTAAAGCGATGAGGGACGGACCTTTGGTTGTTTGGTGGTGATGGTGCTTCCTGATGAGGAAATGGATAGTTTGCGTACGTCCATGTGAGGGAAGGTTTGTTGAAGCTGACGCGCAAGCCACTCGCTCGCTTCCCGCTCTACAAAACAGGCGATCGTCGGACCGGCCCCGCTTAATGCCACACCGAAAGCACCGAAACGGACCGCTACCTCCTCGACTGCATCATAGTGGGGAAGGAGCTTTCTTCGAAAAGGCTGATGATAGCGGTCCCGCTTCATCATCTCACCGACCGTTTCCCAGTCTCCCGTTAAAAAAGCTGCTACCAATACATTTGAAATGGCACCTGCCTCGACAGAATCTCCGAAGGAAAGACTGGGAGGAAGAACGTTTCGGGAATCAGATGTTTTCAGTTCCGCTTTCGGGATGACACATACCACATCTACAGGAAGATCAGGAACCGATAACAGACTCACGCCCTTTTCATGTTGACAGCTGACCACAAAGCCTCCGTAAAGGGATGCCCCTACGTTATCCGGGTGACCTTCCAATCGATTCGCAAACCCAAGCTTCGTTTCCTGTGTCAAATCCAGCCCACACAAAGCATTCGCCAGTTCGATGCCCGCCACGACCGCTGCAGAAGCACTTGATCCTAACCCTCTTGTTAAAGGAATATCGCTGGACACATAGAGGTGACAAGGTGACAGCTTCTTCCCATATTCATCTGCCACCTGTCTCGCCACTTCTACAATAAAATGCGTTTCATCGGTTGGAAAGACCTCAAGGGCCGATGAAAGGGGAATCACTTGCCAATCCCCCGCTTCATGTACCTCTACCGTTAAAAATACATTTAACGCCAGACCCAGGGAATCGAATCCTGCACCTAAATTAGCCGTACTCCCAGGGACGGTGATTTTCCATGACCGGGGTTCGCGCCTTTTCATACGCCGATTGCCCCTTTAATATAATCCTTCACCCTCTCCCGGTCATTTGGCAATCGTACAGGTGTCACCGGACTGCATTCCATTGCCGTAACCGGATCTTTCAGTCCATTCCCTGTCAACACCGCCACCACTTTTGATCCTTCTTTGATCAAGCCTCTATTCAATGATTTCTTTATTCCTGCAATCGATGCGCAGGATGCCGGCTCTGCAAAAATCCCCTCTTTGCCTGCAAGTAGCTGATAGGCCTCAAGGATTTCCTCATCCGTCACTTCATCAATATGACCATTGGATTCCTTTAACGCATCCACTGCCAATGTCCAGCTGGCCGGGTTCCCGATTCTGATGGCAGTGGCAATCGTTTCGGGCTCTGGAAACACTCTGTCATGAACCAGGGCAGCAGCACCCGATGCTTCAAACCCGAACATACGGGGCAATGTAGTGGCTTCGGCATCATGATATTCTTTGAATCCCTTCCAGTATGCTGAAATATTCCCGGCATTTCCGACAGGGATCGCTAGAACGTCAGGAGCTTCACCTAATCCATCAATGACTTCGAAAGCGGCCGTTTTCTGTCCCTCCAGGCGATACGGATTCACTGAATTCACAAGTGTCACAGCTTCTGTTTTGCTTAAATCACGGACAATTTCCAGGGCTTCATCAAAATTCCCTTCAATTGAAATGATCTCTGCACCATACATGACGGCCTGGGCTAATTTCCCTTGAGCGATCTTCCCCTCGGGGATGACCACGATGCATTTGATCCCCGCCCTCGCCGCATAGGCAGCTGCTGAAGCGGAAGTATTGCCGGTAGAAGCACAAATGACCGTCGAACTGCCCGCTTCCACCGCTTTGGCAACGGCGAGTACCATACCGCGATCTTTAAAGGACCCTGTAGGATTGGCCCCCTCGACCTTTACATATAACTCGATTCCCCACTCATGTGACAACGTTTTTAATTCAACCAAGGGAGTGTTTCCTTCATTTAACGTTAAAGGGGGAGTGACGTTGGTTAATGGCAGCCGTTCTCCATATTCTTCAAGTAATCCTTTCCACCTCATCCTCTTTCTCCCCCTTCTACCCGATATGAGCTCTCGATTGAATGAACGGCTTCATAATCCTTAAGCTCCATCAGAATATCTTCATAGTGATCCAAGGATGCTTTGTGAGTGACTAAAACAATTTCAGCAAATTCATCACTGTCTAACGGGTTTTGTAGGATCTTTTCAAAACTGACTCCATGACTGGAAAAGATGGAAGTCAATCTTGCCAGAACGCCTACTTCATCCTGAACGTGCAAACGAAGGAAATGCTTTGAATGGATTTCACTCCGTTCTTTTAGCTTTTTAGGGAATTGAGGGTTCACAGCACTCTTCCCGGTTACTCCCAATCTCATATTCTTCATGATTCCCACCAGGTCGGATACGACAGCTGTAGCCGTCGGAAGACTTCCGGCACCGGGACCGTAAAACATCGTTTCCCCTACTGCTTCCCCATAAACATACACTGCGTTATATTCATCATGAACGGACGCTAGGGGATGCTCATTTTGAAGCAGGGTAGGCTCCACACTCACTTCTACTTTCTCCCCATCACGGTGTGCATAGCCGATGAGTTTCATCGTATAGCCAAACTGCCCGGCATATTGAATATCATCACCCGTTACTTCCGTGATGCCCTTCACTTTCACATCCGCTAAATCGACATTCATGGAAAACCCTAACGTTGAAAGGATCGCCATCTTTCTTGCTGCGTCCAAACCGCCCACATCTGCCGTCGGATCCGCTTCAGCATAGCCCAAATCCTGGGCCTCTCCCAGGACATCCTCGAAAGTCCGCCCCTCTTTCGTCATCTTTGTCAAAATAAAGTTTGTCGTTCCGTTGACGATCCCCATCATTTTCGTAATGCGATCAGATGCGAGGCCGTCTACTAAACTCCTTAAAATCGGGATGCCCCCGGCAACGCTTGCTTCATAGAATAGGTCACAGCCATTTTCCGAGGCAGCTCTCAATAACTCTGGTCCGTGGAGCGCCATGAGATCCTTGTTTGCTGTCACGACATGCTTCTTTTGGTTCAACGCATGGAGGAGATGCTCCTTCGTCGCTTCGATTCCTCCCATTACCTCGACCACTATATCAATTTCAGGATCAAACAGGACTTCCTCAGGATTTAAGGTCAGTATGCCTTTTTCAATATCCATCCCTCTATCTTTCTCTAAATCCTGCACAAGGGCTTTTTTCACCTTCACAGGGCAGCCGATTTGATGGGAAAGTTTATCTTGATGATTCTCTACAATCTTCACCACTCCCGCTCCCACCGTTCCGAGTCCTAAAAGTCCGATTGAAATTGATTCCATAAGCCGAAAACCTCCATTTGTTTTTTTCTCATGTACATTTGTTCTTGTATAGTGGACATTATAGATGAAAATTTTCCCTATTACAATAGCTGTTTCCGTATTTTAAAAATGTAAGAGTTTTCAATTCAGATAGATTGTGAGACTAGATTTGAACATGATCGTTACATATAAGGGCAGGTCCCGTCTAAGTTGTTATGGCTCATCACGCCTCCTGAATCTTACATTTTTAAATTTATTATGCTCCCTTTGATGGATTTACCCTTTTCTAAGGAATAAGTCGGTTTGTTGCGGTGCGTCGGCCGTTTATTGGGCCCTTAATTGCGCCAAATTGTGTACAAAGCCAAAACACCAGGTAAAAATAGAGGACCGCCCCCGACTGCACTTATAGTCAGGAGCCGCCCTACCATCACACAATATGATGCAATTGTCTGGCCATTTTGGACAAGTCACGATATACAGGGATCTTGCCCGGATCTGCATTCCCACCACTGATGACACAGCCTACCTTCCTGCCTTCCACGTTGACCTTCTGGCACATGGCTGCCGCTAAGGAAGCGGCTCCGGCTCCTTCAACCAGTGTTTTCTCCCGTTGGAGCATGAACATGATGCTGTAGGAGATTTCTTCATCCGTAACGGTGACCATGTCGTCTACATACTTCTGGATGATGGGGAACGTTAATTCTCCAGGCTTCTTGACGAGGATGCCATCGGCAATGGTATGAACATGCTCCAGGGATCCTTTATGTCTTCCTGTGAAAAAGTTATACGTAGCCGGTGCTCCCAACGCCTGCACACCGACGATTTGTACGCGAGGGTTAAAGGCCTTTACGGCAAGTGCCATCCCTGCCAGCAGACCTCCTCCACCGACAGGAACCAGGATCATGTCTAAATCACTGAGTTGCTGAAGCATTTCCAGTGCGACTGTCCCTTGTCCAGCCATCACCTTATGATCATCAAATGCATGAACATACGTCGAGCCATTTTTGAGTTTCTCTTCGATTGCTGCCCCGTAGGCTTCCTGATAGGTGTCTCCTGTCAACACAATTTCAGCTCCGTAATGTTTCGTTGCCGCAACTTTTGTAGAAGGCGTCCGTTTCGGCATGAAGATTTTCGACGGGACTCCGCGCAGGGATGCAGCGAGTGCCACTCCTTGGGCATGATTTCCTGCTGAAGCGGCAATGATGCCTTTTCCCGCTTCTTCTTCAGACAATGACATGATTTTATTCATTGCCCCTCTCACTTTAAATGATCCTGTCCGCTGGAGATTCTCCATTTTCAAATAGATTTCTCCACCAGTGAACGCATTCAGTGTCGATGATTGCTTTAACGGTGTTCGATGCACCTGATGACTGATTCTTTCCATCGCTTCTACAACTTCAGTGTTATCCATTAAATTCCCAAGTCACTCACCTCATATTTTTTTTCGTATTTTTCGATCTGTTCACCGTAATGCAACGTCAAATCAATTTCGTCCAATCCCATGAGGAGCATCTCTTTCCAGTAGGGATCGATATCAAAAGAGACACGGAGCCCTCCAGAGTCACAGATGGTCTGATGCTCAAGGGAAAGTTCGATTTGATATAAATCGGCAAGACTTTCATTCTTCATGAGCAGATCCACAGTCTCTTCATCCAGCTGAATCGGCAGGATCCCATTTTTCAAGCAATTGTTATAAAAAATATCGGCGAAGCTCTTTGCGATGATCACTTGGAACCCAAAGTCCTGCAGAGCCCATGGTGCATGCTCCCTTGAAGATCCGCAGCCGAAATTCTTTCCGCCGAGGAGTATTCCTGCTTCCTGATATTCCGGGGTATCCAATAAGAAGTCTTTTCTCAAGGACTTGCCATCATCCTCAAACCGCCAGTGATAAAATAAATACTGACCAAAGCCTTTTCGTTCGATCCTTTTTAAGAATTGTTTGGGGATGATCTGATCCGTATCCACATTGTCCCTCTTCAGGGGAAATACTTTTCTTTCCACAAGATTGATCGCCACCTTTTCACCTCCTATGAAATCGGCATTCTCTCAAGCTTTCTCACGTCTGTCAGTTTCCCGGTTACGGCGGCAGCCGCTGCCATGGCGGGGCTCAATAAATGGGTTCTCGCCCCATTCCCCTGCCTGCCTTCAAAGTTCCGGTTGGAGGTGGATGCACAGCGCTTACCCGGTGGCACGATATCGTCATTCATGGCAAGGCACATGCTGCAGCCCGCTTCCCTCCATTCAAAACCGGCTTCTTTAAAAATCGTATCCAGTCCCTCTTCTTCCGCTTTTGCCTTCACTTTATAAGAGCCCGGAACGACCAAGGCCGTTACACCCTCCTTGACCGCATGACCCTTCACCACTTCAGCGGCCGCTCTCAGATCACTCAAACGAGAATTCGTGCAAGAACCGATGAACACATAATCAACCTCGATATCCTCCATGCGCATACCGGCCTCAAGCCCCATATAATGAAGTGCCCTCTCAATCCCTTCTCTCTCGGAAAGATCAGTATATTCTTCAGGGTAAGGGACGGACCTCGAAATTCCCGCGCCCATTCCCGGATTCGTTCCCCATGTTACATGAGGTTCGATTTCTTCACCCTTCACCTCGATTTTATCGTCATACGTTGCGTCAGGATCACTCGTCAAGGAACGCCATTCTTCCTTGCATTCCTCAAACGATCGATTTTTGGGAAGGTGCTCCCTTCCTTCTAAATAATCGAAGGTGGTCTCGTCGGGACTGATCAACCCTGCTTTCGCACCTGCCTCGATACTCATATTACAAACAGTCATTCTTTCCTCCATGGACAGGCTGCGGATCACGTCACCGGTGAATTCGATGACAGAGCCCGTTCCAAATCCCACTCCATGGGTGGAAATGATGTTCAGGATGACATCTTTTGCCGTTACACCAAACCCGAGCTCCCCCGAGACTTCCACTTGAAGGGTTTTGGGCTTTGATTGCCAAAGCGTTTGAGTAGCAAGTACATGCTCCACTTCACTCGTCCCGATTCCGAAGGCCAGAGCCCCGAACGCTCCATGGGTAGAGGTGTGACTGTCCCCGCATACAATCGTCTTTCCCGGCTGGGTCAGACCGAGCTCAGGACCGATGACATGGACGATCCCTTGATCGGGGTGATGAATATCCGCCAGTTCCACACCGAATTCATCACAATTACTCTTCAATGTATCCATCTGCAGACGGGCGATTTCATCTCTTACGATGTGCCGCTCTTTCGTCGGTACGTTATGGTCCATCGTGGCATACGTTAAATCCGGTCTTCTTACCCTGCGGTTCTTTAAGCGCAGCCCTTCAAACGCCTGGGGAGACGTTACTTCATGTACAAGGTGCAGATCAATATACAATAAATCCGGCTTTCCTTTTTCCCTGTGCACAATATGCTTTTCCCATATCTTTTCGATGATATTTTTCCCTGCCATGAACTCCCTCCTGGTTTGGTGACATTTCATAAGTTGGTGATCGGTTGATACCAATCCAGGCGCTCCCTGGCACTCGAGTGCCTTCCGCTCCTGCCAACTTCGATTTAACCTGTGCTTTTCTCTAAACAAATTCCATGGAAGCCTATCTTACAAATAAGCCGCCAAGATCGAAGACAGGGCATGATCCGCTTCCAGCCGCTCTACAACCAGTTGACTCATGGCCCCCGTCCCAACAACGGTTCCCCGGCCCATCGTCCAAAGATCTCCTGTACGGTATCCTGCATTCAATACTTCCTGGACGGCCATTTCAATCATTTCCGCTTCTTCTCCCATTCCGAACGAATGACGGAGCATCATGGCAACAGACAGGATCATGGCGAGGGGGGTTGGCTTTCCCTTTTCCGGCGATATCAGGGGCAGATCCGTGTACCGGTTCATAAAGACCGAATGAGTCTCCCCTCAGGCTTGCCGATGGCAGCATTCCAAGTGAACCTGTGATCATCGAAGCTTCGTCGCTCAGGATGTCCCCGAACATATTCTCAGTCACGAGCACGTCAAACTGCTTCGGCTGATACATGAGTTTCATGGCGGCAACATCCACCAGCATATGTTCCACTTCCACATCGGGATATTCGGCTGCCACTTCATTCACGACCTCCCGCCACATTCGACTTGTTTCCAGAACATTGGCCTTATCGACGGAGGTTACTTTTTTCTTGCGTTTCTGAGCCATCTTAAACGCTTTGTGAACGACCCGTTCAATTTCGCTTTTTTCATAGACAAGCGTATCCACCGCCACTTCTTCCTGTTTTCCCTGGCGACCAGATGGCTGACCGAAGTACAGTCCCCCCGTCAATTCACGTACAATCACCAAATCTACTTCCTCGACGATTTCCCGCTTCAATGGGGAGGCACCAAGTAAGCTTTCAAATGCTTTCACCGGACGGATATTGGCGAACAGATCAAACTCTTTGCGAATGGCCAGGAGACCCTTTTCAGGCCTGATCTCTTTCGGGAGATGCTCCCATTTCGGACCTCCCACAGCACCCAAAAGGACGGCGTCACTCCCTTTACAAAGCTTGATCGTTTCAGGAGGTAACGGTGTACCGAAGCGGTCAACTGCAGCACCGCCGATGTATCCCTTTTCCACTTCGAATTCATGGCCGAACCAATCACCCACTGCCTTCAGCACTTCTAATGCCCCGTCCATAATCTCTTGACCGATACCGTCTCCTGGTAGTACAGCGATTTTTTTCTTCATTAGAATTACCTCCTGTTTTTGGATTGATTGGGATTGGGGCCTTTGACTTACAAGACCCCTTTCGTTTATAAGCTTGCTTTCACCGCTTCTTGCCCCCTGGAATGGGATGTACGCTGCGCCGATCGATTCACCGCATTTAAGTACGCACGGGCTGATGCTTCCAGAACATCCTGGGCGGTTCCGCGTCCACTTGTACTTTCTCCGTTATATTCCAGTCGGACATACACTTCGGCAAGGGCATCACGCCCGCCACCGACTGAGTTGATTTTATAATCGAGCAACTTGGATGGACCCGGAAGGATCTGTTCAATCGTATTGTAGATGGCTTCTACGCTTCCAGATCCCGTTGAGGCCAGGCGGGTTGCACTTCCGTCCTCGAACTTCAACTCAATCGTGGCTGTCGGGATATTATCCATACCGTATTGAACCTGCATCCTTTCTAATGTAAACCCGACTCCATCCGTCATTTCCGTCTGCTTGTTCGTCAAGATACTGAACAGGTCTTCATCCACGATCTCTTTCTTCTTATCTGCCAGGTCTTTAAATGTATGGAATGCCTCGTTCAATTTCTCATCCGTTAATTCAAAGCCAAGTTCCACCGCTTTGTTCTTGAAGGCGTGTCGTCCTGAATGCTTGCCGAGGACGAGACGGTTGGAGTTCACACCGATCAGTTCCGGGGTGATGATTTCGTATGTCGTTTTCTCTTTCAATACGCCATCCTGATGAATGCCCGATTCGTGGGCAAAGGCATTATCACCGACGACTGCTTTATTGGCCGGTACCCCCATACCTGTGAGCTTGCTGACAAGGGAACTGGTTTTCTTGATTTCATCTAATTTCAGGCGGGTGGTCGCTCCGTAAAAATCTTCACGGATCCGAAGGGCCACCGCCACTTCCTCCAGTGCAGCATTTCCGGCACGTTCACCGATTCCATTGATGGTTCCTTCGATTTGATCGGCCCCGTTTTCGATGGCGGCGAGGGAATTGGCCGTCGCCATCCCAAGGTCATCATGACAGTGTGCCGAAAGCTTAACCCCTTCGATATTGGGGACATTTTCTCTCACATAGCGGAACAGTTCACCATATTTATGAGGAGTGATGTATCCTACCGTGTCAGGAAGGTTGATAACGGAAGCACCTGCTGCAATCACCCGCTCCATGATGTTGACCAGGAAATGAAGGTCCGATCTGCACGCATCTTCTGCCGACCATTGAACCACCGGGAAGAATTTCTTCGCGTACTGAACTGCCTGGACGGCTGTATCGATGACCTGATCTGGCGTCATCTTCAGCTTGTGGGTCATGTGAATGGGGGAGGTGGCAAGAAAGACATGCAACCTTGGTTCAGCCGTCCCCTTAAGAGCATTCCATACTGCATCGATGTCCCGTTGTTGAGCTCGCGCCAGCCCCGTGACAGAACTGTTCTTGATCGTGGAACCGATCCTCTGAACGGCATCGAAATCACCTTTTGAAGCTGCAGGAAACCCGGCTTCAATGACGTCCACTCCCAGTCTTTCAAGCTGTTTCGCTACTTCGATCTTCTCAATCGTATTAAGGTTTACGCCCGCTGACTGTTCACCGTCCCGTAGTGTCGTGTCGAAGATCTCAATGGTTCGCACTCGCAACCACTTCCTTTTCTTTTGTAGAAGGTTTCTGTACAAATGGCATCATTTTGCGAAGTTCTCTTCCAACCACTTCAATCGGATGCTGACTTTCCCTCTTGTTGATGGCGTTAAATTCAGGACGGTTCGCCTGGTTCTCAAGGATCCATCCCTTCGCAAATTTTCCTGTCTGGATATCCGTCAATACTTCCTTCATGCGTGCTTTTGTTTCTGCATTCACAACCCGTGGACCTGACACGAAGTCTCCCCATTGAGCTGTATCAGAGATGGAATAACGCATTCCTTCAAGTCCTTGCTCATACATCAGGTCAACAATCAGCTTCAATTCGTGCAAACACTCAAAATAGGCCACCTCTTTCTGATAACCGGCTTCGACCAGGGTTTCGAACCCCGCTTTCACAAGGGATGTCACTCCGCCGCACAGGACTGCCTGTTCTCCGAAAAGATCCGTTTCTGTTTCTTCCTGGAATGATGTTTCAAGGATCCCTGCGCGTCCTGCCCCAACCCCTTTTGCGTAAGCAAGGGCTAGTTCAGCCGCTTGACCTGAAGCATCTTGATATACACCGTAAAGGGCCGGCACTCCGGCTCCTTCTTCAAACGTCCTTCTTACAAGGTGTCCCGGTCCTTTAGGAGCCACCAGAAATACGTCTACATCCTCAGGAGGAACGACTTGATGGAAATGGATGTTGAAGCCGTGTGCGAATGCCAGTGCTTTTCCAGCAGACAGGGCCGGCGTGATTTCCGCTTCATACACTTTGGGCTGATGTTCATCCGGCAGCAGAACCATGATGACGTCTGCCTGTTCACTTGCTTCCCGGACTGAGTAGACATCAAATCCGTCTTTTACCGCCTGGTCCCAGGACTTTCCTTTCCTTAACCCGACGACTACATCAAAGCCGCTTTCCTTCAGATTCTGAGCATGTGCGTGACCTTGTGAACCGTAGCCCACTACTGCTACTTTCTTTCCTTTTAGAACCTCTTCATTTACATCCCCGTTATAATATACCTTTACCATTTCCCTCATCCTCTCCATTTTTTGAATCATACGTTTTTTCAATGCCTATGTGCAGCTGCTGCTAATTCACAATCGAATATTGTTTCAGATCCGTGACCGATTTGCCGTTCCCTCTTGCAAACGCGGTGATGCCTGTACGAGCGATTTCTTTGATGCCGTAAGGTCTTAACAAGTCAATAATGGCTTCTATCTTGGATGTTTCGCCGGTTACCTGGACGGTGACACTGTCTCTCGCCACATCAATGATGGCCGCTCTGAATGGTTCTACGATTCCGTTGATTTCAGATCGTGTCTGTCCCGTGCTCAACACCTTGATGAGTGCAAGTTCCCTTGCAACGACCCCTTGATCCGTAATATCCGACACCTTGAGGACATCAATTTGTTTGTGCAGCTGCTTTAGAAGCTGCTCAATTTTACGATCGTCTTCTACATTCACGACAAAGGTCATCCTCGAAATCCCTTCGACTTCTGTGTAGCCGACTGAAATGCTTTCAATGTTGAACTGACGCTTTGTAAACAATCCGGTCACCCGATTCAAGACACCGCTCCGGTTATGGACGAGGGCCGTTACAATCCGTTTCCTCATGGTTTCACTCCTAACATTTCGTGTAATCCTTTTCCTGGAGCCACCATCGGGTAGACATTTTCCTTAGGGTTCACCCAGCAATCGATGAGGACGGGTTCATCGCTCGTCAAGGCCTCTTTTAACACTGAGTCGACTTCCTCCTGGGTTCTCACTTGATACCCCTTGATTCCGTATGATTCAGCCAGTTTCACAAAATCGGGCTGGGTGGAGAATACAGATTGTGAGTATCTCTCTTCAAAGAATGTTTCCTGCCACTGTCTCACCATCCCGAGCGTACCGTTATTCAGCAGTACCACCTTAACAGGAAGATTCAACTCTTTCAGAAGAACAAGCTCCTGAAGGGTCATCTGGAAACCACCATCCCCTACGAAGGCAACCACTGTGCTGGCAGGCTCTGCCAACTGTGCCCCGATCGCTGCCGGAAAACCGAACCCCATGGTGCCAAGTCCTCCGGAAGTGACCCAATTATTCGGTTTTTTAAATGAGTAGTATTGAGCTGCCCACATTTGATGCTGGCCTACATCTGTCGTGATGACCGCTTCCCCGTTAGTCATCTCATACACCTGTTCGATGAGTCGTTGAGGAGACAGCACATCATGAGCCTGGTTATACCAGAAAGGATAATCGCGTTTGTATGTCTTCAAATGATGATGCCAGGCATCGAAGTCAGGCTTTTCCGCCCTGTGTTGAAGAAGTTTCTCCAGTGCCTGCTTGGCATCGGCTACGATCGGTATGTGTGTATCGACATTCTTTCCGATTTCAGCCGGGTCGATATCAATGTGGACCACCTTGGCCCTTGGTGCAAAGGTCGTAAGATTTCCGGTTAACCGATCGTCAAACCTGGCGCCGATATTAATCAGCAAATCACATTCGTGAAGGGCCATATTGCTTGCATAACATCCATGCATACCTGCCATTCCAAGGAACAGCGGGTGATCTGCCGGGAAACCTCCTAAGCCTAACAGGGTGTGGATCACCGGTATGTCATATCGCTCTGCGAAAGCTTTCAGTTCTTCCGTTGCCTTCCCGTGAAGCACCCCTGCCCCGGCCAGGATCACTGGTTGTTTCGACACCCTGATGGCATCGACCAGTTTCTTGATTTGGAGGGGATTGGGATGAAAGTTAGGCTGATACCCCGGTAAGTCCATTTCCACTTCCTGTAAGGGAAAAGCCTGCTGAAGGGTCAGATCTTTCGGAATGTCGACAAGCACCGGACCGGGTCTTCCCGTAGATGCGATATGGAAGGCTTCCTTTACGATCCTTGGCAAGTCTTTAATATCCCTGACCTGGTAATTATGCTTTGTGATCGGCATCGTAATGCCCACAACATCAGCTTCCTGAAATGCATCGGTCCCGATGACCCCTGAAGCCACCTGTCCTGTAAAAATGACAAGAGGAAGGGAATCCATCATCGCATCTGCAATTCCTGTCACCAGATTCGTCGCTCCAGGTCCCGATGTGGCAATGACGACACCCGGCCTCCCTGACACCCGCGCATATCCTTCCGCAGCATGGATGGCCCCTTGCTCATGACGGGCGAGTACATGCTTGATCGGAGCCTTGTATAGAGCATCGTAAATCGGCAATACCGCTCCTCCAGGGTACCCGAAGAGAATCTCGACCTTCTCCTCCTTCAAAGCTTTCATGAGCATATCAGCACCGTTGACGCTTTCTGTCAGTGTCTGTGAAGCCGGTTCTGCCTCTACCTTCGCTCTCATTTCCTATCTCCTCCCTTTATTGGACTGCTTGGTTTATGACCTTGATCCTCTGACCGCGGAACTTTACACCACAATATGATCAATCATTACTGATTAAGCAATTTTACAAACAAAATAGACCTTTCCACCCACTACGACAGAGTTCATCTTTCGCAGGGGCGAAAAGGTCTTAGATCCTTTCCACGGTACCACCCTCATTCAGAGATGACAGATATCATCTCCCTCAGCAGGCTGATCGGTTTCACCAGCCTTTGTTTTTGTAACGAGTATCATCTACTCGACCGTTCCTACTTGATTCGTTCAGAACGACACTCAGAGGGGATGTCGGTATTGGATGTATTACTGGTTTGCAGCACCACCAGCTCTCTGAAAATACGATTTCCAATCCTTTTGCCTCTTCAACGCTTTCCATTATTCCGTTTTCAAGATACCACCTGTACTGGCCGATGTTACCAGCTTGGCATATCGAGCCAAGTAGCCTTTTTTGATCTTTGGAGGGGGGCTGTACCCACTCCTTCTGTCTGAATTGAAGTTCTGTTTCTGAAACCATAAGGGAAATCGTCCGGTTCGTGAGATCGATGAAGATGGGATCTCCATTTTCCACCACTCCGATCGGTCCACCTTCAGCGGCCTCAGGTGAGACATGACCGATGGAAATCCCTCTGGATGCCCCTGAAAACCGCCCGTCTGTCATGAGGGCGACTTTCTTTTCAAGACCCCTCCCTGCAATGGCTGCTGTCGGCGCCAGCATCTCGGGCATTCCCGGGCCACCCTTTGGTCCTTCATACCTGATCACCACTACATGGCCTTCTTTTACTTCTCCACTCTCGATGCCGGCAAGGGCGTCATCCTGGGATTCGTATACAATCGCTTCACCCATGAAGGTTTTGATCGAGGGGTCTACTGCCCCTACCTTGATGACCCCGCCGTTTGGAGCGATATTCCCGAATAGGACGGATAATCCCCCGACTGGACTGTGGGCATTTTCCCTGCGCCGAATCACATCATCATTCTGAATTTGAGCATCTTTTACATTTTCATACAGGGATTTTCCTGTAACGGTGATTCGGTCTTTGTGTACAGCTTCCATTTCACAAAGCTCTTTAATGATGGCGCTGACCCCTCCGGCATTGTGAACATCCTGCATGGAGTAATCAGATGCCGGACTGATCTTGGATAAATACGGTACTCTTTCTGCCACTTTATTGATCCGGTTGATGTCGTAATCAATTTCCGCCTCATTGGCGATGGCCAGTGTGTGCAGGACCGTATTGGTTGAACCTCCCATTGCCATGTCTAATGCAAAGGCATCGTCGATGGTATCTTCCGTTATGATATCTCTTGGTTTAATATCCTTCTTCACCATTTCGACTAAATACCTGGCTGCATCCTTGATTAATTGATGGCGTTCTTCAGAAGTAGCCACAATCGTCCCATTACCCGGAGGAGCCATCCCGAGCATCTCCATCAGGGAGTTCATGGAGTTAGCCGTGAACATCCCCGAGCATGATCCGCAAGTCGGACATGCATTGGTTTCGATGTCGAGAAGCTGTTCAGCCGTCATTCTTCCTGACTGATGGGCACCCACTCCTTCAAAAACGGACACGAGTGATAATGGCTTTCCTTCGCTAGAGACACCTGCCTCCATCGGTCCACCCGACACAAAGACGGAAGGGACATTTGTCCGGACCGAAGCCATGAGCATTCCCGGTGTGATTTTGTCACAGTTTGGAATATAGAAAACGCCGTCGAACCAGTGGGCATTGATGACGGTCTCTGCTGAATCGGCAATCAGCTCCCGGCTCGGCAATGAATATCTCATCCCGATATGTCCCATGGCGATCCCGTCGTCAACGCCGATCGTATTGAACTCGAACGGGATACCGCCTGCTTCTCGGATCGCTTCTTTCACCACCTGGGCAAATCCGTTTAAATGCATGTGACCTGGAATGATATCGATATAAGAGTTACACACCCCGATAAACGGTTTCTCAAGGTCTTCAAGTTTCACTCCCGTCGCATAGAGTAAACTGCGGTGGGGAGCACGGTCGATTCCTTTCTTAATCATGTCACTTCTCACGCCATCACCTCCAACTTAGCCAACTTGCGCATTCTGTTTGTAAACTTTTCTTCCATCCTGCGTGACAGTGTTTCTGAATTCCTGCAATAATTGGTTTGTATACTCTCCAGGTTTACCTTCTCCGATCACCCGCCCGTCAACTTTTACAACGGCAATGACTTCGGCGGCAGTCCCTGTCAAGAAAACCTCATCTGCTGTATACACATCGTGACGGGTAAAGACTTCTTCCCTCATTTCAAATCCTAATTTCCCTGCAATTTCGATGATGGCATTACGGGTGATGCCTTCAAGTGCCCCAACATACCCTGGAGGTGTGAGGATCTTTCCTTTCTTCACAATAAAGATGTTATCTGCCGAACCTTCTGCCACATATCCTTGGTCGTTCAGCATCAATGCTTCGCTTACACCTGCAAGGTTTGCTTCGATTTTAACGAGAATATTATTCAAATAGTTTAAGGATTTCACCTTAGGTGAAAGGACATCCGCACGATTTCGACGGCTCGCTACCGTGACGATATCGATTCCTGTCTCGTATAAGCTTTTCGGGAACAGGGATAATTGTTCGGCAATGACGATGATCTGCGGCTTCCTACAAGTAAATGGATCCAGTCCCAAGTTTCCGACACCCCTGGAAATGACCACCCGTATGTAGGCATTCTCAAGCTTATTCTTTTTCAATGTATCAACGATGATGTCACACATCTCTTCTTTGGATACTTCGATAGTCAACATGATGGATTTTGCTGAGTCATAAAGGCGATCAACATGTTCTTCTAGACGGAACACATTCCCATCGTACATTCGAATCCCTTCAAACACTCCATCTCCATATAGAAAACCATGGTCGTACACAGATACAACTGCGTCTTCCTTTTTTACAAATTGTCCGTCTAAGTAGATCCACTGTTCGTTCATGTTAATCATTCCTTTCCTGATGAGAAATTTATTTGATTATTCTGAATTTTAATTTTGCAACGAAGGTCCGTTGACTTGGAACCTGTTGAGCAGGTGGTTTGGTTGGGTTGTTCCTGCCGATTCCTGCTGGCTCAGATATTTTTATTGAGGACAATATTACTCCCGTTTTGAAGGAAGGTCAACAGGCTTTTTGTAAATTGTTTGACTATTTAGATTAATCTGATAGTAAGTAAACGCTTACATCTTTGTCCTGATGGAGTTTGTTGGAAGATAAAATTTTTTTGAATTTTTTTCTTTTGGTGGATGAACGATTATTCATTTTCAGGTTTGACGATCGGATGAGATTATTCGACAAAATCCTATGATCACGGGGGTTGGGGAGTTTACTCCTATCTGGTGGAGACGTTGGAGATTCTCATTGACTAATCATAATTGAGAATCATTTTCTTCATTAATGAGATGGATTGAATACTTATTCAATCAGCTGAACGTCATTCAATGGACAGCTGATCGGGTTGATAATCAATGGATTTTCACAGAAAGAAATGAATGCATTCAGGTAATCCTTCATTCCTTATGTCTAACATTTTTGAATAATCTTACGCTCATACAAATAATCCTCCCGGCATGCAAAAGGTCTTTTTTAAACTTTCTATAAATAAAAAAGAATCAATCCATATGAACCTGACGGCCTTTTGGATTGATTCTTTTTTTATACCCATGTAAACATATAATTAGGATCTTCGACATCCTTTGCTTTCTTAACGATCTTCAACGGTTTGAACGTATCGATCATCACGGCAAGCTCCAGGGTCTCCTCTTTCCCGATACTGGCTTCCGTCGTTCCGGGATGAGGACCATGTGGGATTCCGCTGGGATGAAGGGTGATGGATCCTTCCTTGATCCCCTTCCGGCTCATGAAGTTTCCTTCCACATAGTAAAGGAGCTCATCACTGTTCACGTTACTGTGATTATATGGTGCCGGTATTGCTTCCGGATGGTAGTCATACAGTCTTGGAACGAATGAGCACACAACAAAGTTATGTCCTTCAAATGTCTGATGGACCGGCGGCGGCTGGTGGACACGTCCCGTGATCGGCTCGAAGTCCTCGATGTTGAATACCCACGGATACAGATAGCCATCCCAGCCGACTACATCTAATGGATGATGATTTAATACGTGGGAATGAAGCGCACCCCTTGATTTCGTGATGACTTCGAATTCGCCTTCTTCATTCATGGTTTCAAGATTTTCCGGTCCCCGTAAATCACGTTCACAAAACGGACTGTGCTCTAATAACTGTCCGTATTCATTCCGATAACGACGGGGGGTGGTGATCTGACTGAAGGACTCAACGACCAGCATTTTCGTCTCTTCTTCAGGCACGACACGGTAAATGGTTCCGATAGGAATCACAACGTAATCCCCTTTTCCATAGGAGATCGTTCCGAACATCGTCTCTACCTTCCCCTTGCCAAAATGGATATACAGCATTTCATCTCCGTCTCCATTGCGGTAATAGCTACTCATCTCTTCTGTCACAAGGGCGGTTCCGATCAAGAGATCCGAATTGCCCAGTAAATATTCCCGGCTATTTAACGCACAGCCCTTCTTCTCGACCCGATCTGTAAAGAAATGTCGATGGCGAAGAGCACCCGCTTCCTCAAACTCCGGCAAATAACTCCCTAAATAGTCTGTCTTCGCCACAGCCGTCGGTAAATGATGGTGATACAGGATAGACTGAGTTCCCGAGAACCCCTTTGTACCCATGACCTGCTCCCTGTAAAGCGTGCCATCTTCCTTTTTAAACATGGTGTGACGTTTGTGAGGTATTTTCCCCATCTGACGATAATACATGGTTCTCCTCCTCTCTTCTGTTTGCAATCGTATTGCGAAGAACTCCCAATCCGCTGATTTCCAATTCCACCACATCGCCCGGCATTAACCACGGATGGGTTTCAGGACCCAGCTCTAAAATGCATCCAGTCCCGACAGTTCCTGATCCGATCACCTCACCCGGATACAGGGTGACGTCTTTCGAGGCCCGCTCGATCATTTCTGCAAAAGTATAATGGATATCTTGATAATTCCCCTTGGATAATAGCTTCCCGTTCACTTTTGCCGTCATTGTCAGGTCAAAACGGTCTTTCTTCCGATACGTCTCCAGTTCTTCCTTCGTGACTAAATATGGTCCCATGGATGTGGCAAAGTCCTTGCCTTTTGCAGGACCCAGTCCTACTTTCATTTCGTGCCTCTGTATATCCCGTGCACTCCAGTCGTTCAAAATAAAATATCCATATATATAGTCTTCGGCCCTGTCCCTTGAGATGTTACTGCCTTCTTTACCGATGACGCAGGCGATTTCCAGCTCATAATCCAGCCACTGACAGCCTTCAGGTTTTTCGATGGAATCGCCGTGTCCTTTCACAGCTAAATGATTCGTGAAATAAAAGACAGGGATGTCATACCATTCCGGCACCACATCGAGCCCTCTCCGTTTACGCGCCGTTTTCACATGCTCTTCAAACGCATAGAAATCCCGAATGCTCACAGGCCTCGGAATCGGGGACTTCAGTGTGACATCACGTAATGAATGGACTCCCTCCTCCCCCTCGGAGAAAGGTCCGAGTCCCTTGATCCGTTTATGGCCGTCCTCTCCAAGATCGATGATGGCTAACATATCTTTAGGGAGCAAGCCGTTACTCACAGCATGGATGTCTGCGACAAGCTCACCATGGACGATCCCTGCCCTTACTTCACCTTTGTTTTCAAAGCTAACAAGCTTCACGTGTCATCACCTTTTTCGAATCAATTCAAATGAATCGGATAATGGTTTGGTGTACATTTGACCCGCCAGTCTTCCTACGGGCTTGAGTTTCTCAGAATCTATTTTCCCATCATGATAGAGTTCGTCATCGACCCTCACACACTCTACCTTTCCGATGACCAGACTTCCTGCACCAGGATGATCGCCGAAGTGAAGCACCTCATGAAGGACGCATTCCAGCTGCACCTTGCTTTCGGATACTCCCGGCGGCTTTACGGTGTGGGACTCTTTCTTCGTCAGACCGACTTGTTCGAACTCATCGACGCAGGATTCAAATTCAATGGCACAGTCATTCATCTTCTCCGCAAACTCTTCGCTTACAATATTGATGACAAACTCCTTCGTTTTCTCGATGTTTTCAAGGGTATCCTTCTTACTGCCATCCTTCCCCCTTCTCATTGGGGAGAAGCAGACAAGCATGGGGTCGGCGCAAATTGCCGTAAAGAAGCTGTATGGGGCCAGATTCGCATTCCCATCTTCGTCCAGGGATGAAACAAAGGCTATTGGTCTCGGCAAAATCGAGCCAATCATCAGTTTGTAGGCCGCCTGCCACTCGAGGGTCTCTGGTTTGATATCCATTTAGTTCACTCCTTCATTTCTTAAAATGGCTTCCAGTACTCGAATGAACTTCTTATTATCCTCTTCCGTTCCAATCGTAACCCGAATGGTTGTCGGGTACCCGAGCAGAGTTCCCGAACGGACGACCATTCCCCTTTTCACCAGTTCATAGGA
Organism: Rossellomorea sp. AcN35-11; assembly: GCA_030388825.1. Taxonomy (GTDB): domain Bacteria; phylum Bacillota; class Bacilli; order Bacillales; family Bacillaceae_B; genus Rossellomorea. The sequence continues at coordinate 570,013 of CP128835.1, forward strand.
TACCGTGTCTCCATTTACCCCTGTGTCTACCATGATAAAGTTCGATTGAGAAGGGAAATAGGATATCCCCATACGGTCAAATTCAGTTTCCAGATACCGTCGGCCCTGCTCGTTTTTATAAGTACAATCCCTTATGAACGTTTGATCTTCCAAGGCGATGATTGCTGCTTTCTGGGCAATCGTATTGACATTGAAGACATCTTTCACCTTACGGAGCTGTTCGGCTATTTCTTCATTCATAACCCCGAATCCGACCCTTAAACCGGCCAGGCCATATATCTTCGAAAACGTTCTAAGGACAATCAGGTTTTCGAATTCCGACAGAAGCGGAAGTGTTTCTAAATAATCATCTGTCGTTACGTACTCCAGATAGGCTTCATCCACCACGACCAGGATATGTGAGGGGACTCTCTCGATAAAATGCCTGAGTTCTTTTTTCCCAACGATCGTTCCAGTCGGATTGTTTGGATTACACACAAATATCAGCTTCGTCTGCTCAGTGATCTTTGCGTGCATTCCTTGTAAGTCATGAGTACCGTTTACGAGAGGGACAATGACCGGAGCACCGCCTTCCAACATTACATTGGTTTGATACCTGGGAAATGTCACATCCGCCATTATGGCTTCGTCCCCGCTGCTCAAATAGGCCCTTGTCAAAAGACGGATCACTTCATCTGATCCATTCCCGAATACAAGCTGTTCCTTCGGCACCCCTAGAAATGCTGAAACTCTCCGGCTAAGGTCCACCGCCGCACCGTCGGGATACAAAAACAGATCATTGCCGTTCTCTTTGAACCATTGCTTCACTTTAGGGGAGCAGCCGTATATATTTTCATTTTCCGACAGCTTTCTGATCGAGTTCAGACCATGCTCCTTCTGCAGATCACCGAGCGTCTTTCCAAGCACATATGGAGCGATATGTGTGACCGCTTCTCTTGTTTTAATCTTTAATGCCATACATGATTCCCCGCCTTCCTCATGGATGAAGGGGGCCGACTCACGTGTTAGCTTGTCTCCACGATTTCATATAGTACCAGCTATCTGTACGATATGAAGCGTAGAAGCAGCTAATCTCTGCATGAGTTAACCCCCTGACCGGTTCTTTGACCCCCGTTATATATACTCTATCTATCTATTTTTTTGTGTTACAGATTTCCTCTCCGTTCCTGTTCGCGCTCGATGGATTCGAATAATGCTTTGAAGTTCCCTTCGCCGAATCCTCTCGCCCCTTTACGTTGAATCACTTCGATGAAAAGGGTAGGGCGATCTACGATAGGCTTTGTGAAAATTTGAAGCAGGTAGCCTTCGTCATCCCTGTCCACTAATATATTCAACTCTTTAATTTTGGAAATTTCTTCATCGATTTCTCCTACTCTCTCAGAAAGCATGTCGTAATAAGAGTCCGGAGTATGAAGGAATTCCACCCCGTTCTCCTTCAGGATTCCCACTGTCTTCACGATATCCTCTGTGAGGATGGCGATATGCTGTACCCCGGGACCGCCGTAAAACTCCAGATACTCCTGAATTTGAGATTTACGCTTTCCGTCAGCAGGCTCATTGATCGGAAATTTGATACGACCGCCGTTATGCATGACCTTGGACATGAGGGCTGAGTATTCGGTTGTGATGTCTTCATTGGTGAAGTGACGCATTTCCTTGAAGCCCATGACCTTTTCGTAATACTCCACCCACTCTTCCATTCTCTCCACGTTTCCTACCACGTGATCGACGGCGATGATGCCGGCATCTTCATGTTTAAGTGCAGAATCATATTTTTCAAAGCCAGGCATGAAGATCCCTTTATAATCTTTACGTTCCACAAGGGTATGGATGGTATCACCGTATGTACCGATTACGGCTTTCTTTACCACTCCGTCATCATCTTCCAATGTCGAAGGAGGCATGATTTCAATCGCACCCCTGGAAACCGCTCCGTTGTAAGCCTTTTCAATATCATCCACAACAAGGGCAATATCCTTGATGCCGTCACCGTGTTTTTTGACGAATTGAGTCACACGACTGCCTTCATGCAAACTTCCCGTTACAACCAATCGCACTTTATTCTGTTGCAGTACATAGGATACCGTGTCACGATTCCCGGTCTCCAATCCTGAATAAGCAACTGTTTTAAAGCCGAATGCCGTACAGAAGAAATGGGCGGCCTGCTTGGCATTGCCTGAATAATACTCCAGATAATCCACATCTCTTACCGGAAAGACTTCTTCTTTACCTTTCTTTTTTGCTGCATTCTCTTGCATCCTAATCCCTCCACAAACGTAAGTATATTCTGAATATTATAGTAAATTTTTTCTGAGAAGTTCTCAAGAGTGGCCGGTAAAGCTTAAACGCTTCTCTGTAATGAAGCCCTTGCTTATCTGGCTAACTCCTTTTTCCGGGGAGGCATGTGTACGGCATCTCCCTTTAACCCTTCGACGGCTTCCAATATACTTTCATTCATACTTGGGTGTGGATAAAGGGGAAAACGAAAGTCTTCATCTCTCGCTGCCATTTCAAGGCCCAGCATGCCTGATGTAACCAGCTCAGCTGCTCCCACACCCATCATGTGAATACCAAGGATCATATCCGTATCTCTGTCTATCACGACTTTCACAAATCCATCCTTTTCACCTGTGAGCTGAGCGTATCCATTCCCTCTGACAGGATTCTCACTCACGGTGACTGAATACCCTTCCCCACGGGCTTCCTCTTCCGTAAGTCCCGCACACGCAATGGGAGGACTCATCTGTACGACCGTGGGAACAAACTGCAAATCTACTTCCACCTGTCCCCCGGCAATCGCTTCCGCAGCTGCCTTCCCCTGCTTGATCGCCTTGACTGCGAGGGACGGACCTTCCGTGACATCGCCTATCGCCCATATATGGGGGATCGAGGTCCGTCCCCCCAGGGTCGGTTTCGATATATCCCCGCTCCGTTATGTTCAGTGGGAGACGGTCGAGACCGAGCTCTGGAAGGTTGGGTTTTACTTGTCCGCTCGTGACAAAGTGGGTACCTTCAATCGAAACGATTTCTCCATTATCCTTTTTCACCTTCACGCGGACTAATCCGTCTGTTTCACTCGCCGTCTGCAGTATGGCGGTTCTGATTACGTTGATCTTCTGCTTTTTAAACTGTCTGTACAGTTCTTTCTTGATGGATGAGTCAAACGCGGATTCCTCATGGAAGATCAGTGTGACATTACTTCCCAATATGGAGAAAACAGATGCAATCTCAAGTGAGATATAATCTGCCCCATATACGATCAGTTCCCCTGGGATTTCCCCCAGCTGAAAAATCTCCCGTTCCTTCAAGATCCGGTCAGCATCGAACTTGACTCCCTCAGGATAGTGAAAATCCCCTCCTGTCGCCACAATCGCCTCTTTGAAATTGAAGAGGGAAAACTCATGGCCATGTTCAACCCCGACGCGGGATTCTGACAGGAAGTATGCCGAACCCTTTACGATTTCTACCTGATTGGACTTGCACAGAGATTCTATCCCTGTCCGCAGTTGGGTGATTTTCTTATTCTTATACTGTTGAAGAGTGGCAAGGTTTGCTTTCACCTCCCCAAACTCCATCCCCATTTCCTTCAAATGCTTCGTCTTTTTGAACTCCTGGGCAAAATGGGTGAAGACCTTTGACGGAATGCACCCTTTATGTAAACAGGTTCCCCCAAGATCCTCCCGTTCGATCAATGTCACCTGTCTGCCCAGGTTCGCAGCTCTGATGGCTGCATGATAGCCCCCTGGACCTCCTCCGATGACGACGATATCTTTATCTTCAGCAATCTCTCCCACTACCATTTACATCAACTCCACAAGCATGGTTTGAGGTTGTTCAATCATATCTCTCAATCGATTTGTAAACTTCACGGCCGTTGCCCCATCCACCACTCTGTGATCAAAGGACATGGATACGTTCATCATTGAGCGGACGACAATTTCATCCTTTTCATTCACCATCGGACGCTTCTTTGTTTTATGGAAGGCAAGCAGGGCCACTTCCGGTTCATTAATGATTGGAGTGGCTCCAATCGAACCGTTCAGCGGGCCAACATTACTGACCGTAAAGGTGCCGCCTCTGATTTCTTTCATTGTCAGCTTCCCTTCCAGCGCTTTGGCGCTCAGATCCTTCATTTCCCTATGAATGTCTTTCATCGTTTTTCTTTCCACCCCGTAGATGACTGGAACGATCAATCCCTCTTCTGTGTCGACTGCCATTCCAATATTGTGATGGGGCTGCAACTCGACACATTCTTCTGGTTCATTTAGACGGGCATTAAAGATCGGAAACTCTTTTAAACAAACAGAAATGGCTTTTAGGAAATAAGCTCCCATGGAAACGGGTTGGCCTCCCGCTTTCATTGCATCTTTCCAGTTTAATAGATTGGTAACGTCGATCTCTTCAAAATGGGTACAGTGAGGAATGGTTTTAAGTGATTGTGACATTTTGGCAGCGATCTGCTTTCGTCTGCCCCGGAAAGGGATGGTTTTCACATCCGTTTTCACGCTTACTCCTGGATCAGCCGGTGCTGGTTGTGAAACGGGTGCCGGCGTGGGAGTTGTACGCCCTTGCATATAACGGAAAACATCCTCATCAACGATTCTCCCTCCGACTCCACTCCCTGCCACTTCTTCTATATTGACGCCATTTTCCCTCGCGATTTTTCTCGTATACGGGGAAGCAAGGATCCTTCGTTTCTTCGCTATTTGGGTGGCGGCAGGAACGACCCTCTGAGTGCCTGATCCTTCTTCCATCAGAAGGACTGTCGATCCGACCGGTATCGTCTCCCCTTCACTGACTGTGAATTCCTTTATTACACCTGAAAATGGTGCCGGGATCTCCGCCGTCATCTTATCCGTTTGAACCTCCATCAGGGGTTGATCCGCTTTCACGACCTCCCCCACTTTTACAAGAAAGTGATTGATATTGGCTTCGGTCATGCCTTCCCCAATATCATGAAGCTTAACTTCCATGGACTCCCTCCTTGTCTAGTAACGGGCTACTTTTTCCACTGCAGCCAGCACGCGCTTCCTGTCAGGCAAATAAAAATCTTCAAATCCGAAATACGGCACAGGTGTATCAAATCCTGTTACACGCTCGGTCGGTGCTTTCTGATATAAAAAGGATGTATCATTGATGATCGCAAGGACATCATTCCCAACCCCTCCTGTGGCATGTGCTTCATGGACAACCACGGTTCTCCCCGTTTTCTGGACAGAAGCTGAAATGAGGTCCTTATCCAGGGGGTAAAGCGTCCTTAGATCCAGCACTTCACAGGATATGCCTTTATCGGCAGCTTCCTTTGCAGCATCCTCGGCTATTTTCACCATGGCTCCCCAAGCGATGATCGTGACATCTTCACCCTCCTGGACCACTTTTCCTTTTCCGATTTCCACCGTATACTTTTCCTCGGGCACTTCTTCACGGGAGGATCGATAGCATCTCATAGGCTCTAAGAAAAGAACGGGGTCAGGGTCTTCAATGGCAGCAATCAACAGTCCCTTCGCATCATAAGGAGTAGCTGGGCAAACCACCTTGATCCCCGGCATATGAGTGAATAAGGCTTCGGTACTATCGGAATGAATTTCCGGTGCCCTCACTCCAGCCCCATAAGGAGCCCTGATCACCATGGGACATGTAAAATGCCCAAGAGTACGGGCACGTATACGGGAGGCATGGGTCATGATCTGTTCGTATGCCGGATAGATGAACCCTAAAAATTGCACCTCTGCCACTGGACGGAACCCGTTCAATCCCATCCCTATGGCCGCCCCGATAAAACCCGCTTCACTTAACGGGGTATCGAGGACCCGGTCTTCACCGAATTCCTGCTGCAGTCCGTCAGTTGCCCGGAATACACCTCCATTTGTCCCGATATCTTCTCCCATCAACAGGACATTTTCATTCTCTGCAAGCATTACTTTCATAGCGTCAGTAATGGCCTGAACCATCGTCAGGGTCTTCATTTTCGTTAAGGTGCTCATCCTATTCACCTCTTAATCGCTCAAGGAGCTTTTCTTTTTGTTCCTGGATCGTCCACGTCGGAGTGGCGAACACATAATCAAAGATCACACTCGGATCCGCAGTGGGGTAGGCTTCCATTTCCTCGACAGCAAGATCCACTTCCTTCGCACATTCCTCTTGAACAGCATTCATCCACTCTTCATCAAGCCAGCCTCTTCGCTCCATGAAGGCCGTCAAGCGGTCAACAGGATCATTATCCTTGCGGCGGGCTTCACTTTCTTCCTGATTACGATACTTTGTCGGATCATCAGCAGTCGTATGGGCGCCGTATCTCCATGTCACCGATTCGATCAAGGTAGGTCCGTCACCGTTCCGCGCTCTTTCCAACGCTTTCAACGTTTCAAAATAAACGGCAAAAACATCATTGCCGTCGATGCGGACACTTGGAATGTCGTAAGCAAGAGCTTTCTGGGCAATGGTTTTCGTTTTCATTTGCTTATGCAAGGGTACAGAAATGGCATATTGGTTATTTTGATTAAAGAAGACGACAGGAGCTTCCCAGACGCTGGCCAGGTTCAGCCCTTCATGAAAGTCCCCTTCTGAGGTCGCTCCGTCACCAAAATAAACCATCGCTGCATTCCGGGTTCCTTTTCTCTTCTCAGCAAAGGCTGCCCCCACTGCATGTGGAAGCTGAGTCGCGATGGGAATCCCGGGAGTGAAAATATTCTTGCCATCAGGGGGCACACATCCTTCATTTCTTCCTTTCCAGAAAAGAAGGATATGAAGCAGGGAATGACCGAATGTCATAGTTGCTCCATGATCGCGATAGGATGGGAATAACCAATCCTCCCCTTTGAGGGCAAGAGCACTTCCCACCTGAGAGGCCTCCTGCCCTTCATATGGTGCATATGTTCCGATCCTGCCTTGACGCTGCAGGCTCACCGCCTTACGGTCAAAGGTACGGATCCTGATCAAATGACGATAAAACGTACGGGCTAAATCTTCTGAAATGTCCTTCTCAAACTCCCTTTGAACAAGTTCACCTTTTTGATCCATGACTTGGACCAATTGAAATTCCTCGATCATTTCATCACCTCTTGTGGTGCTTTTTTTATAGTGGAACGTTGGGAACCTACTTCCGTTTCTATACAATAGCTTCATCTGGTGTGTTTGTTGTATGTGAAGCTGAATGAAAATGGGTGGTATTGGTAAACTCGGATTGTTGGAACGATGGGTGCGGTGCTTTTGTTTATTATTGTGAACAACGAGACCTCTCGATGTAAACAAGCACCTTACTGATATGGTATGGACGCTCCCTATGTCCTGACCGACCATTTCGGGCGCTTGGCATGGGAGAAAAAGCTGTTTCTTCTCGAGCGTGAATGGATGCGGTCTTCACAGAAACGGTTTGCCGCTTCAACTGTTGTCATATGCTGATTTTCCGATTGCAGGTAAATATTTTGCAGGCTGTTATAGATGGCACTTGTTTTTTGGAGGACACGCTCTTTATTTGGTTCGTATAATTCGTCCGCTACCTGGATCAATCCTCCTGCATTGACGATGTAATCGGGTGCGTATAAGATCCCTTTCTCATGAAGCTTCATGCCATGGGAAAGATTCAATAATTGGTTATTGGCAGACCCCACGACCGCCTTTACTTTCAACTGATCGATGGTGTGATCATTGAGGATCCCCCCGATGGCACACGGTATAAAGACATCCGCATCGACAGAATAAATCTCATCCCCCGAAACGACCTTAATGGCCGCTCCCATGCTTTTTGCCTTGGCCACGAGCTGATCGATGGATTTTTGACTGATATCCGTTACATAAAGGTCTGCCCCTTCTTCAAGTAAACGCTCAGCTACTTTAAAACCTACTTTTCCCAATCCTTGAACCGCATAGCTTTTTCCGTGAAGAACTTTTGATCCCCAGACATTTTGGTTGGTTGCCTCTAAGCCGTAGATCACTCCCATGGCAGTCGGTATGGATGAATCTCCACTGCCTCCGTACTCTTCATTTACGCCAACGATGCAATTCGTTTCCTTTAAAGCATAAACAAAATCTTCAGGCGTCGTCCCCATGTCGGTACCAGTGTAGAATCGCCCATTAAGGGATTCGACGAATTGACCGAAGGCACGGAACAGCTCAGGATGTCTGTCCTTTTCCGGATCCCCGATGATGACCGCTTTTCCTCCACCGAAGTCCACGTCGGCGGCTGCACATTTATAGGTCATCCCTTTAGATAAGCGGAGAACATCCTCAAGCGCTTCATCTACAGATGCGTAGGGTCTCATTCGACAGCCGCCAAGGGCAGGTCCAAGAGTGGTATTATGTATGGCGATGATCGCTTTAAGACCGGTTTCTTCATCGTTGCAGAATACAACCTGCTCGTGGTTTTGTATCTTTTGAAACATATCCATTTCGTTTCCCCCCGCAAGCTCCCTTTTTGTAACCGCTTTCACTTTTGTCGTTACGTTAGTCACTCGAGCTTCCTCCTTCAATTCTATTCAAGCCGTATCCAACACTAGCTCTCTTTTATTCTTTGTTTGATTTTTTCTTTAGGAAGGACCACCTGCTTTACTTCACCCTTCCCAATGATCCTGTCATTCTCTCTATCTTTGACGGTCACTTCGGTTACAATCATGTTTCGTTCATATTTAAGTACAATCGCTTTAATTTCCAGAAGGGAACCCGTTTTCGCCGGAGCCATATGCTCCACACACACCTTCGCTCCCATGCCTTCTTCATGTTCCTCTAAATATGGCAGAATGATTTTTCTTGATGCCCATTCCATGTGGTAAACCATCGAAACGGTTGAATACACCGGGTGAACCACATTCCCTTCAAACTGGGCATGCATACTGGGGGTTACTTCTGTCATCACGATGGCCGTATATCCTTCAGCTAATCCAGACTTCATTCCTTTCCCCCTTTAAACCAACAAATCATATATTTTTATATAACGTTAATTCAACGATATAATAACATTTTGTTTTATAAATAGTCAATAAATTGTTAAAATATTTAAAATATTATATTAATATAAGGTATACAGAGGGACGGACCTCAAGCAAAGCTTGAAGGTCCGTCCCTCACTCCTTTAACGCAAAAAAGCAATGGAGGATCCTCCATTGCTTTTTTTGGGAACAGCTTTGACTGGGTTATGAGAGAAGGGCACGGTCGCTTGCCAGCTTGCTCCCCCGGATTCGTTGGAATTCGTGCAGGAGTCCTTCTACGGTGAGGTGCTTCTTCTCTTGTTCATTCACTTCCAATATGATTTGACCTTTATCCATCATGATCAGCCGGTTGCCAAGGTCCAGGGCCTGCTGCATATTATGGGTGACCATCAGGGTGGTAAGGTTATATTTCTCCACGATCTCTTTCGTCAGATTCGTAATCAAATCGGCTCTCGCTGGATCCAAAGCTGCCGTATGCTCATCCAGCAATAAGATCGATGGTTCTGTGAAGGTTGCCATCAAAAGAGAAAGCGCTTGCCGTTCTCCACCCGATAACAATCCCACTTTGGCATTCAACCGGTTTTCTAAACCTAAGTGAAGGGTTTCCAATACTTCTTTAAAGAAAAGTCTGCGCTTTTTGGTAACACCCCATTTAAAGGTACGCGTGCGGTTTCTTGAATAGGCCATGGCCAGGTTTTCTTCAATGGTCATGGATGGTGCAGTCCCTGCCATGGGATCCTGAAATACGCGGCCGATCAGCTTTGAGCGTTTATACTCAGATACCTTGGAAACGTCATGATCATCAATGAGAACATTTCCGATATCGGGGAGAAGCACACCTGACACAATATTCATCAATGTGGATTTCCCTGCTCCGTTACTTCCGATTACCGTAACGAAATCCCCTGGTTTTAACGTTAACTGGATGTCGTCAAGGGCGATTTTCTCATCAGGTGTCCCTTCATTAAATACTTTGTGAATTCTATTTAATTGTAACACCGCTTTCACCCTTTCCATCTGCAATCCGGGATCTGTTGAGACGTTCTGCCATTCGTTGAGCCTTACGTTTCTTATCCTTATAGTGATCCATCACTTTAGGCATTACCAATGCAAGAATAACGATGGTCGCCGTAATCAGCTTCATATCCCCTGTTTCCAGGAAGTCGACGCGAAGAGCCATGGAAACGACTAATCGATAGATGATGGCACCTCCGATGACGGCTAATGTTGTTCGGGCGATAGTCTTGGTGCCGAACAGCGCTTCACCGATGATGACTGAAGCAAGACCGATAATGATCATTCCGATCCCCATTCCGACATCAGCAAATCGGCTGTACTGAGCGATCAATGCTCCTGATAATGCCACCATCCCATTTGAAATTCCGAGACCCAGAATGATCATCAAATTCGTATTGGCGGAAAAGCTGCGGATCATTCGCTGATTATCCCCCGTCGCCCTCAGTGCCAGGCCGATTTCTGTTTTTAAGAAACCATCTGTTAAAAATTTGATGGCCAGCGTGATGACCGTCATGATAAATAGAATGCTCCACGTTCCTGGAACCGGTTCTCCGAGACCGACAGCCATCCACACTTTATTGAGGACCGAGTCGATTCCGAGGGGTGACCAGATTCCTTCCACTCCTGTAAAAGCCGTATCCTGACTGAGTAACGGTACATTCGACCGCCCCATTATCCTGAGATTGATGGAATAAAGGGCGATCATCATGAGAATCCCGGATAATAACGCATTGATCTTACCAAATGTATGAAGTAATCCTGTTATACATCCTGCTGCAAATCCGATCACTATCGCTGTAATCGTGGCGATTATGGGGTTGACGCCACTGACAATCATGGTGGCAGCGACAGCGGCTCCTGTTACGAAGCTGCCGTCGACTGTTAAATCAGGAAAATCCAATATCCGAAAGGACAGATAGACTCCGAGGGCCATAATAGCGTAAATGATTCCAGATTCAAAGGATGCGAATATTGCTGTTGGCACGAATCATCATCCTCTCTTATTTCTCTTCGTAGAACTCACCTAAATCAGACCAGGCTTCCTGTACTTCCACACCTTGTTCCTCGGCAGCTTCTTTATTGATCATCAGCTTGAAGTTCTTTGGATATTCTACATTGATTTCAGAAGGTTTCTTATCGCCTTTTAAAATCTTTGCAGCCATGAGTCCCGTTTCATACCCGAGGTCTTCATAGCTGAATCCACTCGCTGCAACCGCTCCTTTTTTCAATGAATCCAGTTCACCCACGAATAAAGGAATATCTTTATCATTTGCTACACTGATAACTGATTCCAATGCAGATACGACTGTATTATCAGTAGGAATGTAGATGGCATCCACTCGGCCGACCATTGATTCTGCAGCCTGCTTAACATCAGCAGAGGTCGATACGGAGGCCTCGACCAGCTTCGCCCCATTTTTTTCAGCAAGCTTTTTTACTTCTTCCACTTGTACGACTGAGTTCTGTTCACCTGAATTATAGATGACACCAATATTTTTCGCTTTCATTTCATCTGTGATGAATGACAGGGTTTTAGAGATTGCTTCGGGATGTGTATCCGTCGTTCCTGTGATGTTTTCACCAGGTTCTTCGAACGATTTTACTAATTCGGCACCTACAGGATCGGTAACCGAAGTGAACACGATTGGTATTTTCTTAGTAGCATTTAGTGCGTGCTGTGCACTGGGGGGTTGAATTTGCAAAGATTAGATCGACACCGTCACCGACAAAATTCTTGGCGATCGTTTGAGAATTGGTAGGATCCCCTTGCGCAATTTGAATATCGAACTTTACATTTTTCCCTTCTTCAAATCCTTCTTCCGCCAACGCCTTTTTAAATCCTTCAAATGCTGCATCCAAGGATGGATGCTCCACAATCTGGGTTACCCCGATGACATATTGCTTTCCATCACCGGAGCTTGTGTCGCTGCCACATCCTGACAGGACAAGCATTCCTAGTAGCATAGAAGTCAAAATAAGTACTAAACTCTTCTTCTTCACAGAAATCCCCCTTTTACTCTCTTGGTATATATGATCAGTAGTCTTAAAGACTAGCAAATCCGAGTATGATAAAAATCACTACCAGCGTAAATACACCGTTATATTATCACTCCAGCCACAAAACAGTCAATAATATTCCGAAAATTTAAAAATTAATACTAGTATAGACGGTTTTTACTTTGATTTCTAGATACATTTTCAGGTTTTTTTTCTAAAGTGGCCGTTCGGAAATATACCAAGGGCAGTCGGCGGTATCTCGTAATCATCGAGCCGATGATAGGCAATGTGTTGACGCTCTCTTTCAACATTTCTCTTGATTAATAGTTTCGTGAAATAGTATTTTCTTGTTCAACAAGAAAAAAGGCCCTTCCCCAAAAAGGGTAAGCACCTCTTCACTAAAGTCCATGTATCATGATTTCACGTTTCCACCCGACAGCTTCGTAAAAATGATGTGGGCATCGTTCATCATTCTCTCTACCAATTCCTTCACCGTCGGCACATCCGATAAAAGTCCAGATACCTGCCCGCCATTGATAAATCCCTGATCCAGTTTACCTTCAAGGGCCCCGACTCTATGATAATCCTCTGAGGTCATCCGGCTGAACTCCTTGAGAGGTACTCCCTTCTGCTCTTGTTGGAGTAAATGATCTGCATATGGCGTTTTCATCACTCTTCTTACTCTACCAACTGAGCGACCCACAATGACCGTGCTATCATCTTGTGCATGGATTAATGCAGCTTTATAATTTTCATGAAATGGAGCTTCCTTCGTAGCGATGAAGCGTGTTCCCATTTGGACGCCGCTGGCACCAAGGGCAAGCATGGATGCAAGTCCCCGTCCATCACCGATCCCCCCTGCTCGCCACTACCGGGATCTTTACTGTATCGACAAGCTGGGGAATGAGTGCCAGAGTGGTCGTTTCAAGGCTGGAGTTGATCCCTGCAGCCTCATACCCTTCTGCTACAATGATATCAGCGCCTGCCTCTTCCGCTTTCTTCCCCTGCCTTTTGGAGGCAACGACACAAATCACTTTCACGTTATGCTCATGGAAGTATGGGATGAATGGCGCTGGATTTCCCGCCGATAAGGAAACGACCGATATCCCATGTGTCACTACTAAGCGAATCATTTCGTTTAAGTGAGGGGTGATGGAGATGGGGATGTTTAAGGCGAATGGCTTACCCGTCCTTTTTTTCGTTTCAATGATCATCCCTTCCACTTCCTCCACGCCCATTGTCCCTGCACCGATCGTACCCAGTGCCCCTGCCTCAGAAATGGCTGCCGTTAAAGGTGCATTGCTGATGTTTCCCATCCCCCCTTGGATGATGGGATAATGTATATGTAACACGTCCGTCAAGTTATTCATGATAATCCCCCTTCGTTAAATTAATGTTATACTTTTTAGAATTGTTAGACAAGGAGCATTTCCAGATTCTTGGGGTCCTTCCCTCAAGAAAAGCCACCTGCCGAAATGAATCGGAAAGTGGCTTTTCTCAATCGAGCAGTAATGGATGGGTCATGACGTTATAGCTCATGTCTTTGTTTTTCAGTTCATTGCCGTCTTCGAACACGCTCTCAAAGAATCGTGATGCAGGCTCTGCCAACTCTTTGTAATATTCTCCAAACAAGGATGCCGCATGAGCTCCCAGCCACTTTTCAGGAAGAAGCTCTTCTGGAAGTCCTGGATCGACGAATAGAAATTTCCTGTATTCGTGAACGAGCTTCGTTCTTTCCACAAAGCATTCTGCATCGCTCATTTGACCTTTACCTATCTTGCTTTTATCAATCATGTATTGTTGACTATAGTGGGAAATGAATTCCTGGTAGCGGTCATTGATCTCGTTTAAGTCCCAGCTTTTTTCGATCAATCGGTGATTCTCGTTGGGACCTTCGTATTCAGCGATGAAGAAATCGACGTACTCTTTAATATCGTATTTCCCGATCAGGGATTCTACTTGTTTTTCCAGATTGTTAGGGGAGATCCATGTGCTCGTAGAGAGGCTCCCGAATCCGCTCCAAACCAGTTCCTTTCTCAATTCATCCCGGATGCTCCTGATTTCTTCCGGAATCGAGTACATGAGAATCCTCCATTTCCCGTCCCACTGCTCGGGCTTAAGCTTGAAGATCCTCTTTGCCGCTTCTTCCATCCGGGTCGCACCGCGTTCAGTCAGGGAATAGTAGCTTTTGTTTCCCTGTTTCTCAGCCTGGACCCATCCCTGCTTGTTCATTCTTGAAATCGCCGCACGGACCGCTTGATCATTATGACCAAATTCATTCAGCAGACGAATCAAACTGCCAATCCATATTTTATTCCCATAATGCCTAATATAGTCCCCGTATAATGTAAAGATCATTGATCTGGTGTTCATGGTTGCCTCTCCTTTTGTTCTATCCCATTTTTCATGACGTTAAATTTACGTTTGGTTAATATAATATCACAATCATTCTGTGAAAATAAGTGAATTTTCGTGAATCTGATTGATCAAACAAAAAAACAGGCTCCCCTTAAAAAGAGCCTGCCCCTCAATGATACACCCTCAACATCTCCAGCATCTTTACAAAATCATACGTATTCACTACCTTTTCCTGGGACCAATTCGCCTCGATCCACTTCACCAGCTCTTCCTGACTATTGAAGACTTCCCCGCTCGTATCGGCTTTCCTTATCATAAATCTTCCGTTATCCTCATCTGCAACTACGAGACAGGGAATTTCACTTTCTATTGTCATGATTTCAAATTCCATCTTCTTTCACCTCTTTTCTATCCTTTCTAAAAAAGAAACGTCTTAACCAAAAAAAGTCCTGCACAAACAGGACTCCAGCTATTATGATTCCATGTTTTCAACCAATGTTGCGATTCCCTGGCCGACCCCGATACACATGGTGGACAACCCGTAACGGACCTTCCTTTTCTTCATTTCATAAAGAAGAGTGGTGAGGATACGTGCACCGCTCGCCCCGAGTGGGTGTCCGAAGGCGATGGCCCCCCCATTGACATTGACTATTTCTTCGTCCAGTCCAAGTTCACGGATACAGGCAATCGATTGTGCGGCGAAGGCTTCATTCAGCTCGACAAGGCCAATCTGGTCAAGGGAGAGTCCTGAACGCTTCAGTACCTTCTGAGTGGCATAAATCGGTCCAAGTCCCATCACAGAAGGCTCGAGACCCGCAGCTGCAGACGTTACGTAGCGGGCAAGCGGGGTTACTCCCAGTTCTTCTGCCTTTTCTCTGCTCATTAACAAAAGGGCCGAGGCACCATCATTCACCCCGGAAGCATTCCCCGCCGTTACAGTCCCTCCATGGAATAGCGGCTTAAGTTTCTGAAGCTTCCCGCTGTTCGTATCGGGTCTTGGGTGTTCATCCATCATGAAAGTAGAAACATTTCCTTTCCGGTCTCGAAGCACCACCGGAACAATCTCTTCTTTAAAACGTTCCTCAACCATGGCACGCTTCGCCTTCACCTGGCTCCAATAGGCAAAGTGATCCTGTTCTTCCCGTGAAATACTGAACTGCTTCGCCACGTTCTCTGCGGTTTCGGGCATGGAATCGGTTCCGTATTGTTCTTTCAGACGGGAGTTAACGAAACGCCATCCGATAGTCGTGTCGTACATCTCCATATTGCCTCTTGGGAAATCAGTTGCCGGCTTTGCCATGACATAGGGAGCCCGCGTCATGCTCTCGGTACCGCCTGCAATGAAGACATCCCCTTCATTTGAAAGGATCGCTCTCGCCGCATAATTCACAGCATCAAGTCCTGAGCCGCATAGACGGTTGATGGTGGTCGCCCCGACTTCAACGGGAAGACCTGCCAGAAGAGTGGACATCCTGGCGACATTCCGGTTATCCTCCCCGGCACCGTTTGCATTTCCAAGTACGACTTCTTCAATCTCATCCACCTGCAGGAGGGGATTTCGTTCCACAAGGGCTTTGATGACAAGAGCACCCAGGTCATCAGGACGGACGTCTTTTAAAGAGCCCTTGTATTTTCCAATCGGAGTCCTGACGGCATCGACAATGACAACCTCTCTCATGACTGATGCTCCTTTTCTTTCGTTTCTGAGTAATCATAAACCCCTTTACCGGTTTTCCTTCCAAGGCGTCCCGCCTTCACGTATTTCTCCAGAAGAGGGGCCGGACGGTACTTTTCACCAAGTTTTTCATGGAGGTATTTGAGGTTATTCAATCGGGTGTCCAATCCGACTAAATCACCCAGCTCAAAGGGACCCATGGGAAATCTTAGACCGAGCTTGATGGCTTTATCGATTTCCTCAGGAGAACCGAGACCTTCCTGGAGCATGTAAAAGGCTTCATTCCCGACAAGGGCGGAAATCCTGCTCGTGACAAATCCGGGGAACTCATTGATGACCACCGTTTCTTTCCCCATCAGCCGGGCTGCCTGCTGGATGACCTCCGTTGTTTCATCACTTGTTTCCAACCCTCTCACGATTTCCACGAGTGGCATTTTATGTACAGGGTTGAAAAAGTGCATGGCAATCACTTTATCAGGTCGTTTTGTAAACGAGCCGATTTCTGTCGGGCTCATGGTGGATGTATTGGTTGCCAGATAGCAGCATTCTGGAGCATGAGCATCCAGAACTTCAAAAACACCACGCTTGATGTCCGTTTTCTCAGGTACGGCTTCAATGACCACGTCGGCATCCCTCACGGCAATGGATAGATTCGTAGAATAGCTCATACGCTCTTTTGCTTCTACGTATTCCTGCTGAGTGAGCTTGTTTCTTTCCATCCCTTTTTGGAAGATGGTCTCGATCTCATTCCTGGCAAGATCCAGCTGTTCCTGCTTAATATCCACCAGTGTGGTGCGGAAGCCTCCCACTGCACTTACATAAGCAATTCCCCTTCCCATCACACCGGACCCTACGACAACCATATGCTGTGTCATATTTCGTTTCCCCTTTCTTGCAATAAGGGGTTGACCCTGAAAGGACAACCCCCTGCTTGATGATGGTTACTTATACGCCAAACGGATTTAACGGACGATTTCCGAAGTATGAAATGATACTCTTTGTTTCTGTATAAAGATCAAGGGTTTCTACGCAAAGCTCACGTCCGAACCCCGATTGCTTGTAGCCCCCGAACGGAGTACCAGGGAATGCGGAGAATGGGCAATTCACCATCACAATTCCTGCCTGGATGGACTTCGATACTCTGGTCGCCCTGCCATGGTTTTGGGTCCATACCGCTGAACCCAATCCATATTCGCTGTCGTTGGCCATTTTGACCGCTTCTTTTTCATCCTTGAACTTCATTACCACCACAACTGGTCCGAAAATCTCTTCTTTTACAACCTTCATGTCGTGATTGACATCCGTGATGATGGTTGGCTCATACCAGTACCCTTTTTCAAAGCCTTCTACCTTCGCAGGACTCCCCCCGACCAAGATGGTGGCACCTTCTTCTTTGGCGGATTGAACGTACCCGTCGATTGTATTCAATTGGTCCTGACTGATAATCGCCCCGATATGAGTTCCTTTATCATGAGGGTCTGCAAGCTTCAGCTTCTTCGTCTTCTCAACGAACTTCTCCATAAACACATCGTAGATATCTTCATGCACATATAATCTTGAACGCGCTTCACAGGATTGCCCTGTATTATAGAAGATTCCGAACAGGGAACCATCCACCGCAGCATCCACATCGGCATCATCAAAAACGATATTAGGGGATTTACCGCCCAACTCAAGAGTGACCCTCTTTAATGTTTGAGACGCTCTTTCCATAATGTTTTTGCCGATTGGAGTCGAACCTGTGAAGGCCACTTTATCAACCTTCTCATGCTCTACCAGGTAATTCCCTACAGAAGAACCTGCACCAGGGATGATGTTGACAACCCCTTCAGGAACTCCCGCTTCGATGCAGATTTCCCCAAGGACGATGGCCGTCAGTGGTGTTAGGGTAGCGGGTTTTACGACAACTGAGCAGCCTGCGGCGATGGCCGGGGCGATTTTCCATGCTGCCATCATCAACGGATAATTCCAAGGGATGATCTGGGCACATACACCGACTGGTTCTTTCTCAGCCACATTCATAAACTGCCCAGGGACGTTATTGACCGTCCCCCGATGACCCACGATGGCACCTGCATAGAATTCGAAGTCTTCAATCGCCTGCATGACCTGTCCTTGTGCCGCGGATAATGATTTCCCGCTGTCCATGATCTCAAGAGAAACAAGTTCATTGAAGCGGGACCTCATAATGCCTGCAATTTTATTGAGCACGCGGGAACGTTTATTGATCGGGAACTTCTTCCATTTACCGAAATCAAACGCGTTTCGTGCTGCTTCAACCGCTTTTTCCGCATCTTCCACCGACGCCAGTGAAACAGTGGCAATGGCTTCACCAGTTGCCGGGTTGTAGGTCGTAAACGTTTCCCCCGCACCGCTTTCCATACGTTGACCGTTGATCACCAATGAATAATGCTCTCTTTTCATTTCAAGGACTTCAAAGCTTTGCTCTTTTACTGTAGACATCATTCCATCTCCTTTTGGGTTGGTTTAATTTCCATGAAAGGCTGGTCTTCTCTTCTCCAGGAAGGCTGTCACACCTTCCCGGTGATCTGTCGTCATGCCTGCGATCCGCTGGGCACAGGCCTCTTTTTCTAAGTATTCGCTGAATGATAAATCTGCACTTCCCTTTAACAAACGCTTCATCAAACCGATCGCCTTCGTTGGCATGGAGGCGATTCTTTCGGCAAATGCCTCTGTTTCTTCCACCCACTGCTCCGCGGATATGATTTTGGTCACAAGTCCGAGTTTTTCGGCTTCCTCCGCTTTGATTTTCTCTCCAAACACAGCGAGTTCAAGCGCTTTGGCATAGCCCACAATCTTGGATAAATAATATAGATTCCCTGAATCCGGCACTAATCCGACATGCACAAATGCTTGCAAAAAGCTCGCTTTTTCTGACACGAGCCTGAAATCACAAGCAAGGGCGAGACTGAAGCCCGCTCCTGCTGCCACTCCATTTACGGCGGCAATGACCGGCTTTTCACACTGTTCGATTTCTTTTACCATGGGACCATAATGTTGTCGAAGGACCTCTCCATGATCCATGCTTTCATCCACTTCGCTTAAATCCTGACCAGAGCAGAAAGCCCGGCCTTCCCCCGTGATCACAATGGCTCTCACTTCTTCATTTTTTGAAGATTCTTTTACGGCCTTTTGGATTTCCTGATTGAGCTGACGGATGAAAGCGTTCAGCTTATCCGGGCGATTCAGGGTGATCCAGGCTACGTTATTTTTCACTTCATACTTAATTGTTTCGAACATGGAGCAGCCTCCTTATTTCCCTTTGAATTCCGGTTTGCGTTTTTCCACAAAAGCCTTCATGCCTTCTTTCTGATCTTCAGAGGCAAAGAGAAGGTAGAAATTCTTCCGCTCGTATTGCATCCCTTCATAAATCGAAGAATCTACGGCTTTGTGAACGGATTCTTTGATCAATCTGAGGGAAAGAGGCGGCTTTACAGCTAATTTTTTTGCGAATTTCTCTGTTTCTTCTATTAATAGTTCTTTCGGGATAGCCCGATTGATGATGCCCCACTCTAATGCTTGAGACGCCGTGAACATGTCTCCTGACAACAACCACTCCATGGCACGGGATTTTCCGACCAACTTTGTGAGCCTTTGGGTTCCACCGGCTCCCGGCATGACCCCAAGATTCACTTCGGGAAATCCGAATCCCGCATCCTCAGAAGCGAATAAGAGATCGCAGCAAAGGGCCAACTCGAAGCCTCCGCCCAAAGCAAACCCCTGCACTGCCCCAATGATCGGTTTCTTAATCCATGCAAGGCGATCCCATTCAGTGAATTGATTCAAAAGCTCCAGATCAATAGCGCCATCCCCTGCCATTTCATCGATGTCGGCACCTGCAGCGAATGCTCTGCCTCTACCGGATAACACCATCACTTTTACGTTGTCGTTTCGGTCAAATGCCTCGAAAGCATGGACTAACTCAGATACCATAGGACGATTGATGGCGTTCAGGACTTTGGGTCTGTTCAATTCAATCAGACCAAGTCCGTCCCTCTCGCTCACTACGATATATTCGTACTCTTTACTCATTCACTTCTTCACCAATCATAAGGGTGACCAATTCTGCCGCGAAGCCCATCAGATCTTTGCCCGAGGCTTTTCCTTCATCGGATTTCATGGCTGCTTTCAACGCCTCATGATTGTCATAATACATTTCACACATTAAATAATATTTGCCTTCCCCACCCATGGGTGAACCAACGATCCTTGTGACATCCATCTTTTTAAGGCCCGGGATCTTGGCAGTGATCGGGGCGTGGGTGTTGAAGTAGTGTTCATCGAATGTTTCTTTATTTTCAGGGTGTTTGTACAATGCTATTAGTTTTACCATGGTTTGAATCTCTCCTTTGAATATGAATTAGTATGTTGCTGTTTTACCCATCACATCATCGTGGATATAGGCTTCATGGCTTCAAACGGGTTCCGGCATTGCTTGCAGTAGAGGATGCTTCTGCAGGCGGTCGGCCCGAACAGGTTCTCCATGGAGGTGTAGGGTGAATCACAGTACGGACAATGAATCTCCCAATCTTCTTCCCCTGTGAAGTGCTCAGGTGGAGGTGCGATGCCGAATTCCTTCAGCCGTTCCCTTCCGTTTTCTGTCAATCGATCCGAGGTCCAGGGAGGGGAATAGACGAACCCCACCTTTACGGATTGAATATTCAACTGCTCCCTGCATGCTTTTTCCACATTCCCTTTAATGATGTCCAGTGCCGGACAGCCGACAAAAGTGGGAAGCAGTTCTATGACAACGGTATCGTCTTGGTGATGGATCCGATTGACCATGCCAAGGTCCACAATACTGATGGAATCAATCTCAGGGTCTTTCACTGTTTGAAGAACATCTAAAACGGTTGTAGTCATATGGTTCATCCTTTACCAGCTTGCTGCGGGATTTGTGTTATAAACCTCGCTTAATGTTGACAGTGCCGTATCCAGTGCGGGAGTGTGTTCACCCGAGCGGCCGTTACCTTTCTTCATCCCCACTTTAGGAGGGAAGGATAGCTGGGACGTTTGGAAAACCGGTTGAAGAGCAAGCTCCCATCGTTTCGTCAAACTTTCTTCTCCCTCAATCAGGGCCATTAGGGACATTTCTTTTCCCAACGGCCCCAGGGTGAGCACTCCCTGGAACTCATCCAGCACCCTTTCTATCGCCCTGTTCATTCTCTCCCTTGCATCATCGCCGGCATTCACCAATTGAATGAACCAGGTTTTCCAGTGAAGGAGGTGATAGTAGAGCTCCGTATTGATCTTGATGGCCATTGCGGCAAGGGGAGCATAGGAAGAGTTCTTTAATGCGTCGATCCTTACCTTTTTGGCCACGCTGTAAAAATAATGGCGTACCACAGTAAATGCCCAATCGTAGCGGGGTTCTTCCATATAGTTGCCCGTCCCGTTCACTTCTTCAAGTATGATGGCATTCCTGCGCTCAGCCGCTTTCCTTCCATGGGCGAGGTAGTCTTGATCTCCTTCACCCAATTCTTCAAGAAGCTGATAAAACATGGTGGCGTGCCCCATGGTGTCCTGGTTGATCGAAGAAAATGCCACATCTTCTTCAATATGGGGAGCGAGTCCCAGCCATTCAGAACCGCGGTACGCCAGGATGAAATCATCATCTGCCAGTTGATAGAGCAGGCTTAGCAGGGCTTTCTTGTAGTCTCCGTTTGGAATCTCTTCCGGACTTTTCACCTTCATTTCTTCTTCACCAACTCTCCCCATGACATGATTTCTTTCTCATCAAGCATTTCCTGTTCGTACTGTCTCCACTTCTTTTTCAAATAACCGTATCCTTTGGCGTTTCGGTAATCTTTATTATCAAGGCGCGAAACACCTTCTCTTTCCTCCGGTGTCATCATCCGCACATCTGATCGCTTCACTACCCATATATCCGAAACGGGCTCCCTTCTCATGAAATTCTCTTGAGCCATGACCATGGCCAGATCATGGTTGGGAGCGAGCAGGCTGAATTGATGCTGCATCTGCGCCCCGTCAGACCTCTTACTAAACACTTCAAATTCCTGATAAAAGTTCTGCCCCTT
This sequence comes from Rossellomorea sp. AcN35-11, assembly GCA_030388825.1. GTDB lineage: Bacteria > Bacillota > Bacilli > Bacillales > Bacillaceae_B > Rossellomorea. The sequence continues at coordinate 592,044 of CP128835.1, forward strand.
GTCTGACATACGTTCTCATCCCCTTCTAGCTTACTTGGTCACTAGGGCTTAATGCTTCTCGAACCCACGCATTATTGTCATAGGATAATTCTCTTAAACGAAGGCGGTCCTTCGATTTCGGCCCGTTATTGCGAATGATTTCCTTGAACGTGTTCCAGTCGGGCTGCTTATAGATCCACCATTCTTTTTCTTCATCGAAATACATGGTTTCATCAGGAAGGGTCAATCCCAATGACAGCATCCTTGGAACGTATTTCGTGAAAAAGTCCTGTCGAAGCTCCTCATTGGTTTTCGTCCGGATCTTGTATTTAATGGTGATGTCCTGCTTAGAAGATCCAGTTGTTTTCGCATCTCCCGGCCCAAAGAACATCAGAAGGGATTCCCACCAACGGTTCACTGCATCCTGGACCAGTGCCTTTTGATCGGGAGTTCCTTCTGCCAGAGCCATGATGATGGCTTCGCCGTGCTGAGCATGGAACACCTCTTCCGCACAAATCCGCTTTAAAGCACGGGCATAAGGTCCGTATGAGGCATGAAGCATATTCGTTTGAGTAATGATGGCTGCCCCGTCCACAAGCCAGCCGATTAATCCGGCGTCTCCCCAGGTAGGTGCTTCCATATGGAAGACGTTATGAAACTTTAAATCTCCTGAAAACAAATCCCTCATAATATGCTCCCTTGTTTTCCCGTACGGCTTCATTAAGTCTTCTGCTACACGTAACAGCAGCTGCCCATGGCCCATCTCGTCCTGAACCTTTGCCATGATCCCAAGCTTCCTTCTCAAGGTCGGTGCTTTCGGTACCCATTCCTTCTCGGGAAGAGCACCCATGATCTCACTGATCCCGTGCATGGAGATCAACTTGATCAGTGCATTGCGATACTCATCCGGCATCCAATCATCGGCTTCGACTTTTTCGCCGTTTTCAATCTTTCTCATAAAAAGAGTCATATGCTCTTCTTCCATCAACTGCTGATTAGATATTCCATCACTCATTGTAGCCCCTCCTTTATCACACTGTTCCTACGGGATGGGTGAATCGTGTGATAACTTTTTTTCACAAAAAAATTTAGTGAATTCTGTCCTCTTTTCTAAAATCAACGATCCGGATCGCTTTCCCTTCTGATCTTGGAATCTCTCTCGGTCCTCTGACCTTTACATCCATGGACACATAACAGCGATCCTTCATCAGGCTTTTCACTTTCGCCTCCAGTTCTTGCATGAAGCTTTGAGACATCCCCCGGAAACATTCATCCGTAACCTCAACCTGCAGTTCAATTACATCCAGGGCACCCCTTTTCTTGAGATGAACCTGATAATGCGGTGCCAATTCCTTTACCTGAAGCAGGAAGTGTTCCATTTCGGAGGGAAAGACATTCACACCCCTAATGATGAGCATGTCGTCCACTCTTCCTTTTACCCTGGACATTTTCACCGTTGTTCTTCCACACGAACAAGTTCCATGGTGAATCGATGCCATGTCACCGGTTCTGTAGCGGATGATTGGAAAAGCTTCCTTTGTTAAGCTCGTAAATACAAGCTCCCCGGCCTCTCCCTCAGGCAGCGGCTCCAGTGTATCGGGATGGATGACTTCCACAAGAAAATGGTCCTCTGCAATATGAAGGCCATCCTGTGCCTCGTGGCATTCCATGGCAACCCCGGGTCCGATGACTTCACTTAAGCCATAAATGTCACATGCTTTAATATCAAGCTTTCGTTCTAACATCCTTCTCATTGCATCTGACCACGGTTCAGCACCGAAAATGCCGTATCGTAAGGAAAGGGAGGCAGGATTCTTCCCCTCTGACTCCATTGATTCTGCTAAATGAAGAACATAAGACGGCGTTCCACAAATGACTGTCGGCTGAAAGTCTTCCAAAAGGGTGATTTGTCTCGAAACATTTCCTCCAGACACCGGGACCGTCATCATCCCCAGCTTTTCACTCCCATAATGCAGGCCCAGACCGCCAGTGAACAAACCGTAGCCGTATGCGTTATGTAGGACGTCCCCCGGCTTCCCACCTGCCATGGCGATCGCCCGGGCAACGATTTCTCCCCACATGTTGATGTCATTCTGGGTATAGCCGACGACTGTAGGCTTCCCGCTCGTGCCTGAGGATGCATGGATCCTTACCATTTCTTCACGCTCCACCGCAAACAGGCCAAATGGATAATGATCACGGAGATCGGCCTTATTTGTAAGCGGTAACATTTCTAGGTGTGACAAAGACTTGATATCTTCAGGAACCAACCCCCGTCTTTCAAACTGTTCCCTGTAAAAAGGAACCCGTTCATATACTCTAGCAGCAACATGTTGCAGTCTTTCTAGTTGAAGGCTTTCAATATGCGATCGACCGGCAGTTTCAATCTCATGCAAAATCAATGTACCAGCCTCCTGTCACTATATAAAAATACATTTATATAACGTTATTAATTCGTATGTTTAATTATGTGTCATATTTAACTACTCAAAAGATAACGCCTTTACAGAAAATTGTCAACATATTTTCAGAAAATTAAATCAAGTAACTATCCGTGACGGCAGGGTAAGAAGCAGGCCGGGGTTTACTGTTAGGTGGATCTAGAATGTGGAATCGGCGTTTCCATTTGGGGTTTAGGGGTATATCTTGGTTTCCCTTATATCAATTGGATTTCGCCGATAAAATAAATTCCACTGTTATGTTCCGGATTTTGACGTTATCATTCGGAAGGGCTCCGTTAAAATCAAAATCCCACTAATACAGTCCGTATTTCACCGTTACCGGCCTCCAAAAAAGTCAGAAAAAACCCATTATAAAAACTTTTATAAGTAAATGCTTACATAGGAATTCACCATTTACATCACAGTTTTCACTCTTTATAATCGGGTTGGTTGTTTTTCATATTACCGTTACTGAAAGGAGCTTGCTCCATGATGAAACAAGTTCAATCCTTACTGAATATAACGCTTGGCGCGTTTTTGATTGCGCTGAATATACACTTTTTCCTATCTCCTAATAAGGTTGGTACAGGCGGAACAAGCGGAGCGGGCATCGTTCTTTCGCAATTCCTTGAATTGCCTGTGGGCGTGATCATGTTTGGACTCGATATGATTCTATTTATTCTCGGGCTGCTTTTGATCGGTCCGGGTTTTGGACTGAAGTCCGTCTTCGCAAGTCTCTCACTAAGCGGAATGGTTTGGGCATTAGAGGTGTTTCATCCCCTCCATAACCCCATCAGCCATGATGTTCTCATACAAATCGTGATCGGTACCCTTATTGGGGCCATAGGCGTCGCCCTGATCTTCAACCAGGAAGCTTCAGCTGGTGGAACAGGGGTTCTTGCCAAGATCATCCACAAGTTCACCGGTCTTGAGCTTGGACGTGCAGTGCTCGCCTCTGATATTTTGATAGTCATCTCGTCGGCTTGGTTCTTTGGACTTCAGATCGGATTGTATGCATTCTTTGGCTTGTTGTTAAAAGGAATGATGATTGACCGGACACTCCAATTTTTCAATGAAAACAAAGAAGTGGTGATCATCAGTGAACACAGTGAAGAGATCAAGCAATTCATCGTGGGAGACCTTGAAAAAGGAGCAACGCTTCATTCGGCCAAAGGTGCCTTTTCAGAAGACCAAAAAGAAGTCATCACGACCATTTTAGGCCGTAAAGACTTCTCCAGATTAAAATCATACATTCAAATAACCGATGAAAAGGCATTTATCACCGTTCACCGCATGAATGAAATTTGGGGAAATAATTTTAAATCTTTCGCTTAAGCCTTTAATTTTGCTTAGGCCCATCCAAGAGGATGATCCAGCCTGTTGTCTTTACAGCAAAGGAGTTGTAGACACTCGATTTTGGATCATCCTCTTTTTCGTATATGATAGACAAGATGAAATATTAGATTGAATGGATGATGAACGTGAAAAAGAGACAAACGACAGAGTTTAGAGTCTATGGGCAGCTAAAGGATGCCTTGCTTGCCAGAAAGATCGCTCCTGGAACCCAGCTTGTAGAACAAGTCATCTCTGAGAAGATGTCTGTAAGCAGGACCCCAATCCGACATGCTTTGAAGCGCCTCGAATCAGAAGGACTGGTACAAATCATCCCAAACCGCGGAGCATTTGTGGTTCACCCTACGAAAGAGGAAATCATTTCTTTCTTCGAGTTAAGGAAAGAACTTGAATATATGACGGTTAAATACGGCCTGCCTAAAGTGAAAAAATCAGATATCCAAAGACTACACACTTTTCTTGAAGATGAACAGGAAACATACAGACAGAAGGATCTATTGAAATATGTCGAACTGAATAAGCAGTTTCATTTGTTTCTCGCAGAAGTCAGCGGAAACAAGTTCCTGCTTCGCTATATGGACGAAATGCTGACTCAGTCCAACGTATATTTGTTCTTATTCGATGTCTTCTATCATGTGGAACCGGGAGAAAACGTCAGATTCCGTGAACATGAGGAAATGGTCAAGGCCATTGAAAATCGTGATCAGCAGACCCTGCTGGAATTGATCGACCTTCATATGAAGCACAGTTTTGATGATTTGCGATTGGAGGATAAAGGATATACTACATTGGAATCTGTATTAGATGAATAAACATGTAAAAAAGCCGTTTCCCGCGTTGACAGGGGAATCGGCTTTTTTTACATTAGAATAATTTCGTTGTCCAGTTTTCACAGTTCCATACTTCTGTCGCCACATCCTGATAAAAGTCAGGCTCGTGACTGATTAAAAGAACGGTACCTTTGTATTCCTTCAAGGCTCGCTTAAGCTCTTCTTTTGCCTCCACATCCAAGTGGTTCGTCGGTTCGTCGAACACAAGGACGTTGGATTCTTTATTCATTAATTTACAGAGGCGCACCTTCGCCTTTTCGCCCCCGCTCAGTACTTCTACCTTGCTTTCGATATGCTTGGTGGTGAGACCGCACTTCGCAAGGGCAGCACGCACTTCCGCTTGATTAAATGATGGAAATTCGTTCCACACCTCTTCAATACATGTGTTATTATTTTTTGTCTTGATCTCTTGTTCAAAATAACCGATATGAAGATAATCCCCAAGCTCCACTGAACCTGATATCGGCTTAATTTCCCCCAAAATGCTGCGCAATAAAGTCGTCTTACCGATTCCGTTCGCTCCTGATAAGGCAATCTTCTGCCCTCTTTCCATCTTCAGGTTGAGTGGCTTGGATAAAGGCTCGTCATACCCAATCACAAGGTCCTTCGTTTCAAAAATCACCCTGCCGGCGGTCCTAGCTTGTTTAAAATGGAACTCAGGCTTCGGCTTATCAGCTGCCAGTTCAATCATGTCCATCTTGTCCAGTTTCTTCTGACGGGACATCGCCATATTACGCGTCGACACCCGGGCTTTGTTTCGCGCAACGAAATCCTTGAGCTCGGATATTTCCTGCTGTTGTCTCTTGAAGGCTGCTTCAAGCTGCTGCTTTTTCATTTCATGAACCCGTTTGAATTCATGATAATCTCCGGCGTAACGGTTCAGCTCCTGATTTTCCATATGATAAATAAGGTTGATCACACTATTTAAAAATGGGATATCATGCGAGATCAGGATAAACGCATTTTCATATTCCTGAAGGTAGCGTCTCAACCAGTTGATATGCTGCTCGTCAAGATAGTTGGTAGGCTCATCAAGTAATAGAATGTCCGGCTTTTCCAATAAAAGCTTAGCAAGAAGGACTTTCGTTCTCTGTCCCCCGCTTAAATCGTGGACATCCTTATCCAATCCGATATCATCCAATCCCAGACCACGTCCGATCTCTTCCACTTTAGCATCAATGATGTAAAAATCATTATTGGTCAGGGAGTCCTGGAGAGTCCCTGTTTCTTCAAGCAATTCCTCCAACTCTTCAGGAGTGGCTTCTCCCATTTTCCCAAACAGCTCATTCATCTCGGTTTCCATATCAAATAAGTATTGAAAAGCTGTCTTCAATACGTCACGAATGGTCATCCCCTGCTTAAGCTCGGCATGCTGATCCAAGTAACCGATCCTGATCCGCTTCGCCCACTCCACTTTTCCTTCGTCGGGCTCAAGTTTTCCTGTAATGATATTCATGAACGTAGACTTTCCTTCTCCGTTTGCACCGATAAGGCCGATATGCTCACCCTTTAACAGACGAAAGGAAACGTCATTAAAAATCGCACGGTCACCGAAACCGTGTGTTAACTGTTGAACAGATAATAAACTCATATAGTAAACACCTTTTCTTTATATACTAAAAATCACTCCCTTTATTATAAGGGTCATTTTCCTTAGAAGATAGAGGGAAATCAGCTGGTGTTTTTTTTCTTCCTTACCCGATGGCCCCGGCTACATCGTAGTCAGAAGGATCGAGTTCGGTGGGTTCACCCAGTACAAGCTTCGCAAGCTCCCAACCAAGATAAGGTCCGACTGTCAGTCCCGATGCCCCAAGACCGTTCGCTACCCATACACCCGTCAATCCCGGCATCGCCCCGAAAACCGGGAGGAATCCCGGGGTGAAAGGGCGAAAGCCCACCCTCGTTTCCAACACAGTACTATCATGAATGCCCGGTGCTACCTCCATGGCTTTGTGCAGCACTTCATATACACCACCTGCTGTCACCCGACGGTCGAATCCCCTATCATTCTCATGTGTGGCCCCCGCTACGACTCTTCCCTCAGGAAACGCAAGGAGGTACTGATCATTCGGCGGCATGACGACAGGCCACTCGTCCGTCCCATCTCCCTTTACTTCCAAATGGAGAATTTGGGCTTTTTTGGGAAGACACAAGAAAATTGATTCCCATGGGTTCAAAAAGTTCCCCTGCCCACGCTCCGGCCGTCACGATCACTCCGTCCGCTTCCAGCTTTTCATCCCCAATTTTGACACCTGTGATCCTGTCATGTTCGTTCATGAGGACGGCATCCCCATGACGGATGACTGCACCGTTTTTCACAGCCCCGTTCATTAGAGCATCCCGCAGTGCCCTTCCATCCACCCGAGCTGCTCCACTGACATGGACGGCCTGATATCCATCGGACAAAAGGGGAAAGCGCCGTTTGGTTTCCTCAGACGTAAGGATCGTAAGCTCACCGATCTCAGGAGCATCCTGTCGGCGTTTTTCCGCTCTCTCCACCATTTTCCGAAGTTTAATCTCATCCGTATGGAGGCTGATCGCACCAACTCGCTTATAACCGGTTTCGGTTTCCCCTTCTTCTTCAAGTTTCTGAATGATACTCGGATAATACCTCGCTCCACCTTTAGCCAGTCGATACCATACTTTATTACGCCGCTGTGATAACCACGGACAAACGATCCCTGCACCTGCTTCGGTTGCCTGTCCTGGATCTTGACGGTCCACAAGGGTCACCTCTACTCCAGCCCCGGCAAGGTGATACGCAGTAGAAGCCCCAAGGATTCCCCCGCCAACAACAATATATGATTTCATTCAAAACACCTTTTCATCTCGTTTTTTCTTTATTTTACTTGAGAAGAAGGGTGAACTCAATGGCAGTCAGGGGGTGTGGGGTTGCTTTTTGTACCATGCTTTTTGTACCTGGTACATTCCTCCACTTCTGTACCTGGTACAATCCCTCCCTTTTGTACCTGGTACATTCCTCCACTCCTGTACCTGGTACATTCACCCACTCCTGTACCTGGTACATTCACCCACTCCTGTACCTGGTACATTCACCCACTTCTGTACCTGGTACAATCACCCTCCACCACCCACCTCCCACAACTCCATAATCCCCCAACATATCCAGACAATTCTCAACACTTTTTTTTAAATAGATTGACAAGTTGTTTTGATTCATGATAAAAATTGAATAACCTAATATTGAATAAGCTTTGAAGGAAACAAGTAGCAGACATCTCCCTGTTAAAGAGAGCCGGTGGTTGGTGGGAATCGGTACAAAGATGATCGGTGAATTTCGATTCCGGAGCTTCTTTTGACGAGATCAAAAGACGGTTAAGGCCGTTATGTGTGAAGAGTGATGAGGATTTGATTTCTCATAACTAGGGTGGTACCGCGATATTCAAATCGTCCCTACGATACGTAGGGGCGATTTTTTATTTTGTCTGGATACATCAGCCCGCATATAAAAACAGAAAGGAGAATGAGAATGAGTCAACGTGAACAATGGTCATCCAAGATTGGCTTTATATTAGCGGCAGCCGGGTCTGCAATCGGATTGGGGGCAATCTGGAAATTCCCGTATATTGCCGGGCAAAATGGAGGCGGAGCATTCTTCCTGATCTTTATTCTATTTACTTTACTACTCGGTCTTCCATTACTACTGGCTGAATTCTCTATCGGTCGGACGGCGGGGAGCAATGCCGTCGATTCCTATCGTAAGATTGCGCCCGGAACACGCTGGCACTGGGTAGGGATTCTTGGGATGATCACGTCCTTTATTTTACTTTCCTTCTACAGCGTAATCGGAGGATGGATCGTCGTTTATTTATTTAAAGCTGTGACCGGGCAATTGAATGGTCTTTCTTCTGATCAATATGCTGAAGTATTCGGAGCTACGATTTCGAATCCCTTAACCAGTGTATTCGTTCAATTTCTGTTCATTATCATGACAATCATCGTTGTGGCCAAAGGTGTTGAGAAAGGGATTGAACTCGCGAGTAAGATCATGATGCCTGCTTTATTTATTCTGTTCATCCTGTTAGTCATTCGGGCCGTGACCCTCGACGGAGCCATGGAGGGCATCACGTTCTTATTACAACCGGATTTTTCGAAAGTGACTTCGCAGACGATTTTAGAGGCGATGGGACAGTCGTTCTTTACCTTAAGTGTAGGTGTTTCGGTGATGGTGACATACAGTTCTTACCTGCCTAAGACTCAGAGTCTTCCCCGATCGGCCATTTCGATCGTGGGGATGAATATCTTTATCGTCCTGTTAGCAGGTTTGGCCATTTTCCCTGCAGTCTTTGCCTTTGATTTAGAGCCTGGAGCGGGACCGGTCCTCTTGTTTAATGTTCTGCCGACCGTGTTCAGTCAGCTTCCTTTTGGGATGCTTTTCTTCATTGCATTCCTTGTGCTATTCTTGTTCGCTGCTTTAACATCTGCGTTCTCCATGCTTGAAATCATCGTTTCGGTCATTTCGAAAGGGGAACCGGAAAAGCGCAGGAAGTGGTCTTGGATCATCGGCCTTGCCATTTTTACTTTCGGAATCCCGTCGGCTTTATCGTTCGGTGTACTGTCGGACATCACGCTTTTTGATAAAACCATTTTTGACTTAGCTGATTTTGCCGTGAGCAACGTGTTACTCCCCATTGGATCGTTGCTGATTGCACTATTTGTTCCCATGAAAATGAAGAAGACCGCACTATACGAAGAGTTGAAGCAAGGGAGCGGTTTAAAACGCGGACTGTTTGAAATCTGGTTTTTCCTGATCCGCTTTGTGGCTCCTATTCTAATCGTTGTGGTCATGTTGGATGTACTGGGACTGTTTTAACGGGAAAGGGTCGACCTCTAAGAGGTCGACCCTTTTTTATCCCCCATACCCCATAATCACTCCGCATGCCAGCCGCTTCCCTGCATCTCCCGAAGGCTGTGACTGGAAGTCATCCGGATTCTGATGAATAATGATCCCCTTGCCTATCACGTCTTTCACTGTGAATTTATTGGTGAAAAAAGACATCTTGGCGTAGCCGTCGTTTGAGAACAGGACTGGAAAATCCCCTGCATGATGACCATGAGGCTGATTGGTCGGATTCCAATGTCCACCGGCAGAAGAGAATGGCTCCTTTGGATCCCCTATGTCGCAGACACCCTTTTCATGTATATGAAAACCATGGGGACCGATTGGTTTTTGATACCCTTCCCCTTCTTTATATGGGGGCAGTCCAGTTACTTCTGCAAAGACTTCCACACCTCTTTGGACTTCCCGAAAGAAAACATATCCTTGTAAACCTGGCGCTAACGGACCTCCCTGTATTTGGGCGTAGGCCATGGCAGGACCATTCCGATAATAGGGATAACCGTATTGATAATAGTTCATCACATGTTCACCGTCCTTCAAGACATTTTATGTGTCTGAACCCGGGAACATGATGAAATGTCAAGGGGGTCATTTTTAATCAAACGTTTGTTTAACACTAGATATCCTTGTCCTCCCAATGGTTTAGCACACTAATCAAACGTTTGTTTAGTTTCCCCGTTCATTTAGTTTCTCTTTTATTGTCATTGAGGCCTTTATCCTCCTTTGTGACTGGTTTTATTTTCCTATTACCATTATCACTTTTCATTTTGTCCAAAAAATGTTATATTTTCAGAAACTTCAGATTTTTGACATTATCACTCAGTACCATTTTAAAGGAGGGATTGATCATGCAATGTGAAATGAGGTTAATTCCCTATTTCATGGACGAAATGATGGTGGATGCAAATGAAATTCCTAAAGGTGTCGACTTGATTCAAACACCCAGTATGTGGAAGAACGGGTACAAAGGAAAAGGTATGACCATCGCCATCCTGGACACTGGATGTGATGTGAACCACCCGGATCTTACAGGCAGGATAAAAGGAACTCGTAACTTCACGGATGATGACAACGGGGAAGGTGACAATGTCACGGATTACAGTGGTCATGGTACCCATGTTGCCGGTACGATTGCTGCCAGTGAGAATGGGGATGGGGTGATCGGGGTTGCACCACTGGCCGATTTACTGATTATTAAAGTACTGGCCGGTAGACGTGGAAGCGGGAAGTACGATTGGATCGTGAATGGCATCCTTTATGCCATTGAGCAGAAGGTGGATATCATTTCCATGTCCTTAGGCGGTCCTGCTGACTATCAACCCCTGCACGAAGCGGTTCAGAAAGCAGTAGATGCCAATATTCTCGTAGTTTGCGCTGCAGGGAATGAAGGTGATTCGAACAGCAGCACCGATGAGTTCTCGTATCCTGCTTGTTACAATGAAGTCATTTCGGTGGGAGCCATCGACCTTCAAAGAAACTCTTCTTACTTTACGAATTCCAATAATGAAGTGGACCTAGTAGCACCAGGGGAAAAGATCTTGTCGACCATTCCCGGTGAAAAGTACGCTAAATTAAGTGGTACCTCCATGTCAGCCCCCCATGTGTCCGGAGCACTCGCCCTCATCAAAGAATTTGAGCAGGCAGCCTTTGATCGTCCATTATCGGAGAGCGAAGTATATGCCCAGCTCATCAAGCGTACAGTTCCCCTTGGATTCCCGAAAACACTGGAAGGGAACGGTTTGTTATTCTTGACCGCACCTGATTTGTTAAGAGAGCATTTAAGGAATATACCGTTGGCACAGATTGGATAATGGTCATTGATTCCCCACAGGCTAGCCAAAATCGTTCAACTAAAAAAAAGAACAGTCGCCCTTGACTGTTCTTTTTTTGTGTTCTACAGTTGTCACCTATTGCAGTCGGCTCTCCACCTGCTGGCAGACTTCATCAGCACTTAGTCCGCTGGCTTCGATGACAGATCCTTGAGTGGCTGCGTTTTGGATTCCCATCACATTAGAGTCCATCCCTGTCACTACGCAGCAGTCACAGCCGTTTGCATCTGTTTCCTGTTTTAATTCAACGACATCATGCCCCTTTTCACGTAAGGCTTGCACGACGTTTTGTAAGGATTGTTCAACACCAATTCTCATGCCTTTACACCTCCTGTATCTACATATAGGATTTTCTTTCATGGATAAAGATATTCGTCATTTATTTTTTATTTACTTGTTTCCCGCTTTTTTTTCTGACTCTGATTCTTTGAATTCCCCACTTGGATATCAGAACCGAATTCCACATCATTTTTGGCCTTTTGCTTAGCCAATTGTTCAGATGTTTGGTCCTTGCTCATTTTACCCTGTTTAGACATTCTCATCCCTCCTCTGACTTTTATAGAATTAGAATCCCCATTTACAGCCAAAATATTTGAAGAGCATTCGATTCATTGTAGAATGTTTATTTCTCACTTTTTGAGGGTAAAAAAACGATATAACAAAAAATAAAAGGGTGGTATTTACATGGATGACGCAAAGGTAAAAGAGTTAATCGATGGATTGAATGAGGATTTAGCGAATGAGTATGCTGCAGTAATCCTTTACACAAACTACGCTGCTGTTGTAAGCGGCTTATATCGTCAAATCTTAAAGCCTTTCTTCGAAGAGGAAATTCCCGATGAACAAGGACACGCTTTATACTTAGCGGAAAAGATCAAAACATTGGGCGGAGAGCCAACGACCACTCCTGCTCCCGTTAAACAAACTGATAACGTAAAAGAAATGCTGGAGGAAGGCCGAAGAGCTGAAGCCGATACAATCGAACGTTATAAGAAGCGCAAGGAGCAGGCAGAAGAATTGGGTCTCGTTGAACTGAGCATCAAGCTTGATGATATGATTGCAGACGAAACCCATCACCTTGAAGAATTCGACCGCTTACTTAAAGACCCTTCTTTCAACTGATATCCACCAAAGAAGACCGCTGATTTACAGCGGTCTTCTTTGTCAGGTAAAGATCTGATAATCCTTCCATTCTTCAAGGAGTAATGACTGGTATTTCGGAGACAAATACCGGTCATCCATTAATCTGAGAACTCCCGTGTCCTCCTCTGAACGGATGAGTCTGCCTCCTGATTGAAATACTTTATTCAGGCCTGGGTATACATAGGCATAGTCGAAGCCATTCATCCCTTGTTTTGTAAAGTAGTCTTTTATTATTTCTTGTTCCCTATTCGGTTTAGGAAGTCCCACCCCTACCAGGATCACACCCTTTAAACGATCTCCTTTAAGGTCGATACCTTCGGAGAAAATCCCTCCCAAAACGGCAAACCCTATAACAGGCCGCTCTCTGTCAGTCTGATATTGAAGAAGGAATTCCTCTCTTGCTTCTTCTTTCATATTCGCCTCCTGCATGATGAACTCAGCGTCGATGGAGTCTTGTATCATCCCCTCAAACGCTTCCCTCATATAGGTGTAGGATGAGAAGAAAACAAGATAATTCCCCCTATGCCCCGTGATGGTTTCTTCAATGGAACGGGTGATGGAGGGGAGGGTTCGATGCCTGTCTTTAAAGCGGGTCGAAATCGGATGAATACCCACCTTCCATTGCCGTCTGTCAAATGGTGAAGGAATCAGAAAGCGGTAATCCACTTCACTTCCCCCTAACTGCTGAAAATAATAAGAAAATGGATGAAGGGTGGCTGAGAAAAATACTGTAGACCGAAAAGGATTCGTCGTTTGTTTGATGAAGGTTGAAGGATCCATGCAGAACAGTTTCACTTCTACTTCATGAGAGCTCTTTGTCACCACGAATCGATGCTCATTAGAAAACAAATGGGCAATCCTGACAAATCTTAACGCGTCGAAGTACAATTGAAGAAAACCGTCATTCATATCCCCGTCTGTTTTCAAGCATTTTTCAGCTTCCTCCACAAACCGCTCCACTGCATGGATTAACTCAGCATCCAGTTCAATCTGTACATCATCCACTTGTTTTTTCAAACGAAGGAATTCTTTATTAACTGCGACAATGCTTTTCTTTAAAGCTGCATGTTCTGGATACATTTTTTTGATTTCTAAAAAAGAGGATTTATTCAGGGTGGCTGAATACATTTCCCTTCCCCTTCCCACAAGGTTATGTGCTTCGTCAATGAGGAGAACCGTCTTTTTCTTACTGTCATCGCTCATCCTTTTCAATGAAACCTTCGGGTCGAAGATATAGTTATAATCACAGATGACACCGTCTACTAAATAGGAAAGGTCAATTGAAAATTCGAAGGGACATACTTGATGCTTCCTGGCATATGTTTCGACAATGGGACGTGTCATGGTGGTCTCATGGGTGATGATATCTATGATTGCGCCGTTGATCCGATCATAGTAGCCATTGGCGAATTCGCAATATTCTTTTTGACAGATCGTCTCTTCCTTAAAGCAGATTTTATCTTTTGCCGTAAGAGTGATGGTTCGTTGCTTCAATCCCCCCTCTTCTAAAAGAAGGATCGCTTCCTCTGCCACTGTACGTGTAATCGTTTTGGCTGTTACATAAAACCACTTTGTATTTTCTTCCTCCATGGCTTTGATCGTGGGAAACAAGGTTGAAATCGTCTTCCCCGTTCCCGTCGGTGCATTCGCATACAACGTTTTCGATTCCCCGATGGTTTTATAGACGGCACCAGCGAGTTTTTTCTGTCCTTTTCGATAGGATTGGTAAGGAAATGTCAAGGCCGGGATACTCTCTATCCGTTGTTGCTGGTTGGTAAGTAAGAGGGAAGCAAAGGGAGTATACGCTGACAGAGTCTCATCAACGATGTGCTCAAGCTCTTCTATTGTGTATGTCCGTATGAATGACTTGGTTATCTCAGTTTCAACCTCTATGTACGTGAGCTGCACACTTATATGGGGCAGGGCCTTTGCTTTGGCTGCAAGGTAAGCATAGCATTCCCCTTGAGCCCAATGGACACGGGATCCTTCCTCGATATGATCTATGCTTCTGGCTGTAGACTTGATTTCTTCCACGATGACTTGTCCGTCTTCATAATGAATCCCGTCACATCTGCCTTCCATTTGATAGATTATGCCTTCAACACTTCTTTCCCCTTTAAGGAATACCTCTTTCTCATCGCCTTCCTTGTACTCTTTCTGAAGCTTTTGATGAAGCTTTGTTCCGGTGGACATAGAGGTACGGGCCTGAAATCTGACATCTATGCTTCCTTCTTTATACACGAACTCCACTAACTCTCTGATCGAAATCCTGACGGTTATTTCCACTACCTTTTTCACCTCGGGCTTTCTCAAACAATTTATCATTCTAACTTTTCCATACGAACATATATATTAGACAAGCTTCTTTGAACGGAGGATTCGGTGATGAAAGCAAGATTCATCTTTTACTGTATTGGATTACTGACCTTATCATTGGGTGTTTCCCTGATCATAAAGGGAGACTTGGGAGCGGCTCCTTGGGACGCCCTTGCCGTAGGGGAATCTGTCTTGCTCCAGCTCTCAATCGGCACCTGTATTTTCATCAATGGATGCATTCTCATCTTTATAAACGCATTATTATTAAAAGAATCCATTCAATGGTTAGCGGCCCTGTCGATCTTTGTCATCGGGATGATGGTTGATTACTGGATCTCCATCGGTCTTAATTCTCTTGAACCGGAAGGACTTTTACAGCAATTGTCTCTAGTATTGACAGGGATCCTGCTACTCGGGATCGGAATTTCGATTTATCTTCAAGCTAAACTTCCTTCAAGCCCGATGGATACTTTCATGGTGGCGATCCACCGAAGATTCGGTTTGAATTTACGCAATGCCCGTTTATTGAATGAAGCCATCGCCATCACATTAGCCATGGTGGTTCATGGTGCAGTCGGGATTGGAACGGTCATAGTTGCGTGTACCCTCGGTTTTATCATTCATATCTTCTATCCTATCATGGAACGTATGTACGGGAAATGGAGCTGAGGTATTTTATGCTCAATAAAAAAAACACTTAGTTCTCCCCTAAGCGTTCAGATTATTTATATATGTGTTATCTAGATTCGAATCAACCCTTGCCACTTTTTCACTGTTCAATGGAAGATCAATTGTAACGATTGTGCCTTTATTCACGATGCTCGAAAAATGGATATGCCCCCCCATCGCTTCTATGATCCGAAGGGAAACAGAAGTACCTAAGCCAGTACCTTGATCTTTTGTTGAAAAAAATAACGTTCCCAACCTGTTGATTTGCTCCTTGGTCATCCCTTTTCCTGTGTCTTCCACCGTAATGATCGCCTGGGACCCGGTGACTCTTAGATGCACGTCTACTTTCCCCTGGGGCGGAGTTGCTTCAATGGCATTCTTGATAATATTGACGAAAGCCTGCTTTAATTTATTCCGGTCGGTTAACATGAATCCATCAACCTTGAGGTCCGCTTCAAGGGATACACCGTCTTTGAGTGCATATGCATTCAAAAGAATCGTAACATCCGAGAGAACTTCTTTCACATTTACTTTCTCCACCTTTTCGAACTCAGGCTTGGCAAAATTCAAGTAATCATTGATAATTTCTTCGGCCCTGCCTAATTCGCTTAACACAATCTTCAAATATTCTTCATGATCTCCTTTGACTTGTTTTTTCATCAATTGGAGGAATCCTTTGACGACGGTAAGCGGATTTCGAACTTCATGGGCAATGGATGCAGCAAGTTCTCCAAGTGTATTGAGCTTTTCTGATTTCAATATTTCTTCCCGAAGCAACTTCTTCTCAATCATCCACTCATTTAATTGAGCAGCGAGTCCTACTCCCAACACTTGAATCCCACCAAATATCAGGACGTATATGCCCATCTCCTGATTACCTGAAACAGGAATTCCTGAAATGAAGGCAAACGAAAGCAGGATTACCAACATGACCAACGCCGGCCAAAATCCAAGTAAAACGGCAAACGTCACCCGTTTACGAGGAGGAAAAGTCCAGAAGCGGTTTGAAATGAGGAATGGCAGAATCCCAGCTGAAAACACACTAAAAAACCCAAAAATAAGGGCATCCCCCCCATTAATGATACGGGCGGCAAGAATAAAGATCACCACGATGATCCCTGCTTTTCTTCCTCCATATAACATAGAAAGGACCAATGGTATGTATCGGAAATCCCAATATAACCCGAAGCTTTCATAAGCAAAAATCAAACACATAAATGCAGCTATTCCATGCAATACACCTATAAATGTTTGAGACTTCCCTAACTTATGATTCTCAAGGAGGGATGTTTGAATAAGTACAGGAGCCAATATAATCAGCACATGCAATAATAACTTCTCGATAATCATCGATATGTCTCCCAAAAATAAGTATTACTTTACTCATACGACATCTTTCTCGAAAATCCTCTATTATTCCGCGTAAAATCTGAAGAAATGCCAAAAAAAGGACAAACCTCGACTCTTTCATCCAGGTTCGTCCCTCAAGGGGGTGTTAGTTCAATTTACCTTTGTAGGTTAGTTCTTTTGGTTCTAGGTGGTTGCAATTTCCCTGAAGTATGCTGTGGATGTCATGGATGGTTTGTTGAATGTGAACGGTTTGGCCTTTTGTTTTTGTAAATTCTTCAGCCACATAGAATGGCTGGCTTAAGTATGCCTCCAAGCGCTCACCTATCTGAAACAGGTCAAGATCTGCTTCAGGAATTTTATCCTTGCCGATTGTATTCATGAGGACGCGGATTTCTTTGTACCGTCTCAAGAGTCTCTTCGCCTTCTTATAGGTGTCCGTATGGTTTGCATCAAGGGCATCATCTTCAAGTAATATCGATGTGGACTGAACTGGGTGGATGGCAGGATAAATGCCCCGGGTCGCCAGATCAATATCGAAATAGCATAAGGTGTCGAGGGGACCGAACGGATCGTCTTCATCTACAGCTTCTCCACTGTGATCAAATAAGATGGTCGTCATTTCAGGGAATTGCTCGGCTTCAAACTTTTCCCTTAATTCGAACAAGTCTCCTGAAAGAATAAAAGAGCGGTCAATATATAGCAGGATATTCTCTTTGTTCTCCACAAGTGAAACCTCAGCAAAGGCTTCGTCAATCGTATGACATTCCACATCAACAAAGCCTTTAAGATCATTAATTCCCGGGTAGGTTTTATCCGGCGTTAACAGTATTGAACTGAAGCCTTTTTCTTTTAATACGTTCGTCATTTCCGCCAGTAAAACAAACTGACCGACCTGAGACCTCGCGACGAACCCATTGGTGCCGCCTTGAACGATCGGTGCAAACATGTCAAGCGATTTAATCCCCGTTTCAATCATGGTTAATTTCCCTCCTTGAATAATTAATTCGTCCAGAGTGCAGTTTGCTAAGTTTGCTAACGTGACCAGGGTCTTTACCTCGGCACGCCCTACAGAAATTTTCCCCGTACATAGATTAGATACTGTTGCGGGCCTTAATCCCACGGTTTTGGCCGCCGAGGTTAAATGAGGTACACGCCGGCGAAGCAATGAAACATTTAACCTTATATTCTCTTTCATGGTAAATATCCCCTCCTTACTTTATAGAGTAATTCATTTTACTTTAAAATGCAATATATTTTGTGCTTTAAAACGTAATTTTTTTTACTCTAAAAAGTAACGATATTCCAAACTCTTTTTTGCAAATGCTGTTTATTTGCCTCTATCATGCTTACCATTAGCTGGTGCGGGCAACCGATTCCATTCACCATCCGGCATTTTTTATACAGGAGTAAGCGGCTGCCTACAAATGACGGTTCAATATAGGTCCTGATTTCCATAATTTGTTGTCCTAAATAGACAAGGTCCTACCTATAATAGTAAAAAAATATCTTTCTCATAAAAGGATGACAATTCATGAAACATGCGAATCTCGAACGATCTAACCCTTCTAAAAAACGGCAGATTAAAATCCTCACCTCGGTCATCGCTTCCTTTATGTTGTTTTCTATCTTTGTTTACTGGCTGCCTGTAAGGAAAGTGGACCCTCCTCCTTTCTTACATAAAGAGGCTGACCTCCCCCTTGTGATTGCCCACCAGGGAGGAAAGCACCTTGCGCCCGGAAACACCATCGAAGCATTTCAAAATGCCGTTGATTTAGGAGTCGACGTGATTGAAACGGATATACATATTACAAAGGACGGCCATTTAGTTACCATCCATGATCCCACCGTCGATGCCACAACTGACGGCAGTGGATATGTAAAAGATTACACGCTACCGGAGCTTCAGCGGCTCGACGCCGGTTTTACATTCCAGGACCTGGATGGGGAATACTCGTACCGGGGGAAAAATGTGTATATCCCTACTTTAGAAGAAGTGTTTCAACGTTTCCCGGATATGCGGGTGAACATAGAAATAAAAGATGACAACCCAGGGAACAGGATGGATGATATTGTACAGAAATTAATGAATCTCATTGCGGAATATGATATGGAAGAAAAAGTCCTCATCGCTTCATTTGATCAGGATATCATCGCTCGATTTGAAAGCTATTCAGATGGGAAAGTAGCGACCCAAGGAGGGAAACAAGAAGCCCAAAAATTTGTCCACCTTCATAAGCTGTTCCTAAGAAATCTATACGAAACGAAAGTCGATGCTTTTCAACTTCCCCTTCAGGAAGGAGATATCGACTTAACTGATCCCAATCTCATCAAGGAGGCTCACCGGAAAGGTCTTCATATCCACTACTGGACGATTAATGACAAAGAAACCATGGAAGAGCTCGTCAAGAAAGGGGCAGACGGCATCATCACGGATCGTCCTGATATATTATTGGAAGTCCTTCATAAAGGGAAAGGCCCCTTTTGAACACCCCATAAAGATTAAATCCTATTGTTCAACAAAAAAATTACAAATATAATGGTATTTATCATACTATTGACCTATATATGTATTTGTCAATGTCTGTTACGCTTAACGTAAGTCAAATGACGAAAGAAGAATGAATATGACAGTAAATGTATTTTTAGACGATTACCGCCACTGTCCACAAGGGTACATTCTCGCGAAAGACATCGATGAATGTATTGACCTTCTTCTCAATTTTTCTATCGCTCATCTTTCATTGGATCATGACTTAGAAAGCAAGACCCGTAATGGATTAATGCTGGTACATTATATGGTAGAGAAACAGCTGTTTGCAGAACGGATCACGATTCATTCAGCCAACTCTGTTGCAGGAAAAAAAATGTTCAATTATTTAAAAGAGGCTCAGAATGAATGCAAAATGCCTCAGTCAATCAAAATTTTATTACGGCCTTTACCTCTAAGATGAGTTATCATATAAAAAAGAACTGTTCCTCGAGCAGTTCTTTTTTTGTCCTTTATTTTTAATTGGTTTTTTCTTACTTTATAATGATAGGAAGAGCATGTTGAAAAAGAGGGTTGAATCATGGATTTTTTCAAGAAATTTCAATTTGTAGGAGGACGGATTGCCAAGACAGGGATTGCGGTCTTTCTAACGGCACTTGTATGCGAGCTTATGGACTGGCCCGCAACCTTTGCCGTCATCACAGCCATTGTCACGATCGAGCCTACTGCTGCAAACTCAATCAAGAAAGCATTCATCCGGTTCCCTGCTTCTGCCATAGGAGCATTATTTGCGGTGATCATTGCATCTCTTTTTGGAGATCGCCCCATTACATATGCTTTGGTCGCACTGCTCACCATCATCACGTGCCATAAACTTCATTTAAGTGCAGGCATCCTGGTTGCCACATTAACAGGGATCGCCATGATTCCCACCATACAGGATCATTATGTGGCTACTTTTTTTATCCGCCTTGGGACAACGACGATAGGACTGATTGTATCAACATTGGTAAACTTGTTGATCCTCCCGCCGAAATACTCGAATACGATTACGGCCAACATTCACAATCTTTACTTTAAAACAGGAAATTTATTAGAAAAAAGAGGATCTGAGGTCCTTCAGAACCATTCCCTTCACAGGGATACCAAATTCATCTTCAATGATATCCTAAGAGAAATAGATTCGACTGACACCCTGTGTGAGTATCAAAAAGAAGAGTGGAAGCTTCACCGTTCCAGTCGCCAGGAATTGCGTTACTTTCATTATGAGTATAAAAAGCTTAATCTTTTAAGACAGATCCTGTTTCATATCGGCAACTTAATCTATCTCCCCGTTCAGTATACATTCAGTGAGGAAGAGAAAGGTCGTATCTTACACGCGACTCAATCTCTGAAAGCAATCATGCACCACCCTTCCTTTCACATACCGGAGAAACATTTCACCTTAATGAAAGACTTACTGGATGAATTCTGGGAAGATCACGAGGGCCTTCATACAAAACCCTTCCAGTCCATGAAGCATCACTTTTCGTGTGAAACGGTCATGTTGTATGAATTGCTGTCCATTCATGATCTTTTAGAGGAGCTCAGTGAAATCCATGTGTTGGAAGCTCAGCATCAGACTGTACTGGAAAAAACCTTACACCCTTAGGCATTTAAAAAAGGTATAGACCGGCATCTATACCTTTTTGCATGAAATCTTATTTTAAAGCATCCTTAGCCAGCAAACTTATGACCATATCATCCATGGGAGGGTTATGGAGACCAGCCCTCACGTCTCGATAATATCGCTGCATCGGATTGGAGCGGAATAGACTTCTTGCTCCAACAATCCTCATGGCTTCATCCACAATGTGAAAGGCACTGTTGGTAACAACATGTTTAACGGAAGCAAGCTCCGAAGCCATGTTTCTCCTTTTGGCCGGCTCCCTCCCCCATTTATCTGCCACTGAGTATAGGATTTGTCTGGCCTTGAAAAGTTCCAATTCAATTTCCCCGATTTTCCGTTGAACTTCAGGTACATCTTTGATGGGCCCTGGCAGGCTGTTTGGTGAATACTCCTTCGCAAACCGGACTGCGTAGTTGCGAGCGGCTATTGCAACACCTATATAACAAGCGGGTATGTGCAATAACCATGCCTTTGGAACATCGTTCTTCCCCCTTGGATTCACACTATCACGCTCCACTAATGCAGACAGTGGGAGCTCTACATCTAGAAGGACGAGATCATCACTGCCGGTCCCCTTCATGGAAATGGTATCCCACGTTTCTTCAACCTTCACTCCCTGCACATGATGATTCACCAGGAAGAACCCTTTCTCTTCAGAATCACCAATTGTGGCGGATACTAACGAATAGTCAAGGACCCTGGCCATGGAAGTAAAGGTTTTCCGGCCGTTCAACAGCCAACCCTTTTCGGTTTTCACTGCCTTGGTCTGGGGGAAGCCCTCCCCTGGTCGGGCTTCCGGTTGCCGGCTCTGTTGCCGCCCGATTAATGAGTGCCTTGTTTGTGACAATTTCCTCACAAAGTCCCTTGAATACTTCTTCATCCCATATCCTGTTTTCCGTCATTTCCATCAGTCCGCCTAAATGCCAACCAATGGACAGTGCTGTTGCTGCATCCCCGGTTGCCAGCCTTTCTTGTATCATTACGAGTTCATATAAACTGATTTCTTCTCCCCCCGTATTCCTTGGGCAGAGTTAATGTCCCATATCCCTTTTTCTTCAGATCATTGAAATTCTCATATGGAAAGACGTCTTCCCTGTCATACCCTTCCCCACGTTCCGAGAACACGTCAGCCAGCCCACCGGCCAACTCCAAAAGCTTTCTTTGTCGGTCATTCTGTATATAAGGTTCATATAAGTCCATTAAAATCAGCACCTCCTCATTGACACCTAACGCTATGACGTTCTTTTATTCATCATAAACAATTCCCATCTCTAACTCAACAATATTGTTTACTAATCTGATCGGAATACAATTTTTACTATAATCCGTATAGATTCATTTTCAACTAACCATTCTAAGGGTAGGCTACTTGTATGTTTTTTAGGAGGGAACTGCCTTGAGACGTAATAAGAATAAACTTTACATACTGATTCTTATGCTCCTTTCATGGGTATTCCTGTTTCTTGCAGGAAAAGAAAGCATAAAGAAATATTTACCCGCTTCTATCTTTATGTCCATTCTCGTTTATTGTGAAAATGTGATAGCGGAGAAAAAGAAATGGTGGATGATCACAACGAAATTAGTTCCGAAAGCAAACGGAATCCTGCCCTTTGTCATCGGGGTATTTCTATCCGGCTCCGTATGGATTTTGAAATTAACGTATTCGAACTTTTATCTCTATGTGGTAGTCAATCTTTTGGTCGATGCATTCTTTACATACCCCTTTTACTCCATTTTCAAAAAGATGGGGGTATGGAGGATGGTCCGCATGAAGCAATATCAGTTATCCATGTTGTTTTTTATTAAGTCCATACTCATGTATGCTTTTCAGAAATATATCAGTGATCGGTTCTTTTCCATTTCTCTTTCGAATACCGGCAGTGAATCACTTGACCGGAATCAATGAAAAGCCGTCTATTCGAAAGAAAAGACCTGCTGCCAGTGGAGGCAGCAGGTCTTTTCATAGATATTAAGAAGCGTTTTCTTTGTCTTCTGCTTTATAGCCTTGTTCCCAGAATTCTGCATTCTTGATGCCAAGCTTTGTAGAGTTAAAGACTGGATCAAGACCTTGCTTCTTCTGTTCTTCATAGTCCTTCAGTGCTTTCAGGGCAGGTTTGGCCAGAATGAGAATAGCAATGAGGTTCAGCCACACCATGATACCTAGACCGATATCACCCAGTGCCCATGCCAATGCAGCCTCTCTCACTGCTCCATAGAATGTTGCTACAAGAAGGACAACCTTTAAAATGGTCATCGCCACTTTTGAATTTTTCCCTCTCAGTAAGTAAGCGACATTCGTTTCTGCCATATAATAGTAGGCCATAATGGTTGTAAAGGCAAAGAAGAATAAGGCGATGGCGACGAATGATGCTCCGAATCCAGGAATGACAGATTCAATGGCTGCCTGTGTATAGCCAGGACCGGCTTCGACTCCTTCTAAATTGTTTGCAAGCATGGTTCCATCAGGTGCTTCTGTATTGAAAGAACCTGTGAACAAGATCATAAACGCTGTTGCCGAGCATACAAGAAGGGTATCGATATAAACGGAAAACGCTTGAACCAACCCTTGTTTTGCAGGATGGGAAACCTCTGCAGAAGCTGCGGCGTGAGGTCCTGTACCCTGACCTGCTTCATTGGAATAAATCCCACGTTTTACACCCCATGACACGGCCATCCCGATGATTCCACCAAAAGCCGAATCAAAACCGAATGCGCTCTTGAAGATCAAGGCAAAAACCGCAGGGATTTCAGTTATATTCATTCCCACAATGACCAGGGAAAGAAGGATATAGGCAATGGCCATAAATGGCACAACATAAGAAGCAACTCCGGCAATACGTTTTACACCACCAAAGATGATGACACCGATGAGGACGACTAGACCGATCCCTGTTACGGTAGTGCTAAGACCAAATGCATTTTCAAGACCTAATGCAATGGAGTTTGATTGAATTCCAGGCATCAGTATACTCATTGCAAGTAGCGTGGCAATTGAAAATAGTACAGCATACCATTTCCAGCCGATCCCTTTTTCAATATAATAAGCCGGCCCTCCACGGTATTCCCCATCCTGCTTCACCTTGTAAATTTGAGCAAGAGTGGATTCGATGAAGGCGCTGCTTGCCCCGATGAACGCGATTGTCCACATCCAGAAAACCGCTCCCGGTCCACCGAAAGCAATGGCCGTTGCCGTACCGGCAATATTCCCCGTTCCGACACGACCCGACAATGAAAGAGCCAGAGCCTGGAATGAAGATACCCCCGCACTGGAGCTTCCACCTTTAAACATTTGAATGACCATGTCTTTAAACAATCTTACCTGTAAGAACTTCGTTAAAATAGAAAATAGTAAGCCTACCCCAAGACAAAAATAAATCATGACCGGTGACCAAAGTATCCCTACCAGTTCGCCAATAAAAGCTTCCATGGCATTTCCCCCTTTTTTTGTATAAATGTTCTAACTATTAAGAATTATATTTTATTTGACACATTTTAGACAATCTTTTTTTGTTGATCCATCCAAAAAAAAGAGGAAAAACCCTTATAAGACAAGACTTTTTTACTCATAAAAAAAGTTTGGGGCATCTTAAAAAAGGAGGTGAAAAATATGTCTAGAAGAAAACTTCTTGTCCCAGAATCCAGAAAGGCCATGGATGATCTGAAAGCAAAAGTTTCAGGTGTCCAACAAACGGATGAGGCAAAATATGAGGCGGCAAGAGAACAGGGTATTCCTCTACAAAAGGGATATAACGGGAAGCTGACATCAGTGCAGGCAGGGAAAGTAGGCGGCAGGATCGGTGGAAATATGGTGAAGGAACTTGTGAGGATGGCCCAGGAGAATATGAACAAGAAATAGAACCAACAGCGGGGTGGTAACCAAATTCTGTTTCAATATGTAAAGATGCATGCCGAAGAGATGTTTGAGCATTTAAAAAGCTGACATCCAGTACAAGATACTGCCATGTCAGCTTCGCTCCTTGGGATATCCTTTAACATGCTTCATGACTCCTCTGTTTGGGTCATGTGTTTTGCCAATCACTGAAAAACCTCCGTCTGCCTCTAAAATAACCATATTCACCTCTTGCATCGAGGCATACCCATTATCACGCACTGCCTGAAAGACATCCATCTCCGCTATTCTTTCCTTTTTCATCCTCTCTTTGATGAAATGATCACGGTAGAATAGTAAGCTTGGTGATGATTTAACTAATTGGTCCACATTGTGAAATCGGACAGATAACCAGGCCACAATGTACTGCATTCCAATTAATACAAGATATGCTGTAATCCCCTCGGCTAAAGGTACTTTTTTATTCAACAGGATAATTCCCAATACGGATCCAATTCCAACCGTTACCACTAGGTCAAAAGCATTCATCTTAGATAACGTTCGTTTCCCAGAGACTCTCAACAGGACGATCAAAGCCACATAAGCCAGTACTCCCACGATCAAAATACGATAGATTCCATACCAAGTTCCAAAAAACATCTTTTATCACCTAATACTTCGTTTTTTTTTACGATTCCCTTAGAAGCAACGTCCAAAACATTCAATCCCTGATCAGTTGGCCCGAAGAACCTCTTTTAACTTATCAAGGTCCTGATATATTTTCTTTTCTAAAGAGCGGTTGTAAAAAATCGAAGCAGGGTGATAGGTCGGAAAGATGGAGTAGCTTTCTTCGCTCATGATCCATTCATTGGAATGGAGATCCTTGAGCCTCCTCACTTTCGATTCAATTAATCGGCCGTGAACCTCAGAGATCGTGCAGCCCTTTCCCAACAGCCTCTGTAAACCGATATTCCCCAACGTCACAAGCTGTTTTGGCTTTATGTGTTGAAGCTCGTAATCAAGGATCGGCGCATGTGCCAGCTGTTCTTTCAGATTAGGGGCTCTGTTATATTTCTTCTCTTCCCCCTCTTTTGATACTACTTTATAGGGTCTGCTTCTGACAGTGGAGGTAAAGTATATGTCTTCTCTTGGGACCTTAAGATATTGAAAGAACTCATCCAGCACTTTACCCGCGCGACCGCTGAACGGTATCCCATTATGAATTTCCGTTTCACCCGGGGCTTCCCCGACGATCATGATAGTGGGGTGCTCGGGTCCTCTCCCATATACGAACCCTTCGCAGGCATAGGGCTCCATCCTTTTCTTGCAGATCTCGACTAATTCTTCCGGCAGCACGTGCATCATCCTTTGTTTATTCA
This sequence comes from Rossellomorea sp. AcN35-11, assembly GCA_030388825.1. Taxonomy (GTDB): domain Bacteria; phylum Bacillota; class Bacilli; order Bacillales; family Bacillaceae_B; genus Rossellomorea. Next base: position 618,180 of record CP128835.1, read on the forward strand.
TTACAGTTGTTATTCCCACAGAACAAACACTGTACACATTCCCATGTTTATTTCGCCTTAAGAACAGGAATAGTATGGTTACAACAACAAACAAAGGAGATGGATCAGGTGTCACAAGCTGAACTGAAACAACAGATTTTAAACGTTCTTGAGGACAGTAAGGTCGGGACGCTGGCAACGGTGAAAAACAATAAGCCTCATTCCCGTTATATGACATTTTCACATGATGAATTTACCCTCTATACCCCAACAAATAAGAAAACCCATAAGACAGATGAAATCGAGGATAACCCCAACGTTCATATTCTTCTCGGTTATGAGGGTGAAGGGTATGGGGATACCTTCGTTGAAATCGAAGGGCTCGCTTCCATCGAAGAATCGTCTCATTATAAAGAAAAGCTGTGGAATGACCATATGGAGAAATGGTTTAAGGGACCTGATGATCCCGAATACATCGTTCTGAAAATCCAGCCCACCAGCATCCGCTTGATGAATGATGAGAGTGATTCCCCGCAGACATTTGAATTATAGTTGTTGACAACATTATGAAAAGATGATATATTTGTTTATTGTAATCTTGTAACATACATTGAAACGATTAGAGAAGATAATTCGTAATTCTATTCTGTTTTGATTTAACAACTTATTCACACTGGATCGGCTTCGGAGCCGTTAGGATGTAAGAGAGGTAGGGCTTACGTCGTTTAGGTATATCAAACGACTCAAGGAATTGCCCGCGGCTGTTTATTATCTGCAAACGTTCAAGATATAAATATATTACTTGTGATGTTGCAAGTTACAGAGTTGTCTTTATCCGATTAAGGCAGCACAGAGGGATCGCTAACGGGATGATTAGCCCTCTGTAAGAAAAAACACCTCAAAAGTGCTGACTTTTGGGGTGTTTTTTTGTATTTGATGTAAATTATGACTAATTTATAGACTGTAGCGTATTTTCCATGTAAGAATGTACAGCGGGAATCCGTTTTATTTTCAATTTCTGGATTTTATTTTCAATTCTAGGATTTTATTTTCAAATCCCCATTTTTATTTTCAATTCCAAGATTTTATTTTCAAATCCCCATTTTTATTTTCAATTCCCCGTTTTTCAATACACAACTCTCTCATCACACCATCCACCCTAACCGCTCTCCTTCAACTGACTATGATACAACCCATGATAGAACCCTTTCTGCTTCAGAAGCTCATCATGAGAGCCCCGTTCAATGATTCTCCCTTGAACAAGGACCAGGATTTGATCGGCCTGTCGGATGGTGTTGAGGCGATGGGCGACCACTACGCTCGTTCTGCCTTTCATCAGACGTTTGAGGGCTTCCTGGATCTTTAGTTCGGTAATCGTATCAATGCTGCTTGTTGCTTCATCAAGGATAAGGATCGATGGGTTCGAGAGGATCGCTCTTGCGATGGATAGTAATTGTTTTTGCCCCTGACTGATCCCATTCCCTTCATGCTTTAAGTATGTGTCGTAGCCCTCAGGCATTTTATCAATAAAAGAATGGGCATTTGCCAGTTTCGCTGCCTCCTTTACCTCTTCATCAGAAGCGTCGAGTCTGCCATAACGGATATTGTCTGCAATGGTGCCCTGAAACAGGAAGCTATCTTGCAGGACAAAGCCCATCTGCCTGCGCAAACTCTTCCGCTTAATACGCTGGATATCGTGACCGTCAATTTCGATCCTGCCTTCATTCAGCTCATAAAAACGGGAGAGGAGGTTGGTGATCGTGGTCTTTCCTGCTCCAGTCGGTCCCACCAGGGCAACGGTCTCACCTGGTGTGATGGAGAAGGATACATCCTGGAGGGTGCGATCCCCTTCTTCATACGAAAAGGAAACATGCTGGAACACTACTTCCCCCTCAACAGAATCGATTTCAACAGCATCTCCTTCATCCTTGGCCTCCTCCTCTTCGTCGAGGATCTGAAACACTCGCTCAGCACCTGCAATCGCCGATAATAACGTGTTGTATTGGTTTGCAAGCTCATTCAACGGACGGGTGAATTGGCGGGCATATTCAGCAAAAATCACGATTACACCGATCGTGATCATCCCATTCAAAGCAAATATCCCTCCGACGCATGCAATGACGGCGAAACTCAAATTGTTCAACACATTCATGAGCTTCGGGATAAATCCTGAATAGGTATCGGCCCAATAGGCAGCCGTTCTCAATCGTCGATTTTTTTCGTTAAAGTCCTTTATGGCCGTTTCTTCACGTGAAAAGGTTTTGATAATAGAGTGACCAGAAATCGTTTCTTCGATATAGCCGTTAAGCTCACCGATATTCTGTTGATATCGTTTGAATAAACGACCAGTACGCTTCGTGATCCATTTCATCCCGATGACCATGAGGGGAACGATGGTCAAGGTAATCAGGGTAAGCAACGGACTAAGCCACAACATGATCGATATGGTTCCAACCAACGTCAGGACACTGGATATGATCTGAATGAACGAGCTATTCAGCGTTGAACTCACATTATCTATATCATTTGTCACTCTGCTCATCAGTTCTCCATGTTTGCGTTTATCAAAGAAAGGGATCGATAGTTGGTGCAATTGGTGGAAAAGATCCAGCCTCAAGCGGTAGACCGTATCCTGTGCCACACCAATCATCCAATAATTTTGGAACCATATGGACAGAGAATGAAAGATGTAAACGGCTGTCAGGATGAAAATGAGCTGCATCAAACCTGACGTCTCTTTCATTACAATATATTCATCTATTGCTTTTCCCACAAGGAATGGACCTAATAGTGCCGCTACTGAGCTGATAAACACCATGAGAATCACAAGGTAAAGGATCACTTTCATTCTTGAAAGATAGCCCCACAGGCGCAGCAGCGTCCCTTTTGCATCCTTCGCCTTATCTTCTTTTCCTACTTTCTTTCGGACATGCCTAGACACGATGCATTTCCCCCTCACCGAATTGAGATTGATATATCCGCTGATAAAGGGGGGGAATCTTCTATTAAGGAAGTGTGTGTCCCCTTTCCAATCAGTACTCCATCTTCAAGGAGCAGAATCATATCTGCCTCCATGGCCGTACTGATCTTCTGTGTAATGATCATGGTTGTACATTCGTATTGCTTCAAGGCACGAAGCAGCTTCGATTCTGTTTTCAGGTCCAATGCACTTGTGCTGTCATCCAGCAAAAGAATCTTTGGATTTCGGATGAGAGCCCTCGCAATCGAAAGACGCTGCTTCTGTCCACCAGAAAGATTGACTCCTTTTTGACCCAGAACCGTCTCATATCCATGGGGAAGTTTTAGGATGGTTTCATGGATTTGGGCATCTCTTGCGGCTTGGATCAACTCTTCCATCGTGGCGTCTTCTTTGCCCCAGAGGAGGTTTTCTGATACTGAACCTGAAAACAGGACCACTTCCTGGGGCACATAGCCTATATTCTTTCTGACATGCTCCAAAGGAATCGACCGGATGGATTGTCCGTCCAGCTCAATTGTTCCTTCGGTCACATCGTACAATCGTGGAATGAGCTGAAACAGTGACGTCTTACCTGATCCCGTTGCACCGAGAATGGCAACCGTCTCACCGGCATTCACGTTAAACGAGACATCTTCAAGCACCTTCCCCCTGGCAGACGGGTACTGAAAGGAAACATGGTTGAAGGCAATCTCACCTTTCTCAACTTTATTTTCCTGCTTTACTTCCTCTCCGTCCTTTAAATCCACTTCTGTTTGGAGGACATCTTCCACCCTCCCCGCTGAAGCCCTTGCTCTTGAAAAACTGGTAATGATAAAGGAGAAAATGGAAAAAACAGACGAGATTCTCGTAACATACGTCACAATGGCCACGACTTCTCCGACCTTGGCTCCACCTGAGGCAACATCTATGCCACCGAACCATAGGACGGAAAGAAGGGTCAGATTCATGACCACCATGAGCAGGGGCATGATGATTTCCATAAATTGAAGGGCCTGGATCGTCCGGTCCTTTAAATCTCCATTTGCCCCACGAAAACGTCCTTCTTCATGTTTACTTCGGGTATAGGCTTTGATGACCCTCATGCCTGACAGGTTTTCCTTCATCACATCATTCACCTTGTCCAGCCTGGTCTGAACTTTTTCAAACAGGCTCCACCCCCGTTTCAGGACCCATATCAGGAACAACCATAATACAGGAATGACAATCAACAGAATAAGGGCAAGGCGGGCATTCACGATAAGCGCCATTATCGTTGACCCCACCACAAGCAGTGGAGCTCTCAGCATGATTCGCAAGCTCATGAAAATGGTATTCTGCAGCTGCCTGACATCATTCGTCATCCGGGTAATGAGAGACGATGCGGGAAGCTCGTTAAAACTCGCAAAAGAAAAGGATTGAACCTTTTTATATAAACTTTCCCTTACGTCGTAACCGAAACCTTGACTTGTATGGGCGGCGAAAAATGAATTGGTGACCCCCCGAAATAAATGCCACAAGGGACATCCCGACCATAATCGACCCCCATTTTATCACCGTGTCCAGATCCCCGTTCAATATCCCTTCGTCTATGATTCTGGCCATGAGAAGAGGATTCAGCAGTTCAACGGCAAGTTCTATAAGCATTAAGCTCCAAGCAATTCCCATGGCAACCCGATAAGGTTTCAAAAAACGTATGACTTTCAAATAAACACCCCTTATATGTAGCGCTTCCATTATGTATATATGTATCATCATATCGTTTTTTTATGCCACGTGGTAGTTGGAAGCGGCTTTCTCTTCTCCCCTGACTATAGCCCACGTTTGGATGGGTGATGTTGAAGACATCTTTCATGAAGAGATCTATTACTCAGAAATGATGAAAAAACCACATGGTCCCAAAGGATCATGTGGTTCTTCTTTATCACTGATGAAATGGAGGAGTGTCTGTCCCACCATTAGGTCTGTTTTTTTCTTCTTCAATCTTCCGGTCCAGTTTAGAAAGATATTTCTGGGCGAAATCCTTACCACCGAGTCCAAAGGCTAGACCGAAGGCAAGTGCCAGTCCACCGAGAATCAACATGAATGCCAGATTGACGATGGAATCCGCCACCTTCAATTGATCGAGTGCCATAAAGATACTTAAGGTGATGATCGCATATTTCGTGATAGTTCCGAGCACCTGGAAGTGATCACTCAATACATTGGACATAATTCCCTTCACTAAGTCCCCTAAGTATAAACCGGCACCAAGAATAACAATCGCTGCCAGTACAAGGGGCAGATAAGCCAATACACCAGTTGCGAGAACAACAAGGAATTCCAATCTCACAATTTCCAGGGCTTCCACTGCAAATAAGAAAACGATGATCAGTTGAACGACTCTGCCAACAAGTCCTGATAGATTCATATAAGTCGTACCTGATTGCTCATAGGGATTCTTGTTGACATTGATACGGCCAATTCCCATCTTACGCAGAATCGAATTGAAGCCAACGCGGTTTAATAAGCGGGCCACCATGGCTCCAACCCATCTCCCCACCCAGATTCCTGCAAGGATGAGAAGAAACGCAACCGCCATATTCGGAAGCATGACAAGGATCTGATTCAGCATACTGATCCCCGGCTCTGAAATTCCACGTATATCCAACTGATCCAATGCGGAAATCGTTACGGGTATCATAATGAGAACGAATACAATCGTGCCTATGACCGCAGAAACCGTCGTTCCCTGTAAGACCTTGCTGATGCCGAATCGCTCAGCCGCCCTTTCCGTTCCGACAGCTTGTAAAAAGTTTGTGACGATATCCCTGACGATCTTCGCTACGAACCATCCAACGATTAATATGATGGCTGCCGCAAATAACTTGGGGATAAAGGCCAGGAAGCTTTGCAGCATTTCCGTGAAAGGCCCTGATACCCCAGTGATATTAAGGGCATCCAACACTCCCGGCAGGAAGATGAGGAGAACGAGATAGAAGACGACCCTTGCCGCCGTATAGACATAACGGTGTACATCGTTTTCATCATTGGCCAGCCTGGTTCTTACCAGCGTGCTTTTAACTGCCGTTCTCATACCCAACTTCTCTATCAGTACCTTCAGGACAGAAGCAACAATCCATGCAAATAATAGAATAAGAGCTGCTTTCAATACGTTCGGGATGGCTGCCGCCATTGTACTGAGCATACCGACTAAAGGAGATGCAATGAAGCTCAGGTTAAGCATATTGAAGAAGGCAATGAATACGAACACCAGGAGGATGAAGTACACAATCTTGCTGATCACTTTTTCCGAGGTCCATTTCCTTTCTCCTGTACCGCTGCCGAAATAAAGCTTATCATCGATCTTCACTCGTTTTAAAATACCGTATACCGCTTTTTCAACTGCCTTCGCAATGATCCACCCGATCAATAACACGAGTAGGGCCAACAGCAGATCAGGAAGCTTTCCTAAATATCCATACCATTCTTGCGTAATATTACTGTTCATTTCATACTCTCCCTTCGATTGTAAGTTGAATAATGTATTAGTTATCTACCCAAAGATCGGTTTTCAAAACCTGACAAAACAAGTGGTCTTTATCCAGGATTCGTTTGGAATAGAAAACCCTTAAGACAAATCGTCTTAAGGGTTCTTTTCACGGCAGTTCGACAGTATTTACTTTAATGAAATCTTCCAAAGAATAAGCCGTCACTTTCTTGTTCGAAAGGGTGTAAAGCTGTTCATCGATATATAGAAGACGCTGGATCCGGTCTTCCCACTGTTCATAATATTCTTTGTCCTGTTTATCTTCTGTCAGCTTAGATTTAAAGACGATTCCTTTTTGAGGGGTGATTTCATAAAGAAGTGCACCCTGATACTCAAAGTCCAGCTCATTCGGAACATCTTCTTTCTCGTGGTAAACGGAAATGGGGAAACCATACAAACCCCGCGAAGGTTCATGGAACAAAGCTTTATGGTCTTCCAGTAAGGCTGAGTGGGTCCCCATTCCCCCTATGATTTCCGTGTCTGCTTCCCTGGGATTGTGAAAGTCGGTAATATCAAACAATGACATTTTCATTCCGCTTCGAATGATCCGGGGTTCTTCATTGGCTGCTTTTGTATCATCCATCACTTTCGTATCAAATCCAAAGCCGATGAGGTGATTCTCATCAATCGGGTGGAGATAGGTACTGAAACCAGGGATCTTCAATTCCCCCAGTACCTTTGGGTCTTCAGGGTCCTCCGTATCAATCACGAACAAAGGATCGACTTGTTTAAATGTGACCATATATGCCTTGTCTCCCATGAACCTCACAGAATAAATCTGTTCTCCACGGGCTAAGTCCGTTACTTCCCCAACGTTATTCATTTTTTCATCCATAATGTAGAGAGCATTGGAAGAAGGAGAATCGTTCCATGCCTCGCCGTTCTTTGTAGCAATCCGAAAATGATCTTTATGTTCATCCATGGAAAATTGATTCAAGACTCTCCCATCTACCGTGCCGGATGAAGAATAAGCTATGTTCCCATCACGGATGGAAAATTTATAAATATCTGTATGTGAAGCATAGTCCACCATGTTTTCCTCATTGTATGATTCTACAGCAATATAGAGATTCTTCTTGGACATATATACTTTATCCCCGCTGCCAAGATAAGATTGAACATGAAGAGGAGCATCAGCGTCTTCCATGTTCAGTTCAGTCAGTAACGTATAGTTAGGGGCCTGTGATTGAGGGAAATACTGTATATCCTTTATAGGAATAGGTGTCGTCTCATCACCTTTTTCACTATCTTTCACCCGGGGTCTTAAATCAAGGTTCTTTTCCTTTTCAAGCATCCAGTAGTGCGGGTAAAAGTTCGAAATCAAATATACAGTAGAATCGATTTTCCTTGACGTCGAATAGTGGCCTTCAACCTCGACTTTCCTGAGAAGAGACGGTTTTGATTTGTCCGATACATCATACAAAAGCGCCACTGTCGTCCCGTCCACAGGCATTGTGGAGGCAGCAAGTTTCTTACTCTCCTGGAAAACAGGGGTCCAACTATTCCCGATGACGAGCAGCTTATCCTTTTGTAAAAACAGATGGTTCGGCTGCATGTTTTCTTCAAAACCGATGGAAGAGACCACCTTCAATTCCTTTACAGGGGCCGCCTTGGTAATGAAGAGACTGCGGTCGGTTAGTTGATAAATATACTTTCCATCCGTCTTCACCCTATCCCCTTCGTCAACACCTTGAACCTGATTATTGGTTTCTGAGAATGCAGCTCCCGATTGAGCTGATTCACCTGCCGCACTATCTTCCGAAGACTTAGAATTCATGCTTTCCTCTCTTTCCAAAAGAGAAAACATCCTATTTTCTTTATTCTTTTCTAAGATCTGCTTAAAGTAGTTGGTCAGTTCGTCATTGGATTGAAAATTGGGTAGTTGTGAGGTAATGGAAAAAGGGATCTCTGTGTCTCCATCATAAGAAAAACCCCATTTGGTTTTCACTTCCGGAGAAATATGAAGTGTAAAGTGGTGTGATTCAGAAGGATACCCTTCCGGTGGTGCATGGACTTGCAATGACTTTCGATCATCACTGAGTTTGAGGATTGCATTAACCCTATCCCCGTTGGAATTCTCTACATAAATGTTTCCGGGTGTCACCGTTTCCTCCTGAAGAGCTGCAGAAAACCTGAGCTTCCACGGGTTGTTCTCCATTACAAGAAGATGACCATTAAACTTCCCCTCCGCCTCCACCGTTGGTTTGTGGCTATACAGGAACGTTCCCATTGCAATCAGCAGCACAAGACCGGCAGTAATGAGCACATACGTTTTTTTCATCATGCTATGACCCTCCTAAAGAGCTATTTGTAGATTAGACGGCAGGAAGGTGAAAATGTTACATGGACTCGATCATGATTAGCTGAATTTTGGGGAAATGGGCTGAAACTACTTTTGACACCCTCTGTTTTTATCTGGTGCCAAGAAAAAACAGACCTCGCAACAGCAAGGTCCGTCCCTCTATCTCATTCGTCTTGCACTCACATTCAGGCGTGCGTTCCGGATGACCTGGTTGATGACTTCAGAGAAAATGAGCCCAATGGCGATTGCCCCTGAGATCATAAAGGCTTTGGCAGCCAGGTTGATGGCCGCGTTGTAATCATTTTGAACAAAATTTCTCATGGCATCGTACGCAAGCCCACCAGGTACAAGGGGAATGATGCCGGCTACTGAAAAGATGATGACCGGGGTTTTATACATCTTTGCAAATACCTGGCTGATCACCGCAACGACAAATGAGGCCAGTAATGTCGCAAGTACCGCATCTGCTTTATTTAAACTCATGACTATGTAGATGATCCATCCTAACATTCCAACAATCCCGCATTTGAAAAGGGACTGCTTTGGGGCGTTGAAAATAATCCCGAATGCGGCAGCTGCGATGAAGCTGGTCACTAATTGCTCTAAAATGAGCATTCCCTCTTCCCTCCAATCTTTTTGTTTAGGTCAGTGTAAATACCACAGCTATCCCTGTTCCGATGGCAAAAGCCGTTAAGAATGCTTCCGCTCCCTTGGACAAGCCCGACACCAAATGCCCTGCCATCAGGTCCCTCACCGCATTGGTAATGAGAAGCCCCGGTACAAGAGGCATGACAGACCCAATAATGATCTTGTCTAACTCCTGTCCGACACCGAACTGGACGAATCCATATGAAAGCATTCCGATAATAAAAGAAGCAAGAAATTCGGCAAAGAATTTAATCGGCACCAGGCGATGAAAATAAATCAGGCTTGTAAACCCGACTCCGCCTGCGAAAAGGGCAGGAATGAAATCATTCCACATTCCCTGGAACATAATGAGAAAGCATCCGCTGGCAATGGAGGCTGCCAATACTTGAATGATGAAGGAGTAGGAAAGATCCGATTGATCCAGTTTTTCCAAGGCATTATACGCTTCTTCCAACGTGAGATGCCCTTTACTGATCTGCCTTGAAATACTATTTACTAGGGTGACTTTCTCAAGATCCGTTGACCGCTCATTAATCCGGATCAGCTTCGTTTTCGTAGGTTCGGACGTTTCGATTGAGAAAATGATTCCTGTAGGAGTCACATAGCTATGAGATTCCGAAATCCCATAAGAAGCGGCGATGCGCATCATCGTATCCTCCACCCGATACGTCTCTGCTCCGCTCTGCAGCATAATCTTGCCTGCAAGCAGGCTGACTTCCATAATGTCATATCTTCTGATCATTTTTGCTTCCACTATAAATCTCTCCACACGTGCTATTTTTTGAATAGGTATAGTTTATAGGAAAGATGGCGTGTAATCAATGAGGGAGAGGAGGATTTAACCTGGATTTAATCTGAAGGTAAGGGGTTAACGTGTAATGAAGAGGGTTGCCCCCAGCAGCTGGAGGGATGAAGTGTCTTCTCCATTCATAAGTTTCTTATGGGACAGAATCAATCCCGCTTGTTATTTAACCTGTACAAAACTCTCTTTCCCTTCCTTTTATAGATGATATACAAGACGGTCACCATCACGAAAACTGCAAATACAACCAATTGATAGTCTTCAATCATTTCAAGGATGACTTCTTTCTCTCCGTCATACAACTTGCCTATACTTAAAAACAAGAAAGTAGACGGAGCAATCCCAGCGACAGTCAGGAGGGAATAAACTTTTATATCCATTCTCGCCATACCGGCCATGAAAGGGATGACGTTCCCCAAGTGAAGTGGACTTGCGATGGCAACACTCCAAATCCCATAACGATTGAACTTCCCTTGAGCTTCTTCCAGCTTCATGCGTTTCTGTTTCTTGAGCTTTTCTGCCACCTTATTCCCCAATTTCAAGCTTATATAGTAAGGGATACAGCTGCCCGCTGTATATAAAATACTCCCCACCAATGAAACCATGCCCATTTCTATCCACGTTAAATCGAGGATAAATCCCATGGTCACGATAAACATTGTACCGACAAAAGGAAATGAACTCCCCTCGATAAACAGAGAAAGCAAAATGCCCCACATCCCCCACTCTTCCGCTATATTCACGATCCAGTCTGTCATCCCCACACCCCTAATGTATATAGTGTATTCAGTATAAGAAAGATGATCGCTCTCCAACAGAATCGGAAGAAGTAAATCTATCTAAGACCTGGGGTGTATTGACACACTAAAAAGACCAGTCCCTGTAACGGACCGGCCTTGAGAATATTATGAAGCCTTTCGGGTGGTTGCTTGTTGATAAGTACGGACTTTGATCAGTTTAGGCGCAATATTCATGATAATGACCAGGATAATGGAACATAATAGGGCCGAGCCAAGCATTGTGATCCCGTTCGCTATAAAAGAGAAGAGAAGCGGAGACATATCCTTTGGGGCATATTCGGCAAAGAACACGAAACCTGCAATAAAATGCCAGAAATAGCGGGCAAGGCTTCCTATAAATGTTGCTGCCACTAACCAGCTTATCGCTGCAGATCGATTGTTTCTTCCTAATGCACCTTGAATATTCCCTGCGAATAAACCGGCAAAACCGATAAAGGCAAAGGCGATGAAATACTCAATAACCATCTGTACCGGTGTTGCAATCCATGCATCACCGAGGGCAATCTGCAGGATTCCCCATACAAACCCTGCCAGCACCCCAGCTTTCCATCCCCTTCGATAAGATAACAAAAAAATAGGAACCATAGCAATTGAAATAGAGATGCTCGGTGAAAGCTTAATGGATGGAAGCATGTCAAGGATAACGGCAAATGCCGCCATCAATGAAGCTTCCAGCAAGACAACAAGACGTGTGTTTTTCATACAAAAATCCCCCTTATGAATTGAAACGAAACCATAAGGAGGACGGATGCATCGATCTTAATAAGCAAAAAAAGCTTATCTTCCACATCCCTACGCCAGTACTAACTGACAGGTTCAAAGGGTCAGAACAGATTGTTCACTCTCAGCTTTCGCTCCCCTTGTGGTAACGTTCGTTAAGTTGTTCTATTTTATTATACATAAAAAATGAAGAATGAAAATAAGAAAGATTAGCAGGGTTCTTCTTCTATCCTTTTAAGGTGTCTCATGCAGAGGATCATGAAGGATGATGACGGGCATTGATTTAGGGGTGACCATGAATCCATAGACTTTTCCATCCTTGTCCTTATACGCTACAGAATAATCTCCAAACTGGTGTGAAAATTCAACGTCTTGATATTCCAGGTCCAACTCTTGATACTTTAAACTCACATACATTTTCGTCGCGATTCTGGCTGTCATGTGCTGCACACTTGAAATCTGATTGGCTGCTATAATGAGGATAATGGCTAAACCTAGTAAAATGACTTTATTTGCCCTGGACAGTCTGATCATTCATCCAGCCCCCTTCCATATCTTCAAGACAAGTATACGTTTTATTATATACCTATTCACAAAGGCCAGACAAAAGAGCTACTTTTTTCAGCAGCTCTTTCCTTCATTGGCGGATTGTTCTCAGGGTAATGGGATAATGGACATCCTTCTTCCATACCGCGGAAAAAAAAGACACCTTAAACAATCGTTTAACTCTTTTATTGTTGTCAGGTCAAGTTCAAGCATCCTTAATCAAACGTTTGTTTAGTCGTCTAACATCTTCACGAGTCGAGACATTTGGGTATGTAGTTCTTCGATTGGAACGAAGCGGGCCTTTCTGAACATTTCTTTTCCATTTACAAATACAATGATGACCGGCACAGTGAAAATGGAAAACTCACCGGCTATTTCCGGTATTTCATCCGCATCGGCATGAATGGAGCTTACGTGTTGAAATCGTTCCAGCATCCCTTTTACCTGAGGCAGCAAAGCATGACACACTGAACAATTCTGTCTGGATATGTATAGTAACACCATCTTTTCTTGTGCAAGGGATGCATGGATGCTTTCCAATGAATGAGCTTCCTCCATCTTGTACGATCTCCTTTCTCTCATATCTGCTATTGATTATATCCCGAAACCAAACTGGTTATCTTAAAAAGCTTATGATGTATGATTATAAGATTCTTCTCATTCATATTTATCCCAGGGATACATCCAGGATCATCATCACAACAAAACCGAGCATGAGTCCCATCGTGGCAAGATCTGTACTGCCAGAGGATTGAGATTCAGGAATGAGCTCCTCCACCACTACAAAGATCATGGCTCCTGCCGCAAACGCCAGTGCATAAGGAAGGATCGGCTGTACCAATATGACTGCTGCTGCCCCGATTACAGCAGCAATAGGCTCTACTATGGCTGAAAGCTGACCATAATGGAATGCTTTCAGCCTCGACATCCCTTCGCCCCTCAATGGGATGGAGAGAGCTTGCACCTTCCGGCATATTCTGTATACCTATTCCAATGGCAAGGCCTACGGCACCTACCAATGTTGCGTCTCCAAGTCCCATTGATGCCGCCCCGAATGCAACCCCGATCGCTAAGCCTTCGGGGATGTTATGGAGGGTGATTGCAAGGAATAATAAGGTCGATTTTTTAAATTTTGTTGGAGGTCCCTCGGCTTTTTCTGCAGTGTTCCCCAAATGCAAGTGAGGGACTACAAAATCAAGCAGCCGGATAAAAAGGCCTCCCAATAAAAAACCGATGGCAGGAGCGAGCCATGGAATCTGGCCGTTTTCCACGCTGAATTCGATGGAAGGAGCAAGAAGTGACCAAAAGGATGCCGCGATCATGACCCCTGCAGCAAACCCAAGCATCATATTCAATGTATGTTTTTCAATTTTCGCAAAGAAAAAAACCGTCGCTGCGCCGAGTGCTGTCAATCCCCATGTCAGGGTACCCCCAAACAGGGCTTGTACTGTCGGATTGAATCCGCTTAACCAATCTAAGAACATCTATCTATCCTCTCCTCCATTCAACGTGCTGAGTACACCCATTTTCCACCAAGTAGACTTTCTCTGTCAAAGGAAATGCCATCATTCATTCCTTGATCGTTATTGCTCACTCCTTATCCTTCCAAACCGCTGACACCTTATTCCCCCTCTATTGTTCGTGATTCCCAATTCCCCTTTGAGATTTTTTTCAAATCCCCCTTCCCAAGTTGGCAAAACATGTTATATACTATAACTGTATTAAGACACGTAGTACACAGTATACAGTTGGGAGGGTGGATATGTTTGAGCTTGATTTAAGAAGTCGAAAGCCCATTTATGAACAATTGGTTGAGAAGCTAAAGGAATTAATGATTAATGAAGTGCTGAAACCAGACGAACAGTTGCCTTCTGTTCGTGCTTTGGCCCAGCAGCTGACGATAAATCCAAATACGATCCAAAAGGCTTACAGGGAACTTGAAACCCAAGGTTATATTTATTCGGTGAAAGGACGGGGTAGCTTTGTTAATCCTTCAAGTCACATTCAAAACACGGAGAAAATCATGAAAGTAAAGGAAGAGTTAACTAAACTTTTGTCTGAAGCCCTTTATTTGGGAATGACGACTGAAGATTTAAAGCAGATGATTGTGGAAATTGAGGCATCGGTAGGAGGGAATGATACGGATGATCGAAATTAAGGGAATAAGCAAAGCCTTTGACGGAACTGAAATCATTCATGACATCTCCTTTTCTGTCCGAAAGGGATCGATTTATGGACTGCTTGGATCGAATGGTGCCGGAAAAACAACATTACTTAAAACCATTGCGGGTGTGCTTAAACCTGAAAGCGGAGAAATTCTGTTAGGAGAACAGCCGGTCTTTGAAAACACATCGACGAAGGAAACGTTGTTCTTCATCCCTGATCAACCATTTTTCTTTGCCCATTACACATTAAGTCAAATGGCTCAATTTTATCAAACCACTTACAGCCGTTGGGATCATGACCAGTATCAATCTCTTGCCAATCTTTTCGGCATCGAGACCACCAAGAAGCTTCACAAATTCTCAAAAGGGGTCCAGCGTCAGGCAGCGTTCATTCTTGCTTTAGCCACTCAACCGGATGTCCTCATCCTGGACGAACCCATGGATGGACTGGACCCTGTTGTACGGAAGAAAGTGAAAAACATTTTGATCTCAGAGGTTGCCGAGCGTGAGATGACGATTCTGATATCTTCTCACAACCTCCGGGAAGTGGAAGATATTTGTGATCATATCGGCATTCTGCATCAAGGGAAATTCTTGCTTGAGAAAGAGCTCGACGATCTAAAGTCCGGCATCCATAAAGTTCAATTGGCCTTTAAGGGCGAAACACCTAAAAAGCTTTTCAAAGAGCTTGACCTTCTTTATGAAGAGATCCGGGGGAGTGTATCCCTATGCATCGTCCGTGGAGACGAACAGCAAGTGAGAACCATAATCCAGGCCTATCATCCGGTGATACTTGATTTGCTGCCGCTAACCCTTGAAGAAATATTTATTTATGAAATGGAGGACGTCGGATATGCTATCCAAAACATCATGGATCAATAAAGAAGTCATCATCCAAAGCCTGCGTAATGTCGGGTGGGTAGGTATAGTCTATTTTATCGGACTTCTCTTTTCTTTACCGGTTGATATTATCGGAAAACTATCCAGCGAAGACCATTCTATACCCATTGCCATCTACGATAATTTATTTAAGATGCAATACCCGATCCAAATAGGTTTGATGCTGGTTGCACCCGTGATTCTTTCCCTCTTCCTGTTCCGGTATTTACATGTGAAACAAGCTGCAGACTTCATCCACAGCCTTCCGTTGACACGAAAGAAATTATTTGTTCACTTTACCGTGGCAGGGTTTGGCATTTTAATTGTGCCGATTGTACTGAATACAGGAATTATGCTCTCCCTTTATTCATTTACAGATCTGCAGCAATTCATTGACGTTCAGGATATTTTCGTCTGGTGCGGCATCACAATCCTTATGACCACCCTCCTGTTCACAGCCGCTACCTTTGTAGCCATGGTAACAGGATTGACTGCTGTTCACGGAGCTCTCACGTATATTCTGCTATTACTGCCGGCGGGGATGTTTCTCCTCGTATGCTTCAGCTTGAAGAATCTTTTATTCGGATTTCCCGAGGATTATTTTTTCAATATACAAATTGAAGAATATTCACCCATCATCAAGGCTGTGTATCTTGAGAATGAAATTCCTGATGGAATGAACATCATCCTGTTCATTGCGGTTACGATCGTTTTCTATGTATTGTCTTATCTACTGTATAAAACAAGAAAAGTAGAATCTGCTTCACAGGCCATTGTCTACCCTGTTCTTAGACCCATTTTCAAATATGGTGTCACCTTCTGCTTCATGCTGGTTGGAGGTATGTACTTTAACGGAGTCTATCAAGAGCTTGGCTGGACACTTTTTGGATATTTCATCGGAGCTCTGATCGGTTACTATATTGCTGAAATGGTTTTACAGAAGCATTGGAGGGTATTCCGTCATTGGAAGGGGTTTGCAGGATTCACCTTGGTCATCTCTCTGATCGGGATGCTGATCCAGTTCGATTTGTTTCAATACGAAAGAAAGATCCCTGAGCTGGCAGAAGTAGAAAAGGTCCATATTAGCTCAAGCTATTATACCCTGACCGGAAATACTGAAAATCCCATTAAAGACCCCTTTATTAAAGATCCGGACACCATTCAGAAAGTGCTGGACCTTCATAAGGAAATTGTCCATAAACAGGATCGTACTTTCACAGACAGGGATCGTGAACAAGTCTTTTTCTATTACAAAATGAGGGATGGAAGCAAAATGGCGAGAAACTACCTCATCGATATGGAAGAGTTTGAATCTCACTATGCATCCCTTTATGAAATGAAAGAATTTAAAGAAACAACGAATCAAATCTTCGCTGTTGATTCCGGCAGTGTAGACAAACTATCGATCTATGCTGATATGGGTGGAAAACAACAGATTTCGATCACGGATCCGACGCAAATCAATGAAGCCATCAATCTATTAAAAGAAGAAACCTATAATGAATCGTATGAAGACCGTGACAAAGCCAGCCGCTATCATGTGGAACTGCTTTTATCAGAGAATCAATGGGTCCATGTCGGTATAAAGAATAACTATGAAACATTTCTATCATGGTTACAGGATAACGGGTACCTGAAGGACATCGAAATCACTTCAGCCGATATTGACTGGATGTATGTCATCGATCTAGTGAAATACCGTGACCGTTTTTACAACGTCATAGATGAACAGCAAGCAGCTCTGGAATTAAAAAAAGAGGGGAAAGGGGTCGAAATTTCTGATGCCACGCACATGGAAGAAATCATGAATGAACTCGTATACAACTCCATTTCAAACAATTATATGGTGATCATAAAGTATAAATCCCATGGATATGTGGAGATACGAGGGGTGGAAGCCGACGACGCGCCTCCATTCTTAAGAGATAAACTGAACAATTAGAATAGAATGACGAGGTGAAGCCATATGGACACACTTGGGTTACCCTCATCCCCTCCTTCATTGGAGGAGATGTATGAACAATTTCACAAACTGATTTATCATATTGCTTACAATATGACGAACGATCCATATTTATCCCAGGACATCGTACAGGAAACGTTTCTAAAGGCCTTTATTAAAATCGACACTTTACAGGATACGAATAAAAGTAAGTCATGGCTCACTTCTATTGCAAGATGTACGGCAATCGATTATATCCGAAAAGAGTCGAAACGAAATGAAGTATTTGTGGAAGACCATGAGGAAATCAATCAACCTCTGGAATCCGATCCATTGGAAACAGAAATCGAAGCGCGGTTCCTTAAGAACAGTATCCATGAAAATATCAGCAAACTTCCACAGTCTCAACAGGATGTCATGGCTTTAAAAGTAAAAGAGGATTTGAGCGACAGGGAGATTGCCTTAAGGCTGGGTCTCCCCCCGTCCACGGTCAAAACCCGCTTTCACCGGGCCAGAAAACACTTGTATTCGATTGTTTATACAAAAGAGACGGCATAGGAAAAGGAGCCCTTTATGGGCTCCTTTTCTTGTTAATTGATGTGGTATTACAACACTTTGCTTAAAAACGCCTGGGTCCTTTCATGCTTTGGATGACCAAAAAGCTCAGAAGGCTCATTTTCCTCTATGATATATCCACCGTCCATGAAGATGACCCTGTCACCGACTTCTTTTGCAAATCCCATTTCGTGTGTTACGACGACCATGGTCATGCCTTCCTTCGCCAATTGTTTCATGACCTCAAGCACTTCCCCCACCATTTCAGGATCAAGTGCAGAGGTCGGCTCATCAAACAGCATAATCTCAGGCTCCATGGCAAGAGCCCGTGCGATGGCCACCCTCTGCTTCTGCCCGCCGGACAAGGAGTCTGGATACACATAGGCCTTTTCTGCCAGCCCCACCTTTCCAAGAAGTTCCAATGCCTTTTGCTCGGCTCTATCCTTTTGCCACTTCCTGACCTTCATGGGTGAAAGCATAATATTTTGGATGACTGTCTTATGAGGGAACAGATTGAATTGTTGAAACACCATCCCCACATCGGTACGGACTTTATTGATGTCTGTTTGCTTCGACGTGATATCACGGTCTTTAATATACACATGCCCATCGGTGATGGATTCCAACAGATTCAAACAACGAAGGAACGTTGACTTTCCAGAACCTGACGGCCCGATCACCACGACCACTTCCTGTGGTTTGATCGTGACGTTGATATCCTTTAATACTTCCAATTCTCCAAACGATTTCTTAAGGTTCACTGCTTTAATCATTCCGTCGCCATCCTCCGCTCAATATAGTTTAGTAGATAGGTAAGTGATAGAGTAAGGATTAAATAGATAATAGCAACTGCTAAATATGGTTCCCATACGCGGTAGTACTGGCCCTGCATGGCACGTCCCCAGTACATGAGCTCGGGTGCCGCAATGACCGCCGCCAATGAAGAATCTTTCAATAACACGATGAATTCATTCCCGAGTGGAGGGATCATTCGCTTAAATGCCTGGGGAACGATGATATACCTCATTGCCTGAATATTGGTCATCCCCAATGAGCGGGCTGCTTCCATCTGACCACGGTCAATGGACTGAATCCCCCCCCGGAAGATTTCGGCGATATAGGCTGTGGCGTTCAACGACAGCGCCACTAACGCAGAAACAGCCGGATTGATTTCCGACATGATCATCGGCATCACACCAAAATGAATGAGTAAGATCTGTACAAATAACGGTGTGCCCCTAAAAAAGTTTATGTACCAAATGAACGGTGTCCTTACAAGAAGGTAAGGTGATATTCTTAAGATTCCCATCAGGAGCCCGAAGATTAATCCCAGAAAGATGGCTCCCACTGATAATCCAATCGTTAATAGTGCCCCCTTTAGAAAAAAGGGTAAATATTCTCCAATAATGTCCCATCTGAAATCCAGCATATCATGACTCCTTTTGTCCCGGTAACGGCATCATGCCGCTTCCCTTCTCAATTGTAGTATTAAGCTCATAAAAAGGGGCGCGTGAAGGGGGAAGGTTCCTCTTTACTCTATAAAGAAGATCTTCCAAACCATTCACTACGCCCCTTGTTCCCTTATTCTGCCTGCTCTAATAAAGCGTCAGTGTTCGGCTCGGCACCAAACCATTCTTTATAAATCTCAGCATATGTTCCATTTTCAATCACTTCTTTAACGGCTTTATCGAATTCTGCTTTCAACTTGCTGTCTTTAGGAAACATTAGACCATAGAATTCAGATTCGAAGTTCTCCGGATCTTCCACTGTTTTGAAATGATCACCCGGATTGTTTTTCACATATTCATTCACAACCGTATTATCCGTTACAACGGCATCCACTTGACCTTGCTTCAATGCCGTGATCGCTACTACATTGTTTTCGTATTTAGAAATATCAGGACTGTTTTGTCCGACAATTTTCTCTGCAGCTGCCTGTCCGGTCGTACCATTTTGCACCCCGATCTTCAGTCCTTTCAGATCGTTGGCACTCTTGATCTCCACACCTTCACCAAACATGATCATATGTGTGGATTCAAAGTACGGATTTGAAAAATCGAATGTTTCCTTTCGGTCATCATTGATTGTGATACCGGAAATCCCCATATCGACTTCATTGCCGCCCTGTACGGCTGCGAACAATGGATCCCATCCGATGTTCTTCACTTCGTACTCATATCCTGCCTCTTTCATGACAGCCTCTAGGAAATCAATATCGAATCCGACAATCTCCCCTTTATCCATATACTCGAATGGAGCAAAGGCTGCATCGGTTCCGACTACAAGCTTATCCTTTTTATCCCCGCTTGCTTCGTCACTTCCACAGGCAGTCAAGAATCCTGCCATAGCAATCATTAATACTAGAAATAGTCCGCTTACTTTCTTCTTCATCGTTGGCCCCCTATAATAGTTTGTATTTTCTAATAATTATAATTATACATATATTTTACTAGAAAACCAACGAATATTAGAAAATTAATAGTTTTCTGACTTATTCCCTTCTACCAAACTGGGAGTTTCAGCACATGCTCTGAATTCGTTTTATCCCGAGTTTCACCTTAATGATTGACAGTATCTTCAAGAGGTTTCAAAATAAGAGGATAAGCCACTTGTAAAGGGAGAGTTTATGGATACACATTCGTCTGATCTATATGAATACTTAGTTGATCATGCTTCGGATTTTACAGAAGACTGGTTGAAATTTCAGAATATCAAGACCGGATCACATTATTCACTTGATGCACCGGCCGAGGTACACAACAAGATTAAAGAACAAAACGCTCAGTACGTGAAGATCATCGCCAAGACCCTGCTGATTTCTCAGGAAGAGTCAAAGGAACTGATTTACAACTGGACAAAAGAAACAGCTGCAGATCGCAGTAAATCAAGTACGACTCTTGATGAAGTCATTCGAAACGCCGGCGTTTTCAGAAGGGTATTTTGGACATACGTAGAAAGATTTACAGAAGAAACGGATGCAACCATCGAGCTGAAAGAAGTCTTTGAATGGGAGCGAAAGCTCAATTTCGCATTGGATTACGTACTGGAAACGTTCACTTCCACTTTCCTGGACATACTCATGAACCGCCTTCAGGCACAGTCCACCTTGATTCAGGAATTAAGTACACCGGTCATTTCATTAACTTCCGAAGTGGGTCTTCTTCCGATCATAGGGGACATAGACACAACCCGTGCCCGTACGATATTAGAGTCAACACTTCAACAAAGTGCCGATGCCCATTTATCCATGCTGATCATCGACTTGTCAGGTGTCGTACTCGTCGATACCATGGTTGCACAGCAGATATTCCACCTCATCGACGCCCTAAGTCTACTGGGTGTTAAATGCATCATCACCGGTATTCGTCCCGAGGTAGCACAGACAGCCATCCATTTAGGATTGGATTTCTCCAACATCCATACTGAGAATTCCCTGGAGCGTATCATTGCCGGGGTCATTCAGGAGAATAGCCCATACTTGCATGTTTAGAAAAAGAGTGAATATAAAAAGACTGATTCTAAACGGGATAAACCCCGCTTTTAGAATCAGTCTTTTTCATTAAGAATAATGATGGGAAGCTTGATAGCTCGCTTTCACCATGTACTCATGGTGAAGGAGTTTCACTTCGAATAACGTAATTGGATCGAAATACCGTTCTGGACTTTCTTTCATTTTCTTTAACGTTTCTTTGTCGCTTGCGATATCAGCTTCGGTATCCTGGATCGTCACGTTCAGTTGTTTAAATGGCTCTGCATAGAAGGAATGAATATCCTGCTCCAATGATTTTTCGAACAAATCAAACTGCAGGAAAAACTTATTGAGAACAGATTCCGTGATATCCCGATAATCCTCGTTCTCTAAATAGCGTTTGTATTGATTGTAAAGTAGCGACTTATTCTGAGGTAATACACCTAACAGCTTCCCGGCGCTCTTCAATAGGAACTGGGCAGGTTTAAGTCGCAGGAGGATATTCTCCTTATCGATTTGAGCCCTCGTCCCCATTCTGCTGACATCCCTTCGCCAGTCGTCAATCACTTGGAAGTCACATTCTAAAACGACTTTATCTTTGCCGAATAATTCATTGAAGGTCTGGCTCATTTCATTTAGATAGTCCTGACTATCCTGAAGCTCTTGCTTTGAAAAGGCAAGCCATTCCTCCAGGGACTCCACATAACGCGGCATGAGATCTTCCTGGATGTACCTTTGAATCCGTGTGTTCATCTCATCATTCAATTCCGAGTGGATCTGCCTGAAGTCACTTTCTTCACTGATTAGCTCTGAGCAGCTGCTGAGTATCGCAGGAATGTTCTCAGAGATTTCCTTCTTCATGGATTCTTTCCTTTGATGGAAGGAATCTTTAATGACTGAGACTTTATCGCTTTGCATGTCTCCCAGGTAATTCTCAAATCCATTCAGGCGCGTCAGGATATCTTCGTTCTTCCCTATTGACTCCTTCAACTCATTCTCCCGATTTTTACGCTTAGAGTAAAGATCTCTTAGTGTTTTTCTAACCAGGTAAAATAATTTGGCCCCACGTTCCTCTTTGCGGACACTTCCATACACCCCATACTGGTCCTTCAGGAAGGTCTCGACATCCTTCCTCTGGAGATGAACGGCTTCCAGTGAAGAATAAGGCAGCACCTCTGCTTCGGGGAACCACTCCCTGGCTTTCGTTCGAGTCGACTCGATGATTTCCTCCGTTCTGCCTGCATGAGACACCTTGTCCATCTTATTTAACAGGAAATGAACGTTCACAGGCTGTCCGATTTCCGTTAACTTTCTTAAGGTCTGCCTGTCCTCAGCATTAAATGGCGCATCTGCATTCAGGACATACAACAATCCGTCAGCTACAGGATAAAAGGCTGTCACATCATCCAAATGCCTGTTTCCGGTTTGAACATCGATGATGGCACTTCTGTTTTTCTTAAGGAATTCTGACGGCAATTTATATTCAACAAATGCCTCTTTTTGCATAAGGTCTTCAAAATCAGCAATGCTTTCCACTTTATGAACCCCGTTGTCGTGAATCTCCTGCACTTCAACCTGTTGATCATGATAACTGTAAATGACGGTTGAGCTTTCAGAGTCCCCTACACTTTCACCAAGGACCGATTGGACAAAGGAAGATTTCCCGCTGGAAGCACTTCCTGCAATCAATAAGTGGTGTTGTCCCAGGTCCATTAACCGCTCTGCGATCCATTGGGTTTTATACCCTGCCGGTGCATCATGACGCTCTGACCAATCGATAACTTTGTTCAAGAACAGAATGATGTCTTCAAAGCGTACTTGATAGGAGTCTCCTTCGAGGAGGATCCTTTCCGCCTCTCCCGTAACCATCGGCTCCAAACTATAGGAGAAGACATCGTTCCAGGCAAGGACCGCAGCGGCCGGATAAAGCGGTTCGTGATCCAGGCTCACTTTCAGCCAATTGCTCAGCATGCTAGGCATGAAGCCTTCCAGATCCTTCACTAAGTAATTCCCTTCCAGGAAACCGATATAGGCTTCCTGAAATTGTGAGGAGATGTCTTCCCAGGATTCATCCGGAAGTACTTCTACGTATTCAAAGATCGTATTGACCGTCAGCATCCATTCAATATGGGCAGACGAATCGGTCCGGTAGCTTGTCCATAGCGAAGATACGATCTCCTTAAATTGTTTGCGATCCTTTTCATAAACCGCAATCAATACATCGTAGAAATAGGCAGGTACAAATGACGATGTGTAGCCAAGGTCCCCGTACTCCGTCAAGATTTTGAACCATGCAGGGTCGTGGGTCCGGATTGATTCCTGTACCGCCAGTTCCACTGCCTTATTCCAGTCCTCTTGTTCTTCATAAAAAGCCCTGGCAAGTTCGCTCACATTCGGATAATCAGGATTAATGGCCAAAGCTTTCTCAATTGTGCGATAGGCCGACTGGATCTTGTTTCGTTCGATGTAAAGAGAGAATAGCTGAAGGGACACTTCCAATGTTAAGACCGTGCTTTCTGTTTGTATCGCTGTATATACATCTTCCGCTGATGATAGCATCCCCAGCTCATAGTAAGAATCGGCGATATTCTTCTTTGCCCATGGCTCCAATTCATTATGGATGCTTTCCCATTTGAAAATGGCTGCCTCATAATCCTTACTATGAAAATAGACCTCTCCCTGAGCATAGCGAATGAACGTTAAATCATACGGTTCATTTTGCTGCTCTTCTACAAAGGCTTGTCCGAGCACTTCAATTGGATGATCTGAGCCATCTTCTTCTAAAAATGTTCCATAGAATGACTTTTCCATCAGTAATTTTTCTTCTGTCATAATGTCCTCCGTTATGTGTGGATCCTTCAATTCGAGGACCGCACAGACTAGTCTATTTCTATCATTCTAACAGAATTTCATCAGGATAAAATTTCATTTCCTTTTCAATTTCCGATTGATACTTTTTGCTGTAATCCTTAAGGATCACTTCTATTACAGAAGAAAGGACCGTCTGTTACGAAAGGCTATTTACACCTTCTGAACAGATAGTCCTTTTTACTTACCACCATTTTTCAACCATCAAACTATGCAGATGTCTGGTGGACAAACTTTTTTTGTTTACGCCCCTCGAGCAGGGCGACTACTAAGGCAAGGAGCAGGAATAAGCTTGAGATTTGAAATAAGACACCGGTCTCAACATATTGAGCCAGTACTCCGAATACCAAACCGCTTAAGCCGATACCGAGATCGATGGAAGAGAAAAACATACCATTGGCCACTCCCCTTCTATGGTCAGGGGTCAAGGACAACGTCCAAGACTGAAGTGTCGGGATAAGGGAACCAAATCCGACTCCGAATAATACACCTGATACGACAATCAGGAGATCAGAATGGGCAAAGGATAATACCCACATGCCAATAAAAGTAATCACGATACATAAGAGAACAAGACCCTTCGGCCCCCGTTCATCAAACCATTTTCCGGCAATCGGTCTTGTTAAAGAGGCCATTACCGCATTACATAAATAGAATAAGAAAATATGCTCGATTCCACGTTCTTCCCCAAAGATGACGATAAAGGTGACGATGGATCCATAACCAAAGGTCACCATGATCGTAATGAACGCCGGAAACCAGCTGGATTTTTCAACTAAAGAGCCGAGATAGGAAAACGTCAAGTCTTCTTTCCTCGTTTCCTGGACCGCCTGTGGTGTACGATAATGAACGATTCCCAACAGGATGACCGCAATGACTCCGAGGACACCCGAAGTAATGATCAGGTTCGAGAAGGTCGTTACCTGAAATAAATAAATCCCGAGACTCGGGGCAATGATCATTCCGATCGTAATCGATAATCCGTAATACCCCATTCCTTCACCCAAACGGGACTTCGGTACCGCATCCACAGCTGCCGTCCCATTGACCGTTGTGGACCATCCCCATGCGAGTCCATGTACAAACCGGAATAAAAGAAAGATGAAGACGACGCTCGACAATGGATAAACCACCGTGATCACCAATAACGAGATCACCCCAATCAATACGAGGGGTTTCCTTTCCTTATATTCCAACATAAAACCAATGAACGGCCTGCTCAATACAGCACCAATCGAAAAGAGTGTCGTCACCAATCCGATTTCCATTCCTGAAGCCCCGATGGACTTGATGTAGGGAGGAAGCGTCGGTATCAGCATTTGAAACGACATAAATACAAACAAGTTTCCTGCCATCAGCATAATAAAAGATCTGGTCCATAAAGGTTCTTTTATTTTTGCCATAAGAAAACCTCCTTTCACCGTCTATCATGAATCCCCACATTCTATTCACGAGGATAATATTTCGAATTACTAAATAATAGCACATAAAATACATTTGGGATACGATTTAACACCGACGAAAATGTGCTAGTTTTTTACAAATTATCCGGAAGAAACTCTCACAGACCACCCGTGCAACCAAGGGATCTGTATTCTTATCTTTACAGCCTGTCAGTCTGCCATGAATAAAGGATCCTGGCTGCGAATGCGGTACCAAACGCCTATATTCCAACCTATCATTGAAAAGACTGAGAATTATACTATAATAGCAACATGGTTAAAAGTTCAGAATAATCTTATTTGCATGCCTATTTATACATAAATATTTTCTTTTACTTAGTCTCTAATCAATGTCTGGATACGAAAAAGAGAGTAAAAGCTGATCTCCGCGGGGCTGGCGGTGAGCCCCCGGGGTCTCACCTGTCCAGCTACAGGGCTTTTGGGCTCGAGATCATACAGCTGGTGAAGGTCTTGTGAATACTCCTGGGGAAGTAAGGTCTCAGGTTCCCACTCACATCTAGACCTAGCAATCTGACAGATTTTGGGTGAATCAAGAGTTTTTAAATAAAATCATACGAAAACGAATGGAGGTACTTCTGTGGATTATTCGATACGACCCCTGAGCGATCATGCTGTCGTGATCCAATTGGGAAATTCAATTCAGCAAGAAACACATGAAAGGGTAAAAGCCGTCTCTACTTTTTTTGAAGCAAGGACCATCGACTGGCTTGTGGAAATCGTCCCTGCATTTACAACCGTTACACTCTTTTACGACCCGATTAAAATCATAGATTCTTGCAGGACTTCCCATTCTGCTTCACCCTATTCGATTGTTTGTTCCCAGCTCGGAGAAATGCTCACTCAACTTGCAGTGGAGAAACAATCAGATGCGAGAATCGTCGACATCCCCCTCTGTTATGGGGGAGAGTTCGGACCTGATCTCGAAGTAGTCGCGAATCATAACCATATGACGACTGAAGAAGTCATAAAGAGACATTCCACTGGTGACTACCTTGTGTATATGATCGGATTTGCACCGGGATTCCCTTATATCGGAGGCATGTCTAAAGACATCGCAACACCAAGAAGAGACTCACCACGTCTGAGAATCCCCGCTGGCTCCGTCGGCATTGCCGGGGAACAAACAGGGGTCTACCCAATTGAAACACCTGGAGGATGGCAGCTGATCGGCCGCACCCCCTTAAGGTTATTCGATCCAGCCGATGACGATTCACCAAGCTTACTAAAAGCCGGGGACCGCATCCGTTTCACTCCTATCTCATTAGAAGAATTTAAAGCATTGGAGGAGGTAAAATGATTGCTGTAAGGAAACCGGGGCTCCTTTCAACGATTCAAGACCTGGGAAGGAACGGCTATCAAAAATACGGGGTCATCGTGAGCGGAAGTATGGATCCCCTCGCTCATAGGATTGCTAATATGCTGGTGGGAAATGAGGAGAACGAGGCTGTTCTTGAAATCACTCTTATAGGGCCGTCTCTTGAGTTCCAGGAAATGACCCTCATCTCCATTTGCGGAGGGGATTTATCACCAAGCATTAATGGGAAGCCTGTTCCTCTCAGGAGATCCCTGTTAATTAAAGCAGGCAGTGTCCTTACATTCGGGGGATGCAGGAGTGGTTGCCGGAGTTATCTTGCCATTGCGGGTGGATTCAATGTCCCCCCTGTCATGAACAGCAAATCAACTTATGTCAGGGCGGGGATTGGAGGACTGAATGGAAGTTCCCTGAAAGAAGGGGATGTTCTTGAATCAGGAACCATCCATAAGAAATCGGAAGATATCATTGAGTATTTACTCCCTTATCTGGAAGGAAATGATTTCACTGAGATTGATTGGTCGATATCCTCTGAATTCATTTCCGCCTATCAGCAGAAGAAATCGATTCGAGTGATCCCCGGGACGGAATATGAATTATTCTCTGCAGAAAGCCGGGAACAATTTTTCAACAAATCCTTTAAAGTGTCTGCTCAGTCAGATCGAATGGGGTATCGTCTGGAAGGTCCGTCCCTCCACCTTGAATCTCCATTGGAGATGATTTCCGAGGCAGTTGCATTTGGGACGATTCAAGTTCCGTCGAATGGCAATCCGATTATCCTGTTGGCTGATCGGCAAACAACCGGAGGGTATCCGAGAATGGGTTATATCGCAACTGTGGATCTACCCCTGCTTGCACAGGCAAAACCTGGTGAGGAATTGACGTTTAACAGGGTTTCTCATGATGAAGCCCAGGAGCTCTACATAGATCGGGAACGACAATTAAGGCAATTACATCAAGGTATCACCTTGAAATTTAACTCATAGTGGATCCCATGACAGCAAAGGAGCGAACTTCTTGAAGAAAAAATCAAATTTCAGCCTACTGTTAGGTGCTGCGTTTTTAATGGCCACATCCGCCATTGGACCAGGCTTTCTAACACAAACAACCGTATTTACTGAAACGTTGATGGCAAGCTTTGGTTTTGTCATCCTTGTTTCGATTCTGATTGACATCGGGGCTCAGCTCAATATATGGCGGATCATCGCCATATCTGAAAAGAGAGCTCAGGATATCGCCAATGATGTGTTACCTGGACTGGGATACTTCCTTGCCATCCTCATCGTCTTGGGGGGACTTGCCTTTAACATTGGAAATATAGCGGGTGCAGGCTTGGGTACAAATGTCCTGTTCGGCATTTCACCTGAAATGGGTGCGTTATTCAGCGGGATTGTCGCAGTTGGCATCTTCCTGGTGAAAGAAGCGGGAAGATTGATGGACAGATTTGCCCAAGTTCTTGGCTTCCTTATGATTATCCTAACAGTGTATGTGATGTTTACAGCGAACCCACCGGTTGGAGAAGCCGTAACGAAGACCTTTGCCCCGGACACCATCGATTTCCTTGCCATCATCACCCTGGTCGGGGGGACGGTCGGCGGCTATATCACCTTCGCAGGAGGTCACAGATTATTGGAAGCGGGAATAACTGGAAAACAAGCCCTTCCAGAGATCACGAAAAGCTCCGTCTCTGCCATCGGTATCGCATCCATTATGCGTATCTTCCTATTCCTGGCTGCTTTAGGGATTGTGTCACAAGGTCTGCAGCTTGATCCTTCCAACCCCCCAGCCTCCGTATTCCAACTGGCTGCAGGAGATATCGGCTATAAAATGTTCGGGATTGTCATGTGGTCGGCCGCTGTTTCATCCGTTGTGGGTGCAGCCTACACATCAGTATCCTTTATCCGGACGTTCAGCCCGCTGCTTGAAAAGTTTCATAAGTGGTTGATTGTAGGATTCATCACCATTTCGACCTTTGTTTTCGTTGTCGTCGGTAAGCCTGTGGCGATCTTAATCCTGGTTGGTTCCCTTAATGGATTGATATTGCCCATTGCACTCGGAGTGATGCTGATCGCTGCTTATAAAACCAAAATCGTCGGTGATTACAAACACCCGGTTTGGATGACCGTTTTCGGGGCTTTGATCGTAGTGGCCATGTCATACATGGGTGTATACTCTCTGATCAAAGGGATTCCTCAATTATTTAGTTAAATAGAATGAAAGACCCCGATCCTTTAAGTAGAGATGGGGTCTTTTTCTTATCCAGTATGACACTCAGGTGTGCAATGATGACAGCCGTTTACTTGATCATACGTTTCCTTTGCTTTTTGAATCGCACTTGAGCAGCTTGAGTGACCGCCAAGTTCCAATAGATTTTTTTTCGAATGGCATGAAGTCGCAGCCTTCCATATGAACCTCATGCTCCCCATTGGACTGCTGGTTTTGATTTACATAAAATTGTGCCATTTCTTTCTCCTCCTTTTATTGTTATTGGCTGTATCCGCGCTTCAATGGGTATATTTCCCTTCTGACTGAGATTGAAACAAGGAAATGTGTTTTTGAGGAGGATAGCAGGGAAGAAGCCACCCAAAAAAAAGAGACCGTTAAGGCCTCTCCTTCTCTTATTGTATAATGTTCTTCACCCTGCCAACCTGGCCATCCTGTAACCGGACTTTGATGCCATGGGGATGATTGGATGAATTGGTTAAGATATCTTTCACAATCCCACGAGTGAGTTTGTTTGTTCGTTGGTCTTTTTTCAAGACGATGTCCACTTCAAGACCAGGCCTTATATTGGTACGCTGTTGTCCACTCATTGTATTCTCCATTTCTTCGGGTGATTTTTTTCCGCATCACCCAGAACTAGTCTTCGTCCTTCACATCGATATCTTCAGGAATCGGCTCACTTAAATATTCAGCGAGCTGCCGCTTCATTTTCTCCATTTGCTCCAGGTGCTGATTAAATTGATCACGGTAAAGCAAATATTGTTGCCCGTCATGGACTGCCCGTATTTTCTTCTGTTGAACGAGGCTTTCGATATACGATTCAGGCAGGGACAGATATTCGGCTGTTTCTTTAATCGTCATATACATCGGCTATCTTCCTCGCTCATTGTATGAACTCGATCTTTGCAACGGCTTCGCAATGCATCGTTTGGGGGAACATGTCAACAGGCTGGATTTCCGTTGCTTTGTATCCCCCATCTTCAAGAATTCTTAGATCCCGGGCAAGGGTTGCAGGGTTGCAGGATACATACACTACGCGTTTGGGCTTCATGGAAAGAATGGTATTCAACAGGGCTTCATCACAGCCCTTTCGTGGAGGGTCCACGACAAGAACGTCAGCCTTGATCCCTTCTTTATACCAATCGGGAATGACCACTTCCGCAGGTCCTGCTTTGAATTCCACATTCTTCATACCATTCAGTGCAGCATTATGCTTCGCATCTTCTATCGCCTGCGGAACGATTTCCACTCCATAAACCTTCTTTGCTTTCTGTGCAAGGAATAAGGAGATCGTCCCAATCCCGCAATAGGCATCAATGACGGTTTCTTCTCCCTGCAGGTCCGCATACTCCAATGCTTTATCGTAGAGTACCTTGGTTTGTTCCGGATTCACCTGATAGAAGGATCTGGCAGAAATGGCGAACTTCACGTCTCCGATAAAATCGTGGATCACGCCTTCCCCCCACAGGACTTGGGTGGTGTCTCCCATGATGACGTTCGTCTTTTTAGGATTCACGTTATGAATGATGGACTTTAATCCTTCAATATTCTTAACGAGGGCTTCCACGATTGCATCCTTATGCGGAATCTCAGGTGTCCGGGTCACCAACACCACCATCACCTCACCCGTCGTATACGCCGTCCGGGTCATGATATGACGGAGCACCCCTTTATGGTTCTTTTCATCATAGGGACGGACCTTCAATCCCTGGCATATATCCTTCACATGCTGAATCACTTCATCATTTTTTTCATATTGAATGATGCATTTATCCATATCGATGATTTCATGACTGCGCTTTTGATAAAATCCGGCTACGAACCGGCCATCCTTTTCCCCAACGGGCACTTGTGCTTTATTGCGGTAGCGCCATGGTTCTTCCATTCCAAGGACTGGGTGCACACGTATGTCATCAAGCTTACCGATCCGCTGCATGACATCACGGACATTCTTCTCTTTTGCTTTCAGCTGGCCTTCATAGGTCATGTGCTGAATCTGACATCCCCCACATTCCTTGTATATGGGGCATGGAGGATCCTGGCGAAACGGACTCTCTTTCGTCCGTTCTGTCAGCTTTCCAAAGCCATAGCCTTTGCTTGATTTGACGACTTTCACAATGCCCTCTTCCCCAGGAAGTGCATCGGGAACGAATAAAGGGTATCCGTCCACTTTCATCACACCATTCCCGTCATGGGTCAGGTCTTCAAATACCGCTTCATCTATATAATCATTTTTTTGAACGGGTGCTTTTTTACTCACGTATATCTTCCTTTACGAATTCCTTTTTGAGACTCTACTGATTGTACCATAAATGAAGGGGGAGAATGAAATGGTTGGAGGTCCGTCCCCAGTGTATGAAAAACCATCGAACCCAAAGGGACGATGGTTTTCTCTTTCATGGTGAGGGGATGTCTCTGTGGTCTGCCGCTTGGATGGACTCGATTGCCTGCTTCAGGTATAGCTTGAAGGTTCCGCCCTTTTCAATTTCGGTCTCTTCAAGAGATTCCATGATACATTTAAAATTATCGATAAGGTGATCGGATTTCATGCCCCTGCTCACCAGTATACTGTTCAACCAAAGGGCATAATCTGAAAATATCTTTGATTCACTTATATCGGCAGCTGACTCAAGGTAGTTAAAGTGATGAATATTATCTTCATAACATTTCTTTCGGCCCGCTTCTCCGAATTTTTCATGCAGTTCCGGATAGCGGTCATACAATTTTGAAATGGATTCATCTATGACTCTTTTATACTTATTTTCCATCAGTAGGCCACCACCTTGAACCGGTGGATGGACGGGATGATGGATGCCAATTCCTGATCCGGGTATTTCTTTTCCAACTCATGAATCCGCTTATAGTCTTCACTCTGCACCCACGACATAAACTGTTCTTTCGAGTCCCATTCCATATGGACTGTCATTTCTCCCGGCTTTTTCTCGTTTTGCAACAGGAGGAACCGTTGAAACCCATCAGCCTTGTCGACTATTCCTGAACGGGAATGGTAGATTGAAATCACTTCATCCGACTTTTCATCAGGAACTACGAACGTTGAATGTACGATATACATTGAAATTCACCCTTCCAGTGGCATATTGTCCGACATGCTTTTTATTCAATGTATCACAGGAACGGAGTTCTGGGGAATACAAAATTTTACATGATGAACGATTGAGGATCCTTTCCTCTAAAACATCTCTGCGTTATCCCATACTCTTTTTTTCAACAAGCAGAAGGCCGTATCATTCTAGGCATCCTATAAGGACCAGGTTTTTAACAGGATCATGTAATCCTCCTTTTTCTTAGATATACTGTTAAAAGTTACCGCGTTTTATCCGATGCACAAAGGGTACAATGGTATGTGCAACAATTCTAGAAAGAGAAGGTAGATAAACATGAACCCAGACTTCTTAGTAAACCTTATCCTCGTAGGAAATGTTTTTCTTGGAGTGTTATTCGCTCTCAAGTCAAGAAGATGGTGGCTACCCTACGTCTTGATTGCCGTCACTTTTTTAACCTTGACCTTTGGATTCGGGGCCTCCCTGTTGCTTAACAAAGAATCGATCCTTGCCCATTTATTTGTATTTGTCGTCGGGCAGCTTATTTGGGTGTTTGCGTTTGTCATAGTCGCCCACATTCTGTCCTGGATCGTGAGGAAAGTTCCTTTCCGCCACAAACAACAGATTGGATGGGGCTTCTTGATCGGATTTCCCCTGAGTTTCAGTGTATTTCTGTTAGTGAACTGAGGGTATTGTTAAATACACGCCGGTACGGAATACAAAACTTCACAAGCATATAAAAAAGGAATGCCATAACCCCTGTGGCATTCCTTTTTCATCACTATTCAGCTATATCTTCCGGACGGATTTTATCTAGTGGGACAAATACCTGCAGATGGCGGTACAGATTTTCAAATTCTGCAGGAAGGACTCCTCCAAGCTCTCCATCTACATTCAGCTGTACCTTATCTTTCGCTTTGATCTTGATTCGGTTGGCCTTAGTATAAATGACATTCGGATCATTTACGTGCTCACCGCGGACAGCCAAAGTCGCAATCCGGATAAACTCAGCCAGATTCGTCTTCTTTAAAATGAGAAGAGAAAACAGACCGTCATTAATCGAAGCATCGGGAGCCAATTTTTCGAAGCCTCCAACCGAGTTCGTCAATCCAATGAGGAATAGCATCGCTTCTCCTTCGAACAGCTTTCCATCATACTCGATGGAAACATCAGTCGGCTTGATGGATGGAAGCATTTCAATCCCTTTAAGATAGTAGGCCAGCTGTCCTATCATCGTCTTAAGCTTACTTGGAACTTCATAGGTTAACTCGGTGATTCTTCCCCCACCGGCTATATTGATGAAGTAGCGCTCGTTCATCCGCCCGATATCGACAGGAATCGAATCACCTTTTGTGATGATATCAATGGCAGAGCCGATGTCCCTAGGAATGTGCAGAGCACGGGCAAAGTCATTGGTCGTACCCATTGGCACAATTCCAAGCTTCGGCCGGTAGTCCTGCTCAGCCAGTCCGTTGACTACTTCATTCAGAGTCCCGTCTCCACCTGCAGCCACTACGACATCATACTTGCGTTCTACTGCAATGCGGGCCGCTTCCGTTGCATCGCCTTCACAAATGGTTGCGTGTACGGACGTTTCATATCCTGCCTGTTCCAATTTAATTAATACTTCTGCAAGGTGCTTTTTGAATAGCTCACGTCCAGAAGTAGGATTATAAATAATTCTTGCTCGTTTCATACCCCATCATCCTAATCTGTATTAATTCCGAAACTCGTCCTTCTATATACCATCTTATAACATCATATACCAATCATTTTTTTTCATGCAATATTCGTCCCGGCAGGCTGTTTTATAAGAAAGCATCTACCGGTCAATATCATAACTCTTTTCACGGAAAAAATCTAATGAAAATTAAAAATCAGCCTGCTCTATCCAATGGGTATTGTTACAAAAAATACATAAATCCAGATTTTCCCTCGTACTGTTTATAGATTACTAATCATGGGGGTGCTCGAATGGATTGGTTGATTCTTTCACATGTGCTGTCGGCCATTATTGGAGTTGGTCCTACATTCTTTGCTCATGTTTTGACACGTCCTGACCAAACCGTTGAACAATTAAAGGTGACGACGGAATTGAATAGACGATTGGAGTACTTCCCTAAAATCGGAGGAAGTATCGCCGTTTTAACGGGCTTCATCCTTTTTTTCACAGGGGACTATGGCCATTTTACACAGTTGTGGATCCTTGGGTCCGTCATCCTTTATATTCTCATTCAGCTCATTGTCATCGCCTTAATCACACCTGCCTCTAAAAAAATCAACAAATGGGTATCTTTACCGGAGCATGAACATCTTACAGGTGCGCCTCCAGAAGAAATCCAGCGTTATATAGTGATCATCCAGCGCTACTTTTATCTTGCTTCCTCTCTTGGTGTGCTCTTATTCATATTGATGATCTTGAAGCCTTGATGAGGGGGGAACTGAGGGAAGTCTCTGCCTCACAGAGGTATATTTCCTTCTGAATGGATGGTTATGTTTTGATCTGCTTCAAACGGTTTATTGTGCCTTTACGCAGTTATTTGGGCCACATGAACTCCGCCGCGTATTAAACAGGTACACGCCCTCTGCCCATCCGGAAATACAACAATAAAAAACCACCCAGAATATCAACCCGATATTCTGGATGGCTTATGGGAACAGCTTGATATTCCGCTGTTGTAAAAACTGGATGGACTCCTGAAGGGACGAAGAATCAAAGTGATAGACTTCTCTTACGATATCTTTCCATTTCTCAAGATCTTTCATCTGATACTCCCGGATGTTTCGATAGGTCATCACTTTCAAGGTCTCATTGCGCAGGAAGTAGCACTGATTGCCCTGGAAACGGACTGCGGTGATTCTTCTCATCGTAATGTTCTCATCAGAATCCAAATAGGATGCTTCTATATCCGCTTCCAGTTCTTCTTCCTCCAATGGATTCCACTCAATGGTTTTCTTCACGAAGGATTTACCATTTGAGCGTCGATCCACTTCAAATTCACGGATGTCTTTCTGGGTGAAGATGATTTCTTCCCCGAAACCATGAAGAAGATGCCTCTGTCTCGCCTCGAGCTCCACGGGCTTCATGATCGGTGAACCGTATCCAACGTCTACATATAGTTTCCGATCATCGATGGTGACCATCAAACCTAGATGCCCCGGCTGTACTCTGACAAATTGACACTTGAATCCCAATGTCTTCAGCAGTCTGCCAAAGTTAATATTCAAGGTGAAACAGGTGCCTCCCCATCCCTTGGAGTGGAGGTTCTCTGCAAAGGTATCCAACGAAGGCACAAACGAGTCTCCTTGTGAGAAGTAATAAAATTTACTGAAGGTCTCATAGGGAATTCTGATCAAGTGCTGCTGGATAAGCCTTTGCAAATAGTTCAATGTAGGGGGGCTCTATTTCCATATTAAAATAGTTTACATATTTTATTGCTGCTTCCAATCCGATCACTCTTTCTAGTTTTTCATCACGCAGACTGTAAATTGGTGCTGAAGAGTAAACTCTTGAAGAGCATGATAACGCCCGGACAGGAACGTATGTAAAGATTGCAGTATTGTCTCCTTCTCACTGTCTTCTACATGAGAGAACCAGGACAGGGAGCCTACACGCTCGCACCAGGACTGTATCGTAAAGTCGACTGGGTAATGAAATGTATAAAAATCCTTCAAGTTAAAGCCGGTTTCCTGCCATTCTACCAGCCAGTCCACTGGAAATCCATTCAATTGATTCCCTTCGGCCTTTGATCCGGGAGGGAACATATCAATATATTCTTCTAAGAAAGCGATTGTGTCCTTTACCACTTCATGATGTGAAAGGAAATGGGAGTCACTCACAATGAATGTTCCGTTTTCCTTTAAGATCCGCTTCATTTCAACTACCGCCCTTGGACGGTCGAATAAATGCCAGCTTCTATGGACCATGGTGATATCATAGGATTGATCTGGCAAATTGGTCGATTCAGCTGTTCCTGAAAGATATGGGATATCCAGGTAGAGCTTACTCTCAATATTTTGTGCCGTTTTTATAAGCTCAATCGATGGTTCAACCCCGATAACCTCGGCTCTGCGCTTGTGAAGCTTCCGCGTCATGGCACCCGTTCCGGATCCGATTTCAGCCACTCTCTTGCCTTCCCACACAATTCCCCTTACTCTTAACGTATCAAAAAACTGATGTGGTATATCATCACAAGACGCAGCACGACGGGAGGCCACATTCCCCAAATTAACTTCCATTTACACTCTTCCCCTATCATAATTGATTTTCCCACACATACACGTTACGATTTCATGTCAACTCCATCA
Source organism: Rossellomorea sp. AcN35-11 (assembly GCA_030388825.1). Taxonomy (GTDB): domain Bacteria; phylum Bacillota; class Bacilli; order Bacillales; family Bacillaceae_B; genus Rossellomorea. Next base: position 654,708 of record CP128835.1, read on the forward strand.
CAATCCATAGGCAACAACATACCTACTACATTCTGTATCCACCCCTCAAACTCCTGCTCATTCACGGATAGAGGGACGGACCTTGTAAATTTTTATATTGTTATAGTTAAATAGTTGGTGAATCCTTCCTTACTCTAAGGAATTATCCTGTTTTGCTGGGTTGTAAACCTTTAGATAAATTATATTTCTATCATTTGATAAGGGAAATGGGAAAGAGGAAGAGAGCCATAAGGTACAGAGGTCCGTCCCCAATAAAAACTCCAATAAAAAAACGGTCATTAGACATGACCGTTTGAGATGTAATGATCGTTAGTTGCTTGTTCCAGCTGCGATCCGCTTTACGTTTTCTTCGGCGGTTCTGGTCAGGTCTGGAGTGAATCCGTTTTTCATTCGATTGTTTTCTTCTTTGAAGTAGGCTAGAACTTCTTCGTCAAATTCTACTTCAATGAGATCACGAATGTCTGTAATTCTAAGGGCGATCATAATGGAAACAAGATGAGCCACGGTTAAGGATTTCTTCTTGAAATTCACTAGCTCATTAATCGTCGCCACTCTTAACCCTGTCAAGCGATGAAGATCGCCTTGTGTCAATCCTCGTTCACGCAGGATTTCTCCCAATTTAATGTGAATTTTATGGGGAAATTTATTCAGTGCTTCAATTACAATGGTGTTTGTCTTTTGGTGAATCATGATGCTTCAACTCCTCATCATATACAATAGTAACGCGAATTCCGTCATTCGTGAACCGGGAAAACCTTCCATGGTAACGGGTAGTTTTTACCATTCTATTTTGAGTGAGGGTGAAGACATGTCCGACTCTTGCACAAGACTGTTTTGTTGCAGTCATTGCCGCTTTTATACTATCGACATAACTAGAGTATGCAAATCCATCCGATGCTCTCCGCTATTCTACATGAGTACATTTTGTACCAGGCTTGTTTTCAAGCTTTCATAAACTTCCTGCCATATTTCCTCGTCTTTCGTATACTGAGACGTTAACCTTTGAATCATTTCCTTTTGCTTTTCAGGGAAAAGTTCATGGTCCTTCGGTGGAAGCTTCGCCCGTTCATCATCGACGATCTTTTTCACCATAGGAGCTCTTGGTCCCCATACCAGCTTTTCATTCCCTTCACGGTCAATGAAAATAAAAATGGGGATCGCTCTTGATATGCCATTTGTTAAGTATTGATCCATCAATTCAAGGTTTTCATCACGCAAAATCATGCGCACATCCATATTAGCTGACTCCGCCACTTTCAACAGAACCGGGATATTCAGCATGGCATCCCCACACCAGTCTTCCGTGATGGCAATGACCCTGAGAGAATGCTCCCCTAATTGATTCAAGACGTCCAAGTCTTCTTCAGGAATCGTAAAGGCCTTTCTGATCGATGCTGTGTTTTCTTTATGAACCTTCATGCTTTCTATGTAATGTTCAGATGTCATTCCTTTATCGAACCATTGTTCCAATTTCATGTTTATTCCTCCCATAAAGCGCGGCACTCGAATTTAGTACCCTACACTTTTCATGAATTCTCACTATAGCATATTCATGTTTCTCTTATTCTACAAGTCATATCTATTTACGGGTCGGTTCAAATTTTCAATTGTACGATTATGCCTGTAGGAATATAATATAAGAAAAGCATTGCATTGGACATGAACCTTTTGTATGAAACTGTTCATAACGATGATTCAACAAGCAGCCTCCGAATCATAACGCCCCCTAAAGAAACCCATCATCTTGCAGAACGGAAGCTATCTTTAAAACAATGCAATAAAAAAAGGAATAGCATGATGCTACTCCTCGACTATATTTTCCAGAGGGGATGGATATAACTAGTCATGGGAGAGAAGTATTCTACATACATGTTTCCTTAACAGAAAAAAAGCTGACTCAATTGTCAGTTTCATCCTCACCTTTTATGGTTAAAGTAGATTGATAAAGGACTACTCTTCAATTGACCCATCTTAGACATCTTGTGATTTTTCAATTATTTTTGCCACTTTATTGTAGTAGTAGTTCAGCTCGATCAGATTATCTGCCTCCTTCAGCCTCTTTAGATAATGGTTCGCCTTTTCGTAGTCTTCTGGCGGCAGTTCAACCTTGATTCTTTTTTTCTTCCACTTCGCCAACAGGTTTCACCTCATTATGGTTTGAAGATCCTCCCTTAGAGGTCAGTTCGAGCTGATAATGAGATAGCTCTTGAATATAGGATGCTTTGGTGTTTGCTAAGTTTTGTTCGATTTTCCGTGTGATGACGGAACTTCCCCCGATCCCCGATAATAAACTAATGTAGATGACATACCACAAGGGGACCGTTTCAACTACAGGTAATACTGACAGATACCCTGCTAGAACTCCTATGATAATATCCTTGGTTGAGCCAAATAGATAGTGTTTCTCACCCTGGTCATCGATAAATTTTCGCGGAAAAGTGAAATGACCATTTTTGAAAACCAGAATATGTCCTAAGCCCCCAATACCACCCATCAACATTGGCAACAAGATCACTTCAAATAAGGACATTCTATCCACCCTCTGGAATCATTTACTATTATTATATATTATTTACAGAAAATTCAGAATAGATAATTGGACGCAATTTTGTCCACTAAAGGAGTGCCATTATGAGAAAAATTGTGATGAAAGTCTCGTCGGTCGACAAGCTTCGATTCCAAAATTACATGATGCAGCTTAAAAAAGCTGATTCAAAAATAGAAGCGGACACGTATTACCGCTTAGCTAAACAGATCTTGGAGAAAGCAAAAAAGAAACAAATGTAGTGCAGACGGCTCTCGTCAAACTCTTACAGGGCAAAAAGAAAAGAAGAGCTTTGGCAGCTCTTCTTCTTTTTCCTTTTTTAGTTTACACCTACTGCATTATATGCTGCGTTTACACTTGCCACTTCGGCACTTCCTGCACCGTAAAGGTCCGTAGCCGCTTGAACCGCAAGCGGAACGAAGCTGGCTGAAGTTTGAAGATGGCGTCAAGTATTGAGTTAGCGCACGGTAATAGATCGCCCCGGTTTTAGCCGTTCCGATTCCTGTCACATTCACACCGTAGTGCGTACCTCCCTGACTTAGAAGATAGGCTGCTTTATTTCCGATTCCACTATTGATATGAACCCCACCATTATCCTGCGTCCCTGTGTATCTTACAGAATAGTGATCGGGATCACCGTATTTAGCCGGATCAGACATGGAGCGCAGTGCGTCCCCACTCTTATTTGGTGTATAAATGTCTTCCCCGATCTCCCAATCCGGATTATTATTGGCATCAAACTCTACCAATGTTCCAAAAATATCGGACATGGATTCATTGATGGCCCCTGACTCATTTTGATAGATAAGATCAGCAGTCGTATCCGTCACAGCATGTGTAAGTTCGTGGGCGATGACATCCAATGCACCGGATAACGGGATGAATGTTGTACCATCTCCATCACCATATACCATCTGTTGACCATTCCAGAAGGCATTATTGTAGTTCCTTCCGTAATGGACAGTCGATTTCAACGCTGCTCCATTGCCATCATAACTATTGCGGTTATGTGTGTTCAGGTAATAATCGTATGTCTGTCCTGCATAATAATGAGCATCAACTGCAGCTCCGTCGTAGCTTGCGTTAAACAGATTGTCACCATCTGCCCACAGTGATCCCGGAAGACGTGTACGGTTCGATGCATCATATGTGAAAACGCCTCCCCCTCTCGTCCGATCCTGAAGATAATAAGTGGATGAAGATAGATACGTATTCAAGGATTTCGTATCTCCGAGAACTCCCTTACCGGAACCGACAGTATCCGTCCCTCCTGTTGTAGTTCCTCCACCCGGCTTTCCGGCTCCACCCTTCGCTTCATGGATTTCATTTACCTTCCAAAGGATTTCACCTGTGACTGCATCTACGAAATAATTCCAGTTCCCCGGCTCAGGAGCAAGGAAATTATAGTTTACGAGATACGCATAATGGGCTTCCCCATCCTTCATATAGATCACAGATTCTGATTTCGGTTTATATTCATAGTCAGGCTGACTGCCCACCTCTGACACTAAGGCTTTTTCTCCTAATGAAACAGCGTCGTTTTTAGAGACGTTTTTCGTCTTTTTCAGGTTTTGCTTCTTGTCCAGATTGGCAAAAGGGGCTCCGGACAACGCAGTCAGGACTCCGTCTTTATTCACGTGTGCCGTAAGAACCGCTCCGTACACTGGCGTTCCTTTATACACCTGCTGTATGCGGAGATATGTAAACCCTAATTCATCCTTTTTCTTCTCTTTTACTTGGAAGGAAAGCTTTGCGTTTCCTTTAAATTTAAAGGCTTTTTGTTTTTCCATTAAATAATCAAACACGATGGTTTCCGGTGATTTAGTAGATGCCTTCGTTAATTTCCCGGATATAAACTGCGGCGTACCCGTCTTCTCACTGAAATTCACCTTTTCACTTATGTTTGGAGAACCCAATGCTTCCGGAGAAAAAACAGGGCTCACCATCAATCCTGCAGTTAAACCTAATGCAACGACTTTTTTCTTCAATTACAACACCTCTTTATAAGAATTTTCCAACTATTCTAAACACTATAAAAAATATAGTACATGCCCCAGCCTGACGAATCAGTCTATATACCTACATTTCTCCATTTTCAACATTAGGTTTAAATACCTACATAAAACATCCAAAAACCAAACAATCTAGGAAAACTTGAACCGAAATAAGGGACGGACCTTGAATGAATTCAAGGTCCGTCCCTCTCGCCATAAAAAACAGCCCCTGGAAACAAGTCGTTTCCGGGGGCTGTTTTCAGCGTTTTTAGCGTTTTTGAATTTCTTCGAGCAGTAATTTGTTTACAAGTGGCGGGTTCGCCTGGCCTTTTGTTGCTTTCATGATTTGACCGACCAGGAAGCCGATGGCACGGTCTTTCCCGTTCTTGAAGTCTTCGATGGATTGCGGATTCGCATCCAGAGTTTCTGTCACAATCTTGAGTAAGGCACCTTCGTCTGAGATTTGAACAAGACCTTTATCTTTCACGATTTGTTCAGGATCTCCCCCGTTCTCTACCAACTCTTTAAATACTTTCTTCGCAATCTTAGAAGAAATCGTCCCTTTTTCGATGAGCTCGATCATGCCTGCCAGTCCCTGAGGGGTCAGCTTGACATCTTCAAGTTCTTTTTGCTGTGCGTTCAAGTAGGCAGATACCTCACCCATCAGCCAGTTGGACGCCAGTTTCGCATCGGCTCCTGCCTCAACGGTATCCTGGAAGAAATCAGACATTTCTTTCGTCAATGTCAGAACCATGGCATCATAAGCAGGTAGTCCCAGCTCTTCTACATAGCGCTTTTTACGCTCATCGGGAAGCTCAGGGATCTCGGCACGGATGCGGTCCATCCACTCTTGATCGATGTGAAGGTGTAATAAATCCGGTTCAGGGAAGTAACGGTAGTCATCGGATCCTTCTTTTACACGCATGAGGATCGTTTTACCGGTGGATTCATCGAAACGGAGCGTTTCCTGCTGAATCAATCCTCCGGATAAAAGTACCTTCTCCTGACGTACGATCTCATACTCCAATCCTTTTTTAACAAAGTTAAAGGAGTTCAGATTCTTAAGCTCGGCTTTCGTTCCAAACTTCTCCTGACCGATCGGGCGCAGGGAAATATTGGCGTCACAACGAAGTGACCCTTCTTCCATCTTACAATCGGAAACCCCTGTATATTGAATGATGGATTTCAATTTTTCAAGATACGCATACGCTTCTTCGGGTGTACGGATATCAGGCTCAGATACGATTTCAATCAGTGGAGTTCCTTGACGGTTGTAGTCCACAAGGGAATAACCGTCACCGGAGTGAGTCAGTTTCCCAGCATCCTCTTCCAGGTGAAGACGTGTGATTCCGATGCGTTTCTTCTCACCGTTCACTTCAATTTCAATCCAGCCGTTCTCACCGATCGGCTTATCAAATTGAGAGATTTGGTACGCTTTTGGATTATCCGGATAGAAATAGTTTTTACGGTCAAACTTTGTATCCGTAGCGATTTCACAATTCAGCGCGATTGCCGCTTTCATACCGAATTCAATGGCACGCTTGTTTACCACGGGAAGGACGCCGGGATATCCAAGGTCGATCACATTCGTATTCGTGTTCGGCTCTGCTCCAAAATGGTTCGGTGCAGGAGAGAACATCTTACTGTCCGTTTTTAATTCTACGTGGACCTCTAGTCCGATTACTGGTTCAAAGTTCATTGATTTCACCCCTTACAGTTGTGGTCTTTTTGTATGGAAATCTGTAGCCTGCTCGAATGCATGGGCTACGCGATAGATCGTGCTTTCGTCAAAGTGCTTTCCGATGATTTGAAGTCCCAGTGGCAGTCCTGTAGAAGAGAATCCACAAGGTACAGAGATTCCCGGTACACCTGCCAGGTTTACTGGAATAGTTAAAATATCGTTTGCATACATCGTCAGTGGATCATCGATTTTTTCACCGATCTTAAATGCCGGAGTCGGTGTTGTCGGTCCAATGATGACGTCATATTTCGCAAATACATCCTCAAAGTCTTTCTTGATCAGTGTACGTGCCTGCTGGGCTTTTTTGTAATAGGCATCGTAGTAACCAGAGCTTAAGGCAAACGTTCCAAGCATAATACGACGCTTCACCTCGTCACCGAATCCTTCTGCACGGGTCTTCTTGTAAAGATCAAGAAGGTTCTCTGCGTTCGGAGAGCGGTAACCGTAGCGGACACCGTCAAAGCGGGCAAGATTGGCAGAAGCTTCAGAAGACGCAAGTAAATAATACGTCGAGACGCCATATTTAGAATGTGGAAGAGACACTTCTTCCCATGTCGCTCCCATCCCTTCCAATACTTTCAGTGAAGCAAGTACGGCTTGACGGGCTTCTTCCCCGACACCTTCACCCAAGTATTCTTTCGGCACAGCAATTTTCAGGCCTTTCACATCACCAGTCAGGGCCTCTGCGTAATTCGGAACCTCTACGTTTGCAGATGTGGAATCGTTCGGATCAAGTCCGGCGATTGCTTGCAGCAGGTAGGCATTGTCTTCAACATTACGGGTGATCGGTCCGATTTGATCCAGTGAAGAAGCAAATGCCACAAGACCGAAACGGGAAACACGTCCGTACGTCGGCTTTAATCCGACCGTACCCGTGAATGCCGCCGGCTGACGAATCGATCCACCTGTATCCGAGCCAAGTGAGAAAGGAACCTCTCCAGCGGCAACAGAAGCGGCAGAACCGCCTGAAGAACCACCGGGAACCGTCTCAAGATTCCATGGATTGCTCGTCTTTTGGAAACCGGAGTTCTCTGTGGATGAACCCATCGCAAACTCATCCATATTCAATTTACCGATTGTAATCGTATCGGCACTATGTAATTTATTGATGACCGTCGCATCATAGATAGGATTGAAGTTTTCAAGGATTTTACTTGCACATGTCGTGCGGAGCCCTTTTGTGACGATGTTATCTTTGATCCCGATCGGCATACCGAAAAGAAGACCTTTCGATTCATCCGTCCCAAGCTTTGCATCCATTTCTTTCGCTTTATTGCGGGCATTTTCTTCATCCAGCGTTAAGAATGCCTTTACTTTATCTTCAACGGCATCAATACGTTTGTATGACTCGTCTACTAAATCTGTAACAGATACTTCCTTCTTATGTAAAAGCTCATGAAGCTCTGATAATTTATGGTCAAATAATGACATGAGGTCCCCTCCTTAGTCCAAGATCGATGGAACGCGAACTTGTCCATCTTGTTTGTCTGGTGCGTTCTTTAATACTTCTTCACGTGGCAGTCCTTCAACAGGCTTGTCTTCACGCATAACGTTCTTCATATCCAACACATGGCTCGTCGCTTCCACATTTGAAGTATCCAATTCATTCAGCTGCTCGGCGAACCCGATAATCGCATCTAATTGGGTTGTAAACTTTTTCGCTTCGTCCTCAGTGATGGCCAGTCTTGCAAGATGGGCAACATGCTTTACTTGCTCTTCAGAAATTCTAGACATCTTCTTCACCTCCGTATATGTTCGAACACTCACAATACTATTGATAATACCAAAATTCGCTTCATTAAAGCAACTATGATAAGAGATAACGATTGTCGGATCATGGCGAATTTTTCTCCATTCCTGCAACCATTCTATCACGAATGAAGGGAGGGGGTGTGATTTTGTAAGGGACGTACCTACAATGAACAGGATGAGGGACATCGGGGTTGATTGGGCCTGACCCGGTTGCAGGTCCTAATGTCAGGTGAAAGAGAAAGTGGTATAACGTTCAGAATCAGGGTTCTCATGAACTTCTGCATAGATGAATGGAGCGGGAGAGGCTGCCTTGGTTATGGAATGGAGAAGACTTTTGCATGGTACGGAAGTGATTGTGTCGGTTTTGAGTTTTATTGCGTCACTTTTCCCTTCAATGCGTATTTTAAAAAAAAAATAGAAGAAAGCCTAACTCCAATAAAAGGATATTCCCACCTCATAACCGAATCTAATCAGCAGAGGTGATTTCATGAACATTTACGCATTCAATCAAACTACCGGAAAATCCGTTCATCAATTCAATAGCAGAGGTGTCATCATTCACCCTTTGTTAAAGCCTGATGATCCTTTTCAAATCGGATATTTTTATTTAGAAGCCAACAGTGTACTCGGAATGCATCCCGCCATGTGCGATCAGCTTTTGATGGTTACGTCGGGACGGGGTTGGGTGAGAGTCGAAGGAGAAGAGAAGATCTTAGTCGAACCGGGCATGGCCATCTTTTGGGAAAAGGGGGAAATGCATGAATCGGGCTCTGATCAAGGCATGACAGCTATTGTAGCAGAAGGGGATACACTGGATCCTGACAGATACCTCCCTCTCACACCACTTTAAAAAAGCATATACATCATGACGGCAGCCGGGACCGGCAGCAAAGATGAGATCTCCTGAATGGATCCAGGGTTTTCACCGGCTTAACAAACCCGTTCCCGGATTGAAGATGATCTTCATTAAGAGAAGCATCCCTTCATGGCACATCATCCGCCCAATTGATCAACATTTAGAAAAGCTTATTTTTAATCGATGAGAATAGGCTTTTCTTTGCCTTTTGTTTTGATTGCGTTTCCGATGCTTTTTCACTTTTTTTTCTTCACATAAATGTCCTCTTTATCAATGGCATGATCATATGCCAGGACAAGACCGATGTCTGTTTCAGTTTCCTTATTGGTCACCATCGAAAATGAAACGTGATACGTATCGGCGAGCTTGATGTATTTAGATAAGTAGGAATAGCTCATATTGCCGTTTAATAGAAGCTTCGCATTTGGATTCTTCTTCAGGTTCTCCTGGACTTCTTTATAAACTCCCTTTTCCCTTACCTGGCTTTGAGTAAGGGCAATGACGATCCGTTCCCGCAAGCTTCCGAGGAATTTCCTTCTTTCATCGGGCTTCGTTTGCTTCTGTCCGTATATTCCATTATCCAGATAATCATCAATCGTCGGTTTACTCACAACCAAAAGCACCTCCAAGACGGTCTAATTTCAGTTTCTCCTACACTATATGAATACATGTGTTCATTTGGTTCAATCCTATTTTCTCCTATGGAAATGCCTTAAGGCAACCAAAAGGTCCACTTCCATGGGGAAGCGGACCTTTTAGCCCTAAACGAATAGGGATTGAAGAATGGCCTTCTGAACATGCAAGCGATTCTCCGCTTGTTGAAATACCGCTGATGAAGGACCGTCAATGACAGCCGCTGTCACTTCTTCTTCCCTGTGTGCCGGGAGACAATGGAGGAATTTCACATTTGGGGCCGCATGCTGAAGTAAATGTTCATTCACCTGGTAAGATTTAAATTCTTCAAGACGTTTAAGAGCCTCTTCCTCCTGCCCCATGCTGGCCCACACATCGGTATATACAATGTCGGCACCTTTTACTGCTTTAACCGGATCATGAGTAAGAGTAAAGCTACCGCCGTTCATTCCCGTAAGCTCCTCTGTCTTGCCGACAATCTCATTATCGGGGTCATAGCCTTCTGGACAACAGACAACGACGTCCATACCAAGCTTCGCACTAAGAATCATAAAGGAGTGGGCCACATTATTCCCGTCCCCAATATAAACCACCTTCAATCCCTTGAATGTCCCCTTCAGTTCCAGAATCGTCAGAACATCAGCAAGGGCCTGACAGGGATGGAACGTATCACACAGGCCATTGATCACGGGGACGCTTGCGTATTTGGCCAATTGTGCAACCTTCTCAGTCTCGAATGTGCGGATCATGATTCCATCCACATAGGAGGATAGGACTCGTGCCGTATCCGCAATCGATTCTCCACGTCCAAGCTGGATGTCACGGGCATTCAAATAAATGGCGTGACCACCCATTTGAAGCATTCCTGCTTCAAAGGAGACCCGTGTTCTCGTGGAGGACTTTTCAAAAATCATCCCCAGGATCTTTCCCTCCAACACCTTTGAATGAGGATTCTCCTTCAAATACTGTGCAAGTGATAGCAGCTCAAGAACTTCATCAGTCGTGTAATCCAGCCATGTGATGAGATCCCTTCCTTTGAAAGAAATCCCTGCCGTTGTAGTTGCAACATTTGAACTTGTCATACTCGGCTCACTCCCTTTATGGATTTTGACTGTGTCAATGGAACAGGTTTGACATTATCTGCTTTCATACTCCGAATAAATGCACGGAGAGTGTCAGCTTCTGTTAAGACTGTCACTCCTGCTTCTAACGCAGCCATCCTTCTCTTCTTCCATTCTTCCGTTTCTTCATGACTGAAATATATTGTGGCATGGCTAGTTTCCATCCAGTCCCTAAAAGACGTGCTTGGTGCAGTGTGATATCGGCTTAATTCATGATCGTCACTGTCTATATAGATGGTCCCACCGGCCACCACACGATCATGCAGTTCTTCAAACACTTTATACAGGGCCTCTTCAACCGTATTACCCAGACATAAACCTTCACCCGTTGCCTTCATATTGGCACCGAGTGTTTGATCGATTTCCGGCAGGGCATGGGATGAAAAGACAGGATACTTGACTCCTACCACGTTTAAATCAGTCGGGAGACTGAAGGCATTCACCCTCAATCCTTCATCACATATCAGATCTGTAGCCATATCGATCAATGAAATTCCGAGAATCTTACTGATCACCGGAACCGTCCGGCTTGCTCTTGGGTTTACTTCCAGCACGAACACATCTCCATCCTGCAGTAAAAATTGTATGTTCATGATCCCTTTGTATTGAAGGGAGTCCACGATTTTCCCTGCGTACCCTTCTACCATTCTCTTCACTTCATCCGACAGGGATTCAGAAGGGAAGATCGACATACTGTCCCCTGAATGGACGCCTGCCCGTTCAATATGCTCCATCACTCCAGGTACGTATACATCCTCGCCATCCCCTACCAAGTCCACCTCGATTTCCTGTCCCTCTTTAAATTCATCCATTAAAATGGGAAAATACTCTTCATCCGCTTCCTTTATAAACGCCTGTAACTCGGATGGCGTCGTGACCTTCACCATTCCTTTGCCTCCAATCACATAGGATGGACGGCAAAGAAGGGGAAAGGTTAAATGACGGGCTACTTGTAAAGCCTCTTCATTACTATGACAAATATCTCCTTTCACTCTTGGTATCGTCAGTTCATCGAGGAATTGATAAAATTGTTCGCGATCTTCTACACGTTCAATGATGCGTGAGGAGATCCCGAGCAATTGGACACCTTTTTGTTTCTAGCACATCCGCCAGGTTCAAAGCGGTTTGCCCGCCGAATTGAACCATGACTGCATCTACGCTTTCATGCCGGATGATGGAAAGGATCGATTCTTCTGTAATCGGTTCAAAGTAAAGGCGGTCGGCAGTTTCATAATCCGTGCTCACGGTTTCAGGATTATTGTTCACCATGATGGTCGTGTACCCATGCAGTTTTAAACGCTGAATCGCCTTGACCGCACTGTAATCAAATTCGACTCCCTGACCGATCCGGATTGGACCTGCCCCCACTATCAACACCTTTTTCTCTCCTTCTAATGGTTGGAGTTCATTGTCTCCGTAATAAGTAGAGTAGGCATAGTTGGTGACGGCCTCAAATTCACCTGCACATGTATCCACCATTTTAAAAGACGGGAATACCCCTTGCTCCACCATCATCCGTTCAATTTCAGCTTCCGTTTTTCCGGTTAAACCGGCAATTGTCCCATTGTCAAACCGGAATGCCTTTGCTTCCTTCAGCAGAGCAGCAGTGAGCTCGGAGCCCCTTATCTTCTTTTCCATGGAGACCACATGATCCATGACCGATAAGAACAGCTGGTCGATTCCCGTCTTTTCATGAAGGACAGAAACGGAACAGCCTCTTCTCAGCAGCTCCAGCAATTCAAAGTAACGGCGGTCGGTTGGGATCTTGATGCCTTGCTCCAGCTCTTCATACGATAAGCCAGCGAGTTCCCTTTCGATATTCGCAACAGATAAGTCCAGGGACTGAAGGGCTTTCTGAAATGCCGCCTCCAGCGAACGCTCGATCGCCATCACTTCACCCGTTGCTTTCATCTTTGTCCCGAGCACCCGATTGGCTTCCGGGAATTTATCGAATGGCCACCTGGGAAACTTGACGACAACGTAATCAAGAGCCGGCTCAAAGCTTGCAAAAGTGGTTCTCGTTAGAGGGTTGATGATTTCATTCAAGGTATACCCGACAGCAAGCTTCACCGCTATCTTGGCAATGGGATAGCCGGTTGCCTTCGATGCCAGGGCAGACGACCTGCTCACCCTCGGATTCACCTCAATGACGTAGAACCGGTTACTGTAAGGGTCTAGAGCAAATTGTATATTGCATCCCCCCACGACCTCCAATGCACTGACAATGTTGAACGCTGCCGTACGGAGCATGTGAAACTCCTGATCTGTCAGGGTTTGGGACGGAGCAACGACGATGGAGTCCCCTGTATGGACTCCCACAGGATCGAAGTTCTCCATATTGCAGACAGATATACAATTTCCTTTCGAATCTCTCATCACTTCATACTCGATCTCCTTGAACCCGGCAATGCTTTTTTCCACCAATACTTGATGAATCGGACTCGCCTTCAATCCGGTTTGAACGAGTTTACCATACTCTTCTCTGGTTGAGGCGATCCCGCCACCTCTCCCTCCCAATGTATAAGCGGGGCGGACAATGAGGGGGAAGGGCACCTTCTTCGAAAATAGTTGAGCCTCTTTGAGGTCGTGTACGATGGCACTTTCTGCCGTTGGATGCCCCAGTGTATCCATCAAGCTCCTGAATTTCTCTCTGTCTTCCCCTTTTTGAATAGAAGCCACTGACGTTCCAAGCAGTTTCACGCCATATTTTCCGAGAACCCCTGCTTCCTCAAGCTCCACTGCAAGATTCAGTGCGGTTTGCCCTCCAAGATTGGCAATCAATCCGTGGGGGCGTTCCATCTCGATGATCGAGGTCAAAGTCCTCACAGTTAACGGCTCACAATATACTTTGTCAGCGTGGGCTGTATCCGTCATGATGGTCGCCGGATTATGGTTCACGAGAATCACTTCATATCCCTCATCCTTAAGGGCAAGACACCCCTGGGTGCCTGAATAATCAAATTCAGCCGCCTGCCCGATGATGATGGGTCCCGACCCGATGATGAGGATTTTTTGAATACTGGTATCTTTAGGCATACAACTTCTCTCTCCCTGGTTGTGTAATCGTTTGATAGAATTGTTGGAATATCCACGAAGCATCTTCCGGTCCCGGACGTGCTTCTGGATGGAATTGCACGGATAGGATCGGTTTGCTTATATGCTGAAGCCCTTCAAGGGAACCGTCATTAACGTTCGTAAACCGCGGCTCCAGTCCGGTCCCGGCCAAGCTGTCCCCACTTACGACGTAATTATGGTTTTGCGAAGTAATGAATACTTTCCCTGTCAGCACGTCGATGACTGGGTGATTGGCTCCCCGGTGACCGAATAATAGACGTTCTGTATCCCCTCCAAGGGCCAGGGCAATCAGTTGATGCCCTAAACAGATTCCGAGGGTCGGAAGCTCCATGATGATTTCCTTCAACTCTGGTAACAGTCTCATCAGTTCCTTCGGGTCTCCAGGTCCGTTTGACAGAACCACCCCATCAACCGTCCGCTTATCCAGTAAATCAAGCTGATGATAAGGAATGACCGTAACACGACACCCCATGTCTACAAGGCTTGCAACAATCGACTTCTTCACGCCAAAGTCTATGACGGCTATATGCTTATTCCCACTGCCCATTTTTTGAATGTGGGAGAGGGCAACACGCTCAACCTGACCGGTATGCTTTTCTTCCCCTGGATGTACCTTTGTATATGAAATGCATGCATTTTGACTTCCGCCCTTACGGATCTCCTTCACTACCTGTCTCGTGTCCACCCCTGTCATGAAGGGGACCTCCCACTTTTGAAGGTAATCTTTGAGGGAAGACGTCGCATGATAATGGGAAAACAATTCAGGGGAGTGGAGCATGACGACCCCTTTCACCTGGGGCCTGCCACTCTCGAAATCATCTTCATTCACGCCATATTGGCCGATGAGGGGATACGTGAAAACAACGATTTGATCTTTGTAGGAAGGATCGGTCAATACTTCCTGATATCCTGTCATGCCGGTAAAAAACACAATCTCACCCTGTACGGGATCTTCCTCTTCCATTGTGATTTCACCTGTAAAGGTACGGCCGTTCTCCAAACATAAGTAACCTGTCATAAGATTACCTCCATTGCATGTATTTTTATTTATATATAAGTATTTTTATACATTCATATCCAAAAAAAGAGATTAAGAGACTCCAACTGAATGATCCTTCTTCAGCGTGCTGACCAGTATGTGAACGGCCTGATCCAGTTCATCATAAGTGACAGTCAAAGGCGGCAATAAACGAATCACCCGAGGTCCTGCCGGCAGCGTCAATAACCCATTCTCCCGAAGTTCCTCGATGATTCCCTTTACTTCCACATCAAATTGAATACCGATCATCAAGCCGGCCCCTTTCACCTCTTTTACCCTTTCCGGGAGTCGGTTCTCCAACTGATTGATAAAGTAGTCGGCTTTGTTTTGAACTTCCGTCAAGAACGCTTCATCAAAGATCGTCTCAATGGTTGCTTTGGCTGCCGCCATCGCTAACGGGTTCCCGCCAAAGGTCGAACCGTGGGTTCCAGGAGAAAAGGAGGACCTAAGCTCTTGCTTGCCCATCATCGCCCCTACAGGAAATCCGCTTCCCAATCCTTTAGCTGTTGTGACGATATCGGGCTCCAGTTGATAATGCTGATAAGCGAACGGAGCTCCCGTACGTCCGATCCCTGTTTGGACTTCATCGATGATCAGTAAGGCACCCAGTTCCCTGCACTTAGTTTCTACCGCCTCCAAAAAAGAGGCTGTTCCCGGAATCACTCCACCCTCTCCTTGGATCACTTCCAGCATGATGGCCGCGACGTCTTTTTCCTTCACGTCCAAAACAGCCTGTTCATCGTTATAAGGTAGATACTCAAAAGATGGCACCAAAGGACCGAAGCCACTGTGAACCTTCTCCTGTCCTGTCGCACTCATGGTGGCAAACGTTCGGCCGTGAAAGGACTGCTTGAAAGTCACGATTTTTGTTTTTCCCGTATGTTTTTTGGCTAACTTGATGGCTGCTTCATTCGCCTCTGCTCCACTATTACAGAAAAAGATTGAATCTAATCCGCTTGCATTAGCAAGGAGGGGAAGCCACTTCTTCCTGCAGCTTGATCGGAAACAGATTGGACACATGCCAGAGTTTATCCAACTGTATGGTAAGCGCTGCTTTTACAACATCAGGGGAGTGACCTAAATTACAGACCGCGATACCTGAAATGAAATCCAAATAGGACTGGCCGTTTTGATCTCGCACAATCGTTCCTTTACCTTTAACCAATTCAATATCTAAACGATGATAAGTAGGAAATAAATGACTCATGCCGATTCGACTCCTTCTCCTTCTGTTATCACGGTGCCCATCATTTCTCCGCTTTGAATGAACGTATCCTGACATCCAACGATCATGACCTCGTTAATCTTAAGCTCTAGAACCGACAAAGCTGCCTGTACTTTTGGAATCATTCCTCCGTGGATGATTCCGCCTTCTATATACTGAAGAATTTCTCCCTTTGTTACACGTGGAACAATGTTTCCTTCTTTTAAAATCCCGGGTACGTCTGTGACAAAGACCAGCTTCTCCACTTGCATGGCTTCTGCTATAGCGGAAGCAGCCAGGTCCGCGTTTACATTCAACTTTTCCCCCTTGGATGTTGCCGCAAGGGGAGCGATGACCGGTAAATAGTTCAGGGAGAGCAGATTGTGTAATAGGGTGAGGTTGACCTCTTCTATTTCCCCCACATACCCCAGTGTTTCTTCATCGCTCATGCTTGCCTTCAACAAACCGGCATCATATCCGCACAATCCCACTGCCCTTACCCCTGCCAGGTTGAGTTGATGGGTTAACCTACTGTTGACCTTCCCTTTTAACACCTGTTCCACCACTTCAAAAACTTCCCTGGTCGTTTTTCTTTGTCCGTTGATAAAGGTGGATTCAATGGCCAGCTTGCTCAGCATGGCTGTAATATCAGGACCTCCCCCATGAACGACAATTACATGGTAGTCGTCCTGTAGCGTTTTTATACTCTTAAAGAAGCGGGGGGACAGCTTGGAAAGGACACTGCCTCCCAATTTGATGGCAATCACCGGCTTATGTTCGATAACTTGCATTGATTTTGACGTAATCATACGTAAGATCGCACCCCCAGGCAGTTCCTTTTCCTTTCCCACTATGCAAATCGACAGATATGACCACCTGGTCAAGAAGCATATACTGACTGACTTTCTCTTCATTGAACGGTTGAGGAGTACCATTTGAGAATACAAGAGTCTCTCCGATGTAAATGTCACACTGATCAGGCTCAAGGGTCGCCTCACTGTGTCCCATGGCACCAACGATCCTTCCCCAGTTAGGGTCTCCCCCGTATATGGCTGTCTTCACTAAATTGGAACCGACGATTTTTTTGGCTAACCTATTAGCATCTCCATCAGAGTGGGCGCCATTGACGTTCACTTCCACGAGTTTGGTTGCACCCTCGCCATCCCTGGCAATTTGTTTGGCCAGATCCTGACAAACCTGATTTAGGCCTTCCTGGAAGTGATCCCAATCCGGGTGAGCTTCATCCAACGGATTGTGGTCCGTCATCCCATTTGCCATTGCAATGACCATATCATTCGTAGATGTTTCTCCATCGACTGTGATCTGATTGAACGATTGATTGATTGCTATTTTAAGTGCCTTTTGCAGCATGGCGGATGAAATCGTTGCATCCGTAGTGATGAACCCGAGCATGGTCGCCATATTCGGATGAATCATACCGGATCCCTTGGCACATCCCCCGATGGTGACGGTCTCCCCATCTAATTTCACGGTATAGCATGCCGTTTTCTCCGTGGTATCTGTCGTCAGGATCGCCTGTTGAAATGATCGGGCTCCATCTGGTGAAGAATCAACCAGTATTTCGCTGCACCCCTTTTCAATCTTCTCCATGTGAAGCCACTCACCGATGACCCCTGTGGAAGCTACGGCTACATACTCATTGGGAATGAGAAAACGGGCAGCTACCCACTCTCTCATTTGATAAGCATCCTTCAGCCCCTGTTCTCCTGTGCAGGCATTTGCAATCGCGCTGTTTACAACGATTGCCTGCAGACTTTGGGATGCAGAAATACTTTCTTGTGTGACTTTAAGGGGAGCCGCCTGAAAATGACTTTGGGTATATACAGCCCCTACTTGTGCCTCTTTCTCGCTATAAATGACTCCAAAGTCTTTCTTTGCATATCGGAGGCCGATATGCATCCCTCCTGCCTTGAACCCTTGAGGCGAAAGAATCGTCCCTCCCTGTATAGGTTGGACAGCCATTTCTTTTACTAGTTTCATTGATTCTCCCCCTCTTATGGATAAATTGGATAATGATGAAGTCCCGTCGTTTCGTCCAAACCGAGCATGACATTCATATTCTGCACCGCCTGGCCCGCTGCACCCTTCAGTAAGTTATCGATCACTGATACAATCGTCACTCGATTCGTCCGTGAGTCTGTCTTTATAGCAATATCACAGAAGTTTGTTCCGAATACTTCTTTCGTACTCGGGAACTGACCTTTAGGACGAATCCTGATGAAGGGATGGTTCCCGTAATACTCCTGATAGAGATTGTGCAAACGTTCAGTGGTGTAAGTGCTTTTCAATTCTGCATACATGGTAGCCATGATCCCCCGTGTCATGGGAATGAGGTGTGTCGTAAAGGTAATGGGGCCTGCCCCCCTGTCCCATGCCTTCAATTGCTGTTCGATTTCAGGGATGTGCTGATGCTCATGAACTTTGTATATTCTCAGGTTTTCTTGAGTTTCTGAAAAATGACTCGATTGAGTCGCTTTTCTCCCGGCTCCAGACAAACCCGTTTTGGCATCGATAATGATGGATCTGGATTCTGCGATTCCATGATGGAAAAGTGGAGCCAATCCCAGTAGGGCAGCAGTCGGAAAGCAGCCAGGGTTGGCAATCAGTCCAGCCTCTTTAATGGAGTGTTGATTACATTCCGTCAAACCATAAACCGCTTCTTCTAAAATATCTGGCGGTGCTGATTCTCCTTTGTACCATTCTTCGTATTGTTTCGGATCCTTCAAACGCAAATCGCCGGAAAGGTCGATCACCTTTACTTTGTTTCCGACAAGCTTCTGGGATAAATCCTTTGATACACCTGAGGGAGCTTGAGCGAGAAAGACGAAATCAAGTTCCTGCATCTCCTCTACTTTAATGGGCTTCACTACTTCACGTGACAAGTTAAAGAGGTGTGGATATTGATCTGCATAAGGTGTCTCGTTCAAAGAAGATGAATATAAAATACATCCACCTACATAAGGATGATTCGATAACAACCGGTACAACTCCACTCCACCATAACCAGTACTACCAACAATACCAACATTCAAATCGTTTCACCACACAGATTATTTTTTAAATTAGCTCTAATTATATGTATGTATATTAATAAAATCAATAGTATATTTATAAATATTCTCATGAAATTACTCTATTTACCCAATCACTCCAATCGTACGAAGAGAACATCAAAATAAAAGGTCCGTCCCTCAGGGTGTAACACCCCGAGGGACGGACCTATTTTCTTACCATACGCCATGTGTTTAGAATTGAGCAGCCTCTGTCGAACCTTTAAGAGCTGTTGTAGAGGATGTTCCGCCTGAGATCACCATGGATACTTCATCAAAGTAGCCCGTTCCTACTTCACGCTGGTGTCTCGTAGCAGAATAACCATGCTTCTCACTTGCGAATTCCGCTTCTTGAAGCTGAGAATAAGCAGCCATTCCACGCTCTTTATAGCCTCTTGCAAGTTCGAACATGCTATGGTTCAGTGCATGGAATCCTGCAAGGGTTACAAATTGGAACTTATAGCCCATTTTCCCAAGCTCAACCTGGAATTTAGCGATTGTTTCATCGTCCAGCTTCTTCTTCCAGTTAAAGGAAGGTGAACAGTTATAGGCTAACAATTTACCTGGATGCTCAGCATGGATTGCCTCTGCAAATCTGCGGGCTTCTTCAAGGTTCGGTTCTGACGTTTCACACCAGACAAGATCTGCATAAGGAGCATACGCCAAGCCTCTTGCAATTGCCTGGTCAAGACCGGCTTTCGTGCGGAAGAAGCCTTCAGGAGTTCTTTCACCAGTAATGAACTCTGCATCATACGGATCTACATCGCTTGTGATTAAATCTGCTGCATTCGCGTCAGTACGGGCGACGATCAAGGTTGGTACCCCCATCACATCGGCGGCAAGACGAGCCGAGATAAGATTTTTCACAGACGTTTGTGTCGGAAGTAATACTTTGCCTCCCAAGTGTCCGCATTTCTTTTCAGAAGAAAGCTGATCTTCGAAGTGGACGGCTGAAGCACCCGCTTCGATCATACCTTTCATCAATTCAAATACATTCAGCTGACCGCCAAATCCTGCCTCTGCATCGGCTACAATCGGCACAAACCAGTCAATCGATTCATCGCCTTCAACATAATGAACCTGATCGGCACGCTGCAGGGCCTGGTTGATCCTTTTTACGACAGATGGGACAGAGTTTGCAGGATACAAGCTTTGATCTGGATACATCTGCCCTGCGAGGTTGGCGTCCGCTGCTACCTGCCATCCACTCAAATAGATTGCTTTCAGACCAGCTCGTACTTGTTGGACAGCCTGGTTACCTGTGAGTGCACCGAGTGCATTGATATAACTCTCAGTGTGCAGAAGGTCCCACAGCTTTTCAGAGCCGCGTCGTGCAAGGGTATGCTCAATATCAATAGAACCTCTTAGACGGATGACATCTTCAGCAGAATACGGTCGGGATACACCCTTCCATCTTTGGTCCATTTCCCAGTTTTCCTGCAGTGCTTTTACACGTTCGTTCGTTGCTTTTACCATCTAAAATCTCTCCCTTTTATATGTTTTTCGTTTTTTCACACCTGGCCGGCCGTCCTGCACGTTGGTGGTGATACTCAGTTTCACTATTCAGGGGTGAGAGGTCCGTCCCTCACTTCACTGAAGCGGTAATTTGTTAAAGTCTTTAGGGTTGTGTATTCAACGTTTTGAGTTGATGATGTCTTTTTTAGAGGTCCGTCCCTCTAAAGGATTTGGTAACCCGGTATGGTAAGGAAGTCTGTGAATTGGTCGTTCTGGATGAGCTGGTCGAATAGTTGGACGGCTTCTGAGAAGCGACGCTTCTTGTATATTTCTTCTCCCAGTTGGCTTTTGAGTTTGGTTAGTTCTTCTTGCTTTAGTTGTTCATAGAGTTCGATGGTGATGTTTCGCCCATCGTCGAGGACTCCTTTTGGATGACGGATCCACTGCCATAGCTGAGCCCGGGAAATTTCAGCAGTTGCCACGTCTTCCATCAGGTTATGGATTGGCGCTGCACCTTGACCGCTCAGCCAGGAAGAGATATATTGAATCCCGACACTGATATTCAAGCGGACGCCTTCTTCTGTTATATTCCCTTGAGGCACTTCAAGGAGATCCTTTTCTGACACTTCAAGATTGTCCAACGTTTTCTCCGTAATTTGATTATCCTTTTTCATTTCGTGATTGAAGACCTCCAGGGCAACAGGGACGAGACCCGGATGAGCTACCCACGTGCCATCATGGCCATCGTGTGCTTCCCTTTCTTTATCTGCCCTCACCTTGTTGAATGCTTCTTCATTTTTCACGGGATCGTTCTTGACAGGGATCTGTGCGGCCATCCCTCCGATTGCAGGGGCTCCCCTTCTGTGACACGTCTTTATCGTAAGTAGGGAATACGCTCTCATAAATGGCGTTGTCATCGTGACCGTTGAACGGTCTGGAAGAATCACATCCTCCTGTTCACGAAGTTTTTTAATATAGCTGAAAATATAATCCCATCTTCCACAATTCAATCCTGCTGAGTGTTCCTTCAGTTCATAAAGGATTTCATCCATTTCAAATGCGGCGGTAATCGTTTCAATCAGGACCGTAGCTTTGATCGTTCCTTTCTGAATACCGACATACTCCTGGGCGAATAAGAAGACATCATTCCAGAATCGGGCTTCCAAGTGACTTTCTAGTTTAGGTAAGTAAAAATAAGGACCTTTATTCGTTGAGGTTAAATGTTTCGCATTATGAAAAAAGAATAATCCAAAATCGACAAGACTTCCTGAAATCGATTTCCCATCCAGTTCGATATGTTTCTCTTCCAGATGTAATCCTCGTGGTCGAACAATCAAGACTGCATGCTCTTTATTCAATTCATAACGCTTACCATTCTGATTCGTGAAGTCGATCGTTTGATGTACTGCATCTCTGAGGTTGATTTGGCCTTCTATGAGGTTCTTCCATGTAGGTGAAGTGGCATCTTCAAAACATGCCATAAAACATTTTGCGCCTGAATTCAATGCGTTAATGACCATCTTCCGGTCAACCGGACCGGTGATCTCCACCCTTCTATCTTGTAAGGGCCGGGGAATGGGGCTTACTTTCCAATCACTTTGTCGAATCGATTGCGTTTCTGGCAAAAAGCGAGGTAATTCTCCTCTATTGATCCGTTCCTGCTGTTTCTCTCTGTTGTGTAACAGTTCTCTTCGCTTGTCTCCGAACCGGCGCTCCAGTTGCTCTAAAAATTGCAAAGCCTGCTGGGATAAAATTTCATCAAAGCCTGGCTGAAGTTCCCCAGTTACCTTGATACCAACCATTTTGGTAGACATTGAACACCATCACTCCTTAGATGTATTATACACATCACTATTGTTATAATACAGATTATTTGGCATGTTTGTATTATATAACAGTGTGTTAGAATTTGGAACGGTTTTTTGATCATTTTCTTTCGACAAATTTCGCAACTTTCTGTCAACAGTGTCAGGTATCATGAATCCACCGGGAAAACAAAAAAGGTCCGTCCCCCATCACTATTATGTGAAGGGGGACGGACCTTTTATTACGATTCAGCTATTATTTAACGATGTCATTTGCGACGGCTTCGTCAAATTCTGCTTGGATTTCAGCGCTTGGTTGTGGTCCAACCTTACTGAAAATGACGATGGCAATCACCGCCAGGATAAACCCTGGTACAATTTCATATAGTGAAAATGGAATGATTTCTGCAACAGTCAGCTGTTTCCATACGACAACTGTCACAGCACCAGTAATCATACCTGCAAGGGCACCGTTACGGGTCATACCTTTCCAGTATAGGGATAACAGGATGATCGGTCCGAATGCGGCACCGAATCCACCCCACGCGTAACTGACCAGATCAAGGATCTTCGTCCCTCCACCATTTGCAGGGTTACCTTGAATGGCCAGCAGGATCGCGATGAACGCGATCAGAAGCACTCCGATACGACCTACCCATACAAGCTCTTTATCAGAAGCATTCTTGCGGATGATCGCTTTATAGAAATCTTCCGCTAACGCACTGGATGATACAAGTAATTGAGAATCGATCGTACTCATGATGGCTGATAAAATCGCCGCCAGGAGAATACCTGACACCCAAGGGTTAAATAATACATCGGTAAAGAAGATGAATACTTTCTCAGAGTTATCGACATCACCTGTGATCAATGGCATATCAGCGAAATATGCGATACCGGAGAAACCGACCATTACCGCACCAATCATAGATAATGTCATCCAGCTCATACCAATCCAGCGTGCCTTTGGTACATCTTTAGTGGATTTAAGTGCCATGAAACGAGTGATGATATGGGGCTGACCGAAGTAACCAAGTCCCCAGGCAAGGAGTGAAATGACCCCGATACCTGTCATCGTGTTCATCGTATCCAGATTGGCCGCATCGACGGATCGTACAGCATCCACTGTAGCATTCCATCCACCAAGCTCTGAGATTGCAACGATTGGAGTGATGATCAATGCAAGGAACATGAGAATACCTTGTACAAAGTCAGTCCAACTTACTGCTAAGAATCCTCCAAGGAATGTGTAAGATATGATGACAGTGGCACCAATCCATAGAGATTGATTGTAAGACATATCAAACGTTTCCTGGAATAATAACGCTCCGCCTACAAGACCTGAAGATGTGTAGAAGGTAAAGAATACTAAGATGATCACTGCTGAAATCACACGAAGGATACGGGAACCATCCTTAAAACGGTTTTCAAAGAAATCAGGAACCGTAATAGAATCGTTTGCTACCTCCGTGTAAGCACGTAGTCTTGAAGCGACGAATCTCCAGTTTAAATAAGCACCAATAACCAACCCAATACTTAACCAAATAGATCCCAGACCAATTGCATAAGCGAGTCCAGGCAGTCCAAGCAATAGCCATGAACTCATATCTGAAGCACCGGCACTCAAGGCCGCTACCCCCGGTCCTAAACTACGTCCGCCAAGAACGTAATCCGATAAGTTGCTTGTTAATTTGTAAGAAATAATACCGATTGCGAGCATTCCAATTAAATAAACGATAAATGTAACTAAAGTAGCTATATCCATTGTGTAGTTAGCATTCTCCTTTCAGTAAATTTGTACTGATTTTTCGTTAGGTGCTTAATCTAACTTTCGAACCATGCCAAAAGACCTTTCGAAATGTAAGTCCAACAGTTCTTTACCCCATGCATACGGGTTGTAAACTTATTCACTTAAAAATGTTTGAAAAAGTTTATTCTGCGAAGCGATGTTCCGTAACAAGTTCACAACGTTATTAATACTAACATACATTCAACCATAAAACACACAGAATTTTCTAAACACATTTACCCACATGAATAATTATTCACTCAATATGAATATATTTTTATGAAAGCGCTTAAATAGCTATATCTATTCATAAAAATTTATAAAATTAAGTTACTTTCCGTTCACATTATTCGTTCTGATAACAGGTTTTCACTAACGTCAGCATCATTATTTTGCAACAAACGCGACATTCATATACATAGGAAGGACGATGGGGAGAAATTTTTTGAGGGTCTTAATACGGCCGTTTTTCACTGTTTCAATTCCATTTATTCTGTAATGAAAAAGAAGAACCATCCCGATAGGTTTGGTTCTTCTCTCCTTCTATTCATAAATGTGCAAATACGTTTCCTTACTTCCAGGCTTCTTGACGATCAGTGCTTCCGGTCCATAGGACGATGATACGAGGAGCTCCACATCCCAAGTGTCTGGCGTCTGTTTAGAAACCATGCTTGAAAGATGCTGGGCAAATCCGATGGTTTCAGCTTTTCCCTGGAATGACAGGGCCACCTCGAAAGTCATCTTGGAAAGCTTCTGATTTTGATACAGTGCCTGTCCCGTCAGACCTGTGTATACCGGAAAGTAGTTTTCAATATCTGTCCTCAATTCATTAAATACTTTATAGTCGTTTGGATGGCTCTCCTGGGCTTCGGGGGGATGGGAACAAGTAATATTCTTCATTGATCCCTTCCCAATTTTGGATGCTGCTTTCGTTTGGTTCAATCGTTGTGTAGGCGAAGAAATGCCCGGGGACGACCTGTTCTTTCGGAGCCTGTTTATAAAGCGAAATCATGATCGGGACGTTTTGCAGTTCTTCTTTTTGACGAAGGCGTTTGAGCACTTCACCGGCTATTTTCGCCCCTTGTTCCTTTAAGACTTCATTGCTGATACTTTTTACTGTTCTTGTTCCGGAGGAAAGATTCGTTTCGTACTGAACAGAATTCAGGGATAGAGCGATCGCCACTCCACCCAATTGTACTTTGTTATCTTCTTTTTTCATTAAGTAATTATGCTCAATTACATGTGCCAAGTAAATGGGGGCGTTCTCACCATTTGCCTTGACAGGGTTCAGCCCTACATTTTCAGACTCTTGAAGACCCTTTTCCTTCAGCTGCTCGCTTGTATATTTTCGCTGCAGCCAGCTATCGACGGTCTTCTTCGTAAGGAATTGACCTTCTTTGAAAAAGTATTCATTCGTCGAGAAACGATTTTGGGCTACCCTCAGCAAGCCCGTTTCAATTCCGTTGATATCGTATCGGGACCCTAAATCATTGACTACGACTCCCCCTGGTTTTACTCGTCTCATACGGGAGCATGGTCTTGTAATATTCCTTGGATATCTGGAAGCTCGGAATGATCGCTTTCTTCGCTTCACTGTCCTGGTTTTCCTGAACGACCTGGTCCTGCTTTTCAAATGTCGGAGCACAGCCTCCCAATAATAATAGTGCGGAGAGAGCGACCGAAATCCTTTTCTTCATTTCTCTTTACACCTCTTATCGGTTAAGTTCTTCCATCAGCTTGTCCTCATCCCATACTTCGATGTTGAGCTCATTGGCTTTCGCAAGCTTCGATCCTGCATCTTCCCCTGCGATGACCAGATCGGTCTTTTTACTGACACTGCCTGTGACTTTCCCGCCGAGCATTTCGATCTTTTCTTTTGCCTCATTTCTGCTTAATCGTTCGATTTTCCCTGTCAGGACAATCGTTTTCCCGGCAAAATAGGAATCCACCTCACTTGCGGCTACAGGCTTAGGTCCCTTGTATTCAAGGTTCACACCTGCATCCTTCAGTTCCTGGATTAGTTCTTTTACTTCTTCATTTTCGAAGTAGGCCACAATGGCATCGGCCATTTTATCACCGATCTCGTTGACATTGGTTAATTCTTCTTTGCCAAGGTTCATTAATCGATGGATTGATCCGAATTCTTGAGCCAATGTTTTCGCCGCTTTTGCCCCCACATGACGGATACCAAGGCCAAAAAGTAATTTCTCAAGGGAATTCTGTTTAGAAGCCTGAATCGCTTCTAATAGGTTATCTGCTGATTTCTCACCCATTCGCTCCAGCTGAAGCAATTGATGGCGCTCTAATCCGTATAAGTCAGCCACATCTTCGATTAATTTCTCCCTGAACAACTGACTGATGACTTTTTCTCCAAGACCATCGATGTTCATGGCATTGCGGGACACAAAGTGTATCAAACCTTCCCGGATCTGGGCAGGGCATTTCGGGTTGATGCAGCGGAGGGCCACTTCCTCTTCAAGCCTTACAAGTTCACTTTCGCATTCAGGACATTCAGTTGGCATGTGGAATTCACGCTCTTCACCTGTCCGCTTGTCTTCCAATACGTTGACAACTTCAGGAATGATGTCCCCTGCTTTTTTGATGACGACGTGATCGCCTATTCTGATATCCTTCTCCCTGATCAGATCTTCATTATGAAGGGATGCACGCTGAACCGTCGTGCCTGCCACCCGAACCGGTTCGAGTATCGCAGTCGGTGTCACCACCCCTGTACGCCCAACACTTAATTCAATGTCTTTCAAGACGGTTATCACTTCTTCTGCAGGGAACTTAAAAGCAATAGCCCAGCGTGGACTTTTCGCAGTAAACCCAAGCTGTTCCTGATGCTTCAATGAATCGACTTTGATTACGATCCCATCGATATCATAGGTAAGATTCGGACGTTGATCCGTCCACTTTCCAACGAATGCAAGGACTTCATCGATTGTTGCACATCGCTTCCGTTCAGGATTGGTCTTAAACCCTAGGCTTTCTAATGTATCCAATCCTTGACTGTGAGAATCAATCCCTGTATCCCCGATATCCGCTAATGCATATAAGAAGATATCCAGGTTCCGGGATGCCGCTATTTTAGGATCCAATTGACGAAGGGAACCTGCAGCGGCATTGCGGGGATTGGCAAAAGGCTCTTCCCCTTTCTCATCTTTTATTTTATTTAATTTTTCAAATGAACGTTTAGGCATAAACGCCTCTCCCCGAACTTCAAAGGACATATTCTCTGATATCTTCAAAGGAATGGAACGGATGGTTTTAAGATTTGACGTAATGTCTTCCCCTATGGACCCATCTCCACGCGTCGCTCCCTGGACAAAGACACCATTTTCATATCGAAGGGAAACAGCCAGTCCATCGATCTTCAGCTCGCACACATAGGAGAAATCATCTCCAATGGCCTGACGCACGCGACGATCAAAATCCCGGAGATCGTCCTCATTAAAGGCATTCCCTAAACTAAGCATCGGCGTTCGGTGTTCCACTTTTTCAAAGGCATCCAATATCGCCCTACACGCTGGGAAGGAGAATCCGCTGTTTTCATATCCGGAAATTGGTCTTCCAATTCGATGAGTTCTCTCAATAGCTGATCATACTCAGAATCAGAAACGGAAGGCTTATCGAGAACATGGTATTCATAGTTATATTGATTTAACAATTCATGCAGTTCATTCATTCGTTTTTCGGCTGATTGTCGATCCATTTCCACAACCCTTTCTTGCTAAAGTGTTCGATGAATACTGGGAAGGAGCTTTGCCCCCCCGTTTTATGTCCTCATGCTTTTTCGATTGGTGCGAACTTGGCGAGAAGACGTTTGATGCCCATTGGACTCGGGAACGCAATGTCGAGTTCTACACTGTCTCCTGATCCCTTTACACTGACGACCGTTCCCGTGCCCCATTTCTTATGCTGTGCCTTATCCCCTACCTGCCATGCAACGGATTCACCACCCGTTGTCGTTTGGACAGGACGTGAAACAGGCTTCCGTGGTGCAGGTCGTGACGTTGATTTCGAAGCTGATTTTCCGAAAGGAGTGAACGCACTCTTCTTCTCTGCCATGACGTCATCTAACAGATCGGCTGGAATTTCATTGATGAAACGGGAAACGGGATTCATTTTCGTTTGTCCGAAGAGTGTTCGCATCTGGGCATTGGTCAGGAATAACTGTTCTTCTGCCCGGGTGATCCCCACATATGCCAAACGGCGTTCTTCCTCCATCTCATCCTCTTCCATTAGAGATCGACTGTGAGGGGAAGACCCCTTCCTCGAGTCCCATAAGGAATACGACAGGGAACTCTAAACCCTTTGCTGCATGCAGGGTCATCAGGATCACCGAATCCTTTGGCTGATCGTCTTCATCAAGCTTATCGATATCCGCAACTAATGCAAGGTCCGTTAAAAATGCCACAAGGCTCTTATCATCATTGGATTGTTCGAAGCTCTTCGTTACAGAAAGGAACTCGTCAAGGTTCTCCAGACGTGATTGAGACTCGATCGACTTTTCTGCCTTTAACATATCGATGTAACCCGATTTCTCAAGGATTTCTTCTACCAGTTCAGTAACAGAGAGATATTCCTGCATATTTGTATAACCCTTCACCATTTCCATGAATTCAATGACGGATTTCGTGATCTTAGGGCTGAGTCCGATGAAATCAGCTTCCGCCAAAGCCTTGAACATGGAAATATCATGGTCCTGTGCGTAGCGTGCTATCTTATCGATTGATGTTGCCCCAACTCCCCTTTTCGGAACGTTGATGACCCTTTGAAGACTGATGTCATCATCAGGATTTGAAATGAGCCTGAGATACGCTAAAATATCCTTGATCTCTTTACGGTCGTAGAACTTGATGCCGCCGACGATGGAGTATTCAATATTTGATTTTAAAAGTACTTCCTCCATTACACGTGACTGTGCATTGGTACGATAAAGGATAGCGAAATCTGAGTACTTCCTCTTGCCGCCTTCCATCATTTCCTTTATTTTACCAGTAACGAATTGAGCTTCGGTCTGCTCGGTATCCGCCCTGAAATAGGAAATTTTCTCACCGTCATCATTTTCCGTCCATAAATTCTTCGGTTTGCGGTTCGAATTCTTCTGGATCACTTCATTCGCTGCCTGAAGGATCCTCTTCGTTGAACGATAGTTCTGTTCAAGGAAAATCACGGTTGCCCTTGGATAATCCTTTTCAAAGGAAAGGATGTTGGCAATATCCGCCCCACGCCAGCGATAAATCGACTGATCCGAGTCACCCACAACGCAGAGATTTTGAAAACGGGAAGCGAGAAGTTTGACGAGCATATATTGAGCCCTGTTAGTATCCTGATACTCATCAACATGGATGTATTGAAATTTCCGTTGATAGAATTCCAGCACTTCCGGCACACGCTGAAACAACTGGATCGTCGTCATGATCAAATCATCGAAGTCCAATGCCTGATTCTTTCGTAATCGTTTCTGATATTCTGTATAGACATCTGAGACAACCTGATCGTAATACCCCCCTGCCTGCTTGGATAATTCTTCAGGAGTGGTAAGTTCATTCTTCGCAGAGCTGATAGACCCCAACAGTGAGCGGGGATCGAATTTTTTCGGGTCAATATTTTTTTCTTTAAGAATTGCTTTGATTACAGACTGCTGATCGGTAGAATCAAGGATGGTAAAATTTCGGCTCAGTCCGATGCGGTCGATATCCCGTCTCAGGATCCGTACACACATGCTGTGAAAGGTAGAGATCCAAATGTTCTCCGAAGCCCCTCCAAGGATAGTGTGAATTCGGTCCTTCATCTCTCTCGCTGCTTTATTTGTAAAGGTAATCGCTAAAATATTATAAGGATTGACCCCTTTTTCCACCATCAGATACGCAATTCGATGCGTCAATACTCTTGTCTTCCCAGAGCCTGCCCCTGCCATGATCAACAACGGACCTTCCGTCGCCTTCACAGCTTCCGCCTGCTGAGGATTCATTCCATTCAACAATCGATCAGTCAAAAATTGCATACTCTCACCACCATAACGAACGTATGTTCTATATTTTATATTCATTATATCTTAAGAAGGGACGGACCTCCAGTTCCAATTCTATCCCTTTACAGCTTTCACCGTTTTTAATGCTTCTTTAAGATTCTCATATACAGCATTGCCTACAACCACAACATCTGATACTGCAGCCATCTCCTCGGCCTGCTTGGCGGTCTTGATCCCGCCTCCATAAAACAACGTCGTGTTCTCCAATGTATCCCTTACTTCTTTCACCGTTTCTACATCTCCATATGTACCGCTGTACTCAAGGTAAAAAATAGGAAGATTAAACATTCTTTCAGCCATCATGGCATAGGCCGCCACGTCTTCACTGGAAATGTCTGTGTCCGCTTCTGTCACCTGCGCCGCTTTGCAGTCTTTGTTTAATATACAATATCCTTCTACAAGGATTTCATCCCAATTCATAATTTCTCCATATTCCTTCACAGCCTGATGATGCAATCCAGTCACCCAATCCATGTTGGTGCTGTTCATCACCATCGGAATGAAATATAAATCGAAGCCAGGGGTAATCGACTCCAAATTTGATACCTCCAAAATACAAGGAACCGTATATCGTCTCACCCGTGCCATCAAATCTAGAACCTTTTCAAGGGTTACACCGTCCGTTCCCCCTACAATAATGGCATCCGTCCCTGATTCACATATTGCTTCTAAATCTCCATCATCGATTGTCTTATTCGGATCTAGTTTAAATACATGGCTCCACTTTTCGACATCATACATGCTAAGTTCCTCCATTCATTCATCCATCTAACGTATTATATCATTTGTAGAAGGGTGCCGCATTACCTTGGGATGACAAAAGCGGAGGCGGCTTGTTCAGCCCCGACATGCATAAGGCGAACAGGCCGGAGACAAACTTTTGCCTCCCTGGACCACTGACAATATGAATACAACGTGACATTTCCATTACAAAAAACAAAGACCGCTCATCATGACGACAGCGGTCCTTCCATTATTTCTCTCCCTGATGTACCCGGTCCAACACTAATTGGTACGTATCATTTCCATAATTTAAACAACGCTTCACACGTGAAATGGTTGCTGTGCTTGCACCTGTTTCGGTTTCAATCTTATGATAGGTTTTCCCATCCTGCAGCATACGAGCGACCTCAAGGCGCTGGGCCAGGGGATTGAATCTCATTGATTGTACAAAGGTCATCGAAAAAACGATAACACTCTTCTAGATCTTGCAGAGAAAGAACAGCATTGAACAGCTGATCAAGCTCCTTGCCTCTTAGTTTATTTATTTGCATTAGTAAGACTCCTTTTTCTACCTATTATTAATACGTTACGGAACCGTCCAAACCTGGAGAACTTGGAATGATATTAATCCAAGTGGATCCTTTTCGCAAGCTGACACGTTTATCCCCTTCATAAGGAAGAATCCTTCCGTCTACGTTCTTCCACTGTACTTTACGGATTTTTCCTTCCTGCATCAGGTACGCGTCTCCCCCGGACTCAAGATCAATGTTGCGCCTTCCTGCATCGTCGACTACTTGATGATAGGCTTCTACGATAAGAACGTTCTCTATTAGTACCGGATCCTTGGAATGATAATCGATAGCCTTTTCACCATCTGAGTAACGTTCGTATTTTCCCGCGTCTATATTGAAATCATATACGACATTAAATAGAGGATTGTTGTAGTATGAAATCATAACCGATTGTGCTGCTTCTCCGCTTAGAGTTTCATTATCATTAAAGTTCAGAGCCTCCGGCGGACGTTTCATATCATAGCCGTTCCCCTCGGCCCCTTTATTGATATTCTCAAAGGAGATATACGAATTATGTGGAGCTTTACGGAAGCTGACACGTTTAAACAGCGTTCCATCATACTCCATACCGTTTAAATGCTCGATGAATCCATTGGTCAGCATTTCCTTTGCTTCAGGACTGTATCCATGTGCAACATATAGACTATCATACCCTTTAGCAAGTTCGACATAGTAATCTCTGGCACTTCGGACCGGGCCGATTTCTTTAGGCTTTTCTCTTTGGTATATCGCTAAAAAACGGGTGACATCGCCTTCAGCCAATACTTCATATACAATATCAGCTTTAGAAAGCCCTGACTGCGGGCGGGCCTTCGGGTGATTATTCACCATGACAGCAACCGATCGGGACAAGGATTCTTTCTTCAGTGGCTCACCCGTTAACGGTGATTGATTTTTCTCTTCTGTTCCTACGCTAGTCTCTTCTTTCACTACATCTGTTGCAGCTTCTTTTTCAGATTCGTTTTCTATCTCTTTATCTGAACTACATGCGACAAGTGTTAACGAGCTTAAAGCAATGATCAAAGCTCTTTTCAGCATGTTGTAGACACCCCAATTGTATTTAGAAATCCTTTTCTCTACACTTTATTATTTTAACGCATTATCGTTGGAAAGAGTACCGTTTTCTTCATAACATCATAGATTCCTTTTTGTGTCATCCGTATATAAGGAAGATGAGTGGACTGAAGGAACAGCAATGTATAAACAGGATCCGAGAACCGGTAGCCCCTTTCTTTCAAAAGCTCTTTGAGAGTACTTTCTTCTTTTATAAGTTCCGGCATCTCTTTATGGGATAGCAGGCCGCTTAGTGGAAGTGGAATTTCGTGGAGGACTTCTCCCTTCTCGGTGAGGACAATTCCACCGCCGATTTCCTTCATCCGTTTAAAGGCTGCGATCATATCCGACTTGTTCTTACCAATTAAAATGATATCACCTGTATTTGAATAAGAAGACGCAAAGCCCATGACATGGGATGAGAATCCTTTAATCATTGTGCTGATTCTCCATTCTCCCTTCCGATCCAGAAGCATGAGAAATGATTGATCATGATCCACATCGAGTTCATCTGTAGATGGATTGATGGTAATGGAGTAGGGCTTCGTAATGACATCGTTCACCATCTCGATTCCAAAAGGCATGGAGAATTGAAGGTCATCATAGTCCACTTCCCAATCCAGGGACATTGGCTTGAATCCGTTATGCGCCCAATTAATCTCAGTGGAATCTTCCACCTGTCTGCCTTCTCTCCGAACCCACTTTCCCTTAGACAGAACGGAAACAGGAGAAGGATCATCAATCGTTGACAAGAAGTTGATATTTGCGACCCTCCCAGTCGCAATCATCCCGTGCAAATGTGTGATGTGGTAATAACTGGCTGCATTGTAGCTCGCCATATTATAGGCTTCGATAGGGGGGATACCCTTATCAATTGCCATCTTAATCATAAAATCCAACACACCTTTTTCGTAAAAACCAGGTGTGGACCCATCAGTTGTAAACAGTAATGAGTCATACGCATCAATGCCTTTTTCTTTTAGTCCGTCTAAAAGGACCGGTAAATCAGGACGTATGGATGAATGACGCAATGTGACGGTCAGTCCTTGAAGCAGTCGCTTGTATACATCATCCCCCGTCATCGCTTCATGATCACCATCAATGCCCAATAGGTTCAGCTTGGCAATCGTTTTATCTGACGCACCCGGAAGATGCCCCTCAATGATTTTGCCCATCCTTTTTGCCTCTTGCATCCAGTGAAGAATCAGGTCATCCCCTTGGAGCAGTCGAGGCCATGCGGTCAATTCTCCCCCCCTGTAGCACGGAGTCATGTTCCAGCCATGATTTCACTTCTCCATTTGAAAAGGTGACATCCTCATTTGCCATCTCCGTTTGAGAATCAAACCTTGTCCACCAATACATCGTGACAGGCAGCTTATTCAATTCCGCCAATGAAGAAAACGCTTTCTTTTTTTCCAATTGTAAAAACATCATCAGGTTATCATTCACAAATGTCGTTGTACCGGTTTGGGATGCATACTTGGAAAAAGATTGGGGATTATAAAGCTGAAACGGATGTACATGCGGTTCTATATATCCTGGAACGAGGTACTGCGAATCACAGTCCACGACTTCACATTTCTCTAGGTTTTCTGGGAGTAGATCACCTGTATATACAATTCGATCCTGGTAAACCCAGATGTGCCCCTGCACCCATTTCTTTAGTGTCGAGTGAAGGTATGTTGCATTCTTTAGCAGAATGCTCGGAGATCTTTCTCCGTTTAGTACTTGTACATGCTCTCGCAGTTGCTTGTTCTTCCATCTGTAGCGCTGTTCCAATGTGAACACTCCTCTAGTGGAATGGTATTAGTTTAAGTTTCATTTTATGTTAACATATTTCACTATTTAACGCATTAAAGGTTTACAACAATTATGTGAATTTTCTATCAAGGAGGAATTTACAAATGAAAGTATCTTCAAACATCGGGATTATTAATGCGCTCATCCGCATAACGGTTGGTTTCACCATCCTTGCCTGGAGTACATCAAGACTGTCAAGACGCCCCTGGAGGGACTCCTATCTTGTGATGGCGATGATTGGGGCCATGAAGGTAGGAGAAGGAATCCTTCGTTACTGCCCTGTTACGGCCTTATTTGAAAAGGGAATGGATGGAAATGGCGGAAACGGGGGATTGGGCGGATTCAAAGCGAAGGATATCATGAACTTTAAAGATATGCTGAAATCAGACAAATCAACCGAACACCATCCAACAAACGAACACAAACAAGATCCACTGAAAAACACCAAAAAAGAAGCCAACTTCAACCCGGAAGAACTAACCAACGAAGAAGTACAGGCAGCATTGAACGGGGATAACCAATAATGGATGAGGGACGGACCTCTCCCTTTCCTACTTTGTTTAATTAACACCCTTTCTCATGATTTCCGTTCCTTCATGAAATGAGTGCCGAGGTCCGTCCCCCAAAAGGGATTCTGCCTGGCACTCATGATTACCATCAATAAGAAAAAGGAGTTGCTTATTTATGTTTTGGGAGTATTTAACCGATATGTCGTATGTGTTGTTTTCGCTCATTGGCGGCATCGTTGCCATTGCATTTGTTTATGTTCGCAAAACTAGGAAGAGACGTGTTCGATAGCTTTCTTTCCGATGTCTCTTCTATAAAATAGTCCTTCCCAATCCACCTTACCTAACGCTTTATATACGTTTTCCTGTGCTGTTTCCACTGAAGCTGCAGAAGCAGCTGCAAGCAACACCCTTCCACCGTTTGATATCAGGGTTCCCTCATGATTCAGCTCAGTTCCGGCATGGTACAGCAGGATCTCTTCATCTATCGGATGGTCTAGATCCGGCAGGGAAATTCCTTTAGTGTACTCTCCCGGATAGCCTTCCGCAGCCAGGACGACTCCTACCACTGCGTCTTGTGACCATTCTAATTCCACTGATTTTCCTTCGATGATATCTTTCACAACAAGACCGAAATCTGACGTTAAACGGGGAAGTACCACCTGCGTTTCCGGATCGCCGAATCGGGCATTAAATTCAATCACCTTGGGACCTTCACTCGTAAGCATCAGCCCTGCATAAAGAATACCGGTAAATGAACGATTCTCCTTCACCATCGCTTGAGCGGTCGGGTGAAGAACTGTGGAAACCGCTTCTTGTACGACTTGATCCGAAATATGAGGCACAGGGGAATATGCACCCATCCCACCTGTATTCGGTCCCTGATCTCCATCGAAGGCACGCTTATGATCTTGGGCAATGACCATCGGATACACCGATTCTCCGTCCACAAAAGCCATTAACGAAAACTCTTCTCCGAACAG
Source organism: Rossellomorea sp. AcN35-11 (assembly GCA_030388825.1). Classification (GTDB taxonomy): domain Bacteria; phylum Bacillota; class Bacilli; order Bacillales; family Bacillaceae_B; genus Rossellomorea. Next base: position 690,465 of record CP128835.1, read on the forward strand.
ACACTCTTCCACTACCACTTTAGAAGAAGCATCACCAAATTTCTCAGCCAGGAGCATGTCTTCCAATGCGCTGATTGCTTCTTCCTCGGTTTCAGCTACCACGACGCCTTTACCAGCTGCCAGTCCATCTGCCTTCACCACAATCGGAGCACCCACTTCTTTTACATACTCAATGGCCCTATCCACACTGGTGAACACTTCATATTTCGCTGTAGGAATGCTGTACTTTTTCATTAAATCTTTGGAAAACGATTTACTTCCTTCTATGATCGCCGCTTCTTTAGTCGGGCCAAAAATGGACAGGCCTTCCTCTTGAAATCTATTTACGATCCCATCCAATAATGGATTCTCAGGGCCTACAAAAGTATAAGCGATCTCCTCTGCCTTGGCGAAAGCGATGAGTTCACTTACATCGGATTCACTGTACGGAAGGTTTGTCGCAACATGGGCAATCCCTGCATTCCCAGGTGCACAGAACACTTCTGATACACTCCCGCTCTCCGCTAATTTCTTGCATATGGCATGCTCACGGCCACCACGACCGATTACAAGTACTTTCATCGAATAAGCCCCCTTTTTTTAAGAAAACCTCCCCCGCTTAATAGAGAGAGGTTTTATATGAAAATGGTCCATGTCTGGGGTGGAAATCGGATGTGCCTTTCTTTCACTGGAGGTCCGTCCCCCACTTTTACCCAGAACAACACCCATTCCTTTCCCCGCTTGTTTTGTATCGTGATTTCTTTAAAGACTATTATAAGATAGAGGTCCGTCCCTTAATGTTTGAAGTGGCGGAGTCCAGTGAAGACCATGGTGATGCCGTGTTCGTCGGCTTTTTTGATGGAGTCTTCGTCCCGGATGGATCCTCCCGGCTGGATGATGGCTGTTACCCCCGCTTTCGCTGCCGCTTCTACGGTGTCGTCCATTGGGAAGAATGCATCTGAAGCCATGGCTGCTCCTTTTGCTTTTTCCCCGGCTTGTTCAAGTGCGATATTGGCAGCACCTACACGATTCATCTGTCCGGCTCCCACTCCTACGGTCATATGAGCGTCTGTTACCACAATGGCATTCGATTTCACATGCTTCACGACTTTCCAGCCCAATTTCATGCTTGCCCATTCTGCTTCTGTCGGTTCACGCTTGGTCACGACTCTAAGGTCGGCATCATCAAGGGTGAACGTGTCATCGGCTTGCACCAACAACCCACCTTCGACCGTCGTCAACTTGCGCTCGACTTTGTTTGTCGAGTCGAAAGGCACCGTTAATAGACGGATATTCTTCTTACTTGAAAGAATTTCAAACGCTTCATCGCTGAAGGCAGGAGCAATGACGATCTCAAGGAAAATTTCATGAAGCTGCTTAGCCGTTTCCTCATCCACCAACCGGTTCAACGCGACGATTCCACCAAAGATAGAAGTCGAATCCGCTTCATAAGCTTTCGAGAATGCTTCGCTGATCGTCGTTCCTACTCCAACACCACATGGGTTCATATGCTTCACGGCAACTGCCGCTGGTTCCGTAAATTCCTTCACGATTTGAAGGGCGGCATTGGCATCATTGATATTGTTATAGGAAAGCTCTTTTCCGTGAAGCTGTCTTGCCATGGCTACTGAGAATTCAGAACCAAGTGGCGCACGGTAAAAGGAAGCTTGTTGATGAGGATTTTCCCCATATCGGAGTGTCTGCTTCAATTCGTACGTTCTCGTGAGACGCTCAGGATTCTCCTCACCTGAAATATCGGTCATGTATTCTGCAATGAATGAATCGTAGGCAGCTGTATGACGGAAAACCTTGGCTGCAAGCTTACGGCGCTTCTCCAAGGATACATCTCCCTGCAGCTTCAACTCGGCAATGACTTCATCATAGTCTAACGCGTCCACAACAACCGTTACATATTGATGATTTTTGGCTGCTGCCCTCAGCATGGTCGGACCGCCGATATCAATATTTTCGATGGCATCTTCTACACCGACATTCGGTTTCGCAATCGTTTGTTGGAATGGATAAAGATTGACACATACCAGGTCGATTCCTTCGATCCCCTGTTCCTTAAGCTGCTGTCGATGGCTCTCTTCCCCTCGTTTAGCTAGAAGTCCACCGTGGATATTGGGGTGCAGGGTCTTTACACGCCCCTCTAAAATTTCAGGAAAACCCGTTACTTCTTCCACTCCCATTACATCTACGCCATTTTCAAGCAACAGGTTCTTCGTCCCGCCTGTGGAAATGATTTCATATCCCAGTTCCTTTAATTCCTTAGCGAATTCGATGACTCCGCTTTTATCTGACACACTGATCAACGCTCTCTTTTTCAATGTCTGATCCTCCTCTGCCTTATGTAATGCTGATTTTATTCCATTATTTTGTTGAATGGGAGATTGATTCGAGGGTTTTATTACTGTTCAAGGGATGTAGTGCCTTTTCATTCAGTTGATTACGGAGTTGGACGTTTTACTTTATAGTTAGGCAAGTTTTGGCGGATAGTGCAGTGGTTTCTGTGTTTGTCGGGAGATATTTATGCTTTCCCTATTTATTGGGCCACATATAGAGTTAATTGTGCCAATTGGTAAACAGAGTAGAAAACCACCGCTTTACCTTTCACTGCATTTCCTCAAATCCAAGGTCCGTCCCTCATCACTTTATCACACTACCATAATAAAGCAACCTCTTACCCCTTCCCCGGTTTAGTGCCCGGTGGTGAGGAAGAGGTGGTTGAGGGTTGTGGGGTATAGGTGGTGTTCGACGTGTTGGATTTTGTCCTGGAGTGATTGTTTGGTTTCGCCTGTTGTGACACGGACAATTTCCTGTGCGATGATTTCGCCTGTATCCATGCCTGCGTCTACGTAATGGATCGTGACGCCGGTTATCTTCACTCCTCCATCGATGGCTTGCCCGATAGCGTCTTTTCCAGGGAAAGCAGGCAGAAGGGACGGGTGGATATTCACAATCCGTCCTCCGAAGCTTTCCAATAACGTCGGACCAACCAATCTCATATACCCTGCTAATACAATAAAATCAACACCCAAATGAGTGAGCTCATTCAGGATTTCCTGTTCAAATGCCTGCTTGTTTTCATAATCCTTTGCCCGGAAGACGAAAGTATGGATCCCTGCCGTTTGGGCACGGTGAATCACAAACGCCCCCGGCTGGTCACACACCAGAAGTTTAATGTTCGCTTTCAGTGTTCCGCCTTGTACAGCATCGACCAATGCTTGAAAATTACTTCCGCTTCCTGATGCAAAAATGGCAATCTGTCTCATGACTCGCCCCCGTTATTGACATGCTCATCCTTCTGATCAACGAACGAAACGTACCCCTGATCCAGTCGTCATTTGTCCGATGATGAAAGCTTCTTCACCCTGTTCCTTGAAGAATCGAAGGATGTCTTCTGCTTCACTGTTCTCTACTGCCAACACAAATCCAATTCCCATGTTGAATATGTTGTACATTTCGGTGCGGGGAATACTCCCGTAGTGCTCAAGAGCAGTGAAGATGCTTGGAATATCCCAGCTTCCTTCTGTAATGTCTGCCTGTAAATGGTCAGGGAGCATCCGCGGAATATTCTCAATGAACCCGCCGCCTGTAATATGGGACATCCCCTTAATGGAGAATTGTTTAAGTGCCGACAATATTGGTTTCACGTAAATCCTCGTAGGTGTAAGCAAGGTTTCTCTTAGTGTGGTCTCAAGCTCCGGTAATGAATCGTCTAATGATAAAGAATGGTCCTCGAAAAAGATCTTCCGCACTAATGAGTACCCATTACTGTGTATACCACTGGAACCCAGTCCGACTAACACATTTCCTTCAGAAATTTCTTCGCCTGTGATGATCTCTTTCTTTTCACATGCTCCTACAGCAAATCCGGCGATATCATATTCTTCTTCAGAATACATACCCGGCATCTCTGCGGTTTCGCCTCCGATTAATGCACAGCCCGCCATTTCACATCCGTCCGCAATCCCTTTTACAATACCTTCCATCTTCTCTGGGAGTGCTTTCCCAGTTGCTATATAGTCTAAGAAAAATAACGGCTCCGCTCCCTGGACGACAATGTCATTCACACACATGGCCACACAATCGATCCCGATCGTATCGTGTTTGTCTGCCATGAAGGCAAGCTTCAGCTTCGTTCCTACTCCATCGGTACCCGATACAAGAACGGGCTCTTTCAAATTCAAGGAGGATAAATCGAACATTCCCCCAAAGCTGCCCAGTTGACCGAGAACGCCATCACGGGCCGTTCGCTTGACATGTTTTTTCATTCGGTCGACGGACTCGTATCCTGCTTCAATATCTACTCCTGCTTGACGATACGCGTTTGCCATGATGTTTCCCCCTATTTCACTAACTCTTTTTCATGTGGATGAAGTGTATCCGGGTAGATTTCAGTTGGATACTTCCCAGTAAAGCAAGCCATGCATTGACCCCGGTTTGCCGATGAATCATTGCGGCCTATGGCTTCGATCACGCCGTCGGTACTCAAGAAAGTTAGAGAGTCGGCTCCGATGATCTGACGCATTTCTTCCACTGAGTTGGAAGATGCGATCAACTCTTCATGAGTCGATGTATCAATGCCGTAGAAGCAAGGATTTTTGATAGGCGGCGAGCTGATGCACACGTGGACTTCCTTCGCTCCTGCTTCTTTCAGCATCGTGACGATCCGTTTAGAAGTGGTTCCCCGTACGATGGAATCATCCACCATGACGACACGTTTACCTTCCACCACTCCTCTAACTGGTGAAAGCTTCATCTTCACCCCTTGTTCGCGAAGGGATTGGGAAGGTTGAATGAACGTACGCCCTACATAACGATTCTTGATGAGACCCATTTCATATGGAATCCCTGATGCTTCGGCATAGCCGATGGCACTTGAGATACTGGAATCGGGCACACCTGTCACAACATCCGCTTCAATCGGTGCCTCCTTAGCCAGTTCCATGCCCATCCGTTTTCTCGCAGAATGGACATTGATACCTTGGATATTGCTGTCAGGTCTTGAGAAGTATACATATTCCATCGTACACATCGCATTCCCTCCTGAAAAACTGAACCGTTCTGAGGTCAATCCCTCATCATTGATGATCACAAGCTCCCCTGGCTCGATATCCCGTACAAATTCAGCCCCTACGATATCAAAGGCACATGTTTCAGACGCAACACAGTAAGCTTCCCCAAGCTTACCAAGAGATAACGGGCGAAGACCGTGTGGATCAAGGGCCACCATCATCTCCGTTTCCGTCATCACGACAAACGCATAGGCACCTTTCAACATGGTCAGCGCGTTTTTCACACGGTCTTTCAGGTTGAAGTAGCCGCTTCTCTTGATTAAATGTGCCAGCACTTCTGTATCCGAACTTGTTTGAAAAATACTCCCCTGTCCTTCAAGCTGATGCTTCAAGGCATTCGCATTGACGAGGTTCCCATTATGGGCGAGTGCAAGGCTCCCCTTCTGCGAGTTGAAGAGGAGAGGCTGAACATTCTCGTAGCCTCCACCTCCTGCAGTAGCGTATCGCACATGGCCAATGGCTGAATCCCCTTCTAGCTTTTCGATGGTGCCCTCCTGGAACACTTCCGTTACAAGGCCTTCCCCTTTCAGGCAACGTAACGTATCACCGTCGGAAACGACAATCCCTGTTCCTTCCTGTCCTCTATGCTGCAAACTGTGAAGTCCATAATACGTGATTTGTGCGGCATTGGGATGACCCCAGATTCCAAACACTCCACATTCTTCGTTTAAGCCTTTGATTTCAGCAGGCATGGGATGGCTCCTTTCCAAGCTGACTCTAACTCGTCTACAGATGCTTGTAAAATGACGTCTCCATTTCCTGATGACACTTTGATTGTTCCATGATCGGCAACGATACCAATGAAGGCGGCTTCCGGCACAAGCTTTTCAAATTCGTCCTTCTTTTCTGCTTTGACTGTAACGATGAATCGGGATTGTGTTTCACTGAAAAGGTCTGCTACTTTATTTTCCCCTGAAACCTGAACGTCCGCTCCCAACCCGTTTGTCCCGAAAGTTGATTCTGCAAGTGCAACGGCAAATCCACCTTCGGAGATGTCATGGGCAGAGGCTACAAGACCTTTTTGAATGGCTTCTAAAAGCTGCATTTGACGACGAAGCTCTGTTTTCAAGTCGATTTTCGGTGCCTGACCGAAGATTTTCCCTTCTGTCAGCTTTTGCAGTTCACTACCGCCAAACTCTTCATGTGTCTCACCAATGACAAAAATAGAGTCCCCGGCTTCTTTGAATCGCTGGGTCGTAATATGATCGACGTCTTCGATCAAACCAACCATCCCAACAACCGGTGTCGGATACACAGCAGTCCCCATTGATTCGTTATAAAGTGATACATTTCCACCGATGACAGGAGTTGACAGCTCACGACATGCTTCACTCATCCCGTCAACAGACTTTTCGATCTGCCAGAAGATTTCGGGCTTTTCAGGATTCCCGAAGTTTAAGCAGTCCGTAATCGCAAGTGGAATCGCTCCCGAACACACGATATTACGCGCTGCTTCAGCTACCGCAATCTTTCCTCCTGCTTCAGGGTCCAGGTAAAGGTAACGGGAATTACAGTCCGTTGTCATGGCAAGAGCTTTACGTGTACCCCGTACGCGTACAACCGCTGCATCAGATCCAGGGCTCACAACCGTACTGGTTCTTACCTGATGATCGTATTGATTGTATACCCATTCTTTACTTGCAATCGTTGGCTGCTGCAATAAGGACTTAAGGGTCTCTTTATAATCCTCTACCTTTGGAGTCCCCGTTTCCATTGCTTGAAACTCTTTATAGTAAGCAGCTTCTTGAGAAGGCTTGTTATACACCGGTGCTTCTTCTGCAAGGGCATCAACCGGTACATCGGCTGCGACTTCCCCCTTTATGAAGGAGGCGAAGACGCTTATCATCTGTTACCTTTCCAATCGAAACCGCTTCTAAGTCATACTTGGAGAACAGATCAACGATCTCTTGTTCACGGCCTTTTTCAACGACGATCAGCATACGCTCCTGAGATTCTGAAAGCATCATTTCATATGCCGTCATCCCTGTTTCACGCTGAGGTACAAGATCAAGATTCATTTCGATTCCGGAACCTGCTTTACTTGCCATTTCTGCTGATGAACTGGTGAGACCCGCTGCCCCCATATCCTGAATGCCGACAAGGGCATCGTTCTGAACGAGTTCCAGACACGCTTCAAGAAGTAACTTCTCCATGAATGGGTCCCCAACTTGAACAGCCGGACGCTTCTCTTCTGATCCTTCATTTAACTCCTCAGATGCGAAGGTAGCTCCATGAATGCCGTCACGGCCTGTCTTTGCCCCAACATACATGACGGTATTCCCAACGCCGTGTGCCTGACCTTTCTTAATATCTTTATGATCAATCAATCCGACACACATCGCATTTACAAGGGGGTTCCCTTCGTAAGAAGCATCAAATTGAACTTCTCCCCCAACGGTTGGGATCCCGATACAATTGCCGTACCCTGCGATACCTGCTACGACTTCATTAAATAGATACTGAACACGAGGAGAATCCAGCTCTCCAAAGCGTAAAGAGTTGAGGAGTGCGATAGGTCTTGCCCCCATCGAGAATACGTCTCGTATAATACCCCCGACACCCGTCGCCGCTCCTTGGTAAGGCTCAATGGCTGACGGATGATTATGACTCTCGATTTTGAACACCACTGCCTGATCATCGCCAATATCAACAATCCCAGCTCCTTCTCCTGGTCCTTGAAGAACCCGTTCACCTGTCACAGGGAATTTCTTTAGAACAGGCTTTGAATTCTTATAGCTGCAATGCTCTGACCACATAACAGAGAAAAGTCCGGTCTCTGTGTAGTTAGGTGTTCTCCCCAGGATGTTTTCCACCATTGAAAATTCTTCGTCTGTTAAACCCATCTCACGGTAAAGCTGTTCTTCTTTCACTTGTGTTGAAGTTGGTTCAAGCATTAACGACATGTTTTTCCCTCCAGTGTTTCACAATCGATTGAAATAATTTCTTCCCGTCTTCACTACCTAGTAAAGTGTCCATTGCGCGCTCTGGGTGAGGCATCATCCCCAGGACGTTCCCAGCTTCGTTTGTGATCCCTGCAATATTTCCAACGCTTCCGTTTGGATTCTCATCGGTATATGTGAATACTACTTGATTGTTTTCACGTAAAGAGGCCAGGGTCTCTTCATCACAGAAGTAATTTCCTTCACCGTGAGCGATCGGAATCTGGATCACATCATTCTTTTCATATCCATTTGTAAACATAGTTTCATTGTTCAGTACGGTTAACGGAACCGTCTTGCAAATGAACTTCAGGCTATCATTCCGGCGCATGGCCCCTGGTAATAACCCTGTTTCTAGTAAAATCTGAAAACCATTGCATACACCCAATACAGGTTTTCCCTGTTCAGCCGCTTTCACGACCTCTTTCATAACATTCGAGAAGCGGGCAATCGCTCCTGAACGGAGGTAATCCCCGTAAGAGAATCCTCCAGGTAATAGAATCGCATCATAGTCTTCCAGATTATCAGCATCGTGCCAAACGTATTCGACATCTTCTCCGATTTCGTCTTTGATCGCATGGTACATATCGATGTCACAGTTAGAGCCTGGAAATACAATTACTGCAAACTTCATTGAGCCACACTCTCCTCGATTTCATATCGGTAATCTTCAATGACCGGATTGGCGAGAAGTCGGTGACACATTTCCTCAACCGCAGCCTCTACGTTTTCAACAGAAGATGGAAGGGTCAGCTCCATATACTTCCCGACGCGCACATCTTCAACCGAATGGAATTCCATCGAATGCAACGCTTGTTTAACAGCACTTCCTTGAGGATCTAAAACACTTTCTCTTAATGTGATATAAACTTTTACTTTGTACATAGGTTGTTTCCTCCTAAGCGTTCTAAAATAATTGAATATACTTCTGTTAAACTTCCTAAATCTCTTCTGAAAACATCTTTATCAAGCTTTTGGTTTGTTTCTGCATCCCATAACCGGCAAGTGTCTGGTGAGATTTCATCCCCCAGAACAACCTGACCATCGCGGTCTTTCCCGAACTCTAATTTAAAATCGACAAGGGTAACTCCCGCTTCTGCAAAGATTCCTTGAAGGACGTCATTCACACCAAGTGCCATCTCTCTGATCACCCCTCGTTCTTCCCCGGAGGCAATCTCAAGATAATCAATGTGATCCTCGTTTATAAGCGGATCTCCTAGGTCATCATCTTTAAAGTAAAACTCGATGATCGGCTTCGGCAGCCGGATACCCTCTTTTTTCCCAAGTCTCTTTGACAGGCTCCCCGCAATCACATTGCGAACCACCACTTCAAGGGGGATGATCGTAACACGTTTGACCAGCTGCTCATCATCTGATAATTGTTTAATAAAGTGACTTTGTATTCCTTTTTCGGCAAGCTTTGAAAATAGTAAGCTTGAAATCTTGTTATTTAATACCCCTTTGCCGTCAATATCCGCTTTCTTCTCCCCATTAAAAGCAGTGGCAGAGTTCTTATACTGGATCCAAACAACTTCCTCATCCTGTGTGGCAAAAATCTGCTTCGCTTTTCCTTCATATAAAAGCGTTCCCTTTTCCATATGAGTTCCCCCTACTCACCGAATATTGCTAATCTTCAGTCTGCACATCCATAAAAAAAGGGAGGGATTCCGTTAAAAACCCCTGCCCTATTCATTTGTGAAGCGCCTATTCCACTAAACCGCAACGTTCAAAAATGGTCTCTACATGTTTCAAGTGATAATTGTAATCAAAGCAGTCATCAATGTCAGCCGGTGAAAGCTTGGACGTAATCGTCTCATCTTCCTCAATCAGGGAACGGAAGGCCACTTGCTTCTCCCATGCCTCCATAGCTTTCGGCTGAACCGTATCATACGCTTCTTCACGAGTCATCCCTTTATCGATAAGGGCAAGAAGAACACGTTGAGAGTAGATCAAGCCAAGGGTACGATCCATATTGCGCTGCATGTTCTCAGGGAATACCGTCAAGTTCTTGATGATATTTCCAAAACGGTTCAGCATGTAATTAAGAGCGATCGTCGCATCCGGCAGGATCACACGCTCTGCTGATGAATGAGAGATATCGCGCTCGTGCCAAAGCGGCACGTTCTCATACGCCGTCATCATGTATCCTCTGATCACGCGGGCCATTCCCGTCATGTTCTCAGAACCGATCGGGTTACGCTTATGAGGCATCGCCGATGATCCTTTTTGACCTTTCGCGAAGAACTCTTCCACTTCACGTGTCTCACTTTTTTGAAGGCCGCGGACTTCAACGGCGAACTTCTCGATGGACGTGGCAATCAGGGCAAGCGTCCCCATGTAATGGGCATGGCGATCACGCTGAAGTGTTTGTGTGGAAACCGGTGCAGGCTTGATGCCAAGCTTTTCACACACATAAGATTCTACAAATGGATCAATATTCGCATACGTTCCGACCGCTCCGGAAATCTTACCAAACTCCACGCCGTCGGCTGCTGCTTTAAAGCGTTCCACGTTACGCTTCATCTCTTCATACCAAAGGGCAAGCTTCAAACCGAATGTCGTCGGCTCAGCGTGAACACCGTGCGTACGTCCCATCATGACCGTGTGCTTATGCTCGATTGCCTTGTTCTTTAAGATTTCCACAAAGCGTTCCAAGTCATTTAAAATGATCACGTTAGCCTGCTTCAATTGATACGAAAGGGCCGTGTCCACAACGTCTGTTGAAGTCAGTCCATAGTGAACCCATTTTCTTTCTTCCCCAAGAGTTTCAGAAACCGCTCTAGTGAATGCTACCACATCGTGACGCGTTTCTTCTTCGATCTCTTTAATGCGATCAACATTGAATCCTGCGTTCTCACGGATCTTCGCAACATCCTCTTTCGGAATATCCCCTATCTCAGCCCATGCTTCACAAGCCAGTATTTCCACTTCAAGCCATGCTTGAAATCGATTTTCCTCTGTCCAAATCGCTCCCATTTCAGGGCGTGTATAACGTTCTATCATACCAGTCGTCCTCCGATCTTTTCTTGCAGCTTCCAAATCCCGGCTTCCTTTATCTTTGTCAATGTCTCTTCCCTATCATCCGTCAATAGAGTGACATGCCCCATCTTTCGTTTAGGCTTTGGTACGTCCTTTCCGTAGAGATGGATAAACCAGTCCGGGTGATTTGAAACAGCCTTCATAATAGGCTCTATATGCTCTCCTAATAGATTAACCATCACAGCGTCCTTTAATAAGGTAGGTTGCACAAGCGGCCAGTTACATACGGCTTTGATATGCTGGGCAAATTGAGAGTAGTCGCAAGCTTCAATGGAGAAATGCCCTGAATTATGGGGCCTTGGAGCCAGCTCATTAATGTAGATGTCTCCATCCCCGGTCAGGAACATTTCAATGGCCAATGTCCCGACAAGATCAAGAGTCTCGCTGATTCTCTTCGCCATCTCGATTGCTTTGTCCGCTATCTCTTCGTCCACCCTTGCCGGAGCGATCGTTTCATGCAGGATATTATCCACATGAATATTCTCCACAACCGGGAAGTTGGTTTGCTGTCCGTCGGGATTACGCGTCACGATGACGGAAACTTCCTTTTCAAAAGGAATCCATTTCTCCAACACACAAGGTCCGTTCTCCAGTAAAGCAGAAGCTTTTTCAATATCGGCAGCTTCCCGGATCACATACTGCCCTTTCCCGTCATAACCGCCCCTGGCCGTTTTCAAAACCACTGGATAGTCAAGCTTTTCTATATTATCATAGATATCCTTCTGATGTTGAATCACAGCATAAGGAGCCACTTCCACTCCTGCAAACGTAAGGGCTTCCTTTTCCATTATGCGGTCCTGAGTGATACGGATCAATTCCGCACCCTGTGGTAAATAGGCCCTTTCAGACAGCCATTTCAGCGCTTCATAGTCGATGTTTTCAAATTCATATGTAATCACATCGCACTCTTCTGCCAATCTGTACAAAGCGTCATATTGGTCGTAAGCTGCTGTGATCACAAGGTCGGCCACTTGGGCACACGGCGAATGGGGGGGATGGGTCTAAAACAGCCACCCGAAATCCATTCTGTTTCGCAGCAAGTGCCATCATTCTTCCAAGCTGCCCGCCTCCGATAATGCCGATCATCTGTCCTGGTAAAATGGTCTTTTTAGTCAAGGTCATCACTGCTTTCCAATACTTTTTCCCTCAGCTCATTTCTTCTATTTTCTAAGGTTAGTGCCAAGTCTGTATCTTCAATTGAAAGGATCTGCGCAGCAAGCAGGCCGGCATTGGTCGCCCCCGCTTTCCCGATCGCTACCGTCGCAACGGGAACACCACCAGGCATTTGAACAATTGAAAGAAGGGAATCCATTCCGTTTAAGGCCTTCGATTGAACTGGAACCCCGATCACAGGCAGGGTGGTCTTCGCAGCCACCATACCGGGCAGATGAGCTGCACCACCAGCACCTGCAATGATGACCTTCACACCTCTGTCTCTCGCACCTTCTGCAAATTCAAACATATAATCAGGCGTCCTGTGAGCCGATACCACACGTTTCTCAAACGGAACCTCTAACTCTTCCAAGACCTCACACGCATGTCGCATTGTTTCCCAGTCGGATGTACTTCCCATGATTACTGATATCATAATGGTGACAGGCACCTCCCGTATTTTTTCGAAACCCCGCAAAAAAAATACCCAGATCAACTGTTCTCTACGTTTTGAGAGAAAGCAATTGATCTGGGTATTTTACAGAGATTGGGCCTTATGATCCCGTAAGGTCCATACGCTTGAGCTCGTATCCAGACAGCTACTTCCCCTCATAGTCCGACCATTTACGGTAGTCAGGTAGAGACTCATGGGCCATATTCCCATTATTATATGAGGGTATTCGGTTTATTTGTCTCCATCATAACGCGATAGAGAGGCTCTGTCAACGAATAATCGAACGATACTAAAAGTCTGAAAATTAATGTTCGGCTTTGAAACGTTTACTCTTCGATTTTCTTTCCTTCGAATACAATTGTCTGCCTTATAGGGACATATTCTTTTTTACTTCCTTCAATTTGTTCTTCAAATACAGGCTTTTCCATCCTTCTAACCGGCATATACCCCATTTCCTTCATGCGGTCCAAGCAATCCGCAATCGTCTCCTGCTCCTGCACTTCAAATAAAAGCTTCTTTTTACTCATTGTTTTAATTTTCCTTTACGTATATTTCTGACTGTCTTCACCCAGAACCCGCCGTGGATCGCTTTTGGCTCATATGCGATGATAAAAGCCTTCGGGTCAAGCTCTTTAATTGTATCATAGAGCTTCATTTCATATTTTCGCGGAGTCAGGATCTGGAGGGCCATCCGGTTTCCTTCCAGTCCATTCGCTTCCCAGTTGGTCACTCCGTACCCGCGGGAACGCAGCTCATTCGGAAGAGCCTTGTCATATTCCTTTGTAATGACATTCACCGTAATATACCCAAGAGCGAGCTTCTCCTCAATCTTCATTCCCACAATCACCCCAAGACCATACCCGACCGCATACGCAATCAGATTCTGTATCTCATTCAGATTATCAAGGACCAGACCAAGGCCCACCACATATATGACTACCTCAAACGTACTCACAAATGCGGCAAAATACCGATAGCCCTTCAACGTCAGAATCATTCGTATCGTAAAGAATGACACGTACACAATATTAATTAATAAAATAATGATGACCATCATCACACTGTTCTCTAACACCTGGATGCTCCTCTCTACACTACGACTCTTTCCTGTAGTATGCTCAAATTAAGTTCCTATTTTACTAGAAAAAATTCATAATATGAAGCACTTCAAGAAAAATTACCTGGGGATTTCTAATGACAATTTCTAGAAAACTCTACAGCCTACTATGTATCTTTCCTATTTTGCCCCGGATAAAACACAAACCGGCTTTCTGATTGGGATGATCCCCAATCAGAAAGCCGGTTATATTACCATCTTATAGAGACTTTAACTTCTCCACAACCTCTGAAGGTTCCACACGATCTTTGTAATCCGCTTTTGTGTATTCATAAGCAATCGTTCCATCCTGCCTGATGATATACGTCGCTGAAACAGGAAGCGTCCATGAATCACTGTCATTTGCCTTCTCAAGATCCAATCCTTTTTCTTTGTAGATATCCACTAAATATGGAGGAAGTGTGTATACAAGCTTATACTCGCCTGCCACTTTATTGCCTTCATCACTTAACACAAAGTAATCAAGCTCATTCTTCTCTTTAGTCGAAAGGGAAGCATCGGGAGTCTGTGGACTGACCGCAACCAGTTCGGCACCCGCTGCTTTGATTTCATCCATCAGCTGCTGATACGCACGAAGCTCCATGTTGCAATATGGGCACCATCCTCCTCGATAAAACGTTAAAATCACTGGACCTTGCTTAAGTACATCCTCGAGCTCCACCTCTTTGCCAGTGGCATCGGGTAACGTAAAGTTAGGGGCTTTTTCTCCCACCTTAAGACCTTTACCGTCATCAGAACGCTCCAATTCATCAATCGCTTCCCTCATCTTATCCTGTACCTCTTGAGAAGCATTTTGTTTAAATTTAGAAATATATTCATTGTACTGTTCACGCATGTTGGTTATTGTCATTTACATTACCTCCTTTAGAACTTGTGTCTAGTATAAGAGGAATCGAGTTAGAAGAAAAGTGATGTGCTTGAGGGGGAGTTGGGGGGTGAACTGTTTGCTGTGATGGTGAGATGTTGAACATGTTAGCCTGAACGAAGGTCTTCACTCACTCGCGTCCTCGACCTTCTTGCTCCTCCCTGCCCTCGCAGTGCGGACGCTGAGTCATCAGTCAAAACCATTCGTTCTTCGAACTAATATACACATAAAAAAAGAGTAACTCCATTGAGCTACTCTTTTCACATATTTGCCTGGCGACGTCCTACTCTCACAGGGGGAGCCCCCAACTACCATCGGCGCTGAAGGCTGCGGCCAGTGATGAGCGGCGAATCTCTTCGTCCGCTTCCCTCGCTCAGATCCTCGTGTGGGAACCTGAACGAAGGTCTTCACTCACTCGCGTCCTCGACCTTCTTGCTCCTCCCTCCCCTCGCAGTGCGGACGCTGAGTCATCAGTCAAAACCATACGTTCTTCGAACTAATATACACATAAAAAAAGAGTAACTCCATTGAGCTACTCTTTTCTCATATTGCCTGGCGACGTCCTACTCTCACAGGGGGAGCCCCAACTACCATCGGCGCTGAAGGCTGCGGCCAGTGATGAGCGGCGAATCTCTTCGTCCGCTTCCTTCGTTCAGATCCTCGTGTGGTTACCACACTCCGGTCTTCACTCACTCGCGTCCTCGACCTTCTTGCTCCTCCCTGCCCTCGCAGTGCGGACGCTGAGACATCAGTCAAAACCATTCGTTCTTCGAACTAATATACACATAAAAAAAGAGTAACTCCATTGAGCTACTCTTTTCACATATTTGCCTGGCGACGTCCTACTCTCACAGGGGGAGATCCCCCAACTACCATCGGCGCTGAAGAGCTTAACTTCCGTGTTCGGCATGGGAACGGGTGTGACCTCTTCGCCATTATCACCAGACGAATATTTAATTGAAGGTTTGTTCCTTCAAAACTAGATAAAGAATTGATGTCAAGAAAGCCGAATATCGACCAGTTGTTCATTTAAATCAATGACTCTTTGTGGTTAAGTCCTCGATCGATTAGTATCAGTCAACTCCACATGTCGCCATGCTTCCATCTCTGACCTATCTACCTAGTCATCTTCTAGGGATCTTACTCACTTACGTGATGGGAAATCTCATCTCGAGGGGGGCTTCATGCTTAGATGCTTTCAGCACTTATCCCTTCCGCACATAGCTACCCAGCGATGCCTTTGGCAAGACAACTGGTACACCAGCGGTGCGTCCATCCCGGTCCTCTCGTACTAAGGACAGCTCCTCTCAAATTTCCTGCGCCCACGACGGATAGGGACCGAACTGTCTCACGACGTTCTGAACCCAGCTCGCGTACCGCTTTAATGGGCGAACAGCCCAACCCTTGGGACCGACTACAGCCCCAGGATGCGATGAGCCGACATCGAGGTGCCAAACCTCCCCGTCGATGTGGACTCTTGGGGAGATAAGCCTGTTATCCCCGGGGTAGCTTTTATCCGTTGAGCGATGGCCCTTCCATGCGGAACCACCGGATCACTAAGCCCGACTTTCGTCCCTGCTCGACTTGTAGGTCTCGCAGTCAAGCTCCCTTGTGCCTTTACACTCTGCGAATGATTTCCAACCATTCTGAGGGAACCTTTGGGCGCCTCCGTTACTCTTTAGGAGGCGACCGCCCCAGTCAAACTGCCCACCTGACACTGTCTCCCACCCCGATAAGGGGCGCGGGTTAGAATTTCAATACAGCCAGGGTAGTATCCCACCGATGCCTCCACCGAAGCTGGCGCTCCGGCTTCCAAGGCTCCTACCTATCCTGTACAAGCTGTACCAAAATTCAATATCAGGCTACAGTAAAGCTCCACGGGGTCTTTCCGTCCTGTCGCGGGTAACCTGCATCTTCACAGGTACTATAATTTCACCGAGTCTCTCGTTGAGACAGTGCCCAGATCGTTACGCCTTTCGTGCGGGTCGGAACTTACCCGACAAGGAATTTCGCTACCTTAGGACCGTTATAGTTACGGCCGCCGTTTACTGGGGCTTCGATTCGCACCTTCGCTTGCGCTAAGCACTCCTCTTAACCTTCCAGCACCGGGCAGGCGTCAGCCCCTATACTTCGCCTTACGGCTTCGCAGAGACCTGTGTTTTTGCTAAACAGTCGCCTGGGCCTATTCACTGCGGCTCTCTCGGGCTTGCACCCTACCAGAGCACCCCTTCTCCCGAAGTTACGGGGTCATTTTGCCGAGTTCCTTAACGAGAGTTCTCTCGCTCACCTTAGGATTCTCTCCTCGCCTACCTGTGTCGGTTTGCGGTACGGGCACCTTTTTCCTCGCTAGAGGCTTTTCTTGGCAGTGTGGAATCAGGAACTTCGCTACTATAATTCGCTCGCTATCACAGCTCAGCCTTTACGATGATGGGATTTGCCTCATCATCAGCCTAACTGCTTAGACGCACATATCCAGCAGTGCGCTTACCCTATCCTCCTGCGTCCCCCCATTGCTCAAACGGAAAAGAGGTGGTACAGGAATATCAACCTGTTGTCCATCGTCTACGCCTATCGGCCTCGACTTAGGTCCCGACTAACCCTGAGCGGACGAGCCTTCCTCAGGAAACCTTAGGCATTCGGTGGATGGGATTCTCACCCATCTTTCGCTACTCATACCGGCATTCTCACTTCTAAGCACTCCACCAGTCCTTACGGTCTAGCTTCGCAGTCCTTAGAACGCTCTCCTACCACTGACACCTAGAGGTGTCAATCCACAGCTTCGGTGATACGTTTAGCCCCGGTACATTTTCGGCGCAGAGTCACTCGACCAGTGAGCTATTACGCACTCTTTAAATGGTGGCTGCTTCTAAGCCAACATCCTGGTTGTCTAAGCAACTCCACATCCTTTTCCACTTAACGTATACTTTGGGACCTTAGCTGGTGGTCTGGGCTGTTTCCCTTTCGACTACGGATCTTATCACTCGCAGTCTGACTCCCATGGATAAGTCTTTGGCATTCGGAGTTTGTCTGAATTCGGTAACCCGATGAGGGCCCCTAGTCCAAACAGTGCTCTACCTCCAAGACTCTTACACATGAGGCTAGCCCTAAAGCTATTTCGGAGAGAACCAGCTATCTCCAAGTTCGATTGGAATTTCTCCGCTACCCACACCTCATCCCCGCACTTTTCAACGTGCGTGGGTTCGGACCTCCATTCAGTGTTACCTGAACTTCATCCTGGACATGGGTAGATCACCTGGTTTCGGGTCTACGACCACATACTCATTCGCCCTGTTCAGACTCGCTTTCGCTGCGGCTCCGTCTTATCAACTTAACCTTGCATGGGATCGTAACTCGCCGGTTCATTCTACAAAAGGCACGCCATCACCCGTTAACGGGCTCTGACTACTTGTAGGCACACGGTTTCAGGTTCTATTTCACTCCCCTTCCGGGGTGCTTTTCACCTTTCCCTCACGGTACTGGTTCACTATCGGTCACTAGGTAGTATTTAGCCTTGGGAGATGGTCCTCCCAGCTTCCGACGGGATTTCACGTGTCCCGCCGTACTCAGGATCCACTCAAGAGGGAATGAAGTTTCAACTACAGGGTTGTTACCTTCTTTGACGAGCCTTTCCAGACTTCTTCGTCTACTCCATTCCTTTGTAACTCCGTATAGAGTGTCCTACAACCCCAAGAGGCAAGCCTCTTGGTTTGGGCTATATCCCGTTTCGCTCGCCGCTACTCAGGGAATCGCAATTGCTTTCTCTTCCTCCAGGTACTTAGATGTTTCAGTTCCCTGGGTCTGCCTTCCATACTCTATGTATTCAAGTAAGGATATTGTTCCATTACGAACAATGGGTTCCCCCATTCGGAAATCTCTGGATCAAAGCTCACTTACAGCTCCCCAAAGCATATCGGTGTTAGTCCCGTCCTTCGTCGGCTCCTAGTGCCAAGGCATCCACCGTGCGCCCTTCATAACTTAACCGAATTGGTTGTTACATCAGGTTTAAAACCTAAAATGGCGATACTCGGTAATTTCTTGACTATCAATTTATCTTTATCTAGTTTTCAAAGAACAAACACGCTTGTCTCGAAAGAGACAAAAAACGTTTTGATGGAATTAAACCATCAAAACTGAACAAAACTTCGACTGTCAAACGTTTTAGTAAATCTTCCTTAGAAAGGAGGTGATCCAGCCGCACCTTCCGATACGGCTACCTTGTTACGACTTCACCCCAATCATCTGTCCCACCTTAGGCGGCTGGCTCCAAAAGGTTACCTCACCGACTTCGGGTGTTACAAACTCTCGTGGTGTGACGGGCGGTGTGTACAAGGCCCGGGAACGTATTCACCGCGGCATGCTGATCCGCGATTACTAGCGATTCCAGCTTCATGCAGGCGAGTTGCAGCCTGCAATCCGAACTGAGAACGGTTTTATGGGATTGGCTAAACCTCGCGGTCTTGTCGCCCTTTGTACCGTCCATTGTAGCACGTGTGTAGCCCAGGTCATAAGGGGCATGATGATTTGACGTCATCCCCACCTTCCTCGGTTTGTCACCGGCAGTCATCTTAGAGTGCCCAACTGAATGCTGGCAACTAAGATCAAGGGTTGCGCTCGTTGCGGGACTTAACCCAACATCTCACGACACGAGCTGACGACAACCATGCACCACCTGTCACTCTGTCCCCCGAAGGGGAAAGCCCTATCTCTAGGGTTGTCAGAGGATGTCAAGACTGGTAAGGTTCTTCGCGTTGCTTCGAATTAAACCACATGCTCCACCGCTTGTGCGGGCCCCGTCAATTCCTTTGAGTTTCAGTCTTGCGACCGTACTCCCAGGCGGAGTGCTTAATGCGTTAGTCGCTGCACTAAGGGGCGGAAACCCCTAACACTTAGCACTCATCGTTTACGGCGTGGACTACCAGGGTATCTAATCCTGTTTGCTCCCCACGCTTTCGCGCCTCAGTGTCAGTTACAGACCAGAAAGTCGCCTTCGCCACTGGTGTTCCTCCAAATATCTACGCATTTCACCGCTACACTTGGAATTCCACTTTCCTCTTCTGCACTCAAGTTCCCCAGTTTCCAATGACCCTCCACGGTTGAGCCGTGGGCTTTCACATCAGACTTAAGGAACCACCTGCGCGCGCTTTACGCCCAATAATTCCGGACAACGCTTGCCACCTACGTATTACCGCGGCTGCTGGCACGTAGTTAGCCGTGGCTTTCTGGTTAGGTACCGTCAAGGTACCGCCCTATTCGAACGATACTTGTTCTTCCCTAACAACAGAGTTTTACGATCCGAAAACCTTCATCACTCACGCGGCGTTGCTCCGTCAGACTTTCGTCCATTGCGGAAGATTCCCTACTGCTGCCTCCCGTAGGAGTCTGGGCCGTGTCTCAGTCCCAGTGTGGCCGATCACCCTCTCAGGTCGGCTACGCATCGTCGCCTTGGTGAGCCGTTACCTCACCAACTAGCTAATGCGCCGCGGGTCCATCTGTAAGTGGTAGCTAAAAGCCACCTTTCAACATTTCCTCATGTGAGGAAATGAGTTATCCGGTATTAGCCCCGGTTTCCCGGAGTTATCCCAGTCTTACAGGCAGGTTACCCACGTGTTACTCACCCGTCCGCCGCTGACTGATGGGAGCAAGCTCCCATCAATCCGCTCGACTTGCATGTATTAGGCACGCCGCCAGCGTTCGTCCTGAGCCAGGATCAAACTCTCCGATAAAAGTTTGAATAGCTCTTAAAATAAATCTAGAATTAACGTTGACGTATTGTCTTGTTTTGTTCAGTTTTCAAGGTTCAATGTTTTGTGCTTCTGTTTGAAGCGACTTGACCATCATACCAAGAATGCGGTGTATTTGTCAACAACTTTTTTAAGATGTTTTTGTTTCTTATATTATGTTGTTGTTGTGTAACCGCTGTTCTCTTTCGACGGTTTTTAAAGTATATCAATCTATAAGACTCACGTCAATAGTTTTAGTAGATTTATTTTTAAATTATTCAGTCCACCTGTAAAACCAATGAATTAGAGGCATGAAAATAACCTTCACCCTTGAGTTTCTTCTATTAAAGCCTTTCTTTTTAGTATGAAAGTCAATAGAACCAAAAAATCGGCCCGCTCTCATCCAGAGAACCGGCCGATTTCTATTTTATTAATCGATCGTAATGATGTTTTCGTCGTTACGATTTACGTTACCTGACTTCTCGACTGTCACCTGCTGACCTTCTTTAAGGTTTGTGAATACAATCGGCGTCATGACAGAAGGTGCATTTGCTTTGATGTAATCAAGATCCACTTCCAGTAATGGTTGACCCGCTTCAACTTGGTCCCCTTCTTTTACCAGAGCTTCGAATCCTTTACCTTCTAATTTCACCGTATCGATCCCAACGTGGATCAGAACTTCACGGCCTGCTTTGGACTCCAGTCCAATGGCATGCTTCGTCGGGAATACGTTTACGACTTTACCTGTAACCGGAGAAACGATTGTTCCTTCCGTCGGTATGATCGCGAAACCGTCACCCATCATTTTTCCTGAGAATACTTGATCAGGAACTTCTGTGATGTCTTTGATCTCACCTGTAATCGGCGCAACGAATTTTTCGTTCTTTTGTTCAGTTTGAAGTGCTTCCGGGTTTACTTCTTCAATTTGTTGCTCTACTTCTTCATTTGCGCTTGTTTCTGCTTTACGTGGAGCTTTTCCACGGATGATGTCTTGCATTTGTGATTTGATCGTATCCGACTTAGGTCCGAAGATCGCTTGAATGTTGTCTCCCACTTCAAGTACTCCTGAAGCACCTAATTTTTTCAGACGGTTTTTGTCTACATTTTTCACATCATTAACAGAAACGCGGAGACGAGTGATACATGCATCTAAATGCGCAATGTTCTCTTGTCCACCCATGGCTTCCAGGATGTTGTATGGAAGGTCTCCTGCCGAGCTTGCCGGCGCATCATCTTCTTCGTCAACTTCTTCACGACCAGGAGTCATAAGATTGAACTTACGGATGGCGAAACGGAATCCGAAGTAGTAAACGACAGCGAAGACTGCCCCTACCGGAATAACGATCCAAGCGTTTGTTTGTGGGTTGATCAGACCAAATAAGATGTAGTCAATCAGACCACCCGAGAACGTCATACCGATCTTTACATCTAATAGATGCATGGTTAAGAAAGATAAACCTGCAAAGATTGTATGAATACCGAAAAGAACCGGTGCTACGAATAAGAATGAAAACTCGATTGGTTCAGTAATACCTGTCAAGAAGGATGTCAGTGCTGCCGAGCCCATGATACCGGCTACAACTGCTTTTCTTTCAGGTTTTGCTTCATGGTAAATCGCTAAAGCCGCTGCCGGAAGACCGAACATCATGAATGGGAATTTACCAGTCATGAAGGTACCTGCAGTCAGATCTTGGACACCATCTTGAATTTGTTTCATGAAGATCGCCTGATCCCCACGAATGATATTTCCTGCTTCGGACGTGTACGTACCAAACTCAAACCAGAATGGCGAGTAGAAAATATGGTGAAGTCCAAATGGTATAAGGGCACGTTCGATTACACCAAATACGAAAGCTGCGAAAGCTCTGTTTTCATTTAGCATAAAGTTAGAGAATGTATTAAGGCCGTTTTGGACCGGAGGCCAGATGACAAGCATCAACAGACCTAGTACAACAGCAGAAGCTGCCGTTGCGATCGGAACGAATCGTTTACCAGCGAAGAATCCCAGGTAGGAAGGAAGTTCGATTTGGAAGAAACGATTGTACATATAAGCTGCGAGAATCCCGACGATAATACCACCGAAGACCCCGGTTTGAAGAGTAGGAATTCCTAATACAAGGGCGTATGCAGGATCTACACCTTCACCTGTAACATCGCCGATTCCCAGTCCTTCAACTGTTCCCATCGTGATGTTCATGATCAAGAAACCAACGATAGCCGCTAAACCAGCTACTCCTTCACCACCGGCTAACCCGATGGCTACACCCACTGCGAATAACAGGGCTAAGTTTCCAAAAATGATGCCACCCGCTTGTTCCATGACGCTTGCGACCATTTCCACGCCGCCGTTTGCAAGGAATGGAGCGATTTCTAGTAATGTCGGATTTTGCAGTGCGTTACCGAACGCAAGCAGAAGACCAGCCGCAGGCAGGATTGCCACAGGCAGCATGAGGGCTTTACCGACTTTTTGTAAAACGCCAAAAGCCTTTTTAAACATGAAGTTTCCTCCTTTAATATGGTTCTTTATTTCAACTAATTAGATGATGAAAACAAACAAAAAAGGCATGAGAAAAGAGGATAATGAACGTATAAGGATAGACTACCCCAAAAAATACGTTTCAATCATCTTCTTCACTCATGCCTGATCGTATCAGTAACACGTAAGAAAGATAAGTGCTTTATTTAACTTTACTCTGGATACGCTGCAAATGCATGGTTAAGTAAACAGCTTCTGCATCGTAAACAGGTTTTTGTAATGTTTGCTGCATCATCTTGATCAGCTTCCACGATAAATTATAGCAGAGTGGGTATTCCTCTTTCAAGAGTTTTGCGATTTTTTCTGGTTCTTCTACACGCTCTTCTCTAAGGACACGTTCGATTGTATATCGAATGTGACGGACGAGTCTCATATAATCGACACTCTCCTTATTGATCTTCACATCCAGCTGTTGTTCGATCATCCCCGTCAGGCGACCAATCAATTGGGAGTGTTGATTTACTTCAGAGAGATCCTTGTTCATCATGGCACTATGGATATGAAGGGCGATAAACCCAACCTCTCCTTCAGGCAGATGAACATCCGTCATTTCGTTGATCATACCCACGACTTCTCTGGCAATCTCATATTCGAACGGATATAACGTTCTTGTTTCCACCAGGAAAGGGTTGCGGATTTCCATCCCTCTCATCAATCGGTTAATCGCAAAAAGGATATGGTCAGTGAGGGCGATGTGAATATGTTCATTCAGGAAAGAGTTCGTTCTTTTTCTGATTAACTCAATGGCAGAGATGATGACGTTGGACATGTCGTCATTCAGGAAAGGAAGGAGATTTTTGTACTGCTCCTGCTCTTTTTCCCCTTTCAGGACAAACATCTTTTCCGCAATATCATTCTGGATGGGGTCTCCTTTTTTACGATTGAACCCTATTCCTTTACCGATGAGAACGACTTCACCGTAGCTGACATGATCAGCTATTAATACATTGTTATTCAAGGCTTTCTTCACAGTTAAAGTAGACATCTTCATTCTCCCCATATATTCGACCATTTTCGACACTTTCCGATTCCATGATTTTAACGAATATCCCGTTTTTTTTCAATTACTAGTTACTCTTTACCTATATCTTCTCCTTTCATTCATCCCTTCCCTCTATTTCATCTCAATTCCTTTGACAATTAGATCATTCCCCAGACACCGATGAACGTAAACACAGCTCTCTTTGAACTTTCCTTGAGGACGGGACTCACCATCTACCACTCACTGATAAACACATCTCAGAATGGTTCCTGCCAATAAAGCCTTCTAATAAAGAAAAAGCTGATCTGCGAAAGATCAGCTTCATCCTGTTTAAACCAAGAATATGAAATACATCACGAATATTACAAACAGGAAGTACATGATTGGGTGGATTTCCTTTACGCGCCCTTTCATGATCATCGTAATGGGATAAAAGATAAACCCAATCGCAATACCTGTCGCGATGCTGTACGTTAACGGCATGGCCACAATAGTTAAGAATGCCGGAACAGCCACTTCGAATTTCTTCCACCCGATCTCACCGAGTGATGAAACCATCAATACACCCACAATAATAAGTGCCGGTGCTGTCACAGCAGATGTGATGACGGCTAACAGCGGGAAGAAGAAAATGGACAACAGGAACAGTAGTGCAGTTACCACTGAGGCAAATCCTGTTCGCGCACCCGCCGCAACACCTGCAGAAGATTCGATATAAGAGGTTGTCGTCGATGTACCTAAGATGGCCCCCACCACTGTTGCACAAGAATCAGCAAACAAAGCTTTACCAGCGCGAGGAAGTTTATTCTCCTTCATTAACCCCGCTTGATTCGCAACCGCTACAAGAGTACCGGCTGTGTCAAAGAAATCAACGAATAAGAATGTAAGGATTACTACAAGCATCTGGATCGTGAAAATACTGGCCGGATCATTGAACAAAGGATCTAAAGCCGCCCCAAATGTAGGAGCCAGACTCGGTGCAGCATCTACCACTTTTTCCGGTGTGTCGATCAAGCCAACGATCATACCGACGATGGCGGTTACGACCATACCGATGAATATGCCGCCTTTGACTCCCCTTGTCATCAAAATGACGGTAATGATGATGCCGAAGATCGCCAGCAGGGTCGGGCCATTCGTTAAATCACCAAGACCTACTAATACAGCATCGTTGTTCACTATGATTCCAGCGTTTTGAAACCCGATAAATGTAATGAAAAGTCCAATCCCCGCTCCAACTGCATATTTCAAATCCGCAGGAATGGAGTTAATGATTTTCTCCCTGATACCTGATAATGTGAGTACAATGAAAATCAACCCTGAAATTAACACGCCTGTCAGAGCAGATTGCCAAGGTACACCCATCGTTAATACCACTGTGTATGCGAAGAAAGCGTTCAATCCCATACCTGGAGCCAAAGCGATGGGATATTTCGCTATCAGCCCCATGATCAAGGAACCTATTGCAGCAGCCAATGCCGTTGCAACGAATACTGCTCCATAGTCCATTCTCATGCTGTCCGGGAGATCCGGTACAGACTGGAGAGTCAACGTAAGGGGATTGACGATCAGGATATATGCCATTGAAAGGAACGTGGTTAATCCCCCGATGATTTCCCTCCTATACGTAGTACCCAACTGGTCAAACTGAAAGAAATTCTTCATTCCTGTACTCCTCCTATAGAGTCGCCGTAGAAAACATTTCAATTACAAAAAGCCTCGAACTACCAGAGTTCGAGGCTTTGACTGTTAAGATCAAGATCAATAGGACATCTTACATCGGCCCCATCATCCATCACCTCGTAGTCAAGCCATTTACGGTAGCTTGGTAGAAACGCTCGGGCCCTATTCCCGAAATTATACGACGCAATACTTTTATAATGTTTTATGATTACAGTACTATTGTACCAAGCTGCAAAGGGGGCGTCAACAAAAACACGAACATTATTATTAATTTATTTTATAAATGTTCGTTTAATACAAAAAGTGACAAGTTCCTTCCGTCTTTGTCGAATTCGAATCGACCCATGACGGAAGGGACCTGTCACCCCTCATACAAACATCTGTATGCTATTATTCCCACTCGATCGTTGCCGGTGGCTTACTTGTCACATCATACACGACGCGGTTGATATGATCGACCTCATTTACGATACGTGTAGAGATTTTCTCCAATACATCCCAAGGGATACGAGCCCAGTCGGATGTCATACCGTCGATGGACGTCACAGCACGGATTCCGATTGTATAGTCGTAAGTTCTGGCATCCCCCATCACTCCGACACTTCTGATGTCGGGAAGCACAGTGAAGTATTGCCAAATGTCCCGGTCAAGTCCAGCCTTTTTGATTTCATCACGAAGGATGTAATCAGACTCACGAACGATCTCAAGCTTCTGTTCCGAAATTTCACCAAGAACGCGGATGCCAAGACCCGGGCCAGGGAATGGCTGACGCCAGACAATTTCATCAGGAATGCCAAGTTCAGACCCAAGAGCACGGACTTCGTCTTTGAATAGAGTGTTCAAAGGCTCAATGAGAGTGAACTGCATATCTTCAGGAAGCCCGCCTACATTGTGGTGAGATTTAATCGTTTGAGCAGTAGCCGTTCCACTTTCTATGATGTCTGTATATAAAGTACCTTGAGCAAGATATTCAATCCCTTCAAGCTTCGTCGCTTCATCATCAAATACGTAAATAAATTCGTTCCCGATGATTTTACGCTTCTGCTCAGGATCGGATACCCCTTTTAATTTATCCAGGAAACGATCCTGTGCATCCACTTTAATGACATTCATATTGAACCCGTCAGCAAATGTCTTCATGACGCTGTCCGCCTCGCCTTTTCGAAGAAGACCGTGGTCTACGAAGATGCATGTTAATTGATCTCCGATTGCTTTATGGATCAAAACGGCAACGACGGAAGAATCCACTCCACCACTTAAGGCACAAAGAACTTTTTTGTCCCCTACCGTTTGACGGATCTTCTCCATTTCTATCTCGATGAAGTTTTCCATTGACCAATCACCTGCGCAGCCACACACTTCAAATACGAAGTTTCGCAGCATTTCATTTCCATGTACAGAGTGACGCACCTCTGGATGGAATTGAACGGCATACAGTCCTTGCTCCTCGTTACTCATGGATGCAATCGGGCAGGAAGGATTGGTGGCATTCACCTCAAAGCCTGCAGGAGCTTCCACAACAAGATCTCCATGACTCATCCACACCACTTGCTCTTCAGGCAGGTTGGAGAATAGCTTAGACTGTTTCTCGATGGTGATCGCCGCTTTTCCATACTCACGGTGCTTTGCCCGTTCTACCTTGCCTCCAAAGTGCATGGTCATAAGCTGCATACCATAGCAGATTCCGAGAATGGGAATGTCCAGGTCAAAGATGCGTTCATCACATCTAAAGGCGTCTTCACCGTAAACACTATTAGGACCACCTGAAAAGATGATTCCAGTAGGATTCAGTTCCTTTATTTCTTCAAGGGTCACTGTATGCGGGTGGAGCTCACTATAGACACCAAACTCACGAATTCTTCTTGTGATCAATTGATTGTATTGACTTCCAAAGTCCAAAACGACGATCATTTCTTGATTGTGCAATTCTTCTTTACCAAGCATTCAGTTCACCTCATCAGTTTTTATAGGACAGGATGTACTCCATCCTTCAATTACCTGTTGTTGTTAGCATTCCTAAAAAAATAAAAAAAACCAGACTCCGCCTTATAAAAAGGCAGAATTCCAGTTTTTTGCATACAAGGATGTCAAATTAGAACACTGCCTTCATAGTCCAGTCATTTAAGGTGACCGGGTAGATACTTTCGAACCGTATTATCGAGGATATACGAAGGATGCTAACGAACGCTATTATGAATTTGACATCATTTTATACCTTGTTTTCAAAAGGGTCAACCAGTTGTCCTTTTAATTAAATTTTCCCATAATTCCCTCATCTTTGTCCATTCATCTTCCGTCGCCCTCTGACCATATAAAATACGTTCATAATGATTGGTCAGGCTTGTCATTTCATGGGTCCCGAAGAATGAATCAATATAACGTGAATAGCCCCGTAACGTCTGCCCTTCATCCATTTTCAATCCATATCTGTCCAATTGCTTGATCAGTGACAGATAGGCTTCAGAAAACACACCGACTGATGATTTCCTCCGGTAATAGAGGATCAGGACATACGGAAGCCACCGCCTTCTAATCATATACATTCCGACTGCCACGATGATCATGAGTATGAATCCCATGACCAGTTTCCCCCAGTTCTCCACAAAGAAGGTCTGGGTATCATCCCAAAGCTTCGACAGGGAGAATCCGCTTCCATCCGCAGAAGAAGCATCCTCATCCGGTTGGACAGGCTGTTTCGGTGTTTCCTCCCTTGCAGGAACAGGGACTTCACTGTTATCCCTGTCAGGTACATCCAGATCGTATTGGTACGAAACATTATTACTGAATCCGACTGTAGGCTCAAAGGGCACCCATCCTACCTCAGGGAAGAACACCTCCACCCAGGAATGTGCGTTATTATTGGATACTTCATAAAGCTTATAGTTTGAGTCGACTTGCCGGCTGTATTCACCCTCTGTATACCCTTTTGCCCATCTGGCCGGGATTCCCAGGGCACGAACCAATACAACCATGGAAGTCGAGAAGTTATCACAGTAACCCCTCTGTGTTTCAAACAGGAACTGGTCCACATAATCCTGTCCCTCTTCAGGCACCGGAACGTCAAATTGGTCATATACATACGCTTTTTCAGAGAAATAACCTTCAATAGCCCTTACTTTGTCATACCAATTCTCCTCTTCCGACGTAATATCCACAGCGAGATCCCTCACACGCTGGGGAGTCGTTTCCGGAAGTTGGGTATAGCGCTCCACAAATTCAACCCGATCCTTAAGTCCCTGATCATTCTCCGCTGCTTTCATCTTCTTCTGGGAATAAGATGGTGAACGATAAGCCAGTTCGTAGTCTGTAAGCTTCACGGTCCGATCCTGCCCCTGATAGCTTGTGACCTTTTCTGTGATGGGGTTAAAGGAAAAGAAGCCTTCTTCATTGCCGGTTATCGTCTCTATCCCATATGGATAAACGACATGAGAATAGGTCCGTTCCACCGTCACCTTTTCCGTTTCCACTTCACTTTCATCATCTGGCTCGCTTGTGGTGAAAGGAACCATTTCTTCTGAATCAAAAAGCAGGGCACCCTGCTGGTCATCCGGAATGGACTGTTCCCATCCCTTACCCGTATACAAATCCTTCGTTTCGATTTTCCAGTAATGCTCCCTCGTCACTTCGGCATTAAAAACGACCGTAGGGTCTCCAACAAATGGTCCCCCAAGCTTTGAATCATCCGTATCATACCCGATCCTGTTCACCCCGCTTCCCCCTGCCCCTTCAGAAAAGGATTGTAGATAGGGAACGGGATCTGGCCAAATCGGATCCGCCTTAGGGGCGGCAAACGCAACCACCGAACTCACCCCTAGCATAACGGCAAGGGGGACGATCCAGCGGTGACGGCTCATCCTCGAACCACGGAGGTTTTCCTTTTGCACCAATCGTTCAAGAGCCAACAGCCCCATTAAGAGAAACCCGAAGACGACGATCCTGATGATGGCACGATTTCCTTCATATATCGTAAACGTATCAATCAGACAAATATACGTTACAGTCATCACATAAAAGAGGAGGATAGTCTTCCGGACCGATAACCAGTAATACAATAAATACGTCATCAACCATAATAATACGAAGAACAATAAACTTCTATATTCGTAAGACAGGCTCGGCCATTCACGCCCAACAGTCAACCCGATATTCATCCACAGATCTTTAAGGAATGCACCAGGCCACGTAACAGTAAAGAAGGACCCTGAATAGTACAACCCATGAATGGCGAATAAAATAAAGACGAGTTTAACCGCCGCCGTAATAAAATAGTGTATTCTGAAGTAGGACAGGACGAGAGATAAGGCGATAAAAACAATGAAGTACGTCAAGCTTCCGGTATCCGTCACCACCTGAAGAGGCCTCAACCATTCCCAAAGCAGCAGAAACCCAAACAAGTAAATCATCATCGTAACGATATTGTGTTTCGGTGTTTCACGACTCATGCCCGTTTCACCTCCATAAAGGCAGAAGAGAAATCACCTTCGAAGCATACCCTCAATGAAATGCCCCGGGAAGAAGCATAAGCCTTCAATGATTTTTCTTCAGCTGTGTAGACCTCTCCTTGACGCTTGACCAAGAAGATCACAACGGAGCTGTTCCGTTTGGCATATTGGTTCACGCTCACGATCATCTTTTTTGAAATGTATGAGGTCACAAATAAAACAGCCGCAGACTGGGAATAGTTCAAACCTTCCCCCTGCAAGACTTTCCCTAGTGGATGAGGACTGTCATGCCTCACCTTCGCCAAGTGGTACAATAGCTGACTCTGATGTTCCTCCCCGCCGCGAATCGGAAAAGATACGTGATCCTCACCTATGGAGACCAACCCTACCTGTGCTCCCTTTTTCAGGATCGAACGGATCATCGAAGCCGTAAACGTCACCATCCCCTCAAAAGCACGCGACGCCTCCCGATCGAGAACGATTAATACATCATGGGATTGACGCTCCTCAAACTCCTTTGTCATCAGTTCATTGGTCCTCGCAAACGTCTTCCAATGGATCCACGAGAAGCGGTCACCCGGTTGATAGTCCCGTATTCCCGTTGCCATGGTGGTGTCCTTCTGAATTTTCACATTCGAGGTGGTCATCCCCTGGTCATAACGATTTTCAAGGGGGCGATAAGGAACATCGACAAACGACGGGTACACAAGGAGCTTATTGTGGCACGCAACGACCGCTTCTTTTTCAAAGATCCCGAAGAAATCGCCTGTTCGGATCCTGACAGCAGAGAAAATATGTTCTCCACGAGGCAATTCCTCTACATAATAGGTAAGCTTGATATGTCTTCTGAATCCCGGGTGGATCATCGCTTTTGCCTTTTGAAAACCTGACTGGTAAAACACGGAATCCGTCACTACATCCTCTAGCACCATGTAAAAAAGGGGAAATGGGATTTTTCGAGAAAGGGATATCGTCACCTTCAACTCATCCCCTGCTTTATATTCATGTGATTCGAAACGTCTCTCTACGTAAAACTCAGAAAGAGGATAAAAGAATACTAGAATTGAATATAGAGCAAACGGCAGGAAGCTGTAAAATACAAACCAGCTGACAAATCCCCCCTGAAACATGGCATAGGAAAAGGTTACCCCCATCAAGATGAGCAGAAGCAGAAACTTCCCCAGTGGTTTTAACTTCTGAAAAATATTCTTCATCCTATCTCACAAGCCTTTGGACGGGTACGGGGATACGGGCCATGACTCTCTCCACCACTTCTTCCGGTGTGATGCCTTCATATCGCGCTTCGGATTTCATAATGATCCGGTGTGAGAACACAAACGGAGCCAAGTATTGAACATCATCCGGGACAACATAGTCCCTCCCCCTCAAATAGGCGTAAGCCTGACAAGCTTTCATTAGGGCAATCGACCCTCGGGGGCTTGCCCCCAGATAAACATTGGCATGAATCCTCGTTCGGTTGGCAATGTCGACAATGTATTTTTTGATCGTATCATCGACTAACACTTCCTTCACATCGTCTTGAATATATCTTAATTCCTCCAAGGTCATCACCGGCTCCAGCTCATCGATGGGCTGGTTTTTTTGGGCGCGGTGAAGAACCTCCATCTCCTCCTCAGGTTCCGGATAACCCATTTTCATTTTTAACAGAAACCGGTCAAGCTGTGCTTCCGGCAGCGGGTATGTCCCTTCGTACTCAATCGGATTCTGGGTTGCCATCACGAAAAAGGGTTTACCAAGCTTCCTCGTCGTTCCGTCAATCGTCACACTGCCCTCTTCCATTCCCTCAAGCAGAGCAGATTGGGTCTTCGGTGATGTACGATTGATTTCATCTGCGAGAATGATGTTCCCCATAATCGGTCCCGGCCTGAATGTGAATTCCATTTCCTTCGGGTTATACATTGAAACACCAATCACATCTGAAGGTAATAGGTCCGGTGTAAACTGGATGCGCTTAAAGCTCGCTCCCACAGATCGCGCCAACGCACGGACCATCATTGTCTTCCCCACGCCAGGAACATCCTCAAGCAGTACATGTCCCCCTGCAAGGAGCGAAACAATACTCAATTCTGCTACCTTTCTTTTTCCGATCATCACTTTCTCTATATTATCAATGATACTTTGCAGCTTCGGGTTTACCATTTCGTATGACATCTTACCCCTCCTGAATACATCAATTTCGTCCTTAACTATTACTACTTTCGTGTTAAAAGTCGAAATCCCTCTATAATTTGGTAAATATCTAGAGGGATTTTAGGGAATTTGTAGGAGGTCCGTATTCTGAAACAAGATAAAGTACGCATTTTGTCGAATAATCAATCAACAAACAAAAAAAACCAACTCTCACAGACCGAGAGCCGGCTTCATTCCATTCTTATTTCCAAAAATCATCAAACACCGTAACAGGCAGATGACGCTTATGCTTTGTTTTCAGGTAATGACCTTCAATGGTTTTCTTCACTTCAGGAGGCACTTCTTTTCCTTCCAGGTAATCGTCCAGCTGATCATATGTAACCCCAAGGGCTTCTTCATCAGGCAGCTGTGGACGATCCTCTTCAAGATCCGCTGTCGGCTTCTTATTATATAAGTGTTCCGGACAGCCAAGCTCCATCAAGAGCATCTTCCCCTGACGTTTGTTCAGACGGAAAAGAGGCACGAGATCTGCCGCTCCATCTCCAAATTTCGTATAGAAACCGGTGACTGCTTCCGCAGAATGATCGGTACCAAGGACAACCCCATTCTTCATGGCCGCGATGGCGAATTGAACCTTCATCCGTTCACGGGCCTTTTCATTTCCTTTGACAAAGTCGGAAAGCTCAATGCCGTTCTCCTTCAATGTTTCAACGCTTGCATCGACTGCCGGCTGCACATTCACGGTCAATGAAACGGTTGGACTGATGAATTCAACTGCATCAATGGCGTCCTGGGCATCTCCCTGCTTCCCGTAAGGAAGTCTGACTGCGTAAAAAGCATAATCCGATGACCCGGTTTCTTCATTCATTTCATCGATGGCCATTTGGGCGAGCTTCCCTAATAAAGTGGAATCCTGACCACCTGAAATACCGAGAACAAGACTTTTCATAAATGAATGCTTCTTTAAGTAAGCCTTCATAAAGTCCACACTGCGACGGATTTCCTCCCGAGGATCGATTACCGGTGATACCATCATTTCTTCTACAATCTGCTTTTGAAGAGCATCCATGTTTTCACACCCCATGTTAGATTTTATCACACCATATTATATCTACTTATCTTACCCTATCAAAGGAAAACTTACCAACTCCCGCTGTGTCTTTCTTTCACATCGGCTTTCACTTGCTGAATCAGGTTCATTTTATTGTTCCAGCACTCTTCACTTAAGTCTACAGGGTACTCTTCCGGGTTCATCGACCGCTTATACTCATCCCACAGCAATTCAAGATTTTCATTCACAAACGTTCTCATTTCCTCTAAAGGTGGAGTTTCATACACAAGGTTTCCGCCCGTGAAGACATCCACGTGAAGCTCCCGCGCTTCAAAATTCGTCACGAATTTACTGATATAGGTATGAACGGGATGAAACATCTTCAACCGCTCCTGGCTTTGCGGGTCCTCATGATCCAAAGCGATGTATTCACCCTCTGACTTATGATTAACCGTATTCACGATGCGGTAAACCCTTTTCATACCAGGAGTCGAAACTTTCTCGGCATTGCTGGAGATTTTAATGGTGTCTTCCATCTCTCCGGCTTCGTTTTCAATAGAGACGATTTTGTACACCGCCCCTAAGGCAGGTTGATCATAGGCAGTGATCAGCTTCGTCCCGACACCCCAGACATCGATCTGTGCCCCTTGAGCCTTCAGGTTCAGGATCGTATACTCGTCCAAGTCGTTGGAAGCAATGATCTTCGTATCCGTAAAGCCTGCTTCATCCAGCATCTTGCGGGCCTTCTTCGATTGATAGGCCATGTCCCCGCTATCCAGGCGAATGCCCTTGAAATGGATCTTGTCCCCCCAGCTCCTTCGCCACCTGAATCGCCGTCGGTACACCAGACTTCAACGTGTCGTATGTATCCACCAGGAACACGCAATCCTTATGGCTTTCCGCATATTTATGGAATGCCCGGTATTCATCACGGTAAGCCTGCACCATGGCATGGGCATGGGTGCCGGAAACCGGCATCCCGAATAACTTCCCTGCCCGGACATTGCTTGTCGCATCGAAACCGCCAATATAAGCAGCACGGGTTCCCCAAATCGCTTGCATCCAGCTCATGGGCACGCCTCGTCCCAAACTCCATGACTACCTCATCCTGCACCACTTGCTTGATCCGGTTCGCCTTCGTGGCAATCAGCGTCTGGTAATTCACGATATTCAAGATCGCCGTCTCCAACAGCTGAGCTTGAGCCAAGGGTGCTTCCACACGGATGAGAGGAACATTACCGAAGGCAAGCTCCCCTTCCTTCATGGAACGAATCGTTCCAGTGAAACGAAGATCCGCCAGATAGTCCAGGAACTTCTCCTCATAGCCCAACTCCCGCAAATACTCGATGTCACTCTCGGAAAAATGAAAGTTTTTCACATATTCAATGATCCGTTCAAGCCCGGCAAACACCGCATATCCATTGCCAAAAGGCAGCTTTCGAAAGAACACTTCAAAAACAGCCTTTCGATTATGGAAATCATCATCCCAATACGCCTTCGTCATGTTTATCTGATATAAATCTGTATGTAAAGCAAGGCTGTCATCTGTAAAATGTGTCATGATTTCTCTCCTTCTGCATTCCAACCGTTATTCAATCAAACCATTGTTACTATTCTACCCAATTCTGGACGTTTTTCCGAATGTTTTGGTCGGGGAAGTTCCCTATGCAGGTTACAGCTTGATGAATACCGCTGAAAAAAGCTCGAAGACGGGCTTCAAGCTTTTTAAACAAACGTTTGATTACACTCTTAACTCTTTCGGTACTTCTGTATTCTCCAAGAGTGCCATCAGCTTCGTTTTGATGTTCTTTGGATTCTCGAGTACTGCTTTGGTGAAAGAGACTTTAGTAGATAAGATCATCCAAAATAAGTAAAATCTTCTCCAACGTTTTTCTTTTTTTGGCACCTTAGAGCCGCCTTTGTTCAGTTATAGATGTTTTCTAAATACTTCAATTTGGGCCCATACCCTCTTTGAGGAATTTTTCGTTCAAAGTACTCCATGAATTTATTATCATTTATACTTTCGAAGGTAGCAGTAGATTTCACTTCCACTCTCCAATCTTCCTCTGATAGTTTTACTTCTGTGTCTTCAGTATTAGCCCCGTTGGCATTAATCATTGCTTGAGCTGCACTTTTAACTTTGTCATCTATAGAAATCATCCAAAATCGATCTTTAAATGTCCTTTTCAGTAGTGGGTGTTCTTCTATTTCCTCAGTTAACACTTCATTTAAAGCATTCAGATAGGCTATATCCGAAGACTGACCGGAATCTTCAAACTCTGTCTGTTTCTCCGCCACTTGTTCTTCAACGGTTTTCCCTCCATCCAAGACCTTCTGGGCAGCAGATAATGCCAGATTACGATCAAACTCTTCAATAATCTTGGTGGTTTCAGTAATATAAACCGATGTTCCTGCAAATGCAGCTTGTTCAACTGAATGATCAGCCTGCGCCTGGACGATATATATCTTCGAAACATTCGCTACAATTAGAAATACGATTGCCACGATTCCAAACAGCCATAAAATAAAGAAGATTGAATTGCCTTTTTCATTATTGATATAGTTCTTCATTTCACCAGAACCTGACCAACAGCTGACTGATCAAACGAAAGCGCTGTTTGATCTTTCCATTGATTCGGGATGAATACGAGTGGATGGTCAACGGATACACTCATTTCAAATTTTCCGTTAGCATCCATGGGGGAGATGGTTACCCCTTTATATGAGATTACTGAACTTGATCCTAGAGCATTTTTCACCGTATTTTCTGCTTCTATACTATCTTTAGTGGCTGAATAAGTCTTGGCTCCTTCATTTACAGCTGTTTTAACAGTATATACAGCATAACCCGTGGCTACGACTTGCCATAAAAGGAGGAAGAACATAAAGAAGAAAGGCAGAATACCTAAAAACTCAAACGTGAGCGCACCATTTTCGTTTTTTATTCTATTAACGAATTTACTCATTACAATTCTCTCCTCATTCCTTCTAACCTATTGATTTTGAATTGGAGGTACCAAACATTAAAAAGAACTAATAACCAAGGTTTAAAAACTCTTTCCTCTACATGTTCTTCTATCATCTCCCTTGCTCTAAATATTGAATAATAAAGGCACCCAACAAAATAAAAGGAGATAATCAGATCATAACTATCAAGAACAGCTATTCCATATCCAGTGAACAACGATTCCTTTATAAGGTCATAAAGCAATGAAATAATTGTGAATACCAAGAAAAACTTCCACCATCTACTTGGGATTCTATTTTTGGGATTTATCTTATTAAAGGAGTTTTTTCTTGAAATAAACCAATAGGCATAATAGATTCCAAACGTCATAATAGATATAGGAATAAGGAAAAATAAATTGGTTTTCTTAAATAAATTAGTATGTGTATGATGCATCTTTTCACTCCTTTCATATAATCGTTTTATTCTTTATGGTATTTAACAGTTAAGAAAATATAGATCAAAGGAGAAAACATGGTATAGATCAAGACCTTCAATGTTAAATAAACCAATAGGTTATTTTCCATGTTCTCGACGAAAAGTGTGAATAAAAACCAAAGAGTAATGTTTGACGAGATGACAAGAACGAGGTCTCCTAAAATTCCGATGTTTTCACGCTTGATCACAGACCAGGTTTTTTTGATTTTAACACCCACCGGGAGCTCTTCAGAAGCGATCATCGGAAATACGAGTAAAAATGCTAAGGAAAGTAACGTAGGTATAAGAATGAACGGTGCTCCAAATATCATGATTACAAATGAGACAACCGTCACAATCAAGATGAGGAAAAAATTATCTATAAAACTTATTATGGACGTTTTCATGTTATAGTCCTCATCATTCAGATGTTTCTTCGCCAAAACAAAGAACGGTGGAAATACAACCGTAAAATTGAATAGAATCATACACATCCCATACAAATTAGGAGTCGAAAGATACTCAGCATTTAAAAAGTAAACAACGAAAGACTGAATCAAATAACTTACAGGCAAGACTATTAATAAGCTTAAAGTAAGGATCTTGACCATATTATGATTCAATATATAAAACGATTCTTTAAGCATAGTTTTCACCTTTTCGTACTTTTATCTTCAAGTAGACTCCCGTAATCACAAGTGCAAAAATCGTACTTAATACCATACTTCGATTGACCGAATCAGGTGATTCCAAAATATAAAACTCAAACACATATGTTCCAGCCAAATAGTTAATAAAATTAAATGTGACTGTAGCGATATAACAAGAAAAATACGGTGTATCAGGATTAAACATTGGCGCTGTCAGTCCAATTAATAAATGGCTTATAAGGAACAATAAAATGAACAGTAAACCGATATTGCCTCCATCAAATAACCCAAACAAAAAACCCACTATCATATTTATTATTAAGGGGTAACTGACGGTCTTTAATATTCCATTTACATTAACCAAAAAACCACTTCTTTCTTAAATAAAGTTCCAGGTCACGAATTAGGGTATAATGACCTGGAAATTGCTTTATATATCTTTTGGATGCTTCAAAAAAGCAGGGAGGGTTATTTGTAAAAGAGCTGAGAATAAATACAACACCAAGCCATAAGAAATGTTCTTGTTGAAATCACTTGCGTTCCCAAAAATGATTAGCATAGGGCCAACGGTTATACATATAAAAACTACAATATGAAAAGCAACACTAAATCGATTTTCAAATGTTCTTGAAAAAGCTTGAAAAATATTTTCCTTTAAGAAGGTGGTAAGGGCAAAGCCACCCAACCATATTCCTAATAAAAAAAGCCATAAACTATTTCCTTCTTGCCAAAAATATTTAATTAATGGCTGAGCAAATAGAAATGAAAGACTAAAAATCAAACAATAACTTTGAATCGAAAAGTATCTTACTTTAAGTTCAACCGACTTCCAAGCTGCCACAATTATACAGAGTAATATAATGGAAACCATACTGTTCATAATAAATTGTGGAGTATGCCATTCTGGGAGGGCACTAAACAAAAATGTTACGATGATAATAGAAACTGCTACATGTGTAATTCTGCTTTCTTTAAAAGAAAGATTGTTCTTTTCATCCAAAAATACCACCCAATCCCGACTTCAGTTTGTCACCAAGTTCACTAACTTTATTTCTGATTTTCTTTCCGGTACTTCCTATAAAACGATATGCTTTCTTATATCCCTTTCTAATGCCTCGTTTGAGAGCTTTACCAGCTTTGGAATCCATAAAGAAATAGGAGCCTATACCAACACCTATACCAGCAATTGCTCCGACAGCAGTTCCCAATCCAGGTACTATAGATCCTCCAACAGCTCCTGCAGCAGCAGAACCAACGATTGAACCAACGAGAGTCGTTCCAGCTCCTATTGTTACATCTGTAGAAAGATCGGCATAAAAATCAGAAGTATTAAACATGCTCTTCTTCGAACCGACAGTATAGTCAATAAATGTTTGACCTGTGGTAAGAGCAAAGTTAACAGGGGCACTTCCTTTAATCATCTGCAAAGGCTTAAAGACGGATTTATTAAAGATCCATTTTGAAGCATACTGAGGCTTCATCCAACCTTTCTTTTTTATTTCTTCAGTCTTTTTATAAAATGGAACCCATTTATCTCTGACACTCTTTTTCAAGCTAGACACAAATCCGTTTAACTTTTTCCCGTCTAAAAACTCATTCTTATTAAAATGATTAAAGTTTCTCTTTCCAGGATGAATATCCTTGTTGAATCGATCAAGAAACCATTGGCTTACTTTATTATCTACCTTCCTGTCTCCTTGGAGTTTCCAATTCTTTTTGCCATCTTGAACAAATTTGTACCCTGCAGAGTGAGCCACCAGACCTTGCACGATGTCATCTGTTGCAAAAAGCATATCAGTTCCCCATCTTTTAGCACCTTTTATAAAAGCCAAACCTGTTGATAAAATTGATTCTGCACTGTAATCTCCTGCACTGCTCTTTCCATTAACATCAGAGTTCCCGCTTTCAATTCCGTTCCCGCTATTGCCTGGATCTCCGCCTTCAATTCCATTACCGTTTCCGTCCGGATCCCCACCTTCTACAGCATTTCCGTTACTGCTTGGATCTCCGCCATCCACAGCCTTACCGTTTCCATCAGGATTACCACCTTCAATAGCTCTACCATCTCCATTGGGGTCTCCTCCTTCAACGGCTTTACCATCTCCAATAGGGTCTCCTCCCTCAACGGCTTTACCATCTCCAGTAGGGTCTCCTCCCTCAACGGCTTTACCGTTACTTCCTGGATCCCCGCCTTCTATAGCTTTCCCATTTCCATCCACATTTCCTGAGCTGGTTTCACCGGCTCCCGGTGGATCTCCAGGGGAAATCGGATCCCCAGGGGTA
This sequence comes from Rossellomorea sp. AcN35-11, assembly GCA_030388825.1. Taxonomy (GTDB): domain Bacteria; phylum Bacillota; class Bacilli; order Bacillales; family Bacillaceae_B; genus Rossellomorea. Next base: position 730,013 of record CP128835.1, read on the forward strand.
AAGCTATCTCCAACAAAAACAAAGTTGGGAGGAAGCGGAGGAGCATTTGGAATGATGAAAGTTCCGTTAGTCAAAGGAAAATTTTCTAAAATCGGCGTCCCGGAGCTGATGTTCTTTCCATCATTATATGAATCTCCCGGAACTATCGCATCTCCCGGCTGGAAGACATCACCTGGTATAAGAAAGCCTCCGCCACTAATAGGGTTCCCTGGACTGATTGCCTGGCCTGGTTTGATGGGTGTTCCTGGGGTGATAAACGAACCAGCCAAACTGACGGCAGGGAATACATTCCAGAATAATAAAATACTAAGTATCATCAGACTGAGAAGCTTTGTTTTGTTTATTTTTTTCATGAACTCACCCCAGTTCTATTGACTATTGAGTTGATATTTCTCTTCCAGTGCTTTTTTCGCTTCTTGATAATTCTTTTGATTCAACTCTTTTAATTGCGCTTTGAATTCATCAATCTGTTCACCAATCCACTTATGATACTCATTGTTCTTATTTTCTAAATAAACCCTATGATCATTACTCATATAACCGAACTCTTTAAAAGTTGAAAGAAGTAAGTTAATCTGAACTCTTTCATCGGTTGCCTTTACATCTTCCTTGGTTATATATTCGAAGATATCCAAACTGTTTTGGACTTCTTTCAGTTCGATTGATTGTTCTCCTTTTTCTTTCCAATTATCCCATGCTTCAGCAACATTATTTATTTTTTCAAGTTCTGATTTTAGCCCTGCTTGATCTTCAACATTGGAATAAATCCCCTCGGTAGTATCAGCAATCTCCTTTAGCTGCCTTTGACCTTCATCGTCAACATCAAAACCGATTACATTGATGATCGGGTTTAAATCCGAATCATACAAATTCTTTGCTGCCTCTACCGGGTCCTGGTCACACGTTTCAATCCCATCACTTACAAGATAGACAATATTTGTATTGTTCTCTCCATTAAACTTTGATAAATCTTTTTGAGCTTCTTTTAGTGCAAGGGATATCGGTGTCCACCCTGTCGGCTTCACTTTGTCCAGAGCTGATTGAAATTTGGCAGATTCATAGGTGTTTATTGGATATACGATTTCCGAACTTTTGCAAGAGAGTTCTTTATCAGAATCTGCATTGCTTCCCTTATGTCCGTATACTCTCATACCTACTTTTGTACCTTCGGGAAGCTCTTTTACAAAATTCAGGATTTCTTCTTTGGCTGAATCCATTTTTGTATTATTTCCTGCGGTTTGAGCCATGCTTCCTGAAGCATCGAGAATAATTTCAACATTAAGATTTTCTTTGAATTGATAACGGGAGTCTTCGATTTCTGGATTCCCGAATGATTGAAATTTTAGTTGTTTCATCATTGCTTCTGGACCATTAAAGTCTCTTTGAACCATACTTAGTAGTTCCTGATAATAATAATCAAGTTCCTCTTGTGACGGGTTTCCTTTAATATCAGGCAAACCTTTAAATCGTTCCACTGCTTTTTCTTTATCTTCTTTCGTTAATAGAGGAATATGTTCGGATTCTTCACCAACAGGCAGTTCTTCCAATTCTTCATAAGAAGACGGCAGTGGTTTGATATCCAACTTAACGTCTTCCTTTTTTTCATCCTCTTCTTTTTCTTTATTTTTCTCCTTAGAAGACTCTTTACTTGTTTCTACTGTATCCTGAGAAATAGTATCTGCTTTTTCTTGATCCTCATTTCCACAACCGATAATAAATATCGATACCCCTAGTATTACAGGCAGTATTCTCTTTAAGTACATTTGTCTGCCTCCTAAAAATTATGAATTAGCCTACCATGTCCGTGATTTTCTGGAATATATTACTAATTATTGTTGTAATACTTCCTTTGCTATCACTTACTGCAGTAGAAACAATCCCTAATACTAAGATCAGTAATGCAGCGAGTCCAAGCCACTCAAGTGACTGTGCTCCTCTTTCATTTTTCACCGGCATCGTTAATTTAACGTAAAGCTCTGTTAATTTGTTCATCATGATCTTTTCTCTCCTTAAGTTGTTTTATTTTGTTTACTGAAACATCTGTAGGATATTTCGGTTTTCACTAAACATATTTATAATCATTAAACCGCCAATAAGGATCAAGGCTGAGGGAAGAACGAGAAAGGTAGTTATAAGCGTTACCTTCGGTGATGCTTTCGCCGCTTTTTCTTTGATCATTTCTTTCTTGATTTTTCTCATTTCCTCAGCTTGCAGTTTAAATGTTTTTGAAATTGGAACACCAAGGCGTTCGCCTTGAATCAATGATTTAATAAGTAGCTGGAACTCCCTGCTGTCGTTCCGTTCTAAGAGAGTTTGATACGCTTCCCCCCTCGGAACCCCTACACTTAATTCTTGGATGAACCGACCAAATTCTTCTTTGATCGGTCCTTCAAAATAGGGTACGATATCTTGCAGAGCTTGGTTAAGCCCCACTCCCGCTTGAAGAGTGACACTCATGGTGTCAAGGAAGTCTGGAAGCTGGAACGATAAATCTTCCTGCCTCTTCTTGGCTTTACCATTTAACCAGAGAATGGCCCCTCCATAACCTGCAATGGGATATAGGATAACAGCAACTTGTGAAAACGGCAGCTGTAAAACCAGGCATATTCCACCTATTATCATTCCGATTACCAGAAAGAACATCTTTAATCCTTGGAATCTCTCAACAGTCAAGCCGTATGGATGTCCCGCTTTGATTAATAGCTTATTCACTTCGTGATCTTCACTGAAAAAATTAACCCGCTGGCCGATTGCTGTGAAATCATCTGCATATCCGAAGATTTTGGTTAGGATCTTTTCTTTTCTCGTAGCCTTTTTTTCGAAAGAATCATAGATAAAGGTTTTTTGTGCTACCTCTTTTATTAATTCGTTTTTTGTCACTATATAAGAATAGAAGCTTCTTAAGCTTAGCCCTAAGAATAATAGAGTCAGTATTAAAAAAATTACGATTAATCCATCCACGCCATCACACCCTAATGTTGGTAACCTTTCGAACTAAGAAGAATGTCAAAAAGGTCCCTCCTATGAATAGGAGCAAAAGAATAACACCCAGACCTGTAAATAAAGGATCAAGGAAACCATCAATGATGTTGTTCATCATTAAGACAAGAAAGATTGGAATGACAGGGACGATATATGCTACATATCTTTGTTCCGCAGTCATGGTCTTGATTTCCTGCATCAGGATCTTCCTTTCTTCCAGTGTCTGACCCATTTCATCCAGTACGGAATACAGATTCCCCCCTGCCTTCTTTTGAATGAGTATGGTAGCGACAAATAACTTGAATTCTCGATTATCGACCCTTTTCTCCATCGATCGGATGGCAGTGTTAAAATCAATACCTAATGAAATTTCCTGGGCCAGTCGTTTAAATTCACTCTTTGCAGGTTCACTTATTTCTTGAGCCGCAAGCTGGACCCCCTGATTAAGAGTCATCCCTGACCTCGTTGCGTTTGCAAGAAGCCTGCATATCTCAGGCAATTGCTGGGCAAGACGCTGTTTAACGATATTTTTCCTCAACAAGAACATAAGTCTCTTTCCACCTTCAAGAAACATAAGGGATACAAAAATGCTAATAAGAAAATGAAGGTTAAAGAAATTGCCAAGTACAACAACAAATCCCATAAGGGCTACCACCTGTGCTCCAAAGTACTCAGATGGCGTCAATGGAATGTTGGCAGCTCTCAGCTTTTCATAAATAGGCTGCGCTGTCTCTGTACGGTCAAACCGGTTCCCCAGAAGTACAATATAGCTTTTTCTCTTTTCGCCATTGCTATAGAAGTCGTGAACTTTCCTTCTCCACTCCCTCTTTTCTTTCCTGTATTCGAGGAAAAAATTCAATGCGATCATCAATACCAAAGTAGCCAGTGTAGTGACAATAGCTGCAATCAAGTGCTCACCTCCTCATATAGGGGGGTAAAAGCGGCTTCTGATATCTCATTCCCGAATACCTTCAATCGCCCCAGGCATTTAGGAACATAACCGGTAGCTGTATAGTATCCTTCAATCGTGCCATCTTGTTTCATGGCTGTCCGTTTAAACGTAAAGATTTCTTTCATTTCGTGACTTCCATCGGCATTCTTCATCACTTCTGAGATAGAAACTATCTTCCTGGTACCATCCGTTAGACGAGTTGCTTGCACGATGATATCCAAAGCACCGACTATATACTCCCTGACAATATGAGAGGGTAAATCCATACCTGCCATCACGACCATGGCTTCTACACGCCGAAGCGCATCTTCCGGTGAGTTGGCATGAACAGTAGTAATGGAACCCTCGTGTCCAGTATTCATTGCCTGCAGCATATCAAATGCCTCTCCGCTTCGGACCTCACCTACAATAATTCGGTCCGGTCTCATACGAAGAGCATTCTTCACCAAGTTTCGTATGGAGACCTCTCCTCTTCCCTCTACATTCTCCGGCCTTGCCTCCATCCCTACTACATTCGGTCTATCCAACCTTAACTCTGCAGAATCCTCTATCGTTATGACACGTTCTCCAAATGGAATGGAAGCAGCCAATACATTAAGAATGGTTGTTTTACCTGATCCTGTCCCTCCGGATATCAGAGTATTTAGTTTGGATTTGACTACTGCATCAAGAAAATTCGACATATTGGAATTCAGCGTGTTGAAATTTAGCAGGTCATCCATTTTAAACGGTTCTGCTCTGAATTTCCTAATTGAAACCAACGTACCATTTAAGCTTATTGGAGGTATGACAGCATTCACGCGGCTTCCATCCGGTAATCTGGCATCTACCATAGGCGAGCTTTCGTCGATTCTTCTGCCAAGAGGTGCTACAATACGGTCTACCACGTGCCTCACGTGTTCATCATCCCTGAACTTCACATGACTGATTTCTAGCTTCCCCAGCCTCTCCACATAGATTTCTTCGTATCCGTTGATTAAGATTTCAGTAATCGTTTCATCATTAATCAAAGGTTCAAGTGGCCCGTATCCCACAGACTCATCTAGTATTCTAGAGATGAGTAGCTCTTTGTCATTCCGTGAAATAATCACTCTTTCTTCCGACATGAACTGTGAAACAAGTTGTTCAATCTTTAATCTCATCTCACCTTGAGTGAGTTGTGTAAGGGCTTCGAGGTTGGTATCTCTTAATAACCTGGCTTTATAGTGCTACAAGATCATCCACCAGGTGATTCTCATATTCATAGGAAGTCCGCCGATTCTTACTCATTTTTTCTTTTCGTTTATCAAATAGAGACGACATCGTTTCCCTCCTAACTTAAGACTGACTTAGCAAACTTTCTGACATCCTTAGCAAAAGGAATAAGCCGCTTCTCCCTGGAAGACTTTCTGATTGGTTCTCCTTTATTTACGTAAGGCTGCAGCCCTTTTAGATCTCTGCGAATGGATGCTGTGATTGGGAATCTCAAGATATCCTTTAAATCACCCTGTTGAAGTTCGTTTTCTTTAGAAACTTCATTCAGAATAATTTCCATTCGCGACTGCAGATCGATTCCCAGCCTGTTACATAATTCTTCATAGTGCTTTAACACCTTTAATGAGGATGTTTCCGGATAAAGAACATAATATATTTTGTCTGATTCTTCTAAAGTGGTGACCATCAAATTATTCACTTCGGATGGTAGATCGATAATGACATAATCAAACGATCTTCGGCATGTTCTTAATAACTTGGCAATAAATTGTTCATCCAGCGTTTCCCCTACTTCCGCATCACAAGGGCTGACCAGGATTTCCATTTGAGAGTGAGATTCAGTTTGAGAAACATTTCTTACATGGTTCTCATTCAGCTCATTTATTACTGGTGTTAAATCCGCTATTGAGCGGTTTGATTCGATGGACATGATAGTCTCTATACCGCCATATTGAAAATTAAAATCAAGCAAAATGACCTCTGCCGCTGACTCAAGCTTTAACGTTTGCGCAAATGTCGAGGAGATAACAGATTTCCCACTACCACCTTTAGCACTATAGAAGGAAAAGATTTGACCCCTTCCTTTTCCAAAGACCACTTGCTTATCTTCTTGACTGCTTTGTTTCAATGCGTAATTTTTCTTTATGGTCGGAAACCTGCTCAAGAATAGAGACATCTCATCCGGTAAGACGAAGAAATCCTCCGCTCCTGCTCTTGTTACATTTCTCAGAACGGTAATTTCTGAACTGACAGCCAGAAAGATGACGTACGTAGACGGATTAACCGTTTTAATATATTGAACCAACTCTACTGAATTATCATGATCGGACTGAACAAACACGATGATATTCCTGCTTTGTCTGTTCACTTCCCTAACAGTATCTTCCGGACTGATGACTGTTACAGTGCTCTCTTCCTGGTCCAGTATATTGAGTATTTGGTTTGTAATCATTTCATCTTCACTAACTAGTAGAATATCAAGATTCTTTTCCATTTGATGTGTCTCCTTGATTTGATTCTTTTGGTTTATCCTGACTAGCTGGTTGATCTTCTTTCATTGTTTCCTCTTTTGGTTTTTCCTCAGGTTTGGCTTCAGAAGTAGTTTCTGTCTGAACCGGTACTGACTCTTTTCCTACATTTGCTTTTAGAATCCTTATATGTTCTGCATAGTTTTGTACATGAATTAACTCTGATGCCTTTTCTTTTGGAACTACTACGGCAACACCTGCGAAACTTTTTTCATCCCCTTCAGCGTAAGAGACGGGAACATCCTCCATAAATAATTCTGTTTTTCTTTCCCCATTAACCTCGCGGGATACGATGATGTCAATTCTATCTAAGGCTGCAATCACTTGATCAAATTGAATTTTATCATTCCTATAAATGGCTACTACTCTATCATTTTCATTGTTCAGGTTGGATACAGGTTTAATCATGTTTGATGTAATAATATCTCCATCACTTAGAGGAACAACAGAAACCCTGTCTTTCAACTCAAGCTTTCCGGTAATATGTGATTCAGTTACAAACTTATTGGGTATTTCCATTGCCTGTATTTGACTTTCCTTAATTAATGTTCTTGAAGGGATATCTCCTTTTGCGACATACACTTTCGTCATTCCACCCAGCTCGGAATTCAGATCTTTTACTTTGTCATAAACCAAGTAACCAGCTACAAGCGCTAATAGAAATGCCAAAAATAAAAAAATAAATGCTCTTTTTTTGGACTCAATCATTACCCTGTCACTCCATTACAAAATAAATTAGGAATAAATAAATCTTATGATGTACTTGTTATTTTTCTAATCTCCTTCAGTTTTTCAGTCAATACTGTCACACCACTTACAACATGATTCAATAGTCTTGTTTTTGAATATATTGGAATTATTTCCATTCTTAATTACCACCAATTTCAAGTTTAAAAACCTGAATGTCATATTTTGTTCATGATTTTTTCCTATATATTAATTATCACCGGATGTGACTAACGTCAATGAGTGCAGGGGTTTGTCGAAATCTGTCTGTTAGTTTAGGACTAGAAGTCCTTTTTTGGATGTGCGCTTACATGGGCATTAGGTTCTGAATACAAAGTTTGAATGATGAAAAATCAACCGCTGAAGAAGTTGCAAACGTGGTAATTTTTAGGTGGTATATTACAAATGTTAAATTTAGTAGGTAATTGTAATTATTTGTGAGGATAGGACGTTCAAAATACCCCACACCATACAGAAAGCTCCCCGTCATTGATCGGGGAGCTCTCTTCATATATATATTTTGTTTGTCCACTTGAACACATTGCGTTCAAGGTCAAATGCGCTGTTTTCTTCGAATGTTCTACCACTTCACAGCAGCCCATCTTTCACGTTAAAATAGTTTCAATTTCGTCCAATAGCTTTTCCGGTGAAACGACCGGCTCTCCTCCACCCTGAATGAAATCTTCTTTTCCTCCGCCTTTTCCGTTGATGACGGCGAAAATTTCTGGGGCGAGATCTTTTAAATTTTGGTCTGCACTTTTTCCTTTCGCTCCGACAACTTGAAGCTTGTCACCATTTTGGACTGTAAAAAAGACAACAGCCTCTTTATTGTCAGCTACGATCTGTCGGGCCAGCTGTTGAAGCTCCTGGACAGGACGATTTTGGTAGGCACCTTTGATAAAGCAGCCGCCTTTTGCAAGAGGGATTGCATTCTGACTGAATTCTTTCGCTTCATACTTTATAAGCTTCTGCTTCACTTCATCCATCTGTTTTTCTTGGATTTTAACTTTATCAACCAGCTGACGGGCTGCTTCTTTCATTTTTTCCTGAGGGGATTGAAGCAGGACTGTCAGTTCCTTCAACACTTCATTCTTTTGATGAAGCTGCGCGAGCACCCGGTCCCCACACACAAACTGCAATCGGATATGACCTTTATGCTTCTCCCAATCAAGGATCTTGATAGCCCCGACTTCACTCGTGTAACGGGGATGGGTTCCCCCCGCATCCGTTGTAATCAAAGTCCGGGATGATGACCAGCCGGATCGCGTCTGTGACGGAAGGCTGCTTTCGAAGTGGATAGTCGGACAGTTCTGCTTCGGTCATCCATTTCGTTTCGATGGGTCTCGCTTCCCGAATGATTCCGTTGGCCAGGGCCTCCGCTTTCTCAGCGTCTGCCTCATCGATATCACTTACATTCAAGTCGATGGTCAAGATCTCTTTCCCAAGGTGAAAGCTGATCGTCTCATATTGAAAGGCTTCTGCAAAGGCAGCAGATAGGACATGTTGACCCGCATGCTGCTTGCATATGATCGAATCGGCGTTCCCAATCAATTCTCCCCTCAAAGACCCCTGAAATATCGCTGAACGGCTCTTCTATGTAATGACGGATGTCCCCGTCCACTTCTTCCACATTGATAATCTCCTTGCCCTTTAATGTTCCTGTATCATGGGGCTGGCCTCCGCCTGTTGGATAAAAGGCTGTTTGTTCTAATACCACATACCAGCCTGATTCATCCTGCTTTTGATCCTGGATGGAGGTTTGGAAGGCTTTCATATAAGCGTCTTGATAGTATTGTTTGACTGTCATCAGTAACCCTCTTTCTGAAAAATATCTATCCATACTTTATCATATGAGAGATGGAAAGAACCATTTCAGTCCCTTTGGTTCTTCTCCATGGATATGGGTACCGTTCCGACTTGCTCCCATGGAATCTCCCATCGTCTTTCGAATTCTTCCTTTGCCTGTTCATCTCCTTTTATGATCCGTTCCACCAGTGTTCTTAGTTTCATGGTTGAATCATCCACGTTATCACCTGCTTTGATTTAGTTTGAAAGTAGAAGGTACACGGAGTATACGTCAATAGTTTCAGAATGGATGTCTTTCCATCATACTTTTCACCTATAAACTCATGGTTTAAACGCTTCAACTCTCTCTAAACGCTAAAAAGGTGGTCACTTCATAAGAAATGACCACCAAAAACAGTATTAGTAACTGTCAAAAGTATTGAATTTAAGGCAAAGGTACAATATGCGGCTAAAAAGTTGGATGAAAAGACGTTTTTTCTTGCAACAGAGATCAGCCCAAGTGCTTTATAAAGCCCTCCACACACGGTTCGTGATTATTTTATCAAAATTGGACCATTATTTTCAAAATTGTCTAACATACTTTCAAAAATCAGAGTTTATTTTCAAAAACCCTATATTTGTTTTCAAATCTATGAAATCGTCACACATGTTGAGATAAAGGATTTGAACCTTTCTTTTGCGAGCGCCACGAGCAGAGCCAGATACTGATTTCGTAGAGCAAGAACATGGGAATAAGTACGAATAGTTGGGATACGAAGTCTGGTGGCGTGATGACGGCGGATAGGACGACGAGCCCGAAATAGACGTACTTCCGATATTTCTTCATAAATTCCGGAGACAGTATCCCGATTTCCGTTAGAAATAAAACGACAGCCGGTAATTCAAAGAGTAACCCTAAAGGAAAGACGATCTGAAATAAAAACCGGAAATATTTCTCCGCTGTGAACATCGTCGCAAACATCCCTTCCGACAGGGATACGATAAACTCAAACACCATCGGGAAGACCATGAAATAGCCAAACGCCATTCCGCTCACAAATAATATGAATAATAAGGGAATAAACAGCATGGTTGCCCTTCGTTCCTCGGGTTTCAATGCCGGTTTTACAAACGCCCACACCTGATAGGTCAGCAACGGGATCAGAAATGCAAATGCACACATACTGGCAAGGGTAAAATATACCCATAGGATATCCGAAGGACCCAACACCGTAAGCTTAAGCTCCGCGTCATTCAGGATCCAGCGATAAATGTGTTTTACGCTTAAAAAGCCACCAATCAATAGAACAGCATAAGTCACCACCACAGTAAGAATCCGTTGCCGCAATTCAACTAAGTGGTTCTGGATAAATTCCTGTTGTGTCATGTTCACCCCTCCATCTTAGAAAAAAGAGGAACCTGTCCCTCAGCCAAGTCCCTCCCTTCTCTCTAGTCCTACGATTCCTTTTGTACTGCAGCTGTATCTTCTGTCTTGGCTTTTTTCGGATCCTCATCTGACATCAATTCTTTGGTACCCTTCTTGAATTCACGCAGGGTGATCCCGAAGGAACGCCCGATTTCTGGAAGTTTCGAAGGTCCGAATACAATCAATGCAATGATAAGAATTAAGATTAATCCTGGAATTCCAATACTTTGTAGCATAGTAAGCCCTCCTGCTGGATTATAGTAAGCTGCCTTCGAGAACATTGATTTTCACTTCACCGTTCGGCACTTCACATTGCCATAACAGCTTTTTCGTTGCTTGTGGTTTTTCAATATTATCTACTGAATAGGCCGTCCATTTTGCTTTTGTCTTCGTCAACTGCAACACTGCATATCCGTGTGTGGTACTGTCGAACAAGTCAATCCAGGGATTTTCCACTTTAACGATATTTTGAAGTTCTTTAAACAGTAACTCTGCCGTAAGTGTTGTCCCCTCACTAAATTTCCCCTTCAGGACCTTTACCAGCTCATCCGCTGCGTCCATAGGGATCGGACTGGAAGCATCCGGTGCTGCATTCAGGGAGTTGCGAAGTGTTTCTCTTAGGTTACTGGATGTGACGGAACCAACCATTAGCTCCACTCCGAATTTCTCACCGTTGGCTACATACTCATTTTGCATATACGACGCTTCGAATGTGTGGAAATCACCAGTCAACGCAAGGAAATTGTTAATGCCATTGTTTAACACTGTCTGGGCAATCTGCTGTCTTTCATAGGCGTAGCCATCCCATGCATCAAGGTTTAAATAATTCCCCTGCACCTTCAATTGTGTCACCTGCACTTCATTGCCCCAAATTTTCCAAGTCCCCTTGGCATTTTTCAACTCATTTAAGAACCAATCTTTTTGCGTTTTACCAAGCATCGTCCGACTGGAAAGGTTGATATCCTCACATCCCGCCGCCAGGTATCGGTCCAGGGTTTCTTGTCCGCATGGGTGTGCACTGCGGTAAAGCCGCTCATCGGTCATGATGATGGAAGCAAGGTTCCCTACCGTAATGGAACGATAAATTTTAATAGAATCCTCAAACGTCCCATTTGCATTGTACGGGACACGCGCCGGAATATACTCAAACCATACCTGGTTCGCAATAAGGCGGCGGGCAGGATCGGATTCCGGATTATCATCTGGTGCCACCGCCGGATAATACGTGTCGTTGGCAAATTCGTGGTCATCCCAAATCCCGATCATCGCATGATTTTCATGAAGCTTTTGCAGGTCCTTATCGGAACGGTACGTCTGATAAAGCTTACGGTAGTCCTGAATGGTAAACGCCTTACCTTGACCACTCGGGAGTTTAATTTGGCGGTCTTCCAGGTTCCCCTGGTAGGCAGCGTCGCCCACGGACTCATAAATGTAGTCCCCAAGATGCAGGAAAAAGTCCATTTCCTCATCCGCCATATAGCCTAGGGCGTTAAAATATCCATTGGTGTAATCCTGACAGGACACATAACCGATGGATGCAGACTGAACATCTGTCCCTTCTGCCGACAATGTTTTGAAACGGCCTGTCTTACTTACTAGGCCACTTTTCGTAATGAACCGATAGTAGTAAGCCTGTTGGGAAGCAAGCTTACCATCCAAGTCAACACGCACGACATGGTCATGGTCCTTCCAGATTGGAGAGAATCCTCTCATTTCCACCGTAGAAAAATCCGCCTTCTTACTTATCTCAAACATAATGAACTTACCTTGATTAATTCCCTCTTCTAAAGAAGAGTCGTTAGCCGATTTATTTTCAAGCCAATAAATGACTTCACTTGAGAATTCTTTATTCGTCAAACCAGTCTCCTCAGAAGGATCGACCCTTGTCCAAAGCATGGCACCAGTCGGCGTAGGATCTCCTGATGCAATAGACTGTGGGAATCCTTTCCCAATTGCTTGTGCAGGAGCATAAGGCTCTACCGCTGTTGCTGCTTCCGCACGGGAAACCATCGACGTCAAACGGGAGATTCCCGACGTCTCCAATGCCATTACCGCAGATCCTGCCAAGAAATACTTCAAGAACGTTCTGCGTGATTTATCGTAGTTGTTACTTGATTGATGCAACTCATGATTCTGACCCAAGGTTATTCCTCCTTCAAGATGTGATCACCCATTATGTTACTGTCAGAATTTAAAGGCAATACTAAGGAGCTATTACAAAGAGATAATAAAAAGGTTAAAGGAAGGTAACAAAGGCTGAAGGATTTGTCTATTTATGAAAATAAATACAAACGAGGAAATAAGTATAATAAAGAGAAAAAAAGAGGCTTCCCAAAGATTGATGGGAAACCTCTATTCTCGGACCTTGTTTTGAAACGGTCCCTGGTTGGCAGTATGATTGCCATCCAGGACCGACTCAGAAACTCATATCCTGGTTATTACTGGGGGTTGAGGGCTGATATTACATCATGCCGCCCATTCCACCCATGCCGCCCATGCCAGACATATCCGGCATGCCGCCGCCTTCTTCAGGAATGTCCGCTACTACTGCTTCAGTAGTCAGGAACATTGCTGCAACAGACGCTGCGTTTTGAAGGGCAGAACGAGTCACTTTAGTAGGATCTACGATACCTTTTTCGATCATGTTGACCCACTCACCAGTAGCTGCGTTGAATCCTACACCTACTTCTTCCTTCTTCAGGCGTTCTACGATGATAGAACCTTCAAGGCCTGCGTTGTGAGCGATTTGACGGATCGGCTCTTCAAGAGCACGCAGTACGATGTTGATACCCGTTGCTACATCTGCATCCGCTTCGATTGATGCTACTTTGTTGTATACGTTCACAAGTGCCGTACCACCACCGGATACGATCCCTTCTTCTACTGCTGCACGAGTAGAGTTCAGGGCGTCTTCGATGCGTAGTTTACGTTCTTTAAGCTCCGTTTCAGTTGCAGCTCCGACTTTCACGACTGCCACTCCGCCTGCAAGCTTAGCAAGACGCTCTTGTAATTTTTCTTTATCGAACTCAGAAGTAGACTCTTCTAATTGAGCACGGATTTGGTTTACGCGGGCTGCGATTTTTTCTGGATCTCCAGAGCCTTCTACGACAGTCGTGTTCTCTTTCGTTACGACTACTTTCGCAGCGCGGCCAAGTTGAGTAATGTTCGCAGATTTAAGGTCCAGGCCTAGATCTTCTGTGATCACTTCTCCACCAGTAAGAACCGCTAAGTCTTCAAGCATTGCTTTACGACGGTCACCGAAGCCAGGAGCTTTAACCGCTACAGCGTTGAATGTTCCGCGAAGTTTGTTCACAACAAGTGTTGCTAGCGCTTCACCTTCAACATCTTCAGCTACCATTAGTAATGGCTTACCTTGTTGTACAACTTGCTCAAGAACAGGAAGTACTTCCTGGATGTTTCCGATTTTCTTGTCAGTGATTAAGATGTATGGATTCTCAAGAACAGCTTCCATTTTATCAGAATCAGTGACCATGTATGGAGATGCATATCCACGGTCGAACTGCATTCCTTCCACTACGTCAAGTTCAGTAGTGAAACCTTTAGATTCTTCGATTGTGATAACGCCGTCGTTTCCAACGCGCTCCATTGCTTCTGCAATCAGTTGACCGACTTCTTCGTCAGCAGCTGAAATTGCCGCAACTTGAGCGATGGAATCTTTGCCTTCGATCGGCTTAGAGATCACTTTTAATTCTTCGATAGCAGCTTGAACCGCTTTTTCGATACCTTTACGGACGCCGACAGGGTTCGCACCAGCTGTTACGTTTTTAAGACCTTCACGGATCATCGCTTGCGCTAGGACTGTTGCAGTCGTTGTACCGTCACCGGCGATTTCGTTTGTTTTGCTTGCTACTTCAGCAACAAGCTTTGCACCCATGTTTTCGAATGCATCTTCTAGTTCGATTTCTTTTGCGATTGTCACACCGTCATTTGTGATAAGCGGTGAACCGAATTTCTTCTCAAGTACCACGTTACGTCCTTTTGGTCCAAGAGTTACTTTTACTGCGTTTGCTAATTGATCGACACCGCGAAGCATGGAACGGCGTGCTTCTTCGCTGAATTTAATATCTTTAGCCATTGATAAAGTCCTCCTCTTATTTAAAGTAAGTAATGTTTATATACGAAGTTTAAATTATTCGCCAACTACAGCCAGAATGTCGCTGTCACGTAGGATCAGGTATTCTGTGCCTTGGTATTTCACTTCTGTACCAGCGTATTTAGAGAAAATGATCCGATCGCCGACAGCTACCTCAAGAGCAACGCGCTCACCGTTGTCAAGAATGCGACCAGTACCTACAGCCAACACTTTACCTTCTTGTGGCTTTTCCTTTGCGGAATCCGGTAGCACAATACCGCTTGCTGTTTTTTCTTCAGACTCAACTAGCTCGATAACGACGCGATCACCTAGTGGTTTTAACAAGTGAAACAACCTCCTTGAAATTATGTAAATGATATTTATTAGCACTCGCTCACAGTGAGTGCTAACACAACTATTATATTAATTAATTCGTTTTCATTTTGCAAGAGTCCTGCTTAAATTTTTTTTCGTCATTTTTCTCTTTTTTTCACACTGTCCTATCCTATGCGCCGTTTCTTGAATTTATACGATAAACGGGAAGCTGATTTCCGTTCAAGGTCACCCTGCTACCATTCAGGCGCCGGGGATGGATTCCTTGGCTGGTTTCCGTTTATTTAACGCAGCAGCCACTTCACGATAAAGCCATGTGATTCCTTAGATTTGAACACTTCCCTTTTTCTTAGTAGAATTGTACAAGAGTAAGTTCAGGACGAATCCTATTTCGTCCTTATCCAACAGGTGTTAAAGGAGATCAAACGTTGAAAAAACATTTCGGATATATCTTAATGGCCTATATTGTCATGCAGCTTTCAAGTATCGTGGGGATACCGCTCTTATTCAAGATTGGTGTCGATGTTCTTGGGCAACCTGAAGGTACAGTCAGAAATGTTGTGCCGGGATACTGGTTAGTAATCAGCTTTACGCTGACTCTGCTCGTTGTCTGGGGGATTCTCAGGAAGAGTGAAACAAGCACCGGACTTGAACGAAGCACCCCCATGAATGCGGGGAGCTCCACCGTATGGGCCGTAGTCGGAATCTTCATGGCGTTCATTGCACAATCAGTCGCCATCCAAGTCGAGTATGCCCTTGGGATCGAAATGGGATCTGAAAACACACAGATGATCATTGGTATTATTGAGAAGGTGCCCCTTTCCATGATGGTCGCGGCCATCATTGGCCCTATCCTTGAAGAGATTGTATTCAGAAAGATCATCTTCGGGGTCCTGTATGAGAAGATGAACTTCTTCTTCGCCGGCTTAATAAGTTCGGTCATCTTTGCCCTCGCACACTTTGAGCCTGAGCATGTGATCCTTTACTCGGCAATGGGCTTTACGTTTGCGTTTTTATACGTCAAGACGAAGCGCATCCTGGTACCAATATTTGCCCACGTGGCCATGAATACAACGGTCGTTCTAATGCAATCTATTTATAAGGATGAAATTGAAAAGATGATCAATGAAGCTGAACAAATACAAGGATTTATTGGAGGATTATTTCTATGAGGAGATCACCGCTTTTCTCAGGCGTGATCTATCTCCTTCTCGGTGTGCTCTTCACATACTTTGCTGTGCAAAATGTACAAGATGATGGTTGGGGATTTTTCACGTATATGCTCGTCTTTCTGGCAACTCTTGACTTCGGTTCAGGGCTGCGCATGGTGATGCTGCATTTCAAAATCAAAAAGAAAATAGAGAATAAAAAATAAGGATTGATCTTTTGATCAATCCTTATTTTTTATCTTCGAACTGTTCCATTTCAAGCATTTGTTCTGCTTCTAATACCTTTTTATATCCCATTTTGGATATCCAGATACTGATTTCATAAAGAAGCAGTAACGGTACGGTCACCATCAGATGGGAAACGATGTCCGGCGGTGTGATGAAGGCGGCGATGACCAGCAATACGAAATACGCCACTTTTCTCATTTGCGCCAGGAGCATCGGCGTCACGATCCCCAAACGGGTCAAAAACAGCATAATGACCGGAAGTTGAAACAAAAATCCAAATGGTATGGTTATTTGAAACAGAAAATGAAAGTACTCGTTGATTCCGATCACTTGTTGGATATTCAGATTGGTTGATAACCCCATCATGAATTTCACGACGTATGGAAACAAAATAAAATATGAAAATGACAATCCACCCAGAAAAAGAAGGACAGAAATCGGTATATAACTCAGCGTTACCTTTCTCTCTTTCTCATATAAGCCTGGACTTACGAACGACCATACTTGAAAAAGAATAATGGGCGATGTCATGATGATCGCAATAAACATGATCATTTCCATATAGATTTTGAGAGGATCTGTAATCCGAAAGGCATTCATCGTTAATTCTTTCGCTTCATCCGCATGCCGCAAGTATCGAATCAGCGGCTCCGCAAGGAAAAAACTCGCGATGACCGCTAACAAGAAGAAAACGACTACAAACATGAGTCGTTTCTGCAATTCCCCTATATGTTCATAGACTGTCATGTCTCTTTGACTTTGACTCATGGCGTTCATCCTACCCTACTTAGCTTTTTTACTATTATCGTCCTCATCATCTGCTAAGCCCTTTGTTGCATTCTTGAATTCACGTAAAGTATTCCCGGCCGCTTTTCCTAACTCCGGCAATTTCTTCGGTCCAAAAATCAGTAGAGCAACAACCGTTATCAGTACAATACTACCTGCACCCAACATAATGAGACACCTCCTCTTTTACCATTCTATCATAACGTAAATATGAAAGACTTTCTATTCAGTTATGATTCCATCTTGTGACATTTCCGTGTCTTCCTCTGAATAGTGCTTCAAGAAGTAAACCAAAGACTGAAGTTCTACAGCCAGGTCGATATGATGGACCCTGATATGATCCGGTACCGTCAATCTGGCAGGTGTGAAATTAAGGATTCCCTTAATATTGGAGGAGACCAGGCGATCTGTGATGTTCTGAGCAGAAGAAGCCGGAACAGTAAGAATCGCTACTTCAATATCATGCCCTTCAAGCTTCTCTTCTAAATCATCCAGGTGAAAGACGGGAACATCGCTTATTTGTGAACCAACCTTTTGTTCATCTACTTCAAAGGCCATTTCGATCTTCGTATTATTATTTTTGATGAAATTATAATGAAGAAACGCTGTGCCCAGATTTCCTACCCCGATCAGCACCACCTTCGTGATGGCATCCTGATCCAAGGTTTTCCGGAAAAAAGAAAGAAGATAGTTGACATTGTATCCATATCCCTTTTTACCCAGTGCCCCAAAATAAGAAAAATCTCTGCGAATCGTTGCAGAATCAACCTTCACCGCTTCACTCAGTTCTTTCGATGAAACTCTCTGCTTACCCGATGAGTACAGATTTTTTATAAACCGATAATATAGCGGAAGGCGCTTTGCCGTTGCCTGTGGAATTTTCGTTGTATCCTGATTCATATTGCATTCCCCCACATCTAATCAAAAACCTCTGATACCGCTTCCAAAATAAGAAGTGTTCAGTATTTATATCTTTCCTACACATCATACACTATATTTTATCCTAAGTGTGTGAAGATTAGTAGTCATTCTTCCACCCGATTGATTGCCGTTCCCCTCCTAAATACGGTACACTATCACTATGAAATAGAGGTGAAACGTCATGATTCTACTACAGGTGAATCAATTAACGAAAAACTTTGGTGCAGATAATATCCTATCAAATATCAAGCTTGAAATACAGACAAGAGATCGTGTCGCCCTCGTTGGCCGCAACGGAGCAGGGAAATCGACTCTTCTAAAAATAATCGCAGGTCAGCTCTCCTATGATTCCGGCGATATTACGAAGCCGAAAGGGGTTTCCATTGGATACCTTGCTCAAAACACGGGATTGGAATCTGAGCTTTCGATTTGGTCAGAAATGTTAACTGTTTTCAAAGAATTGCAAACCCAGGAAATGCAATTAAGAAAACTGGAGAAAGATATGGCCGATCCTTCTGTGTATGAACAAGAAGAGATTTATCAACGCGTATTAAAAGAATATGATGAGCTTCAAGTTCGATTCAAAGATTCCGGAGGCTACCAATATGAAGCGGATATCCGATCCGTTCTGCACGGATTGAATTTTGCCGATTTCGATTACGAAACGAAGATTTCTACATTGAGTGGCGGCCAAAAGACACGCTTGGCCCTTGGTAAGCTCCTGTTAACCAAGCCTGACATCCTGATTCTTGATGAGCCCACCAACCATCTGGATATCGAAACGCTGTCGTGGCTGGAAACGTACCTTCAAAGTTATGAAGGGGCTGTCCTCATCGTTTCACATGATCGCTATTTCCTGGATAGTGTCGTCAATCAAGTGTATGAAATCTCCCGGAACCGGAGTAAGAAATACCTGGGGGAACTACAGTAAATACCTTGAACAGAAAGCGGAAGATTACGAGAAGGATTTAAAAATGTTCGAGCGCCAGCAGCAAGAGGTTGCCAAGCTTGAAGATTTCATCCAACGAAATATCGCCCGTGCCTCCACAACGAAGATGGCACAGAGCCGAAGAAAGAAATTAGAACGAATGGATATGATGGATAAACCCCTTGGAGATGAGAAATCGGCTACCTTCACTTTCCAAATTGACCGTCCCAGCGGCAATGATGTCCTTCACGTACAAGACCTTGCCATCGGTTATGGTAGAGATGAACAGATTTCTTCCCATATCGACTTTACGGTTAAAAAAAGGGGACAGCATTGCCCTGGTGGGACCCAACGGTATCGGTAAGTCCACCCTGTTGAAGACGCTTGTGAATAAGCTTCTCCCTCTAGACGGCACGTATAAATTTGGATCCAATGTTTCCATTAGTTATTATGATCAAGAACAAGCTGACCTCTCTTCCAATAAATCGGTCCTAAATGAACTGTGGGACGAATACCCGATGAAAATGGAAAAAGAAATCAGGACCGTACTTGGAAACTTCTTATTCTCAGGAGAAGATGTCCTTAAGCCCGTTTCCACCCTCAGTGGCGGAGAGAAAGCAAGGCTTGCACTCTCCAAACTAATGATGGAAAAGGGAAATGTCCTTATCCTGGACGAGCCCACGAACCATCTCGATTTAGACAGCAAGGAAGTATTGGAGAATGCCTTGATTGACTATCCGGGGACCATCCTCTTTGTATCCCATGACCGGTATTTCATCAATCGCATCGCTACCAAGGTTGTGGAACTCTCAAGGAAGGGATCAACTGAGTACCTTGGAGATTATGACTACTATGTAGAGAAATTATCGCAGCTGGAAGAGCTGGCAGCACTCGAAAGACTGGAGCAAGGACAAGCTGTTTCACAAGAAACCACCCAAAAGCAGTCTCATAAGATTGATAAGGAAGCGAAAAAGCTTGAACGGCAAAGGAAACGAAGGGTTGAAGAAATCGAGAAGCAGATGGAAGCCCTTGAAGAAAGCGTTCAAGAGAAGGAAGAACTGCTCTGCGATCCGGATATCTTTCAAGATCATGAAAAAGTCCATGACATCAACGAATCTCTTATCAAAGAAAAGGAAGAACTTGATTCACTGCTGGAGGAATGGACCGAGCTTGAAGAACTTCTTCAAGGAGAACAATAATCCACAGGGGTGGGGATAAGTGGCCACTACACTTATTCTTCACCCTTTTTTTATTCCACATCATTATCCACAACGTAAATCCCCCAATTTCCTTATTCACATTACTTTTCCACATTATCCACAACAAAAAGTTATGTTATCCACAAGACATTCCAAATAATGGGGAGTTGGTTCATAGGTTTTTTCACACAAAGTACACAACTTATACAAAGTTACTCACAATTTATCCACAAACTGTTGATAAAACATATGTTCGTTCTACTATTATAAGTATCGGCACCAAGTATTGCTCGTTACTCACATGATATTCACATGAGCCGTTTATTCACTCTTTCTCTCAATGAAGATATTCACATTCCGCTCTCTTTTATCAACAGCCTCGTTGAAAATTAAATAAGAAAAAGCTTAAACGCTGTTCACGTCTAAGCTTTCACAATTAGAAGTTCTCAATATCAAGTCCTGGATTTGCATTCATATCCATTCCGCCTCTTTTTCCTTGTTCAAACAGCACAGTGCCTGCCGCTGCAATCATGGCCGCATTATCTGTACAGAGAGACAAGGGAGGAATGATCAATTCTGCTTCCAAACCTTCAAATGCTTCCTGAAGGGCACTGCGCAGCCCTTTATTGGCTGCAACCCCGCCGGCCAGTAATACCTGCTCGACTTTATATTCCTTTACTGCTTTAACCGTCTTTGTGACCAATACATCAATCACGCTAGCCTGAAAGCTTGCTGCCAGATCCTCTGGAGGGATGGCTACTCCTTTCTGCTTCGCATTATGAAGGGTGTTAATCACGGCTGATTTCAACCCGCTAAAGCTGAAATCGTACGAATCGTCTTCCAGCCACGCCCTCGGTAAATCAATGGCAGCTTCCCCTTCCTGAGCGAGCCGGTCTATATGTGGGCCACCCGGATAAGGTAGGCCCAACGTTCTCGCTACTTTATCATATGCCTCACCTGCAGCATCGTCCCGGGTTTCGCCTATCACTTTAAACGAACCGTGTTCTTCCATGAATACAAGCTCTGTATGCCCCCCTGAAACAACCAATGAAAGGAGGGGAAATTTCATCTCTTTCACTAACCGATTGGCATAGATATGTCCTGCTATGTGATGGACACCCACTAAAGGCTTGTTATGAGCGAAAGCCAGTGCTTTGGCTTGCGTTAACCCCGATAAGAAGAGCACCAACTAAACCCGGACCTTCCGTGACGGCAACACAATCGATTTCATCCATGGTCATGCCTGCTTGTTGAAGGGCTTCCTCCAATACAAAGGTAACCTGCTCCACATGATGCCGGGATGCGATTTCAGGTACGACCCCGCCAAATCGCTTATGACTCTCAATTTGAGAAGAAACAATATTTGTTACGATCTCCGTACCATTTTTAATTATAGCCACAGCTGTTTCATCACAGCTCGTCTCAATTCCCAATACAAACGTATCTTTTTTCATAAATTCACCCACATTACTAAAGCATCTTCTTGATTATCGGAATAATACCGTTTCCGAATTCCACCATCTTGAAATCCAAGCTTCCTATATAGATCCTTGGCAGGCGTATTGGATACTCTGACTTCCAGAGTCATGACCCTGGCACCAAACTCAACTGCAATGCCCATGATCTTACGCATAAGACGTTCTCCGAGCCCGTGCCCTCTATATTCGGGAAGAACGGCTACATTGGTGATATGAGCCTCATCCACTACGAGCCACACACCACAATAGCCTGCTATACAGTCTCCCTCTTCCGCAACCAGATAAGCAGAGAGGTGATTATGCTCTATTTCATTCAAGAAAGCGTCACGGCTCCAAGGAATGCTAAAAGATTTAGTTTCAATATCCATTACCGCATCTAAATCATCAACCGTCATAAATCGAATGTCCATTATCTAACGATCCTCTATATTAAGAATTTTTTTGTGCTTCCAACCACTTTACTTCCGCTTCGGCTAATCGAATATAGTTAGGGAGCACCTCATGGGCAGATGTCTCAGGTAAAGCTGCCCCCAGGAATGCCAGTTCAGAAGGACGCGGATTGTGACTAACAAAAGGAGCAATCCTGGCTTGATCCCCAAGTATTTCTTTAATCGTGCTTTCGTGAATGGTGACATCATTACCTACAAATAATAGATCTTTATCTAACTCTTTTAATTTCGTGACCCATTGATCGAGCATGATATTGCGATCTTCCTCTACACAGGTCAATTGATCATCATGGAATTCATATAGTCCTGTATACACCTGACCTCTTCTCGCATCAAACAAAGGAACGATATAACCTGTAAAATATCGTCCAGATGAAGCAAGGGTTGCAAGACTGGATACCGGAATGAGAGGAATATTCAACGACCATGCCAACGTCTTGGCCAACGTCACTCCAATGCGGACACCTGTATATGATCCAGGTCCATTCGCCACGACAATCTTCGTTAAGTCCTTCGCTTCCATCCCACAATCCTTCAGTAACTGCTCTACGGCCGGCATGGCCCTTACAGAATGATTCTTTTTGATGTATGTGATATGCTCACCGATCACCTTATTCTCATCAATCAGGGCAACACCCAAAGGATAATTTGATGTATCAATGGATAATATCGTCATAACACAACCTCCTTGCACAACTCTCTATATCGTTCACCAGACGGCTTCAACACAATTCTTCTTGTTGAATCACCTTCCCTGAAAATCGACAAACCTAATAATTCGTTTGGAAGCTGATCCTGAATCAAGTGAGCCCACTCTACGACGGTCACACCTTCCCCTTCAAAGTATTCATCGAACCCCAAATCTTCGAAGGAATCATCCAATCGATAAACATCCATATGATAAAGAGGCAATCGTCCCCGATATTCTTTTATAATGGTAAAGGTAGGGCTGTTTACTGTTTTAGAAATACCAAGTCCTTTGGCCAATCCTTTCGTAAACGTCGTCTTTCCCGCCCCAAGATCACCTTCTAATGTTAACACATCGCCAGGTTGAAGGTATGTTGCAAGCTTCTCTGCAAATGCACCTGTCTCCTCTGGAGTAGTGGTTATGAACTCGTACTGATTCATGTTAATCTCCTCAATTGTAAATGAAGTATAAAAAACCCTTAGGATCATTTATTACCCTAAGGGAGAATGTATATATGTAGTTTACCCTTTTTCGTGCATCCGAGTAAAGGCAATGGTAATTAGACAATAAAAAAAACGAAACAACGTTTCGTTTGAATAAACAAATCTGGCGGTCCGGACGGGACTCGAACCCGCGACCTCCTGCGTGACAGGCAGGCATTCTAACCAACTGAACTACCGGACCAGAGTTTTTTTCGCGATAGCGAGAATAACTATCCATGCGAAGTCAAAAATGGTATTGCGGGGACAGGATTTGAACCTGCGACCTTCGGGTTATGAGCCCGACGAGCTACCGAACTGCTCCACCCCGCGACGATATGAATGTTACAAAAGATCATGATTACTCTTAATATTACTATATGCGTTAGAACAAATAAAGTGACACGCATAAAAAATATTTCGCCTGGCGACGTCCTACTCTCACAGGGGGAGATCCCCCAACTACCATCGGCGCTGAAGAGCTTAACTTCCGTGTTCGGCATGGGAACGGGTGTGACCTCTTCGCCATTATCACCAGACGAATATTCAGTTGAAGGTTTGTTCCTTCAAAACTAGATAAAGAATTGATGTCAAGAAAGCCGAATATCGACCAGTTGTTCATTTAAATCAATGACTCTTTGTGGTTAAGTCCTCGATCGATTAGTATCAGTCAACTCCACATGTCGCCATGCTTCCATCTCTGACCTATCTACCTAGTCATCTTCTAGGGATCTTACTCACTTACGTGATGGGAAATCTCATCTCGAGGGGGGCTTCATGCTTAGATGCTTTCAGCACTTATCCCTTCCGCACATAGCTACCCAGCGATGCCTTTGGCAAGACAACTGGTACACCAGCGGTGCGTCCATCCCGGTCCTCTCGTACTAAGGACAGCTCCTCTCAAATTTCCTGCGCCCACGACGGATAGGGACCGAACTGTCTCACGACGTTCTGAACCCAGCTCGCGTACCGCTTTAATGGGCGAACAGCCCAACCCTTGGGACCGACTACAGCCCCAGGATGCGATGAGCCGACATCGAGGTGCCAAACCTCCCCGTCGATGTGGACTCTTGGGGAGATAAGCCTGTTATCCCCGGGGTAGCTTTTATCCGTTGAGCGATGGCCCTTCCATGCGGAACCACCGGATCACTAAGCCCGACTTTCGTCCCTGCTCGACTTGTAGGTCTCGCAGTCAAGCTCCCTTGTGCCTTTACACTCTGCGAATGATTTCCAACCATTCTGAGGGAACCTTTGGGCGCCTCCGTTACTCTTTAGGAGGCGACCGCCCCAGTCAAACTGCCCACCTGACACTGTCTCCCACCCCGATAAGGGGCGCGGGTTAGAATTTCAATACAGCCAGGGTAGTATCCCACCGATGCCTCCACCGAAGCTGGCGCTCCGGCTTCCAAGGCTCCTACCTATCCTGTACAAGCTGTACCAAAATTCAATATCAGGCTACAGTAAAGCTCCACGGGGTCTTTCCGTCCTGTCGCGGGTAACCTGCATCTTCACAGGTACTATAATTTCACCGAGTCTCTCGTTGAGACAGTGCCCAGATCGTTACGCCTTTCGTGCGGGTCGGAACTTACCCGACAAGGAATTTCGCTACCTTAGGACCGTTATAGTTACGGCCGCCGTTTACTGGGGCTTCGATTCGCACCTTCGCTTGCGCTAAGCACTCCTCTTAACCTTCCAGCACCGGGCAGGCGTCAGCCCCTATACTTCGCCTTACGGCTTCGCAGAGACCTGTGTTTTTGCTAAACAGTCGCCTGGGCCTATTCACTGCGGCTCTCTCGGGCTTGCACCCTACCAGAGCACCCCTTCTCCCGAAGTTACGGGGTCATTTTGCCGAGTTCCTTAACGAGAGTTCTCTCGCTCACCTTAGGATTCTCTCCTCGCCTACCTGTGTCGGTTTGCGGTACGGGCACCTTTTTCCTCGCTAGAGGCTTTTCTTGGCAGTGTGGAATCAGGAACTTCGCTACTATAATTCGCTCGCTATCACAGCTCAGCCTTCACGATGATGGGATTTGCCTCATCATCAGCCTAACTGCTTAGACGCACATATCCAGCAGTGCGCTTACCCTATCCTCCTGCGTCCCCCCATTGCTCAAACGGAAAAGAGGTGGTACAGGAATATCAACCTGTTGTCCATCGTCTACGCCTATCGGCCTCGACTTAGGTCCCGACTAACCCTGAGCGGACGAGCCTTCCTCAGGAAACCTTAGGCATTCGGTGGATGGGATTCTCACCCATCTTTCGCTACTCATACCGGCATTCTCACTTCTAAGCACTCCACCAGTCCTTACGGTCTAGCTTCGCAGTCCTTAGAACGCTCTCCTACCACTGACACCTAGAGGTGTCAATCCACAGCTTCGGTGATACGTTTAGCCCCGGTACATTTTCGGCGCAGAGTCACTCGACCAGTGAGCTATTACGCACTCTTTAAATGGTGGCTGCTTCTAAGCCAACATCCTGGTTGTCTAAGCAACTCCACATCCTTTTCCACTTAACGTATACTTTGGGACCTTAGCTGGTGGTCTGGGCTGTTTCCTTTCGACTACGGATCTTATCACTCGCAGTCTGACTCCCATGGATAAGTCTTTGGCATTCGGAGTTTGTCTGAATTCGGTAACCCGATGAGGGCCCCTAGTCCAAACAGTGCTCTACCTCCAAGACTCTTACACATGAGGCTAGCCCTAAAGCTATTTCGGAGAGAACCAGCTATCTCCAAGTTCGATTGGAATTTCTCCGCTACCCACACCTCATCCCCGCACTTTTCAACGTGCGTGGGTTCGGACCTCCATTCAGTGTTACCTGAACTTCATCCTGGACATGGGTAGATCACCTGGTTTCGGGTCTACGACCACATACTCATTCGCCCTGTTCAGACTCGCTTTCGCTGCGGCTCCGTCTTATCAACTTAACCTTGCATGGGATCGTAACTCGCCGGTTCATTCTACAAAAGGCACGCCATCACCCGTTAACGGGCTCTGACTACTTGTAGGCACACGGTTTCAGGTTCTATTTCACTCCCCTTCCGGGGTGCTTTTCACCTTTCCCTCACGGTACTGGTTCACTATCGGTCACTAGGTAGTATTTAGCCTTGGGAGATGGTCCTCCCAGCTTCCGACGGGATTTCACGTGTCCCGCCGTACTCAGGATCCACTCAAGAGGGAATGAAGTTTCAACTACAGGGTTGTTACCTTCTTTGACGAGCCTTTCCAGACTTCTTCGTCTACTCCATTCCTTTGTAACTCCGTATAGAGTGTCCTACAACCCCAAGAGGCAAGCCTCTTGGTTTGGGCTATATCCCGTTTCGCTCGCCGCTACTCAGGGAATCGCAATTGCTTTCTCTTCCTCCAGGTACTTAGATGTTTCAGTTCCCTGGGTCTGCCTTCCATACTCTATGTATTCAAGTAAGGATATTGTTCCATTACGAACAATGGGTTCCCCCATTCGGAAATCTCTGGATCAAAGCTCACTTACAGCTCCCCAAAGCATATCGGTGTTAGTCCCGTCCTTCGTCGGCTCCTAGTGCCAAGGCATCCACCGTGCGCCCTTCATAACTTAACCGAATTGGTTGTTACATCAGGTTTAAAACCTAAAATGGCGATACTCGGTAATTTCTTGACTATCAATTTATCTTTATCTAGTTTTCAAAGAACAAACAGGTATGTCTCGAAAGAGACAATATGGTTGGATCGTTTGCTTGCGCAAACATCCCTGATGGATGGTTATTTTGCTGTCGCAAAAAACCTGATTAAACCATCAAAACTGAACAAAACTTCGACTGTCAAACGTTTTTAGTAAATCTTCCTTAGAAAGGAGGTGATCCAGCCGCACCTTCCGATACGGCTACCTTGTTACGACTTCACCCCAATCATCTGTCCCACCTTAGGCGGCTGGCTCCAAAAGGTTACCTCACCGACTTCGGGTGTTACAAACTCTCGTGGTGTGACGGGCGGTGTGTACAAGGCCCGGGAACGTATTCACCGCGGCATGCTGATCCGCGATTACTAGCGATTCCAGCTTCATGCAGGCGAGTTGCAGCCTGCAATCCGAACTGAGAACGGTTTTATGGGATTGGCTAAACCTCGCGGTCTTTGTCGCCCTTTGTACCGTCCATTGTAGCACGTGTGTAGCCCAGGTCATAAGGGGCATGATGATTTGACGTCATCCCCACCTTCCTCCGGTTTGTCACCGGCAGTCATCTTAGAGTGCCCAACTGAATGCTGGCAACTAAGATCAAGGGTTGCGCTCGTTGCGGGACTTAACCCAACATCTCACGACACGAGCTGACGACAACCATGCACCACCTGTCACTCTGTCCCCCGAAGGGGAAAGCCCTATCTCTAGGGTTGTCAGAGGATGTCAAGACCTGGTAAGGTTCTTCGCGTTGCTTCGAATTAAACCACATGCTCCACCGCTTGTGCGGGCCCCGTCAATTCCTTTGAGTTTCAGTCTTGCGACCGTACTCCCCAGGCGGAGTGCTTAATGCGTTAGTGCAAAGACACTAAGGGGCGGAAACCCCTAACACTTAGCACTCATCGTTTACGGCGTGGACTACCAGGGTATCTAATCCTGTTTGCTCCCCACGCTTTCGCGCCTCAGTGTCAGTTACAGACCAGAAAGTCGCCTTCGCCACTGGTGTTCCTCCAAATATCTACGCATTTCACCGCTACACTTGGAATTCCACTTTCCTCTTCTGCACTCAAGTTCCCCAGTTTCCAATGACCCTCCACGGTTGAGCCGTGGGCTTTCACATCAGACTTAAGGAACCACCTGCGCGCGCTTTACGCCCAATAATTCCGGACAACGCTTGCCACCTACGTATTACCGCGGCTGCTGGCACGTAGTTAGCCGTGGCTTTCTGGTTAGGTACCGTCAAGGTACCGCCCTGTTCGAACGGTACTTGTTCTTCCCTAACAACAGAGTTTTACGATCCGAAAACCTTCATCACTCACGCGGCGTTGCTCCGTCAGACTTTCGTCCATTGCGGAAGATTCCCTACTGCTGCCTCCCGTAGGAGTCTGGGCCGTGTCTCAGTCCCAGTGTGGCCGATCACCCTCTCAGGTCGGCTACGCATCGTCGCCTTGGTGAGCCGTTACCTCACCAACTAGCTAATGCGCCGCGGGTCCATCTGTAAGTGGTAGCTAAAAGCCACCTTTCAACATTTCCTCATGCAAGGAAATGAGTTATCCGGTATTAGCCCCGGTTTCCCGGAGTTATCCCAGTCTTACAGGCAGGTTACCCACGTGTTACTCACCCGTCCGCCGCTGACTGATGGGAGCAAGCTCCCATCAATCCGCTCGACTTGCATGTATTAGGCACGCCGCCAGCGTTCGTCCTGAGCCAGGATCAAACTCTCCGATAAAAGTTTGAATAGCTCTTAAAATAAATCTAGAATTAACGTTGACGTATTGTCTTGTTTTGTTCAGTTTTCAAGGTTCAATAATTAAAGGTAAAATTGGAGCGGGTGAAGGGAATCGAACCCTCATCATCAGCTTGGAAGGCTGAGGTTTTACCACTAAACTACACCCGCATATTTTTTTGATGGTCGGGAAGACAGGATTCGAACCTGCGACCCCTTGGTCCCAAACCAAGTGCTCTACCAAGCTGAGCTACTTCCCGTTAGAAAAGCATATGTATTACTTTGAGCTTGAACCCGGTTGTAGAAACAAGATGGCGCGCCCGAGAGGAGTCGAACCCCTAACCTTTTGATCCGTAGTCAAACGCTCTATCCAATTGAGCTACGGGCGCAATATGTTTTGAACTTTTTGGTGCGGCCGAGAGGACTTGAACCTCCACGGGGTCGCCCCCACTAGGCCCTCAACCTAGCGCGTCTGCCATTCCGCCACGACCGCGTTTAAAGCGACAAACACTATTATATCGAGGATAACACGTTACGTCAATACTTTTTTAAAAAAAGTTATCAAGGTAACTTTCAAAAGTGCGGGTGAAGGGACTTGAACCCCCACGCCTTGCGGCGCCAGATCCTAAGTCTGGTGCGTCTGCCAATTCCGCCACACCCGCATGATCTGTTTGAGTTATTCGCTTGTGCAAATAACTATGGTGAGCCATGAAGGACTCGAACCTTCGACCCTCTGATTAAAAGTCAGATGCTCTACCAACTGAGCTAATGGCTCTTAAATGGCTGGGCTAGCTGGATTCGAACCAACGCATGTCGCAGTCAAAGTGCGATGCCTTACCGCTTGGCTATAGCCCAATAATACGTCAAAAAGTGACGAGGTTTATATAATACCATGTGTGAATCGTGAAAGTCAATAACTTTTTCGAAGAAATATCTGGCGGTCCGGACGGGACTCGAACCCGCGACCTCCTGCGTGACAGGCAGGCATTCTAACCAACTGAACTACCGGACCAGAGTGTATGAATGTAAAAGAAAAACAGGTAAAAATGACCCGTACGGGATTCGAACCCGTGTTACCGCCGTGAAAGGGCGGTGTCTTAACCGCTTGACCAACGGGCCACGTGATTTAATGGCGGAGAAGGAGGGATTTGAACCCTCGCGCCGGTTGCCCGACCTACACCCTTAGCAGGGGCGCCTCTTCAGCCACTTGAGTACTTCCCCATTAAAATGGCTCCGCAGGCAAGATTCGAACTTGCGACCGATCGGTTAACAGCCGATAGCTCTACCACTGAGCTACTGCGGAATGTAAAGTGAATATTCACTAACCTGTCTTATCGACTCTTTAGATTATAATGACTCATTCATTTTATGTCAACTACTTTCAGCGACTTTTTTGAACATCCCATTACAAAATCCCCACTTAAAGAATCACTTCCTTTAACAGCTGAAGCTTTCCTTTACAGTGTCCGCACACGAATTTTTGTGTATTGATCTTCCTTCTTCTTTTAAATTCCAACCTGCACTTTGAGCATACGTACACCAAATACTTCTTTCTATTATTTACACTCTTTAATGTTGAACAATGTCTTGGAGCTCCAACATCATTCAGTAGTCTCTTAAAATCCTCATCTCCATGCTTATATCCTTTTCCCTCAATATGCAGGTGATAATGACACAACTCATGTTTGATGATCCCTATCAATTCATCCATTCCATGCTCATCATAATATTTATGGTTAACATCAATATTATGAGTACCTAACATATATCTGCCCCCTGTGGTTTTTAGCCTAGGATTGAAATATGCCTGATGTAGAAAGGGTTTATGGAAGGTTTGTATAGAAATTTTTTCAACGAGACGTTGCAGCTCATTATTCGTCATTTACATCCTTCTTTCTTATTTAGAACATGACAACCTATTATAGCATAAACTAGATATCACCTTACTGTTTAGTCATGACAAACTACTCTGAGGAATGTCATCTCATCGATTCAGTTGGCACTTTCTTAGAGATAAGGAGGTTACCCCATGCCTAACTGGCTTGTGAATCAATTGAGGAGAGCCTATTTTGAAAAGGATCGATATCAGATCAAGCTTCTTAATCAATGCTGGTATTTTTACCGCAGGAAAAACTGCTCGTAAGTATGGACATCCATCCCCCAAAACATTTCCCACAAAAAAGAGCTGACTAAAAGACAGCATCCCCTGTCTTTCAGTCAGCTCTTACCTGCTTATGGAATCATCGTTAATGCGACCCTGCCTTTTTGAACATCCACACTATCAACCCATACTGTCACGACGTCCCCTACAGAGACTACATCCAACGGATGCTTAACGAATCCATTTTTCAACTTCGAAATGTGGACAAGACCGTCTTGCTTTACACCTATATCAACAAACGCACCAAAATCCACGACATTCCTTACCGTTCCTTGTAATTCCATTCCTTGAGATAAATCTTCAAGTTTCAAGACATCCTTTTTGAGAAGTGGTTTAGGAAAGTCATCACGAGGATCCCGTCCAGGTCGGATCAACGAATCCACGATATCTTTCAACGTTAATTTCCCTAGCCCCAATTCTTCGGAAACCTCTTCCAGGTTCAATTGATTCAGTGACTGTTTCAACTTGTCGGATCCTACTTCATTTACACTCAAACCAACTTTAGAAAGCAACATTTTTACATCATTATAATTATCAGGATGTATGGAGGTTCGATCAAGAATTTCCTTACCATCCAGTATTCTCAGGAATCCTATACACTGTTCATACGTTTTCGCGCCCAGTCTTGGTATTTTCTTTAATTGTGTCCTTGAATGAAACTTCCCCTCTTCTTCTCTCTTTTTCACGATATTAGTAGCCACTGTTTTTGATAGCCCTGCTACATATTGAAGAAGTGAAGAGGAGGCTGTATTTACGTTTACCCCCACTTGGTTTACAGCCGTTTCTACGACAAAGGTCAAAGATTCATTCAGCTTCTTTTGGGATACATCATGTTGGTATTGCCCCACCCCGACTGATTTAGGATCGATTTTCACTAATTCAGCCAACGGATCCTGCAATCGTCTAGCAATGGAAACTGCACTCCTTTCTTCAACTTGGAGTTCAGGAAACTCTTCTCTCGCTACATCTGATGCTGAATAAACACTCGCTCCTGCTTCATTCACAATTAAATAGAAGATTGTTTCGTTCATTTCCTTTAATACATTCACAACAAATTGCTCGGTTTCTCTTGAAGCCGTACCATTTCCAATTGCCACAACCTCAACCGAATATGTTGTCAGTATATCTTTCATTGCTTCTTTCGCCTTGTCCAGTTGACTTTGGGATGAATGTGGATAGATGACATTGATATCAAGCGTTTTGCCTGTTTCATCAATGACAGCCAGTTTGCACCCTGTTCGGAAAGCAGGATCTACACCCAGGACCACTTTTCCTTTCATAGGAGGCTGAAGCAATAACTTCCTTAAGTTTTCAGAGAAGATATGAATTGCCTGATCTTCTGCTTTCTCCGTTAACTCACTGCGAATTTCCCTTTCCACTGATGGCTGGATCAGTCTTTTATAGCTATCCTCTATCGCTTCTTTCACAACGGGAACAGAGATGGAATGGACATTTTTTATGACTTGTCTTTGTAAATAATTCAGAATGCCTTCTGCATCAGGTTGAATGCTCACCTTTAGTACATCTTCTTTTTCCCCGCGGTTCATGGCCAATATCCGGTGGGGAACTACTTTATGAACAGGTTCCTGATAAGAATAGTACATTTCAAAGACTTTTTTCTCGTCTTCCTCTTCCTTTTTCACCTTTGATTCTATATTCCCTTTCCTGAACGTATAACTTCTTATGTATTCCCTGTAAGATGCTTCATCAGATATAAATTCGGCAATGATATCTTTTGCCCCGTTCAACGCTGCCTCGGTTGTCATTACTTCCATTTCTTCAGATAAGTATGTCGAAGCTTCTTTTTCGATGTTTCCTGAGGAAGGGAATGTAAGGATCCATTCTGCCAGGGGCTCTAATCCTTTCTCTTTCGCCACGGTGGCTTTCGTTCTTCTTTTTTGCTTATATGGACGATACAAGTCTTCTACCTTTTGCAGCTTTTCTGCCTTTTTAATGGCATGGGTTAACTCTTCCGAAAGCTTTCCCTGTTCTTCGATCAATCGAAGAACCTCTTCTTTTCTCTGCTCTAGATTCTGAAGGTAATTCCATTTATCCATAATATGACGAATTTGAACTTCGTCCAGTGCCCCGGTCTGTTCTTTCCTATAGCGTGCGATGAATGGAACCGTGTTTCCTTCATCAAGCAGCTTAATGACGTTTTTTACATTTTTCAATGGTAGAGTGAGTTCTTTAGATACCCGGTTGAGTAATGGTTCTTGATTTGTTAATGTTGCTGTCAATTGTAAGACCTCCAGTAAAAGGATTCTTGTTTAGTTTACCATAACTGTCTTTGATGATTGAAAAGGGGTATTCATGTATTTGAAGCATAATCCATATTGAAGACCCCTTTCCATATGGAGAAGGTCCAATTTTCTCGGTTTTTGCCTTGAGTGATTTCAACCTTCCCTCTATTTCCTGCAGGAGCAAAGCGTCTTTGCTTTATAATCCACTCTTTTCTATTTCAGCACCATTATCCAATCGTTCGTTAAAGGGAAAGTGAGCCTTAACAAAAAAAACTTACCCTAAAATCCTTAGAGTAAGTTCCCAATAATGTATGTCGTATCATCTGATGTGCCGTCAACTAGAGATTGAATATCCCTTAAAGCTCCATGCAGTGTTGGATACCTTTGAAGGATATTCTTTACCCCTGATATATTTAATCCATCAGAATGAATTAAGAATCTGGAATTCGCATCGTACTGGTATCGCTGAGTCTTATATGTTTGCGGTCTTCCGGATAAATACCCTGTAACCGGTAAAGGATAGGTCATTTTTCCTTCAGGAGCATACATGTAAAACCTAATATTTCCTACACAACTATATACAAACTCTTTAGAGTGGTAATACGCTTTGATGATTGCAACTGCAGCTCCACGTTTTCTTTGTAGCGCTTGATTGCAAAGGCTCATTAACGTTTCGACATCTTCATGATGATGCTCTTCTACAATCTCCACCACTACATGGGACGATTCATACGCAAATTTACCGCTTCCTAAACCATCGGCCAACACACAGACAAAATACTCGTCTGTAGAAGTATAAAAGTAGCTGTCTCCACAATAAGGATTCCCATTTTTCGACACCTGTTCTGCATAGAGTTCTATCTCAGTTTGTTGAAGATAAGCCATTAATAATGACTCTCCGAATCATTCATCTCTTCCTGAATGGCTTCCCTCAGTTTTTTAATCGCTCTTCTTTGCAAACGGGAAACATGCATTTGAGAGATACCAAGCTTCTCACCAGCTTCTTTTTGGCTTAAATTCTCCAAATAAGTGTGTTGGATAATTGCTTTTTCTCTATCGGACAGAACATGAAGCACCTTCTCAAGAACGAGACGCTGATTCACTTTCTCATAGCCCTCATCCTGATCTCCAACGATATCGAGAATCGTTACAGTACTTCCCTCTGAGTCAGCCTCAATCGAATGATCCACGGATAATGCTTGATAACTTCTTCCCATTTCCATTGCTTCCAGGACTTCTTCTTCACTTACTTCCAGGTATTCAGCAATTTCATGTACTTGAGGAGAACGTTCCAACTGATTGGTCAACTCTTCAACCGTTGATTTAATTTTCGGGCCAAGCTCTTTGATTCTTCTGGGAACATGAACGCTCCATGTTTTGTCCCTGAGGAATCTTTTTATCTCCCCGATGATCGTTGGAATCGCAAAGGCCTCGAATGATCGACCAAATGATTCATCATACCTTCTGATTGCACCAAGCAAACCGATCATCCCTACTTGGATAATATCTTCGTGGAAAGACCTTCCTTTTGAATACTTTCTTGCAATGGACTCAACCAGGTTCTGATAATGTAAGATCAACTGGCTCTGCGCATCATCATCTTGGGTTTCCTGGTAATCTCTGATCCATTGAAGGACTTTTTCTTTCTGTGCCTGCTGGTTAGGTTGAGATAGTTTTTTCATCCCTCTCCACCTGCTCCCCTGATAGGAATTTAGTCATAAAGACTGTCACTCCCTCCTTGTGATGCACTTTAACATCATCCATCAGGCTCTC
Source organism: Rossellomorea sp. AcN35-11 (assembly GCA_030388825.1). Taxonomy (GTDB): domain Bacteria; phylum Bacillota; class Bacilli; order Bacillales; family Bacillaceae_B; genus Rossellomorea. The sequence goes on from CP128835.1 coordinate 764,684, forward strand.
AATAAGGTAAAGACCTAACCCACCTTCTCTTAAGAACTCTACTGAATGATCAGCATGATAAGGGCCTACGGCACTGCGAATTTCCTTGAAATCGAAACTTTCCCCGTGATCCGCCACCATAACCTCAAGGCGATCCTCATACAGGGCGAATCCGACGACAACTTCTCCGTCGTTATCTTTATACGCATGCTGAACCGCATTCGTAATGGCTTCACTTGTAGCAATTTTCAAATCCTCGATTGCATCGTAGTCGAATCCCATCCGACTTGCGATGCCTGAAAGCGTCAAACGAATAACCCCTACGTATTCCGGCTTTGCAGGGATCTTCATTTCGATGTAATCAAAAGCTTGCATCATTCCACGCCACCTTCTACCTTGGAATTAATATTCATAATATCCCCTAAACCTGTAATATCAAACAGTCGTTGTAAACGATCGGATAGTCCGACGAGGTTCAATTGTCCGCCTCGTGCCTTTACTGTCTTAAAAAGACCTACAAACACACCCAATCCCGTACTGTCCATATAAGATACTTCCGAAAGGTCTATTGTCATGTCTTTGTCATCAGCTTCAGCAGAGGGTAGAAGCGTTTCTTTAAGTTTTGGAGCTGTATATGCATCAATTTCACCAGCTACTTTAACAAGCAGCTCGTTCTCTTTTTCTTTCATATCTATTGATAAATTCATAAAAAGACCACCTTTTTAACAACATTTATAATAAGTCTCTATACATTTACCCTATCCATACAACGAATAAACTTTATTTATGAATTTCTTTTAATAATGATAAGAGTGAAATCGTCTCTAAGTTCAAAGTTCTGAAGCTTTTCAAGTTGCTTATATACGTTGTGAACAATCTCCTGAGGAGGAAGGTGCTTGTACTTACTGATTAATTGAACCAGATCTTCCCTTTCAATGAAGCCCTCTTCTGATCGGCACTCTGTTACTCCATCAGATAGGAGGACGATCATATCCCCTGCCTCAACCCTTCTTTCGTATTGGCGGTACTTCGCTTTTTTATCGACACCCAATAGAAGGCCCTTTGCATCCAAGTCTTCGAATTCATCTGTAGCCGCACTATAAAAAAAGCCGGGTTCATGCCCAGCTGATGAGTATGAGAACAGATGTCTTTCAGAATTATATACACCATAGAACATAGTGATGAACATACTTGCATCCACGTTTTGTTCCACCACTCTGTTCAGGCTTTCCAACACAGCATTGGGTTCATTGCGATATTCCGGCAAGCTGTCCATTGCATATTTAATCATGGACATACAGAGAGCTGCAGGTATCCCCTTACCGATTACATCAGCAATGGCCACACTTACGCTATCATTTTCATCTTGCACGAAATGATAGTAGTCTCCATTCATCTTCTTGGCAGGGACGCTTACAGCTCCTATATCCAACCCTTGAACTGTAGGGATAACCGTGCCAAGAAGGGTCTGTTGCATATTGGACGCTACATCTATTTCGTTATTCAATTCCTGTTGTTTCGTTCGCAGGCTTTGATGTTCCCGATAAGCGAATCCATAGCCTATCATCACTTCTAGTAAAATATCGAAAGAGTGTAACACCTGATGTGGAATATCGGGCTCCATTTCTAATATCACACTCTTATGAAGACTGATGATCTCCTCTGGTGATACATGATGCTCAATCGATTTACGACTAAACTTCTGTCCTAAATAAAGAGCCTTTTCGTCTTGTTCATTCAGGTAATGCTCGATGATCTCTCTATATTTTGCATCCATCAATTCTCTGAAATTCATATAACTCCCCCTAGCGGAGCCACTTAGTCGCCCTGATATCTGTCCCTTCACCTGGCACAGATTCAACGTTGAACTCATCCATTAATCGTTTGACTCCAGGCAACCCTGCTCCTAATCCACCTGATGTGGAATATCCGTCTTCCATTACTTTTCTAATATCTGCAATACCCGGACCTTCATCCAAGGCGATGATACGTACACCCTTTTTACCGCCATCAAGTAACTTTTCAATACAAATCTGACCATGACCAGCATATAGATAAATATTTCGCGCTAATTCGCTGATAGCCGTCGTGATACGAGCCTGGTCAACAGTACCGAACCCGAGCTCTTTCGCTACATTCCGTCCTAACTGGCGGGCAGCAACGATGTCCCATTCATTCGTGATTTTCACGCAGGATTGGCTATCCATACCTAGTCCCCCAGTTCCAATTGTAATTTCTCCAGACCTTTTTCAAGATCCAGAGCGGTCAGGACGTCCTCCAACCTGATACCGAGCTCGATCAACGTTATGGCAACCGCAGGCTGGATGCCCGTAATGACCACTTTTGCACCCATCAACCTTGACATGTTGATAACATCTCCCAGAACTTTAGCAATAAAAGAATCTATAAAATCAATGGATGTGATATCGATTACGACTCCCCTGGCACTCGTTTCATGAATCTTGTGCAGAAGATCTTCTTGAAATTGAAGGGCTGTTTGATCATCAAGCTCCCACTGAATGGAAATTAACAAACAATCATGCAGCTTTAAAATTGGTATTCTCACTCTAATCCCTCCGCCGAAACAATTTTTCGATTTGTCATTTCAAGAGCCTTTTCGATTCCTTTTCTTAACGTGCTATTTGTACTGAACTGATTCAAATCAATTCCTAAGTTTACAATCGTTTGCGCGATTTCAGGTCTTATCCCCACTAACATACACTTAGCTCCAACCAAACGGACGGCTTCCGCGGCCTGAATGATATGGTGAGCCACCATCGTGTCCACTACCGGTACACCCGTAATGTCGATCAATACCACTTCCGCCCGGTGTTTCACGACACCATTCAGCAGATTTTCCATGATCAACCTCGCACGTTCTGTATCAATCGTACCCACTAGTGGCATGACGGAAATCTTTTCAAAGACGGGTATCAATGGTGCTGATAGTTCTTGCAGGGCAATTTTTTGAAGAGAGACGGTTCTTTCCCAAGATTCCGTGTATGCCCCGACGACTTTGTTATACATAGGTGTCAGCCACTTATCGAACTTCTCGACCTGGGCGGCATGATTCTCATCTGTAATCAGTTCATCATTGGTCATTCCTTCATAAACCACTTTTCCGAATGTGCCTAACGCAGTGGTCACAAACGTCAGTGGCCATCCCAATCTTACGACCTTCTCGGCGAAATCCTCCAAGCGGCTGTTAAATTCATTGGAATCCCTTAAGTTAGATACAATCATTTCAACAAACTCATGGCTTGTCTTAGTAAAGACTTGATCTGAAACGACCTGAAGGAACTTATCCTCCGTTTCGTTTCTCATTCGATCCATCCAAACACTGGTGATATCTGATTTATTATCCTGGATATAATCCCTGACTTCACTAAACATCTCGTTCTCCCCATTCTATCATATGAATTTTACACTTCGTATGTATGCCGGATGATGTAACTGAATTTTAACCTAGTTAACAACATTAAACTAAAATATGACGCAAGTATATTTATAGTAACAAATAAATACAAAAAAGAAAAAATCTATGTCTTTTTGAGTATTTCACGCTTCCTTTTCCCATTATAAATTGTTTGTAGTCATTTGTCATAAAATTGACCATTTCTACAATATCCAGATTCTGCTTACTCGTTCAGGGGAAAAACCCATAGGACAATCATTTGATTGTCTTTTGGGCTCTTCCTTTTCGATCAACGTTCTTAGAATGTGAACGTAGAACAAAAAAGGCAAACAAAAAGGCTTAATGATCAACCATATGGTTGATCATTAAGCCTTCTGGTTTACAGTATTTATTGTATAACGAGATAGTTTTCAATCACACAGGATGAAAAAGGTTAAAACTGGATCAGACCCACACTGATTTGCAGGGCGTCATCGACTTTCTCCATCATTTCATCATCCAGGTGTGTAATCTTATCTGTCAGACGTTGTTTATCGATCGTTCGAATCTGTTCAAGCAAGATAACGGAATCACGTTCAAAGCCATAACGTTTTGCATCAATTTCAACATGAGTAGGCAGTTTCGCTTTTTGAATTTGAGCGGTAATGGCAGCTACAATAATTGTGGGACTGAACCTGTTCCCTATATCATTTTGAATCACAAGTACCGGCCGAACCCCGCCTTGTTCTGATCCTACAACAGGAGAAAGGTCTGCAAAATATACGTCACCACGCTTTACAATCAAAGGATTAACCCCCGCTTACTAAGCGTTCGACTGTATGTTCTGCCTCATATTCTGCTTGGATCGCTTCTGAAGCGATCGCGAGATTAATCTTAGCCATTTCCATATAGCCGCGTCTCATAGATTCACGTAATTGTCGCTTCTTACGCTCTCTTAAATACATTTTGGTTGCACGATAAATAAACTCATTGCGATTCACATTTTCCTGATCTGCAAAGCCGTCTAATTCTGTAACAAGCTGTTGCGGTAGACGAATTAAGATTTCTGTTGTTGCGCTGGATTCAGACACAAACTACACCTCCACCAATCACTACATACCGTTTCGTTCATTAACATATTTATCATACCATCAATTAATGGGAATGAAAAGTTAATTTATCAATCTCTTCTATTATCCGCCATTTAAAATACGAATTATTCATCGAACCCGCCGTTATTTTCCTGTTCATTCAGAACCGCTGCAGATAAGAGTTTATTCGACACTTCCGTCGGTTCCCCGTTGCGTATATAAATACGGGGCACTCTCGTGGAGATGATACAAGGGATCTCATAGTTAATGGTATCAAGCTTTCCAGCGATTTCATCCATTGTAATCCCTTCTTCCCCCTGGTTACCGATTAATGTCACCCGGGTACCGATCTCACCGGATTCGGATAAGCGGATCATGCATTGATCCATGCATATCCTTCCAACAATTGGAACTCTCTTCCCGTCCACCAACACATCCTGCCCCTGTAACTTCCTCAGCCATCCATCAGCATATCCGATGGGAATCGTCCCGATGAATTCAGGCCCCGCAGTTTCATAAGTGGCTCCATAACTGACCTTCTCTCCGGCCTGAAGCTCCTTGATATGGATGAGTCTGGAATGAAGCGAAAAGACCTCCTTCAACGGAAAGGGCAGGCTGGGCTTCATTTCGATGGACGGTGTAAGTCCGTACATAGCGATCCCCACCCTGACAGTATTAAAGAGGGTGCTTGTTTTCCTTAAAGTTGCAGCACTATTGGAAGAATGAATATAAGAAGGCATGGACTCCAGTTGTTCAAGCATTCGTTCAAACCGATCCAACTGCTCGTCAAGATAATCATCATTCAGTTCATCAGCTGTGGCAAAATGAGTGAAGATCCCTTCAAGCTCAAATTGAGGATGCTCATTGATATAATCTTCAATCCCTTTTAATTCTTCCGTGGTACGGACGCCTATCCGCCCCATCCCCGTATCACATTTGATATGGAGGTTCAACTTTTCACCTTGAACGAGTTGCCTTTCAGCTTCCACGAGCCACTCCAGACGAAAGGTCGTTAAGGAGATATCCAATTGAGCGGCGATCTGGACATCTTTCGGTCGCGTAGCACCCAATACAAGAATAGGAGCAGTGATGCCCGCTCTTCTCAAGGAAATCGCTTCATCCAGGAATGCAACCGCCAATCCATTTGCTCCTGCAGCGAGTGCCGTCAGAGAAGTTTGTACATCCCCATGTCCATAGGCATTTGCCTTCACAACAGCCAACACATGAACATCTGAAGGGACATGTTTTTTAATATTTGTTACATTTTCAAATAAATGATCCAAATTGATTTCAGCCCATGTATCTCGAAAAAATTGCGTCTGGGTTTCCACTTTGTTCACTTCCTCATATCATTACACAAAACATTGTCATTCTATTCAAGAATACCATGGATTATTCATATTATCATCGATTGTGTGAAACGGAATTTTTTAAGTGTGGAGGGCAGAGTATTCCGAGCCCATAATGATGAGATGAAAGGAGAGGTTAACCGTGGGTGGTCAGAAAGCAATGAGCACTTTGGGTGAAGCATTCCTTTTATTATTTCTCTGCAGTATGAATGGTTATGATCGACTTCCCTGACGATTTCTCACAGATGCAGGTAAGGAAAAGGGGCGAACCTTTTCGGCTCGCCCCCATCAGATCGGTTATTTTACCATTGAACCCTGTACGGATTGTGCTACCATCACCATCTCAGAAGGAGTAAGGTCATTAGAGGCAAGCATGTAGTCCACACCATTATTGGTCCATCTGATGGATTGCTCCGTCATGGCCGCTACGGTGAACCCAAGGTCGACTAATTCCCCTTTTAGTGAGGTGGACACGGTCATGGTTGGAACCACAGTCGTCTTCTCTTGTACAATTGTGAAGGATTTTTCACCATCGTACGTTAAGATGACACGCTTTCCTGTATCCGTCGCTACTTCTTTTTCTTCTATTAACTCAGTGCCCGTGATCTCAGACATCGGGTAAAGAACCGTAAACTCGGTGTCCTCCACCTTGGCTGTGACGGGAACCTCAAGCTGGGCACCGGTCATGTTCTTCTTCATGTCGAAATCCTTTTTATCAAAGGCAGCTTTCATGTCCATCTTGGAGAATTCTACTTTCACAAGGGAATTTTGATCCGAGTCCATCACATTGACCGATGCGGGAGTCAGATCCTTCTTGTTAAAGGCAATCTCTTGAGTAGGCAGCATCTGGCTGTTTTGATAACGCGTTTTCGTCGTGAAGACATAGTGGTTCTTCGTTTCTTTGAACTTGGCCTCTTTGTCTTCTAATACGTCTTTGACAAGGGATTCATACAAGTACGCCTGACTGCTGTTTTCCGGCCAGTTGCTTTGGAATCGGAAGCTTTTGTTCAATGCAGGTGTGAGGACGAATACTCCATCATCATTACGCAGGATCATCTGGCTCTGGTCTTTCGCAGCGTTCTTTAATGCCACCCGGTAGTAATTAGGATCATTATGCCACACTTCCACATCATATGTCTGGGGCTCATCGCCCACCTGCAGGGTCATTTTTGCATCTGCTTTATACCCCTTCATATCCTCTACTTTCGACTTGAGATCCTTGGCAACATCGTCTTTCGATTTTTCTCCGCAAGCAGCCAGCATGAGGACTGCTAACATGGCCATCACTAGTATCACTAGCTTTTTCTTCATTCTTTCAACCCCTTTTGTTCAAGGATATACGTAATGTAGAGAGGGGAAGGCCAGCCGGCTAAGAATGGGCGATCCTTATGGAATGTCCCGTCCATCAGTCCAATTGCCATTCATGAAAGAACCGCGATTGTTAAACACCTGACCTTGTCTCTCTTATTGCACTACTGAATATATGAGACAACCTAAGGGATTATGCTAGTGAAGATGACAAGCTTTAAATAAATTTACTCTTCGATGATGACCTGTGCAGCCGCAAATTCCCGGCTATGAGTAATGGACAGATGGGCATTCACCCCATCCGGCTTTGAAAAATAAGGTTTTCCGGAAGGGTGTTTACTGATTTCGATATCCTGAAAGGAAAGCGCCGTTCCGATCCCTGTCCCCCTTGCCTTGGCATAGGCTTCTTTGGCTGCAAAGCGTCCAGCAACGAACTCAACCTTGCGCTGATCATTTAATGTATAAAAGAAATCCTCCTCCATCCCTGTCAAAATCCTTTTGATGAATTTAGGCTGCCTTTCGATCATACTGCGAATGCGTCCCATTTCAACTATATCCAACCCTATTCCTTTGATCATATGTGATTCCCCTTCTACTCTTGTCCTGTCTTACATATTTATTTAATGAACAATACTCGTGATTTCAACCGTTTTCTTATACTATAGTACTAACCGGATTTTTTATAAAACCTTATGTACGAGAAAAAACAACAGACCTAGGAGGATACACAATGTTTGTCCGGACTGAAAGCTTATCACAATTTCTACGGTTCTATCCTATTATTTCCCTTATTGTTTTCATTCATATCACCTTATATATTGTCAGTGCACTCCCTATCTTCCCACAAATGTGGGTTTACGAGCAGCTTGCAGGTGTGAATCTGTTCATTAAAGAAGGCGATTGGTGGAGGCTCATCACCCCTATCTTTGTTCACTTGGGATTCGCTCATCTTCTTTTCAACTCTTTTTCCCTTGTCCTGTTCGGACCCCCTCTTGAAAAGCATCTGGGAAAAGGAAAATTTATCGGTCTTTATCTGGCAAGCGGATTATTCGCCAATATCATCACGTATCTTATCAAACCCCTGACCTATAGTCATGTGGGAGCATCAGGCGCCATTTTTGGATTATTCGGCTTTTACATGGCCATGATTGTCTTAAAAAATCATTTCATCACAAGGGAGAGCCGTCAAATCATCTTACCGATCGTTGTCATCGGGGTGGTCATGACCTTCATGCAGTCAGGGATTAACATAACAGCCCATATCTTCGGGTTGATCGGCGGATTTGTCATCGGATGGATTTCAGGAAAGAAATAAAGTGACCCGGTACCGAATCCCGGGTCACTTTTATCGTTTACACACTATGTGAAAACCAGGAAGCAATGGTTTCCAGGTCTTTCTTTTCAAGATCCCGAATCGGACTGGCATAACCGGTCTCTCCGGATTTGATCGTCGTCCTGAGAGTACCCAGGTCCTTTCTCGTTTGAAACCAGCTTTCATGAGTGTCCAAAGATTGAATACGACTTTTCTTCATATGCATCGTATTTTTCAAGACACCCCTATATTGTAAAGACAATTGGCCATCAACAATCTTAAAGCCACCGGCACGGTATTGGTAGTATCCGAGAATCCCAAAAGGAATCATCATTAAACCTGCCCAAAGACCATACGGCCAGTACAGAAAGCAAATGACAGCGGTAGGGACCACCACCCATATCGCCTTCCTGAACACATACCTCCTTAAGGAACGCCCCGGAAGCCTGTTAAAATCATCGTGAATGACGTAATCCGGAAATAAGTCGCTCAATAAACCTGTAATCCGCTTCTTTTTCACAATTGGAAACAACTTTATACTGGTGCTGTCCTTCTCTAACACAGAGCCTCCTGCATTTTCAATGTGGACTGTGCAATAACCCAATAGCTGCCTGATTGGATTTTCCACCACCCGGATCCCTTGAACCCGGTTTAATGGGACCGTCACCTGCTTCTTCTCAAGAAGTCCTCTAGACATGACAATGTGATCGTCTACAATCTTTATCTTGAAATCACCGTAAATAATGAATGTCCAGGCAATTGATAACAACCAGGCAACCAGCAGACCCAAAAAGGCCATCACGGAAACGATAAACACACCGCTTGTCACAAACACAGCCAGCTCATCATACACAGCTTCGTAAGGAATATAGTCATAAAACTGGGATAAGAAGACAAACACACCGGAAATAATGACTCCGATCCCGCCTGAAGTCGTGGCAAGAACCCAAATATCTTTCGAGCTGAGATTGAAAAAGGGAGCTTCATCTTTCAAAGTCTCCGTAGATTCTCCAGAAAGATCTTCAGCACCGTTGTGCACTTTTTTCTCCCGATAGATCATTTCCTCCAGCTCATTCGCTTCTTCTTTCAAAATAGCCGTCAATTCCGCTTCTGATTCCAAGGGATTTGAAGACCCTGCCGTTTCCACCTTCACCTTTACCAGTCCAAAAGGTCGATGCAAAATCCCTTCAGAGAAATTCAAGCTCTGAATCCGGTCAATGGGAATATACCTCTTCTTTTTCACGAACAGCCCGTACTCGATACGAAGCTCCCCATCTTCCAGACGATAGGTAAACCGGAGCCACTTTAGGATGCCTGCTGCCAGTACAAACACAAGAACTGCGGCCATCGACAGGACAGGCAAATAATCCCAAAACTCCGTCTTTTCTCCACGGTTATTCAATACAAATAAAAAGATAAAGGGCAGGATCAAATCCTTCAACTGCTTGATAAAATTGGCTACAGCTGAAATAGGGTGGAGTCTCTTATGCTCAGACATCATCTTCCGCCACCCTTGCAAGTTGTGATATGGAGTTTCTCAATTCATCTGCCTCCTCCACATCCAACGCCGGTATTTCATGAACTGTAGCAGCAGTCGAAATCGTAATGGTTGCCAACCGATACTTTTTTAAAATAGGCCCCTGCACGGTATCTACATGCTGAACCCTCACCATTGGTACCAACGTACGCTTCACGATGAAAATCCCTCTTTGAAGCTCAATCTCCTGTTCCCTCACTTCGTAACGCCATCTTTTCCATTTGATCGTTGGAATAAAGATAACAAACAAAAATGCAAACAGGATCAATACGGCAATCGCTGCTCCAATGATCCATTGTGGCCAATCAACCATCACCGTCAGAACAATCGCTCCTGCTGCTACAGCTGCCACGATCAACGTTTCAAACACACCGTATATCTTCCACACCTTTAAAGCCTTAGGTGAAATTCGTTTTTGCGGCTCTCCGATCATTCCCATCCCCCACTTCTCTCTTTAACTAAATCTTACAGTATATTTACGGTTTGGAACAGAGATGGTTTCACGTTAAGTTAAAAGCTTCTGGAAATATGCCTAATTTAAATGAAACGAACTTTTATCCACCCATTCAACCCCACCGACCCCTTGGATGTCTTCCACCAATCGGAACAATGCGTCATCCTTCTTCTTCGCTTCTATCATACAATGGATTTCATCCACCGATCCCTTTATCCCATGAAGAAAATCGAGAAACATCTTTGGGTCGATGAAATCGGCATGGGCTTTATAATCTCCCTGGGAACGGGGGCTAGAGATATGCATCTTCACGGGTAACGAAGACTGGGCCCACGTCCCGACAATCCTCTCCCAATCCAATTGCCAATCCCGTTCGTTATACGCAAGATGATGATGGTAATCAAATACGAGGGGAATCCCGAGTTTTTCACATAGATACAGAGCATCCGCCGCGCTAAAAACGGAATCATCGTTTTCGAGAATGATCATTTTTTGGAGAGAAACAGGAGTCAGCCCCCAATTGTGAATGAACTGTTCAAGTGCCTTTTCCTTATCATCATATGCCCCGCCTACATGGAGAACACAACGGTGAGCGGGATCAATTCCCATCCCCTTTAACAGTGCTTCATGCATCTTAAGGGTTTTAAGCGTATTCTTCAGGACTTCCACATCACTGGAATTCAGCAGGACAAAATGGTCGGGATGAAAATCCACACGCATAGGATGAAGCTTCACATATTCTTCGATAGCATGGAGCTCGTCCCTGAGTGGAGAGATAAAATCCCACCCCTTCAACTCCGGATGATTCGCAAGGGGGATCAACTTCGAACTGAATCGAAAAAAATGAATTTCATTCAGGACATTATGTTTTAGAAGCCTTAAGCAGTTATGAAGATTCGATTTTGCGATGCGTTCAAGCTTATGGATGGCTGCCTCTCGATCCTTGATCTGTGAGAACTGTTTGAATGTCATGGTTTGGGAAGGCGATGCATTCTGGAGGTTCATGCTCATGGCTACATAGCCAAGCTTTACGAGTGTCATGTGTGTAGACTCCTTTTTGGGGTTAGTATGTGCGGAATGAGGGGGATTATCTCGCTGGTTTTGAATAGAGGAAAGACTTCATTTCTCAGAAGAATGTGAATTCATTCTCCAGAACATCACAAAAAAACACGACAACCCAAAGGCCATCGTGTTTTTACATCCATTGATCAAGAATTATATGATTTACGTTTGCCAGCAGATTGTGGTCTGCCGCCTGTACGGTTGCGATCTCCGCCACGGCTTCCGCCTCCACGGTTACCGCCGCGTGATGAACCACCGCGACTTCCGCCTTTACCACTGCGTGGGCCGCCTTTGTATCCACCGCGATTACCGCCACGATTTCCACCTTTTGATGGTAATGGACGCTCTTCTGTAATTTCTACAGGTGTTGTATCAGGTTCTTTCGTCAGAACACGGATCGCTGCTGCTACTGCTTGAACAGGATCGTGATCCCCAAGGAATTCTTCAGCTAACGGATAGTACTCTTTAAGATCACTTTCCTTCGCTGCTTCAACAAGCTTCTCTAAAGCAAGGCGTTGTTGGCCTTCTAACGCTTCATTTAAGCTAGGTGGCTTAAGAGCCGTCATTTTCTTCTTCGTTGTTTGTTCAACGATCTTCAGGTAACCCATTTCTCTTGGTGTGACAAAAGTGATGGACATCCCTTTCTTACCTGCACGACCTGTACGTCCGATACGGTGAACGTAGCTTTCAGGATCTTGAGGAATATCAAAGTTGTATACATGCGTAACGCCTGAGATGTCTAATCCACGGGCAGCTACGTCTGTTGCGATCAGGATATCGATACGTCCTTCTTTGAATTTCTTAAGGACTGTCATACGACGGGCTTGAGAAAGATCTCCGTGAATTCCTTCTGCAAGGTAACCGCGGATGCTGAGAGCTCGCGCCAATTCGTCTACTCTGCGTTTTGTACGACCGAATACAATCGCAAGTTCAGGTGACTGAACGTCGATCAGACGAGATAGAGTATCAAACTTTTCTTTTTCACTTACTTTAGTGAAGTATTGTTCGATGTTTGAAACCGTAACTTCTTTAGACTTCACTTTGATGACTTCAGGCTCTGACATGAAGCGGTTCGCAATGCGGCGGATCGGATCCGGCATCGTCGCAGAGAATAGAAGCGTCTGTCTTGTGCTTGGAACTGTTTCAAGAATGCTTTCGATGTCTTCGATGAAGCCCATGTTCAGCATTTCGTCTGCTTCGTCAAGTACAAGTGTTTCAACGTTTTCAAGATTAAGGGTTTTACGTTTGATGTGGTCAAGCAGACGACCTGGTGTACCTACGATGATATGAGGGTTCTTTTTCATCGCTCGGATTTGACGTTGAATGTCCTGTCCTCCGTATACAGATAATACGCGGGCACGCTTGTCAGCTCCGATACGATATAACTCTTCAGATACTTGGATGGCAAGTTCACGAGTCGGTGCAATGATTAGCGCTTGAACATTTGGATTTTTCACATCGATCTTCTCGATCATCGGGATACCGAATGCTGTTGTTTTACCTGTTCCGGTTTGTGCCTGGCCGATAATATCCTTACCTTCTAAACCTACCGGGATTGTACTTGCCTGAATTGGTGTTGCTTCTTCAAAGCCCATACGTTTAATTGATTTCAACGTAGATGCGCTTAAGTTTAAATCTGCAAACTTAGTCAATGTTATATTCTCCTTTAATTTACATCTTTTATAACTAATCATAATCTGATTATATTTTTAGGTTGGAACGAAATCTTACCCACCGAAAGACTTCGGTATCTAATCTAAAACCGTCTATATGAGATGTTTAGTTTTATGCTTGTTACAAAAAAATACACTCTTCAAAATAGAAGAGCTAGCACGTCCAACAAAATAAGAACTATGTTGTAGATATGTTACCACTTCTAGAATCGAATTTCAATCTAATGTCAAATAGTCAATCTATTCACTTAGAAGGAACTGGTAGATCTCCTCAAAAAGTTGATGATTATCTTCGCTGTGACAAATCAGGTGTCTTGCCTTAGGGGAATAAAAAAGGTTTTTCTCATTTGAAGAAATAGTCTCATATATATATTTCGCCGCTTTAGGCGGGACTATTCCATCAATCTCTCCTTGTGCGATGAACGTTGGGACGTCCACCTTTCCCAATAGTGGACGAGCAATGCGGACAACCTTTCTGAATTCGTTCGTGGAGAGAAACGGGGTTTGGGTCACCTTCCATTTGTACCGGTTGTACAGCTCGTTTTCAAGTATGTTCCCTTGCATTCCTTCTTTGATCATATTTCCAATATCTTTCAGTAGCTGTCTGACATTTACATAATAAGCCGCAGTACTCAAAAGCACAAGCTTACTGACTTCATATTTCACAGATAAATACGACGCAATCAACCCTCCCATGGAGAATCCTATCACGTAAACGTCATCACATTTCTTTAACAGAGCCTGCAGCTCTTCTTCCGCATGCTCAATCCATTCAATATGTTTGACCCCTTTCAGTTCCAGGGTTTCCCCATGACCGGGCAGGGTGGGCACAACGATTTCCCAATCGGTTCGTTCTTGAAGGAAATCGGCCAAAGGTTCTACTTCAAACGGACTTCCAGTGAAGCCATGGATTAATAAACAACCGATCATGTTATCACCACTTATTTATCAAAAGGTAGGGAGCGAGCCCGACTCCCATTCTCTACAAGCTCATTTTGTTCATTTCTATACATGTTTAAACGCGGACGTCCAAAGAAATCAGGCCTTCAAACCATCGATGATTTCTTCAAGCTTCATTCCCCTTGATGCCTTGAATAATATAAGTTCATCCCCTGAGATGAACTGGGAGAGTTCGTTCGTCAGGCTTTCTTTATCGGTATAGGTGTGAACGCGATCAGGAGAGAAATTCTCTCGTGCACCCTCACCTATAAAGGCGGCTAAAGGTCCAAACGTAAACACATGCTGAACTTTCCCCGGATCGATCAAGCGGCCAATCTCACGGTGAAATTCTTCCTCCTGATCTCCAAGCTCCAACATATCTCCCAGCACGAGGATTTTGGTTTGGAACCCTTCAAGTTCCGATACAAGCTGAATGGCAGCTTTCATGGATGTAGGGCTGGCATTATACGCATCGTTAATGATGCTTTCGCCCTTCTTCCCTTCCAGCATTTCCATCCGCATTTGAGTCAGCTTTAAAGATCGTAAACCTTCTTTCATCTCCTCCACACTCAGCCCGAATTTACGGGCGATCAACATCCCGGCTAAAGCGTTGTGGATGTTATGCTGCCCTAATACAGGCAGAAAGAACGATTCTCCTTCAGCTAACGACGTCTCAAAATGACTCCCTTGATTATTCATCTCTACCTTTGTCGCGTAAATCGTGTTGTCTACGCTTCTTCCAAATGTCTCAACCTGTTTCAGGCTTAATTCTTTTACCCTTTCCTCAAGAAGTGGTTCGTCCCCGTAGTAAGCAAATAATCCGTCAGGCTTCAGGCCCTTCACGATCTCAAGTTTCGCTTCGGCAATTCCTTCACGGGATCCGAGATCCTGGAGATGGGATTCTCCGATATTCGTGATGATGGCGGCGTCAGGTTGTGAAATGTTAGATAGCAGCTCGATCTCTCCGAACCCGCTCATTCCCATCTCAAGTACTGCCACTTCAGAATCCTGGGGCAAAGAAAGGATCGTTAACGGAAGTCCGATGTGGTTGTTATAGTTCCCTTGTGTTTTATGAACCCGGAATTTCACTGATAAAAGGTTTGCCACAATATCTTTCGTGGTTGTTTTCCCATTACTTCCTGTAATGCCCACCACTTTTAAATCAAGCTCATGACGATATTGATTGGCAAGGGACTGAAGGGCAAGGAGTGGGTCTTCCACCACGATGACGGGAAGGTCCGTTGGCGGATTGGGCACATTGATGTCCCATAGAGCGGCAGAAGCACCGTTTTCAATCGCATTTCGGACAAATTGATGACCGTCCACATTCTCTCCCTTGAAGGGGACGAACAGATTTCCGCCCTCAATCTTTCTCGTGTCGATGGAAACGCCTTTTATCACTACCGAATCAAACATGGAAAGATCGTTCTTTACATCTAACATGCTGCGTATATCTTTTATCTTCTTCTCAAACATTCGTTTTCTCCTTTTACTCTTTTTGATAGGCTCTTTTCGTAAACGTTGTTGCTATTCTGACAAAGAAAGTAGAACCAAAATGGTTAGTAAACAACCTCATTTAACGTGATAAGTGATTGCTTTCCTAATAAGGAAGAAGAATTCTGCTTCTTATTTCATTGTTCATTGACACATTTAGCTCTGTCTCTACAAACTCTTAAAGATGGTGGGGGGGAACTGCGTAGACTCTTACGGAAGTATGAGCTTAGCCGAGACCCCGTTCGGCGAAGCTTATTGACAGAGCCTTGCATGATGTTAATAAGCAACAATCTTTGCGAAAAGAGCGTTTTGATAATAAAAACAGAGCAGGGACTGCCTTTAGACGTTGAATCCTCTGGTCAGTCCCAATCAATGCATATTACATCGTATGTTTAATGGTTTGTTTCTCTTGATAACGTTCCATGCCAAGCTCCACCAGTTTTCCGATCAGGGCAGGATAATCCACACCCGTGTGCTTCCAAAGAAGCGGGAACATGCTGAATGGCGTGAAGCCCGGCATCGTGTTGACTTCATTCATATAGATCTTGCCATCTTCCGTTAAGAAGAAGTCTGCACGTACCAGTCCAGAGCAATCAAGAGCTTTATAGGATTGGATTGCGATGTTCTTCATTTCATTGTAAATGCTTCCCTCAACTTCAGCAGGAATGATGAGGGCAGTATCGCCATCTTCATATTTTGCCTTATAATCGTAGAAGTCTTTTTTTCGGTACGATTTCACCTGCCACCGAGCATTCTGGCTGATCATTCCCCAGGACCCCAAGCTCGATTTCACGAGCTTTCACACCTTCTTCGATGATGATCTTACGGTCGAATTGGAACGCTTCCTCGAAAGCTGCCGCTAATTCTTCCCGGGACGTACATTTGCTGATCCCTACAGACGAACCTAAGTTGGCTGGCTTCACGAAACAAGGGTACCCTATTTCCTCTTCCACTTGCTTGTAGGCAGACTCGGGATTTCCTTTCCACGTGCTGCGGATGAACCATGTGTACTTGACTTGAGGAATACCCGCCTGAGCAAATAAATTCTTCATGATGACTTTATCCATACCTGCTGATGAAGCAAGGACGCCGTTGCCCACATACGGAAGATTCAGCAGTTCAAGCATCCCCTGAACGGTTCCATCCTCCCCATTCGGTCCGTGCAGCAATGGGAAGATCATATCGTACCTTTCGGATCCGGATGGAGAGATGGAAGTACTTAAGGCATTTGGGGCAATTTCTTCCCCTTCCTTAAACTGCAATGCTTTCACATCTTCAACGGGGGCATTGAGCTCCGGCCCTTTGATCCATTGACCTTCCGTTGAGATGAAAACAGGATGAATTTCATATTTATTTAAATCCAGGGCACCGATCACGGCCTTGGCTGTTTGCAGGGATACATTATGTTCAGCGGATTTACCGCCGTACAGTAAGCATAACTTCGTTTTCATGTATGAGTTACCTCCAATATTCACAATCTGTTTCTATTTTATCACTTTCATGGCAAAGGGAAAGAATGATTCCTATGGAAAATAAAAATTACCACATTAGACTTGATTCGAAAGACATTCAATGGAAGCCCAATATATATGTATGCGAAAGAAAACTAGTCCTGCGACTCCCTTATTAGTCTGAATACATTTAAAATTTCGCCTTTTTAAAAAGCTATTAAAATATTATCCCACAGGGTGTATAATCCCCCTATTAAAAACATTTGTATTTTTAAGGAGGACACCTGAATGAGAAAGCTCGGTTTACTTCCTAAGATCCTCTTAGGTATTGCGTTAGGTATATTCATTGGAGCATTTGCTCCCGAATGGTTTGTAAAAATCTTCGCTACATTTAATGGATTATTCGGTAACTTCCTTGGGTTCGCGATTCCGTTGATCATCATCGGATTCATCGCACCTGGAATCGGATCTATGGGTAAAGGAGCAGGCAGGCTTCTCGGTTTAACCACCGCTCTCGCATATGGTTCCACGGTGCTTGCCGGTTTACTCGCTTTTACAGTTGCGAAGTCTATTTACCCAACTTTACTTACCAATCAAACTTCCCAAGCATTCGAGAATCCAGAAGAAGCGTTGTTAAAGGGGTTCTTTATCGTTGAGATGCCTCCTATAATGGGGGTAATGACAGCCCTGCTCATCGCATTCACACTTGGCCTTGGGATGGCTGCCATAAAAGGGGACACCCTTCAAAAAGGGTTGAATGAGTTTAGAAACATTATCGAACTTGTTATTGAAAAAATCATCATCCCCCTCTTACCGATTCATATTCTTGGGATTTTCGCGAACATGACCCAAGGTGGGCAAGTAAGTGCCATCATGTCTGTATTCGCCAAAGTATTTGTCATGATTATTTTATTACATGTCATCTTTTTGGTTCTACAATATACTGCTGCAGGCACTCTAAGAAAACAAAACCCGCTTTCCATGATGAAAACCATGCTGCCTGCTTACTTTACGGCACTTGGGACACAATCTTCGGCGTCTACGATTCCCGTGACACTTGAGCGTTCAAAGAAAGTCGGTGCAAGGGAAAGAATCGCTGATTTCTCTGTCCCGCTGCTTGCAACGATTCATTTATCAGGAAGTACTATTACACTGGTGAGCTGCGCCATGGCAGTCATGTTCATCCAGGGTGAAGCATTGCAATTCACTCAGTTATTCCCATTCATCCTGATGCTTGGAATCACGATGATTGCAAGCACCTGGTGTACCAGGTGGAGCTGTCATGGCAGCCCTCGGGCTCCTTGAAACAATGCTAGGATTCGGGCCGACGATGACATCCCTCATGATTGCCCTTTACCTTGCTCAGGACAGCTTTGGAACTGCCTGTAACGTTACGGGTGACGGTGCGATCACATCCATGGTGGACAAGCTGACACAAAAAAAGAAGAGCGATGTTTCAACGATAAAAGTTAGTTAATGAACGAAGGTCCGTCATGATGCAGACGGGCCTTTTCTTTTACCATTCCTCGTCATTCCATTATTTTCTGTATAATGGAAATAGTCCATAACAAAGGAGTGCTCAAGAATTGAATTTAACAGGTCAGCGTGTAACACTTAGAAAAATAGAAAAAAGAGATCTTCCTACTCTCTGGGACTATATTTATGGAGACCCTTCCCCTGAATGGAAGAAATGGGATGCCCCTTATTTCGAACACAAACATGTATCCAGGGAAGAATATATTGAATCCTCCATCAAAAAGAAAAGCCGCAACGATGAATTCCAGCGGATTATTGAAGTGGACGGAAGCATCATCGGTACAGTCGGTTACTATTGGGAGTATGAGCCCACAAGGTGGCTTGAAGCCGGGATCGTCATCTATGATCCTTCTTACTGGAATGGCGGATTTGGAACGGAAGCCCTATCCCTTTGGGTCGATCACCTCTTTAGAACGAAGGAAATCGGACGTGTCGGCATCACCACTTGGTCCGGGAACGAACGGATGATGAAGGCTGCCGGGAAAATAGGGATGCAACTTGAAGGCCGGATGCGAAAATGCCGGTATTACAATGGCGTTTACTACGATTCCATCCGTATGGGCATGATCAGGGAGGAATGGGAAGAAAAACACACTCTCTAAAAGGAGTTACACAATGAAAACGATCATCTTAGTCGGTGGCGGGCACAGTCACCTACATTGCATAAAAAAAACACATTCAGAACCGGGACGATCACGTGAAGTGGACCCTCATTTCCCCTTCACGTTATCAATATTATTCAGGCATGTTCTCAGGATACACGGAAGGGCTCTATACATTAGAGGAAACGCGGATTGATTTAGAGAAACTGTGTGAAGAAGCTGGGTGCGAGTTCGTCGAAAGCTCCGTTCTCTCCATTGATCCCGATCAGCAGCATCTTCTGACGGACAAAGGAGACATTTTCACCTATGACGTTGTTTCATTCGACATAGGCTCACGCAATGATTCCATGGAAATAAAGGGCTTGAATGAACATAATCTTCTCATCAAGCCGAACTACCGCTTCCCTGAACAAATAAAGAAGTTGCATAACAGCAGGAAAACCGTCTTTATCGGCGGCGGGACCGCGAGCATCGAAATGGCCCTTTCATTGAGGGCCTGGAAGTTGGAAAATGATTTCACTGAACATACAGTGACGGTCGTTCATTCCTCTCCACTCATAGAGAAAGCAGGTTCCTTCTCGTCGAAAAAAATAAATGGGGTCGCTCTTTCGAGAGGAGTCGAGCTCCATGAGGGACGAGTTGAAAAAGTAGACGAAACACACGTATATACAGATAACGGTGCAAGCATCGAATACGAGGAAGTCATCTTTCTGGGCGGGCCAAAAGCGCCGCCGCTATTCGGGAGCAGTGCTTTACCCACCGATCGAAATGGATTCCTGCTCGTGAACAGCTATCTTCAATCCGTCGAGTATCCGAATGTGTTTGGAGCGGGGGGACTGTGCTACACTGAAAGACTTTCCGGATACGGCGAAAAACGGGGTGACAGCGGTTCGACAAGGACCCGTCCTTTGGAAAAACCTGAACGGAGCAGCATCAGAAGGGAAGATCTTTCCTTTTGATCCTCAAAAACGCTACCTCGCCATTATGTCCATAGGGAATAAAAATGGCTTCTTAACGTACGGTTCGTTTTCTTTGGTCAGCCGCTGGGCGTGGCAATTGAAGAATTGGATTGATGTGAGGTTTATGGGTAAATACGGGACTTAAGGGGGGGTAGCATTTCTTTATCGTTCCACCTGATAAAGGGGCTGCATGGAACTTTCTCTATTCATTGTGCCAGATTGTGAACACACTTCCTACAAAACAAAAACGCAACTGCCTCTTAGCAGTTGCGCTTCCTGAATCACCTGAATAACTCAACATACTTCTTACTGATTGCAGGCAGTACCCCATCGAACAGCTTCTCTCTCCAATAAAGATCTGCCACCTGCTGAACAGCTGCTGCGTGATTGGGATAAGGATAAACCATATTGGACAGGGCGCCGATTTTGCTTCCTTTTTCCATGGCAAACACGACAGGCTGCATCCAGTCTCCTGCGCCTGAACCGACTGCGTGGGCCCCGAGGATCTTCCCGCTCCCGTCTGTAATGATTTTGACGAGGCCACCTGTGTTATGATCTGCCACGAACCTGTCAACTTCGTCTAACGTTTTTTTTGTACACTTTATATTTTAACCCTTTTTCAATAGCCTCTTCCTCGGTCAAACCGATATGAAAGATTTCGGGTGAGGTATAGGTTGTCCAAGGCAGTTTGTTGTAAGAAACTTTGCGCTTCAAACCGAACACGGCATTTTGGACCACAAGCTTCCCTTCCATTCCTGCTCCATGAGTGAATGGATATTGACCATTGACGTCACCTATGGCGAATATATGAGAATGGTTCGTTCTTAGTTCATCATCCACCTTGATGAAACCTCGATTGTCCACCTCGACTCCCGCAGCAGAGAGACGTAAAGAATCCGTTGAAGGCTTGCGTCCCGTGGCAAGGAACAATAAATCCCCTTCAACCGTATGTTCGACACCGTCTTTCACATAGTGGACCACTTTCTGTCCGCCGTCTTTTGTAACACGTGCAATTTCAGCTCCGTAGATGAAGCGGATATCTTCTTCTAATAATCCTGTTGCCACTTCACGGATCTCTTTGTCCTCTTTCACCAATATTTCGTCATGCTTTTCAAGGACTACGGCGTCTGATCCTAGATACGAGAAGGCCTGTGCCAGCTCCAATCCAATCGGACCTCCCCCGATGAACACGACTCTCTTCGGCAGTTCATCTACTTCAAACACCGTTTCATTTGTATGGTACTCTACATCCTCCAAGCCTTCTATGTCAGGGATGAGAGGGCTTGACCCTGTTGCGATCACGATTCTCTTCCCGGAGATGCGGTCCTCTTTTTCCACTAAGATCGTATGTGGATCAACAAACTCCGCTCCTCCGAAATAAATATCCACCCCTAATTGCAGAAAGCGGTCGGGATCGTCATGCTGTTGGATATGGGCGATGGCTGCCTTGACTCTATCCCTTACCTTCTTCATGTCAACAGAGCCTTCTGTTTGGAAACCATATTCCCCGCCCGCCCTGATCACAGCAACCTCCCTGGCCGATTGGATGAACGCCTTGGACGGAACGCATCCAAAGTGAAGGCAGTCTCCCCCAAGAAGGCCGCTTTTTTCGATAAGGGCGACTCTGGCTCCGAGGGAAGCGGCTCCCGATGCGACGGTCAGGCCACCCGCTCCTCCTCCTATCACTATCAAATCGTATTGCTCCATCGTAATCTCTCCTTATGAAAGTAATCGTTTCGCTTCTAAGAAACGTTGTAAGCCTGTATACAATTCCACCCCAACAAACAATAAGGTGGTCCACAGAACGAAGGACGGAAATAACATCATGATACTGAACAGAATGAAGCCCTCTGTCCGTTCAGCCAATCCCGCCTGATAATAAAAAGATTTCATCCCCTGTTTCTCTGACACTGCTCCAACCGTCAGGAAAATAGTCATGGATATGATGATGGAAACGCTTAGTAAAAGAAGGGCCCACATGATATCAGGATGTAGAAAAGCGATACCGAGTATCACACTTATCTCTACTATTCGATCAAAGGTCACGTCCATGACCGTCCCAAAGGGAGATGGTTTTGTTAACCGTGCCATGGTTCCATCTACGGCATCCAGGAACCCGGATAGCCATAATAAAATGACCGCTATGACAGGAAAACCCGAATAATAAACGAGACCGGTGGCCGAGCCAATAATAAATGCTCCCACCGTCACCTGATTGGCTGATAATCCCCTTTTCAAAAACTGTTTTGCCGTTCTCTCTATACTTGGCTGTACCCATTTACGGGCATGTGTATCTAGCATGTGTTTCCCATCCTTTACGACTTATCATCCTTACTTGATAACCCAAGCCATTCTTTCATTTTTTTCTTGTAAATCAAAGGCACGATGATCATGATCAAGAAGAATGCAATGGCTATATATAAATTCGTCCGATCTTCTCCTACTAAGCTTGACCCAAGAAAGACATAGCCAAACGTTCCCGGGAGAATCCCGATCCCAGTCGCGGCGATAAATGGGATATACCTTACCTTACCCATTCCGGCAAGGTAACTGATGAGATCGAAATTCAAAAACGGCACGAGCCGCAATAGTAATACATAAACAAAGCCGTTCTCCTCCATCTTCTCCTGGATCTTCATCATTCGGGGAGATGGGCTCTTTAATAGTTTAGCCCCCAGGAGACTTGCGGCGAAATAGGCTACCGTTGCGCCACCCAAAGCCCCTAATAGAATATAGATAAAGCCTTCGAATGCACCGAATGCAAGTCCGGCCGCCAATGAAAGGATGGAAGCAGGAAAAAGGATCAATGGACGAATCGTATAGGCGACAACGAAGACAATGGGAGCCCAAATGCCAAATCCTACGATCCAGTCCCTGATATCTTTAGGTTTTACATTAAAAAAATTTCGGCTAAGCCACATGAGCAGCAATAGGATGAAAATGAATAATACAATTTTACCAATTTCCTTCTTCTTCATTCTTCTCCCCCCTTATCCTCTCTCTGAAACGTTTGGATGTGCTTCGGCTCTGTGTATAGCCAGGTTTCATCCAAGTTCCCATCGATTTGAAGTGGCAGATTCAGCTTTTGCTGAAGCTCTTCCACCCATACTTCATATAGATTCATTCCCGATACAAAACGTTTTTTTCTCACGGACCCTTTCCACTGTGGCTTGGATGTGTCAGGAGGGCTGGAACTTACTTTAATATGGGAAGCATGGACGAAATGTTGATTCATGATCAATCCATCACTCATAAATGACGCGGCAAATGGGGAAACGGGACGATAGTAAACATCCTCAGGGGACCCTATCTGCAGAAAGTCACCATCATGTAAAACTGCGACCCGATCTCCAAGCTCATACGCTTCATCACGATCATGTGTAACGAATATGACGGTTGTTTCCTCTTCTTTAAATATCTTTCGTACCCACTGTCTCAGCTCTTTCCTCAGTTGCAGGTCGAGACTGCTGAACGGTTCGTCTAACAGTAAAAGCTTCGGCTTCAGAATGAGGGAACGTATAAGGGAAACCCGCTGATGCTGACCTCCTGAAAGTTCCGATGGATAATGATGCATCACCTCTCCGAGACCGACACGTTCAATGTATTCCTTGGCTTTTTTCCTGTTTTCCACTTTGTTTCGCCCCTGCATTTGCAAGCCGTACATGACATTTTCAAGGACATTCATATGTGGAAATAATAATGGCTCTTGAAAGACCATACCAATGGGGCGTTCTTGAGGCTTTAGGGAATGAATTTCGTTTCCTTCTACCGCCATTTTCCCTCCAGTTGCCGACTCTAACCCAGAGAGAATCCGAAGGAATGTCGATTTTCCTGAACCCGATGTTCCGACTAATGAAAGGATTTCTCCTTTATTCAATGAGAAGGTTACGCCTTTCAGTATCTCTTTTCCGTTAAAACTTTTGGTTAATTGATGAATTTCTATAAAAGACCTCAACGTTTTCTCCTTCCTCTTAGATGTCCATACGGCAAGATAAATTTCAAACACCCTTCGAAAATGATGTACATCATGATGGGAATGAGGGCGAACACGATGGAAAACGCTGCCATCACGGCCTCATCCGCTGTATCCGTAAAAGGATAATACACCATGGAAAGCGTCACGACATTCCCTCCGCCAATGATCGCTGTCAAGACATATTGGCTTAAGCTGATCACGATCGTCAGGAATAGAACGCTTCTGATACTGGGAAGCAGCATGGGCATTTCAATATAATAGAAGCGTTGAAGGGCTCTTCCACCGAGCAGGGCTGACTGTTCGATTAATTTCGTGCCGATCCGCTCATAGCCTGTCTTGAATATTTTGATACTGTATGGAATGGTAGGGACCAGGTGGACGAGGGCCACACCTGTCCAGTGATCAGCCAGACCATACCGTATAAACGTAATTTGAAGACCAACGGCCACCACCAATACAGGAAGAAAAAGTGGCAGCATCAGAAGAGCTTCTACGGTGGATTTCCCTCTAAAAGTCGATAGAGCTAGCACTTTTCCTGAAGTGATGCCGATTAGAAAGTTGATTGCCAGTACAACGGTGGCGATCCAGATGGAGGTACCGATGGAATCCAGGAATCCCCCCTCATTCATTAACACTTTCCATGCCCTTAGTTCAGGTTCAACAGGGACAGGACTGCCCCATCTCCACACACCAAAAAAACTCTTATAGACCAAAAATAAAAGGGGAAACACAAAGAGAAGAAAAGATATGCTATAGAATATGGATTTTCTCATGTGAACACCTCTAATTCCCAATCCCTTTTGTTATGTGCATCCGTTTCTTGTTTGTCACGTAAATAAGGAGCCACATCACTCCACCGATGGATAGACCCACTAATACAAGTGAAGCAAATGCCAGTGGCCGGTCACTCCAGTTTCCACTGTAAAACCAGTCGTATGCAAGAATAGCCAGCATCTGCGGTGACGTCACCCCCAGGAGCTGAGGCACTTCAAATGCCGTAAAGATGAAAGCGAACAGGATCGCTCCCGTCTCCACCAGAACGGGGAAAATAAATGGCCATTCCGCCACCCAGAATGTCTTATAAGGTCCTGCTCCCAACAAAGAGGCTACTTCCTTATATCTTTTCGATAGGGTCGCATATACAGGTAACAGCATCAGCGTGACAAAGGGTACTTCCTTCCATACGTATGTCAGTATCATTCCAATTCCCTTACCATCCTGAACGAGAACAGGGAATTGACTTCTATCGTCAATCCAGCCCGCTAATCCGGACAAGTTTGAAAAGAAGCCGCTTTGGTTAAAGAGCAAATACACGAGATAAGCCCATACAAAATGAGGAACCAGCATGGGAATCCAGACAAGGAGCTTGAACTTGTTATCCTTGAGTAGAGGTGAAAATGCCTTTACAATCATCAACCCGAGGATAAGAGCTAAGACCGTCGAGATGGAGGTCACGATGACACTGAAGAGAAAAGATGCTATGAAACGCTTGTCTTCGAATAAGTCAAGATAATGCCGAAGCGTGATGGTTTCTCCACTCCTGACACTTTCCAGTAACGCAAGGACGATCCCAAGTCCTGGAATAAGAATGAAGAAGAGCAGAGCTGGAATGAGGAGGAGTGAATTATTGGCTCTCCGCCACTTCACGTATCCAGTTCTCCTTCAACCATTCTACATAGCGGGCATCCAATTCCCCCCTGAAGCTTTCTTCGAGGACAGAAGCTTCCAGCACACTTTCTCCACGGTCGATGTCCATAAATTTCGTTCTCCATTCCTCTTCCAGCTTTTCATAAGAAATCGGTGTACTTTCTCCCCAATAATCCGGTTTCAGCTTTTCGTACTGCGCTTCAGGTGAAAGCAGTTCATTTATGGCCACCATCGCTCCTTCTTTGTTGGGGCTGTTAAATGGGATCGCAAGAAAATGAGTATTCCCTATCGAACCGGCATCGTTTAATACAAATGACTTGGTACTTTCCGGAAACACACCATCTTTAATCAAATGCTCTGCCCTAGCTTCGTTGTATCCCATTGTCATCCAGACCTCTTCCTGACTGTACAGCTTATCCAGATCGGTCAGGGTTGACGGATACGTTTCTCCCTCTCTCCACAAATAAGGCTTCATGTCATTCAACTCTCTCCACACTTCTTCCCCTAACCCTTCAGCTTTTCCTTCGTCGAATCCAGATTGAGCCAGATCAGAGCCTGCTTTTGCATAAAGAATATGGCGGAGGAATGCATTCCCGGTGAAGTCTGCGGGATTCGGATAGGAGAATTTACCGGGATTCTCTTTCATGAATTCCTTTAATTCACCGAAGCTGGAAGGTGGATTCTGTACTTTTTCACTGTTATAAAAGAAGACAAATTGGACTTTCCCCCATGGAGCTTCAAATCCTTCGGTTTCTGTGCCGAAGTCATATTGAAATGCTTCACTTTCAGTATCGTAATACTTCGTATAGTTTGGTAGCTTTTCTGCAAATGGACCCGCAAGCAGCTCATTTTCCTTAGCGTTTTTAAAGTTTTCTCCATTAATCCAGACAATATCGATCGTGCCCTTCTCTTTGCCGGCACGTTTCTCTGTTTGAAGCTTTTGGAGAATCTCCTGTGTATCTAATGGAACACGATTTAATTCAATTTTATTCTTTTCTTTCAGGATAGGAGCGACTACGTCATCAATGTAACGGTTAATTCCCTCATCTCCTCCCCACATGAATAGATTCACTTTCGACCCTTCTGCATTCGATGAAATGGTTTCCCAATTTTCATCCGGAAGTTCCTTCTTACCGGTTGCATTTGAAGGTCCGCAAGCAGATACTAATAGTAAGGAAATAAAGCTGATAATAGCTAACCATTTTTTCATATCTTTGCTCCTCTGCTCTTTTTCTTTTCATTCTATTGTACTGAACCTCTTGATGCAAAAAAGTAATCTGCCTTACATATGTAAATCTATGCCCATAGAAGGAAAGAAAGAAACAATGAGAGCACATCCATTAATTGAGAAGGCTTGTAACCTTTTCAGATAAACTCGGTCTAATACCATAAGGAGGTGGCGATGGCATGAAGCGATTGATTATTTTATGTATCATATTAATGGCAGGAATAACGGGGTGTGGAACGGCTGTTGAGGAAAACGCCGACCCTGAGAAAGATCAAAGCTCCGGATCTGGCGAAGATGTTTCTGTGCAGAAAGGGATTGTTGCAGGCGAAATGGAACCTTCATTAACAAAACAAGAAAGCAATGGTCAGATTTCCTACACTTACACCGTCAAGAATCAAACTGAGCATGAGAAGACCTTTGTTTTCTCTTCGGGACAGACGATTGACTTCGAACTCCGAAATGACAAAGGCGAAATCGTATATAAGGACTCAAAGAATAAGATGTATACCCAGGCAACCCAGGAAATCACCTTGAAGCAGGCTGAAGAGTTTTCACAGATGGTGGTTCTTCCTCCAGTCGAAAGCGGTACGTATACATTGACTGTATGGTTAACGGCTAAAGGGGAACAGAACTATAAAGCGACTACGGAGGTTCAGGTGGATTAAGAAAAAAGGATTGATCTTCTCTTGCCCATGCGGCAGTTCAGATCAATCCTTTTTTGTGTTTACTGGTACTGCCCCGTTTAGAAAGATACGTTCAGGCGACACGATGCAACTTCTCCCGAAAAAACGAACCCCTTGATCAGCAGCTTCTTCCATGACCCTGGCAAAATGGGGATCGATTTCCGGAGCAGACGTGATCTCGCGTAAATCCGTACGCTGAGCGATGAACAGGACAGCCGATTGAAAGCCTCCATCGACCTGCAATTGAGTCAGCTCCTCGACGTGCCTCGCTCCCCTTGCTGTGACGGCATCAGGAAATTTCCCTATTCCATCCTCCACCATGGTGACACTTTTTACTTCAAGCAGTAATTTTTGCTGATTTTCGTTATGAGTGAGCAAGAAGTCAAATCGTGAACCCCCTATTTTGTATTCAGCTTTTTCTAACCGCCATTCCTTCAGCTCCTCAAGCACACCCTGTTGAAGGGCTTCGAGGACTAATCGGTTGGGATACTGAGTATTCAAAGATACATACATGCCGCTTGAGGCATCGAAGGTCATGACTGCCGACCACTTCGTCTTCCTTTTAGGATCCGAGGACGGCTTCAGCCAGACAGGGGTTCCTTTTATCAATAATTCTTTCAACCTCCCCGGATCGGGTAAGTGAACGTTTTCGATTGATCCTGAAGGGAGCATACACTCCAGGACAAATCGATTAGGACGCTCTAGAAAGACCGCTTTCACCAGGGTGTCATGAAATTGAATTTCTACCAAGGGTTTCACGCTCCTTGTTTCCTGATCATCGAAGAAGCGCATTCCAGCTTTTCGTTTTACGATCATAGGATAATAACCCGTTTTCAGGTGTTTTACGCATTTGTCGATAATCTTCCATCATCTCGTCCATATCGTCATAATCACCGACCACCCATACAGGGATTTCTATTTTCGCCCTGGTCAATACCGCTTTTTCTAAAGAAATGACCATGCCTTCGTTTAAATGATCCCCAAAGGATCGAATCACTTCCTGGCTGATGGCAGGGTAGGCTTTTTCCTTTTTCATGCCAAATAAGCCTTTTCCGCCTTTGATTGTACTCAATTTAGAGGACACCGTCGCCCCAAGCATATAAAAGAAGTCTTCAAAGTCCCTGTAATATACCTTGTTAAACCACCCATCATCCTGGGAAAGATACGCGTAACGATTGTTCAATTTAGAATAAAAAGGAGGGTTCAGCGGCTGTTTAATGTGCCCCATATAAAGGAGCTCAGCAATTTCCTGCCCATTCAATTCGTTGACTCCCACTTCTTCTTCAAAGTCGATCCAACAGAAATCACCATAGCTCTGGACTCCGTCATTCATGATCTTCTTCATTTCATCCCGCTCCACATATTCCATATGGGTATGTATATTAAAAGCACCGTGCTCGTACTGATGCTTGATAAGAAGGAGATTCTT
This sequence comes from Rossellomorea sp. AcN35-11, assembly GCA_030388825.1. Classification (GTDB taxonomy): domain Bacteria; phylum Bacillota; class Bacilli; order Bacillales; family Bacillaceae_B; genus Rossellomorea. The sequence goes on from CP128835.1 coordinate 793,787, forward strand.
CAATGGTTTACGGGCATTTGAAGCAAACTCGTTGAAATGGATCCCGAAGGACACAACATACTGACGATCTGTATTCTTGTGAACATAGATGATATCTTTGACCTGATTATTTGCCTTCAAGAACATTCCCTCCATCTGATTGACACGATGCACAATTGATCATTTATATTTTATCAAATAAGTAGGGCACTTGTTCTTTTCTATTTCATTTCAAAATGATGACAAAAGTCGCAGGTAATTGTCGAAAATAGTCATATTGCAGGACAAAGCATGAAACATGATGCTGCTGAGGGAGCAGGCTTTCTCCCCTTTAAGGGTTTGATTAAACGTGAATAAACATCCATATGTTTATTTTTGAAACTCTATAGGAGCCATAAGGAGGAAATCACTATGTCATTCATGGGCTCTCTAATAAAGGCCGGTCACAGTACTATCCTCTCATATTCCAAGATAGTCCTTATGTAAAAAATGGAATTATTTTTCCTTGGTTATGGGGAAAACGCCACTCTCAGTGGCTCTTTCTTTATGTTCATGTAGTGCAATAGGTTGAAATGCTTGTCACATTACGTCAGGACTTCCGTAATTTATCAGGCCATGAGTAGAAATTTACCTTCATTTCTATTAGACTAGGAATGTGAAATCTTTAGAAATTCAGGTGAATAGATTATGGAAACTCGCCAGCGATTTGCAGATAAGATCGATTGGGGTCTTCTCTTTTTATTAATGCTATTTTTTATCGTCAGTGCCATGGGAATAAGCAGTGCGCAAACTTCAGGGCAATACGGGACAAACTTTGTGATCCGGCAGGCTTTTTGGTATGTGGTAGGTGGAATTATTATAGTAGGAGCTTTATTTCTGGATTCTGATCAGTATAAGCGACTTGCCTGGTACATATACGGTGCAGGGATTTTCCTTCTCGTTGTGTTAATGATTTCGCCCGGAAAGTATCGCTCCTTACCGGAACGGGGCCAAAAGCTGGTTCATGCTGGGACCCCTTGGCTCTATCCAGCCTTCGGAATTTATGAAGACATTTTTAATCCTTGCTCTCGCCAGGATTATTACGAATCATCACGAACTTCACCCAAGTAAAACATTGGAAACTGATTTTCATTTGCTGTTGAAGATTGGGTTTACGACCCTTCTCCCCCTTGCCTTTATCATGCAGCAGCCTGATCTGGGGACATCCCTTGTTATTTTAGCCATCATGACAGGAATTATCTTAGTTTCAGGTATTACGTGGAAACTGATCGTTCCGATTTATGCTTCCCCTTGGAGTCATAGGCGGCGTTCTTTTGTCACTCGTTATTTGGGCTCCTCAGTTCCTTGAAAAGTATACTGGGTTTAGACCCTATCAATTTGGGCGTATTTATGCCTGGCTGGATCCTTATAACTATGCAAAACTAGAAGGGTTCCACTTAATCAACTCCCTTAACGCCATAGGTTCAGGACAGATCTTCGGAAAAGGGTACAGTGGAGGCGAAGTATATATACCTGAAAATCATACGGACTTCATCTTCAGTGTAATTGGGGAAGAATACGGATTTGTCGGGGCAAGTGTTGTCATCAGCCTTTACTTCCTGTTGATTTATCATCTGACTAAAACAGCATTAGATACGAAAGAACCATTCAATGCCTATGTTTGTGCCGGAATCATCAGTATGATTACTTTCCATGTTTTCCAGAACATTGGAATGACGATTCAATTGCTTCCGATTACCGGAATCCCTCTTCCTTTCATCAGTTATGGAGGAAGCTCCCTAATGGGGAATATGCTGGCCCTCGGACTGGTATTCAGCATGCGGTTCCACCATAAAACATATATGTTCTCATCAGAAGATTCTTAATGACAGGTTGCAATTCTCTCCAGAATGTGTAAAATAATAGTAATTATATACAACATTCGATGATGAAGAGAGTAATTCCAACGCAATCGAGCGAGCCGGGGATGGTGGGAGCCTGGTGGAAAGCCTGGAATGAACCGCACTTCTGAGGAGTTTTTCTTGAAGTCAGTAGAGAAAAACCGGGATCTCCCCGTTATACAATGAGCGCCCTTTCCGGGAATAAGAGTGGTACCGCGAGCTAAACTCGTCTCTATATTTTAGAGACGGGTTTTTTTTTATTGATTTTTAGTGGAGGTGTTGAACATGGATTTGAAATCGATCTTAGCCGATGAATTAAAAACACAGATATTGCCTGATTGGGATAAGAAAGTTCTTTACGATTTAATTGAAACGCCTAAGCATGCTCACATGGGAGACCTGGCTTTCCCCTGCTTCCAGCTATCTAAAACATGGAAAAGAGCTCCGCACGTCATAGCGGGAGAGATAGCGGATATTCTCTCATCTTCCTTCTTCAGCAAAGTGGAGGCTGTAGGCCCTTATGTGAATATCCGTTTTGATGGAGTGAAAGCAGGGAAAGAAATTATTTCAGCCATCCTCACACAAGGAGCAGATTACGGGAGTCATGCATTCGGAAGAAATAAAACCATTGTATTGGATATGTCTTCCCCCAATATAGCCAAACCTTTTTCCATGGGACATTTGCGTTCAACTGTTATCGGTCATTCCATCTCCATCATTGCAGAAAAATGCGGCTATAAAACGGAGAAAATCAATTATATCGGTGATTGGGGCACACAATTCGGTAAGCTGATCGTCGCATTCAAGAAGTGGGGGGATCACAAGAAGGTGAGGGATAACCCCATTGCTGAATTGTTTATCCTTTATAAGAAATTTCATGAAGAAGCTGAAAAGGACCCCTCCCTTGAGGAAGAAGGACGAAGAGCCTTTAAACTTCTGGAAGACGGAGACCCTGAAGTTACTGAACTATGGAGATGGTTCAAAGATGAATCCCTGGAAGCTTTTAAATCGATTTACTCTTTGCTCGGAGTTGAATTTGATTCTTACAATGGAGAAGCATTCTTCAATGATAAGATGGGGGGAGTCGTATCCTTGCTTCAAGAGCATCAACTTCTGGAAACATCTCATGGGGCGAAAGTCGTACGTATAGAAGATGGGAACCTGCCTCCCTGTCTGATCACCAAGTCAGACGGAGCTACCTTATATGCCACGAGAGATCTTGCAGCAGCCCTTTACCGTCATCGTGAGTATCAATTCGATGAGGCCCTTTATATCGTCGGTAAGGAACAAACCATTCATTTCAAGCAAGTGATGGAGGTACTGAAGAAGCTGAATTACAGCTGGGCAAGTAATATGAAGCATATCCCTTTCGGCCTTTACCTTAAGGATGGTAAGAAGATGTCTACGAGAAAAGGAAGAGTCATTCTACTCCAAGAGGTCTTAGAGGAAGCCATCAAAATGGCTGAAAGCAATATTAAGCAAAAGAATCCGGAGCTGAAAAATGCTCGAGAGGTCTCAAAAGCTGTTGGAGTCGGCGCCATCATCTTCCATGATTTAAAGAGTGACCGGGTTAACGATATTGAATTTTCACTTGACCATATGCTGACCTTCGAAGGGGAAACAGGCCCATATATTCAGTACACGTTCGCAAGAGCCCAATCCATCCTAAGAAGAGCAGGTGCCACTCGTCCCCTGACATTTGATGGGCTTGATGACGATGACAGCTGGGAGGTAGTCAAACACTTACGACTATTTCCGGAAATCGTCCAGAAATCGTGGAGCCACTACTCCCCTTCCATCATAGCCAAATACTTGGTGGACACTGCCCAGAGCTTTAACCGCTATTACGGTAAAACAAAAATTATTGCCGAAGATGCCAATGAGACTTCCCGCCTGGCGTTGGTACAGTCCGTTTCCATCGTCCTTGCAGAAGGATTGCGATTAATGGGAATGCAATCTCCCACAGAAATGTAGAATAAATTAGATTTATGTCACTATTTCCCGAGAAATAGATCATTTTACCTGGGCATGCGTTAACATACCTTGATTAACCCATTTAAAATCTCATGAAATGGTTCAGCTCATCTGGATATTTCATGACTCCTTATTTGAAAAATGATATACTTTCTTATGTTCCATTGAAATCGCAAATAACGTTTTTATCATTAAAGGAGAATACTGAACTTATGTCTGAATTACTTCACGCCTTCGAAGCATGGTTATTGGATTATGGGGTATGGGGACTGATTCTGGTTTCTTTCGCTGATTCATCCTTCTTCCCGATCCCGCCCGATGTGTTACTGATTCCTTTAGCGATCGCTAACCCCGAAAACGCATTGTTATATGCTCTCTATACGACAATCGCTTCCGTGATCGGAGCACTTCTTGGCTGGCTGATCGGAAAGAAACTTGGACGACCGATCCTTGTGTATTTCTTCTCTGAGAAAAGGATTCAAAAAGTAGAGGAATACTTCAATAAATATGGGGCCATGGCTCTTTTGATTGCAGGACTCACACCGATTCCTTATAAGATCTTTACGATTTTCGCAGGGGTTTCTGGAGTGAAAATCAGAGTGCTGGTCATCTGGTCAATTATCGGCAGAGGACTTCGTTTCTTCCTGGAAGGTGCGATCATCTTAGCCCTTGGCGCAAAAGCAAAACCCTTCATCGAAGAGAATTTTACGCTTCTGACACTGGGAGCGGGCGGTGTCTTGGTTGCCGTCTATCTTGTTTACTTAATCATCAAGAAGAGAAAGAAAACGATATAATGAAAGGAAAAGAGAGCAAGGGGCCCCCATGCTCTCTTTTTCATGCCTCTCTTCCCACTAAAAACCGGAGATGCTTATTCAACACGTGAAGGGATTGCTCGGTTCCTTCATATAATTCCCCATCCATATCAAGTTTCTCGTTCTGTCCGAGCTCAATATGGGCTTTATGAGCCTGGATATGCATAATATCGTCATACTCTTCGCTTATATTTCCGGTGCTTTTGATAACGAGAAATTCCTTTAATAAGGGAAATCCACCTTTTTTCACGATATAGATGTCCATTAAGCCATCCTCCATGTCTATGCAGGTGGGGAGAGGATTAGAGCCGATGGACCGGCCGTTTGCCACCAACAGCATCACTACTTCCTCTTCAATTACGTTATCTTCCGTGGTAACCTTCACGTTTAAGATGGGGGATTCCTGGATGGATTGAAAAGCACTTATATAATAGCTCAGTTTACCTAGTACACTCTTTGAACCAACATCGATATTATCGCTCGTCTGAGAGACTAACCCCGTTCCCCAGAAATTACTGAAGTAACGCTCGCCTGCCTTGACAATATCGATTTCTTTTTCAAGGGTCTGTTCCGTGATGAGTCGGACAGCTTGGCCAATGTCCATGGGAATATGCAAGGAGCGGGCAAAGTCATTGCACGTCCCTCCAGGAAGGATGCCGACCAAAGGGCGGTTTTCAAGACAGGATAGTCCGTTAATGGCCTCATGCACCGTTCCATCTCCCCCCATGATCACAACCAACTCATATTGACTGCCCTTTTCCCTGCAAAATCGCTCGGCATCTCCTTTCTCTTTTGTTTTATGGATGGTTAAGTTCGTACAGATGTCCAATAATGGAGGCACAGCATCTTTTAACAATACTTCTAATGCACCTTGACCTGCCTTCCCATTACAGACCAGTAACATGTCCGAAAACATCTTCATGAGTATCGTCACCTAACTTTTAGATTAGTAAATAAAAAGAGGCTGACCCAAAACGATGAATATCGATCATCCTTATAGGACCAGTCCTTATGATTTCAGAGTTTCTTATATATGTCTGCCGTTTTCTCTTTCTGGACCCTAGGAGTCTTGGGTCAACCTCTTTTACTATGCTGTATTGGAATCTTCCTGAGGGACTTGAAGAACAGATCGACAAGCAAGCCCAAGTCGACCTTTAATGTAGCTCTGCGGGTCATAAGGAATAGGATGATTCTCCATTCTATGAATTTCCGTTTCTGCAAACATAGCAAGCGCACGGCACACCTGATCCAACGCAATGCTGACACGATGAGGATCCGGTTCATTCCTGCTCATACAATAGTATGACAGTTCATCTGCCTTCTTCCTGATTTCCTTTAATGCTTGTAAATCAAACATCATTCTCTCCATACCTAGCCCTCCTCTTCACTACTATGATCTAGTATATCGCGAAAAAAGGGGGAATATGTCTGTCCACTATTTCTCAGATGATTTGTTTAAGAATCCTGTGTTAACGTCTTAGGTAATGGTTGATACTGCTTTAGTGATTGAAGAATTTCTCGTCTTGATTTCGTTTTTGAAATATTGACCCCGACGTTCGATAGTTTCGTTATCACTTTTTTAAAGCGATCGTTCTCCTTTACCACGTTATTCACCTCTTTTATTCATTGTCGTTACCTATTTGTACGTTTGATATCAAAAAAAAGTTTCACTTTAAGCTTAATGGTTTCCTTTTTCCCTATAAATGAAACAATAATCCTATTTTTTCATTTTTTCTTTGAATATTTTGTCCCTACTAACACATTTTAAATTTATGAAAACAAAACTCACTCTCACCCTTGTTGTCGTATCCATTGTCATTGGTCTATTTGGTTTAAATGAACTATCTGCTGCAAGTGAATATACAGTCAGGAAAGGAGACACTCTTTGGAAAATTTCAAAGAAATTTAGGATTGGACTGTCCGAAATCATTGAAGCTAACCCTCAATTGCCGAATCCCGACTTAATTTATCCCAATCAGAATATCAACATTCCGACAATAGAAAAAGTTAAATCAGTTGAAGGCCAGGTCATTGACCTGACCAATCAGGAAAGGGAAAAAAACGGTCTTTCCCCTCTTCAGCTGGATTGGCAACTATCCAGGGTGGCCCGGTATAAATCACGTAATATGAGAGATGTTGGATATTTCTCTCATAGAAGTCCCACGTACGGCTCCCCATTTGACATGATGAAGAGCTTCAATATCCAATACAGGCAGGCGGCAGAGAATATTGCAGCCGGTCAGACAAGTCCTGAGCAGGTTGTCCGTGAATGGATGGAGAGTCCGGGACATCGGAAGAATATCCTCAACGGCTCCTATACTCATATCGGTGTAGGGTATGCAAAGGGTGGCTCTTACGGTACGTATTGGACTCAGATGTTCATCAAAAAATGATATCCGTCTATAGGTTCGTCCCTCTCAATAGAAAATAATGACTATATTTATTCCGTATAGTCCTCAGGTTGTTTCAAATAATAATGGTGTACTGCCAATTTGATTTAGGGGGAATGTACATGCAAGTACGTGATATTATGTCGACAAATGTGGAAGCAGCATCAAATCACGATTCTCTTCAGAGTGTCGCTTCGAAGATGAGTTCCAGAAATGTTGGTTCCGTACCCGTCGTGGAAAATGGACAGGTCGTCGGTATGGTAACAGACCGTGATATTGCTACTCGTGGACTTACTCAAGGGGCACAGGGAAATGTCTCTCAAATTATGTCACAGCAGGTAGTGACCATCTCTCCCGATGCCTCTGTAGAAGAAGCATCTGCATTAATGTCTCAGCATCAGGTTCGCCGTTTGCCCGTTGTGGAAAACGGTCAGCTTGTGGGGATGCTCGCTCTGGGGGATTTGGCAGTACAACAGCAATCTGATCAAAGTGCCGGAAGCGCCCTCAGCGGTATTTCACAGAATCACCTCCGCTGACAACGCGCAAGGAAGCGCAAACTTCAAAGCTTTCTTTATTCAAACAAGAGGCTATCTTCGCATAGCCTCTTGTTTGGCGTTGATCATAGCCGGCAGGTCCGTCCCTCCATTCGACAGAATTAGACTCCAAGACGAGTTTGTTGTCATATTTTTCACTTATCGGGAGGATTTTCTTATTATGTGGAGAATATGTGTTAGTACTACTGATGTTCAGGAGGAGGTTTTTGTATGAGCAGGGCAGCACGATCGTATCGTAAGGAAGTACGCCGCTTTAAACGTGAGAGCCGCAAAAAAGTCTTCGCCGACAGCATGCTTGATTTCTTGTTTATGTTATTTGGGATTTCCATGATTACGGGGATTTTACTGTTCGCTTTAGGCTTCTGGAATTACTACTGATTTTGACATTTTATTCATCCTTCACACTCGCATTCATCCTTATTTTCTTCGAATAAGCAAAGTGATGCCATGGATTTCTGTGGCTCTTTTTGTGCGATGAGGTCCTTCCCCCCCCTCTCACTCTTATCGTTTCCACTAAATGATTCTGTATTGATGAAAGATTGACACTTATTAAAATTTTAAATAGTAATCGTTTTCAATGTTATAGTATAACCTGTTATTGATTTTTTAGGAGGTTGTACTATGTGGTGGCGTTTTGACACTATCTTAATTCAAGAACCTATGGCGATTTTCTCTTATTTAGCCGCGTTAGTGGGTCTTGTGTTCATTCTTGGGGAGTCGAAGAATCCTTTCTTACAGAAATTCTTTCATTATGCCCCTCCATTAATCTGGACGTACTTTCTACCGATGTTGTCTACAACATTCGGGATCATCCCCGATCAGTCATCCCTTTATGACTTTACATCGGCGTACATATTGCCAGTGGGATTGTTATTGCTGCTCCTTTCAGCGAATGTCCCGGCAACATTGAAACTGGGACCGAAAGCGATTACGATGTTCCTTGCCGGGACACTTGGTGTCGTCATCGGCGGTCCGATTGCCTTAGCGATCTTCCAGCCGTTCCTTCCTGAAGATGCATGGACTGGTGTAGCAGCCCTTGCCGGGAGCTGGATCGGGGGGAAGCGCCAATATGGCAGCCATGATTGAAGCTACAGGCACCCCGAAAGAAATACTATCACCGATTATTGTTGTGGATACTGTTGTCGGTTATAGCTGGATGGGTATCATGATTGCTCTGGCAGGCTTCCAGCACAAATTCGATAAATGGAACAAAGCGGATAACTCCATCATCCGAAAAGTAAATGAGGATATGGGAGAAATTCAACGTAAAAATGCACGCCCCATCGAGGTTCCTTATTTAGCGGCCATTATTGGGTTAGGATTCGGAGTAGCTTATGTTGTCCGAAAATTTTCAGAGACCCTGCCGGTGACAAATGTCCTGTCTGCCGGGACGTGGACAATTATGATCATTTCAGCAGTAGGAATCATCTTCTCCTTTACCAAAGTCCGCTCATTGGAGAATTACGGTGCTAGTAAGATCGGATATGCTGGAATTTACCTCTTGCTTGCAACCATCGGAGCGAAAGCTGATCTTGCATATGTATGGGATTCCCCTCAATACGTGGCCATGGGGATTGTATGGTTAGCCATTCATGTGATCATCATTTTCTTGGTGGCCCGACTGCTAAGAGCTCCTCTATTCTTCGTAGCTGTAGGTTCCCAGGGAAATATAGGCGGTACCAGCTCTGCACCGGTTGTAGCCTCTGTCTTCCAACCTTCCCTTGCCCCTGTCGGACTATTGATGGGAATACTGGGTAACGTAGTCGGGACTTACGCAGCGGTGGCCTGCGCCTGGATTGCCGAATGGGTAAGCAGGACACTATAACCAGCTTTAACGAACCGTTGACAGAGAGTCAGTGGTTCGTTTTTTTCTTTATTTTCAATTCTCCTTTATGCAACCCACTTACAAAATAGTATTCGAAAAAAGAAGAAAAATTATATTTAAATAATTTATACAATAATCACTTTTACCTCGATCCCATGAATAAACCCTTTATTACTATGACAAAATAGTTCGTCCCACTAAATAGCCCACTGGTAATATTTAAATATTCAGATAATAACTTGACATTTAATTTAAATATTCAGATAATATTTATGTGACCGACACACCATTTTAAGGAGGTTAACATGGATATTTTAAATCATTTAGTCACGGAAGCAAATACACTCTTATGGGGGTATCTCTTAATAGGTGTACTTCTCCTATTAGGTTTATACTTTACGATCGGATCTAAATTCGTCCAGATTCGCCATTTTGGTGAAATGGTTCGATTATTGGGTGATAAAGATGTGGTGGAGGCGGAAGGGGAAAAGAACATTTCGTCCCTGCAGGCATTCTTTATCGGGGCAGGTACCCGAATTGGTACAGGTAATCTAGCTGGAGTAGCGATTGCCTTAGCAATTGGGGGACCTGGAGCGGTTTTCTGGATGTGGCTTGTAGCCATCCTCGGAGGAGCCAGTGCCTTTGTTGAAAGTACATTGGCCCAGATATACAAAGAGAAGGATAAGGTAGGATTTAAAGGCGGACCCGGCTACTATATGAAGAAGCAGTTGGGCAAGCCATGGATGAGTTCGATCTTTGCAGTGACCATCCTCCTATCATTCGGTACTACCTTTAATGCGGTACAGAGTAACACCATCGCAACAGCTTTTAGTAATTCGTTCGGGGTTAACACGCTTGTGATTGGAATCGTGTTGGCTGGTATGACTGCTCTTATTATCTTTGGTGGAGTCAAACGTATCGCAAACTTCTCCTCCATCATTGTGCCAATCATGGCCATATTCTATATCGTCTTAGCATTATTTGTGGTTATAACGAATATAACTGAAATGCCGGGAGTCATTGCACTTATATTCAAAAGTGCCTTTGGTTTTGAGCAAGTGGTTGGAGGTGGAATCGGTGCCGCGATTATGAACGGTGTAAAACGCGGGCTGTTCTCCAACGAAGCGGGTATGGGTAGTGCTCCGAATGCGGCTGCTACTGCATCCGTTTCACATCCGGTCAAACAAGGATTTATTCAAGCACTTGGGGTATTCTTTGACACACTTCTCGTATGTTCAGCTACGGCGTTCATTATCTTGACTTCAGATGCGTATGGATCCGGATTGACGGGAATCGAATTATCACAGGCAGCCATGTCTGAACACTTTAATTCCTGGGCAGGGATGTTCTTAGCGATTGCGATCTTCACCTTTGCCTTTAGTTCCATCATTGGAAGCTATTATTATGGTGAAGCCAACCTTCCATTCGTAAATAACAGCAAGACAGGACTTCTCATTTATCGTTTGATTGCACTCGGGATGGTCATCTTCGGTTCTGTTGCGAGCCTCGAGATCGTATGGAGCTTAGCCGACTTCTCCATGGCGTTGATGGCCCTTACCAACCTGATTGCCATTGGTATTCTGGCACCGATTGCCTTTAAAGCATTGGATAACTATATGATTCAGCGTCGACAAGGGCTCGACCCGGTCTTCTATGCAGATGATATCCCTGGTTTGAAGGGTGTCGAAAGCTGGCCGATACGTGAACAGGAAGTTCGTAAAAAAGCAGCAAATGAATAAGCATGGAATCATAACCAGAGCAGACTCTGATTCTGCTCTGGTTTTCTTATGTCATTTTTTTCTATCCTTTTCTCATGTATACTACTAATAGAAAGCTAGTCAAAGGAGCCTTACTTACTATGGATATCCTATCTACTTTGCTGGGGTTTTTGTTTGTTCTCAACTTAGTCCTTGCAGGTGTCATCATCTTCTTGGAGCGGAAAGATGCCGGTGCAACATGGGCTTGGCTGATGGTATTGTTTTTCGTTCCACTCCTCGGCTTTATCCTTTATTTAATCTTTGGTCAGAATTTAAGCAGGAAGCGCCTGTTCGACTGGGAAGATATGAAGAAAATCGGTATTGAAGATTTGATTCAAAGGCAGATCCATTCCCTGAAAGAGTACCGCTTCCCTTTCAAGAATGATGCATCCTTTCGTTACCAGGACCTCATTTATATGCATCTCCTGAATAATGAAGCCCTCCTGACCCAGGATAACGAAGTAACCTTGTTTACTCACGGAGAAGACAAGTTCGATTCCTTACTTAAAGACATGGAAACAGCAGAGGATCATATCCATCTTCAATACTACATTCTCAAGAAAGATCAATTAGGTAAACGAATCCTCGAGAAGCTGATCGAGAAAGCAAAACAAGGCGTCAAAGTCCGGGTCCTCTATGATGAGATGGGATCTCGGAGGACAAGAAGAAGCTTTTTTAAAGACCTTCTCGCGGCCGGAGGGGAAGTGGCCGTATTTTTCCCTTCTAAAATTCCTTTTATCAACCTCCGCTTAAATTATCGCAACCATCGAAAGCTTGTGATTATCGATGGGAAGGTGGGGTATGTTGGTGGCTTTAATATTGGGGATGAATATCTGGGCTTGAATCCAAAGTTTGGTTATTGGCGGGATACTCATTTACGGATCGAGGGAAGTTCTTCCCTGGCTATGCAAACGAGATTCATCCTGGACTGGAATCAAGCAAGCCGCTCCAAAAAGATTGCATATGATTTGCGGTATTTCCCTGTTTCCTCCTTCAGCGGCAATGCCGGGGTCCAAATTGTGACATCGGGTCCGGATTCAGAGTGGGAGCAGATCAAAAACGGCTATATTAAAATGATCTCTTCAGCCAAACAATCCATCTATATTCAAACTCCCTATTTCATACCTGATGTCAGTCTGTTGGATTCATTGCGGATTGCCTCTCTTACAGGAGTGGATGTTCGGATCATGATCCCCAATAAGCCTGACCATTTATTTGTCTATTGGGCAACCTATTCCTATATCGGGGAGTTATTGAAGGCCGGTGTGAAGATTTACATTTATGATAACGGCTTTATACATGCCAAAACCATTGTAGTGGACGATATCATTTCTTCTGTCGGTACAGCCAATATTGATGTTCGAAGCTTCCGTCTGAATTTTGAGGTGAATGCCTTTTTATACGATCAGGCTCTCTCTGAGAAGTTGAGCACGGTGTTTATGAATGATTGCAAGAAAAGTAAACCATTAACTTTGGACGGATATAATGAAAGACCTCTTATCATCAAATTAAAGGAGTCGATATCAAGACTCCTGTCCCCCATCTTATAAACCTGGACATTGCCATAAGTACCTGAAAGAAGGCATAATAGAGGATATAATGTTGGAATAGATAGAGAGGGATGAGTTCATGAGTGTACACAAAGAGATTACGAAGCATTCAAGCAAACAAAATCAACTGGTACAGCAGTTTATGATATTGGATGAGAGAAGAGAACAAGCAATCGAAGAGACGGTTCATCGTTGCTTGAACGAACAACCGTTTACAACGGATGGAATAAATCAAGTGACGAATGAAATCAACGCCCTTGCCCGTCAAGGTGTCGTTCCCCAGAGAAAGCTCGTCACAACTGAAATGGTGAAGGAATATGCAGCTAAATTAAGATCAAACGATTCAACCCGCTATTAAGTGAGTGACGCTGCGATAAAAGACCCTGACACGTCTAACCATATTTTTGGATAGGCGTGTCAGGGTCTTTTTCTTGTGAAAGATATCATTATGCTTTTAATGCGCTATTCCACCCATCGTATACAAATACAGGCTGTGAATCATTTTTCACCCGTTCAATGACGACATAATTTTTATGTGCCACGACGGTTTGATCGTCAGGTAAATCCAGCTTCTTTGCCACATCATTATCCATTTTGACAATGACAGTATTCTCCCTGAGAGTTGTTACGACACCATTGATGACTGTATTCTTTCTTTTAAATTGAATGGTATCCCCAAGATTGGCATTGTCTTTTGAATAAACGAAAGTGTTTTCCATTTTCATGTCCCCTTTTCTTTTATCTAATTGAAAGAATTTTCTAATAATATCATTCTAACTTGTATTGTTATAAATTTCAATGTATGACTTATCCTTTTTGTACCACAAATGAAGATTGTCAAAACCTTTTCACCTTTTATTCTTTGCAGCAGTTCCTTACTCTTCCTCTTCGACACTGACACAGGGAAATCCTTCCTTTTTTTATTGGATCACTTCTTGATTACATCCCTAAGATGTAAAACTTTACACATCATCTTTTGATACACCTTATTTGAGTTCATCAAGAGTGAAGAGTATACTCAACCTAAATGGCAATGGTATTGTCTTGATTCTATAACTAGATTGAGGAGTGTTAAATTTGAATTCCATAAAGGGAAAAACCGCTATTATAACAGGTGCAGGCCGGGGAATTGGACGTGCTGCTGCGATTGCACTGGCAAAAGAAGGAGTTAATCTTGGATTGATAGGATTGACCATTGGCAATCTTGAAAGGGTCGCTGAAGAACTGAAAGAATATGATGTGACCATTTCAGCGGCAACTGCTGATGTAAGTGACCTAGAATCTGTTGAGCATGCCGTTGATCACATCAAATCTGATTTAGGACCGATCGATTTCCTGATCAACAATGCAGGGATCGCTCAATTCGGGGGCTTTCTTGAGCTGTCACCTGAAGAATGGGAAAAAATCATCCGTGTCAACTTGATGGGGGTTTACAATGTAACGAGAGCCGTATTACCTGAGATGATCGAAAGAAAAACGGGTGATATCATCAACATCTCCTCCACCGCAGGTCAAAAAGGAGCTCCTGTTACAAGTGCATACAGCGCTTCAAAATTCGGGGTATTAGGATTGACAGAGTCATTAATGCTCGAAGTAAGAAAGCATAATATTCGTGTGTCAGCTCTTACACCAAGTACTGTGGCCACAGACCTTGCCCATGAAGCCAATCTCATTAACGGCAACCCGGAAAATGTCATGCAGCCTGAAGATTTGGCTGAACTGATTGTTTCTGGATTAAAGCTTAATCGCAGAGTGTTCCTTAAGAATGCAGGTATGTGGTCGACAAATCCATAATGGTGACAAGTCCCCCTATAGCGTTTACAGGGGGACTCTTTTTGTTTCGTTATCGTCCCAGCTGACCACAAAACAATAAAAGAGCGCCTGCAGGGAACTGTTCACTACAGGCGCATAGTATTAAAAAGCCAGTGCATTCTTCTTCTCTTCTTTCATGAGGGCGAAGCAAAGAAATATGCCTAAAAGGGATAGTACGGCAAAGAATAAGTACACCGTGTAAATGGAGTACGTCTCATAGATAAATCCGCCAACAAAGGTGCTGAACCAATTCCCCAGGCCATTTCCTATGGCTGAGTATACGGTAACCGCTGTTGCTGTAATATGGGAAGGCGTAATTTCCTTGATATACCTTAAGCCAGCCGGGATGAACAACCCAATGGCAAGCCCCTGCATCACCGCTGATGAATAGACAAGCCAAAGACTGGGTTCGGTAAAGTATAGGAGCCATCGAAGCATGGATGCACCACCCGCTAACGCAGCCACTGACAGGAGTCCGAACTTATCGATCCAGCCGCCTGCCATCCTCATAAAAGGTACTTCCGATAATACGGCGATTAAAAACGCAAGGCCGATCCCGGCATATGTTCCGCCTGAATCCTCAACGAATAATCCGAAGTACACATTGTTTGCGAGATTTGGGCCGAACACCAGGAACGTTACAGCCAAGAAAATCAGAAACTTCTTCATCGTAAATAACTCTTTCACCCCTGCCTTCAGATCGAGCTTGGCTGCAGCCCTCTCTTTAGGAAATCGGAATGATAAAAATCCAGACAGGACTAAACAGATAAAGAAAGAGTAAAAGATGATGGTTGGTCCAATGCTCCCTTCTGAAAGTCTGCCCATCAAGAAGACAGCAATCCCGAATCCCAACGAACCAAACAGACGGATATTTCCGTAGTTATAGCGTACCTTACTTGTATACTTCAAGCTGATGCTATCGGATACAGGAATGATTGCGCTTTGAAAGATGGCTACCATAATGGCCACCGCCAGTAGACCAAGGTAAAAGTCCATGAACAGGTAACCGAGTGCGAAAATTCCGGCTACCAAAGAGGTTAAACCAAGGACCACTGTGGGGCGGTTGGTTGTGTCACTTACCATTCCCCAAATAGGCTGGAAGAAGATCATCATGATGGGACCTACTGACATGATCGTGCCAATCTGATATCCATTCAATCCAACGCTTTCACTAAGATATACACTTAGTAAAGGATATAAACTGCCGACACCGAAAAATGTCAGTAAATAAAACCCCTGTAATGTGAGAATCTGATTTCGTTCCGTTCTTTTCACTACCGTATCCCCCAACCTGTTTTTTTGTCTTCCTTATAGTAGACCTTGAACGTTCCATTGTCTATGAATTTATACCTTTTTATGGATAACTCGTACTTTAGTTCCTGTCAAAGAGTCTGTTTCCTCTGACCGAATGGGATCAGAAAAATTTCCCGTTTGACTTTTTATAGTAAACCCTTTAAAGTATGGGAGTATATTTAAAGTAACTATATAACATATTCTTCTTATCCAGAGAGACGGAGGGACTGGCCCTTTGATGTCTCGGCAGCGGACTCCATAGGAGTGCTGTGCCACATCCAGCAAGCGCAATGCTTGAAAGATAAGGGGAGTGTTTCGTTCTTATGAAACCTCTTCTTGTTCTGGAAGAGGTTTTTTTGTATTAGTTAACTGAACGAAGACAAAGGAGTGTTAACATGATTCAAGAAAAAGGAAATCTATTGGCGTTGTTGCCTTTACTTATATTTGTTTCCCTGTTTCTCGGAGCAGGCATCATTTCTGGAGACTTTTATGCATTTCCTGTGTTAGTTTCGATTGTCATTGCATCTGTTGCAGCTCTCTTGATGAACCGCAAAGAGAGTCTGACAACTAAGATTGAGCGTTTCGCCAAAGGAGCCGGGCATCCTGATATTATGATTATGGTCTTTATTTTCCTTTTGGCAGGAGCGTTTTCCGGAGTAGCTGAAAAGATGGGAGCCGTTGATTCTACAGTCAACTTTGCCCTTTCCGTCTTGCCTGGAAACTTGATCATCGTTGGATTGTTTGTGATTGCGGCGTTCATTTCCTTATCCATGGGGACGTCCATGGGAACCATCGCCGCACTTGCGCCTATCGGTGTCGGGATTAGTTCGGGAACAGACATTTCAATGCCCCTCGCCATGGCGACTGTTATCGGAGGAGCAATGTTTGGGGATAACTTATCATTTATTTCGGATACCACCATTGCAGCCGTCCGTACGCAGAAAACAGAAATGAAAGATAAATTTAAAGTCAACTTTTTCATTGTATTACCTGCCGCAATTATGACGATGGTGATTCTTATCGTTCTTACTATGGGGAACCCATCGACTGTGGGAGCGGAAAGCTTCGATTGGATTAAAATTCTTCCTTACCTGGGAGTCATTATTGGGGCCCTTGCAGGCTTGAATGTATTTGTGGTGTTAGCAGGAGGCATTGTCCTGTCAGGGTTCATCGGATTCATGGATGGAAGCTTTACACCATCAAGCTATTTCGGAAGCGTAGCTGATGGAATGACGGGAATGGCAGAGATTGTGATCCTTTCTGTGCTGATCGGCGGAGTCGTTGAGCTTATTCGTCATAATGGAGGGATACAGGCACTGCTTTATCATGCCACCCGGAAAATCAAATCTCCTCAGGGAGCCCAGCTTGCTACTGCGGGATTGGTGAGTTCCACTAATCTTTGCACGGCCAATAACACTATTTCGATCATCATTGCAGGTCCCCTTGCTAAAAACATCGGTGAAAGCTATGGTGTTGACGCCCGTAAATCAGCAAGTATACTTGATATTTTCTCTTGTTCGATTCAGGGCTTAATTCCTTACGGAGCACAGGCGCTGTTAGTGGCGGAAGTCGCAGGCATTTCCCCTGTCAGCATCATCCCATATGCTTTTTATCCTATTTTTATCGCCGTTTGCGGTCTGATTGCCATTCGATTTGCTCTGCCAAGATTCACACGCAAATCCGCAGGGGAAGCAAATCCTGTTCGATCTTAATCAGATGTATTTAGAGACAGATCCTTTGGGATTTGTCTCTTTTTTGGTCTATGTAAAACAACCTGCAACATGGAGATTTACTAGGGTTTTCATATGTATGTTGTCCCAAATTCAAATCCCTTCTATTCATGTCTGTCCTCACCCTCATGAAAACGTAAAAAAGCAGATCCCAAAGAATCTGCTTCTTTTTTTACAACAAATCATTTACATGATAAAGCTTTCCACTCTCAATTTCACGTTCTGTCACGAGCTTGACCAGGGCTTGTGCGACCGTATCTGTATCTCGAAGCATGCCTTCGTCTTTATAACGTTGGAAAGCCTCCACATCTGCAAAGGCTTCCTTAGATGATGAGCGGATTTCTCCCTGCATGTCTGTATCCATCACACCAGGACTGAACGCAATGACCTGATGGCGGCTATGCTTCCTGGAAAGCTCCAGGCTTACGGTTTCTGTCAGCATGTTCACACCCGCTTTGGTTGCGCAATATGTACTCCATCCGAATACGGGACGACTTCCCGCTCCTGAGCTGACATTGATCATGATCATCCTGGAGTCTGAACCTCTCACAGCCTTCAGCATCTCATTGGTGGCAATCATGGGTGACAGTAAATTCACATGGACACTTGTTTCCATTGCTTCGTTCTCTATTTCACCAGATGGATTGATCGGAGTCACCACCCCTGCATTTTGAACAACGTACACCTTTTCCGGTGCAAGCCCGACTAGTTTTCTCCCAACTTCACGGAAGACCGCTTCGGTTTCTCCCGATTGTGCAAGATCACAAGGAAAGAAATCATATGGAACCTCTTTCTCCCTGGCAAGTTTCTGAAGTGTTTCGTTATTGACCCTGGAAATATTGCTCACACCGATTCCCTTTTCCATAAACAGCTTGGCAATGGACTCACCCAAGCCCCTAGTTGCTCCCGTTACAATAGCATAATCCATTTTGGAATCATCTCCTTCTTATTTAATGATTATAAGGGAGGCTTTTCTTTTTACAAAAACATTCGTCTCGTCTTAATCAAACATTTACAAAAAAACAGCACACCATCAAGGCATGCTCTCATCAATCAAATGATATTCAGGAATTAAATCGGACAGAGGAACAATGGAAGCCTTTTTCTCGTAGAGAGGAAGAAATTCCTTAAGCATAGTCGCCACTTTAACTCCAGTCACCCCTACATGCCCAATTGCTATGGTAGCGTCGTCCCTTTCCAATTCTTTAGAAAGCAGCCTCGCCTGTTTCCCAATGTGTTGGATTGTATAGATATCATCAAAAAATAATTCATTTTCAAGATAAGGGACGCCCATTTCTTGTGCTAGTTTAGGGATGACACTTTTTCCCGTTGTTTTACTATCCAGATAGAATAGTCCCTTTTCCTTGCAAACTTGCAACACAGCCCTCATCACCCTCTCGTCTGCAGTTGCCCTGGAACCCATATGATGGTTGATCCCGACTGCGAAAGGAACCTCTGCGATCGCTCTTTCTACCCGATCCGTAATTTCATCGCTGGAAAGGGATGTAGTGATCGCCCCGGGGCCAAGCCAGCTTGCTTTACCGGATACCGGTTCCATAGGAAGGTGGATGATGACTTCATGCCCCATCCTGTGGGCCCTTTTGGCATCCTCCCTTGTAGTCGGTAAAAAAAGGCATCACCGCAATGGTCAGGGTGACGGGTAGGTTCAGGATCTCTTCTGTCCCTTTCATATCATTGCCTACATCATCTATGACGATGGCGAGTTCATTGTGATGCGCTGGAAGGGGCAGAATGTTCCTTGCCGACATTGAATCATGAAAAGAAAAAGTCAATAGTAACCCGATGATGACGATTCTCATCCCTCATCACTCCTTTTCTATTATCATGTCCAATCAGACAAGGATATACGTATGAGCTTCTGCCTTCAGAGTTATAAGGTCCGTTCTTCTACCCTTTAAAGGATTGGTGTCGAACGAATTGGAAGTCTTCAACCACTGGCGGGGAGGAAACGTTCTTCACCTGTTTAGACTTAGCCTTGATTGGCGTATTGTTCACGAGTACCCCGACCTTTGCCTGCTGGATTTCCTTCACGCCTTGAACGATCAACTGCATGGCAATGATGGCAAACATGAAGGCAAAGAGCGGCGCGATCACAATCCAATACTTTCCGGTCATAAGAGAGTTCTTCGTTGAACTGATGAGACCTGACCATTCAAACGTTCCGGATTTCGGGGGATCCGGCACCAGCCCCCCTGTTATGATCGTTCCGCCCAAGAACAGATGAAATAATCCAAGATGAACAAGAATCAGGAGGGTCTGAATGAACTGCTGTCCCCATATAATAAACAGTCTCGGAGCCACATGCGGAAACAGATGGGTCCATAATATATGCTTATCGCTTCCTCCAAGGAGCTTCGCAGATAGAACAAAATCCTGCTTGCCTACTAATTTCAGCTCATTACCGATTAAAACGGTTGTCAACGGCAGGACGAGGACTGTCAATACGACCGCTTCGAACACAAGACGTTCAAACATCGAGTGATCCCACCCCAGGACGGGTAATCCCCATAGCACCGGCCTTAACAGCAGGTACGCAATGAGACTTAACGGAAGGAAGTGAATGGAGTCCACCATACGATCAAGCCAATTCTTCCGGGCTTCTTTCAGGTGAAAATGATAGGCGACGCCAAGGTAAAATCCCCCTATCACGCGTAAAGAAGCGACAATCAACGCAAAGATGAGGGTATACTTTGCCCCCACAATCAGTTGATCCAGGATGCTGTAACCGAAGAAATCTGACCCAAGAAGCATTTCTCCAAACGGTTTATGCGGAGGAGCGCTTATGATTCGTCCCTCATCGTTCTTCATAAACTGGATTTGTTTAATCGGTTCCTCCTTCATCAGAGAATACAGGAAACTGATTGTAATCAATAGAAAGATGGTGCTGAACCCTACAGCAAACTTCCCATTTTTCATATGCTGCCACCACAGTCTTCTAATGGAAGAAAGCCATCCCCAGATCCTCCATTCATTCCACTTCGGTTTATCTTTTTTGAATTTCGTATGGTCGAAATGACTCTCACGATTAATCCAAAGATAGACACCTTGATACACAATAAAGAAAGGAGTGTAAATCATCATCAGTGAGATGGCGATGACCATCGGCCTGAAATCCTGGATGATGTAATACGTGATTCCTCTCATATTGAAGATCGTCTCAATGATAAATAAACTCGACAACATGCCCCAAATGATCAGTTTCCCATGATAGAACAGGCTTGGGGTGATATTTTTCAGGATGTGAGAAAAAAGGATCCTGCTTTTTGACATTCCCTTACTTTGAGCAAACTCTACATGTGGTTTAAGCATTTCTTCTTCCGTGATGAAAAGGAGAATACGAAAGAATGAAATCATAGGAATAATGGATAGTGTGATGACAGGAGCAAGAAAGACCTTTTCCTCACCAAATTCGGTAAAATTCATTAATTCGAAACCAAAATGCTTAAAAACATAGACTATAAGAAGTTGAAGCATAAAGGCGACCATTAAATCCGGTACCGTTTCAAAGAGGTTCAATGCTTTCTTTACAGTAGAAGTAATCCAACGTGGTAAAAAAACAGTGAAACACGTAAAGATAAATGCCATTCCAATCCCCAGGGCCAATGCTCCGCAGATAATCTGCAAAGAATAGAGATAAGGCCCCCAAAGCATGTCCAGAAAATCGACGGTGACCCCTTTATATGAATAACTCCAATTCTCCCCATCGATAAATACAAACACAAACTTAATGAGTCCTTCAAAGAACCCGACAAAATTGTATAGCCCCTTCTCCTTGATGACTTCAGGCGCAATACTCACAGCTAAAATCCCTATCAGGCCGAGAATATAATAGAAAATGAATCTTAGCGGAAAAACAAGCAACCTCATACCCTGATCCCCTTTTTCTCTTTTCCCCAAGTGTAATGGAAATGTTAAATTTTTTCAATTTTACTTTTATTCTTACAATTCGCCGTCTACACATAAAAAGTGACTCCATCCCTCCAGAGTCACTTCTGATCAAGCTAATAGTCGACTGGGCTTTCCTAAATAAAAGCCCTGCCCAATGGTAATGCCAATTTCTTCTGCCACCTTCATATCCTGTTGGGTTTCAATCCCTTCCAACACAATCAGCGTATCCTTGCCGTAGAATTGATTAAAAAAGGCGAGGAATCGCTGTTTCTTCTCATCTTGGGCCAGGTTCATGGCAAAATAGCGATCCAGTTTAATGATTTCAGGTTCATATTCAATGGATTTCTTGATGGAGGATGTCCCTTGCCCAAAATCATCAATCGCATACCAAACACCAAATTGCTTCAGTTCCTTCAAAGACTCTTTTAATAATGGATTCTGCCAAAGCTCTTCCGCACTCGATTCATTGATTTCCAGTACAAGGCGCCCCTTTATCTCAGGATGCTTCTTCATGAGGTTATAAAAATAAGTATGAAAGTTTGGGTGCAGGATCGTCGTGATATAAATATTCAGAAATAATTTACACTCTTTCAGTCCATTTTCTGCAAAGGTTTCAAGGGCTTTCGAAATGGATAAAGTATCAAGCTTATACAAAATGTTCGCTTTCATGGCAGATTGAAACACAGACTCAGGATTTTCGTTATACTTGTTCCTCAACAGGCCCTCATAAGCATAGAGGGTTTGATGCCCATTCATTTCGAACAAAGGCTGAAAATCGTGATAAATAAAGTCGTTTTGAAAAATAGTAAAAATATTCATAGGACCCCTATACTCTCTCTAAAGTTTATAAAAAAAACCACACAAAAACGTATTCCTACGTTCGTATGTGGTCGGTTGCGCTACTAGCTCCCCTAAATGTAAGCGCCCATCTATCATTTAGGTTCAAAGCTCCCATTCGAATTGTCAGTAGATCATTTTATCTTATAAGAAAAATATACCACAAACATAGTTCTTATGGGGGATGTTTTTCTGTAACTATTTGAAAATTCCCAAAAAATCATCTTGATACGTAAAGATTGTCTTTTACCCAGAACCTCCATGGATAATCCTTCGCTTCTCCTGTATTGTCAATTCCTATTCGTTTTCCTTTCAAGATATGCGGGGGTTTGTATCCTTGTGAAATCATCAGAGGAGGAGTCAAAAATGTACCCCCGTAATCCTCCATTGTAATGCCCAAAGCTTTCGTCAGTTTTCCTGGTCCGTTCGTCCAATTTTTCTTCACATGTCCCGGTCTCCTTCTTTCCATTAGCTTCAAGCCGTCAAGGGGCTCAACCGCCCGAATCAGGACCGCTTCCGGCTTCTCCCTTTCACCACTCACTACATTAACCAGGCAGTGAGTATGCATGACATATGTATAAATTCTGCCCGCGTCATGAAACATAACTTCCGTCCGCTTCGTACGGCGATTTCCATAGCTGTGGGCTGCCCGGTCCCCAGGCCCCAAATAGGCTTCCGTTTCCACAATATAGCCTGAAGCTGTTCCCTCAACAGTCTCTTTCGTTAACACACACCCCAGCAGAGACTTTGCCAGGTCCAAGGTCGGCTGTTGGAAAAAGGAAGCTGGCATAGGATCCATCTTCATGGTCTTCACACCCTTCTATCCTGTAATGATCAAGATATATATGGTATACCCTATTTCCCCAGAGGTTAAATGTACCCTGATTCTTTGAAGGATCCCAAGCACAACGTTGTAGCCTTCTCCCTTGCCCTTGCATGATCATTCGCCATTTGGCCATGTCCAAAAAAACCTTTTATTAACATAAACATAACAGGATAATGACCACCCCTTAAGTCCATATTAAAACTGTTCAATGCCCCTCGTTTCATGGCAATTACTAATAATGGAGGATACCCCAATGAGAAAACGACTTTTATCAATAACAGTCTGCGCCGTCATCCCTTTTATGCTGATGACTGCCTGTAACAATAACGATACCAATGATAACCTGATGGATACCCAAAACGTAAATTACGACCCTGTAACTTACGATAACAACGGAAGGGATGGCATGTTCGGGGGATACGAAAGGGAAGGAAACCAAACAGTCCTTCACCGTTTCATTGCTCCTATTGATCCAAATGGAGATTTACGAGAATTCACCCATTTAGATCCAGGTGAGGAGTTTACGCCAAATAATGGAGAAGCCAGAGAAAATCAACCGGCACAGGAACCTGGTGCGAATCAACCTGAACCTCCGACGAATCAACAACCAAAACAGGATACTCAAGCCTCAGATGCAAGTGGTCTTGTGAAGCAGGTAGTCGATTTAACCAACCAGGAGCGCAAGAAAAATGGACTCAATGCGTTAAAGCTTGATGGAGAGCTGGCGAATGTCGCTGAAATGAAATCGGAGGATATGAAGGAGAATGACTATTTCTCCCATACATCTCCAACGTATGGATCACCATTTGAAATGATGGAGAACTTCGGGGTGGATTATTCCACAGCAGCCGAAAACATTGCCGTAGGGCAAAAAACACCAGAATCAGTCGTCAATGCCTGGATGAACAGCCCAGGACACCGTAAAAATATTCTAAACAAACAAGTGACCCACATTGGAGTGGGGACAGCGAAGGATGCCAGCCAAGGGATTTATTGGACGCAAATGTTTATTGCCAAATAAAAGACGAGACCGGTCATTCCTTGACCGGTCTCTTTTCATTCAAAAAATCACCCTTGCCTCATACTCCGACTTCAACAAGAGGTAGAACGACTATTCGACCACCTCATCTTTCCCAAAGCTTCCCAAACATGACTCAGCCTTTGGTCTGATTCAAAAATAATCCCATGGCTCATTGTGATGATTCGGCAACTGCATTAAAATAAATGTATAAATTGGAAAAACAAACCAAAACGGGGGATTCAAAATGAAAAATGCTTTTGCTGTGATCATTGCACTTCTGGCATTGGGAACACTATATGTTATCCTGAACGACAACACCTCCTTATTTGCAAAAGAAAGCCAATCAGGTGAACGGATCGAGTTAACGGAAGAAATCAATCACATCAACCTCAACATGGAAAGCAGCGACACAGAAGTCATTCCGACTGATCAAAATGAAGTAAAGGTCGAGATGAAAGGAAAAGGAACACTGACATTAATGGAAAAAGGTGACACGATCGAAGTGGCTGTCAAGCACAAATGGTATGAATGGGTAGGCTTCAATCGTAAATCCAATGTGACCATATACATCCCTAGAAAATATGATCATAGCATGGAAGTGAAGAGCGGTTCAGGGAACTTCCTTTTTAGTGGAGAATCTGAAACGGACCGCATCAACCTTGATACATTAACCCTGAAGATGGGATCTGGGAACATCACTCTTGAAAACCTTGAAACGAATGTATTCGAGCATGATGGTTCTTCTGGAAACTTAACTGTCAAAGCTCTCTCTACTAAAGAAGGAAGTGTGGACATCAGCTCTGGTGATGTAGAATTATTTAACTATGAAGGACCTTTGGAAGGTGATGTTTCCTCTGGAGAGTTAACGGTGGAGATGACGGCGTTAAGAGGGAATCTGAACTTTGATGTAAGCTCAGGCGGAGTTTATCTGAATCTTCCAGACGATGCAAGCTTCAAACTAATAGGGAAAGCAAGCAGCGGAGACATATCCTGTAATCTTCCGTTAATGAATCAGAAAGTGGATGATGGTGACTTATCAGGTGTAGCAGGGTCTGGTCAATACACGATTGATGTCTCTGTTTCCAGCGGGAATGTGGATATTTATTAAAGGAAAGAGTATCAGGAATCTTCCTGACACTCTTTTTTTACTTATGGTGAGCACCCTTGACCTCTGCCCCCAACTCCTTACCAAGCGCTACAATGGATTGGTTGATCTTCCACACATAATAGAGATGGTGAATGAGGTCGATCTGGGACTTCAGTCTGCTCGGGGCCAGGGTTTCGATCTTCTCTCTTTCCTCACTTAAGTTCCAGAAGTTCCAGAGAACACGGGTGTTTTCTTTTTCTTTAAGAAGATGACGGAGTGTTTCAATATTAGAAGTGATCTTTTCTTCCATCTGTTGAAATACGGGATTCAGATCATCGGATAACGTTTCAGGTACCTTCCGATGAGAAGAAGCAAGCAGGTGCTTGGCATAATAATTGATGGCTGTCGCCACAGTGATCCAACGGCCAATGCCCGACCTGGTCACAACTGAAGGCCTCTGGAGTAGGGATTGAGCCTCATCCTTGATCACCTGGAGCTTCTGATCCAAATTGAAGGCCTGATCGGTTAACGATCTGTCTTCCTTGACCATAAAGAGATCTATGTAGGAAGATACATACCCGCTTAGATTAATGAGGAATTCATCCAAAGCATCTGCAACTTTATCCTTCGTCTTCTTCGGAAACACAAATGCCGAGACAGTCAGGGCAATAGCGGCACCGGCGATCGTATCAATGACCCTGGCACCCATCAACTGTACGCTGATCCCTCCCAGCAGCAGATCGTACATAAATGCAATGAGCATCGTGATGAATAAGCTCATGAGCGTGTAAGATACTGTGAAGAAATAAAAGGCAAGAAACAGGACGACAAATAACAGAAATACCTCAAGCTCTGAATTTCCCGATACAAGCTTTGCAGCTCCGAACCCAAGTATGGCCCCGATCACAGTCCCAATGGATCGTTGAAAGGCCTTCACATATGTTCTTCCCACTGACTCTGTACCAATTTGAACGATGAAGGTGGTCAACAAGACCCAATAAGGCTGTGCAGGAGCAATCAACTCCCCGACTATGATGGCAAGCGTACCGGCTACAAGCGCCTGAATCGCCTTACGTGTTGAGGGCTTTAAGCTTCTGTTCCCCTCATCGGGCTTAACCTCATTTTCCTCCACTTCGGGTTCGGCCTTCTTCTCTGTCTCCGTCATCATGGTTTCCTGAACCTTCAGGGACCCTTGAATGGTAATCGCCGCCTCCAGCACATGATTCGCAATGGATTCGATGCGTCTTATAAGATACACCCATCCTTCTGGCTTTTCTTCTTGATTCAACATCTCTGATAAAAGAAGGCGCAGTGCCTGAATCGCTGTTTCCGCTTCTTCAAGGGAACCGGGATCATAATCCTGTGCCAACACCTCGGCATCCCTGAGGGAACGGATAACCCATACCAACAATCGACGGAGCTCCGTCACCTCCAGGGCTTCCAATTCCTTCAGCCGCTTCAATGAGTCCGTCAATGTCTGAATCAGCATTTCCGTATCAAATACATACAGGCGCAATTGAGATGGGGCAATGCCTGGCCATAGCTTCTTCAGATCCTCCTCATTGATATCCCCTGCCACGATCCTTGCGTACTCATTCAGCCTTCGGACATTCCGTTCCAGCAGCTTTCTCCGTTTATCGCTTTCATCCGGCTCCTCAATCATCTTCATCAAAATCGTGAACGTCAAATTGGATTGAATATGAAAGGAACGCATACTCCTCCTCAGCATATGGACTGAGCCTTTAAAGATGATAAAGTTATAAAGATAGGCATACACCACCCCGGTGGCGATCCCGATATAAAACCAATGGAGGTGAGAAGCATCCAGCTGTAAAATCGACGAGATATAAATGGACAAAAACCCCGCCATCCCCATGGAAAAGTATCTGATGGCAAACCTTGAGAAGAAGAACGCACTAAAGATGGCTCCAAGCATAAGACTGTTCACCAGGAGACTGTAGTGGGCAAAGGCAGAACCCATCGTGATCCCGGCCGCTACAGACACCCCGATCAACGGAGTCGTGACCTTCTTTTTCCCCGTTGTATCATCCATTACCACAAAGATCCCAAGCATGCCGACCATTCCGGACACAATCGCCGGGGTAACCGCAGGTTGATTGAACATTTTTAATAGAAATAACATGGTAAATACAGCGGAAATCAAACTGATCGTCGCTTTACCTGCCTGCTGAAACCTTTTACGCCCCGGGTCCGAAGCCAGGAACCGCCCAAGCCATACATACTGTCTATGTAATTGTTTCATTTATCATCATACCCTTACTTTTACACCGTTTTTCATTCTCTCTTATCGTACCCGTTCCAATAAAAAAGTAACCTGGACTGCAGGAGCAGCAGGTTACTCTGATTTACCGGTGCACGTAGAGGACATCATCTGTTTGTTTGATTATAAGGGTTTTAGAAGGTTGGGTAAAGGAAAATGCTTTCGGTTTCGGTTCTCCCCTATATCAACTATATGGAGCCAGAATGAGAAAAAAGACCGGTGCCTTAGCGGCTAACCGGTCTTCATCTATCCAATCCTTACTCAACCGTAACCGACTTAGCCAGGTTACGCGGCTTATCTACATCACAATCGCGGTGCAGGGCAGCATAGTAAGAAATCAATTGTAATGGGATGACAGAGATAAGAGGTGTTAACAATGGGTTAACCTCCGGGATGACGAAGCGATCTTCTTCGTCTTCTAGGCCTTTCATGGAAATGATACAAGGGTTCGCTCCACGAGCGACTACCTCTTTCACATTCCCTCTGATGCCCAGGTTCACTTCTTCCTGCGTGGCAAGGGCAACGACTGGAGTGCCTTCTTCGATAAGGGCGATCGTACCGTGCTTAAGCTCTCCACCGGCAAATCCTTCTGCCTGGATGTAAGAGATTTCTTTCAACTTCAATGCGCCTTCAAGGCCTACATAGAAGTCCAGTGAACGGCCGATAAAGAAACAGTTGCGTGTCGTTGACAGATATTCGCGTGCGATATCTTCAAACTCCTCTTTCGTGTCGCAAAGTGCTTCCATGGCAGTAGCAACGATACCAAGCTCTTGAACAAGGTCAAAGTCCTGGTTGTTTCCACATGCCTGTCCGGCAACGCGTGCAAGGATCGCAAGGACAGCCAGCTGAGCTGTGTACGCTTTGGTTGAAGCAACAGCGATTTCAGGTCCTGCATGAAGAAGCAATGTGTAATCCGCTTCACGGGACAGAGTAGAACCCGCTACGTTTGTGATCGTCAATGATTTATGTCCAAGCTCTTTGACTTGAACCAATACAGCACGGCTATCTGCTGTTTCACCACTTTGAGAAATAAAGATGAATAATGGTTTCTTAGAGAGTAAAGGCATGTTGTAGCTGAATTCGCTTGCTACATGAACCTCTACAGGGATCCCCGCACTCTTCTCGATGAATTGCTTTCCAACAAGACCAGCGTGGTAGCTCGTTCCACACGCAATGATGTAGACACGGTCCGCTTCCTTCATGGCACCTACAATCGGCTCATCGATGTGAAGCTCGTTGTTCTCATTTTGGTAAGCTTGAATGATTTTACGCATCACGAGTGGCTGCTCATCGATCTCTTTCAGCATGTAGTGAGGATATGTTCCTTTTTCGATATCACTTGCATCGATTTCAGCTGTGTAAGGAGCACGTTCCATTACTTCACCGATCAGATTCTGGATTTCAATCTTATCTTTCGTCACGATGACCATTTCTTTATCCATAAGCTCAACGTATTGGTCTGTTACTTGAATCATCGCCATAGCATCACTTGCTACAACATTGAAGTCTTCTCCAAGACCTACAAGGAGAGGACTTTTGTTTTTTGCTACGTAGATCGTTTCATCGTTCTCAGAATCTAGAAGGGCAATGGCATAAGAACCTTTAAGAAGCATTAACGTTTGACGGAAAGCTTCCTCGACTGAATTGCCTTCTTCAACAATCTTCTCAATCAACTGAACGATGACTTCCGTATCCGTTTCACTCTTGAACGTTACATCCGTTAGATATTCACGCTTAAGCTGGGAGTAATTTTCGATTACTCCATTGTGAACGATTGTAAAACGGCCTGAAGTACTTTGATGAGGGTGAGCGTTCAGCTTGCTCGGTACACCATGGGTTGCCCAACGAGTGTGTCCGATTCCAGTGTTACTGGAAACACTCTCATCAACCGCTTTACGCAGATCGGCAATGCGCCCCTTCTCTTTAAACACGTGAATGCCTTCACTGTTTTGGACGGCAATACCCGCAGAGTCATATCCACGGTACTCAAGCTTTTCAAGTCCTTTTAAAAGAATTTCCTTTGTATCTGAGTTACCAATATATCCAACAATTCCACACATAATTAATATATCCTCCCTGAACATACAAGGGGGCAAGCTCTTTTGGGGACAACTTGCCCCCTTATCTCATTTGTCATTAGTATTTACATTGGTCACTCTTTTCTTCCCTTTGTCCATCAAGTTGCCTCAATGATTTAAGAAAGAAATTTTCGGTTCGGTGACACTGCGAACCGGGAGGCATCCGCCGAATACTCGATAAACCCCCACCTCGTCAACTAAGCGATTTATCTCGTCCATCGCTCAGCCCTGGCGCTTTAAAAGGATGTTACCCTGCTATCCACCTTTCCTTCTTGACTCATTTCCATTTTATTTCAAAACGAAAACAAAATTATCATACACTAACCGGTTTCCCTTCGTCAATAAGAATCTTGGAAGAACAAGAAGATGTTATCACATTGTCATGTTTCCGAAACAGAACCGAAGAATGACAACCTTTTCAAAAGAACCCTACTAATTAAATATGCACAAGGGGCACGAATTGCCCCATTGTGCATGAAAAATCAACTATTCGTTCAGACCCATTTCCTGATCGACCACTTGGACGATTTCATTTACATATCGATCACAAAGTTCTTCTGTAGGCGCTTCTGCCATCACACGCACTAACGGTTCCGTTCCGGAAGGACGTACAAGGATACGGCCATTTCCGTTCATTTCTTCTTCAACCTTTTGGATGACCTGTTTGACGGTTTCGTTATCCGTTACATGATGCTTATCTGTCACGCGTACATTCACTAGTTTCTGAGGGAATTTCTGCATTTCTCCCGCCAATTCAGAAAGTGATTTGCCTGTCATTTTCATAATGTTTACGAGTTGGATACCCGTTAACAGGCCGTCACCAGTTGTATTGTAATCAAGGAAGATGATGTGGCCTGATTGCTCACCGCCAAGTGTATAACCGTGTTTCTTCATTTCCTCCACTACGTAGCGATCTCCAACTGATGTTTGAATGCTTTGGATACCGTTTTCTTCAAGGCCTTTATGGAAGCCGAGGTTACTCATGACAGTCGATACGACTGTAGACTGCTTCAGCTGACCTTGTGACTTTAAGTACTTCCCGCAAATGTACATAATCTGGTCGCCATCTACAATCTGCCCATGTTCATCTATGGCGATGATCCGATCCCCGTCCCCATCAAAAGCAAGACCTAAATCGGCACCTTTTTCTTTCACCATTTCAGCAAGTGCTTCAGGATGGGTAGATCCTACACCATCGTTAATGTTCAACCCGTTTGGTGAAGCCCCCATCGTCGAAATATCGGCATCAAGATCAGCAAATAGATGAGTGGCAAGAGCGGAAGTGGCACCATGTGCACAGTCTAACGCAATATGTAGACCATCGAAATCTTCGTCCACTGATTGTTTTAAGTACTGCAGATATTTTTGTCCACCTTCGAAGTAGTCACTCACTTGACCTAAGTCAGCACCTGTTGGACGAGGCAATTGATCATCTGTTTGATCTAACAGACCTTCGATTTCATTCTCCTGATCATCGGAAAGTTTAAATCCATCTGGACCGAAGAATTTTATTCCATTGTCCCCAACCGGATTATGAGAAGCGGAGATCATGACCCCGGCCTGTGCTCCCAATGCTTTAGTCAAATAAGCTACTCCCGGAGTTGAAATGACACCTAAACGCATCACTTCGGCACCTATTGACAGAAGTCCCGCTACCAGTGCCCCTTCCAGCATATGCCCTGAAATCCGAGTATCTCTTCCAATCAATATTTTGGGGCGCGTAGCATCCTTTGTCAGAACATAACCACCGAAACGTCCAAGCTTAAATGCTAATTCAGGTGTTAATTCTGTATTTGCTACACCTCTTACTCCATCAGTTCCAAAATACTTACCCATCTTCATTCTCTCCTTTTTACAGCTCCTATGCTGATGTGTTCTTTTCTTTAATCTTTACTTTTACGGATTTCTGCGACAGGGTCCATTCAATATCACTCGGTCCTTCTGCCTCTATTTCCACCTCATGGTCTCCCGGTTCAAGCCCTGAAAGGTCGAGAGCGAGGGAAAAGTCCTGTTTCGTCACTTTACTCACTTCTTCATCCTGACCCTTCAATGCTACATCCACCACACCATCTTCTGGTGACGTGATCTCATATTCATATTCATCAGATAATCCTTGTGGATTAATTTCAAGTCCTGATAAGCTCTTTTCTTCGGTAGTGGTCACATCAACTATGACCTTCACTTCTTCAGGGGCCACTTTATTTAAACCATCTTGCAGCGCAAGGGGGACAGAAACGGTCGTGTCTTTCCTGATTTTTGAGAGGTCGATTTCCGCCAGGAGCTCCTCTACCGTGTCCAATACATCCTGCCTGCCGAAGATCGTGGCCACTTCAGGTTCGACTGTAATCGACTCAAGCGTCGTTCCATCAGGCAGCCGGCCTTTTTGTTTAACCGTGACAGGTACACTCTTACTTTTGTTAATAACCGATACCGTCACTTCGACAACATCCGGATCAATTTGAACATCCAATTTATTATATTCACGGTCAAGCACTTGGACCCTTGCTTCCCTTGTCACATTTTCATTGATTTCTTCATCAAGATCAAGGGTGGCGATGACATAGGCTATTTGCTCCACTTCATCCTTGGAACCGGTAACTTTCACCGTTTTTGGATCTACAGCCAGGCCTTCTGCTTCATACCCATTGGATAAGAAACTATCATTGAACTGCGGCTCGATCGTAAACTCCTCGGTTACTTTTTCCTGAACCGATATAGTAACAACCTTAGGATCGAGTTTCACTTCCAGTTTATCAGAGATATTATCGATCTTTATCTCAACCTGATGTTCACCGATTTCGATATCATTCAAGTCTACATAGACTTGAAAATCTTTTACTGTTTTGGCTTGCTGCACAATGGCCCTTGAGCCCTCCACCGTCACATTCACTGTATCCGGCAACCCGGATACTTCTAAATTCTCACGATCATAGAACACTTCAAGGGGGACGTCCTGAATCGTTTCAATCCCATTTTGGGAGGACCCGTTATTGTTGTTAGCCGTCTTCTGAATATCATCGAAGTTAACGGACAGATAAAGAATGAATGCTAACATAAGTCCTACAATCCGCATAAACCAACGGCTTTCCATGAATTTATCCATTTTCTTTCTTCCCCCTCCAACTCCATTTGGCCGAAGAAGCATTTGTCTTATCTCCTATAAGCTCAACCGTAAGGATTTCTGTGAAGCGCTCTAAGGAGAGATCCCGATGTAACTCTCCATTTTTGGTAATGGAGATAGCTCCCGTTTCTTCTGATACAACAACCGTAATACTATCTGTTACCTCACTGACCCCAAGTGCCGCCCGATGCCTTGTTCCCAATTCTTTAGAGATGAATGGGCTTTCCGATAACGGAAGATAACAAGCCGCTGCAGCAATTTGATTCTTTTGGACAATAACGGCACCATCATGAAGAGGAGTGTTTGGGATAAAGATGTTGATCAACAATTGCGACGTGATCTTGGCATCTAACGGTATTCCAGTCTCGATGTAATCACTCATCCCTGTTTCACGTTCAATGGTGAGGAGGGCCCCAATCCGACGTTTCGCCATATAACTTACAGCCTTTGTCATGGCTTCAATCATTTGCTCCTGCTCTTCTTCTTCCTGCAGTCCAGATCTCGAGAATAAACGGCCCCGTCCGAGTTGTTCAAGGGCTCTCCTCAGCTCAGGCTGGAAGATAATAATGATGGCCAGGAATCCCCATGTCAGGGCTTGCTCCATCATCCATCCAAGAGTATCCAACCCAAAGATGCTACTAAGGCCTCTTACGATAATAATGACAAAAATACCTTTTAATAACTGTACTGCTTTCGTTCCTTTTATCAGCATGATCAGTTTATAGATTACAAACCAAACCACGAGTATATCTACAATATCAGAGACATAATCCAGCGCGGAGTAATCCGAAAAAATATCGATAAACGGCATATTACATCCTCCAATAGCTTAATCGAAAGCGTAAGCCGCCATGTGTGGCTTCTCCATTTTCGTAACGTTCCTATTATAGCATATTTTATCACCATCTAATGAAGGGCACGCACGGCTTCATGATTCTATCTTTCTATTCATGAACTCACGTTTCCATAAAAAAACTGACACGACTATCAATAGTGTCAGCCCTTCAGGGACGGACCTTACATTCCATCCCCTCTATTTTATCCTACTTTTCTTTAAGTTGCGAATTTCCCCAATCTACCGTGTCTTTAGCCCCTTTTTTAATCTGGTACCAAAGCCACTCGAATGCCGCATCAATCTCATGGATTTCCCCTGTTACACTCCCTGCTGAAGCCAGGTATTGCTTCCCGTTGATGACTCTCCCGTTAATGACCGTAACATTGCCCGTTACTTTTCCTTCTATTTTCACATCGCCGTTCCGGACCGTGAGATCACCTTCCAAGACTTCCCCTTCAGGAACGACAACCGTATGATCCTGAACGACCAGCTTCGGATTTTTCGTGAATGAAAAATCCTGATCATCATTCCAAGACGTCAAGAAACTTCCAGTCATAAAGAACATGAACAATGCAGCTGCTGTCAGTAAAGGGTGGTGCCGGAACCATCTCTGCACCCCCACTTTCTTCTTCTCTTTCGGTAATCTCGCCATGACCTTATCAGTAAAGTCTTGAGAGGCACTAATATGGGATGTGCTTTGTACGAGCGCAATCGCCTTTTTCAGCTCATGGAAGTGGTGCTGACACTCACTGCATTCCTGCAAATGATGTTTCAACATTTCTTCTTCTTCTCTATTTAAATCTCCATCAAGGTAATCATGCATATAGTCAATGATTTCTTCAGGACAAGGATTCATATTCACTCACCCTCTCTACAGTGATCTCAATTGTTTTCGGAGAGCTTCACGCCCCCTATGTACTCTCGTTTTAACCGTACCCAGTGGCAAATCCAATATTTCGCTGATTTCCTGCAGGGGAAGTTCTTCAATGTATTTTAAAACAATCACTGAACGGTACTTCTCTGGCAGCTTTGAAATTTGCTTCTGAATGGTTTCCTGGAGTTCCATATTCTCTACTTCTTCTTCCGGCAGCTGGACATCCGCATGGCCACCTGAGAGTACATCGTTAACCCTTCCGTACCCGCTACCTCTGCATCTAAAAAATAATCGGGTTTCTTTTTTCTGATCCGGTCGATACAAAGATTGGTAGCAATGCGAAAGAGCCAGGTCGAAAACTTCCTTTTCTGATTGAATGTTTCGATGTTGATATATGCTCTAATAAATGCCTCCTGCGCAATATCCTCCGCTTCATGACGATTGCCCAGCATCCGGTAGCAAATTTGGAACACTTTATCCTTATAAAGTTCGACTAGCTCTCCAAAGGCGTTCTGATCACCCTTTAATACTTGTTTTATCCGCTTTTTCACTAATGCTTCCATTTCACAACCTCCGCTCTATGCGGCTATATTTATATACGTAACACCCTATCAAAAGGTTTCAATTTTTTTATATCTTTAATCCTAACAAATTTTTGATTAAATGTGTTTACAATTATTAGAAAAGGGGTATAAAGGAACTAATTATTTTTATTTTGGGAGGATCTTTAAATGAGGGGAAGAATGAATGATTTATTATTTCAAATTGAAGACTGCCGTCGCCAAATGGTCGAATTAGCGTTAAAGTCATCCTTTGCCGATGAGCAAGTTGTTAATTTGAGTACCCGTCTTGACGATCTGCTAAATCAATACCAAGTGGTCAAACACCATTGAAAAGAAATAGATAAAGGCTGGAAACCTTGAAGGGTCTCCAGCCTTTTTTTTGTTTTGAATTATTCAATCCCTGTACCTGCCAATCGGCTATTACGGGATCCATTTGATTTAAAGTAATTTCTCTCCAAGGAGGGATCCCATTAATGCGACAGCGACAGTAGCGGTTTTATTCTTTTCATCCAGAATAGGATTGACTTCAACAAACTCTGCAGATGTGATGATCCCAGCTTCTTGCAGCATCTCCATCGCCAAGTGACTCTCACGGTAGCTGATCCCTCCAAGAACAGGTGTACCGACTCCAGGCGCATCACTTGGGTCAAGTCCATCTAAATCAAGGGATAAGTGAACTCCATCAGTTTTATCCTTCAAATAATCAATCGACTCTTCCATCACCTTCGTCATACCGAGACGATCAATTTCATGCATCGTATATACTTTAATTCCTTTTTCCTTAATTAATTCTCTTTCCCCTTCATCTAAAGAGCGTGCTCCAATAATAACAATGTTCTCAGGCTTGATCTTCGGAGAACTCTGTCCGATACTCGTTAAATCTTCATGACCTATGCCAAGACTCACCGCAAGAGGCATGCCGTGAATATTTCCTGATGGGGATGTATCACCAGTATTTAAATCACCATGGGCGTCATACCATATTACTCCCAGGTTCTCATAATGGGGCGACACACCTGCAAGTGTCCCGATCGCAATACTGTGGTCTCCACCAAAGATTAATGGGAATTCCCCACTTGCAATCACATCGTCCACCTTGCCCGCCAAACGTTCACTCGCTTCAGCAACCGCTTTCAAGTTACGGAGATTTGTATCCGGATTGTTATGTATACGCTCAGCCTGGCCGATTTCAATATCACCCAAGTCCTTTATTTCATACCCAAGATTCTCAAGTCGTTCAACAATTCCTGCGTATCGGATTGCACTAGGCCCCATATCAACGCCTCGTCGCATTTGCCCTAAATCCATCGGTACACCAATAATAGAAATGTTTTTCTTCATCTAAAATTCCCCCAATTCAAAAAATAACTTCTGTCTCTATTGTATCCATATTATGCGGGATGACTCAACTGGACAAGATTGTGTATATATATGCGTATGTAGACGGGTTTAAATATGTTTGGTGTAAGATTATGTAGACGGATTTCTCCACGGGTATGCATGGTGGGAATGGGTAATGGCCGGGGTACGATGATAGAGAGTAGAGGGCTGTTTGATAATAAAATCTACGTTTTGAACATATGTGGGCTATTTGATAATAGAATCTGCGTTTTGAAAACAAATGTAGGCTATTTGATAATAAAATCTGCATTTTGAAAACATGTATGGGCCTTTTGATAATAAGATCTGGTTTTTGTAAACATATATAGGCTATTTGATAATAAGATCTGGTTTTTGTAAACATATATAGGCTATTTGATAATAAGATCTGGTTTTTGTAAACATATATAGGCTATTTGATAATAAGATCTGGTTTTTGTAAACATATATAGGCTATTTGATAATATCCTTGTAAACAAACCTTCTGCCAGTCAGCTTCTAAAAGATCACCTCTACTAGAACAATCCCATTACTATTGATACAACCGGTTATTGTTGCTTCACTCATATCCCCTAGGGGTATAGCCATGACCGTTGGCTATACCTTAACTGCAATCTATCTTTACACACAAAAAAACCTCAAATCTCCAAGGAGATTCAAGGTTTAATCATGTCGTATGTATGATTATTTTACTTCGCTTACGCTTCGTAAAATCAATAGTATGCAAAAAATCGTTGGTGGAGCCTAGCGGGATCGAACCGCTGACCTCCTGCGTGCAAAGCAGGCGCTCTCCCAGCTGAGCTAAGGCCCCATTTATCATCATAGAGAAAATTCTCACACGCTGCGTGAGGTGTGAGAAAATATGTGATGAGCCATGAAGGACTCGAACCTTCGACCCTCTGATTAAAAGTCAGATGCTCTACCAACTGAGCTAATGGCTCTTGAATGGCTGGGCTAGCTGGATTCGAACCAACGCATGTCGCAGTCAAAGTGCGATGCCTTACCGCTTGGCTATAGCCCAATAATAAATAAAATGGCATAAAAAAGGGACATTTATAGGATGTCCATTTTACACTTGAATATACAAAATGGTGGAGGGGGGCAGATTCGAACTGCCGAACCCGAAGGAGCGGATTTACAGTCCGCCGCGTTTAGCCACTTCGCTACCCCTCCAGCTAAAAAAATGGTGCCGGCAAGAGGACTTGAACCCCCAACCTACTGATTACAAGTCAGTTGCTCTACCAGTTGAGCTACACCGGCATATATAGTTATCGTTCTTTTTCTCAATAAATCATGGTGGAGGATGACGGGATCGAACCGCCGACCCTCTGCTTGTAAGGCAGATGCTCTCCCAGCTGAGCTAATCCTCCATATTGGTGACCCATACGGGATTCGAACCCGTGTTACCGCCGTGAAAGGGCGGTGTCTTAACCGCTTGACCAATGGGCCATTCAAAAAAAATAAAAGCTTCCAACCGGGCTCGAACCGGTGACCTCTTCCTTACCATGGAAGCACTCTACCTGCTGAGCTATGGAAGCAATGGCTCCGCAGGCAAGATTCGAACTTGCGACCGATCGGTTAACAGCCGATAGCTCTACCACTGAGCTACTGCGGAATGATTTGGCCTGGCGACGTCCTACTCTCACAGGGGGAGATCCCCCAACTACCATCGGCGCTGAAGAGCTTAACTTCCGTGTTCGGCATGGGAACGGGTGTGACCTCTTCGCCATTATCACCAGACATATTGCTTACAATGACAAATATTATTATATAATATTTTAGAAATTTTTCAAGGGCTAAATTAAAAATTTATTCCCTGAAAACTAGATAAAGAATTGATGTCAAGAAAGCCGAATATCGACCAGTTGTTCATTTAAATCAATGACTCTTTGTGGTTAAGTCCTCGATCGATTAGTATCAGTCAACTCCACATGTCGCCATGCTTCCATCTCTGACCTATCTACCTAGTCATCTTCTAGGGATCTTACTCACTTACGTGATGGGAAATCTCATCTCGAGGGGGGCTTCATGCTTAGATGCTTTCAGCACTTATCCCTTCCGCACATAGCTACCCAGCGATGCCTTTGGCAAGACAACTGGTACACCAGCGGTGCGTCCATCCCGGTCCTCTCGTACTAAGGACAGCTCCTCTCAAATTTCCTGCGCCCACGACGGATAGGGACCGAACTGTCTCACGACGTTCTGAACCCAGCTCGCGTACCGCTTTAATGGGCGAACAGCCCAACCCTTGGGACCGACTACAGCCCCAGGATGCGATGAGCCGACATCGAGGTGCCAAACCTCCCCGTCGATGTGGACTCTTGGGGAGATAAGCCTGTTATCCCC
>CP128835.1:837500-905000 GCA_030388825.1 Rossellomorea sp. AcN35-11
GTTTTACACCGTGAATGCTAAGAAGTTAAAGCAAATCAGTCTGATTATCTTGATTTCATTTTTCACTGCCTTGTTAGTATATAGCAGTAACCTTTCCACTCTCTCAGTATTCAGTACGAAGGATGGACCTAAAGCGATCTATAAAGGGGAAAAGGGAGTTGCCATTACATTTAACATTGGCTGGGGGGATGAAAAGGCGGGACCGATCCTCGAAGAATTAAAGAGGTTGAATGTAGGCTCGGCTACATTCTTTATTTCAGGGGCCTGGGCTGAGAGACACCCTGATCTTGTGGAGCAAATCGTGAAGCAGGGGTATGAAATCGGGAATCTCGGGTATGCCTACTCCGACTATACCGATATGGAACCTAATAAAATCAAGCAGGACATACTAAAAGCCGATACAGTATTCAAGAAGTTAAACGTTAAAGATGTGAAATTATTACGCGTTCCAACCGGCCACTTCAATAAGGAAACGTTAAAGGTCGCTGAATCACTTGGTCTCACCGTCGTTCATTGGAGTGTGGATTCTAAAGATTGGACAAATCCCGGTGCAGATGAAATCATCCGTAATATAAAGAAAGCCAAAAAAGGGGATATCATTCTTCTCCATGCATCCGATTCGGCAAAACAAACGAAAACCGCTTTACCCTCGATTGTGAAAGAGTTGAAAGGAATAGGGAACTTCATCACAGTTTCAGATATGATCTCAAATGGAGATGCCAAGTCCTCCCTTATCCAGTAATAAAAGCCCGCTGGTGAAAGGTATTCACCAGCGGGCTTTTTGTGATTAACTCTTTGTATTCTGCTTCGTTTGTCTTTCCATCTGTGAGTCCTCGATATACTTAGGAAGACGAAGCAGCTGGAAGGCGTTACATGCCAATAAAGCGATGAGCATTAGATACAGCCATTTAACGGAATTAACAAGCAATACCGGCAGCCACTCCAGTGTTGTGACAACAATCATAAAGAATAAGGCAGATACAAAAGTATTTGTCTTGGATCCTGATTGCTGGTTCTTTATATACGCTACCATTAAGCCGACAGCCATTATACCCATTCCGAGAAAGATATACGGGGTATAGGACTCCCCTTCCTCAGCGAAGGCCCTGAAACGGAAATAAATCAAATCAAACAGGACAAGACCAATCAACAGCAGCTGGACAGAATTCCATAAGCCTTTAAACATCCCCATCCCAAATTGGTGGATGGTTAAATAAGCGAAGTACCCCATCTGACTGATCACACTAAATGTGAAACCTACAAAAACGAACCAGAGCAGACTGGATAATATGCCTATCACGTTTCCTTCTTGAATATATGGTCCGAACTGATCCCATCTAATGAAAAGTGCGGCTACACCCGTCACAACTCCACCGATCACTAACGTATGAATAAAAAAACGAATCCAATTGCGGATGGTCACTGCTATTTTCCTCCAAATAAAAAAATATACACTCCTTTGATTGTACCAACGCCACTATAAAAAATCCACATACCAATTTTCCCTGTGCATATTTTTTTCGATATTCCTCATATTAAAGGTAAGGGAATTTGTATGGAAGGAGCCTACCCATGAAGAGATATTCCTTTCTTTTTCTACTGACGGTTCTTCTCCTATCCGCTTGTGGCGGTGGCGGAGAAACAGGCGGTGGTAAAATGGACTACGAAGAGACCAAGAAAATGGTTGTTGATATATTAAAGACCGATGATGGTAAAAAAGCGATACAGGAAGTCATGTCAGATGAAAAAATGAAGTCAGAACTTATTATGGACCAAGCGGTTGTAACGGAAACCATATCCAAGACGTTGACGTCTGAAAAAGGGACAGAGTTCTGGAAAAAATCGTTCGAAGACCCTAAATTTGCAGAAGCAATGGCTAAAAGTATGAAGGATGGCAATGAAAAGCTGCTTAAAGATCTAATGAAGGATCCCGAGTACCAAGGCATGATGATGGATCTTTTAAAGGATCCTGAATTCCAGAAGGAACTGACCGAAACCTTAAAAAGTAAGGAATACAGAGAACATCTCCAAAAGGTCATTCAGGAGACATTCGAGAGTCCTCTTTTCAAAGCTAAGATTCAAGATGTCCTCTTAAAGGCAGCCGGCGAAATGAAAGAAGGCGGTAAAAGCGGAGGAGGATCCGAAGGCGGCGGTGGCAAAGAGGAAGAATCCGGAACATCCGGCAGCAACGAAGGTGGACAATAAATTGAAAAAGGACAAATGCAGGATTCTTCTGCATTTGTCCTTTTCATGCTTATGAAGATAATTTTTCTATTACTTTATGGGCAATTTCTCCATAGATCTGCCCCAGACGATGGTCTTCAGCATAAATGGATGGGGCAAAATCCTCCTCGTTCCAATCAGGCTGTTGAAGTGGAAGCTTTCCTAATAAATCGGTCCGAAGCTCTTCAGTCAGCTTCTCTCCCCCCGCCTTGGCCAAATACGAATTCTTTTTCACCTGTTACCTTACTTTCGAAATAGGACATGTTCTCCACAACACCAAGGATATCATGATCCGTTTGCAGAGCCATGGCACCTGCACGTGCCGCTACGAACGCTGCGGTCGGATGAGGTGTGGTTACAATGATTTCTTTACAGTGCGGAAGCATCGTATGAAGATCCAGGGCAACGTCACCCGTTCCCGGAGGCAGGTCAAGTAGTAAGTAGTCCAGATCTCCCCACTCTACTTCAGAAAAGAAATTATTGAGCATTTTACCGAGCATCGGCCCTCTCCAAATAACAGGGGCATTATCTTCGACAAAGAATCCCATTGAGATGACCTTCACGCCAAAACGTTCTACCGGAATAATTCTTTCCCCACGTACAACCGGCCGTTTTACGATACCCATCATATCAGGAACACTAAAGCCGTAAATATCAGCATCAACTAGGCCAACCTTTTTTCCTTGACGGGCAAGGGATACGGCCAAGTTTACAGAAACCGTCGACTTGCCTACTCCGCCTTTACCGCTCGCGATTGCAATAAAGGTTGTTTTACTTGCAGGTGATAATAAATCTGTTCCTTCTCCACCTGTACCTCGGTGCTTTTCAAGCTCCTCCTGTGACAGCTCAGTGAATCGAATTCCTACAGATTCTGCTCCGTTATCCTTTAAGACCTGTACGATCTGCTGTTGGAATTGCATTTGCTCCCCCGAACCGGTCTTAGCAATGG
The DNA here is from genome assembly GCA_030388825.1 of Rossellomorea sp. AcN35-11. Taxonomy (GTDB): domain Bacteria; phylum Bacillota; class Bacilli; order Bacillales; family Bacillaceae_B; genus Rossellomorea. The sequence continues at coordinate 840,673 of CP128835.1, forward strand.
CGATTTTCACGCTCACATGCTTTTTTTCTTCTTTTATGGAGATTTCAACCACACCATTTGTTTCTTCTAACGTTTTATGTAAAAAAGGATCTTTTAACCCAAATAAAAGTTGCCGTGTCTGTTGTTCTGTTAACATGAATAACCACCCTTTTCTATGTATTCGTTTTCAACCAACTTCTTTCAGTATAACATATTCTTAGTTGAATGAATGATCAAAAGGTTTTGAATGCTTTTGTTGAATAATAAAAAGGCAGCTCTATTTCATCATTAACAGAAGGGGGTTCGGTCGTTCAGGACAAACTGACTGAAATCAGGGCATCTCCTCTCCCCATCCTTCACATAAAATAAAAGCTGAGAGGTTATTCCTCGTCAGCTTCTGCTTTGTCTTCAACTTCCATCGTTAAATAATTGAGAACTCCCTGATATACAGATGCAGCAATCTTTTGTTGATACTCCTCTTTAAGCAAATTGGCCCGTTCGCCTGGATTGGATAAAAATCCGATTTCTACCAACGCGCCTGACTTTTTTGCGTGTTTTAGGATGTACACATTTTGGAGGCCCTTCGCTTCCCGAGTCGTGTTCTCTAAATTACGTGTCAGTTCTCCCTGAATCGCTTTGGCCAGTGCTTTATTTTCTTTATACTTCGGGTTATAGAATGTCTGGGCACCACTCCACTTAGCAGATGGAATGGAATTTAGATGGATACTCAAAAATAAATCTGCTTCTGAATCATTGATTAAGCTAAGTCTTTTTTTCAGATCTTCCACTTTTCTCCGGCTGTACCCCTTTGTACTTTCATCAGCAAGGTCTTCGTCTTTTTCACGTGTCATGATCACGAGAGCCCCTTGTTCTTGAAGATAATCCCTTATCATCAATGACACATCTAACGCTATGTCTTTTTCCAAGGCTTTTTGGTCTCCCGCTCCACCATCCGGCCCTCCATGACCCGGATCTATATAGATGATTTTACCGGATAAGGGAAGATTCCAGGAATCCCATGTATCCTTGTCGAGTATCTTATATTGAATAATAAATAATAAAATAGCCAGAGCAGAAATCATTCCGATCATCTTTAGTTTCTGAACCATTCCAGTCCTCCTATTCCTGTTTCAACGCAGAGAAGACCTTATGATGGCTCCGCTGCCTTTACTAAAAAATATGGGACAAGAATGATTTTTAGAACTGAAATGACTAATTCAGACGCAGCTTATGACGTTTGATCCCTTTCTCATAACCTTCTGACCACCATGTTTCCACATAATGCTCGCAGCAGCAGTAATAAAAGGATTCATCTACTTGATTTGAAACGCCCATTTCAGACCAATATAACCAGAAGTTATACAGTGTATCGATGAAATGTTTTACTTCTTCTTCACAGCGCTTTTTCACGACATCCATTGGTTCACCGGTGTAACCAAACTTGCTGACCTTCCCGCCGAGCAGATAGGCTTCAATGGCCACATCAAAGCATGCTTCATCAAACCCCTGCTGCATAAATACTCCGCCTTGTACTTTTATATATCCAAAATGCTTCCGCACACTCTCCTGAAGCATTTTTATCGAAATCTCCTTCAACAAAGTTCTTTCCGTCTTTATTTGTTTTTCTCTTCTCTTTGTATTGAAAGTTGTAATAACGTTCAAAGATCATCCACCCCTTTGAACGTATTTTCCTACTTATCACAACACTTCATTCGAGCAACTGTTACCAATTTTGAGGGACGGACCTCTACAGATTACGTGATGGTTCAGGATTCAACGGTTTGGCAATGTTTTAGCTATGATTCGGATATTTTGGAGGTCCGTCCCTCTCAGGACATAAGGAGTGTTATTGTGCTTTTGTACCCCTTGCGTGAAGGTAAAGGCTCCATGTTGATGGAGAAAGATAAGGATGAGGAAGGTCCGTCCCTTGAACCCAATAACAAAAGCCCAGCCGAGTGAATCGGCTGAGCTTTTGTTTGAGATAATGATTAACGCTTAGAGAATTTTGGCGCGCGACGTGCACCTTAAGACCGTATTTTTTACTCTCTTTCAGAGGTGGAGTTAATTTACATTATACGGAAATTGATGCACCGCGTTAAATCAACATTTCTCCCTTTTTTGTTTGTAGGGAGTATAACCGATTATCCGTAAAGGGTATTCAAGGGGTATTCAAAAAGGTATTAAAACAAATACGCTGGCAGGCTATATATAGGAAGATTTTTTTTCTTGTTTTTTGGTTCTCTGCTCACATTATAAGAATTGGAGTAATTATTTGCTTGTATTTCTAACCTTTATAGCTGATTTTTATTTAATCTAAGTTCTCATATCTGGCGGTAAACACCGGTAATTGGATTCAATAATGTAATCAAAGTATTGAATGAATAAGGTTTTGTATGTTTCTGGGTGGAATTTTCGTTGTAAAAACATATATTCGAATGTGTTTAATGATAAAGTTCATCGTGGTGATTTAAGAGAAGAAATAAGAATACCTCACTTTAAATTATATAATTAAGGTTTCACTATTATTAGTCCACTTGGATCAAGCCCATCTTTCACATACAATTGTGGTGTACTCTCTTCTGGAATACCTTCAAGCATCAGAGCAGCTTTTTCTTGTTTCAATGCTTTTTTTACCGAAAGTCCAAAGCCGATAGCAGAATAAAATTGAGCTGCAAAAACCCTGGCAGCTTCATCGCCTATAGTTGTCGTCATTCCAATGGCCGCATCCACATGTTGCACTAATTCCTGTGCTTGTCCGTAAGAGAAACAGGTATTAAAAAACACCAACTTAATTTCATCTGATGTACTCATCATTGTTTGGACTATCGCCTCTTTGGAGACAAGTTTGGCATTTCCCTGATTGTCCTGGAACACAATTTCATCCTGATCAGATCCATGGCCACTAAAATGAATAATTGTCCTTCTGTACATATCAATGAGCGACAAATGTCTAACCTTCCTAAATTTTGGTATTTTCCCGTATACTTCAACACTACTGATATTCTCGATTATGTTATTTTCCTCAATTTCAGAGTCAATCCCTAGGGTCACCATTTTCTTCAGTTAATTGTGTAGGATGCACCATGAGCTCCACGAGTTGTTGTCAGCTGCGTAAGAACATCCCCTTACTAACCGACCGTTTTCTTACTTTTGAGCACTTTGCAACAGAACCGAAAAAGGCATACCTTACATCTTGCCAAATGATAAGCTACAAGGAGTTCTTAACTTTAAGGTTTGTTTAAGTTTCCGTTAAGTTTCATTTTATTTATTTATTGTAATATTAGAAATCTTCACATTGTATAAAAGAGGGGGGGATTGAACTTAGCAATGTGTAAGAATATTGATTACAATTTAACGGGAAAAGGAGCAATAATTATAATGAAACAAAAATTAATATCGTTACTTGCAGTGGTTCTTTTATTTTCTACAGTAGGACCTTCTTATTCATTTGCTTTTGACCAAACTAACAATGAAGAATTTGAATCGGTTGATGTAATAGAGATTCAACAAACACTTTCTAATGAAGAAGAAACGGAATTTACCAATAATTTAGAAATGACAGAAAGGCAGAATGATCACTATTCAGAAATTTTCTCTTCTTACAATCATGAACAATTAGAAATAGAATCTGTATTAAAAACAGATTTGAATACAGGTGAGATGAAGTTTACAGGTAAGGTTCAAGAAGGAAATACTATTACCTCTCTTGATTTCAATGTAGCACTGACCTATGTTGAAAATGAGGACTTCGGTGGAGTATTAACAGATAATCAAACGGGACAAAAGTATTCATTCGACACCAAGATGGCAAGTGCTTCTGCTATTCCTGTCCCTCTCTTTATTATTGCAGTACAAATTGTGCGCTACGGAGTGAAGTGGGCGGTAAAGAAATATGGTGATGATGTTGTAAAAGCTGCGCTTAAATCATCGGCACATACTGCTGCAAAAAAAAATCAAAAAATCTCTAATGGATGATGATGGAGTCATTATCAGTAAATTTAAGAACAAAGTAAAAGGGAAACAGGAGTATAAAGATCCTAAATCAGGTTGGAGTATATCCAGGGATGTAGGGAAAAACAATTCGCACGGTGGTAGTTATTGGAAGTTGATGGATAAGTCAGGTAACCGTATTGCAACACTTGATAAAAATGGGAAAGTACTGAGAGAATAGTAAAAATAGAAGGAGTAAGAAAATGTACTTACAACAATATATTCGAGAAAAATTTATAGGTATTGATTTATTTGAAGACTCATTTGTCGATAAAGAATTTGCTATACACATTCAATTTGAGAAAGAACTTTATCAATTCAAAGAGGGCAGTGATGAATTAAATCATTACTATTTCAGGAATGTATATCAAAAAGCAACCGAGGTATTCGAGGGAATCTTTGAAGAAGATGATGAATTATATTTGGTTTTGCATCAAAGAAGAGACGTACATTCTAACAAGTATAAGAAGATAAATTTCTTTTCACGATACTTAAAAAATCAACAAAACAAGTATAAAGTAAGATATACACAGCGCGAAATGGAATGCGGAGATCAAATCATCCAATATGAACTATCTCTTTTCCATAAAAAAGAAATTCACTATAAGATGCTAATCAAAGCGATGTGTAATCAAGACTTTAGAGGTTTAAAGCCAAGGTTCAATGATAAGGACTCTTACTACCCTGAGATTTTCTTTATTAATAAAAGTAAGGGGATCATTTTAAATATATATGACGATAGAGGCTGTTTTATAGTGGTTAATAACGAAGAGGATTTAAAGTACTATCAAGATCAATATAAAAGCCTATTAATAAAGAACAGCTAGTAAAAAGAAAAGTGTATGAGAAAGGTTTCACAGGTAGCAATCCTAATCTCAGTAGTTATTTTTACTTGTAGTGTTATCACCACTAATACAAATATGTACAACAATAATCAACTTATTCCTTGGGGACAAAAAAGAATTGGATTGGACACAGAAAAACGTGATATTAAAATTAAGGTTGCCATATTGGACAGCGGTATTCAAAAGGACCACGAAGATCTTAAACAAAAAATTGTAAAAACATATAATGCCATAGAACCATCAACTCCTGTTGAAGATGAATATGGGCATGGGACAAACATAGCTGGAATTATTACTGAGAACGATAATGAGGCTGGTATTGTGGGTATATCACAAAATGTTGAAATTTACGACATTAAGGTGTTAGACAAAGATGGAAGAGGACAGCTTGATAATGTTATAGATGGATTGAAATGGGCAGCAGATCAGAATGTGGATATCATCAACATAAGTTTCGGTTTTATTAAGAATTACCCTGAACTTGAAAACCAAATAAATTTTTTGCTGAAAAAAAAATATTGTTGTCGTTGCATCAGCGGGCAATAATGCTGGCTTACAATCAGATTATCCTGCAAGATACAAAAACGTCATTTCGGTAGGTTCAATGGTTCAAGATGGCAGCATAGATGTACTAAGTTCGCGGGGGGAAAGTTGAAGTTTATGCTCCAGGCAAAGATATATATACTACGCATAATGATGGGGAATATAAATGGGTAAGAGGTTCTTCCCTCTCAACTGCTTATGTTACAGGACAATTAGCCAAAGTCATTTCCAGTGGGGAGATTAAGGATAAAAAACATAACCCATTTCTTGTCAAGGATTGCTTTGACTATCTCAGAAAGAAGAACAACCTCACAGTAAAGGTGAAGGAGTCTCCTTTAGTAATTCATAGTTTGAGAACGTCAAATTAATGGTTATACCATAACGTAACTTCCGATAAAGCTCCCCTTACTTAATATAAACATAACCTAAGTATGATCTTTGGTTCAGCTCTTAGACAAACCCTACCTTCGCTATAGATGGTGGGGTTTTAAGCTTTTCATGGTGTGCGAACGTCGCTACTTTATCGGATTTTTTTTCATATCCTCTAATACTTTTTCTTCAAGTTCTCTTGCTTCTTGTTCATTGTCTTCGCTTAACATTTGAATCGCATTTGGATACTTCTTTTGAAGCTCCTCGAAATTATTTCCTTCAGCCAACACACCGTTGAATGAAAAAGCAAAAGCTAAAGTGATCATCAACATTAAACTGCTTAAAACTTTCATTTCCTTCCTAACTATTTATAACTCCTATGGAAATAACAATCCTTTAAGAAGTACACACCCACCATAACAAAATAGGTAAATTGTGTAAATCAACATATTTTACTACATATTTGAAACTGCTCCTAAAATATCTTGGAATTCCGTTGCAGACGCAACCGATAAATCACAAGAAAACCAAAAGGAGGAATAACGCATGAGTGCTTACGACACACCCTCACGACCATGTCCTTATTGTCAAAATCAAACGGATGCCGATTGGGTCGATAACGGAGTCGGAATGGTCCAGTGCGGGCCGTACCACTGTCATGACTGCGGCGCCAGTGAGATCGGTCCGGAGCTTTTCGACTGGTACTACCAAGAGCGAGACGGGAATACGCTCTATCTTCCTGGGAAGCGTCGATACGTAGAATGGGCCAAGAAGAAAGTAAGATGGGGTCACGAACCAGTGTTACGTCCGGGACATCCTTTCACTGAGGAAGAACTGAAGACCGGATTCTATCAAAAGAAAATCTCACCTTATGCGAACACCGTTGCGGGTAAACTCGACCATAAGACGGCCAAAGAGATGTACACTATTGGAAAATTGGATGAGAAGAACATTTAGGAGTGAGACTCTTGACTAATTTAGACAAAATGAACGCACTTGCAGGTACTCAAGCTGATAAGAAAACGATCAAGGACTGGGCGTTTCACAACCGAATTCATATGATTTCGCTCTGTCTCGATGAAGACACCTTCATACGTTTAAGCAGCACCGGAGAGAAGTAAAGCCCACTACAGTGTATGCAATGGAGAGTAAATTCAGCTGCAGGATCCTCCCAGTCTTTGGTCCTTATAAAATGAAAGACATAACCCGCTCGCATTGCCAAAAAGCTATCAATGCTTGGGCCCAGAAGCTTAAAACTTTTAATGATTATAAGATACAAGCAAACTTAGTTTTTCGTTATGCCATGAAAATGGATATTATCAAACGCAATCCTATGGATTATGTCACATTGCCAAAATTCAAGGACGAGATGGAATATAATGCTGAAGTGGAAGAGAAAAAGTATTACTACACAGGAGAAGAGCTCAGGTGCTTCCTGGAGGCGATTCAGGATGATGATATGGCCATATACCATGTTTCGGCTACTCGCCTTCACAGGGGCGCGTAAAGGGGAACTGTATGCCCTGCATTGGTCGGATGTGGACTTTCACAAGAACAAAATCAGTTTACAAAAGACGCTGATTCACACAAACGGCAAAAAGCAGCTTCAGACATCCAAAACAAAGTCCTCTAAGCGCGTTGTTAGTGTGGATGATGAAACTCTTGTGATATTTAAGAAATGGCGTAGCCAGCAAATACAGCGCTATCTAAAATTAGATCTTTCCGCTCCCTTTCAATCTGATGATAAGCAACCCATCTTCACGGTCTATAACCAGCTAAAACATGAAATGGATTATTGCCGACTGGCTTATTTGAATGAAAAGCTAAAGAGTATTTATCTAAATAACCCGGAGCATCCACAGATCAATGTTCACGCCTTCCGCCATACCCCATGCCAGTCTGTTGTTTGCAGCCGGTGCTTCCATTAAAGATGTACAGGTCCGTCTTGGCCATTCAGATGTTCAGACCACGATGGATATTTACACTCATGTGACCAATGAAGCGAAGGAGAAAACAGCCGAGATGTTCCAGCAGTACATGAATTTTTAGCTAGGGGTATTCAACACCATATCCAACCACAAAAATACCCTCCTTGCCCAATAAGAGCAAAGAGGGTAAATATTGATATACCAAGTATATTAACGCTTAGAGAATTGTGGCGCGCGACGTGCACCTTTAAGACCGTATTTTTTACGCTCTTTCATACGAGAGTCACGAGTTAATAGTCCAGCGCGTTTTAGAGTTCCACGGAACTCAGGGTCTGCTTGCAGTAAAGCACGAGCGATACCGTGACGGATCGCACCAGCTTGACCAGCATAGCCTCCACCATTAACGTTTACTAAAACGTCATAGTTACCAAGAGTTTCAGTTGCAACTAGTGGTTGCTTGATTACTTCTCTTAGTGCTGCGAATGGGATATATACTTCTACTTCACGATCATTGATAACGATGTTTCCGTTACCTGGTACTAAACGTACACGAGCTACTGAGCTCTTACGACGACCAGTTCCGTAATATTGAACTTGAGCCAAGATGATAACCTCCTCTTAATTAATTATCCACGAAGTTCGTAAACTTCAGGTTGTTGTGCTTGATGTGGATGCTCTGCTCCAGCATAAACATGTAATTTCTTGAACATTTGACGACCTAGAGAACCTTTTGGAAGCATACCTTTGATTGTAAGCTCTAACATTTTCTCTGAGTAGTTTGTACGCATTTCTAACGCTGTACGTTGTTTTAAACCACCTGGGTGATTCGTGTGACGGTAGTAGATCTTGTCCGTAAGCTTTTTCCCAGTTAGTTCAATTTTTGAAGCGTTAAGAATGATAACATGATCACCAGTGTCAACATGTGGTGTGAATGTTGGTTTGTGTTTTCCGCGTAGAATTGAAGCAACTTCACTAGACAGACGACCTAGAGTTTTACCTTCAGCATCTACAACGAACCATTTACGATCGATTTCGTTGGCTTTTGCCATATACGTTGTACGCATGATTTAACCTCCTATTTAATGAATCCGTAGTATTTATTTTCTAATCACAATAAGTTTCCGGGGCTTATCGTGGGGTTAATAACATACCATATGCTATATTATCTTGTTCCCAGTCTATTGTCAAGAGAATGTTACACCAGGATTAGTTGTTTTAATCTTTTTTGAAAATAATCATCTATTTCTAATTTATATCCTTTGTATCATACAGGACCTTCCATAAATACAGTCCGTGTGGAGGTGCCGTCTTCCCAGCCCGGTTACGGTCCCTGCTTGTCAATATTACGGGTACCTCTTCAACAGGGATATTACCAGAACCTACCTCCAACAGAGTTCCGACCAATATCCTCACCATATTATATAAAAACCCATTCCCTACAAAAGAAAAAATGATTTCTTCTTCATGTACGTGGATTCCGATATGGTGAATCGTTCTGACCTTGTCTTCCACTTCCGTCTTAGCAGAACAGAAGCTCGTGAAGTCATGCTCCCCTATCAGATGCCGGGCCCCATTCTCCATCGCCGACACATCAAGAGGATGAGGAAAATGAAGGGCGAAATGACGATTGAAGGGACTTCTTGATTCTCCCGTATAGATCCGATACCTGTATTCCTTCCGTGTCACTGAGAACCTGGAGTGGAAGTCTGCAGGAACGAACTCTGCTTCTTTAACCGTTACCTCATCCGGCAAGCGCGTATTCAGCACCACCGGCCATTTCCCTTCAGGTATGGACAGGGGTGTATCGAAATGGAAAACCTGACCGTTGGCATGAACACCGGCGTCAGTTCGGCCAGAACCGCTGATCCGGATCCTTTCGCCTTTATGGATGGTGGACAGGATATCCTCTAAGACACCCTGGACCGTTCGTTGATTGGGTTGCACCTGATAACCATGAAAATATGTCCCATCATAAGCGATGGTGCATTTGACTCTCTGCATACATGACACTCCTGTCACCCTCTGAAAATGATTAAGAATACTGTAAGAACGGCCAGTACCGCCAAGGCACTTGTATCTTTCTTGTGCCAGGATAACAGCCTGTACTTGGTCCTGCCCTCACCGCCTTGATACCCTCTGGCTTCCATGGCTGTTGCCAGATCTTCAGCCCGTTTAAAGGCACTGACAAAGAGAGGGATCAGCAAAGGGATGATCGCTTTGATTCTATCTTTGACGGGACCGGATGAAAATTCAGCTCCTCTTGCGATTTGGGCTTTCATGATTTTATCCGTCTCTTCCATTAAGGTCGGGATGAACCGTAAAGAGATCGACATCATAAGAGCCAGCTCATGGACGGGAAACTTCACTTTCCTTAAAGGATTGAGTAATGTTTCAAGGCCATCCGTAATGGTGATAGGGGAAGTCGTAAGCGTCAATAAAGACGTTATCAAAATCAGGTAAAAGAAACGTAAAGAGATAAAGATCCCCTGCCTTAAGCCCTCTTCATGGACAGAAATGATTCCTGCCTCCAGGATGACAGGGCCCTCTTTAGTGAAAAATACATGTAAAAAGAACGTGAATAATATTAACCAAAAAATAGGCTTCAATCCCCCGATAATGAATCGCAGGGATAGATTGGAAAGAATGAGTGCACTAAACGTGAAAACTCCCAGAAGTGCATACGTGATGACGTTGTTTGCCAGGAACACGACTCCAATAAAACCAAAGATGAATAAAAGTTTTGCCCTAGGGTCCATCTCATGAAGGATTGATTTAGCAGGTACGTATCGACCAAAGATCATTTTCTCCATCATAAGCTTTCACCCCCATCCAGGATCGACCGGATGGCCGAAGCCAATTCCTCTATGGATAAACAGGTTTTGGGGAGCTTCGTTCCTGTCTTCTGTTCAAACTGATATTGAAAACGGACGACATCCGGGACATCGAGCCCCATCTCAAACAGTTCATCTGCCCGTGAGAAAATCTCTTCAGGACTTCCTTTTCTCTTTAGTCGGCCCTTTTGCATAATCACAATCTCTTCTGCGTAATGAGCTGCGTCTTCCATGCTATGAGTGACAAGAATGGTTGTGAGTCCCTTTTCTTTATGAAGGGCATAGAACATATCCATGATCTCCCTTTGGCCTCTGGGATCGAGTCCTGCCGTAGGTTCATCCAAAACGATGACATCAGGATTCATGGCAAGTACACCCGCAATGGCTACACGTCTCATTTGCCCCCCCGGATAAATCAAATGGGGATTTCTGCAATACTTCTTCTGAGAGTCCTACCTTTACGATCAGTTCCTTCGCTCTCTCCATTGCTTCTGCCTCAGGCACGCCAAAGTTCATTGGTCCGTAACAAATGTCCTTGAGCACAGTTTCTTCAAAAAGCTGATGCTCAGGAAATTGAAAGACGATACCTACCTTTTGTCTCACCGGCTTTAAACTTTTTGCCTTTTGCTTTGCTTTTATTTGATGCTCCCCTACCTGGACATAACCTTCCGTAGGCTTTAACAGTCCATTTAAATGTTGCAGGAGGGTAGACTTCCCAGAACCGGTATGACCGATCACCGCGAGAAACTGACCTGGCGGGATGGAAAGGTTGATATCTTGAAGGGCGAGTTTTTCAAATGGAGTGTTGAATGAATATCGGTATTCTACGTGTTGAAATGTGATCTGCATAACTCATCCACCAACTCTTCTTCTGTGAAATAGGTTTTCGGCAGTGAAAGCCCAGCTTCTTTAAGGGCTCCCGCCAGCTTAATGGTAAAGGGAGAATCCAACCCAAGCTTGATTAATTCGTCCTCTAATAAGAAGATATCCTCAGGCACTCCTTCTTTAAAGACCTGGCCTTGATTTAATACAATCATTCGATCAGCCTTGGTTGCTTCTTCCAGGTCATGGGTGATGGAGATAACCGTCAAGTTTTCTTCCTCTTTCAGCTTACGCACAGTTTCAAGAACTTCCTTTCTCCCTTTAGGGTCAAGCATCGATGTCGCTTCATCCAAAATAATGATCGATGGCTGGAGCGCCACGACACCGGCGATTGCTACTCGCTGTTTTTGACCACCGGATAAATGGTGCGGCTCTTGAGCAAGAAAATCCTCCATATGGACACTCTTTAAAGCATCATTGACTCTCTGGACCATTTTTTCATAAGGTACCCCATGGTTTTCTAACCCAAAAGCCACATCATCTTCTACAGTAGCACCCACGAACTGATTATCGGGATTCTGAAAAACCATACCCAGCTTTGAACGGATGTCCCATACAGAACTTTCATCAAGATGGATTCCATCCACTGTGACACTTCCCTTTTCAGGGAAATGAAGTCCATTCAGCATTTTGGCAAGGGTTGACTTGCCTGATCCATTATGACCGACAATTGCAAGCCATTCACCTTTATGGACTGATAGGCTGATCCCTTTAAGGGCGTAGACATTCTGATCAGGATATTTGAAATGTACTTGGTCCACTTTAATCATTTCCGTCAATTTAACAACCTCCTCTATGCTACACTTTCTCAGCTCTGCTAAAATTCTCTGCATACAAAAAAAAGCCTGCACCCCGACCAAAGAAAAGAGAGTCTTTTCTTGTTCATCCACTGAACAGCTTCTATGAATATAGAAGTTGGAAGGGGTGCACGAGCTAGACGAGTCAGCCTGAGCTGCTCATCGTAACGCTCTGCTTTTCATCACATGCACTTATACAAAAAGGGCAAAGAAGCAGTTAAGCATTAACTGTCCCGCCCTTTATGTTAGAAGTCACGAATTATTAAACTAATTCGATGATTGCCATTGGAGCACCGTCACCACGGCGAGGACCAACCTTCATAATGCGAGTATATCCGCCTTGACGCTCTGTGTAACGAGGAGCGATGTCAGAGAATAACTTTTGTAGAGCATCTTGGTTGTTTTCAGCGTTTGCAATTTCTTTACGAATGAATGCAGCAGCTTGACGACGCGCATGAACATCACCACGTTTACCTAGTGTGATCATTTTTTCCACAACTGAACGAAGCTCTTTCGCACGAGTTTCAGTTGTTTCGATGCGCTCGTTAATGATTAGGTCTGTAGCTAAATCACGTAGCATTGCTTTACGTTGAGCACTAGTACGTCCTAACTTTCTGTAAGCCATTAAGGGTTCCCTCCTTTGTTGAATCTATATATGAAAGAAGATGTTATCAGTCGTCTTTACGCAGACCAAGTCCGAGGTCTTCAAGTTTAACTTTAACCTCTTCAAGTGATTTACGTCCTAGGTTACGTACTTTCATCATATCTTCTTCAGTCTTGTTAGCAAGCTCTTGAACAGTATTGATTCCAGCACGCTTCAGGCAGTTGTAAGAACGAACAGAAAGATCCAATTCTTCGATCGTCATCTCAAGAACTTTTTCTTTTTGGTCTTCTTCTTTTTCTACCATGATTTCAGCATTCTGCGCTTCATCTGTAAGGCCAACGAAAATATTTAAGTGTTCTGTTAGAATCTTAGCACCCAAAGAGATAGCTTCTTTCGGTCCAATACTTCCATCAGTCCATACATCAAGAGATAATTTATCGTAGTTTGTCATTTGACCAACACGAGTGTTTTCTACTTGATAGTTAACGCGTGAAACTGGAGTGTAAATAGAATCGATTGGGATCACGCCAATTGGAAGATCCTCACGTTTGTTCTGGTCTGCCGGTCTGTAACCACGTCCACGTGATGCGCTTAAACGCACACGGAAATGGCCACTCTTTGATAATGTTGCGATGTGTAAATCAGGATTTAACACTTCTACATCACTATCATGAGTAATATCAGCAGCCGTTACGACTCCCTCACCCTGTACATCAATTTCTAGCGTCTTTTCTTCATCAGAGTAGATCTTCAACGCTAATTTCTTGATATTCAAAATGATGGATGTGACATCCTCTACGACGCCTTCAATTGTTGAAAATTCATGCAGTACTCCATCTATTTGAATAGATGTGACAGCGGCACCTGGGAGTGACGATAGTAGGATACGACGTAAGGAGTTACCCAAAGTTGTACCATATCCACGCTCAAGTGGTTCTACGACGAACTTTCCATATGTGGCATCATCGCTGATCTCAACCGTTTCAATTTTTGGCTTTTCAATTTCGATCATTAATATTTACCCTCCTTCAAAACGTCGAAACTCCGGGCTAAATAAGTTAAAGTCCGAAATTCCCCATGTTTACGTTCCCTTTTGTGCACCAACAACTGGTTACTTTCCTGTAAAAATCTATCTTGTATCATATCCCATTATAGACAACGATACAAAATTTATACAGAAAAATTACACGCGGCGACGTTTTGGTGGACGGCATCCATTATGAGGAACTGGAGTAACGTCTCTGATTGCAGTAACTTCTAGACCTGCTGCTTGAAGAGCACGGATTGCTTGCTTCACGACCAGCACCAGGACCTTTAACTGTTACTTCAAGAGTTTTTAAGCCATGTTCTTGAGAAGCTTTAGCTGCTGTTTCAGCTGCCATTTGCGCTGCGAATGGAGTAGATTTACGAGAACCTCTGAATCCTAGTGAACCTGCACTTGACCATGCAACAGCATTTCCGTGAACATCAGTAATAGTTACGATTGTGTTATTGAATGTAGAACGAATGTGTGCAATACCAGCTTCGATATTCTTTTTCACACGACGTTTACGAGTGTTTGTTTTACGTGCCATACTAAGAAGTAACCTCCTTTACCTATTATTTTTTCTTGTTAGCTACAGTCTTACGAGGACCTTTACGTGTACGAGCATTGTTCTTCGTATGTTGTCCACGAACAGGTAGTCCACGACGGTGACGAAGACCGCGGTATGAACCGATTTCCATAAGACGTTTGATGTTTAGAGAGATCTCACGACGAAGATCACCTTCAACTTTTAATTTATCAACGATATCACGGATCTTCCCTAACTCGTCGTCAGTAAGATCGCGAACGCGAGTATCCTCAGATACACCAGCTTCAGATAAAATTTTCGCTGCAGTATTTTTACCAATACCGTAGATGTATGTTAATGAAATGACAACACGTTTGTCACGTGGAATGTCTACACCAGCAATACGTGCCATAGTGATAGCGCACCTCCTTTAAGATTAGCCTTGTTTTTGTTTGTGTTTAGGGTTTTCACAGATAACCATTACTTTACCTTTTCTACGAATAACTTTACATTTTTCGCAGATTGGTTTAACAGATGGTCTAACTTTCATCTTATTCTAACCTCCTTAATAGTACGGAGTGCAATAGATTATTTATAACGATAAGTGATTCTACCACGAGTTAAGTCATACGGTGATAGTTCTACTGTTACCTTGTCACCAGGTAGGATACGAATGAAATGCATACGGATCTTTCCTGAAACATGTGCCAGTACTGTATGACCATTTTCTAATTCTACCTTAAACATCGCATTGGGCAAAGTCTCAGCGACCTTACCTTCAACTTCAATTACATCATCCTTAGCCATCGAGCATGTCTCCCTTCTTCTCATCATTTAACACTTCATTAACAAACTTTGAAACAGCATAGCGCAGTTTACCGTTCGTTACTCTGCCTGATTCTATAATACTGTTTTGAACTTCTGGAGAAACATAGTCACACAAGTGAAGATGAGCGATGTTCTTTCGCTTGGCGCGATCAAATTTCCGTCTATCTCCATCTGCTATGAGTACAAAACGTTCATCCAATTGCTGAACAACGACCGAATAGTTTCCTGTTTCTCTCCCTTTAAGGGTTTGAACAATCTGACCTAACTTCGGAACCGTCGAATCTGACTCGATCAATCCAATCACCTTCACTTAGGCTTTCGTCAATATCTCATAGCCGTCTTCAGTAATTGCAATCGTGTGTTCAAAGTGCGCACACATTTTATCATCTACTGTGACGACTGTCCAGTTATCTGATAACGTTCTAACATATCGACTACCTGCATTAACCATTGGTTCAATAGCCAGTACCATGCCAGGCTTTAAACGCGGACCTTTGTTGGGTGGTCCATAATGAGGGATTTGAGGGTCCTCATGTAAGTCTTGACCAACTCCGTGTCCCACATACTCTCGAACGATAGAAAAGCCATTGGCTTCAACAAAGCTTTGTATACTGTGAGAGATATTCGACAGACGCTCGCCTGGTTTAGCTTCCTTAAGTCCGAGGAATAATGATTCCTCTGTAACATCCAGAAGCCTCTGGGTTTCATCATCTATTGTTCCAACAGGATACGTCCAAGCTGAGTCACCGTGATAACCATTATACTTAGCACCGATATCGATACTGATTATATCGCCATCCTTCAAAACCCGATCGCCTGGAATTCCATGTACCAACTCATTGTTGACTGAAGCACAGATGCTGCCACGAAACCCATTATACCCTTTAAAAGATGGAATTGCATCATGTTTACGAATGAATCTTTCAGCAATTGCATCCAGTTCCTTCGTAGATATTCCCGGAGAAATATACTTTTGCAATTCCGCATGAGTTAATGCCACAATCTTTCCAGCTTGCCGCATAATCTCAATCTCTCTCGGAGTCTTAGAAATGATCATTATGAAAGGCCTCCAAGTAGTTCATCAATGTCATCAAACACTCTATGGATGTCTTGTTGACCGTCAATGTTTTTCAGATAGCCTTTGTCTTCGTAGTAAGCCAATAGTGGTTGAGTTTGTTTGATGTTAACGTCTAAACGGTTTTGAACCGTTTCTTCATTGTCATCTGCGCGCTGATATAACTCACCGCCGCAGCGATCACAAACTCCCTCTTCTGTTGGCGGATTAAAGACAAGATGATAAGTAGCGCCGCACTCTTTACAGATCCTGCGACCTGTCAAGCGCTCCATCAGGATGTCCTTATCTACATTTATATTAATGACATAATTCATTTTTTTACCAAGATCAGCCAGGATGTTTTCAAGTGCTTCTGCCTGAGCAACCGTTCTTGGAAACCCATCCAGTAAGAAGCCTTTATTACAGTCCTCTTTGCTTAAACGTTCACGAACGATACCGATTGTCACTTCATCAGGAACAAGATCGCCATTATCCATGAATGATTTAGCCTTCAAGCCTAGTGCAGTACCACCTTTAATGGCAGCACGGAACATATCTCCCGTAGAAATATGGGGGATACCATATTTATCTACGATCTTTTCGGCTTGAGTGCCTTTTCCTGCGCCTGGTAAGCCCATAAGAACTATATTCACTCTCGAACTCCCCCTAATTGTCTATAAAATGGTTTCAGGAACAGGACGTTCCCGAAAACCCTCTTATTTAATGAATCCTTTGTAGTGACGTTTCACTAACTGTGCTTCCAGTTGCTTCATTGTTTCAAGTGCAACACCTACTACGATGAGTAGACTTGTTCCACCAATTTGTGGCTGCAGGCGGTAATCCTGCAAAGTTAATGAAGAAAACAGGAAGAATCGAGATAACAGCTAAGAAAATGGCCCCAACAAATGTTAGACGATACAGAACGCGAGTGAGATACTCTTGTGTGGTTTTACCTGGACGGATACCAGGGATATATCCACCTTGCTTCTTCAAGTTTTCAGCCATTTGTTCTGGATTCACTTGAATGAAAGCATAGAAATACGTAAAGGCAACGATCAGAGCTACATAGATGATCATACCAACTGGTTTAGTGTAATCAAAAATGTACTGAATTGTACTTGTCACATCATTTTCTCCAAAGAAGGATGAAATGGTTTGTGGTGTGATAATGAAAGATATCGCAAAGATAACTGGAATTACACCTGCAGCATTCACCTTTAATGGAAGATGAGTTGATTGTCCACCAACCGGACTACGCCCCACAAGACGTTTTGCATATTGAATCGGAATTTTACGAAGTGCTTGTTGAATGAACACAACACCAACTACGATTGCAATAACTGCTAAAACAAGAAGTGCAAGAACCACAATTCGAAGGAAGAGTTGTTCTCCGGCCCCCTCGATTTGTTGAGCATAGATTTGGTTAACAGTGTTAGGGATTGCGGCAACGATACCTGCAAAGATCAGGATCGAGATACCATTCCCAACACCTTTAGCCGTGATTTGTTCACCCAACCACATAAGAAAAGCCGTACCAGCGGTTAATACTAACGCGATCAGAAGGTACGTACTGACTCCAGGGCTTTGAATAAGCATTCCACCGTAAATTCGATTGAAGCCGTAGGACATACCTAAAGCTTGAATGAATCCTAAACCGATAGTGAAATATCGTGTGAACTGAGCTAACTTACGGCGACCGACTTCACCTTGCTTAGACCACTCTGTAAACTTCGGAACAACATCCATTTGAAGAAGTTGCACGATGATTGAAGCAGTGATGTAAGGCATGATCCCCATCGCGAAGATGGAGAAGTTTTGAAGGGCACCGCCACCAAATGTATTCAGGAACCCGAGAATTCCTGCCTGGTCTTGCATTTTCAAGACATCAGCGTCTACGTTTGGTACCGGAATGAAGGTACCAAGACGAAAGACAATTAACATTAGAAGGGTGAAAATAATTTTGTTTCTTATATCACCCACGCGCATAAAATTGGAGACAGTTTGAAACATTAGATCACCTCGGATGTACCGCCAGCAGCTTCGATAGCTTCTTTAGCAGTGGTTGAGAATTTGTGTGCTTTTACTGTAAGCTTTTTCTCGATTGAACCTTTACCAAGAATCTTAATTCCTGCTTTTTCGTTACTCACTACACCAACTTCAACAAGTAGGGCTGGAGTAACTTCTGTACCATCTTCGAAGCGATTCAA
Organism: Rossellomorea sp. AcN35-11; assembly: GCA_030388825.1. Classification (GTDB taxonomy): domain Bacteria; phylum Bacillota; class Bacilli; order Bacillales; family Bacillaceae_B; genus Rossellomorea. The sequence goes on from CP128835.1 coordinate 859,083, forward strand.
TACGTCAAGGTTGACGATTGCATACTCTTTACGATTGATGTTCGTGAATCCACGTTTCGGTAAACGTTGGAACAATGGAGTTTGACCACCTTCAAAGCCAGGACGAGTTCCGCCACCTGAACGGGCGTTTTGACCTTTGTGACCTTTACCTGCAGTCTTTCCATTACCTGAACCAATACCACGTCCTACGCGATTGCGGACTTTACGTGAACCTTCTGTAGGCTTTAACTCATGTAATTTCATGTCGGCACCTCCTTTTTTTTAAGCGTTAAGAATTATTTTTCAGTTACTGTAACAAGGTGAGCAACTTTGTTGATCATACCGCGGATTGCAGCATTATCTTGTTGTTCAACTGTTTGGTGCATTTTGCGAAGTCCCAAAGCTTCAACCGTTTTGCGTTGATCTTGAGGACGGCCAATGATGCTGCGAGTGAGGGTAATTTCTAGTTTGTTAGCCATCGTTATCCCTCCCTTAACCTAAGATCTCTTCTACTGATTTACCACGCAGTTTCGCTACGTCTTCAGCACGCTTTAATTGTTTTAAACCTTCGATCGTTGCGCGAACCATGTTAATTGGAGTGTTAGATCCTAATGATTTAGATAGGATATCTTGAACACCAGCTAATTCAAGTACGGCACGAACAGGTCCACCGGCGATAATTCCTGTACCCGCAGAAGCAGGCTTGATCAGAATTTGACCAGCTCCAAATCGTCCAGTTACTAGGTGAGGAGTTGTACCTTCAACCATAGGAACTTCAATTAGATTTTTCTTCGCATCTTCAATCGCTTTACGGATTGCATCAGGTACTTCTTGAGCTTTACCAGTTCCGAAGCCAACGTGACCGTTTTTGTCGCCTACTACTACAAGAGCAGCGAAACGGAAACGACGTCCACCTTTAACAACTTTCGCAACACGATTGATTGTAACTACGCGTTCTTCAAATTCTAGTTTACTTGGATCAATACGACGCATCTGGATTGTCCCTCCTTTTTTTTATTAAAATTCTAAGCCGTTTTCACGAGCTGCTTCAGCTAAAGCTTTGATACGGCCATGATATAAATATCCACCACGGTCAAATACTACAGATTTTAATCCTTTTTCTACTGCACGTTTCGCAACTAGTTCTCCAACTTTCGCTGCTGCATCAGTAGTAGCAGAAGAGTCTAGATTGAAATCTTTATCTTGAGAAGATGCACTTACTAGAGTAACACCGTTCATATCATCGATAAGTTGAGCGTAGATATTTTTGTTAGAACGGAAAACGTTCAAACGAGGACGAGTTTCAGTTCCAGTAATTTTTGAACGGACACGGGCATGTCTTTTCTTACGTGTTTTGTTCTTATCTGGCTTAGTAATCACCTACGGTCACTCCTTTCTTTTGCCTACGCGGCATTATTTACCTGTTTTACCTTCTTTACGACGAACATATTCACCTTCGTAGCGAATACCTTTTCCTTTATAAGGCTCAGGAGAGCGTACAGCACGAATGTTAGCAGCTAATGCTCCAACACGTTCTTTGTCGATACCTTTGATAGATATCTTTGTATTAGCAGGTACTTCGATCTCGATACCTTGTTCTGGCTCGATCTCAACTGGGTGAGAGTAACCAACGTTAAGTACAAGCTTCGTACCTTGTTTTTGAGCACGGTAACCTACACCGACTAGCTCAAGATTTCTTTGGAATCCTTTAGATACACCTTCAACCATGTTCGCGATTAGGGCACGAGTTGTACCGTGTAACGCGCGGTGATCTTTTGCATCAGAAGGACGAGTAACTGTTGCTACGTTTCCTTCTAATTCTACTTTAATATCAGAATTGAATGTACGAGAAAGTTCCCCTTTAGGTCCTTTTACAGTTACAGTGTTATCTTCACCTACTGTTAGAGTAACGTCAGATGGAATTTCAATTGGTAGTTTTCCTACACGTGACATCCTGTTGCACCTCCATTCATATAAAAAATATTACCAAACGTAAGCTAGTACTTCTCCGCCTACTTGTTGAGCACGAGCTTCTTTATCAGTTAATACACCTGCAGATGTAGAAACAAGCGCGATACCTAATCCGTTTAATACTTTTGGTACTTCTGTAGATTTTGCATATACACGTAAACCAGGTTTAGAGATACGCTTTAATCCAGTGATTACACGTTCGTTGTTTGCTCCATATTTTAAGAAGATGCGGATAACACCTTGCTTGTTGTCTTCCACATATTCAACGTCACGTACGAAACCTTCACGTTTAAGGATTTCTGCGATTTCTTTCTTGATGTTAGAAGCAGGAACTTCTAATCTTTCGTGACGAACCATGTTCGCATTACGGATGCGTGTAAGCAAATCTGCAATTGGATCTGTCATTGTCATAATAATTTACCTCCTTCCCAATATAGGGTATTACCAACTAGCTTTCTTAACGCCAGGAATCTGACCCTTGTATGCAAGTTCACGGAAACAAATACGGCAAAGCTTGAATTTACGGATTACTGAATGAGGACGTCCGCAACGTTCGCAACGAGTGTACGCTTGAACATTATGCTTTGGCGCGCGTTTTTGTTTCGCAATCATAGATTTTTTAGCCACATTTTCGCCTCCCTTATATAGCGATTACTTTTGGAATGGCATTCCGATTTGTGTCAATAATTCACGAGCTTCTTCGTCTGTGTTCGCAGTTGTTACGATTACGATATCCATACCGCGTACTTTAGACACTTTATCATAATCAATCTCAGGGAAAATCAATTGCTCTTTAACTCCTAATGTGTAGTTACCGCGACCGTCGAATGCTTTTTTAGAAACACCACGGAAGTCACGTACACGTGGAAGTGAAACAGAAATTAATTTATCTAAGAATTGGTACATACGCTCTCCGCGTAGAGTAACTTTTGCACCGATAGGCATACCTTCACGAAGACGGAAACCTGCGATAGATTTTTTAGCTTTTGTTACAACTGGCTTTTGACCAGTGATTTGAGTTAGTTCATCAACAGCTACATCAAGAGCTTTTGAGTTTTGAACTGCGTCACCGATACCCATGTTGACTACGATCTTTTCAACTTTAGGTACTTCCATTACTGATTTGTAATTGAATTTGCTCACTAGAGCTGGACTGATTTCGCTTTGAAATTTTTCTTTTAGGCGGTTCATTCAGAATACCTCCCTTCTTAATCGTACTATTTATCTAGAACTTCACCTGATTTTTTTGCTACACGTACTTTTTGCCGTCTTCTGTCTTATAACCTACACGAGTTGGTTCGTTAGATTTAGGATCTAGAAGCATGACATTTGATACATGGATAGATGCTTCTTGGCTGATGATTCCGCCTTGCGGGTTCATCTGTGAAGGCTTAGCGTGTTTTTTCACTACGTTGATTCCTTCAACCAGCACTCGGTCTTTCTTAGGGAATGCAGCAAGAACAACACCTGTTTTGCCTTTATCTTTCCCAGTAATGACCATTACTTTATCGCCTTTTTTTACATGCATTTCATCGCACCTCCTTGAATGGGCCAATGCTAATATCTATTAAAGAACTTCTGGAGCTAAAGATACAATTTTCATAAAGTTGCTGTCACGTAGTTCACGGGCAACAGGTCCGAAGATACGAGTTCCACGTGGTCCCTTATCGTCACGGATAATGACACAAGCGTTCTCGTCGAACTTAATGTAAGTACCGTCTTGACGACGTACACCAGATTTAGTACGTACAACAACCGCTTTAACTACGTCACCTTTTTTAACAACGCCACCTGGTGTTGCTTGTTTTACTGTACACACGATAACATCACCGATGTTAGCTGTCTTGCGTCCAGATCCACCAAGTACTTTGATAGTTAATACTTCACGAGCACCAGAGTTGTCAGCAACTTTTAAACGTGATTCTTGTTGAATCATGTAGGTAACCTCCCTTCGGAATTTAAAATATCCGAACAAATATATTAGATAATAACTGCTTTTTCAACAACTTCTACTAAACGGAAACGTTTTGTAGCAGACAGTGGACGAGTCTCCATGATACGTACGATATCGCCTACTTTTGCTTCGTTGTTCTCATCATGAGTTTTAAACTTCTTAGAGTACTTTACGCGCTTGCCGTATAGAGAATGCTTTTTATAAGTTTCAACAAGTACCGTTACTGTTTTATCCATTTTGTCGGAAACAACACGGCCAGTGTATACCTTACGTTGGTTGCGGTCACTCATTTAAGCAAACCTCCTCTCAATTATCGATTGTTAACCCCGATCTCTCTTTCACGGATTACAGTTTTCATACGAGCGATCCCTTTGCGGACTTCACGGATGCGAGCTGTGTTTTCTAATTGTCCAGTCGCAAGTTGGAAGCGAAGGTTAAATAACTCTTCTTTCAGAGTTTTTACTTTTTGTTCAATTTCAGCAGTGGTTAGGTCACGAATTTCATTAGTTTTCATTTGATTCACCACCAATTTCCTCACGTTTTACAAACTTCGTTTTGATTGGAAGTTTGTGTGATGCTAAACGAAGCGCTTCACGAGCTACCTCTTCAGATACACCAGCGATTTCAAACATGATTTTTCCAGGCTTAACTACTGCTACCCAACCTTCTGGAGCACCTTTACCTGAACCCATACGTACTTCTAAAGGTTTTGCAGTGTAAGGTTTATGAGGGAAGATTTTAATCCATACTTTACCGCCACGTTTCATGTAACGAGTCATAGCGATACGAGCAGATTCGATCTGACGGTTTGTGATCCAAGAAGCTTCCACTGCTTGTAAACCGTATTCACCGAACGCTACTTCTTGGCCGCCTTTAGCACGTCCACGCATTTTTCCGCGGTGTTCGCGACGATGTTTAACGCGTTTAGGTAATAACATAATTATTTGCCTCCTTCCTCAGATTTCTTTCTTGTAGGAAGAACTTCTCCACGATAGATCCATACTTTAACACCAAGCTTACCGTAAGTTGTGTCCGCTTCTGCATGAGCATAGTCAATGTCAGCGCGTAGAGTATGAAGTGGAACAGTACCTTCACTGTAATGTTCTGCACGAGCGATATCTGCTCCGCCTAAACGACCAGATACTTGTGTTTTGATTCCTTTTGCACCAGCGCGCATAGCACGTTGAATGGATTGCTTTTGAGCACGACGGAAAGAAACACGGTTTTCTAATTGACGAGCGATGTTTTCTGCTACTAATTTAGCGTCAACGTCCGCTCTCTTAATTTCAACGATGTTGATGTGTACACGTTTTGAAGTAAGTTCGTTAAGTGCTTTACGAAGTGCTTCAACTTCTGTACCACCTTTACCGATAACCATACCAGGCTTAGCTGTATGAACAGTAATGTTGATACGATTTGCAGCGCGCTCGATTTCTACTTTAGAAACAGATGCGTCTACTAAACGTTTTGCAATATATTCACGTACTTTAATGTCTTCGTGTAACAGATTAGCGTAATCTTTATCTGCGTACCATTTAGATTCCCAATCACGGATTATACCGACACGAAGTCCGACCGGATGTACTTTTTGACCCACAGCTTATCCCTCCTTCTTTTCTGATACGACAAGTGTAATGTGACTTGTACGTTTGTTGATTTGACTTGCACGTCCCATCGCACGAGGACGGAAACGTTTAAGTGTTGGTCCTTCATTTACATAAGCCTCAGTTACCACTAGGCTATTAATATCCATGTCAAAGTTGTGCTCTGCGTTCGCAATAGCAGACTTAAGTACTTTTTCGATTACTGGTGAAGCTGCTTTAGGTGTGTGCTTTAAGATAGCAACCGCTTCTCCAACTTGCTTACCTCGGATTAGATCAACGACTAAACGTACTTTACGAGGAGCAATACGTACTGTTCTTGCAACAGCTTTTGCTTGCATTAGGATACCCTCCTCTCAATTAGCGTCTTGTTTTCTTATCATCACTTGCATGACCTTTGTAAGTACGAGATGGTGCAAATTCACCAAGCTTGTGTCCTACCATGTCTTCAGTGACGTATACAGGTACATGTTTACGACCATCGTAAACTGCGATAGTGTGACCGATGAATGCTGGGAAGATCGTTGAGCGACGAGACCAAGTTTTAACAACTTGTTTGCCTTCAGTTTCGTTCAATTTCTCGATCTTATTCATTAAATGATCATCAACAAAAGGTCCTTTTTTTAAGCTACGACCCATGTTTGAACCTCCCTTCGTGATTGATCTACGGCTCTTTTAAGGAACCGTAGTACAATCCCGTTATTTTTTGCGACGACGCACAATAAATTTATCAGATTTGTTGTTTTTCTTACGTGTCTTGTATCCAAGAGTAGGTTTACCCCATGGAGACATTGGTGATTTACGTCCGATTGGAGCGCGACCTTCACCACCACCGTGTGGGTGATCGTTAGGGTTCATTACAGAACCACGAACTGTTGGGCGTTTACCTAACCAACGAGAACGTCCGGCTTTACCGATGTTGATAAGTTCGTGTTGCTCATTTCCAACTTGACCAACAGTTGCACGGCAAGCAGAAAGGATCATACGAGTTTCACCAGAGTTAAGACGTACAAGTACATATTTACCTTCTTTACCAAGAACTTGAGCAGATGTTCCAGCAGAACGTACTAACTGGCCACCCTTACCTGGTTTAAGTTCAATATTGTGTACGATTGTACCAACTGGGATGTTGATAAGTGGTAATGCGTTACCCACTTTAATATCTGCTTCAGGTCCAGACATTACTTCCATACCTACTTCGATTGTTTTCGGTGCAAGGATGTAACGTTTTTCCCCATCAGCGTAGTTGATTAATGCAATGTTTGCTGAGCGGTTCGGATCGTATTCGATCGTAGCAACGCGTCCAGGTATACCATCTTTTTCACGTTTGAAGTCGATGATACGGTATTGGCGCTTGTGACCGCCACCTTGATGACGAACTGTTAACTTACCTTGGTTGTTACGGCCACCCTTTTTGTGTAGGGGTGCTAAAAGTGACTTTTCCGGAGAATCCGTAGTGATTTCAGCGAAATCAGAGCTAGTCATACCGCGACGACCATTAGAGGTAGGTTTATACTTTTTAATCGCCATGTTTTTCCCTCCTCTTCTTAATTAAAAGATTTTATACTTCAAAGAATTCGATTTCTTTACTATCAGCAGTAAGCTTAACGATAGCTTTACGACGCTTGTTCGTGTAACCAGCGTGTTTACCCATACGTTTGAACTTACCTTTGTAGTTCATGATGTTGACTTTATCTACTTTCACGTCGAAGATTTCTTCAACAGCGTCTTTTACTTGAGTTTTGTTCGCTCTAGTATCAACTTCGAAAGTGTATTTTTTCTCAGACATAAGATCAGTTGAAGCCTCTGTAATTACGGGGCGCTTAATGATTTCACGTACATCCATTATGCGAGCACCTCCTCTACTTTTTCAACAGCTGATTTAGTCATCACTAGTTTGTCGTGTCCTAATACGTCCAGAACGCTGATTCCGTCAGCTGGTACAACAGTCACACCAGGGATGTTACGAGCTGAAAGTGCTACGTTTTCGTCAAGACCGTCTGTGATAACTAATGTTTTAGAATCAACAGATAGACCTTTTAGAACGTTGGCAAATTCTTTTGTTTTAGGAGCATCGAATGATAATGCTTCTAATACTAAGATGTTTTCTTCTACTACTTTAGAAGAAAGTGCAGATTTGATCGCTAAGCGACGAACTTTCTTAGGAAGTTTGTAGCTGTAGCTGCGTGGAACTGGTCCAAATACAGTACCACCACCGCGCCATTGTGGAGAACGGATTGACCCTTGACGAGCACGGCCTGTTCCTTTTTGACGCCATGGCTTACGCCCACCGCCACGTACTTCAGAACGATTTTTTACTTTGTGATTACCTTGACGTAAAGAAGCTCTTTGCATCACAACTGCTTCAAACATTACGTGTTTGTTTGGTTCGATACCAAAAACAGTGTCATTAAGTTCGATATCTCCAACTTTAGAACCGCTTTGGTTAAATAATGCTACTTTCGGCATTCTTGTTTCCTCCTTTCTTGAAAAGTTCTATTAGTTTGCTTTAACAGCTGACTTTACTTTGATTAATTGTTTCTTAGGTCCAGGTACATTACCTTTAACTAAGATAAGGTTGCGCTCAGCATCTACTTTTACAATTTCAAGGTTTTGAATTGTAATTTGCTCTCCGCCCATACGTCCAGGTAATAGTTTACCTTTGAATACACGGTTTGGATCAACAGGACCCATTGAACCAGGACGACGGTGGTAACGAGAACCGTGAGACATTGGTCCGCGAGATTGGTTGTGACGCTTGATAGCACCTTGGAAACCTTTACCTTTTGATACTCCTGTTACATCTACGATTTCGCCTGCAGCGAAAATATCAACTTTGACTTCTTGACCAACTTCGTACTCTTCTACGTTTACACCGCGGATTTCACGGATGAAGCGCTTAGGAGCAGTTTCAGCTTTAGCAACGTGGCCTCTCTCTGGTTTGTTAGAAAGCTTTTCACGTTTGTCTTCAAAACCTACTTGGATCGCTTCATAGCCATCAACATCGATAGATTTCTTTTGAAGCACAACGTTTTGAGCAGCTTCGATAACAGTTACAGGGATAAGATCACCGTTTTCAGCGAAAACTTGAGTCATACCGATCTTTCTTCCTAAGATTCCTTTGGTCATAAGTCACACCTCCTAATAATTATGGTTTTTATGAATTAAAGTTTGATTTCGATATCTACACCAGATGGTAAGTCTAAACGCATAAGCGCATCAACAGTTTGTGGTGTTGGATTAACAATGTCGATTAAGCGTTTGTGAGTACGCATTTCGAATTGCTCACGAGAATCTTTGTATTTGTGCACAGCACGTAAGATTGTGTAAACAGACTTTTCTGTTGGTAGTGGGATCGGTCCAGAAACCGCCGCACCAGAACGTTTTGCTGTTTCAACAATTTTCTCAGCTGATTGATCAAGAATTCTGTGATCATAAGCCTTTAAACGGATACGAATCTTTTGTTTTGCCATTATTTTCCCTCCTTTATCGCCTATTTTTGAATAGACATTCTCCACAGAAATTTCCCACACACTCGCCATGGCAAAGCGGCCGTGTGTGTCAGCAACCTTCTGTTTCATCGCAGTCAAAGACCAACATTGTCTATTATAACTAAAACACCCAGAAGAAGCAAGGGTTTCTTGCAATTTCTTTATGTTTTGCACACTTTCTCTATTATACAAATGAACCGTGTTATTTTCAAGGTGATGTGTTATTTTCACAATATTTAATATAACGAATCTGAATATAAAGGATTGGGATTCCGCGTTAAGTGAGACTTATCTTTTGATGAGTAACTGCATGTTGATTTCCACTGCAGGCAGCTCGCTTTCCGCGGGGTGGGCGGTGAGCCTCCTCGGCTTTGCCTGCGGGGTCTCACCTGTCCCACGTTTCCCGCAGGAGTCGAGCTGCCTTCCGTTACAATCAACAATGGGTTATTTAAGTCACTGTTGTATGGGGAGTACTTGTCTTAATTGTATATCAGGGCAGAAAGCATGAATGTAGTCTTTAACTTCATTGATATTTACTTAAAGTATCTTGAATCCCTTTATATATAGAAGAAAGTCGAAAACCTCTACACCTTTGTTGGGTGTAGGTTTGTTCATACTCACTATCCAACTTGAAATTGGAGTATGAGATTTTAGCCCTAGAATTGCACGAACTTTTATTCTAGGTTTTCTGATCAATATCAAAAGTGATATATCTTTTTGATATATTCAGGGCACATATTGAAATTTTAGCAGTCTCTAGCTGTTGATCAGAGTGGAAGACGGAGACTCCTGCGGGAAAAGCGGAATAGGTGAGACCCCGCAGGAGCGTAGCGACGAGGAGGCTCGCCTTCCGCCCGAGGAAAGCGGAGTCTTCCACGGAGATCAACAGCGGTGTAGGAATCCTATCCCGTATTGAGCATATATATAATTCACTTTCACTCAGCTGATTCGCCCATAGAAAATTACACACATAAAAAATAATTACCTACTATTTCAGCCTGAGTCATGTACGGTCTTTTATTCAAGTCTCTATTCTAAATATTGAATTCGACAAAGGTTTGTAAAATATATTCAGGGCACTTAATGGAAATCTTGCAGTCTCCAGCTGTTGATCGGAGTGCAAGACGGAGACTCCTTCGGGAAAGCGAAATAGGTGAGACCCCGCAGGAGCGCAAGCGACGAGGAGGCTCGCCTTTCGCCCGAGGAAAGCGGAGTCTTGCACGGAGAGCAACAGCGGCATTGAAAAATTGATTTTTATATCGTCCTTTGGTTTATATGTATATCGTTCTGTCACAGGTAGAAACTCTCTACTTTAAAAAAATGAACACAAAAAAACAGGTGGACATGATGTCCACCTGTTTTGATATCAATGAAATTACTCAGTGATTGTAGCTACTACTCCAGCACCTACAGTACGTCCACCCTCACGGATAGAGAACTTAGTACCTTCTTCGATAGCGATTGGAGCGATAAGCTCAACAGTCATTTCGATGTTATCGCCAGGCATAACCATTTCTACACCTTCAGGAAGGTTACAGATACCAGTTACGTCAGTTGTACGGAAGTAGAACTGTGGGCGGTAGTTAGTGAAGAATGGAGTGTGACGTCCACCTTCTTCTTTAGAAAGAACATAAACCTCAGCTTTGAACTTTGTGTGTGGAGTGATTGTACCTGGCTTAGCAAGTACTTGTCCACGTTGGATATCTTCACGAGCTACACCACGAAGTAGTGCACCGATGTTGTCTCCAGCTTCTGCATAGTCAAGAAGCTTACGGAACATTTCTACACCTGTTACAGTAGTAGATTTTGGCTCTTCAGAAAGACCGATGATGTCGATAGTGTCTCCAACTTTAACTTGTCCACGCTCAACACGACCTGTAGCAACTGTTCCACGACCTGTGATTGAGAATACGTCCTCAACAGGCATCATGAATGGCTTGTCAGTGTCACGCTCTGGAGTTGGGATGTAGCTATCTACAGCTTCCATAAGTTCGAAGATTTTCGCTTCCCACTCAGCATCTCCTTCAAGAGCTTTAAGAGCAGAACCTTTGATTACTGGTACGTCATCGCCAGGGAAATCGTACTCAGAAAGAAGGTCACGTACTTCCATTTCTACTAATTCAAGAAGCTCTTCGTCGTCTACCATGTCACATTTGTTCATGAATACAACTAGGTATGGAACACCTACTTGACGAGAAAGAAGGATGTGCTCACGAGTTTGTGGCATTGGGCCGTCAGCAGCAGATACTACTAGGATTCCACCATCCATTTGTGCAGCACCAGTGATCATGTTTTTAACATAGTCAGCGTGTCCTGGGCAGTCAACGTGTGCATAGTGACGAGTATCAGTTTCGTACTCAACGTGTGCAGTAGAGATAGTGATTCCACGCTCTCTTTCTTCTGGAGCACCGTCGATTTGGTCATATGCCATTGCAGTTCCACGACCATACTTCTTGTGAAGTGTAGTTGTAATTGCAGCAGTTAGAGTTGTTTTACCGTGGTCAACGTGACCGATTGTACCGATATTCGCATGTTGCTTGGAACGATCAAATTTTTCCTTACCCATTTGAAAATCCTCCTTTGATTTTAAAGAAAATAAGTATATTTGTTAGGCTGATTCAGAGGGGGATAAATCCACCTCTGATACAGTAATGCTTACAATAGTATTTATACTTTATTAAAGGGAATAAATCAATTATTCACCTTTATTTTTTTTGATGATTTCTTCAGAAATCGATTTTGGTACTTCTTCGTAGTGATCGAAGTGCATGGAGTATGTTCCACGACCCTGCGTGTTAGAACGAAGGGATGTTGCATATCCAAACATTTCAGAAAGTGGTACGAACGCTTTAACGACTTGAGCGTTACCGCGAGCTTCCATACCTTCTACACGTCCACGACGGGAAGTAACATCACCCATGATATCTCCAAGGTATTCCTCAGGGATAACAACCTCTACTTTCATCATTGGCTCAAGAATTACCGGCTTACATTTAGAAGCAGCATTCTTAAGTGCCATAGATGCAGCGATCTTAAACGCCATCTCAGAGGAGTCAACGTCATGGTATGAACCATCGAATAGTCTAGCTTTAACATCAACTAGTGGGAAACCGGCTAGTACTCCGTTTTCAAGAGCATCTTCAAGACCAGCTTGAACTGCAGGGATGTATTCACGAGGAACTACCCCACCGACGATACCGTTCTCGAATTCGAATCCCTTACCTTCTTCGTTAGGCGCAAATTCGATCCAAACGTGACCGAATTGTCCACGACCACCAGATTGACGAGCGAACTTACCTTCAACTTTAGCCGTATCACGGAAAGTCTCACGGTAAGAAACTTGAGGAGCACCTACGTTAGCTTCTACTTTGAATTCACGTTTCATACGGTCAACGATGATATCCAAGTGAAGCTCACCCATACCTGCGATGATAACTTGTCCAGTTTCCTGGTCAGTATGCGCACGGAATGTTGGATCTTCCTCTTGCAGTTTTTGTAGAGCAGTAGTCATTTTATCTTGGTCAGCCTTAGATTTAGGCTCAACAGATAGAGAGATAACCGGCTCTGGGAACACCATTGATTCTAAGATAACAAGGTTCTTTTCATCACATAGTGTGTCACCAGTTGAAGTATCTTTCAGACCAACTGCTGCAGCGATATCCCCAGCATACACTTGGGAAATCTCTTCACGGGAGTTAGCGTGCATTTGCAGGATACGACCTACACGTTCACGTTTACCTTTAGAAGAGTTTCTTACGTATGAACCTGACTCAAGAACACCAGAGTACACACGGAAGAATGTTAATTTACCAACATAAGGGTCAGTTGCAACTTTGAACGCTAAAGCAGAGAATGGTGCGTCATCAGATGATGGACGAGTCACTTCTTCTTCTGTTTCAGGAACAAAACCTTTGATATCTTCAACGTCAGTTGGCGCTGGAAGGTAATCAATAACTGAGTCAATTAGTAATTGAACCCCTTTGTTTTTGAATGCAGATCCACATACTACTGGGTAGAACTCAACAGTAAGTGTAGCCGCACGGATTGCAGCTTTGATTTCTTCGTTAGAAAGCTCTTCGCCTTCTAAGTACTTCATCATAAGCTCTTCATCAAGTTCAGATACAGCTTCAATCAGCTTTCCACGGTATTCTTCAGCTTGATCTTTGTACTCTTCAGGAATGTCACGAGCTTCTGCGCGTGTTCCAAGGTCATCTTCGTAGAAGTATGCTTTCATTTCTACTAGGTCGATGATACCTTCGAAGTCATCCTCAGCACCGATAGGAAGCTGAATTGGATGCGCATTCGCTTGTAGACGCTCATGAAGTGTACCAACAGAGTAAAGGAAGTCAGCACCGATTTTGTCCATTTTGTTAACGAACACAACACGAGGAACCCCGTAAGTTGTTGCTTGGCGCCAAACAGTTTCAGTTTGAGGCTCAACACCAGATTGAGCATCAAGAACTGCTACTGCTCCATCAAGTACACGCAGGGAACGTTCAACTTCAACAGTGAAGTCTACGTGTCCTGGTGTATCGATGATGTTGATACGATGGCCTTTCCATTGGGCTGTTGTTGCAGCAGAAGTGATCGTGATACCACGCTCTTGCTCTTGCTCCATCCAGTCCATTTGAGAAGCACCTTCGTGAGTTTCTCCAATTTTATGGATACGTCCAGTGTAAAATAGGATACGCTCAGTTGCAGTTGTTTTACCGGCATCGATGTGAGCCATGATACCGATATTACGAGTGTTTTCTAAGGAGAACTCTCTAGGCATGCGGTCTTTCTCCTTCCTTATATAAGAATGATTTGTTTGTTTAAGGTCAGATTACCAGCGATAGTGAGCAAACGCTTTGTTCGCTTCAGCCATCTTGTGTGTATCTTCACGCTTCTTAACAGAAGCACCAGTGTTGTTAGCTGCATCAAGAATTTCGTTAGCTAAACGCTCTTCCATAGTCTTCTCACCGCGAAGACGAGAGTAGTTTACTAACCAACGAAGACCTAATGTAGTACGACGCTCCGGACGCACCTCTACAGGTACTTGATAGTTTGAACCACCTACACGACGAGCTTTAACTTCTAATACCGGCATGATATTTTTTAAAGCTGCATCGAATACTTCCATTGCATCTTTACCTGAACGCTCGCTAATGATATCAAACGCAGCGTATAGTTTCTTTTGAGCTTTACCTCTTTTACCGTCAATCATGATTTTGTTGATTAAACGAGTAACTAATTTAGAATTGTACATTGGATCAGGTAAAACGTCTCTTTTTGCTACAGGACCTTTACGTGGCATGTGATTTCCTCCTTTCAACGAGAAATGAATTTATGATTGTTTTATTATTTTTTAGCTGCTTTAGGGCGCTTAGTTCCGTATTTAGAACGTCCTTGCATACGGCCTTCAACTCCAGCTGTATCAAGCGCACCACGTACGATGTGATAACGTACCCCTGGTAAATCCTTTACACGTCCTCCACGGATAAGAACAACACTGTGCTCTTGAAGGTTGTGTCCGATACCAGGAATGTAAGCAGTAACCTCGATTCCATTTGTTAAACGAACACGCGCATACTTACGTAGGGCCGAGTTCGGTTTCTTTGGAGTCATTGTACCAACACGAGTACATACACCACGTTTTTGTGGAGAAGACAAGTTCGTGTGCACTTTCTTAAAGCTGTTATAACCTTTGTTAAGTGCTGGTGACTTAGATTTAGTTGATTTAGACTGACGAGGCTTGCGAACTAATTGGTTAATAGTTGGCATTTTGTTTTCCTCCCTTCTCATTTGGTAAGCCCACACATCCAGGTGGTTCTTTTTTGGGTAAAAGTAAAGTTTTTGCAGATAGTTTCTACAAAAACTATTTTACTGTATAATCGCAACAGCTGCTGCTCCAACATCTATTCCGCACGATTTACCAAGTTTCTTCATCGAGTCCACTTTGTTAACCGGCACTTCAAGATCTTTAGCGGCCTGAACTACCTTCGCTGTAACTTTGGGATCAGCATCCTCCGCAATGACAACTTCTAGTACATGACCTGTTTTCAGAGCTTTCACTGCTTGCTTTGTTCCTACAATAATTTCTTTAGCCTGCGCTACTTTTTCATAAGACATTTCATATCCTCCAAAGTAACAGGTTATTAATAGGAGCAACCTTGAATATATTATCATCTTAAAATCACTGTGTCAACAAAGATTTATAAGATTTATAAAAGCTAACTCTTAGAGCTGTTGTTTGAGCAATCAAACGCGCCTAAGAGTTAGCCTTGATAGATTACTCTACTGTTACTGTTTCTTCACTAGTATCTTCTGCTAAAACAGGCTCTGCTTTACGGTAACGTTGCATACCTGTACCTGCAGGAACCAATTTACCGATGATAACATTTTCTTTCAATCCTAGTAACTCATCACGTTTTCCTTTAATGGCAGCGTCCGTTAACACACGAGTTGTTTCCTGGAATGATGCTGCTGATAAGAAGGAATCCGTTTCAAGTGAAGCTTTGGTGATTCCAAGCAGTACAGGGCGTCCTGTTGCCGGAAGTTTTCCGCCGAATAGTGCTTTTTCGTTGGCATCTCTAAACTGATGGATGTCCATGAGAGTACCTGGAAGTACTTCTGTTTCACCTGCATCAATAACGCGAACTTTACGCAGCATTTGACGAACCATAACCTCAACGTGTTTGTCGCCGATTTCAACACCTTGCATACGGTATACTTTTTGTACCTCGCGGAGCAAGTATTCTTGAACAGCTGACACATCACGTACTTTAAGAAGTTCTTTAGGATCGATAGAACCTTCAGTGATTTCCTGACCGCGTGCTACTTTATCGTTCACAGCAAACTTTAAGCGGGCTGTGTAAGGTGCTGTGTAGCTTCTTGTTTCCACATCACCCTGAACGGTAATTTCGTATTGACGATCTTTTCCTTCACTAATGGATGTAATGACACCATCGATTTCAGAGATGACTGCCTGACCTTTAGGATTACGCGCTTCGAAGATCTCCTGGATACGCGGTAAACCTTGTGTGATATCGTCTCCTGCAACCCCACCGGTATGGAACGTACGCATTGTTAACTGAGTACCAGGTTCCCCGATTGATTGAGCAGCGATAATTCCGACCGCTTCTCCGACTTCGACTTTTTGACCTGTTGCCAGGTTCGTTCCGTAACATTTCTCACATACACCGTGTCTTGTGTTACATGTGAAGGCAGAACGGATTGAAACATGTTCGATTCCAGCATCAATGATCGTCTTAGCCAATTCTTCTGTGATCAGCTGATTTTCAGTGATGATGATCTCATCTGTCTCAGGGTGACGCAATGTTTTACGTGAATAACGACCAAGTAAACGCTCTTCAAGAGGTTCGATGATTTCCGTACCCTCTTTGATTGAGCCTACAAGTAGGCCTCTGTCTGTTCCACAGTCTTCTTCTCGAACGATAACATCCTGTGCCACATCAACAAGACGACGGGTTAAGTAACCTGAGTCAGCTGTTTTAAGTGCAGTATCGGCAAGACCTTTACGTGCACCATGTGTAGAGATGAAGTACTCAAGAACCGTCAGACCTTCACGGAAACTTGATTTGATCGGTAACTCGATGATACGACCAGCCGGGTTGGCCATCAGACCACGCATACCGGCAAGTTGAGTGAAGTTAGATGCGTTACCACGGGCACCAGAGTCACTCATCATGAAGATCGGGTTGCGCTTATCAAGCGTCGCCATCAACTTACCTTGAATGGTATCTTTCGCAGCACTCCAGATGGAGATGACACGATCGTATCTTTCATCTTCTGTGATAAGACCACGTTTAAATTGCTTTAATACGTTGTCCACTTTACTTTGTGCTTCTATTAAGATTTCTTCTTTTTCCGCTAGTACGACGATATCTGCGATACCAACCGTAATACCGGCTTTAGTGGAGTACTTGAATCCAAGGTCCTTCATCTTATCAAGCATGCGAGATGTTTCAGTGATTGCGAACTTCTTGAATACTTCCGCGATGATATTCCCTAAGAAACCTTTTTTGAATGGATTGATTAACTCACGGTTTTGTAATACTTCTTTGACGTCCGATGACGGATCAACAAAATATTTCTCGGGAGTGGCAACTTCCAAGTTCATTCTTGTTGGTTCGTTTATGAACGGGAAGGTATCAGGTAAGATCTCATTGAAGATCACTTTACCGACCGTCGTTAACAATAATTGTTTATTTTGCTTTTCAGTGAACGTTTTGTTGTTGATGGTGCTTGCATGAATCGCAATGCGGGAATGCAAATGTACATAACCATTTTGATATGCAAGGATGACTTCACTGGCATCATTGAAGACCATACCTTCACCTACAGCATTTTCACGTTCAAGTGTCAGGTAATAGTTACCCAGTACCATATCCTGGGACGGTGTTACTACCGGTTTACCGTCTTTCGGATTTAGGATGTTTTGGGCAGCAAGCATCAGCATGCGAGCTTCAGCCTGTGCTTCAGAAGAAAGTGGTACGTGAACCGCCATTTGGTCACCATCGAAATCTGCGTTGTACGCTGTACATACAAGCGGGTGAAGACGGATTGCTCTACCCTCTACAAGAGTTGGTTCAAATGCCTGAATACCAAGTCTATGAAGAGTAGGGGCACGGTTTAAGAGAACTGGATGTTCTTTAATAACCCCTTCTAATACATCCCATACTTCTGGTTGTACGCGTTCGATCTTGCGTTTTGCACTCTTGATGTTATGGGCCAATCCTTTTTCAACGAGTTCTTTCATGACAAATGGCTTGAATAATTCAAGAGCCATTTCTTTAGGAAGTCCACATTGGTACATTTTAAGATTTGGTCCAACAACGATTACAGAACGACCGGAGTAATCGACACGCTTACCAAGAAGATTCTGACGGAAACGCCCTTGCTTCCCTTTAAGCATATGTGAAAGGGATTTTAATGGACGGTTACCTGGTCCGGTTACCGGACGGCCACGACGACCATTATCAATTAGAGCGTCAACCGCTTCTTGAAGCATGCGTTTCTCGTTTTGAACGATGATGCTTGGAGCACCAAGGTCCAATAGACGTTTAAGACGGTTATTACGGTTAATAACACGACGGTATAAATCATTTAAGTCAGAAGTAGCGAAGCGGCCACCGTCAAGCTGAACCATCGGGCGAAGCTCCGGAGGAATGACAGGAAGTACATCAAGAATCATCCAATCTGGATCATTTCCTGAGTTCCTGAAAGATTCCACCACTTCCAGACGCTTGATTGCACGGGTACGGCGTTGACCCTGTGCTGTTTTCAGCTCTTCTTTTAAGAAGTCGGCTTCTTTGTCCAGGTCAATGTCTTGAAGAAGCTTTTTGATCGCTTCAGCTCCCATTGCAGCCTGGAATTTCACTCCGTATTTCTCACGGTAAGCACGGTACTCTTTTTCAGAAAGAAGTTGTTTTCTTTCAAGAGCCGTGTCACCTGGTTCTGTTACAACGTAAGAAGCGAAATAAATCACTTCTTCCAAAGCGCGGGGAGACATGTCCAAGACAAGTCCCATACGGCTCGGGATACCTTTGAAGTACCAGATATGAGATACAGGGGCTGCAAGTTCGATGTGTCCCATACGTTCACGACGAACTTTAGCCTTTGTTACTTCAACACCACAGCGGTCACAAACGACACCCTTATAGCGGACACGCTTGTATTTACCACAGTGACATTCCCAGTCCTTCGTAGGACCGAAGATTCGTTCACAGAACAAACCATCTTTTTCTGGTTTTAACGTACGATAGTTAATCGTCTCAGGCTTTTTAACCTCCCCGAAAGACCAGGAACGGATCTTATCGGGGGGAAGCTAAACCAATTTTCATATACTCAAAATTATTTACATCTAGCAAGGGGCCTACCTCCCTTTTAATCTACAGGCTCTAACCCTATTTGCTCTAAATTTATTCTTTCGACCCTACTGTCTCGGATTCTTGTGCATTCGATTCAGAGATATTTAGCGTGTCTGCTTGCTGTACTTCTTCTTCATCCTCTAAGTCACGCATCTCGATTTCTTCTTCGTTACTTGAGAGGATCTTAACATCCATACCTAAACTTTGAAGTTCTTTGATCAGAACCTTAAATGATTCTGGAACTCCTGGCTCAGGAACGTTTTCACCTTTGACAATGGCTTCGTATGTCTTCACACGACCCACAACATCATCAGACTTGACTGTTAGAATTTCTTGTAGAGTGTAAGCAGCACCGTAAGCTTCAAGTGCCCATACCTCCATCTCACCGAAACGCTGTCCACCGAATTGAGCTTTACCTCCGAGCGGCTGCTGCGTAACAAGTGAGTAAGGACCGGTTGAACGGGCGTGAAGTTTATCATCGACCATGTGAGCAAGTTTGATCATATACATGATCCCTACTGATACACGGTTATCGAATGGTTCACCTGTTCTACCGTCATAAAGAACGGTTTTGGCATCGCGTGCCATCCCTGCCTCTTCAATCGTAGCCCACACATCTTCCTCACGCGCTCCATCAAATACTGGTGAAGCGACATGGACACCAAGGTATCTTGCAGCCATACCCAGGTGAAGCTCCAGCACCTGACCGATGTTCATACGAGATGGTACCCCTAATGGGTTAAGCATGATATCGATTGGTGTACCGTCCGGTAAGAACGGCATGTCTTCTTCTGGAAGGATTCTTGAGATAACACCTTTGTTTCCGTGACGACCAGCCATTTTGTCACCCTCAGAAATCTTACGCTTCTGAACGATGTATACACGTACCAGCTGATTCACACCTGGTGGTAATTCATCGCCGTCTTCGCGGTTGAAGACTTTGACATCCAGGATGATTCCGCCACCACCATGTGGTACACGAAGAGATGTATCACGGACTTCACGGGCCTTCTCACCGAAGATCGCATGTAATAAGCGCTCTTCAGCCGTTAACTCTGTTACACCTTTAGGCGTTACTTTACCAACAAGCAAGTCGCCGTCCTTCACTTCTGCACCGATGCGGATGATTCCACGCTCATCAAGATTGCGGAGGGCATCTTCACCGACGTTTGGAATATCACGAGTGATTTCTTCAGGTCCCAATTTCGTATCACGGGATTCTGACTCGTATTCTTCAATATGAATAGAAGTATAGACATCGTCTTTCACAAGACGCTCACTCATGATGATCGCATCTTCATAGTTGTAACCGTCCCAAGTCATGAATCCAACCATTACGTTACGTCCTAAGGCCAGTTCACCTTTTTCCATTGAAGGACCATCAGCAAGGATTTCTCCTTTTACTACACGGTCGCCTTCACTTACGATAGGACGCTGGTTGTAACATGTTCCCTGGTTTGAACGGATAAATTTCTGCATACGATATTTATCGAGGTCACCTTTTACTTCTTGACCATCGATTTCTTTCACACGACGCACCCAAACTTGCTTCGCTTCAACCTTCTCCACGATACCTTCATATTTACAAATCACGGCTGCACCGGAGTCTTTAGCGGATACGTGTTCCATACCCGTTCCGACAATCGGTGATTCAGGATTCATCAAAGGTACTGCTTGACGTTGCATGTTCGCTCCCATTAGAGCACGGTTTGAGTCATCGTTCTCCAAGAAAGGAATACACGCTGTTGCAGCTGATACTACTTGTTTAGGAGATACATCCATATAGTCAAGTCTTTCACGTTTGATGACCGTGTTTTCCCCACGGAAACGAGCGATGACTTCTTCATCAAGGAATGCACCGTCTTCACCAAGACGAGCGTTTGCTTGAGCCACTACATAGTTATCTTCTTCGTCTGCTGTTAAGTAATCGATACGATCGGTTACTTTCCCTGTATCCGGGTCAACACGACGGTACGGCGTTTCAATAAATCCGAATTTATTCACTTTCGCAAATGAAGAAAGCGAGTTAATCAGTCCAATGTTCGGTCCCTCTGGTGTTTCAATCGGACACATACGACCATAGTGGGAATAGTGTACGTCACGCACTTCGAATCCGGCACGCTCACGTGTTAATCCACCAGGCCCTAACGCAGAAAGACGACGTTTGTGCGTTAATTCTGCAAGGGGATTCGTTTGGTCCATGAATTGAGACAATTGGGAACTTCCAAAGAACTCTTTAATTGAAGCGATAACCGGTCGGATGTTAATCAGCTGTTGCGGAGTGATCGTGTTGGTGTCCTGAATGGACATTCTTTCACGAACGACACGCTCCATACGTGATAAACCGATACGGAATTGGTTTTGCAGCAATTCACCAACCGAACGTAAACGACGGTTTCCTAAATGGTCGATATCATCCGTCAATCCTACTCCGTGTAATAAATTAAAGAAGTAAGAAATAGAAGAAATGATATCTGCAGGTGTAATGTACTTAACCTCTTCTTCAACATACGCATTGCTGATGACATTGATTTCATGTTCTCCCTCTTCATTAGGAGAATAGATTTTGATAGATTGAAGAACGACGTCTTCTTCTAACACGCCACCGGACTGCTGATAGTTTTTAAAGCCGATGCCATTCTCTAAATAAGGAATGACCTTATCAAGAGCGCGACGATCAAGAACCGTGCCCTTCTCTGCAAGAATCTCACCCGTTTCCGGATCTGCTAGAGTTTCTGCTAGAGTCTGACCGAATAAGCGATTCTTAATGTGAAGCTTTTTGTTCATTTTGTAACGTCCAACGTTTGCTAAGTCATAACGCTTAGGATCAAAGAAACGAGAAACGAGTAAACTTTTAGCATTTTCTACTGTAGGAGGCTCTCCTGGACGCAGACGCTCGTAAATCTCGAGCAATGCTTTGTCGATACCTTCCGTGTTGTCTTTCTCGAGCGTGTTACGAATGTACTCATTATCACCGATCAAATCGATGATTTCTTGATCAGAGCCAAACCCAAGGGCACGTAAAAGAACCGTTACCGGTAGTTTGCGAGTTCGATCAATTCGCACATATACAACATCTTTTGCATCTGTTTCATACTCAAGCCAGGCTCCGCGGTTTGGTATAACGGTAGCAGTAAACCCTTTCTTTCCGTTCTTATCTACTTTTCCGCTGAAGTAAACACTAGGTGAACGCACTAACTGAGATACGATAACGCGCTCAGCACCATTGATGACAAATGTACCTGTGTCTGTCATTAATGGGAAATCACCCATAAATACGTCTTGATCTTTCACTTCTCCTGTTTCCTTGTTCACAAGACGAACTTTTACCCTAAGCGGTGCAGAATAAGTAACATCTCTTTCCTTTGATTCTTCCACCGAGTACTTTGGCTCTCCCAGACTATAATCAATAAATTCTAAAGAGAGATTACCAGTGAAGTCCTCAATCGGAGAAATGTCACGGAACATTTCTCTTAACCCCTCATCAAGAAACCATTGATACGAGGAAGTTTGAATTTCGATTAAATTCGGTAATTCTAAAACTTCACTGATACGCGCAAAACTTCTGCGTTGGCGGTGTCGTCCATACTGAACTAGTTGACCTGTCAACTGATTCACCCCTCAAATCAAGCGTTTTGGTTGTGTCTATATGTCTATAGGTAGAATTGCAAGTCTACACAAGACAAAAAGAAAAAGGGTTTTAATGATAAAACCTCATTTTCAAATGACGAACTATTATTTTATAATCTTTTCCAATTCATCCAATATGTATACATATGGACATAATACCGGAAAATAATATTTTTGCATTTTATAATGTTATCATAGCGATAAAGCTACGTCAACGGATTTCTTTTACCGACTTCAAGATGTAGTAACCCTTTTTTCTTGCGATGATTTCTACATTCGAAAACAATTCTTCCATTTTATCCATGGCAGATGGAGCACCCTGCTTCTTCTGAATAACCACCCACAATTCACCGTTTTCCTTCAGGTAGTCATAACTATTCTCCAGAATTGAATGAACCGTTTCTTTACCTGCCCGTATCGGCGGATTCGTTAAAATGGCTGCGAATTCTGTCTCGACAACATTCGTATAGAGGTCGCTTTGATAAATGCTGATGTTCTGAACGTTGTTCCCTTTAGCATTTTCTTTAGCTAAAGATAATGCCCTCTCATTCACATCAATCATATGCACCAGCCGGTCTCCGTTGTCTTTCGCCAGAGCCAAACCAATGGGCCCGTACCCGCAACCAACATCTAAAAATGCGCCTGTTACGTCAGGTGATTCAAACGTTTCAATCAACGCCCTCGAACCAAAATCAACTTCCTTCTTCGAAAAAACACCTTGATCCGTTTTAAAACGGAATGTATTCCCTCTTAATTCAAAGGTAATGGTTTGGGGGTTACTTTCTACTTCCGGGTTATGAGAATAATAGTGGTTGCTCATTTTATCATCTCCATCCATTGAATCCGTCAAAGTCTATTAACCATTTTTCCCAAAAGGGAGTGATGGTAACCCAACCCTGACGCTCATGTATATGCCATAGAAGTCAGACAAGAAAAAAGCCCGCCAATATAGCGAGCTTTTCATCTATACAATCATTACTTAACTTCTACGCCAGCTCCAACTTCTTCAAGTTTAGCTTTAAGTTCTTCAGCTTCCTCTTTAGAAACACCTTCTTTAAGTGCTTTAGGAGTGTTATCAACAACTTCTTTCGCTTCTTTAAGGCCAAGACCTGTGATTTCACGAACAACTTTGATAACTTTGATTTTTTGAGATCCAGCGCTCTCAAGGATTACGTCAAATTCAGTTTTTTCTGCAGCAGCGTCAGCGCCACCAGCAGCTACAGCTACAGGTGCAGCAGCAGTTACTCCGAATTCTTCTTCGATTGCTTTAACTAGATCATTTAGTTCAAGAACTGACATTTCTTTAATCGCGTCAATGATTTGCTCTTTACTCATTTTAAATTTCCTCCTTGTTATGCTTGCTTTAATTTTTATTTAAACGACTTGCTTTAACTTACGCGCCTTGCTCTTCTTTTTGATCTGCAACGGCTTTTGTTGCCAATGCGAAGTTGCGCATTGGTGCTTGAAGCACGCTGAGTAGCATAGAAAGAAGTCCTTCGCGGTTTGGAAGTTCAGCAATTGCTTTAACATCCTCAACTGAAGTGATTGTTCCTTCGATGACACCCGCTTTAATTTCAAGCGCTTCGTGTTCTTTTGCAAAGCTGTTAAGAATCTTTGCAGGTGCAACTACTTCGTCTGAACTGAACGCGATTGCGTTAGGACCAGTTAAGAATTCGTTTAACCCTTCAAGACCAGCTTCTTCTGCAGCACGACGTACCATAGTGTTTTTGTACACTTTGAAGTCGATGCCAGCTTCACGAAGTTGTTTACGAAGCTCAGTTACTTCGGAAACATCAAGACCACGGTAATCTACAATGATTGTAGATACACTGTTTTTTAGCTTGTCAGAGATTTCTCCGACGATGTGTTTCTTTTGCTCTAGAATGCTGCTCATCATTACACCTCCTGTAGATTGACTGATGAACATTTATACCGTCATCCAATAAAAAATGCCCTTATATCAAGGTAGACATAAGGGCATTGCAAACACGCATAAAGCGGTTATTTTATCGCAATTACCTCGGCAGGACATTAAGCTCATGAGAGCACCTACTGTCTACGGTACAAATGTATTCGTTTTTTAACAACAGAACTAATTATAATCACTAGTTCCTAGTAAGTCAATACCAAATTATGCCTTTACTGCGAAAGTTGAAGGATCGACTTTTACGCCAGGTCCCATAGTGGAAGTTACAGAAACGTTTTTCATGTAAGTTCCTTTTGCAGCAGCAGGTTTAACTTTAAGCATTGTTTCATACATTGTAGCAAAGTTTTCAACAAGCTTTTGGTTGTCGAATGAAATCTTTCCAACAGGAACGTGTACGTTACCTGATTTGTCAGCACGGTATTCAACTTTACCAGCTTTGATTTCATTAACAGCTTTTGTTACGTCGAATGTAACTGTACCAGTTTTAGGGTTTGGCATTAAACCTTTAGGTCCTAATACACGACCAAGTTTACCAACTTCACCCATCATGTCTGGAGTTGCTACGATTACGTCGAACTCGAACCAACCTTGGTTGATCTTGTTGATAAGTTCTGCATCACCTACGAAGTCAGCGCCGGCAGCTTCTGCTTCTTTAGCTTTATCACCTTTAGCGAATACAAGAACTTTTTGAGTTTTACCAGTACCGTGCGGAAGTACAACCGCTCCACGGATTTGCTGGTCATTCTTACGAGTATCTACACCTAAGCGGAACGCCACTTCGATCGTTGCGTCAAACTTAGCGAAGTTTGTTTTCTTAACTAATTCAATTGCTTCTTCAACCGAGTAAGCTGTAGTACGATCTACAAGCTTCTGAGCTTCAAGAAACTTTTTGCCTTTTTTTGCCATTTTAATTTCCTCCTATATGTGGTTTTAGCGGAATAACCTCCCACGAAATAAGGTTGCGAGTGAAACGTACATTTCATCATCGCAACCTCGTTCAACAGGAACATCTCTTTAACGAAGCAGGGATTAGTCTTCGATGACGATACCCATGTTGCGCGCAGTTCCTTCTACCATGCGCATAGCTGATTCAACACTAGCCGCATTTAAGTCAGGCATTTTTGTTTCAGCAATTTCACGTACTTTATCGCGCTTAAGTGTTGCCACTTTCTTGCTGTTTGGTTCGCCTGAACCAGACTCGATACCAGCTGCTTTTTTAAGTAATACGGCAGCGGGTGGAGTTTTTGTGATGAATGTAAATGAACGGTCTTCAAATACCGTAATTTCAACAGGAATGATTAAGCCAGCTTGATCTGCTGTACGAGCATTGAATTCCTTACAGAATCCCATGATGTTAACACCTGCTTGACCTAGTGCAGGACCAACTGGTGGAGCTGGATTAGCTTTACCGGCAGGAATCTGCAATTTAACCATTTTAATAACTTTTTTAGCCACGAGACACACCTCCTTAAGTCCGTGATGTGGTTATTGGGTTTTTCACCCTCCCACTCATGTAAAAAATGTCTTTATCAACATAAAGAACGTTTAGTAGTTTCAGTATCTCTTTGTGGAGACGCACTGACTTATGAAATAGTACCATTTTTTCAGAATGATTTCAAGTTCTTTTCCATTATAATTTATCAATTTGGGAGAAATCCAATTCTACAGGGGTATCTCTACCAAACATATTCACATGAACCTTCACTTTTGTTTTTGCATGATCGATCTCTTCGATTGAACCTGTGAAGTTCGCAAATGGACCTTCATTCACTCTAACGGTTTCTCCCAATTCAAAGTCGATTTCCACCTTTTTCTCCGTCATGCCCATTTGTTTCAGGAGATTGGTGACTTCTTCCGGCAATAACGGGGTCGGCTTTGAACCTGATCCAGATGAACCGACGAAACCGGTCACTCCAGGAGTATTTCGAACGACATACCATGAATCATCCGTCATGACGATCTCAACAATCACATAACCAGGGAACACTTTTTTCTTAACGACTTTCTTCTTACCATTCTTAATATCTGTTTCTTCTTCTTCAGGTACGATCACGCGGAAGATTTTATCCTGCATCCCCATTGATTCAACACGTTTTTCGAGATTGGCTTTAACCTTGTTCTCATAACCTGAATAAGTATGAACTACATACCAATTCTTTTCCATTTAATAGGACTAAACGTCCGTCCCTCCTCGCTGTTTAAAGAATACTCCTACGCCTTTTTCTGCAAATGAAAAAACCCGTAAAAAGATAACGGGCTCTAAGGTCATGTACTCTATTAACATTCATTATACCATGCTTTCATGATATATATACAACTAATTCTATGTTTCTCTTACTTAGAACCAATGATCAATCGCATAAGTTCTGAGATGCCCAGGTCGATGACGGCAAAGAAAAGGGCGACAAATACAACGGTTGTAATA
This sequence comes from Rossellomorea sp. AcN35-11, assembly GCA_030388825.1. Lineage (GTDB taxonomy): Bacteria > Bacillota > Bacilli > Bacillales > Bacillaceae_B > Rossellomorea. The sequence continues at coordinate 885,933 of CP128835.1, forward strand.
ACTGTGATCGTATAGCGTGTTAACTCTTTTCGTTTAGGCCAGCTGACCTTTCTCATTTCCGATGCAACATTGCGAAAGAATTTAAACATCCGTTTGTAACCTCCAACTAATATCAATACGCAAGACTTGGTGCTCCACTATTTCGTTTCTTTGTGTAGGGTGTGAGCATTGCATGTATTACAGAATTTCTTTAATTCTAATCGAACTGCTTGGTTACGATTACCCGGCACACTATAATTTCTGGAACCACACACCGTACAAGCAAGTATTAATTTAGCAGTCATATATACCACCTGAATTATCCATAGTAAGTCCTATCAAAAATAACATGACCACCAATTTGTGTCAATATGACTTTACATCGTTATTTCGCGAACTTCCAGGTAACGTTCCAGCTTTCTTTTCACCCGCTGCAAGGCGTTGTCGATGGATTTCACATGGCGGTTAAGTTCTTCGGAGATCTCCTGGTAGGATTGACCGTCTAAATAGAGAGCCAGTACTTTCCTCTCAAGATCACTTAACAGCTGAGCCATCTTGTCTTCCATGTTATCGAATTCCTCACGGTTGATAATCAGTGCTTCCGGATCCATGACTTTCGCACCCGAAATCACATCTAACAGCGTTCGGTCTGATTCATCATCGTAAATGGGCTTGTCCAATGAGACATACGAGTTCAAAGGTATATGCTTCTGTCTCGTCGCCGTCTTGATGGCTGTAATGATCTGCCTGGTGATACAAAGCTCCGCAAACGCTTTAAAAGAAGTGAGCTTGTCCTCTTTATAATCACGGATCGCTTTGTACAGGCCGATCATGCCTTCCTGGACAATATCTTCCTTATCTGCCCCGATCAAAAAATAGGAGCGGGCTTTCGCTCTAACAAAATTACGATATTTTTTTATTAAAAAATCTAGCGCTTCGCTGTGACCCTGATGGACGGCTTCTATTATCTCTTCATCATCCATGCCTTCTAACCGATTATCAAATGCTTCTGTCCTGGTGATATTGCTCACACACATCCCCCCGCGCAAAACAATAGATAGAAATATTATACATTACAGAAAATTCAATCGTCAACCTATCATTGCTTTCCACGACGCCATTTTTCGAAAATTTCAGCCATTTCCTCGGATAATTGAATCTTTGAGGCAGGCCTCTTTTCGCTTGAAATCCGAACCTTTTTTTCGATTTTTCTTTCAATGACTTTCACTTCCGTCAGGAGTTCCCTGGCGGATTTACGGAGGGCCCCCTGACCGAAGATCGCCCACTGCTCTGTAAAATCAGAAGTGGCTACGTGAATTTGGGTCTTAATATTGCTTAACTCGATGGCTAATTTTTCGATTCGTTCATCCGCTGTTTCGTTTTCTCTTGTGAAAATAACATCTACTTTATAATTTTTATACTTGCGGGCTATTCCCTGAACATAATAAGCATCAAACACGACAATGACACGGTAGCCCGTATAACCTTGATATTCTGCCATTTGCTCTACCAGGCGGTCTCTTGCCGCTGCCAGATCCTTCTGCTTCAATTCATTCAGCTCTGACCAGGCACCGATTATGTTATAGCCATCCACAAGGAGAATATCCATCTCTCTCTATTCTCCCAACGGGTGGCGCTTACGATAAACCTCATACATCAAAATGCTGGCTGCCACCGAAGCGTTTAATGATGTGACATGACCGATCATTGGCAACTGGACAAGAAAATCACATTTATCCCTGAGAATCCTGCTCATCCCTTTTCCTTCGCTTCCGACAATGATGCCGATAGGCAGTGTACCATCCAGCTGGCGGAAGTCCTGCTTCCCTTTCGCATCCGTACCTGCCACCCAGACACCACGTTCCTTCAGCTCATCCACCGCTCTTGATAGATTGGTTACACGGGCAACGGGGATATGCTCAATGGCACCTGTAGACGCCTTCGCTACCGTTGACGTAAGTCCCACCGCTCTTCTCTTCGGAATGATGATCCCATGAGCACCTGCAGCATCCGCTGTCCTCATGATCGACCCAAGATTATGAGGGTCCTCCAATTCATCCAGGATCAGGATGAACGGATCTTCTCCTTTTTGTTCAGCCCTATGAAATAAATCATCGATCTCTGCATACTGATAAGCCGCTACAGAAGCCACCACGCCTTGATGATTTTCAGCTACCATTTGTTCGATCTTCTTCTTGGGAACGTATTGAACCATTACATTCGACTCTTTAGCCAGTCCGACAATTTGCTGTATCGAACCTTTCTGGGAACCTTCCGCAATCCAGATCTTGTTTATATCCCGGCCTGACTTCAATGCTTCCATGACCGGATTCCTTCCTCCAATAAAATCTTTACTCATTTCTGCTCCTCCTTTCCTGCCTGGGCTTGTTCGAATATCAACTTCAATAGTTCTTCCAGTCTCTCTGTCCGGTTCAGTAAAAATAAATATCCAACGAGAGCCTCAAAGGCAGTGCTGTGTTTATAGGTTTGTACATCTGTATTCTTAGGTGTAGTTCCGGATTTCGCGTTTCGGCCTCTTTTGACAATCGATATTTCTTCTTCCGTCAAGAGATCCTGATCAAACAGTGTCTTGAGAATGACAGCCTGGGCTTTGGCAGACACATACTTGGTCGCCGCTCTGTGCAGCTGATTCGGTTTAATCTTTCCTTTGGTTAAAAGGAGCTGCCGTACATACGTTTCATATACAGCATCTCCCATATAAGCAAGGGCAAGGGCATTGATTTGTTTAGCGTCAATTTGTTCATTTGTCTCACGGAGCATTATGATCCTCTTTTCCAGCGAATGCCTTGAGGCGTATCTTCAAGGATGATATTCATCTCTTTTAACGTGTCACGAATTTCATCAGCTAATTGGAAGTTACGGTCTTTACGTGCCTGAATACGCTTTTGGATCAATTCTTCCACTTCTTCATCCAACAGCTCTTCTTCCCCGAGGCTTAATCCAAGCACTGAGAAGAAGTCTTCAAATTGTTGAAGGAACGCATCTATGACTTCTGTGGACGTGTTCTTCTCCATCAAATAATAATTGGCCTGTCTGGATAATTCGAATAAGACGGAAATTCCGTTTGCTGTATTAAAATCATCATCCATCTCAGAGATGAATTGTGCTTTTAACTCAGCGATCTTATCCATCCACCCTTGGATGTCATCTGTTAAGTCCGCGCTTGATTCCTTACGGTGCTTAAGGTTTTCATATGCGGTCTTGATACGATTCAGAGCGGACTCCGCATTCTGTAAAAGCTCTAAATTGTAGTTGATCGGATGACGATAATGTACGGACAGCATAAAGAATCGAAGTACCTGAGGGTCTTGTTCTTTAATGATGTCATGAACCAATACAAAGTTACCGAGTGATTTAGACATCTTCTCATTATCGATATTAATATAGCCATTGTGCATCCAATACTTCGCAAACGGCTTACCTGTAAGCGCCTCTGATTGGGCAATTTCATTCTCATGGTGAGGGAATGTCAGATCCTGTCCACCAGCGTGGATATCAATGGTATCCCCCAAATAGCGTTTTGCCATGGCAGAGCACTCAATATGCCAGCCCGGACGACCTTCCCCCCACGGGCTTTCCCAAGAAATCTCCCCTTCTTTCGCTGCCTTCCATAAAACAAAATCAAGAGCATCTTCCTTTTTGTCTCCGACGTCAATGCGAGCACCCGCTTTCAGTTCATCTATCGGCTGATGGGAAAGTTTTCCGTATCCTTCAAACTTTCTCGTGCGGTAATAAACGTCCCCTTGAGATTCATATGCATAGCCTTTTTCAATAAGGGCGGAAATAAAATCAATGATGGTATCGATGTTATCCGTCACTGTTGGATGAACATCGGCCCTCTTGCATCCAAGTGCTCCCGTATCTTCAAAGTAAGCTTTGATAAATCTTTGGGCAATCGTCGGTACGTCCTCTCCCAGCTCCTTTGCTGCTTTGATTAATTTATCGTCCACATCAGTGAAATTAGAGACAAACTGAACATCATAGCCTCTGTATTCCAGATAACGTCTTACGGTATCAAAAACAATGGCAGGGCGGGCATTTCCTATATGGATGTAATTGTAAACCGTCGGCCCGCACACATACATTTTGACTTTACCCTCTTCCTGGGGTTTGAATTCCTCTTTTTGTCTGGTCAGTGTGTTATATAAACGAATCGTCAATATGATCGACTCCTTCCTTCATATTCCCTAAGTAATGATTTTAACTCATTCAAATCTTCTTCCATCTGCTTCATTCGGTCATTCATTGGATCCGGAAGGTCACAGTGATTCAGATCCTTCTGTATTTTGACACCATCCTGAATGACCACCCTGCCCGGGATTCCCACGACGGTTGAGTTGGGCGGAACATCTTTCAGGACGACTGATCCTGCCCCCACCTTAGAATTTTCTCCAACTACAATCGATCCTAATACTTTCGCTCCCGTGGCGATAAGGGCATTATCCTGAATCGTCGGATGCCGCTTTCCTTTTTCTTTACCCGTACCACCAAGGGTCACTCCTTGAAACAGTGTGACATTATCCCCTATTTCACACGTTTCACCAATCACCACTCCCATGCCGTGATCAATGAAAAAACGCCTGCCGATCTTTGCCCCCGGGTGAATCTCAACCCCTGTGAAAAACCGGCTTATCTGTGAAATGACGCGAGCCATAAAAAAGAATTTCCTCTTGAAAAAAGCGTGAGCAATGCGATGGGCCCATATGGCATGCAGACCAGAATACGTAAGGATGACCTCGAGATAATTCCTCGCAGCCGGATCCTGATCAAAAACTACATCAACATCTTCCTTAAAAGACTTAAACATTCGATCCCCTCTCTTCGGATAAATAGAAAAGCGCTGGCGGCTTGGTAAGGCCCGACAAGCATAAGATGAATGGGCCATGAAGGCGTTCTTTGCCTTCTTGGACCATTTAGCTTATGACCTCGAGGGCCTAGCCGTCGGAGCTGGACAATCAGAAAAGCGCTGGCGGCTTGCTCAGGCCCGACAAGCATAAGATGAATGGGCCATGAAGGCGTTCTTTGCCTTCTTGGTCCATTTAGCTTATGACCTCGAGGGCCTAGCCGCCGGAGCTGGACAATAGAAAAGTGCTGGCGGCTTGCTTAGAGGTGACAAGCATAAGGCGTGCCCACCGGAATGGCGTTCTTTGCCTTTGCCTTTGCCTTATGACCACCCATATAAGCTTTACATAGACAATAAAAAAACGCCCCTGTCAGTATACATATACTGACAGAGACGCATAGGCAGCGCGGTTCCACTCTGATTGAGAAGAAACGTCCTTCTCCAACTCAAATCCTGTTAACGGTAGGAAGCCGCCTTTACCTACTATATTTCAGTAACGGGCTCTGAGGTGCATTTCAGAATCGGAGGGGCTTAAACCACTTTCAGCCGGCGATGGTTCTCTCTACAAAGCATCCGTTTCCTACTTCTCCTCATCAACGCGATATCATTTATGGTGATACTCTTACTATATTACATTTCCTTCAAAATGTTAACCTAAAAGACTGTGAAGACGATGTTTAACTGTATCTTTCCCTAAAAGCTCGATGGCATTCGGTAATTCAGGACCATGAGTCTGGCCTGTGACCGCTACACGAATCGGCATGAACAGCTTTTTCCCTTTATGGCCGGTCGCCTTTTGGACAGCTTTAATAGACGATTTGATTTCTCCTGCTTCATAGTGTTCAAGGGCTTCAATTTCATGTAAGAAAGCCTGAAGAACTTCAGGAACCTGCTCTTCTTCCAAGACGGCTTTTGCTTCCTCATCATATTCGATATCCGTTCGGAAGAACATTTCTGATAGTTCTACGATTTCAGCACCGTAGCTCATTTGTTCCTGGTATAAGGAAATGACGCGGCCCGCCCATTCACGTTTCTCATCAGACATGTTCTCATCCAGTTTACCCGCACTGATTAAGTGAGGAAGGGATAGCTCCACGACTTGACCTAACTCCAGGTTCTTCATGTATTGATTGTTCATCCATGTAAGCTTTTGGTTATCAAACAGGGCAGAAGAAGTGGATAAACGCTCTGGGTCAAAGATTTCAATAAATTCTTCTCTTGAGAACAGTTCTTCCTCTCCTTTTGGAGACCAGCCCAGTAATGCGATGAAATTGAATAAAGCTTCCGGTAAATAACCTAATGCTTCGTATTGCTCGATGAATTGAATGATACTTTCATCACGTTTACTCAGCTTTTTACGGCTTTCATTGACAATCAATGTCATATGACCGTAGACAGGCGGTTCCCAACCAAATGCTTCAAAAATCATCAATTGCTTAGGTGTATTGGATATATGATCTTCCCCACGGAGAACATGGGAGATTTTCATCAGATAATCATCAACGGCAACAGCGAAATTATAGGTTGGCGTACCATCTTTTTTCGCAATGACAAAGTCACCGATGCCGTCTGATTCAAAAGCGACATCTTCTTTCACGATATCATTAAATGAATAAACCTTTCCTGCCGGAACACGGAATCGAATGCTCGGTTGACGTCCTTCTGCTGCTAATTTCTCCTGATCCTCTTTCGTCAGGTTACGGCATTTACCTGAGTAACGTGGCATTTGACCGGATGCCGATTGAGCTTCACGCTCTGCTTCCAACTCTTCTTCTGTACAGTAGCATTTATAGGCTTGTCCGGTTTCCAGCAGTTCATTTAAATACTGCTCATAGATATGATTACGTTCAGATTGACGGTAAGGACCATATTCACCCGGCTGATCGACACTTTCGTCCCAATCGATTCCAAGCCATTGAAGATATTTAAGCTGACTTTCTTCCCCGCCTTCTATATTCCGTTTCTTATCCGTGTCTTCAATACGGATAATGAACTTTCCACCCACACTGCGAGCATATAGGTAATTGAATAAAGCGGTTCTTGCATTTCCAATATGTAAATGACCCGTTGGGCTTGGGGCATAACGGACGCGTACTTCTTGTGTCATTTGTTTTCCTCCTCTTATGATTCCTGCATTAAAGTCTCTGACCTATTTTAACACCGTTATGTAAGGGAATAAAGCGAATTTGTCCCCCTACTTCTTTTTAATTAATATGGTCGTTTGCGCGGCAATCCCTTCGCCTCTTCCTGTAAAACCGAGCTTCTCAGAGGTTGTGGCCTTAACATTCACCTCAGCGATATCCGCTTCCAGTAACGTGGCAATGCTTTGTCTCATTTCATCAATGTAAGGGGCCATCTTAGGTTTCTGAGCAATGATCGTACAATCGATGTTCCCTAATTCATAACCTTCTTCTTTCACGAGAGCCCATACATGCTCCAGGAGTTTCGCCGAATCGGCGTCCTTGAACTCGGGGTCTGTATCCGGAAAATGCTTTCCGATATCTCCTTCTGCAATAGCACCCAGGCAAGCATCCGCTACAGCATGCAACAAGACATCCGCATCCGAATGACCCAATAGACCTTTTTCATACGGTATCGTAATACCTCCTATGATAAAGGGTCTCCCTTCCACTAATTGATGAACATCAAAACCTTGTCCAATCCTAAACATGCTTGTCTCCTCCACTCATTTCCTCATTCTTCTTCAATATCGCTTCGGCAAAATATAAATCCTCGGGGGTTGTCAGTTTTATATTGTCATAATCACTTTCAACCACAGCTACCTCCACATCTGACCTTTCCACAAGGGAAGCATCATCTGTTCCCAGATAACCGTCTTGCTCCGCTTCTTTATGTGCCCTTTTCAAAACGGAAACACGAAAAGCTTGTGGGGTTTGGACCATCCACAAGCTTGAGCGCTCAATCGTTTCCTCGACTTCTCCATCCAGTACTTTTTTGATCGTATCTTTAACAGGAACGGCCGCAATGGCGGCTCCTGTTGCATATGTCTTTTCTACTAATTGGTAAATCGTGGATTCCTTAATAAATGGTCTTGCTCCGTCGTGTACAAGAACAATCTCATGATCAACCTCAAGCAATGCATTGTATACACTATGCTGTCTCTCTTCGCCCCCATCCACGAGTTTAACGACCTTCGTGATCCCAAATCGATTGATCAGGCCCTCGAACACTGGTCTCTCTGATGGATGTATGGCTAAATAAATTCCTTTACAATGGGTGTCACCCTCGAAGACACGCAATGTATGGATAATGACAGGACAGCCATTCAACTCGAGGAGAAGTTTATTCTTCCCCGCTTTCATTCGTTTCCCCTGCCCTGCAGCCGGAATGACAACTTCGTATTCCATAGAATATAACTCCTTTAACTCATAAGTAATACTATTCATTATACCTTACTGAATCAGTAGAGTCAGGGCAAAGCTGCTTCTTACAGAGCTTTTTCCAATTGCTTAGGCTTGGCGAAAATCATTCGGCCTGCAGATGTTTGGAGGACAGAAGTGACAAGTACATCGATGTACTTACCGATATAATTGCGCCCTTCTTCCACTACGATCATCGTGCCGTCGTCCAGGTAAGCGATCCCTTGATTATGCTCTTTCCCGTCCTTAATAACCTGAACCTTCAATTCTTCCCCAGGTAATACAACCGGCTTCACAGCATTGGCTAAGTCATTGATGTTCAATACTTGTACACCTTGAAGATCACATACTTTATTCAAGTTGAAATCATTCGTTACAACGATTCCATTCGTAAGTTTCGCTAATTTCACAAGCTTTGAATCCACTTCCTGAATCTCCTCGAAGTCACCTTCATATATCTGCACTTCGACAGGCAGCTCTTTCTGGATCCGATTCAGAATATCCAATCCGCGTCTTCCACGGTTCCGTTTCAGTACATCCGATGAGTCTGCGATATGCTGCAGTTCTTCAAGGACAAATTGAGGAATGACAACAATGCCTTCCAGAAATCCTGTTTGACAGATATCTGCAATACGACCATCAATAATCACACTCGTATCCAGAATCTTCAGGGTTTTCACACTCTCCTCATCAGCATCTTCTTCCAGCCCTTTTTTCTTGCCCCGATTGGCACCAAAAAGGCTTAGCAGTTCATCCCTCTTTTTAAAGCCTACCTGGAATCCTAAATATCCAAGAAGCAGGGTTAATAGAATCGGGACCACTGTGTTGACAATCGGAATTTCCATCTGATTGAAAGGAATTCCAAACAAATAGGCAACAAAAAGACCGATGATAAGGCCTAAACTCCCAAATAACAAATCAGTTACAGGTGCTTTTACCAAGCTATCTTCAAACCACTTGACGAAATTCACAACATACTCGACTGCCCAGAACGTAAAAATATAAAAAATGATGGCACCCAATATAGCAGTCATGTAAGGGTTATTAATAATAGGAATGTCTGATAAATTTATGACGGTAAATAATTCGGGAAGTAGAAATATCCCCAGTGTTCCTCCGACGATCAGGAAGCACGCTTGAACGATTCGTTTTAACATTCCCTCACCTCCTCCTATTCATTATAAACAATTTACTATTTTTGAAACGTCTTAGCCTTCAAAATTTAAAATTTAATCAAAACGTCACTATTTTGATATACGTACGCCATCTTACCAGCGTCCTTACATGAAGGCTAACATGCCATCGTAGAGACTGTCAATTTTTTGAAAATGGATTGATCACACCAAATAAGGAAGATATAGGTCAACGTACCTATAATTGTCGATCGGCAAATGTTTGTTCCTTGATCAATTTCAGACCTTCTTTGATTTTCCGGGCCCTTACCTCTCCAATTCCCTCCACTTCATCCAAATCGTCGACTGATGCATTGACAATATGAGGAAGGTTTTCAAATCTTGTAATCAGATTCTCTATGATCACAATCGGCAGGCGGGGAATTTTGTTCAACACGCGGTAACCCCTGGGGAAAATGGCATCATCATGATGTACATACCCATGGTAACCCAACAGCTTTAGTAAAACGTTATCCTCTAATACTTCTGAATGCACGAGCTCCTGGAATTTATAAAGAAGTTCAAAGGGTTTGATATTTCTCTCATGGGAGTAATCCCTGATGATCAACATCGCTTCATCTTCAATATCTGCCAACAGCTCATTCATTTGCAGGCGGATCAATCGTCCTTCGATTCCGAGCTCGCTCAGATAGATCAATAATTCATTTTTAATCCGGAGAACCATCTCAAAGCGATGAAGGACCTTCAGTAAGTCGCTTTGTGTTACAAGCTCCTCAAACTCAAGCACCGACAGGTTTGAGATGCTCTGATCAAGCACCACCTTGTACTTCTCAAGTGTTTGGATTGCCTGATTTGCCTTCGTTAAGATGACAGAGATGTCCTTTAACGCATATCGAAAGCTGCCTTGGTACAATGTAATGACGTTCCTGCGTTGGGAGATGGCGATGACAAGGGCATTGGTTTGTCTCGCCACACGCTCAGCTGTACGGTGCCTCATTCCCGTTTCAGTAGAAGGAACATAAACATCCGGCGCCAACTGGGCGTTTGCCAAAATAATCTTTGTCCCTGCTTCATTCAGGATGATGGCACCATCCATTTTAGCCAGTTCATACAAATAGCTTGGCGAGAATGCACAGTTGATATGGAAGCCTCCATCCAATACGGATTTCACCTTATCATTGTACCCAACGACAATAAGTCCCCCTGTGTTAGCTCTCAGAACGTTATCAATACCATCCCTAATCGGAGCACCTGGAGCAACGAACTGCAATATATCCGACATGGACTTATCTCTTGCCTTCTTATCTTCCATTTCTTATCCTCCTAAAATAATCGCAAGCGCTTCGTTTATATTTGATACTCCTGTGACTTCGATATCAGAAGGCGGCTGCCACCCACTTAAGTTATTTTGGGGAATAATCACACGCCTAAATCCCAGTTTAGCCGCTTCTTGAACACGTTGCTCAATTCTGGATACCCTTCGTATTTCACCCGTTAATCCAACTTCCCCGATAATACAATCGTGGGCGCTGGACGCTTTATCCCGGAAACTAGAGGCAATGCTCGCAGCCACAGCCAAGTCAATCGCAGGTTCATCCAATTTGACTCCGCCTGCCACTTTTAGATAGGCATCCTGCTGCTGCAATAGCATTCCCGCCCTTTTCTCCAGCACGGCCATAATGAGTGAAACACGGCTGTGGTCAATCCCTGTCGCCATTCTTCTGGGGTTATTGAAGCTTGTCGGGGTGACAAGGGCTTGTATCTCTACAAGGACAGGTCTTGTACCCTCCATGGAAGCAACCACCGTTGAGCCAGCCGCCCCTTGTGAGCGCTCCTCAAGAAATATCTCAGAAGGATTGGCAACTTCCTCCAGGCCAAACTCCTTCATTTCAAAAATCCCCATTTCATTCGTCGAACCAAAGCGATTCTTCACAGCTCTTAAAATACGGTAGGAATGATGACGTTCTCCTTCAAAATAAAGGACGGTATCCACCATATGCTCCAGCAAACGCGGTCCTGCAATGGACCCTTCCTTTGTAACATGCCCTACAATAAAGATGGCAATGCCTTTTGTCTTTCCTATTCTCATCAGTTCAGCTGTACATTCCCTCACTTGGGAAACACTGCCGGGGGCAGACGTCACTTCAGGATGAAAGATTGTTTGAATTGAGTCGATGATCACAAAATCAGGTGAAATTTGTTCGATCGTCTGGTGAATCAATTCAAGATTGGTTTCAGCAAATATATATAAATCATCAGACTTCACATGCAGTCGGTCCGCACGTAGCTTTGTTTGCTTGATTGATTCTTCCCCTGATATATATAGTACTTTCTGCTTTTGATCCGCAAGCTGAGCTGAAACTTGAAGCAGTAAGGTAGATTTCCCAATCCCAGGATCTCCGCCAATCAACACAAGGGAACCTGGAACAACGCCTCCGCCCAACACCCGGTTCAACTCTTTCGACTCGGTCAACACCCGCGGCTCTTGCTTCGTTTCGATGGATATGAGCTTCTCTGCTTTAGTAGGTCCGCTATTCTCAGAATGCATGAACGATCCACGAGGCTTCTTCCCTGTCATCTCAACTTCTTCCACCATCGTGTTCCACTCGTTACACCCTGGACATTTCCCCATCCATTTAGGAGACTCATATCCACATGATGAACACACAAACTTTGTCTTTTTCTTTGCCAATCTATTCTTCCCCTCTTTTACTCTATTTGTACTCTTAACATTGCATGATAATACCCGTTTGGTATGATTGTATCGGTTTTATATAGTGGTTACAAGAAAAGCGCAGGCGGATTGGGAGGCCCGACTAGCATAAGGCAAGCTCGCCGGAAAGGCGCTCTTTGCCTTTTTGGCGAGATTGACTTATGACTCGAGGGACTAGCCGCCGGAGCTGGACAATAGAAAAGCGCAGGCGGATTGAGAGGCCCGACTAGCAGATTAAAACCGTCATTATGACAAAAGAGGTACACGAAAAACATATACGTGTACCTCTTTTTTCTATCTATGATTAAGAAGGGGTATTGGTTGCTGCTTCCTGCTCTTTTACTTTTACAACAAACTCGCTATCCTCTACATCAATGACAATGTTCTGACCTGTGAGCACTTTACCTCTTAACAGCTCTTCCGACAGTTTATCTTCAACATATTTCTGGATAGCTCGACGAAGTGGGCGGGCACCATATTCAGGATCGAATCCTTCATCTGCTATTTTTTCTTTAGCAGCCGCGGATAGCTCTAAATGAATATCCTGTTCTTTCAATCGACTTGTCAATTGGTTGGACATTAATGTCACAATCTCTTTCAAGTGATCTTTTTCAAGTGAGTGGAAGACAATGATTTCATCGATACGGTTAAGGAACTCTGGACGGAACGCGCGTTTCAGCTCTTCCATTACTTTGCCTTTCATATCTTTATAATCCTGTTTCCCATCTTGAATATTGAATCCGACATATTTGTTACTCTTAAGGGACTGGGCCCCGACGTTTGATGTCATGATTAACACGGTGTTTCGAAAGTCTACCGTTCTTCCTTTAGAATCTGTCAAACGTCCGTCTTCCAATACTTGAAGAAGGATGTTGAATACATCCGGATGTGCTTTTTCAATTTCATCCAGAAGCACGACGGAATATGGTTTACGACGGACTTTTTCAGTTAACTGGCCGCCTTCCTCGTACCCTACATATCCTGGAGGTGAACCTACCAGACGGGAAGTCGAGTGCTTCTCCATGTACTCGGACATATCGATACGAATCATGGCATCTTCATCACCGAACATAGATTCTGCTAATGCGCGGGCAAGTTCCGTTTTCCCGACTCCTGTTGGTCCTAAGAAGATAAAGGAGCCAATTGGACGTTTCGGATCTTTCAACCCTGCTCTGGCACGGCGGACAGCTTTTGATACCGCTACGACTGCTTCGGATTGACCGATGACTCTGGAATGAAGGATCTCTTCTAGCTTAAGAAGTCGATCCGTCTCGGTTTGGGCAAGTTTCGATACCGGTACTCCAGTCCAGTTGGATACAACCTTAGCAATATCTTCAACAGTCACTTCTGTATTTTCCTGACCCTGCTTTTCTTTCCAAGTGTTCTTCGTTTCTTCGAGCTCTTCTCGAAGCTTTTGTTCTGAATCCCTCAAAGATGCCGCTTTTTCAAACTCCTGGCTTTGAACAGCTGCATCTTTTTCTTTGCGGATTTCTTCGAGCTTCGCCTCCAGCTCCTTCAAATTCGGAGGTGTGGTATATGAACGCAGGCGGACCTTGGAGCCTGCTTCATCGATCAAATCAATCGCTTTATCCGGTAAGAACCGGTCTGAGATGTAGCGGTCAGAAAGTTTCACTGCAGCATCGATTGCTTCATCTGTGATAGATACACGGTGATGGGCTTCATAGCGGTCCCGTAATCCTTTAAGGATCTGGATGGACTCTTCTGCCGTCGGCTCGTTCACTTGAATCGGTTGGAAGCGACGCTCAAGTGCAGCATCCTTTTCGATATACTTTCGGTACTCATCCAATGTTGTGGCACCGATACATTGTAATTCCCCACGGGCAAGAGATGGCTTTAAAATATTGGAGGCATCGATGGCGCCTTCCGCTCCACCTGCACCGATTAATGTATGAAGCTCATCGATAAACAGAATGATGTTTCCGGCCTGACGAATTTCGTCCATCACTTTCTTTAAACGATCCTCGAATTCACCCCTGTATTTCGTTCCTGCGACCACTGTTCCCATATCCAGTGTCATGACGCGTTTGTCCCGAAGGATTTCAGGAACCTCATTGGCGATGATCTGCTGTGCAAGTCCTTCCGCAATCGCTGTCTTACCTACTCCGGGCTCACCGATCAATACAGGGTTATTCTTCGTCCGTCGACTAAGCACCTCGATCACGCGTTGGATTTCCTTGCTTCGTCCGATGACGGGATCCAAACTGCCTTCACGGGCAATCGCCGTCAGGTCACGGGCCAAACTGTCCAGGGTAGGTGTATTGGCGTTGGCATTCCCACCACCCTGATGGTTACTCGAATCATTGCTGCCAAGTAACTGCAGGACTTGCTGTCTTGCTTTATTTAAACTCACCCCAAGATTACCAAGCACTCGTGCGGCTACTCCTTCGCCTTCACGAATTAATCCTAATAAAATATGTTCAGTCCCTACATATGAATGACCCAGTTTACGAGCTTCATCCATTGAAAGTTCAATGACTTTCTTCGCTCGTGGTGTATAATGGATCGTTTGAGATTTCTCGGTTCCTTTCCCGATCAATCCTTCGACTTCTTTCTGAATCTTTTCAGGGCTCAATCCCAATGCCGTTAGGGCTTTGGCTGCAATCCCTTCACCTTCCCGGACAAGTCCTAATAAGATATGTTCAGTTCCAATGTTACTGTGCGATAAACGAATCGCTTCTTCTTGAGCTAATGCCAATACTTTTTGTGCTCTTTCTGTAAATCGACCAAACATCATATTATTTTTCCTCCTCACATGTATCCTTATCTAACTTAATTCGCTCTCGAATCAAAGAAGACCTTCTTATATCTCTTTCATTTGGTCTCAATGGACCTCCAGAATATTGTTGTAAGAACCCAGGTTGGGTTAAAATCATCAATTCATTCAATATATTCTTAGATATGACTTTGATGTATCCTAAATCAATGCCGAGCCTGACATCCGATAAACATTTCGCTGCTTCCTTGGACTCGATGATCCGGCTGTGCTCCAACACGCCCAGGGAACGAAAAATCCTATCTTCTAATTGTATGTTAGACGTTTTAACTAGTGCGTCCCTTGCCGATTGTTCTTTATCGATGATCTGCTTCACGACACTTAACAAATCTTCCACAATATCTTCTTCTGATTTGCCTAGTGTCGTCTGATTGGAAATCTGAAATATGTTCCCTAAAGCTTCACTGCCTTCCCCATAGATCCCTCTTACTACTAGACCTAATTGGTTAATGGCAGGGATGATCCGGTTTAGCTGCTGTGTTAGAACAAGACCCGGCAGATGCATCATGACTGAAGCTCTAAGTCCAGTCCCTACATTGGTAGGGCATGTCGTCAAGTATCCATGTTTCTCATCAAAAGCAAAATCGAATTCACTTTCAAACCAGTCATCAATCTGATTAGCCTTCTGTAAAGCTTCATTCAGTTGCAACCCTGGATATAAACACTGTATTCGAATATGGTCCTCTTCGTTTACCATTATGCTAATATCTTCTTCGCTCGATAAGAGAACAGCGCCATGGTTTGTATCTTCCGCTAAATTAGGGCTTATCAGGTGTTTCTCCATTAATACCCTCTTTTGCAGTGGCTGAATCTCACCCGTAGCTAAAAATTCTAATTCTCCCAGATTCTCAGGGTATGACGTGAACTTTTCCTTTACACGTTCTACAATTTCTTTCGCTTCCTCAGAAGAATAAAGCGTTGAAAAACGGAAGTCTGTCAGGTTTCTCGCTAACCTTACCCGGGAGCTGAGAACGATATCTGAATTCGGGCCCTCTTCATTCATCCAGGAACTAACAGCATTACTCAAGAACTTCTCCAGACTCATTCTTTCTCTCCTCCCTCTTTCTTGATCTCTTTTTCCAGGGAGCGAATCTCGTCTCGAATTTCGGCTGCTTTTTCAAACTCTTCATCTTCAATCATCGTTTGAAGTTCAGACTTCAGTTGCTGAATCTTCTTTTTCACATGAATGGCTTCGCCCATTCGTTCCGGAACTTTCCCGTGGTGTTCGACATTTCCACTATGAACCCGTTTTAATAAAGGAGTAAGCTCATCTTTGAACGTCTCATAACAATGAGCACATCCAAATCTCCCCACATTAATGAACTGATGAATCGTCATTTTACACTTTTGACATTGTAAAACCTCTGTCTTAGGAATTTCCGTTTCTTTGGCCTGTTTAAATGCAGGGGCTATATTAAGAAGACCTGCCAATAGGTTGTTTACAGAAAAGCCGGGAGAAGAATCAAACATAAACATTTCACCCTTGTCCTGAGCACATTGCTCGCATAAATGAACCTCTGTCTTTTCCCCGTTTACCACTTTCGTAAAGTGTAGGGTCGCAGGTCTTTCATTACACTCTTGACAAATCATCCCTCTCACCTCTTCAAAACTTACTCATACTTCAATGTATCCAGCATAGCCTTGAGCATTCTCCCTCTCAAAACATCCCTTTCAGGTAAATCTACCATGATCACCGACCGGTCCATTACGCTTAGCATAATCTTGGCTTCCCGCTCAGAAATAATATTTTCTTCTACCAACCTGAAAACAATATCGGCTGCCGTATTTTGGCTTATTGACTGGGTAATCAGAGCCACTAACTGGTCGATAAGATGAACTTGATCGTGGGCTTTTACCTTCATGATTCTGATAAAACCCCCGCCGCCTCGTTTACTCTCTACTACATACCCTCTTTCTATTGTGAAACGGGTATTGATTACATAATTAATTTGAGAAGGAACACATTGAAACTTATCAGCGATTTCGCTTCTTTTTATCTCGACTATCTCACTTTCACTCAGTTCTAGGACATTCTTTAAATAACGTTCAATGATGTCGGAAATGTTCCTCATCAAACCTCCTCCTTATTTTGACTTTGACTATATTTGACTATAATTATACAACCGCCTTCAAAACTTTGCAATTATGAAGTTTGACCTTAGAAGTTTTCCTGTTTAAGGATGGTTTTAAACGTGTGAATGTAAGATTGTTGGATAAAGAACAGGAAATAGGGCATAGAGAGGGTGTGTTGGTTTGTGTGAAGAATGAGTTGAATTGGATGTAGGGAATGAAGGAGGATGGCTGTTATGTTGTAAAGCAAAAAAGAGCAACTCCATTGAGCTACTCTTTTCTCATATTGCCTGGCGACGTCCTACTCTCACAGGGGGAGCCCCAACTATCATCGGCGCTGAAGGCTGCGGCCAGTGATGAGCGGCGAATCTCTTAGTCCGCTTCCCTCGCTCAGATCCTCGTGTGGGAGCCTGAACGAAGGTCTTCACTCACTCGCGTCCTAGACCTTCTTGCTACTCCCTGCCCTCGCAGTGCGGACGCTGAGACATCAGTCAAAACCATTCGTTCTTCGAACCAATATACACATAAAAAAAAGTAACTCCATTGAGCTACTCTTTTCACATATTGCCTGGCGACGTCCTACTCTCACAGGGGGAGATCCCCCCAACTACCATCGGCGCTGAAGAGCTTAACTTCCGTGTTCGGCATGGGAACGGGTGTGACCTCTTCGCCATTATCACCAGACGAATATTTAATTGAAGGTTTGTTCCTTCAAAACTAGATAAAGAATTGATGTCAAGAAAGCCGAATATCGACCAGTTGTTCATTTAAATCAATGACTCTTTGTGGTTAAGTCCTCGATCGATTAGTATCAGTCAACTCCACATGTCGCCATGCTTCCATCTCTGACCTATCTACCTAGTCATCTTCTAGGGATCTTACTCACTTACGTGATGGGAAATCTCATCTCGAGGGGGGCTTCATGCTTAGATGCTTTCAGCACTTATCCCTTCCGCACATAGCTACCCAGCGATGCCTTTGGCAAGACAACTGGTACACCAGCGGTGCGTCCATCCCGGTCCTCTCGTACTAAGGACAGCTCCTCTCAAATTTCCTGCGCCCACGACGGATAGGGACCGAACTGTCTCACGACGTTCTGAACCCAGCTCGCGTACCGCTTTAATGGGCGAACAGCCCAACCCTTGGGACCGACTACAGCCCCAGGATGCGATGAGCCGACATCGAGGTGCCAAACCTCCCCGTCGATGTGGACTCTTGGGGAGATAAGCCTGTTATCCCCGGGGTAGCTTTTATCCGTTGAGCGATGGCCCTTCCATGCGGAACCACCGGATCACTAAGCCCGACTTTCGTCCCTGCTCGACTTGTAGGTCTCGCAGTCAAGCTCCCTTGTGCCTTTACACTCTGCGAATGATTTCCAACCATTCTGAGGGAACCTTTGGGCGCCTCCGTTACTCTTTAGGAGGCGACCGCCCCAGTCAAACTGCCACCACCTGACACTGTCTCCCACCCCGATAAGGGGCGCGGGTTAGAATTTCAATACAGCCAGGGTAGTATCCCACCGATGCCTCCACCGAAGCTGGCGCTCCGGCTTCCAAGGCTCCTACCTATCCTGTACAAGCTGTACCAAAATTCAATATCAGGCTACAGTAAAGCTCCACGGGGTCTTTCCGTCCTGTCGCGGGTAACCTGCATCTTCACAGGTACTATAATTTCACCGAGTCTCTCGTTGAGACAGTGCCCAGATCGTTACGCCTTTCGTGCGGGTCGGAACTTACCCGACAAGGAATTTCGCTACCTTAGGACCGTTATAGTTACGGCCGCCGTTTACTGGGGCTTCGATTCGCACCTTCGCTTGCGCTAAGCACTCCTCTTAACCTTCCAGCACCGGGCAGGCGTCAGCCCCTATACTTCGCCTTACGGCTTCGCAGAGACCTGTGTTTTTGCTAAACAGTCGCCTGGGCCTATTCACTGCGGCTCTCTCGGGCTTGCACCCTACCAGAGCACCCCTTCTCCCGAAGTTACGGGGTCATTTTGCCGAGTTCCTTAACGAGAGTTCTCTCGCTCACCTTAGGATTCTCTCCTCGCCTACCTGTGTCGGTTTGCGGTACGGGCACCTTTTTCCTCGCTAGAGGCTTTTCTTGGCAGTGTGGAATCAGGAACTTCGCTACTATAAT
>CP128835.1:910000-972500 GCA_030388825.1 Rossellomorea sp. AcN35-11
GTTCTGAACCCAGCTCGCGTACCGCTTTAATGGGCGAACAGCCCAACCCTTGGGACCGACTACAGCCCCAGGATGCGATGAGCCGACATCGAGGTGCCAAACCTCCCCGTCGATGTGGACTCTTGGGGAGATAAGCCTGTTATCCCCGGGGTAGCTTTTATCCGTTGAGCGATGGCCCTTCCATGCGGAACCACCGGATCACTAAGCCCGACTTTCGTCCCTGCTCGACTTGTAGGTCTCGCAGTCAAGCTCCCTTGTGCCTTTACACTCTGCGAATGATTTCCAACCATTCTGAGGGAACCTTTGGGCGCCTCCGTTACTCTTTAGGAGCGACCGCCCCAGTCAAACTGCCCACCTGACACTGTCTCCCACCCCGATAAGGGGCGCGGGTTAGAATTTCAATACAGCCAGGGTAGTATCCCACCGATGCCTCCACCGAAGCTGGCGCTCCGGCTTCCAAGGCTCCTACCTATCCTGTACAAGCTGTACCAAAATTCAATATCAGGCTACAGTAAAGCTCCACGGGGTCTTTCCGTCCTGTCGCGGGTAACCTGCATCTTCACAGGTACTATAATTTCACCGAGTCTCTCGTTGAGACAGTGCCCAGATCGTTACGCCTTTCGTGCGGGTCGGAACTTACCCGACAAGGAATTTCGCTACCTTAGGACCGTTATAGTTACGGCCGCCGTTTACTGGGGCTTCGATTCGCACCTTCGCTTGCGCTAAGCACTCCTCTTAACCTTCCAGCACCGGGCAGGCGTCAGCCCCTATACTTCGCCTTACGGCTTCGCAGAGACCTGTGTTTTTGCTAAACAGTCGCCTGGGCCTATTCACTGCGGCTCTCTCGGGCTTGCACCCTACCAGAGCACCCCTTCTCCCGAAGTTACGGGGTCATTTTGCCGAGTTCCTTAACGAGAGTTCTCTCGCTCACCTTAGGATTCTCTCCTCGCCTACCTGTGTCGGTTTGCGGTACGGGCACCTTTTTCCTCGCTAGAGGCTTTTCTTGGCAGTGTGGAATCAGGAACTTCGCTACTATAATTCGCTCGCTATCACAGCTCAGCCTTTACGATGATGGGATTTGCCTCATCATCAGCCTAACTGCTTAGACGCACATATCCAGCAGTGCGCTTACCCTATCCTCCTGCGTCCCCCCATTGCTCAAACGGAAAAGAGGTGGTACAGGAATATCAACCTGTTGTCCATCGTCTACGCCTATCGGCCTCGACTTAGGTCCCGACTAACCCTGAGCGGACGAGCCTTCCTCAGGAAACCTTAGGCATTCGGTGGATGGGATTCTCACCCATCTTTCGCTACTCATACCGGCATTCTCACTTCTAAGCACTCCACCAGTCCTTACGGTCTAGCTTCGCAGTCCTTAGAACGCTCTCCTACCACTGACACCTAGAGGTGTCAATCCACAGCTTCGGTGATACGTTTAGCCCCGGTACATTTTCGGCGCAGAGTCACTCGACCAGTGAGCTATTACGCACTCTTTAAATGGTGGCTGCTTCTAAGCCAACATCCTGGTTGTCTAAGCAACTCCACATCCTTTTCCACTTAACGTATACTTTGGGACCTTAGCTGGTGGTCTGGGCTGTTTCCCTTTCGACTACGGATCTTATCACTCGCAGTCTGACTCCCATGGATAAGTCTTTGGCATTCGGAGTTTGTCTGAATTCGGTAACCCGATGAGGGCCCCTAGTCCAAACAGTGCTCTACCTCCAAGACTCTTACACATGAGGCTAGCCCTAAAGCTATTTCGGAGAGAACCAGCTATCTCCAAGTTCGATTGGAATTTCTCCGCTACCCACACCTCATCCCCGCACTTTTCAACGTGCGTGGGTTCGGACCTCCATTCAGTGTTACCTGAACTTCATCCTGGACATGGGTAGATCACCTGGTTTCGGGTCTACGACCACATACTCATTCGCCCTGTTCAGACTCGCTTTCGCTGCGGCTCCGTCTTATCAACTTAACCTTGCATGGGATCGTAACTCGCCGGTTCATTCTACAAAAGGCACGCCATCACCCTGCATTTTTCCGAAGGAAAATATGCATAGGGCTCTGACTACTTGTAGGCACACGGTTTCAGGTTCTATTTCACTCCCCTTCCGGGGTGCTTTTCACCTTTCCCTCACGGTACTGGTTCACTATCGGTCACTAGGTAGTATTTAGCCTTGGGAGATGGTCCTCCCAGCTTCCGACGGGATTTCACGTGTCCCGCCGTACTCAGGATCCACTCAAGAGGGAATGAAGTTTCAACTACAGGGTTGTTACCTTCTTTGACGAGCCTTTCCAGACTTCTTCGTCTACTCCATTCCTTTGTAACTCCGTATAGAGTGTCCTACAACCCCAAGAGGCAAGCCTCTTGGTTTGGGCTATATCCCGTTTCGCTCGCCGCTACTCAGGGAATCGCAATTGCTTTCTTTTCCTCCAGGTACTTAGATGTTTCAGTTCCCTGGGTCTGCCTTCCATACTCTATGTATTCAAGTAAGGATATTGTTCCATTACGAACAATGGGTTCCCCCATTCGGAAATCTCTGGATCAAAGCTCACTTACAGCTCCCCAAAGCATATCGGTGTTAGTCCCGTCCTTCGTCGGCTCCTAGTGCCAAGGCATCCACCGTGCGCCCTTCATAACTTAACCGAATTGGTTGTTACATCAGGTTTAAAACCTAAAATGGCGATACTCGGTAATTTCTTGACTATCAATTTATCTTTATCTAGTTTTCAAAGAACAAACACGCATGTCTCGTAAGAGACAATATGGTTGGATCGTTTGCTTGCGCAAACATCCCTGATGGATGGTTATTTTGCTGTCGCAAAAAACCTAATTAAACCATCAAAACTGAACAAAACTTCGACTGTCAAACGTTTTTAGTAAATCTTCCTTAGAAAGGAGGTGATCCAGCCGCACCTTCCGATACGGCTACCTTGTTACGACTTCACCCCAATCATCTGTCCCACCTTAGGCGGCTGGCTCCAAAAAGGTTACCTCACCGACTTCGGGTGTTACAAACTCTCGTGGTGTGACGGGCGGTGTGTACAAGGCCCGGGAACGTATTCACCGCGGCATGCTGATCCGCGATTACTAGCGATTCCAGCTTCATGCAGGCGAGTTGCAGCCTGCAATCCGAACTGAGAACGGTTTTATGGGATTGGCTAAACCTCGCGGTCTTGCTGCCCTTTGTACCGTCCATTGTAGCACGTGTGTAGCCCAGGTCATAAGGGGCATGATGATTTGACGTCATCCCCACCTTCCTCCGGTTTGTCACCGGCAGTCATCTTAGAGTGCCCAACTGAATGCTGGCAACTAAGATCAAGGGTTGCGCTCGTTGCGGGACTTAACCCAACATCTCACGACACGAGCTGACGACAACCATGCACCACCTGTCACTCTGTCCCCCGAAGGGGAAAGCCCTATCTCTAGGGTTGTCAGAGGATGTCAAGACCCTGGTAAGGTTCTTCGCGTTGCTTCGAATTAAACCACATGCTCCACCGCTTGTGCGGGCCCCGTCAATTCCTTTGAGTTTCAGTCTTGCGACCGTACTCCCAGGCGGAGTGCTTAATGCGTTAGTGCAAAGCACTAAGGGGCGGAAACCCTCTAACACTTAGCACTCATCGTTTACGGCGTGGACTACCAGGGTATCTAATCCTGTTTGCTCCCCACGCTTTCGCGCCTCAGTGTCAGTTACAGACCAGAAAGTCGCCTTCGCCACTGGTGTTCCTCCAAATATCTACGCATTTCACCGCTACACTTGGAATTCCACTTTCCTCTTCTGCACTCAAGTTCCCCAGTTTCCAATGACCCTCCACGGTTGAGCCGTGGGCTTTCACATCAGACTTAAGGAACCACCTGCGCGCGCTTTACGCCCAATAATTCCGGACAACGCTTGCCACCTACGTATTACCGCGGCTGCTGGCACGTAGTTAGCCGTGGCTTTCTGGTTAGGTACCGTCAAGGTACCGCCCTGTTCGAACGGTACTTGTTCTTCCCTAACAACAGAGTTTTACGATCCGAAAACCTTCATCACTCACGCGGCGTTGCTCCGTCAGACTTTCGTCCATTGCGGAAGATTCCCTACTGCTGCCTCCCGTAGGAGTCTGGGCCGTGTCTCAGTCCCAGTGTGGCCGATCACCCTCTCAGGTCGGCTACGCATCGTCGCCTTGGTGAGCCGTTACCTCACCAACTAGCTAATGCGCCGCGGGTCCATCTGTAAGTGGTAGCTAAAAGCCACCTTTCAACATTTCCTCATGCGAGGAAATGAGTTATCCGGTATTAGCCCCGGTTTCCCGGAGTTATCCCAGTCTTACAGGCAGGTTACCCACGTGTTACTCACCCGTCCGCCGCTGATTGATGGGAGCAAGCTCCCATCAATCCGCTCGACTTGCATGTATTAGGCACGCCGCCAGCGTTCGTCCTGAGCCAGGATCAAACTCTCCGATAAAAGTTTGAATAGCTCTTAAAATAAATCTAGAATTAACGTTGACGTATTGTCTTGTTTTGTTCAGTTTTCAAGGTTCAATGTGTAAGTGCTTCGTTTGAGACGACCCTTTAAATATTACATTATCAACTCTTTAAAGTCAATAACTTTTTTTAAAAAGTTTTTTGTTGTTGTCCGCATTTCGCGGCAACAGATAATACTATACCACCATCTATTCCCGCGTGCAAGAGATTTATTGATGATTTTTCAAATTATATTCATTACCTGACAATCGACATTCTTTTTGTACATTATAACGTAATAAAACGAGGGAGACTGTGTGTCATTCGTCCTGATACATAGAGAGAAGGAATGACTATTACAGCGGATCAGTTCTTTAATGAGCTTAAAAAAACAGCAGAGGCTATGAGCCCCTCGCTGCTCTTCATCAGTATGAATTAGTCACGATGACGCATCAACGGGAATAGTAAAACGTCTCGAATAGACGGCGAGTTGGTCAACAGCATAACTAGTCTGTCAATCCCGATTCCAAGACCACCTGTTGGCGGCATGCCGTATTCAAGGGCCTCGATGAAATCATTATCCATCATATGGGCCTCATCGTTTCCTTCTTCTCTTTCTTTTAATTGCGCTTCAAAACGTTCTCTTTGATCGATTGGATCATTAAGCTCTGTGAAGGCATTTGCGTGTTCACGACCTACTATGAATAACTCAAAGCGATCGGTGAATCTTGGGTCTTCATCATTTTTCTTGGCAAGTGGAGAGATTTCCACCGGATGCCCATAAATGAATGTAGGCTGGATAAGTTTGTCTTCTACTTTTTGTTCGAAGAATTCATTCACAACATGACCATATTGCATATTATCTTTAATTTCAATTCCGTGTTCTTTTGCAAGTGCACGTGCGTCTTCATCGGACATTTCCTTCCAGAAATCCACCCCTGTGTGTTCTTTAACAGCGTCTACCATATGAAGGCGCGTCCACTCCGGTTCAAGGTTGATTTCGTAATCTCCATACTGAACGGTAGTAGAACCGAACACATCCTTCGCGATATGAGCAACCAGGTTCTCTGTCAGGGCCATAATATCTCGGTAATCAGCATATGCTTCATACAGCTCAATCATTGTGAATTCCGGATTATGTCTAGTGGAGACACCTTCATTACGGAATACACGTCCGATTTCGTATACTTTCTCAAGACCACCGACAATCAGGCGTTTCAGGTGTAACTCGATTGCGATACGCATGAACAGCGGCATATCAAGAGCGTTATGGTGAGTATTGAACGGCCGGGCAGACGCTCCACCTGCAATAGCATGCATCATTGGTGTTTCAACTTCCAGGTAACCGTTGTTATCCAGGTATCTTCTCATGGATTGGATGATGCGACTGCGCGCGATGAATGTTTCTTTGCTTTCCTGACTTGTGATGAGATCCAGGTAACGTTGACGATAACGCTGTTCTACGTCCTTTAATCCATGGAACTTTTCAGGGAGAGGTCGCAGTGCTTTCGTGAGAAGGTGGAATTCTTTCGCTTTTACTGAAAGTTCTCCTACCTTTGTTTTAAAGATTGAACCCGTAATCCCAACGATATCCCCAAGGTCCGCTGTATTGAACAGTTCGTATGCTTCTTCTCCGATCGCATCTTTACGAACATAGATTTGGACTTGTCCCGCTAGGTCCTGAAGGTGGGCGAATCCTGCTTTACCTTTGCCGCGCTTTGTCATGATTCGACCTGCGATGGTTACAGTAATATCTTTTTCTTCCAATTCTTCTTTAGAAAATTCATCGAATTGAGACTTAATCTCAGATGAACTGTGTGTACGCTCATAACGTTTACCGAATGGATCCATTCCTCTATCACGGATGGATTCCATTTTTTCGCGTCTCACCCGAAGCTGGTCATTGATTTCTTCGTGACTCATGTGTTTCACTCCTATTCTATCTGCTTGCTTTACTAGACTAATACGATTATATACCATACTATTTTACACAATATCTATGTTTGTAACACCCCTAAAGTATGAGTTATTTCAGAAAGGTGTCCTTAGTGCGTTAAAAACATTTTAAAAAAGGCCGATCCAACTTTAGCGACATGGTCACGTGTTGGTTCAAGCCTTTTCTAGAATAACATAAAAAGAACGTCAGGTGAATGAACCTGCATTCTCTTCGCTTTCTTTCCCTACGCACACACACCACCGGAGCAAGGACAACCCCATTGTCCAAACTGATGCGCCTATCTTGAATCAAGCTCGGTCCTCTTCCTCGATCTCCTATCTATATCACTGGATGATATCGACATTTACCCACTGTCTGTCTATTCATCTGGAGGAATAAGGTCGTGTAGTGGAATGTTCAATACTTCTGCAACGTTCTCTAAGAAATCTTCCTTAGGTACCCGGCTGCCTCTTTCAATTTCTCCAAGGACAGATACCGAAATGGCCAATTCCCTGGCCAACCCTTCCTGGGTATACCCTTTTAGCTTTCTGAATGCACGAATGCGCCTTCCCCATTTATCTGTTTCCATAACCGAACTCCTTCTTTGTCAGGTATTTCGTCCAGAAAATCAACCAACGGGGCATGAATAGATGGGTGCTCAAGGTTTGGAGCCACCTCTATTAACGGGACTAAAACAAATGCTCTTTCTTGCATCCTTGGATGTGGGATGAGAAGATTCTCTGATTCGATCATCTTGTCATCATAGAGTAGAATGTCCAGGTCAATGATGCGCGGACCCCATTTGAACTCTCTTTCCCTCCCAAGGTCAACTTCCACCTGCAAGCACTGATGCAAAAGAGTTTCTGGACTTAAACTGGTACGAATTTCAATGACCATATTCAAGAATTCACCTTGTTCTGTAAATCCTACCGGGTCTGTTTCATATATGGAGGATCGTTTCGTTACCTCTATCTTACCATGACTGCCCAAGATGTTTATGGCTTTTTCTAAATAACCCTCCCTGGTTCCTATATTGGAACCAAGAGAAATGTATGCAGTATTCATCCTATCGACTCCTATTAATCTCCACCGCCACCGATTGGTAATGACCAGGAATGGGTGGGTCAGGCTTGATTAGTGTGATTTTACAACTTTCTACGATTTCAAATGTATTTAAGATCCCGGAGGATATGTCTTCAGCCACTGACTCGACTAAATTCTTCGGTTCTCCCTCTACAACCGATTTTGTTATGGAATAGATCTCTGCATAATTTACAGAATCCTCAAGCTTATCACTTTGACCGGATCTCCTTAAATCCAGATGCAACTCTACACTAACACGAAAACGTTGCCCAAGCTTGTTTTCTTCTTGAAATACACCATGATAGCCGTAAAACTCCATTTCATTCAATAAGATTTTATCCATACCTCTTCTCCTTCCCAATGAGAGCATCCATCATTTTTGCCATGCGCGCCATTTCCTTTACGTCATGAACCCGGACGATGTGACAGCCTTTTTGTATCCCGTAGCAAACCGTCGCACCCGTGCCTTCCATCCTTTCTTCTACCGGCAGATCAAGGACGTTTCCGATCAATGATTTCCGTGACGTTCCCAGCAGCACAGGGTAACCCAGTGAGACAAGAACATCCAAGTGCCTCATCATCTCTATGTTTAATGGAACGGTCTTGGCAAAACCAATTCCCGGGTCCAGGATGATTTGGTCATCCTTCACCCCTGCTTCTTTTACCAGAAAGATGCTTTCCTGCAGATCTTGTATCGCATCCCGTAAGAAGTGGGTATACTCCTTGTTATCACGATTGTGCATCAGGATGATGGGTGAACCTGTTTCAGCGGCAACCCCCCGCCATATCCGGATCCTTTTTCGCACCCCATACATCATTGATGATACTCGCTCCCGCTTCCAGTGCTTTACGTGCGGTTTCAGCCTTATATGTGTCAATGGAGATGGGGACATTCACTTCCTGGGAAATAGCTTCGATAATAGGTACAACCCTTGCTATTTCTTCTTCCACAGGAACGAATTGATGACCGGGCCGGGTCGACTCTCCACCAATGTCAATGATGTCAGCCCCCATCTCCACCATTTCTTTTGCCCGTTCGACTGCCCGTTCCCTCTCATTGAACGAACCCCCATCGGAGAATGAATCGGGTGTGATATTTAAAATCCCCATAATCAGGGTTTTCTTTGAAAAATCCAGTTCGTACTTTCCGCACTTCATTACTTGACTCCCCCCCAGCTCGTCTATAGAATTCAAGTAGCGTGAATACTCCTTATACTGTTCATAAAGCATTCGCACAATCTCTCCGTTCCGGCCCGGAAAACCGAAAGAATCAATTCGGTGAACCGGTATGAGTTCTTGAACAGAATTGGTGAAGAAAACCTCATCTGCTGCTAGTAAATCATCTTGCCGAAATAACCCTATATGTACTGGTACTTGCTTTCGGGCTGCAAGAGCAAGAACAAATTGCCGCGTTATCCCGTTTAACAGTCCAGTTTCCACTCCGGGCGTATACAATTCTCCGTCTTTCACCCAGAAAAGATTGGATGTGATTCCTTCACAGAGATGGCCAGACTCCGTAATGAAAATCCCTTCCTTGTGCGGGGACGACCCAATTTCCCGCTTTGCCGCCATATTATTTAAGTAATGGTGGGATTTTAATCGTACCCCGGTCTCAGGAGTGTTTCTTCTTAACTGAAGAAACACTCCTTCTTTTTCTTTTAACGGCACATAAGGAGGCAATTCCTTTTGGAAAAGGATCACCGTTGCATCTTCATAGGGAGTGGTTTTCAATCCTATCTCCCCTGCTCCTCCCGAAATATTAAACCGGCAATATGCGTCATTCAGGTTATTCTTATTCAGGAGGGTGGTGATGATCCACCTGATCTTTTCTTCATCCAGATCCGCTTCTATATTTAGTTCCTTCAATCCATAAGATAGCCTCTCCAAGTGATCCTTCAGCAGGAATGGATGTCCTTCATACGTCCGGAAGGTTTCAAACAAGCCCATCCCATATAAAAATCCGTGATCAAATGGAGAGATGAAAGCCTCTGACACATGAACGATTTCACCGTTAAGATAAAGGTACATTTACAGGACCACTTCAGCTTTTTTATACGTCACTAAGAAGTTGAGGAGCAGCTGTTTCCCTTGTTCGGTCATGATGGATTCAGGGTGGAATTGCACGCCTTCGATGGGAAGATGTTTATGCCGGATCGCCATGATCTCTCCTTCTTTTGTTTCGGCAGATATGTCGAAGCATCCGGGGAGGGTCTCTCTTTTAACAATCAAAGAATGATATCGGGTTGCATCAAATGGGTTCGGCATACCCTCGAAAATCGTTTTCCCATCATGGAGCATGGGAGAGACCTTTCCGTGCATCAACCGTTCAGCACGGATGACGTCCCCTCCGAAAACCTGGGCAATGGATTGATGACCTAAGCAAACACCAAAGATCGGAATCTTGCCTGCAAACGTGCGGATCGCCTCCATACTCACACCCGCTTCATTCGGGCTGCATGGGCCGGGGGAAATCATCAGATAATCTGGAGACAGCGCCTCTATTTCATCCACAGTAATCTCATCATTGCGTTTGACCAACAGTTCTTCACCTAGCTCTCCTAAAAATTGCACAAGATTGTAGGTGAAGGAATCATAGTTATCAATCATCAGAATCATAGGGTTTCTCCTTCCGCCCTGGCTTTTGCGACCCAAAGGGCTTTAGCTTTCTTCAGAGATTCTTTGTATTCATACTTAGGGTTGGAATCAATCACTACACCGGCTCCCGCTTGAATATGGGCTTTCCCTGCTTTCACAAGCATGGTCCTGATGACAATATTCAATTCCATGTCTCCATTGACGCCAATCCAGCCGATGGATCCAGTGTAAATCCCTCTTCTTACCGGTTCGAGCTCTTCAATGATTTCCATCGTCCTCACTTTTGGGGCTCCTGTAATGGTTCCTCCGGGAAAAACAGACCGTATAAGATCCGCTCCGGTTTTCGTTTCATCTAGTGTTCCTCGCACATTTGAAACAATGTGCATAACGTGCGAGTATTTCTCGATCACCATGAATTCATTGACCTCGACCGTCCCATACCGGCATACTCTCCCTAGATCATTCCGTTCCAAATCCACAAGCATGACATGCTCCGCTCGTTCTTTTTCGTTATTGATCAGTTCAAGGGCAAGCTTCTCATCCTCTTCGGCATCTTTCCCACGGGAGCGTGTACCGGCGATCGGTCTTGTACTTACTTCGGTTCCTTTTTTCTTCACCAGCAGTTCCGGCGAACCTGAAACAATTTGAAAGTCCGGACTTTGTATATAGCTCATATAAGGAGAGGGGTTTAATTCACGAAGTTTCTTATAAACGGTGAAAGGATCAGCCTTCAACTCTTGAGATTGTCGTACAGATAGATTCACCTGAAAAACATCCCCCTGAGAGATATATGCCTGAATCTTTTTCACAGCTTCCGAGAAATCTTCCTCACCCATGGAAACTTCAATTCCTGCCGTATTTCCACCACCATGGACCACATCTTTCTCGTCCATGGAAGCTAGAGCATCCGTCCATGCCGATGTCCACTTTGCGAGTTTTTCCGGCGCGGACTTTTCATCAGAGAGGATCATTGTCCATAATGTGTTTTCCTGATGATCGAAGACGGCCCATTCCACCAGGTAGTAAAAAAAGAGATCCGGTATCTTCAGGTCATCATGCCCCAGTTCCGGAAGTATCTCGATCTTCCTGGCATAATCATAACTAAGAAACCCGATTACGCCCCCCTTGAAAGTCAGGTAGATCCTCTCTCCGTTCCGTCCTATGGGGCTTCATCCATCTTTCCATTTGAATCAACGGGTCTCCATTTATCGTTTCAATCCCGGAAGAATCTTGTATCCGCAACCCTTCAGGAATGCTTTGTAGAATCACGTCAGGTTTAAGTCCAGCAACGCTATATCGTCCACCCCGTCCACTTTCTAACAAAATATGATGTGGCTGGTGTTGGCTAAGTTGTTCGTATGCTGCAAAGAATTGTTCTTTTGTTGTATGGTTTTTATGAAAATATAGGTGCTGCACTGACCCCTCACACTCCTAATCATTATCTCCCTTTATGATACATGAACTTCATGAAGGTTTCATCGTTAAAAACTTGAAATTATGCGGGGAGAATCAGGAAGGAGCGATCAGAAAACGGGTGTAGAGGAGGATAAACGATTACTTCCTTCTCTTTAATCAGACTAACCAAAAAAGGATCCTGAAGAGATGATTCTTCAGGACCCGACACGGTATACTTATTCTTCATCAAATTGATAAAGGGGTGTGCTCAAGTAGCGTTCTCCGTTGCTAGGAATGATGGCAAGCACTTTTTTACCTTTCCCCAACTTCTTTGCCACTTCAAGGGCCGCGTAAATGGCCGCTCCTGAGGAGATGCCTCCGAGGATCCCTTCTTCTTTAGCTGCTCTTCTTGCATATTCGAAGGCAGCGTCTTTTTCAACTTGAATGACGTGATTATAGACATCTGTATCCAAAATATCAGGAATGAACCCTGCACCGATTCCCTGGATTTTGTGAGGACCAGGCTTTCCTCCTGATAATACAGGTGAATCAGACGGTTCCACAGCATATAGCTCAATGGAAGGATAATGCTTCTTAAGAACTTCACCTGCACCTGTAATCGTACCGCCTGTACCTATCCCTGCAATGAAAGCATCCAGTTGATCACCCATTTGCTCTACGATCTCAGGGCCGGTCGTTTCCCGATGAACGTTGGGGTTAGCGGCATTCTTGAATTGCTGGGGCATGAAATAGCCTTTTTCGTTGGCCAGTTCCTCAGCTTTCCTAATGGCTCCTCCCATACCTTCAGAGCCCGGGGTCAACACTAATTCAGCTCCGTAAGCACGCAGCAGATTACGTCTTTCCATACTCATGGTGTCAGGCATGACCAGTAATGCACGGTAACCTTTGGCTGCAGCCACCATCGCCAGACCAATCCCTGTATTTCCGCTCGTCGGCTCTACAATCGTGTCTCCAGGCTTGATCGTACCAGACGCTTCTCCTGCTTCAATCATCGCTAATGCGATTCGGTCTTTTACAGAGCTTCCCGGGTTCATATATTCTAATTTCAAATAAACATCCGCACTATCTTGATCTACTAATCGATTCAATTTGACCACCGGGGTCTGACCTACTAATTCCGAAATTGAATTCGCTACTCTCACCATTCCTCTATCACTCCTAATTCCAAGTAAATTTGTTGGTTTTACAAAAATGTAACAATATTCAATCAATTTGTCAATTAAAAAACGTTTTGCTTCGCCTTTCTATTCTGCTGTCACCCTTCGCCGTTAACACAGGATCACTACGTTATATGTATGCACATTCCAATTATCCTATGTTACGTTAAAAAGCTTCTCTCTATGTAAAAGAAGCTGACCTAAACGGCCAGCCCCTTCCTACTTCTGTTTTCCATAGAACCATTCCACTCCAACCTCTTCCCAGAATGACTCAGGCTGCAGGGGTGTCTCTATTTGTTCTAATGCGATCTGTCTCCGAATCTGAGATTTTACCTCTTTGAACGAAAAGTGCCTTTCTTTCAACACATCTTCAACATAGTAAATCACGTATTCTGAATCCTGTTTAATCGGCTTTGTCCATTCCCCCGCTGATAAGGAGTCTATTTCTTCGGATGCATCTGACGACAGGAAATCTCCATCCAGGGGAACATATCCGATGTCCCCGCCTAAATGTGCGCTTTTCTCATCGTTGGACCGCTCCATGGCCAGTGCTTCAAAGTTCGAACCGGCTTCAAGTTCTTCAATGGCTTGCTCTGCCTCTGATAGGTCCTGCACCTTCAACTGCTTCAGCTTAAACATCTTAGAGATATCATACAGATGCTCATTTTGTTCATAAAAGCTCTTTAAGTCTTTGTCAGGCACTTGGACATCCTTGGTAAGGAGCTCCTCTAATAACAATTCTGACCTGATTTGATCCTTAAGAGAATCTTCATTCTCTAGATTCTCTTCGTCGAAGGCATTGTAAACCGACTGAATAAAATAATATTCCTGCTCGACTTCCTTATCTGAGACGGAGATATCGTATTTTTTGGCCAAATGATCGATTACTTGCTCGTTGATCAATTCCCTCAGCTCTTCTTTTCCATATTTCTGCTCAAGGGAATATAGCCAATCCTCCCGGGTAACAGACTCACCGCCAACCGATGCTACGACTTCAGGTGTAACAATTGCACCAGAAGACCATTTCCACACCAGCGTGATCATATTTGTGACAAGCAGTATTCCTATGATAACCACGAGTACAGACCTTTTAAGTCTCATTTCTCCCATTCTCCCTGAATCTCATTTATTGCTTAGCGCTTGATTTCAATTCTTCAAGTTCTTCTTTAGAAAACTCATACGTTTCATTACAGAAGTGACAGCTCGCTTCTGCACTTCCATCTTCATCAATCATCTCCTGGATTTCCTGTTCCCCCAAGCTGATGATGGCATTAGAGAATCGCTCTTTGTTACACTGACATTTGAATGCAACAGGCAGCGTTTCAAGTACCTTGACTTCCCCTTCCCCGAGTACTTCTTCCAATATCTCTTCAGGGGTGAGGCCCTTTTCGATCAATTTAGAGATCGGCGGGATTTTAGCCAGGCGCTCCTCAATCTTGGTAATCGTTTCGTCATCTGTTCCCGGCATTAGCTGCAGAATGAAACCACCCGCTGCGAGTATTGAATTGTCGGGATTCACCAGTACACCCACACCCACCGAAGAAGGCACTTGTTCTGAAGTAACGAAATAATATGTGAAGTCTTCTCCTAGTTCTCCTGATACAATGGGAACCTGACCGGAGAAATGATCTCTCATACCAATATCTTTTACAATGGATAACGTTCCTGTCGTACCGACCGCACGGCGTACATCAAGCTTTCCGTGCTCGTTCAGATCAAAGTGCACATGAGGATTGGTCACGTATCCCCTGACTTCTCCTTTTGCATTGCTATCAACAAGAATCGCACCGATCGGGCCTCCACCTTCGACCTTAATCGTTAATTTATTTTCCCCTTTGAGCATGGCCCCCATCATGACTCCTGCACTTATGCTTCGTCCTAACGCCGCTGATGCAGTCGGCCATGTTCCATGTCTTCTTTGTGCTTCCCCTACTGTATCCGTACTTTTCACTGCATAAGCACGTACCTGTCCGTTATAGGCTAACGCTTTTACTAAATAGTCGCTCATAATTGAAGCTCCTTTCACTTACTCAGATCATATTTCTCTTGTAGATTAATTTTAAGCCCTTTAATGTCAGGAAGGGGTCTACTACGTCGATGCTGTTGGATTCTTTCGAAATCAACGACGCCAGTCCTCCCGTGGCAATGACGGTCGGTTCCTTCTTACTTTGTGCTTTCATTCTTTGAACGATACCTTCCACTTGTCCAACATACCCATAAAGAATACCTGCCTGCATGGCCGTTACGGTATTCTTTCCGATAATATGTTCTGGACGGGCAATTTCAATCCTCGGTAATTTAGCCGCCTTCGAATAAAGGGCCTCTGTGGAAATACCAATTCCAGGCGCGATGGCACCGCCCATATATTGTCTTTCTTCATTGATATAGCAATATGTCGTCGCTGTACCGAAATCGACAATGATGAGAGGTCCACCATATTCATGAATGCCGGCGACAGCGTTTACGATTCGATCGGCTCCGACTTCTCTTGGGTTTTCATACTTGATATTTAAACCGGTTTTAATCCCGGGTCCGACGACGAGAGGAGTGATATTAAAGTACTTCTCGCACATACGTTCCAAACTGAACATAATTGGAGGAACTACGGAGGAAATGATGATTCCGTCAATTTCATCAAACGTAAGCTTCGCATGCTCAAACAGATTCTTCACAAGCATTCCAAATTCATCTTCCGTTTTATGTCGATTCGTTTCAGCTCTCCAATGATATTTTAAATGGTCATTTTCATACACACCAAACACTATATTGGTATTCCCTACATCCATTACAAAAATCAATATCCTCACCTACTAAGCCAATTGTTTTCACACTGCCAACATCATACCATAATTTATTTAGAATAGGTACAAAAGCGCAACCGGCTTGACTAGGCCCGACATGCATAAGGCGATTTCAACGGAAAGGCGCTGTTTGCCTTTTTGGTGGAATTGACTTATGACCTCGAGGGCCTAGCCGGTGGAGCTGGATGAAACAAAAGCGCAACCGGCTTGACTAGGCCCGACATGCACAAGGCGATTTCACCGGAAAGGACTTAATATTTTGGATAGAACACTAAAACCCTTTGCAGTTAATATAAAAATCAGCTACTACTATATGTCCAGCCATCGTATCACCGAGAAATCCACTTATCCTCGTTTCCTTGACAATATAAAATTTGTGTCCTTCAAGCAGATCGAGTAAAAGCTCAAGGGGTGATGAGGGGCAAGAAGCAAAGAAATACAACAAAAAAGATGCACCCAATAATGGATGCACCCTTTCTATTACGTGCGATCTGAATGAGAGTCGTCTTCTTTTGAAGCCGTATCTTCTTCAATCGCGTTTTCTTCATTTTTCTTTTGGATATTCACTTTCACGTCGCTGTTATCCTGATCAGACTCATACGTACGTTCAGGAAGTTTGCCATGATCCATTAGAGACTTGATCTGTGCGGCATCCAGTGTTTCAACATCTAATAATGTTTTTGCAATGAGTTCAAGCTTATCGCGATTCTCAGTAAGAATTCTCTTCGCTCTCTCATAGCTGTCTTTAATCAGACGCTGCATTTCTAAGTCAATTTCGTAAGCAATGGCATCTGAATAGTTTTGTTCACTATTGATGTCACGTCCCAAGAACACTTGACCACCTTGGGATTGACCGAATTGAAGTGGTCCAAGCTTATCACTCATACCATATTCAGTAACCATTTTACGTGCAATTCCAGTCGCACGTTGGAAGTCATTATGGGCACCAGTTGAAACATCACCGAAGATGATTTCCTCTGCTACACGACCACCAAGTAATCCGGTAATCTTATCTAGAAGCTCAGGCTTCGTCATAAAGTAACGATCTTCTTTCGGAAGCATGACGGCATATCCGCCTGCTTGGCCACGAGGAACAATGGTTACCTTATGTACCATGTCGGCTTCATCAAGGACTAATCCAATCACCGTATGACCCGCTTCATGGAATGCCACGATTTTACGTTCTTTTTCAGAAATGACGCGGCTCTTCTTAGCAGGACCTGCAATGACACGGTCGGTTGCTTCGTCGATATCGCGCATATCGATTTTCTTCTTATCCTGACGAGCGGCCACAAGAGCTGCTTCGTTCAACAGATTTTCCAGATCGGCTCCAGAGAAACCTGGTGTTCTCATGGCAATTGATTTTAGATCCACAGAATCATCAAGCGGTTTGTTCTTAGAATGTACTTTAAGAACAGCTTCACGACCTTTTAAAGTCAGGACGATCTACGGTGATTTGACGGTCAAAACGTCCTGGACGCAACAATGCTGGATCCAGAATGTCCGGTCTGTTTGTTGCAAGCGACGATGATGATTCCTTCGTTCGCCCCAAATCCATCCATTTCAACAAGCAACTGGTTAAGTGTCTGTTCACGCTCATCGTGACCTCCGCCTAATCCTGCTCCACGTTGACGACCGACTGCATCAATCTCATCGATGAAAATGATACATGGTGCATTCTTCTTTGCATTTTCGAATAAATCACGTACACGAGATGCACCGACACCGACAAACATTTCAACGAAGTCGGAACCACTGATGGAGAAGAACGGTACTCCCGCTTCTCCTGCTACTGCTCGTGCAAGTAGGGTTTTACCTGTACCTGGAGGTCCCACCAGAAGGACACCCTTTGGAATGCGGGCACCCACTTCGGAGAATTTACGCGGATCCTTTAGGAATTCCACTACCTCCACAAGTTCCTGCTTCTCTTCATCTGCTCCAGCTACATCTTTAAAGCGAACCTTCTTCTTCTCTTCGCTATATAGCTTCGCTTTACTCTTCCCAAAGTTCATGACTCGGCTTCCGCCGCCTTGAGCCTGGTTTAGTAAGAAGAAGAACAGAATAAAGATGATGACAAATGGAATGATCGTTGTAAAGAAAGATACCCAGCCACTTGTTTCTTTGGCTTGTAAAACTTCCACATCAATGCCCTGCTCTGATGCAGCTGTATTAATCTTCTCCATTAACTTTCCATCTGTTGTAAGGACATAGGTTAAGAAGTACTCTCCTTCTTCAGCCCCTTCCATCTGTCCTTTCACTTCATAAACGCCTCTGCCAGGCTGAATTGAAAAGGAAGAAACCTCTCCATCTTCAAGGTTATTAATAAACGTACTGTACTCGATATTTTTGGTTGGCTCATTGTTATTACTGAAATAACTCACCACACCTATAATCACTAAAAAGACAAGTAAATAGAATATGGTGTTTCGAAAGATCCGGTTCATCCCTTACCTCCTCCCACGGTAAACAAACTAAGTAAAATAGTATCATAGAAAATCATGGCATTACAACAAATTGCACTCACAAGATTCCTCTTTAGATTACACTTATTCTCCAGTTGTATACACTCTTGGTTTTAACACTCCGATATACGGCAGATTACGGTATCTCTCAGCGTAATCAAGACCATATCCGACAACGAACTCGTCAGGAACGATAAAGCCTACGTAGTCCGCTTTGATATCTGTTTTACGTCCGCTTGGCTTGTCAAGCAGAGTGACGATGCTGATTGATTTCGCTTTACGATAGCGGAAAAGTTCAACCAGGTAACTTAGCGTCAGGCCACTGTCAATGATATCTTCAATGATCAGGATATCCCGACCTTCCACTTTCGTATCTAAATCTTTCACAATCTTTACTTCTCCTGAAGAGACAGTAGAGTTCCCGTAGCTGGATACATCCATGAAATCCATTTCCATATGCGTATCCATACGTTTACAAAGGTCGGCCATGAATGGCATTGCACCTTTCAGAACACCAATTGCCAAAGGAAAACGATCTTGATATTCCTCTGTTAATTGCGCTCCCAACACTTTAATCTTTTCTTGAAGTTCTTCTTCTGAAATTAACACTTTCTCAATATCCTGATTTAACAATGTTCAACTGCCTCCTAGAAGATGATTGCTTTTAAATTGTAGTACTAAACTATTTTCTTGCTCTTCTCCCAAATCGTAAATGGACTTTCTCATTCCAGGAACCCAAAGGATGCGGTCATCTGAATCAACCACTATCGGCCACTGCTCCCGGAGATGAACGGGAATCTTTTCATCAATAAAGAGTTTTTTAAGCTTCTTGGAGCCTTCCAACCCTTTGACTTTCAGTCGATCTCCGCTTCTTCTCGTACGCACGAACAATGGCAAAGATACCTCGTCGGGACTGATAAAAATCCTATCACCGGTGCGATCCTCCACCTGCGAGGAAGAAGAATAGAGAAAGAACCGATATTCACCTTGCAGGACAAGCATTTGATCAACCTTTAACTCATGACAATAAGGAGCCGTGGTTAACGCTAATTCCCCAAAATGAAAATAACATGTATGATACGCCCTGGTGACCTTTAGACCTTTCGGTAAATCAAGGCTGGCATTAGGCGTTTTTCCTCTTAATATACCCAATACATCGTAAATATGTATAGACGATAAGGAAGATGGTCTAAGTTTGTAAAGATAGTTTAATATTAGATTAATCCCTCTTCTTTGTAAAGGCTGAGACATTGCAAGGAATCCCTCGATTTCTAAAGATGAGAAATCTTCAGTGCTATTCCATACCTTATTCAACTTTTCCCATGTTAATTCCTCTAAAAATGCCTCATCTTCTGCTGTTTCTTCACTAAATCGCTGAAATTGAAGATGAACATGCGGATTTTCCTTCTTTAAGAATGGAAGAACCTTCAACCGGAATCGGTTCCTTGTATACTCTTCCTTCTTATTACTGGGGTCCGTCCTGGGTGAAAGTTCGTTTCGCTCACAATAATTCTCTATTTCCTCCTTCGTAACAGAGAGGAATGGCCGGATTACCTGTCCCGTAGAAAAGGGACGCTTCAGGGGGGATTCCCGCTCTGCCTGCCCCGGATGACCCCCTTGTCATCTTCATTAAAATGGTTTCTACCTGATCATCCCCGTGATGACCCAGGGCTAATTTGGTTGCTGAAACGCTCTTCATTACCTTTCCCAAAAATCCATAACGAATGTGTCTCGCTTTTTCCTGAAGGCTTCCGGTCGTGTTTTCCATTTCAGTAGACACATCCATTCGTTCCCCATAAAAAGGGATGCGTCTACTGCTGCAGAACTCTTTAACGAACAGTAGCTCCTGATAGGATTCTTCGCCACGGAACATATGATCAAGATGAGCAGCCATCACTTCCACTCCCCACTCCAGGCGATTTGCCTCAAGAAAATGGAGAAGCGCCAGGGAATCAGGGCCTCCGGACACTGCCACAACAATCCGGTCACCCTCTTTAATCAGCTCATGTTCGTGAATAAACTCTTTTGTAGTGTGCTCTAACATTACTCTTCCTCTTCCTGAACCCATTTTCTCCATTGTAACAATTTCCGCTTCATTCTCACACTAAGAGCTACATCAGTTCTCCATAGATATACAAAACATATAATAACGAAACAATCATCACTACAAGTACTGTCTCAAGAAAGTGACCAGATTTGCCGGTTTGGTGATGTTGATATCTTCTTGTATTTGAAGTGGATGATCTTACATGAGAGCGGGAAGAAACAGATTTGCTCACTTTGGGATTCAGCTTCGGCTTAACAGGTTGGGTGTGAGAGAGTCCATCCAGGAGACTCACCCTCATTTCACTGGCAGATTGAAACTTCCCTTCCAGGGCATTCAGTATCGGACCTTCAAACTTCCTTAGTTGCTCTTTGGAACGGATGGCCTGTCTTAATTGTTGCATATTCCCGTTTCCTGCCTTTGTGAAACGCATAGGATAGCCTAAATTAATGAGAATCATCCCAACAGAGAAAAGGTCATAAGAAGGCTCTGCCCTTCGTGACCCCCCGAGCCAATATCCTCTGTCAAAAAACTCCGTAAACTCTTTGATTGCCCTGCCACTGATGGTCGTCCCCCCTACATCAATACAGCGAATACGATATGGCTGGCCTGTGACGATTAAGTTTTCAGGCTTTAAATCCCCAAAGACCCAACCTTCTTTATGAATGCGTTCCAAGTCAGACAGTAGCTGGGAAACGAGTACACCCGTCCAGGAAAATCCTTTTGCCTGAACAAAAGACAGCAAGTCGGTGCCTTGAATATATTCCATTACATAGAAGTGCACATTCTTCCCACGGTACTCCCAATCATCCACATCAAGAAGCCTGGGTCCAAGAGGGGGACCCTGGACCTTTGAGAAAGCTTTTAATACATTGACTTCGGAAGTAATGGATATATTGCTGTCACTCATTTTCAAAGCCTGATATCCCGATGTCCCCTGGACCAGATAGACGATACCGTTAGCACCATATCCTAATTCTTTAACAATGGTATAGATATGGTTATACCATTTTCCTTTAATGACCGTTCCAGGCGGAAAATTAAATGGTTTCTTCGAAGTATTG
This sequence comes from Rossellomorea sp. AcN35-11, assembly GCA_030388825.1. Classification (GTDB taxonomy): domain Bacteria; phylum Bacillota; class Bacilli; order Bacillales; family Bacillaceae_B; genus Rossellomorea. Next base: position 931,006 of record CP128835.1, read on the forward strand.
TTCATCATCGCCACGAGAGAGCAATCCCCTTAATGAACGTTTTTTCTTGAAATGTGTGATAGCTTCTGAGATCGCAGGACCCGTTGGCGTAATTCCACCTGGAGACAATTTAGAGAATATGCTCGTTAATGTCTCGAGCTTCGGCGTCCAATCCAGCAATTTTTCGACATCTTGTCGTTTCCCGGGAAATACGAAGACAGAAAACTTATTGTCACCCATCCGGGCATTCAAGCTCAATGAAAGGTCCAATAGAGCTTCTTTAACCGTTGGAAGTTTATGTTTCATACTTGCAGACGTATCGACAAGTATCAACACTTCCATATCAACGGACTCCCCAAGTTCATCCACAACCTCCATGACCTCTCCTCGTTGTTCAGGAGGTAGCTCCTCCATGGATGCGGATTTACCGAGAATTTGCTTCAACTCTTTATTCACGACCCCCTGCAACGTTTGGGTCATGGCTTTACGGGTGACCATCTGTACGGTCTGAGAGAGTTGCTGGGCATAGACAATCTGACTCACTCCACCTCCCGATAGGGCAATTCCTTCAATTTCCTGCATTCCGTTATCATCTATCACATCGTTATCCATGACCCCGATGACGTTTACTGAAATTCCTTGCTCTTTCGCTAGTGCCGCCATTGCAATAGGGTCTTCTCCTTGATTGGAGCAACCATCCGTAATTAATAGAATTTGACGAAGTGTACCTGGCTTCATCAGACTCCCCTCCTCATTCTAAAGTTGCTATCATCTTCGCCGAATAAGGAGGAATTTATACTCTAGTTAACTATTTTTATAAGGTACAGGAACGTGTTAGGAGATTCTCTTTTTATCTTTCGTTTTCTGTTTTTGTACAGGGATGGAAGACCATTTCGGTATATTATGTTTAATCTTAGAAACCACAATTGTCATATCATCTTCTATTAATCCCGAACTTGACCTGATCACTTCCTCCATTAAAATATCGGCGACTTCTTGAGGTTCCTCGGTTTCCAGCTCCTTTATTTTTCTCTTCATCCACAAATCATAATTCTCTACATGCTTCGGACCTTCAAAGGCACCGTCACTCATCATGATAAGGAGGTCCCCTGCTTTTAACTGTTCGGATACTACATCGACATCAAAGTCCTGTTGGAGCATCCCCATAGGTAAATTACTGGCTTCCACTTTGATGATTTTATCTCCCCGCTTGATAAAGCTGGGGGTTGAGCCAATCTTCAAGAATCGTGAAGACGCATTTTGCAGATCAATCATAGCTAAGTCCAGGGTTGAAAAAATTTCATCGTTGGTCCTCAGGGAGAGGATTGAATTAATGGATTTGATTGCTACTTGCTCTTCAATACCGGATTCAAGAATCTTTTTCAAAAGCCTGAGTGTCTCATTGCTCTCATAATGTGCACGTTCACCGTTCCCCATCCCGTCACTGATGGCTACGGCATATTTCCCCCTTCCTAACTCAATCATGGAATAACTGTCCCCTGACACGAGACCTCCCCCTTTCGCAGCATGAGAAGCCCCCGTGTCAACCACAAACTTCTTGGCCGATTGAAAGGTTACATGGCAGTAACCGTTCGGGAATTGTGCGCATTCCTCCTTCTGGACGAGGATATTTTCACCCAATATATCGGATAGCATGGGTGCGATCAGCTTTTCCCCCTGGCCATGCCCCCCGCAGTAAGGCATGGTCATATCGATATCGACATTCCCTTGCTCCAGACTGTATATCTCGATATTTTCAATCTCGATCCCGAATTCCCCGATACTCGATAAAATCTGTTCTTCCTGAATATGATGATTCTCCCTTTCTCTTTGAATTTCTTTCGCAAAATTCCCCATCACCTCAGATACTCCCAGTAATTGATCGGCAACCAGCTTTCTGCTTTCCTGGACCTGTTTCTTTAATTTTAAGTTGGCTTGATAGAAGGTCAATTCCTGATAAATCGTATCTTTCAGTTTCTTTTCTCTCGTACAATGCTTCTCTACTTCTCTAGCAAGTTTGGGCGATAGAGGGACTCGTCCCTGATCATATTCTGTCATCACATCTTTCATCAGATTATAGGTTTTATCAAAATTTCGGGCCCAGCATTGATCTTTCTTAAAGCAGGTTTGACACGTTTTCTCCGTTACATTGCTTAAGAAATAATCGAACTCTTTATCTTCTTCCTCTTCAAAACGGTCTTCTATTTGTTGAAAGCTGTTTGACAATGCCTGAAACACAGAGGAAAACTGAGTGACCCTGTGTGCGGTCACATCTCTCACTCTCCGCATATATCCTTGTTGTTCCTGCTGATATTCGGTTGTTCCAGGGATATGTCTGGCAATTTGTGACGTGAGGCTTTGCGGGGTTAAGAATAAGAGTAAAATCGCTACCCCTGATTCATATAAAGTCTTCGTTAGGACTGTATCTGTCTCTCCGTACATCCCCATCAATAAAGTAGCAATTAACAAACCGATTGCTGCTCCAAATTTCTTCCCTTCTTTCATTAGTCCGCCCAGAAGCCCGGAGAAAGCAAGCAAGCTCATTTGATAAAAGCTTGAAACATTCGCTAAACTGAAAACAAGCCCGGTTACAACCCCTACCGTGGAGCCTACTGTTGCCCCTGCAATAAAGGAAAATAGCAGTACCAGGTATCTTGATAGCACATGTTCTACAGACAGATTGTATATGGACCATCCAATTGTCCCTGTCATGATGGAGGCTAACAGGATGATCAAACTGACTACTTCTTCTGTTTTTAGAGACCTTCTTCTACGCTGAATGGTGACCAGGGGAATACTTTGAATGAAAATATAGGTCAAGAGAAAAGCAAGGCTCGCTTCTATTAACGCCATCACACCGTTGTACACGGTAAGGGCTTGTCCTTGCTGAACATAATCGAATGACAGCTTTGCCGCTATGACAGTGAAGAAAACATAAAATGCCACCAGGCGTAAATTATTCTTATGATATTTCTGCGACAAACGAAACGCTAAGAGGAATAATGCCGCACTGACAAACGTATAACTAATACTAGGCAGTGACAGAGTGAGTGCTCCTGCAAGCAATCCGATTAGCGCAATGGGAGATTTCTCTCTGCGAATAATGTATACAGAGGCAAAGAACGGAAGTGCAAACGGCGTTAAATGTGAAAGGATCAACGCTCTACCCAATAAAAAACCGATAACGAATAAGGCAATACCCTTTTCTACGAACAGCCATTCCAGCTTCGAATAGATAGATTTTATCCCCTTGGACAGCTCCACCCTAGTGTGTTCAATATCCACATTCTGAACAGGTTCAATAATCGACTGATCGACTTTCCCCATATATGAAACACTCCCCATTTCTTTTTTGTTTAGTATAAATGGTATGAGCTTAAAACTTTGTCAGAATAAGGGAATGACCATTAAGAAAGTTTCGACGTCATTCTATAGATTCCGGTAAAATATTCAGAATACTCTATTGTTATTTTCAGCTTTTTGCTGCCTTAAAGCTTACCAAACTGGAGGTAAGGGAATTTTGACAAATTCTTTACTAGATTATATTGACAAGATAATTCTTTCTAGGTATCATAGTTTTTGTGCTTAAAAGCAAATACAATTTGGCGGTGTAGCTCAGCTGGCTAGAGCGTACGGTTCATACCCGTGAGGTCGGGGGTTCGATCCCCTCCGCCGCTACCATATTTCAAGGCCCGTTGGTCAAGCGGTTAAGACACCGCCCTTTCACGGCGGTAACACGGGTTCGAATCCCGTACGGGTCATAAGAAAAAGACTATCAAATTTGATAGTCTTTTTTCTATGGCGTCTTCCCATCAACCTTTTTCTGCCGTTATCACTTCTTCTATTTGTTCCTGATGGTGCTTATCGTGACCCATAAAGTCCTCGAAGTATTCTTCAAGGGTAAAGCTGTGATCTCCGACTTTGAATGAATATTGAAGTTCATCATCTGAAAAGGCCTGTATAACCTCTATCAAAGCATCCCTCGTCATTATACCTTCCTCAATCAAGTCTGCTTGATCTGCCTTATTGTGGGCATATTCCTCCGCTTCTTTATTGAATCGCTGAAAATCCGGAAAAGGGGGCAGCACTGCTCCATTTGAAACATTAGGAAGAATTTCCCTTAATGAATATTGATCCCATTTAATGATGTGGGAGACATTTGCTCCAATCGACCATTTATCCTCCTCCATGGGCTGAAACCACTCAGTCGTATGAATCCCCTTCAATGCTTTAAGCCAATTCTTGAATGACTCGTGATGATCGATTAACTGATCTTTCTTCATAATCCCTTCCTCCACCTCTTTTAGATACTCTTTGTGTAATTCGATAGAGGTAAGTAAATATCCTATGTGAAGATATCCATATTTTGATTTTCGTTGACGGCTCATGGCGCATAAAAAAACAGGCATACTCATCCAAATGAGTATGCCTGTTTTCCGTTCACAACCTGCTATATGGGTTAATAGACAGCAAGTTAACCCTTTTTCGCCCCTCTTCCACCACGACGAGACTCAGTATTTTTCTTTAAAGATGATAGACGGTCTTCGCTGTCCTTCAAGAAGCGTGCCATCTTTTGTTCGAAACTCTCTTTAGTGCGTGTATCATTCTGTTTATTATTATTGCTACGCGGGCGTTGAGGACGCTGTGGGCGCTGTGGGCGTTGTGGTTGCTCTTTCGCTTTACGGATGGATAAACCGATTTTCCCATCTTTCTCAACATTAATAACCTTAACCGTTACTTCGTCGCCGACTTTAAGGTGTTCATTAATATCCTTAACGTAATTGTCTGCAACCTCACTAATGTGAACTAAACCTGTTGAACCTTCCGATAACTCCACGAACGCTCCAAAATTTGTAATACCTGTTACTTTACCCTGTAACTTGCTGCCTACTTCGATTGACATAAAAGAAATGCTCCTCCTTAGAATAATAAAAGATAAACCTTATTATATATTATAGCCAATTAAAAAAAAGAGTGTCAATAAGACACCTCTTCTTCTTTCTCTTTATCTGGTTCAGGTATATTGAATATAATCTCACCTTCATCGGACAAAAAGTAATCCCGGCGCGCCAGTTTGGCTATATACTCATCGTCGTTAAGCTTTACGATTTCTTCTTCCAACGCTGTTTGCTTATCCTTTAGTTGGTCTAACTTTTTTTTCTAATTGTGCTTTTTCAGTGCGTTTATCTTCTAACACCTGGGCTCTGGAAATGAGGGTCGAAATTAAAAATCCACTAATCGCTACTATTAAAACAAAGAAAACGGCTAATCGACGGACCAAACGCTTTTTTCTCTTCGATTGTGATTTATGCATATGCTCCTTATGGCGGACATATTCATTTTCCATTGGTGTCACGTTTTTTCTCATTCCCAAACCTCCTTTACACGATCGAGCGGCAAAGCCAGAGCCCTATTCTTTATCTATAGGTTTTTTCTTGAACTTTTCTACCACTCTATATAGTTTTTTGCTATATCCTTTATAAATTCCTGCCATTTTATTATATAACTTCTCGACTCTTTTTGTAAGATGTTTCGGCAATATATTCCAAATACCCTTTAATATCCACCATATTGGAGCCGTTACGAGCTTAATCGCCCATTGCAGCACCTTCCAGATCACCTTAAAAAGGAAAAGAATGACGGATACAAGCCCTTTTCCTACAGATAAAACCATTGTGATGATAAGCACGATTACCCATTTTATCGGTGAGTAAATGAAGTTTTTCACCATTTTAACACCGAAATTAAACAGGGAGATAAAAAAGATGATCAGCCTTTCCAATAAATCAAGATAAAGAGGCTTGATGAGGGCTTGATACCCGGAAAAGCCGCACAGCAGAGCAATGAAAATATAAAAACGGATCTCACCATAATTGACGACAAATAAAATATAAAATATCGAGAGGGCTTGTAATATCCAAAACATAATGTCGTTTATAAAAACAAGCCAGCGTTTCCTTTCAGATCTGTTAAGAAATCGACTGTACGTGTCTAATGTCGCACCAAATAATGCCCCCATACCGATCATGGAGAGCATGGTGTAGAACTGGACGGAAAGAGTCATCGAAACAGCTTGCTAAAGAACCCTTTAGCCTTTTCCCCATTTTGTTCATCAAGGTAAATGAGATCGAACACCTTTCCTTTAATAGAGACAATCCCTTTGTCCACATCTAAATTTTTCATTTGCAGGTTTTCGCCCCTGACAGATAAAAAGCCCATCACGGTTTCAAGGAGAAACTCTTCATTATCGAAGCTCTCAACTTGTTTTACACCGGTAATATCGAGAAGCTTTCGTCCTCTCATCATCACGTCATGCTCTTGAAAAGTGGTTTTATCTTTGTTTCCATCATAATATTGATTCATGTCCATCCCTCACATTCCCATAGTACAAGCTTTGTAACTATGTTTATGTTTCGGGAAGAAAAATAGAACCACCGACTATGTAATCCTTATTCGGATTCTTCCTTGACCCTTTCTTCTGAAAGAACGGAATACAGCCCGCTCGCTTCTTCTTTCTTTGTTGTTTCAAGAAGCCTTTCTATCTTTACCCTCATGATCTTTTGACCAAACCTTACACTTAGCTCGTCACCGACCTTTACATTAGAGCTTGCTTTTGCCTGCAATCCATTTACAGTGATTCGGCCCTGATCGGCAATTTCCTTCGCCAGTGTCCTTCTTTTAATCAGTCTTGATACTTTTAGAAATTTATCTAACCTCATGGATACCATCATGCATTTCCCCTTATTCGATATTATTCTTCTTGGCTTCGTCCCAAAATTGGTCTAATTCCTCCAACGTGAAATCTTCGAACCTCTTCCCTGTCTTCAACACCTGTTCCTCTACATAAGAGAATCGGCGATAAAACTTCGTATTGGTCATCGCAAGTGCTTCCTCTGGAAAGATCTTATAAAACCTGCCGACATTTATGAGTGCAAATAGAAGATCCCCAAACTCTTTTTTAATGTTATTTTCACTATTATTCTCGACTTCATTTTCAAATTCCTTCAATTCTTCCCATACTTTTTCCCAGGCACCCTTAGGATCCGACCAATCAAAGCCCACTTTTGCCGCCTTTTTCTGATATTCGAATGCCTTCATTAAGGCAGGCATTCCTTTTGGAACATTCTTAAGCATCGGTTCATGGTCAACCGGCTTTTCCTGTTTTTTTATTTCATCCCAGTTCGCTTTCACCTGTTCGGTATTTTCCACCTGAGCCGACCCAAATACATGAGGATGTCTTCGAACCATTTTCGAAGCAAGACTTTCTACGACTTCCTCCATGGTGAACATTCCCTCGTCCTCACCTATTTGTGCATGAAGCATCACCTGAAGCAGGACATCACCCAACTCTTCAATCATATGATCGATATCATCTTCCTCAATGGCTTCCAATAACTCATACGTTTCTTCCAATAAATACTTCTTCAGGGTCTGGTGGGTTTGTTCCTTATCCCAGGGACACCCATTTGGTCCCCTAAGGGTCGAAATGATTCCTCTTAATGTGGAGTACTGTTTATACGTCGATTCCATCTCTTTCACAGCCGGAACGTACAAACTGGTTAAGTTACTGAGGTGGGCAACGCGATCCAATTCTACCAACGGGATCTTATCCACTTTCTCTTCTTTGCTGCCTGCCGCTGTGACAAGTATGACTTCATAATCATATGGATAGAGCTCCATCAGAGTAATCTTTACCTCTGACGCTATGAAAGCGTCATATACTTGTCCAATGATCAGCTGTTGATTCATATGAATGTCATGAAGCTTTAAGCTGGTGCCGTCCAATAGCTGAAAGCCATCGATAGGATCAGCACCCACTGAAGCGAAAAGGGAATCGATGAAGCTTTGTCCCCCTCCAACCGATACTTGTACCTGTCCTTCCTTATGCAGGTCCAGTAGCATCTGAACCGCTTTTTCAGCGACTAACGGATGACCCGGTACGGCATAAACGATTGAGTGATCTTCCGATTCTGTCACCAATTTATGTACAATCTCTTCATACACTTGATCAAACTGGTCGTACTTTTCATAGATGGAGTCAAAGGATTGAAATTCGACTCCTTCTGCTGTCAGATCCTTTACTACAGGATGCTCTTTCGTACGCAGGTAGAGATGCTTGGTACTCTTCAGTATTCTGTAAACCCCTAAAGGGAGCTGTTCAATATCCCCGGCACCCAGACCCACGATTGTGATTGTATGCATAGTGATCGCCTCGCTACTTTTTATTCTTTGGTTGTACTTTATTCATTAGTCTTACCCATTTGCTTCCAAAAGGCAAGAATCCGACTTCTTCTTTGGAAAGGACATCCCCTCTTAAGAAGACCATCATAAATAGGATGGCTCCAATGCTGACGCCGCCTAACGAAAAAAGGACGGACAGCTCCCTTTCAGGTAATCCTTTTTGGAGCAGTACATGATAGACCTGCACCCATCCCTGTAACCCGATCGTCATGGCTGCACCACTCATGAGCAAGGTTTTGTAAAAAGAATAGGGAAAAAAACGAATAGGGAATAATCTTCTAAGCTTTGCCATCATCATGCCTGTCATAATGGTCAGAGAACCGACTGTGGCAATGGATGCCCCCATCAATCCCATGACCGGGATGAGATAGGCGTTGCCGATATATTTTATTATAATACCTATCAAAATACAGAAAGCCGGGTAATAGATCTTTCCGATTCCTTGGAAAATGCCGGTGAATGTAAGAATAAGACAGCTGAAGAAAATGGAAAGACAGAACACAGCAATGACCTTAGAACCAAGAGCATTCTCAAATAACATCGTATTGACAGGGACCATGATGTTGATGATTCCCAGTGTAGCTGCAAATCCAATACTTATACTGATTTTAAGGGATAACTGGCTGTACTCCCTAATCAACTTTTCATCCTTTTTCAAGTAGGCACTTGTTACCAATGGGACAATGGCGAGGGAAATGGAGGTGGCAACGACTGTCCCCAGCTGGACGAAGGGCTGCCCACGGTCATAGATCCCCTTCCACGTTTTCCCCTGCTCTGCTTCCATCCCTGATGAGATCAAGAGAGAATATACATTTAGGGAATCAACGAACTGAAGGAGGACTAAGAGCATGGCACTTACACAAATGGCCGTCCCATTCTTTAACAAACGGACCCAGATAGATAAATAATCCGGAGGCAGGGTCAGCGATTTACGTGAAATCAAGTTTTCTTTACGTGCCATTACAAAGAAAAGTAAAACAAGCACGCTTCCCAAACCGCCTGTTATCGAACCGAACAATGCTCCATTCCCCGCCATGTAAAGGGAGTAGCCTTGAGATATCAGTATTATTGAAAATAGAAGGATCGTCGCTACTCTTATCGTCTGTTCCGTTACCTGCGACACCGCTGTCGGCACCATGTCTTCCCGCCCTTGATAGTCCCCCCTCATGACCGAAAGGGGAGCTAACAATAGGAAAGATAACGAAATGGTTTGAATCAGTGGTTGAAGGAGCGGATCCCCCATCCAACGGGCAATCACCCCTGCACCAAAGTACACGAGAAGAAACCAGGTTAACCCAACGAGACATAGAAAAAGGAAGGAGGTCACGGCAACATTCTTTGCCCCTTCTTCATCTTCATTTTCCAATTTCTCTGCTACTAATTTAGAGATGATGACAGGGAATCCATAGGTGGATAATGCGATGGCAATACCGTAAAAAGGATACACCTGCTGATAGATATAAAAACCTATGTCTCCAACAATATTTTGAAAGGGTACGCGATATACAGCACTTAAAATCTTCGTCACAAGTGCAGCAACCGTTAAGACCATTGCCCCTTTCAAAAATCGGTTGGAAGAGTATTTCTTACTCAACCAGTATTCCTGCCTTTCTGTCTTTTTTCTAGACACTTGGATGCCTGATCAGTCAGAGAAAAAATCATATATGTACTGGTCATTTTACCATAAAAAGACGAGAGTGTTCTCCAGCCGCCATAACAAAAAAAAGAAGAGCGGCTATTATGCCACTCCTTTGGATTATTGCTCCATTTGCCTTGCTAAAAAGCCAGCTGCCGTTTCTACTGCCTTTTGTTCCACTTCTCCTACTGTACGTTCCTTCGAGAATATTGCAACAGCGCCAATCGGGTCTCCGTTTGCAACAATAGGGGCAATCGTATAGGATGCCAGGTCTTCCCCATGCCCATCGACAAGCTCTGCTTGTCCCTGTTGAGTGTGTAATAAAGACGTGCGGTCATCCATCACTTTCTCGATTAGCTCACTAATGTTCTTGTTTAAATACTCTTTCTTCGAAGCACCGGAAATCGCGATGACAGCATCCCGATCACAAATCAATACAGCACTTCCCAGACTGTCGTATAATGCTTCGCCATATTCCTTAGCAAAGTCACCAAGTTCACTGATAGGGGAATATTTCTTTAAGATGACTTCTCCGTCGCGGTCAACGAAAATTTCCAGAGGATCTCCCTCGCGAATCCTTAATGTCCTGCGAATTTCTTTCGGAATGACGACACGTCCTAAATCATCAATACGACGAACAATACCAGTTGCTTTCATCTATAGTTGCCTCACTTTCATCAGATGATTTTTATTTGGCAATGCATCCACTTGCACTTGGATACTTTGCCATTGTTGAGTTTAGTATCTTACAACTTAGAAGTTCTATACACATTCAGTTATTTTTTCTGTCATTTCACTTTAATTCTAATGCAGGTATCTTTTTCCATTGTTGGCAGCTGCATAAATACTAATACCCTAATCATAGTAGAGTGAAACAACCAGCGCGTTTACATTTTGGTTACAGTATTATAACGAAGGGAAGAAATTCCGTTTATTCATCTGATGGAAGTGCACAGGATGCTCTTAAGCGTTTTCTTCTACTTTTAATGCTTCATCTAAATGTTTAATGATGTCATATGCGATATTAAACCATTTTGAGGCATCCAGTCTTGCAGTATTGATGGATATTTTAAGTTTAGATCCTTCCATCCCGAGACCTACAGCCCTGCCGTGTTTGTTACATAAATTAAAGACTTTGGATCCATCGATCTGAGCCGTACCTTCAGGGGACATGAAAATGTTGACTGATTTTTTATCCTGCTTGATGGACTCAAGCTTCGTGTTTTTAGCGTATATTTTCATTTCGGAAATCAAGAAGAGATAGCCGACTTCCTCAGGATACTCCCCAAAACGATCAAGGATTTCTGCTTCCAGCTCTTCGATTTCAGGAAGGGAAGAAAGAGATCGGAATCGTTTATACATTTCAATCTTCTGATGCCCATCCTTGATATAATCATCAGGAATATAGGCATCCATTTCGATATCCACCTCGAAACTCGACTCCGGTTGTTTCGGCAGATCCCCTTTGCGCTCTTCTATTGCTTCTTTCAGCATTTGAGAGTACAAGTCGAATCCGACTGAATCAATAAATCCGTGCTGCTGTGCACCGAGAAGATTTCCAGCTCCCCGGATGGTCAAATCCCTCATGGCAATCTTAAACCCTGATCCAAGTTCAGTAAATTCTTTTATCGCCTGCAATCGTTTTTCTGCGACTTCCGTCAGAACCTTATCTTTACGGTAGGTGAAATAAGAATAGGCCACCCTGTTTGAACGTCCTACCCGTCCTCTTAATTGATAGAGCTGAGATAGTCCCATTCGATCAGCGTCAAAAACAATCAATGTGTTCACATTTGGAATATCCACACCCGTTTCAATAATCGTCGTTGTGACAAGCACATCGAATTCACCTGCCAGGAAGCTCAAAATAACAGCTTCAAGCTCATTTTCACTCATTTGACCATGGGCGTAGGCAATTCTTGCGTCTGGTACAAGCATGGAAATTTCGTCTGCTTTCCTTTCGATATCCTCAACACGGTTGTAGAGGAAATACACTTGACCGTTTCTGGCCATCTCTCTTTCGATGGCTTCTTTGATTAAGGCTCCGTTGTATTCCATCACATACGTTTGTACAGGGAATCGATTCTCCGGTGGTGTTTCGATAACAGAGAGATCTCTTACTCCAAGCATGGACATATGCAGCGTCCGCGGAATTGGGGTCGCTGTTAATGTCAACACATCAATATTCGTTTTCAATTGCTTGATTTTCTCTTTATGCGTCACACCGAATCGCTGTTCCTCATCGATGATCAATAAACCTATATCGCGATATTGAATGTCTTTAGATAGAAGACGGTGTGTTCCCACAACGATATCAACCGTTCCATTCTTTAGGCCCTTTGTCGTCTCCTGCTGCTGCTTGCGTGTCCGGAAACGGCTTAATAAGCCTATCTCGACAGGAAAGTCCTGAAAACGCTCCTTGATGGTTTCGTAGTGCTGTTGAGCAAGGATAGTGGTCGGTACGAGAATAGCCACCTGCTTTCCATCGGCAATCGCTTTGAAAGCGGCGCGGATGGCGACTTCTGTTTTTCCATATCCTACATCCCCGCATAATAAGCGGTCCATCGGACGTTCTCTTTCCATGTCATGCTTGATTTCTATGATGGAACGAAGCTGATCTTCCGTTTCCTCATAAGGAAAGGCCATCTCGAACTCCCTCTGCATATCCCCATCAGGAGAAAAAGCGTAACCCTTCGCCGCTTCACGTTCAGCATAGAGCTTGATCAGATCATCTGCTATATCCTGGACAGATGACTGAACTTTAGATTTGACCTTCTTCCATTCGCTTCCGCCTAATTTATATAGCTTGGGATCCTTATTTTCTGAGGCTACATATTTTTGGACGAGCTCAATTTGATCGACGGGGACATAGAGTTTATCATTCCCCTGGTATTTCACATGGAGGTAATCTTTATGGACGCCGTTGATTTCTAGTGTTTCAATTCCGAGGAATTTACCGATCCCATGATTCACATGAACAACATGGTCGCCTACCTTAAGCTCTGAATAGCTTTTAATCCTCTCTGCATTTGAAAGTTTTTGTCTTCTTGGTTTCTTTTGGGTCCTCTTATTAAAGAGCTCCTCTTCCGTGATGACGGCCAGCTTCTGAAGTGGAAACTCAAATCCACTCGTCAGGCTTCCGTTGATCATTTGGATCTTGCCCGGTAACAACTTGTTTCCGTCTTCCACAAAGGCGATTTCAATTTTATAATCATCCAGAACCCGTTGAAGTTTCTTTACCCGTTCTTCATCCGGACCGAGTAATACCACAGTATAGTTTCCTTTTTTCCAACGATCCAACTCCGCCTTTAACACATTCATCTGCCCATGGAAGTTCTGCATCGGCTTTGTGGACACATTAAAGATATTTTGTGGACTTGTATTGGGAATATGACGCAGAAACAGCGAGAAATAAACCTTAGGCAGCCTGGTCCTGCTGATCAGTTTAGAAAAGGAATGAGAGACAGGGACGTCATGAATGATCTGTCCTTCTTGTAATAACGAGGTATACCATTCGGCCTCCTCTTTTTCAAGTGACTCACTCATTTCCTGAACACGACTGTATTCATCAAAGAAGATGACCCCGCCTTCAGGTAAATAATCTAGCAAACTACTAGGCTGTTCATAGGCAAGGGATAAATACTTGAAAATCTGCTCAGGCACTTGTCCATTTTCAAGCTGATCCACCTCATGCCCTATGTACTCAGTTAACTTTTCTTTTACAGCTGCAGCTTTAACTTTTTTTAAGCTGGAGGAAAGCCCGGATTCAATCCTATGAATCAGCTTTTCAATATTGTCATATGTCAGTAACACTTCCGTGGCAGGACCTATTTCCATCGATTCCAATTTGTCGATGGAACGTTGATCTTCTACTGAAAAAAAGGCGAATGGAATCAACTTCCGTGTCAAATAGCTCAATACGGACCGGGTTCTGGGAGGTCAAAGGGAATACATCGACAATTCCTCCCCGCAGGCTGAACTCTCCAGGTGTATTGACCATACCCGTCCGTTGATAGCCCATTTGAACCAACTGGTTTAACACTTCATCTAGATCAACGTCTTCACCGGCTGTAAAACGAAGTTGATTGTTTTCCCACATGGACTTTGGAGGAAGGATCTTTCTCAGCCCTGCGACGGGCACGATGTAGACACCTTGGTGATTCTGCGATAGCTTGTTTAACACTTCAATGCGTTGCGCTCTCAGTTCCGGACTTGCCACACTTAATTCAGCGGCAATCAATTCATTTGCAGAGTATAAATATACTTCTTCCTCTGATAAAAATTGAATGAGATCGTCATAAATTTTCTGTGCCTGAAACAAATTATGCGTGACGACCACTGTGGATTTATTTGTCTGTAAATATACATCCGCTATATAGGCTGTTCGGGATGAGCCTGACAATCCCGCTACCAGTTGTTCTGATAATTGTTCTTCGACTCCAGTGATGATGGACTGGATTTCTTCACTTTGATGAAGCTGTTTTAGAATACCTTTCAAGAGTACGCTCCTCCCCTATGGATCTTTCTATATATAATGAATCCCAAATGTAAACAGAAAAATGCTTTGGTTCTTCACCAAAGCGTTCTTACTGAATGATATGATCTAATTGATGATAGTCCGGATTCCTCTCCAGACTCTCCTGACAATCTTCGCAGATAGTATTAACCTTTATGTCTCCGTTGTCCTGATACTGGACCATGTGTAACCGTTCTTCATCCGTCAGCGTATGTATCCCAAGCTGTTCTGAATGAACGGAAACGTTTGAAAGTGTCCCGACATTCGTACCACAATGCCGGCACTGATAATGGATAGCCATACCCTTTCCCTCCATACATATTTATACAATTAGTATGAACCTGATGAAAGGGAGTTATTCAACGAGAAACAGGAATGATGGACGGTTCTCAAAAATTATTCTTATGTCCTTGGAAATTCAGTATATGATAACGTTAGTTGAATTTATTCATCACTTCCAGAAAAGGTTTATCAAACCATGTTTCACAGGCTTCTACACTGGAAGAGATGACTTTATCCAACTCGCCTTGTTCTTCCTTACTAAACTTCCCTAGAACATAATCAGGGACGCTCATTCCATTGGTTGGACGGTCGATTCCGACTCTGAGGCGGTTGAAGTTTTGGGACCCCAAATGAGCAATGGTTGATTTAATACCATTATGCCCGCCGGCACTTCCTTTTTGCCGTAATCTTATCTTCCCCACAGGCAGATCCAAATCATCATAGATGACAAGCAAATCATCATCCTCTATATCAAAATAGTCCATCAGAGGCACAATGCTCTCTCCAGACAAATTCATATAAGTAAGGGGCTTTAAGAGAACGATTTTTTCTCCTTTATGATGGTATGTTCCATATACCCCTTTGAACTTTGACTGATTTAAGGAAACGCCCAGTCGATCTGCCAATGCATCTATAATGACAAATCCGATATTATGTCGTGTTTTCTCATATTGTGAACCCGGATTTCCCAATCCTACGATTAATTTCATTTCTAACACCTCTTCTGACCATATACATCTAGAATAACGTAAAAAGCGCAACCTGCAAAAGGTTACGCCAAAAAAATCAGTTTTTTATTCTTTGTCTGATTCACTTTCTTCACTGGCTTCTGTTTCCCGACCTTCTTCATTCTCAGGAGTACCGGCTTCCTGCTCTTCTCCACTGTTGATCTCCTCTTCTTGTCGAGGAGCAAGAATTGAAGCGATCGTACGATCATCTTCTTCGTTAAGTGTGACACTATATTTATCTCTGATATCACTGATGGTTACCGTTTCTCCCACTTGGAGTTCAGTAACGTCCACTTCAATGGATTCTGGAATTTCATTTGGTTTGGCTGTTACTGATACTTCGTGTAACGGCTGCTGCATGACGCCACCATCTTTTACACCAGCTGCTTCGCCTACTAGTTCGATGCGGACATCTGCATCAATTTCCTGTGACATGTTCACAGCAAGGAAATCAACGTGAGTCACGGCGTCCTTTAGATGATCCTGCTGGTAATCACTCAATATGACGTTTTGTTTATTGCCGTCCACGTTCAATGAAATGATCCCGTTTCTTCCCACTTCACGAATCGTTTTAATAAACGTAATGGCATCGACCATAATGGGTGTATTCTCTGCTTTGTAGCCGTACACTACTCCAGGAATATTCCCCTCGTGTCTAAGCTTTGTTAATGAAGATCGTTTAAAATCTTTTCTTGTATTCGCTTTTAATTCCGTTGCCATGTTTATTCCAACACCTTCCCTAATCTTTTATGTTAGTTAAAGTTCTATATATAGTAATTACCCTAATCTGAATTGAAATAAACATAGTAAATTCAATTTATATGAGGAAGAATAGAGATGGAATGTTGTCAGATAGGCGTTTTATACAGAAGTACCCTTATCAGAAAGGTAAGCAGGAGGTGATGCCCTCCCGGCTTGCGGTGAGACTCGTCAGAGCCAGGCATACTACTAAAAAAAGCAAGCTTGCAAATAGCCGTATCCAAACAAAAAGCCTGCCCTAATTAAGGGCAGACTCTTCTTCATATGCACAAACTACAAATATTAATTCTTAATCAAAAAGCGTGCTGACAGATTGTTGTTCATATACACGGATGATGGCTTCACTAATAAGCGGAGCAACTGATAATGATTTCACTTTCCCAATCATTTTCTCTTCCCCAAGCGGGATCGAGTTCGTCACAACCAGCTCTTTAATATTAGAATTTTCGATTCGCTCGATGGCCGGACCGGAAAGAACCGGGTGCGTACAACAAGCGTATACTTCTTTCGCTCCGTTTTCCACAAGTGCATTGGCTGCAAGTGTGATCGTACCGGCTGTATCAATGATATCGTCGATTAAGATAGCAATTTTCCCATCTATATTCCCTACGATATTCATAACCTCTGCAACGTTCGGTTTCGGACGACGCTTATCAATGATGGCAATCGGTGCTTTTAGACGTTCTGCAAGCTTACGTGCTCTTGTCACCCCTCCATGATCAGGAGATACGATAACCAGATCTTCTGTATTGAATCCTCTCTCTTCAAAGTAATCCGCTAGAATCGGTACACCCATTAGGTGATCAATCAGAATATCAAAGAAACCTTGAATTTGAGGAGCATGCAAGTCAAGTGTGATAACACGTGTTGCACCGGCTGTTTCCAACAAGTTCGCCACTAATTTAGCCGTGATTGGTTCACGGGCACGTGCTTTACGGTCCTGTCGGGCGTAACCATAATAAGGCATTACGATGTTGATCGTTTTAGCAGAAGCACGCTTCAACGCATCTACCATAATAAGAAGCTCCATCAGATTTTCATTCACAGGCTCACAAGTGGACTGAATGACGAATACATCACAACCACGGATACTTTCTTCGATATTAATCTGGATTTCACCGTCACTGAAACGCTTTACAGAAGATTTCCCTAATTCCACTCCTACCTCGTCTGCAATTTCCTTTGCAAGATGGTAGTTTGAATTAAGAGAGAATATTTTTAACTTCGAATTAATATAAGAGTTTGGCATTGTGGACCTCCAATTATTTCTTATGATTTAGATTTTGAACATAGTTTTCTTTATTTACCTGTCTGGCTCTTGCAATGGAAAGTGCTTCTCCCGGTACATCCTGTGTAATCGTGGAACCAGCGGCAATGTAAGCACCTTTACCCACGTTGACAGGGGCAACAAGATTTGAATTACATCCTACAAATACGCCGTCTTCAATCTTCGTAAGATGCTTATTCTTCCCATCATAATTCACTGTGATGGATCCACAGCCGATGTTTACGTCACTTCCAACCTCAGCATCGCCGATATAGCTCAGGTGGGATGCTTTACTTGCTTTTCCGAATGATGCTTTCTTAATTTCAACGAAGTTACCGATTTTCACTTCGTCTTCGATGGAAGAAGCAGGGCGAATATGAGCAAAAGGACCGATATGAACATCCGATCCGATGGAGCTGTCATGGGCAACAGATTGCTTCACAATCGTCCTGTCACCGATTTGACAATCCTTCACTTCAGAGTTTGGTCCGATCAATGCGTCTTCGCCGATTGCCGTGCTGCCTTTAAGGATCGTACCAGGAAGAATGACTGTATCTCTTCCGATCGTAACATCGGCATCAATATACGTATTGTTAGGATCCTTTATCGTTACACCATTGCGCATATGGTATTCATTAATCCGCTTTTTCATCGTGATCTCTGCTTGAGAAAGTGCGACACGATCGTTCACACCCAACGTCTCATCAAAATCACTGGTCTGGTATGCACTCACAATTTCACCTTCTGATTGAAGGATCTCGATTACATCCGGTAAATAATATTCACCTTGCACGTTATCATTTGATACCTTTTTCAGGGCATCAAATAACGCTTTATTATCGAAGCAATAGGTTCCAGTATTTATTTCTTTCACATTTCGCTCTGCTTCCGTTGCATCCTTGTGTTCAACGATGCGCTCAACTAATCCATCCTGATTACGGATGATACGTCCATATCCATCAGGAGATTCCGTGTGACCAGTCAGGATCGTCGCTTTCGCCCCTTGTCCTTCATGATGTTTTACAAGAGCTTCCATCGTTTCTCCCTTAATGAGGGGAGTATCACCACATACCACTAAAGTAGTACCTTCCAGCTGACCCAACACATCTTCGGACTGCATAACCGCATGAGCTGTGCCTAATTGCTCAGCCTGAAGGGCAAAATCACTCTTCCCCTCTAAATGCGACTTCACAAGCTCGGCACCATGACCTATAATGGTGACCGTCTTCTCTATATGTAATGTTGAAATTTGGTCGACCACATGTTCCACCATTGGCTTGCCACACACAGGATGAAGCACTTTGTAAAGCTTGGACTTCATTCTCGTGCCTTGTCCGGCAGCTAATATAACGGCATATCTATTTGTCATTTTTGGTCCTCCAATAACCTTTTTATCCATAACGAATATATCCTAAAAACTTTATCATTTCAAGGATTCAAATAAAAGTACATATATTTGTCATTAGAAAAGCGGAGGCGGCTTGTTCAGGCCCGACAAGCATAAGATGAATTGGACAGAAAAGGCGCTCTTTGCCTTTTTGGCCAATTTAGCTTATGACCTCGAGGGCCTAGACGCCGGAGCTGGACATATAGAAAAGCGGAAGGGGCTCGACCTGGGGCGACAAGCATAAGACGAGTTACCCGGAAAGGCGGTCTTTGCCTTTTTGGGTTGCTCGGCTTATGACCTCGAGCCCCAAGCCCCTGGAGCTGGATCAAGAAAAGCGGAGGGGCTTTGCCCAGAGGCGACAAGCATAAGGCGAAACCACCAGAAAGGCGTTCTTTGCCTTTTTGGTGGTTTTGACTTATGACCTCGAGCCTCTAAGCCCCGGAGCTGGATCAAGAAAAGCGGAGGCGGCTTGTTCAGGCCCGACAAGCATAAGATGAATTGGACAGAAAAGGCGCTCTTTGCCTTTTTGGCCAATTTAGCTTATGACCTCGAGGGCCTAGACGCCGGAGCTGGACATATAGAAAAGCGGAAGGGGCTCGACCTGGGGCGACAAGCATAAGACGAGTTACCCGGAAAGGCGGTCTTTGCCTTTTTGGGTTGCTCGGCTTATGACCTCGAGCCCCAAGCCCCTGAGCTGGATCAAGAAAAGCGGAGGCGGCTTGTTCAGGCCCGACAAGCATAAGATGAATTGGACAGAAAAGGCGCTCTTTGCCTTTTTGGCCAATTTAGCTTATGACCTCGAGGGCCTAGACGCCGGAGCTGGACATATAGAAAAGCGGAGGGGCTTTGCCCAGAGGCGACAAACTTCCGATGTTCAGGCATACGAATATATAAAACCACAACTACTATCAGAAAATTTATCTGAACGCACAAAATAATTGCCATTAACAGGTTTCAACCTAATCCAAGAATGGGTATACAGAAAACGTAAGAACAGCCACTTATAAACGAAGGCTCTAAAAAACAAAAAAAAGAGCCTTACAAAAGTAGGCTCTTGTTGCTATAAATTCTATTAGGAAGCCCCAGCTTCTTCTAACTCAACTTCTTCCAGCTCACCTAGACGGTGATACTCAGCTAAAACGGCATCTTGAATCTTGCCGCGAGTACCCGAATTAATTGGATGAGCAATATCACGAAATTCTCCATCAGGAGTTCGCTTACTTGGCATCGCTACAAATAAGCCATTGTTCCCATCAATTACGCGAATGTCATGAACAACAAATTCATTATCCAACGTAATAGATGCGATCGCTCTCATGCGACCATCGGTGTTTACTCGGCGTAATCTTACGTCTGTTACTTCCATTCTGTTCACCACCTTTTCCCTAGATGAAATCTACTCTATGTATTCAACGAATCGTTTACATATTCCTTCTTAAATTGTAAAATTTTTTGAAAAATTATATTTTTTACATCTATTCTTCTATTTCATTTGAACTACACTTCATTTTTGATACAAAAAAACACCTGTGAAAACTACTTCACAAGTGCGATTACTTCGATTTCAACCAGGGCATCTTTAGGTAAGCGGGCTACCTCTACACAGGAACGAGCCGGCTTGTGGTGACTAAAATATTCACCGTATACCTCATTAATCATACCAAAGTCATTCATATCCTTAATGAATACCGTTGCTTTTACTACTGTTTCAAAAGATGCTCCCGCTTCCGATAAAACGGCTTGAAGATTACGAAACACCTGGTGGGTCTGTTCCGTCACATCCCCTTCTACCATAGTGCCTTCTGCTGTCAATGGGATTTGACCTGAACTGTAAAATAAATTATTTACAACGATCCCCTGAGAATATGGGCCGATAGCCGCTGGTGCTTGCTTAGTAGAAACTACACGCATGTTTAATGCCTCCCCTTATGGTAGAAAAGTTAAATTAGATTGAAAGTAATTTCCCTCGGTCAATGAAATCTGTTTATCCTTTTCATTCACATCAGACAATTTCAACAATGAAACATAATCATCCACTAGTCGATCATCCATACTGTTGGATTCAACCAGAACACCGATTCCCGACAATGTAGCCGAGAACTCTTCCAGTAAATTCTTCATACCGTTTATGGTCCCACCAGCCTTCATGAAATCATCGACAACCAATACTTTAGACCCTTCCTTCAAACTTCTCTTGGAAAGAACCATCGATTGTATTCTCTTCGAAGAACCCGAAACGTAATTAATGCTTACAGTCGATCCCTCCGTTACACGGCTGTCCCGTCTAACGATGACCACCGGAACATTCAGGTAGGAGGCAATCGCGTTTGCAATCGGAATTCCTTTTGTGGCAACTGTCATGATGACATCAATATCTTTCTCGGCAAAAGCAGAGGCCAGTAATTTCCCGACACTCTTCATGAGCTGGGGATTCCCGAGCAGGTCAGTCATATATAAATATCCGCCTGGCAGCAAGCGATCGGAGCTTTCCAGATGAACGCAGAGCTCATTGATCATTTCTTTTGCTTCCTGACTGTTTACCTTCGGGACATACTTCACTCCACCTGCTGCCCCGGGAACCGTTTGTACCGTACCTACACCCCGCCCTTCGAATGTTTCCTTTACAATCGTTAAATCCTCACTGATGGAGGATTTAGCAGAACCGTACCGTTCAGAGAAAAACGTTAAAGGAACAAGTTGGTGGGGGCGTTCTAATAAATAATGAGTCATATCAATTAATCGTTCACTGCGCTTAAACTTCACCAAAGAAACCTCCTAAATCCGAATATTATAATGTAAATATATCACCAATATACGGATTTAAGCAAGAGTGTTAATCTCCCAGCATGCGCACTGCGAATACTTGATCACAGAATCCTCGTAGCCCATTATAGATTCGATGAAGTCTTGATTCATATTGCACCAATCCATATACTGTCGGGCCGCTCCCGCTCATTAAAACGGCATCAGCACCAAAGCGCTCCATTTGGTCTTTTATTTGAGCCACTTCCGGATGCATATCCAAAGTGACCGATTCAAGTACATTTCCAAGATTGGAGCATATATCATGATAATTTCCATTTTCTAAAGCAGTAACCATGGCGTTTGTATTCGGATGAGTAATAGTATTCAGATCCAAATTTTTATAAACATCCGCTGTTGAAACTCCTATGGTTGGCTTAGCCAATATGACCCAACAATTAGGTGGGGCAGGAAGGTGCTTGATTTTTTCACCTCTGCCTGATGCTAAAGCCGTACCTCCGTAAACACAAAAAGATACGTCTGAACCGATTTCAGCACCCAATTCGGCCAGTTCATCCATACTGAGACCTAAATCCCATAAGCGGTTAAGCCCTTTTAGTGTCGCTGCTGCGTCACTGCTTCCGCCTGCTAATCCTGCGGCTACAGGTATCACCTTATCTATGGAGATGGCTACCCCTTTTTTAATATTCAACCTTGTCTTTAAAAGCTGTGCAGCCTGATAGGCAAGATTTCTCCCATCATCCGGTACAAATCGATTATGCGAGAGGATCTTGATTGTATCCTCCGAAAGATTCGTGAGCTCGATTCTATCTGCTAAATCAATTGTCGTCATAACCATCTCAACTTCATGGTAACCATCTGTACGCTTATGTAAAACATCAAGTGACAGGTTAATTTTTGCCGGCGCCTTCACTAATAACCTCATTTCATCACCTTCTTACCAATACTCTTTTTTTATATTGTATCATACACTCATTATTCGAGAGTGTTAACTTCTAAACAACCTCATACAAGTATGTTATTTTATCATGTAAAGTACTGATAGAAAAGATTGTCCTGCCTTTACGAAACAAAAGCCGCCTGAAAAGCATTACACTTTTTAGACGGCCCTTGTGTATGGTACTGATAAAAGATGTAATCCTATATGCGTAAAAAGAGTTAGCGAGGACCAGCTTTGGATAATTGCTGACTCGCGCGTTCAACCGCGCGCTTCACCATATTACCCGCATCTCGTGACGTAATGCCACCCCAACCATCTTTCTGAACAACATCGTAGAATCCCAATTCCTGAGCGATTTCTTCCTTTAATTGATCAGACATGATTCCTCTTCTTTTACTCATTGTCTACCCCCTTTTGATGTACCATGCAATAAGTATGCGTACTAAAGGCTAAAACATAACAAAAGGGGATGACTTGTATCTTATGTAAACATTGAAATCCAAACAAATAAAAAAGCAGCAAACAATTGTCTACTGCTGGCTGAAGATGATGTTTCCTGTTGCTTCATCATAAAATGTTAGTTGAACTGTCTCAGTGAGAACATCTGCATAGCTGTAAGAAACTCGTTCGAACGCATTCTCTTCTTGATCCAGTTGAACCACGAATACAGAAGGATACGTTTCGGCTAGAACACCTGAACGCTCAATTGTTTTTCGACGTCCACCGTTTGCTTTAAGCATTAAACGTTTCCCAAGATTAGAATCGAGGGATCTTTTAATGTCGGCTAATGTTTTTGGCATTTCGCTTCCACCTCACTATAATCAAATATAACACATTATGTAATTTTAGTCAAATAAATTTATAATTTTAACAAGAAAAATGAGTACCTGTCAATATATTTTATTCAACAAAAAGTACGTTTTTTCTACATACCTAACATTCCCTAACCAATGCAAAATTATGTAAATATTAAAAGCGGAGGCGGCTTGGGTAGGCCCGACATGCATAAGGCGAGGACATCGGAAAGGCGCTATTTGCCTTTTTGATGTCCTTGACTTATGACACGAGGGACTAGCCGCCGGAGCTGGATAATTAAAAGCGGAAGGGGCTCGATATGGGGCGACAAGCATAGTAAGAGTAATGATGTGTTGCAATGGCAGAGGAGGAATGAAAAGCTTCATCCTCAAAAATCCCCACCTAACCAGTCTATTCTTTGAAATGCAAAATAGACCTTACAATTCAATGAATTGTAAAGTCCCATTCGATTTTGTCGAACATTTCTTAATCTTCTTCAGTAATTTTAAATGGCATTCCAGTTCGAAGAACACCTTTTGTTTCAATGCCGCCGAGTCCTTTATCCCCTGTTAACGTATTACGGATGACATCCCAAACGTTCACCGAATCTTTAAATCCCGTAAAACAAATTTTAGCTACGATATACACTGGATCCAATGCATGAATATTGACTCTGGACGGAGAACTGGCAAAATTGGCTCCTGCATGGATCAGTGATTCAAAGTGGGATTGACAAGCACCTGCAAAAATAACAAGCTGGTCCAAATGGGGAGATTTGCTCCTTGCCTCTCTTACTGCCTGCACAAAATACTTTGAATGTCGATATGCGTTGATATCTCCTTTGACCCCTTTGGCCTTGGAATAGGCATCGTGACCTGTCAATACAATGATATTGGGTCTATATTTATCGATAAGCGGCCCTATTTGTTGAGGCATCTCTGTCTCACTGCAGTGAACACCTTTTACCGGGACACCAATTTTTTCATAAAGATCTAGACACTTTCGTAAATAGCTTGGATCTCCATCAAGATGAAGCACTTTCCCCGGAACTTGGAAATAGTTATAATCGTCTCGATAAGCATTCGTCACTCTGTACTCCTGCTTATACTTGAGAAGTTCTATATCCTGGCGAAACAGGTCGAGAGATTGTTCCTCCTTCGAACGAAACTCCTGTGTAATCCTATCCTGCTCTCTAGGGTCCATCTTCTTCAAATCATGAAAAGGAGCATCGGCTATTAATCGAAAATCTTCACCATACAGCACTGCCGTTTTTTGTCCATCTATCATCCGGATATCTATTACCCTGAATAAAATATCACATTGATATGAAAGGCGACCTACGACATCATTGATTTCGATTTTCACATCAGTCACTCCCATTGGCTAAACATTCATTCAATCATAAAAAGGAAATAGATAAGCCGAGGAGGATCAATGTATTCCCATCCTTCTCAACACGTTCCTTATCATTCAATAAGTAAATATTCCATGTGATAACCTATGCACCCCATGCCTAATCGGTGTCAAGAAAAGCGCAGGGGCTTTGCCCAGAGGCGACAAGCATAAGACGAAACCACCGGAAAGGCGTTCTTTGCCTTTTTGGTGGTTTTGACTTATGACCTCGAGCCTCTAAGCCCCGGAGCTGGATCAAGAAAAGCGCAGGGGCTTTGCACAGAGGCGCCTTTACCCGCAAAAAAATGACTAAACGTTCAACAACGTTTAGTCATTTTGTATAGACTTTATTTAAAATGCGGGTACAGGGCATCACTCAATCGCCCGAATTCCTGAATAGACAACGTTTCACCACGGCGTGTTGGCTCAATGCCTGCTGCCGATAAAGCTTCAAGAATAGAGTCTTTCTTTTCTTTACCGTTCGGGAGCTGGCTGCTTAAGTTGTTCAAAATCGTCTTTCTTCGCTGGGCAAAAGAAGAGCGGGTTACAGTGAAGAAAAAGTCTTCGCTGATCACTTCAACTGGAGGTTTCTCCCGCTTCGTTAAACGGATTACTGCTGAATCGACATTCGGCTGAGGCATGAAGACCGTTTTTGGGACAGTCATGACCATCTCGGCCTCCGTGTAGTACTGAATGGCTATTGAAAGTGAGCCGTATGCTTTCGTACCAGGCTGAGCTGATATACGGTCTCCCACTTCTTTTTGGAGCATCACACATATCCCCCTTATCGGTAGCCGCTCCATCAACAGTTTTAGAATGATGGGTGTTGTGACGTAATATGGGAGATTGGCCACCACCATAATGTCGTCAAATCCTTCAAACTCTTCGTTGATGATCGCTTGAACATCTGCTTCCAATATATCTTCATTGATAATTTTAACATTGTCGTAAGGGGATAATGTATCATCAAGAATCGGAATGAGCCGCTGATCAATTTCAAATGCAACAACTTTCCCGGAGGTACGCGCCAGATGTTCCGTTAAAGCTCCAATTCCAGGTCCAATTTCAATGGCAGCGGTTTTTTCTGTTAACCCTGCGTATTCTGTTATATTTCTGAGGATATTAGGGTCGATCAAGAAGTTTTGACCAAGACTTTTTTTAAATGAGAAACCATATTTACCTAATATCTCTTTTGTGCGTATCGGGGTGGCAATATCTCTATGCATTTTCTTCCTCCTGAATAATTTCCATTAAGGCTTTCGTAAACTCTTCTTTTTGAATATTGAACATCCTTAATCGTTTGTGAAGCTGTTTTCCATTAGTGTATCCGATTCTGAGCTTCTCACCAAGAGCCATTCTTCGATCTTTCGCAAGTGAGCTGCCAATTAACCCGGCATCAAGCAGATCCTCTTTTGTGATGACCTCTTCCTGTTCAGCATTCAGCATATGAGCTTCTTTTAGAGATTCCCTTATGATATCAGGAGATGCGTGTTCTACCCCTATCCCTCTTCCTGACTTCGGCAATGCGTCCTTCTTATGTACAAAGGCATGCTTACACCCCGGTACGGCCTCACTCACGATCTTCCGGATTCTTTCACCAGGGTAGTCTGGATCAGTGAAAATGATCACGCCTCTTTTTTCCTGAGCATGCTTTATTTTCTCTATAGTAACAGATGATACGGCAGAACCATTCGTTTCAATGGTATCTGCATTCACAGCACGTTGAATAGCTACCGTATCATCCCTGCCTTCTACAACGATGATTTCTTTAATTTTCATAATTCCTCCAAAAAAGTTGAAACATTTCTGCTTTTATTTTCGTCTAATGTATGAATACCTAAATCCATTATAACGGTTTACATTAATAAATAAAAAAAAGCAGGAAAACATCCCTGCACTTAGTTCAATATTTTTATTTTAATCGTTTTTCTTCCCCAGCGATAGGCTTCTGATTTAGAAGAGAAGAATACATCGATTTTGTTTCCTTTGATTGCTCCACCTGTATCTGCCGCTACAGCGTAGCCATAACCCTCTACATATACTTTTGTCCCTAAAGGAATGACAGACGGATCTACTGCGATCACTTTAATATTAGGATTTGATTTCAAGTTGATACCTGTAGCAGTATAGCCGGAACAACCGTTACAATACGCTGTGTAGGCCGTTGAACTGACATAAAACTCTCTCCCCCCGCTAGACGCTGAAGCAGATGCATTAGATGAAGTTCCACGTGATACTTGAGCCACTAAAACCTTCGTTCCCACATTAATGATTTTATCCTGGCTCTCTTTTACTACTTTTTCACTCACTAATTTCCTGGAAACCTCTTTACCGTTTTCTTTCACAACTTCATACTTCTTTTCAATCAACCCATTTTTACCTTCTTGAACGACTTTTTCTTTTCCTTTTGAAAGATTGGAATCTTTCTTGGATACAACGGTGAAATCCTTTGTCTCTTCCACTACATCGGTGACTTTTTCAACTCGAACGACATTTACGACATCATTTGCTTTAACAACTTTGTCTAAACCTGGTTCAACACGGTCTGAATCTTTTAGTGTAATTCCTTGTTGCTTTAAAAAGTCAGCGACCGTAGTCGAAGTAGACCATACCTTTTGCTCTTTTCCGCCGTTTACAAGCTTTAATGAAAACGCAGTTTCAATCTTGATATTCATGTTCCCAGATACTTTTTCTGATAAGCCGGGTTGGATCTTATCGTGTTTGCCTACTTTAATTTCATTTTCGGAGAGAAACTCCTGAACTGTAGCAGCAGTCGTCCAGACTTTTTTTGTCCGATCGCCTATTACTACTTCTACCTGTTTTGCCGGTTCCCAAACAATGTTCATATTATTTGAAACCTTCGTATTCCCATGGGGGTACAAATAGTCTTCTGAGCGGGTTGTAATCTCTAATTCTTTGAATATATCTTGAATCGTGTTTGCATGCGTCCTTATCTCTTTTTGCTCGCCGTCTAAGGTCAATGCCACAGTGCTCTTGGATCCCTCATAAAAAAGAATTCCAAATACAGCTGCAGATGTTACCAATGTTCCAATTGTAACAATCCATTTCCTTCGACTCAAAGACTTGGAAAACAGGCTTTTCATGGTTTTAAACTTCATGAAAAACGCCTCCTTTTCTCGGAGTGATTATATAGAGTAATCCAGTGACTGTCAACCCTTACTTCTTTTAACTTAATCTAGCAAAATATAGAAACCCGGGAACACAAGACATATTATGCATAAAATTAGGTCAAAAGAAAAGAGAGAGTTGTCGACACGTTTATCCTATGAATCAAGATACCTATGTAGAACTTTTTGTTTTCATTTACTATTTGGACAAGCTCTCTCATTTTTCGACAATATTTATTGTCAGTTTATGTTGAATAATTTTTTTGCATTTTCTGTTGTTATCTTCTCTACTTCTTCCAGAGAAATTTCCTTCAATTCAGCAATTTGCTCTGCCACCAGCTTGACGTAAGAAGGCTCATTTCTTTTTCCTCTATATGGATGAGGTGCCAGATAAGGACAATCAGTTTCGATCAAAAGCTTTTCCAATGGGATTGCTTTCGCAACTTCCTTCGGCTTTTTTGCGTTTTTAAAGGTTACGGGACCTCCGAGAGAAATGTAAAAATTCATGTCTACACATTCCTGGGCTATTTCTGGACTTCCACTAAAGCAGTGCATGATCCCTCCAACTTCCTCTGCACCTTCTTCTCTAAGAATATCAACGATATCCTGTGTGGCATCACGGTTGTGTATAACGATCGGGAGTTTGACTTTCTTAGCTAGTTGAATCTGTTGACGGAACACTTCTTTTTGAACGTCTTTTGGGGATTTATCCCAATGATAGTCAAGCCCCATTTCCCCGATGGCCACTACTTTAGGGTGCTGCGAAAGCTCTTCTATCCAAGCTAAATCTTCTTCTTTCATATCAATCGCATCCACTGGATGCCAACCGATGCTGGCATATAACCATTCATATTGCTCAATGAGTTCCATGGCTCGCATAATCGTAGGCCTGTCAAAGCCGACAACCACCATGTTTTCAACTCCAGCTTCTCTTGCTCTTGAAACGACTTCCTCGAGATCTTCTTCAAATTGATCCGCATTCAAATGAACATGTGTATCAAATAGCATGTAAGACACTCCTTGTAATAAAGATAAGTTTAATATAAAAAAGCATGACAAGCATCACATTTATGTAACATTATTATTACATATTATGGTTTTTTTGGATTTTTTTATTTACCACGTTTTTTTAACGTTTGTTATATCATTGTAGCCATTTGTGTCAGAGAACCAAAATGATCTGTTTTCTTGTATAGGATGATCTTCAAGCTGGTACCGGTCATCATCCATTCATTATTTCAATATAGTAAAGGGATGTTCCACGTGGAACATCCCTTATTTGTAAAAGAATATTATTTTACTTTTGTTCCATTAGGTAATGATTGATCAATTGATGCCAGTGAAAGTATTCCATTTTCTTCACCTGCGAGAATCATTCCTTGAGACAGTTCTCCTCGAAGTTTAACCGGCTTCAAGTTTGTCACACAGATTACCTTTTTCCCGACCAGGTCAGCCGGCTGATAAAATTTAGCAATACCCGATACAACCTGACGCTTTTCAAAGCCGAGGTCCAATTGCAGCTTCAAGAGTTTATCCGCTTTTTTTACCGGCTCAGCTCCGATCACTTCGGCTACTCGAAGTTCGACTTTCATGAAATCGTCAATTCCAATTTCCTCTGTTTCTTCCTTCTCAGGGATTTGCTTTTTTTCTTCCACGGCTGGAGCCGTTCCCTGCATTTTTTCTTTGATAAAGTTTACCTCTTCTTGAAGTTCAAGGCGCGGGAAAATAGGCTCACCTTTTTTGACTACCTCTGTCCCTGCCGGGATGGCACCAAAGCTCTCCAGGCTTTCCCACGTATGCATGCTTTCATCATGAAGGTTCAATTGTTCAAATATCTTCTTTGGTGTTCTCGTTAAGAAAGGCTGCAATAGAACAGCGACTCTTCGAAGTGATTCGGCTAAGTGACTCATGACACTGCCAAGTTCTTCTTTCTTACTTTCATCTTTCGCCAATGCCCACGGCTGTGTTTCATCAATATATTTATTCGTTCTGCTGATCAGCTGCCACAGATTGGATAAAGCAACAGAGAATTCCATGTTCTCCATGGCATCTTCATATTTCCGTACGGTCTCCTTATTCATTTCCAGGAGGGCTTGATCAAATTCCCCATTAGAACCGACATAAGCTGGAATGACCCCATCAAAATATTTATTGATCATGGCGACGGTACGATTTAACAGATTCCCTAAATCATTCGCTAGGTCAAAATTGATTCTCTCTACGAATCCTTCCGGTGTGAAGACTCCATCAGAACCAAATGGTACCTCTCTTAAAAGATAGTAGCGAAGTGCATCAAGTCCATAACGGTCAATAAGCGTCACGGGATCCACCACATTGCCTTTGGATTTAGACATTTTCCCGTCTTTCATCAGTAGCCATCCGTGGGCAAATACCTTCTTGGGAAGGGGAAGATCAAGAGCCATTAACATGATCGGCCAGTATATGGTATGGAAACGGACAATTTCTTTTCCTACTAAATGGACATCAGCAGGCCAATATTTCAAATAATCGGCGTCCTTCTCGCTGCCGTAGCCCAAAGCTGTTATATAATTGGAAAGAGCATCGATCCACACATAAATCACATGCTTAGGATCTCCCGGTACCTTCACTCCCCAGTCAAAAGTCGTCCGTGAAACAGCCAGATCCTCCAAACCAGGCTTGATGAAGTTATTCACCATCTCATTCTTACGGGACTCCGGCTGAATAAATTCCGGATTTTCTTCATAGTATTTAAGAAGTCGATCAACATATTTACTCATTTTAAAGAAGTATGATTCTTCCTTTACCTTTTCAACCGGTCTGCCGCAGTCAGGGCAGTTTCCATTCTCTAATTGACGCTCAGTAAAGAAAGACTCACATGGCGTACAATACCAGCCTTCATATTGATCCAGATATATATCACCTTGTTCAACCAGCTGATTAAAGATCTTTTCAACAATGTCCTTATGACGTGTCTCTGTCGTTCTGATAAAGTCATCATATGAAATATCCAGTTTTCCCCAAAGATCTTTAATTCCACTGACAATTCCATCAACATATTCTTGAGGAGTGATGCCTTCTTCCTGAGCTTTACGTTGGATCTTCTGACCATGCTCGTCCGTTCCTGTCAGGTACATGACATCGAATCCGCGCATTCTCTTATAACGGGCCATCGCATCACCAGCAACTGTGGTGTAAGCGTGGCCAATATGTAAATTTCCACTTGGATAATAAATCGGTGTTGTAATATAGAAGGTGTTCAACTTTTCTTCCAATTTTGTTCCTCCTCTTTTTTCATCTACCCCCATAAAGCCATCGGGAGATCCGAATGGTTTACAGTGGTACGCACATCAGTATCTTCGCCTTACCTATCATCTTAACCTCTTATCTCATCAAAATATACCTAAAATATAGGGTTTCTGCAACTATACAATGCTGACTCATGATTTTGTCGAAACAAGCGAAGGAGCATGTCGTTTTTTGTCGAATATATACACCACCTAAAGGAAATTCGACATTTTTCTCTACTATTACTTTCGTTACAATAATATTGAATTGGTAATACATTTTTTTACAACAAAGCGTAAAGCTGATTAAAACAACATTATTTTATCCATTTTTTATTAAAAATTTACAGATTTAATTATTGACGATATTCCAATTCGTTGGTATGATAGAAACACAATAGAAATTTGTCGAATATTGACGAACTAGAGAGATATAAATATTAGTTATTTGGAGGAGATTTTTCAATGAAGTCCACAGGTATTGTAAGAAAAGTTGATGAGTTAGGCCGTGTCGTTATTCCTATCGAATTACGCCGTACGTTAGGTATTGCCGAGAAAGATGCTCTTGAAATCTATGTAGATGACGAAAGAATCATTCTAAAGAAATATAAGCCTAGCATGACTTGCCAAATCACTGGTGAAGTTTCTGATGACAACATCAAGCTTGCTAACGGTAAATTGGTTCTTAGCCCTGAAGGTGCAAGCCAATTACTAAAAGAAATTCAGGAATCACTACAAACAAAATAATTTGTTGTTACTATAGTAAAAGCCTGAGTCACAATCGACTCAGGCTTTTCTTTATCGGGCTGCTTTAGAGAGGACACGTGGACGGTCATCCAGCTCCACCTTGTTTACATCGTACATAACAGTCCATTTAGCAGATCCTGTTATTCAACATGATAAGCTTGATATACTTCCCTTTTTGGAAGAGATCGTTCTTTTGAGACTTGTTTAATGGCATCTTTTGAGGACATGTTCTTTTCATTTATATAGTGTTTCACATGGTCCTGAAGGGAGTAGCAGCTCCACCATTCGTCTTCCTCTTGATTTTCCAAAGGACCTGCTCCTTCAATCAATAAGCAGAATTCCCCTCGTACTTCACCCTCGTTGGCCCATTCCATCACTTCTTCAAGGGATCCCCGGATGAATTCCTCGAACTTTTTCGTAAGTTCCCGACAGATGACGACTTGTCTATTTCCTAAAGATCCATGTAACTCTTTTAGTGTATCTTTTAATCTGTGTGGTGATTCATACAGTATAAATGTATCTTCAAGCATTTTGAGGGATTCAAGCTCTGCCCTCTTCCCTTTTTTCCCTCTATTCAGGAAACCATAAAAATAAAATGGCTGAGGAGCTAATCCTGAAGCGATTAACGCTGTAAGAGCCGCATTGGCTCCAGGTAACGGAATCACTGCGATTTCGTGATGGATCGCCTCTTTTACTAATTCATAGCCGGGATCTGAGATTGATGGCATCCCGGCATCACTTACAAGGGCCACCAGTTCTCCTCTTTCCATCCGTTCAATCAGCTTCGGCCCGCTTGTTTCTTTATTGTGTTCATGATAACTGATGATCGGTGTATCAATTTCAAAGTAATTGCATAGCTTTTTGGTATTACGTGTATCTTCAGCTGCAATTACGGTGGCTTCTTTCATCATTCGAATCCCTCGAAATGTCATATCCTCTAAATTCCCGATCGGTGTAGGAACAAGGTACAAACTACCTTTATCGCTACCTTGAAAGCTTTTCTGTTGGTTCATGGAATGCTCACATCCTCATTTGGTTAGTCCTTCTCTTCATTCTTTCCAAACAGCATATCATATACTTCCCGGGAGTATTGATTCTGTTCATCGTACACATATAGGGGAGGAAGGATCTTCAGGTCCGGCTTCCCATCTTTTATTCCTTCAATTAGGATGGTATTGGCTTCTCTTCCTGGCTTAGGATACACAAAGCGTAATCGTTTAGGCTCCAGTCGATGCTTCCTCATTAATGAGAGAATGTCCATCAATCGACCCGGCCGATGGACGAAAGAAGCCTTTCCTCCTTGTTTCAGGAGGTAACTTGAAGCTTTTATTGTATCCTCAAGGGAACATAAAATTTCATGACGGGCAATCGCATAATGCTCGTTCACATTTCTTTTATCCCCGGGAGGAGTATTAAAGTATGGTGGGTTACATGTGACAACATCATAGTGTGAATGATGAAGCAGCTCATCGATTTTCTTCACATCCCCCAGCTTCATGGTTATCTGGTTTTGACGGTCATTATATCGGACACTCCTTTGCGCCATATCGAATAACCGTTCCTGAATCTCTATACCTGTAATCTTCACATTGGTTCGTGTACTCAGTAATAAGGGGATGATCCCATTACCTGAACATAGATCAACCACTTTTCCCTTGTGAGTTGGTAGATAGCTGAAGTGGGCCAGCAAAACCGCATCTGTCGAGAAGGAGAATACAGACGGACTTTGAATGATCCTCATATTTTCAGCCAGTAAATAATCTAACCTTTCATCTTCTTTTAGTTCAACCATGCCGTTCCTCCATTTTTTCTTTCTATTATATGAAGTTGCCAGAGTTTATATAGAAAGTGGCGAAAGTAGCCCCTCCGCTTTCCATTTATCCATCTGTAGGTCTAGGTGGCTAGAGGCCATAAGTCCAGTCTGTCCAAAAGGGAAATACGCCAGTTTGGACAGATTCGTCTTATGCTTCTCGCCCCCATCGTTTTCGATTAAAAAGGACCAACCCTTTTTTACGGATCAGTCCTTTTTATCTGTATTCATTTCTTTGGGAGGATGAATAGATGTCACATTGCTTTCCTTATTTCTTATTCAAGAAAGAAAGGCAGAATAAACAATCTTCATCCTTCCGGGGACTTCCAAAATGGATGTTACAAATATGAAATCCTTCCTGGTATAATCGGGCAAGGTTATCATAGCCTTCTCCAATA
The DNA here is from genome assembly GCA_030388825.1 of Rossellomorea sp. AcN35-11. Taxonomy (GTDB): domain Bacteria; phylum Bacillota; class Bacilli; order Bacillales; family Bacillaceae_B; genus Rossellomorea. Next base: position 965,037 of record CP128835.1, read on the forward strand.
TCCAGTGTTTTATCTTCTAAGTCTGACTCACTCGTTATACCCGCATCGCTCTTTGTTTGTACCTTTTTTGGTGAGTTCTCTGTTTGTTCCAGTCTACGGCGCAAATGCTCATTTTCAAGTGTCAGAGAATGATTTTCTTCTAACATCTCAGCCAGGCATTGTTTGAGCTCACCTAATTGATGATAAAGATGACCAATTTGTTGTTCCATATTACTGACAGAATCAAAGAACTCTTTTTTATCCACGACACTACACCCCGTTACTCTGTGGCTTGGAATGATACGGCACCTTCGTTCATTATTTCATCTAATGTAAATTCCAGTGTACGTTCTTCCTCTTTGATTTCCACTTGAAGAATACGTTCCAGAATATTAAGACCCACCACTTTACCTTTTCCATGAGGTGTCTTAATCACTTCTCCGATATCAGGTAATTCTTCTTTCGCTGCTTCATACTCGTCATTCTCGTATTTCAGACAGCACATTAAACGACCGCATAAACCTGAAATCTTCGTTGGATTAAGGGATAGATTTTGATCCTTCGCCATCTTGATGGATACGGGCTCAAAATCACCTAAAAAGGTTGAACAACACAGCATGCGGCCACAAGGACCAATACCCCCCAGCATTTTTGCTTCGTCTCGAACGCCAATCTGACGAAGCTCTATGCGCGTACGGAAAATGGAAGCTAGATCTTTAACTAGCTCTCGGAAATCAACCCGTCCATCAGCAGTAAAATAGAATATGACTTTATTCCGATCAAATGTATACTCTACATCCACCAGTTTCATATCCAATTGATGCTGATTAATTTTATCACAACAAACATTGTAGGCTTCCATTGCGGATGATTTGTTTTCATCTACGATTAAACGATCTTTTTGATCAGCGATACGAATCACTTTTTTCAATGGGAGCACTACGTCATTTTCTCCGACTTGCTTTCTCTCTACGACTACTTTTCCAAATTCGACCCCCCGGGCGGTTTCAACGATTACATAGCAATCTTTCTGAATATCCAACGCACCCGGATCGAAATAATAGATTTTTCCCGCTTTTTTAAAGCGTACTCCTACAACATCGTACAAAGGACCATCACCCCTGCAGTTTTAGCATAAGCTGTTCTACTAGCAGCTGCGAATTCATATTGGCGTTTAACTTACGTTTTGCTTCAAGTATCGCCGTCATATTAGTAGAAAGACGATTCGTTGATACTTGAAGTGCGTTTGATTTCCAGTTTTCCTTTTGGTCCGGGTACACGAGCTGTTCTTCTTTTCCTAACTGGATATGAAGTAAGTCTTTATATATTAGAAGTAAAAGATCTAATGCTCGATCCACTTGATCTTTTTCTTTGAAGTGCTGTACAAAATCCTCTTGTATTTTGACCATTGCTTGGAAGGGACTTTTTTGGAGGACTTCATACAATTTTAACACTATTATTCTTGCTTGTGCAAACCACTCATTTTGACATATTTCTACAGCTTCCTCATAATGGTTCGTCAAGTTGGAAGCAAGTGTCGCTAAATGAGGCTCTATCCCCTCTTCCAATAATTGTTTGGTCAATTGCTCTTTTGGAAGCGGTTTAAAGGAAATCGTCTGACACCTCGAAAGAATAGTAGGCAAAATGCGATGGATATTTTCTGTGACAAGAATCGCTGTCGTGTCGGCTAAGGGTTCTTCAAGAAACTTCAATAGACTATTAGCCGCATTCGCCGTCATTTTATCAGCGTGAACAATAATGTAGATCTTCTTTTTGGATTCTACACCTGTCTTCGAAAATTCTTCTTGCAGACTTTTAATCTGCTCTTTCTTTATAGATAAGCCATCCGGCTCCACCAGGTGAAGATCCGGGTGGTTCCCGTGGTTGATCCGTCTGCAGTTAGAACAGCTTTCACAAGCCTTTCCATCGACGCGATTCACACATAGCAATGCTTTCGCGAACAGGATGCTCATTTCTTTTTTGCGTGTCCCTTTTTCCCCCTCAAATAAATAAGCATGAGCGACACGATCCTTCACAATGCTATTCTGAAGCATCTGAAGAACGACAGGCTGAAATGGTTGTATTTCTTCAAACTTCATCTTGAAACATCACTCTCTTACATATAAAGATTAATAAGCAATCCTTTTATTTCTCCGATTTTCCCTAATATATCAATGGACCGCTTTTCCTTATCCAACACATCTTCAGTCAGTTCAACTAGCTGTTGATCAACGGTCTGTACAATATTGAGCTTTCTTCCTTCACCATATTGATTCCACGTATGGGATTGCTTCAGGTCCATTCCGAAATCCACGGCTTCACGCACAAATTTCTTGACCAGTGTTTTATATTTTGCAAGATCTCTGAACGTCCTTGATTGGGCTAAGCGGCTGCCTGCGTCTTCTATGGTGACAAGCAGCTTATTGAGCTGGTCCATTTGCATTTTTTGATCGTGCTTATGAACCAGTTGACCGAATTTAACCTGGCCGGTTCCACTGGATTTCTGTTCTTTCACTACTTTATCCAAGGACACACGATGGTCCTGATTAATTTTCATAAGATAAACCTCACTTTAAAACTGGTGGAATTGCTCTACCGGGAGAACAAATACAGTCGCTCCACCAACGGCCACTTCTACAGGGTAAGGGACATAAGAATCCGCATTGCCGCCCATAGGAGAGACAGGAGCCACCATTTGATCACGTGACTGACAGTTTTCTTTAATAACCTGTAACGCTTTATCTACACGAATATCTTCTGTACCAATGATGAACGTGGTATTCCCCGACCTTAAAAACCCACCGGTACTCGCTAATTTTGTCGAACGAAAATTATGTTCCATCAGGGCATTGGACAAACGATTACTATCTTTATCTTGAACAACTGCCATAATTACTTTCATTAATCAATTCCTCCGTTTTAAAGCCATTTACTTCCTTCTATTATATCATTGAACAGCCTCAGCATACACGTTTCGTATAAAAAAGAGACCAACTTAAAAGCACCAAATTTTGCTTAAGAGTCAGTCCCCGCCTTTTATCTGTATTGTACCTTGAGGATTAAGAAAGCTGCTTCAGATAGTCCCATACGATTTGGTAAGCTTCCGAGAATACCTCTTCTTTACTTTGACTTGCATCAATGATTTGAATTCGCTCTGGGTATTGTCTGATCAACTCCTGATATCCCTCACGAACGAGGGTATGGAAGTCCATGGATTCAAGATCCAACCGGTTCACTTCCCTGCCATTATGTTTCGAAATTCTCTTTAAACCCTCTTCGGGATCAATATCAAAATACAAGGTCAAATCAGGCATTTTATCCTCAATCGCGAATCGGTTGATATCCATAACCTCTTCCATACCAATTCCACGTGCATTCCCCTGATACGCAAGAGAACTATCGATAAAACGATCACAGATCACAATCTTTCCTTCTTCCAGGGCTGGAATCACCTTTTCCACAAGATGCTGACGTCTTGCCGCAGCATATAGAAGAGCTTCCGTCCGTTTATCCATTTCGGTGTTCCCTGTGTTTAAAATCACTTCCCTGATTTGTTCCGCAATGGATATGCCACCAGGCTCCCTTGTCTGTATGACTTCATAGCCGTCCTGTACTAATTGATCGTAAAGCTCTTTTAATATCGTTGACTTCCCCGCTCCCTCTGGACCTTCAACTGTAATAAACAAACCTTTTGACATATCTTCCCCTCCACCTGCTTATCGGTACACATATACAAGGTTCTCCTCTAATTGGTGATGACCTTGTATGTTCGCTTTATTCTCTACGTATTCTGCCAAACGCCTAATGGCTTGAGAAGTAATTCTCTCCCCCTGGAATCAATAAGGGTATCCCTGGTGGATAAGGTATGACCATCCCCGCAGAGATTTCACCCTCTGCGTGATCAAGGGGGACAGAGATCTCTTCTTTCTCCTCCATCATCTCAAAACTCCATTCCAAAGAGGAAAAATACCCCTTACCTGTACATTTTATTTTATGCTTCGCTATCTTTTCTACGCTCGGTTCATTCGATAATGCGTCCCGTATTCTCCTGATTGCCTCTTTATATGGAAAAGAACGATCTTCCTTCAATAAAGGGAGAATGAAGAGGACACATTCCGGGTCAGCAAGTTCGGGGTAAATCCCTTGAGACTCCAACAACTGCTGAAGCCTATATCCCGACCTTCCCTCTAACTGGATGATAAGCTTTAGAGGATCGTGGGCACGCTTTACTAAAAGCTGAGGGTGTATCCCTTCCAACTCCTGAACAAACTCCTCGGTCCCTTTAAGATGATGGCCCATATCCTCTTTCGTAAACGTCCCGACATAGGACCTTGCATAATCCAGAGATGCCATAATCGGATACGAAGGGCTACTTGATTGCAGCATCGACAGATACTCTTTCACTTTTCGTTCATTCACTCTTGTGCCTGCGATGTGTAAAAAGGACCCCATCGTCATGGCTGGGAGCATCTTATGAGCAGAGTGAACGACAATATCAGCCCCACATTGAATGGAAGACTCAGGAAAAGGGCTGCCCAATGTAAAATGGGCACCATGAGCCTCATCAATTATACATGTCACATGGTGTTTATGTAATTCCTCTACGATATCTCGAAGATTATATGTAAATCCATAATATGTAGGATACGTCATAATGCATGCCTTCACTTGAGGATAGGCCTTCAGGGCTTCCTTTATAGCATCCAAACGTATACCAAGAGCAGTCCCCTCGTCATTCCACTCTGTTTCTATTAATATTGGAACAGCCTTCGCAAGCTTGATCCCATTTAATACTGACTTATGACAATTCCTTTGTACAAAAACGGGGTCTCCGGGTGAACATGATGCCATAATAGCAGCGATGTTTCCGACGGTACTCCCATTCACAAGAAAATAACTCCGCTTAGTCCCATATACATCCGCCAATAATTCCTCTGCTTCCCTTATCGACTCATGGGGATCATGCAGATCATCCAAACCGGTTAACTCCGTCACATCCATTTGAAAAAATGATGGATCCTCCATCAATAACCCATTTTTATGACCAGGCACATGAAAAGAGATGGGCTTTGCAGAACGGTGATTATCTAACGCCTCGATTAGAGGCATTCTATTATGATTCCGCTTCATTGTTTGTATCTCCTCAATATCAATATCCATTCATATCGTATCACAACCATCTAACCAATGCCCTAAGGAATCATTTTACAAAAAAAATTCATAACCCCATTAACTTTCTGGTTATGAATAGATTTGAGGAGTATTCACTTTTTTTAATCTTTGAACAAACGTCTTATACAAAGGATCATTCGTTTCCGTCTGAATCATTTCTTTCTCACATTCTGTGCAGATAAACGATGTGTATAGATGGATTCCAACCTTCTTATCGATGTGGCAAACGATACACTCTTCTAAAGCCGCCTTACGCTCCGGATTTAACATAGGGCTCTCCACCTCCATACAACCTATTCTGCCTAAAAACTACAAATTGTATACATTATTTAAAACCTTTGAACTGACAGAATAATCAAGTGTAATTTATCTTATGTCACAACCGCCCTGTCTGTGTATGTCTCTATAAAAAAAATGAGGAAAAAGATATGCCGTGAGGAGAGGGCTTAGCTGAATGGTAGTAATTATATGAACATATAAGAACAGTAATGAAACTATTACTCTATAAGACCTATAGGCGTTACAGGGGCCATAGTGATATTTCTTTCGATTTTATTCTTGGATTAAGATCCTTGTGCGGGATTCACTCGCGTCCTCGACCTTCTTGCTCCTCCCTGCCCGCGCAGTGCGGACGCTGAGACATCAGTTAAAACCAATATGTTCTTCCCAACAGATTTTTCTACAATTGAATACAAAAAAGAGTAACTCCATTGAGCTACTCTTTTTACATATTTGCCTGGCGACGTCCTACTCTCACAGGGGGAGATCCCCCAACTACCATCGGCGCTGAAGAGCTTAACTTCCGTGTTCGGCATGGGAACGGGTGTGACCTCTTCGCCATTATCACCAGACGAATATTTAATTGAAGGTTTATTCCTTCAAAACTAGATAAAGGATTGATGTCAAGAAAGCCGAATATCGACCAGTTGTTCATTTAAATCAATGACTCTTTGTGGTTAAGTCCTCGATCGATTAGTATCAGTCAACTCCACATGTCGCCATGCTTCCATCTCTGACCTATCTACCTAGTCATCTTCTAGGGATCTTACTCACTTACGTGATGGGAAATCTCATCTCGAGGGGGGCTTCATGCTTAGATGCTTTCAGCACTTATCCCTTCCGCACATAGCTACCCAGCGATGCCTTTGGCAAGACAACTGGTACACCAGCGGTGCGTCCATCCCGGTCCTCTCGTACTAAGGACAGCTCCTCTCAAATTTCCTGCGCCCACGACGGATAGGGACCGAACTGTCTCACGACGTTCTGAACCCAGCTCGCGTACCGCTTTAATGGGCGAACAGCCCAACCCTTGGGACCGACTACAGCCCCAGGATGCGATGAGCCGACATCGAGGTGCCAAACCTCCCCGTCGATGTGGACTCTTGGGGAGATAAGCCTGTTATCCCCGGGGTAGCTTTTATCCGTTGAGCGATGGCCCTTCCATGCGGAACCACCGGATCACTAAGCCCGACTTTCGTCCCTGCTCGACTTGTAGGTCTCGCAGTCAAGCTCCCTTGTGCCTTTACACTCTGCGAATGATTTCCAACCATTCTGAGGGAACCTTTGGGCGCCTCCGTTACTCTTTAGGAGGCGACCGCCCCAGTCAAACTGCCCACCTGACACTGTCTCCCACCCCGATAAGGGGCGCGGGTTAGAATTTCAATACAGCCAGGGTAGTATCCCACCGATGCCTCCACCGAAGCTGGCGCTCCGGCTTCCAAGGCTCCTACCTATCCTGTACAAGCTGTACCAAAATTCAATATCAGGCTACAGTAAAGCTCCACGGGGTCTTTCCGTCCTGTCGCGGGTAACCTGCATCTTCACAGGTACTATAATTTCACCGAGTCTCTCGTTGAGACAGTGCCCAGATCGTTACGCCTTTCGTGCGGGTCGGAACTTACCCGACAAGGAATTTCGCTACCTTAGGACCGTTATAGTTACGGCCGCCGTTTACTGGGGCTTCGATTCGCACCTTCGCTTGCGCTAAGCACTCCTCTTAACCTTCCAGCACCGGGCAGGCGTCAGCCCCTATACTTCGCCTTACGGCTTCGCAGAGACCTGTGTTTTTGCTAAACAGTCGCCTGGGCCTATTCACTGCGGCTCTCTCGGGCTTGCACCCTACCAGAGCACCCCTTCTCCCGAAGTTACGGGGTCATTTTGCCGAGTTCCTTAACGAGAGTTCTCTCGCTCACCTTAGGATTCTCTCCTCGCCTACCTGTGTCGGTTTGCGGTACGGGCACCTTTTTCCTCGCTAGAGGCTTTTCTTGGCAGTGTGGAATCAGGAACTTCGCTACTATAATTCGCTCGCTATCA
>CP128835.1:977500-997500 GCA_030388825.1 Rossellomorea sp. AcN35-11
AATAAAAATAGTGCTCCGATCATGACCTTCATGGCAACTTGTCCTACAAACCGCAGTGGCTTGATGGGTGTACCGTTAGCCAATAGCAGAACAATCAGTCCGCTGATTACCGCAATGACGATAACTGGGCTCATACCCTCTCTCCTCTCAACATAGAACATATAATGTCTCTTATTGAAAGGATATGAAGGTTGTCTACCTTTTTATGACGATCTTTCTATGTTTTGCTTCTCTGAAGAGAAAAAAATATTTGGCTTCTGCAATTTTCGAATGACAGTGGATGTTCAAATTATAATCCACGCTCATCTCATCGATGGAACGCTGCTGATTCCAATGATCCTTCGTTTCGTCTAAAACGTGAAGTAAGGATTGGTCATACTCTTTTTTCAGCTTTCCTTTTTTCCTGAAAAACATGAGGTATCCTCTCCTTCGTTAAACGTCTCTTCTTCCTTCGAGGGCTTTCGATAGCGTTACTTCATCTGCATATTCGAGATCTCCACCGACAGGAAGTCCGTGGGCGATCCTCGTGATCCGGATACCTGATGGTTTGACGAGTCGGGAGATATACATGGCTGTCGCCTCTCCTTCAATGTTAGGGTTGGTGGCGAGGATCACTTCCTGTACCTCGTCACCCTGAAGGCGCTTAATGAGATCAGGTACATTGATGTCTTCCGGACCAATCCCATCCATTGGGGAGATAGCTCCATGAAGCACATGATATTGTCCGTTGTATTCCTTCATCTTTTCCATTGCAATGACATCTTTAGGATCTTGGACCACACAGAGGATGCTGCGATCCCGCCTTTGATCCTCACAGATATAGCAGGGATCTTGATCCGTGATGTGACCGCATACTGAACAGTAACTTAAATTCCGCTTGGCATTGACCAGTGCTTTGGCAAAATCCAGCACGGTATCTTCTTTCATGCTAAGAACAAAAAAAGCCAGACGGGCCGCAGTTTTCGGCCCGATTCCCGGCAATTTCATAAAGCTGTCTATCAGCTTTGATATAGGCTCAGGATAGTGCATCGTATTGCCTCCTAGAACATTCCTGGTAGGTTCATTCCTTTAGTGAATTGACCCATAGTTGAGTTCGTTAATTCGTCCGCTTTCTTCAGTGCATCGTTTGTCGCTGCAAGGACTAGATCTTGTAGCATTTCTACATCATCAGGATCAACCGCTTCTTCATTGATTTTCACATCAAGAACTTGTTTATGACCGGAAACGACAACCGTCACCATTCCGCCCCCAGCAGTACCTTCGATTTGCTTTTCTCCCAGTTCCTCTTGAGCTTCCGCCATTTTCTTTTGCATTTTTTGCATTTGCTTCATCATATTTTGCATATTACCATTTCCACGCATCATACTATTACCTCCAGTATATTTTTATTAATCGTTTAATTCTATTAAATCCATACCGACCAGCTTTTCAGCTTCCTTCACAAAAGAATCTTCTCCCTGATCCTCACCGGATGATTCTCCATCCTCCGTTTTCGAATTTCGGATAAAGTCTTCTCTTATGGACAGCCACTGATCTTCGGGAATTCCAATTGCCGCATAGCCATTACCCGTCAGCTCTTCCAGTATGGAAGCAATCGCTGAAGTGAAAGCTTGATTCTCCATTGCCATCTGACAATGAATATCATATTTAAATTTTAACACAAAGGAACCGTTTGTCGCTGCAACAGGCTCAGCGTCATTTAATAATGCGGATTGTGAACGCATTTGACGTTGATTCAGTGTTTCAACCATATCCCCCCAGCGGCTCTTGATAAGATTGAGATCTTCTTTCGTAGCCGTACGGAGCACCTCTTGAATCTTGCCCGTAGGAGCCCTGAAGCCTTTCTTTGCCCTGATCGGCTTTTTGGCAGGCTGTGCAGCAGGCTCTGCCTGTACCTTCACCCCATTTGCCTTCAACTGCTCAATCTCTTTCTCAAGGGAGGTGATCTTCTTCATCATATCGTTCACTTCCGGGGAAGAAGCCGCTTGCAGGTGCTTCCATCTGACAAAGCTTTACAATGGAAACTTCAAGATAGATCCTGGCATGATTGGTGAACTTCATTTCCTGACCTGCCTGATTCAGGACATCGATGTATTGATAGATCTGCTGTGGCTGTGTTTGTCCGGCCAACTCTTTAAAATCATCATCGAGCATGACCCGTTCCAGTGATTCCTCAAGATTGGGAGCGGTCTGATATAACAGCATATCCCGGAAATAAAGAATAAAGTCCTCGGCGAACCTGGCCGGATCCTTTCCTTGGAACAACAATTCTTCAAGCGCACTCAATCCACTCGTGACATCCCTTTCGAGAATTGCTTTCGCCAGCGTATTTAAATAGCCCTGAGATACAGCCCCTGTAACAGTAAGGGCATCGTCAACGGTTACACGGTCCTGGCTGAAGGAGATGGCCTGGTCAAGAAGACTGAGGGCATCACGCATACCGCCTTCTGCCGCCCTTGCGATGATTGTAAGGGCATTTTCTTCATAGTTCACACCTGATTCAGTGGCAATATGACTCATCCGGCCCACAATATCCCTAGCTGTGATCCGTTTGAAGTCAAAGCGCTGACAGCGTGAAATGATTGTAAGCGGAATCTTATGGGGCTCTGTAGTGGCAAGGATGAAGATGACATGTTTGGGTGGTTCCTCTAATGTTTTCAACAGCGCATTAAACGCTCCGATCGACAGCATATGCACTTCATCTATGATGTACACTTTATAGTCGACTACACTTGGAGAATATTTGACCTTATCCCGGATATCCCTTATCTCTTCGACACCATTATTAGAGGCGGCATCAATTTCGATGACATCAGGAATTGAACCATCGGTAATCCCTTTACAAGCATCGCACTCGTTACAAGGTTCAGCTACGGGTGAACGCTCGCAGTTAACGGCTTTTGCCAATATCTTCGCTGCACTTGTCTTCCCTGTTCCCCTCGGTCCCGAGAATAAATAGGCATGAGAAATCTTCTGATGAAGGAGGGCATTTTGCAACGTTTTCGTTACATGCTGCTGTCCTACTACATCAATAAATGACTGAGGACGCCACACACGATATAAAGCCTGATATGCCAAAATACTCCCCCCCTCTTGTTTTATGTACTATACTGTCTATTATAACGTAATTTAAATCCCTTTTACAAAGAAAACCGGAGATCAATTTAGGTGATCCTCTTTTAACGATACAACCACTTTTACATACAAAAAACTCACCCTTTAAGGATGAGTTGTTGTCTATTTATTAAACTGCCGTGCACCTTTCGTCGACGAGCATCCATAGGCGTTACTCAAGCAGTTAGCTCGGCCCAGGCAACCCTGCGGCACATGGGAGCTTCCACTTAATGCTGCTTCCTTCCGGACCTGACATGGTTCATGGATTCCCATTGCGCAGGACCCAGGCGTCAACACCACTTACTTGAGGCAGGCCCTACAGAGTGCCAGCCTCGGAAAGGAATTCGGTCTCGCTAGAGCGGATTGCGAGTACAGGGCACCGCTACCTCCCCACCTAGCACGGCAAAATTGATACCATATTTAGTTGCGCCATTAGTACGACGCAAAATTAAGTATACTAGGATTTACGTTAAAAAGCAATGATGGAATGCTGTAAGTTATTTACAATCCCTGTTCCCTATTCTTCTTCTCAAGCTTCTTCCGCTCTCTCAGGCGTTTAAAGAAACGGGAAAGGATCCCCCCGCATTCTTCTGAAAGAATACCGGTCACTACTTCGCATTGATGATTAAACCGATCGTCTTCGAGAAGATTCATTAACGTACCTGCACATCCAGCTTTCGGATCTTTCGCCCCGTAGATGACTCTCTCGATTCTTGAAAGAATGATGGCACCACTGCACATAGGGCACGGCTCAAGGGTCACATAAAGCTCAGCCCCTTCAAGTCTCCAGGTCCCAAGCTTCTCGCAAGCTTCTTGGATGGCCATTGTTTCAGCATGAGTGATGGCATTCTGACTTGTTTCTCTAAGGTTATGTGCACGGGCAATGATTTCATCATTCATGACGATGACCGCTCCAATGGGAACCTCTTCAATTGCCGCTGCTTTTTCTGCTTCCTTCAATGCTTCCATCATAAATCGTTCTTCTCTTATACCCATTCTGTACTCCCGCAAATTTATTTCTCATTCCTTTATAAAAAATCCCCATCCACTGCACACTATAGACGAAAGGGGTTTTCAACATGATACCTGAAAGAACTGCACTTCTGATTATAGACATTATGAATCCATTCGACTTCAAGCATGGGGAGACTTTGGCAAAGCACGCCGGAAAGATCGTCGACCCCATTAACTCCCTGCGTCACTATTGTACCAAACATCAGTATCCCACTATTTATATTAATGACCATTATGAACTATGGAAAGCAGATTACAAAGAAATTTATCAAAAATGTCATAACAAAGTGAGCGATCCCATCATGACTCCGCTCAAACCGAAAGAAGATGATTTCTTTCTCATTAAACCCAAGCATTCTGCATTTTATGGTACGGCGTTGAATACTCTTCTTCATCATCTGAATGTAAAGAATCTAATCATTACAGGTATTGCCGGAAACATTTGCGTACTCTTCACAGCTAACGATGCTTACATGAGAGAGTTTAACATTATCGTCCCCCGAGATGCCATTGCGTCTGTCAGTGATGAGGATAATCGCTATGCGTTAACGATGATGAAAAACGTCTTAAAAGCGAAGGTTGATCCAACTGAAGGCATCTTATAAATTCATTTGCACCATACATATTCAAGTCTTCCATTTCATACGTTGATTATAGTGAACGAAATGGAGGAGGGTCTGTATATGCAAATTCACGTTGTCCAGGCAAACCAATCATTATTTGGTATAGCTCAAGCCTATGGATCAACTGTTAAAGATATAGTCGATGCCAATGAATTGCCAAATCCCAACAACTTAGTGATCGGCCAATCTTTGGTCATCCCTATTATAGGAAGTTTCTATTTTGTACAACCGGGGGATAGTCTCTGGTCCATCAGTCAAAAGACCGATGTCTCCTACCAGGAACTGGCTAGAGTCAATGGAATATCTCCCAATCAGCCTCTTCAAATAGGGTTCCGTTTATACATCCCAGAGAAACCTAAGATGAAGGGAGAGTTTAATGGTTATGTAGAGCCTTACGGAAAAGAAGTGGCACCTAACCTTGAAGAAGCAGCCAAGGAAGCTGCCCCCTATCTGACTTATCTGGCTCCATTCAGCTTTCAGGCTAAAAGGGATGGCACGTTGAAGGAGCCCCCCCTTGGAAACCTTATTCAAACAGGGAAGAACAATCAGAATGTATTAATGATGGCGATTACCAATCAAGAAGAAGGGACTTTCAGTGATGAACTGGGACGTATTCTTTTAACCGATCAGGCCATCCAGGATAAGTTCCTTACTAACGTTGTCCAAACAGCAAAGAAATATGGATTTAGGGATATTCACTTTGACTTTGAATACTTGCGTCCACAGGATAAAGAAGCATACAACCAATTTCTGCGAAAAGCGAAGCAGCGTTTCAATCAAGAAGGCTGGCTACTCTCAACCGCCCTGGCACCCAAGACCAGTGCCGATCAGAAAGGGAAATGGTACGAAGCGCATGATTATAAAGCCCACGGACAGATTGTCGATTTCGTCGTCATCATGACCTATGAATGGGGATATAGCGGCGGTCCTGCCATGGCGGTCTCCCCTATAGGACCTGTAAGAGATGTACTTGAGTATGCGGTATCAGAGATGCCACCTTCCAAGGTTCTCATGGGACAAAATTTATATGGCTATGACTGGACGCTCCCATTCAAACAAGGGGATACGGCAAAAGCCATAAGCCCTCAACAGGCAATAAAAATCGCCTCTGATAACAATGTACCGATACAATATGATCAGAAAGCACAGGCCCCGTTCTTCACATACCGCGACACCGGATCAGGAAAGGATCATGAGGTGTGGTTTGAGGACGCCAGAAGCATTCAGGCCAAATTCGATCTCATGAATGAGTTGAAATTAAGGGGGATGAGCTACTGGAAACTCGGCCTTTCCTTCCCTCAAAACTGGTTGTTACTTTCTGACAATTTTAATGTTGTCAAAAGATGATAAATAGAAGCTGATGGATAGGTGAATCTATAAACACCTGTCTATCAGCTTTTACTTATGTATGAACGAAGGATTCCTCGTATTCAGTCGATAAAATGAACATAGTTTATTTTCTGATCGCACGGAAATAACCTGAACAAACCATCCATCTATTGTGTTACAATAATTCCTGTCGTAATTTTTTATTTACCATTCATACGAGAAAAGATTGCCGTAATATGAGGAGGACATTTAATGGGGCGCATTCCTTTCATTACCGTTGAAGGCCCGATTGGAATAGGAAAAACCTCTCTGGCAAAAGCGATTTCCGACCATTTCCATTTTCATTTATTAAAAGAAATCGTTGATGAAAATCCGTTCTTAGATAAGTTTTATGATGACATTGAAGAGTGGAGTTTTCAAACAGAGATGTTTTTCTTATGCAATCGATACAAACAGCTGGAAGATATAGAAAAACATTACTTATCTCAAAATAAATCTGTGGTGGCAGATTATCATATCCTTAAAAACATCATCTTTGCAAAACGCACCTTGAAGGATGAACAACAGTTCAAGAAATACCTCAATATCTATGACATTTTAACGACCGATATGCCAAGACCGAATGTAGTGATCTACTTGAACGCAAGCTTGGACACGCTATTGAAACGTATTGAAAAAAGAGGGAGAGATTTCGAAAAGAAAATCAGCCCCCTGTACCTCAAACAGTTATCACTGGACTATGAGGAGTATATGAATACATTTGAAGAGACTCATCCGGATATCCCTGTTCTTCGCTACAATGGTGACCACGTAGACTTCGTTCAAAACAAAGAGGATCTTGAACACATTCTTATTCAATTAGAGACTACACTAAAAAAAGGAGTTCACTATCATGAATCTTCGCACTAAATACGGGATCCCGAACAATGCCGTGATCACCATTGCAGGTACAGTGGGCGTCGGTAAATCCACTATGACCAACGGACTGGCCAATGCCTTGGGTTTCCGTACATCATTCGAAAAAGTTGATACCAATCCGTATCTCGATAAATTTTATCAGGATTTTAAAAGCTGGAGTTTCCACCTTCAAGTCTACTTCCTTGCAGAACGCTTCAAAGAACAAAAGAAAATCTTTGAATACGGGGGTGGATTCATCCAGGATCGCTCAATCTATGAGGATACCGGGATCTTTGCCCGTATGCATTATGAAAAAGGGAATATGAGTGACATCGATTATGAAACGTATACAAGTCTTTTTGATGCCATGGTCATGACACCATACTTCCCTCACCCTGATCTTCTGATCTATCTAGAAGGATCCATCGATAATGTCGTGGACCGCATCCGTGAACGCGGCCGCCCTATGGAACAGCAAACACCGGTTGCCTACTGGGAAGAAATGCATGAACGTTACGAAAACTGGATCAATTCCTTTAACGCATGCCCTGTTCTCAGACTGGACATCAGTGAGTACGACTTAGTCAATGATCAAGAATCCATTGAGCCGATCGTAGAACGAATTGGCTACTTCATTGAACAAACGAGAATGTTAAAGAGCTGAATCTATCTTAAAGACTACTCTGTGCCATACGATACAGAGTAGTCTTTTTTTACGTCTTATTGGAAGACAGTTTTTAGCTCTGTCACAAAAATCCTACAAGCCTACGGGTTTCGAATCCAATCTGAAAATCCCGGGGAACGTCCGCTGATATCCCATCTATGGCATACTCATAAAAAAAGCTCTGGGAGACCCACAGAGAAAACGATCACTGTATTCCACAAGATCATTTTCTTACAACGTTTATCATCGAAAACACCAATCCGTTTATTTCCATTCGTTAAGAGGTATATACAGTAACAAACAATCGACTAAGGAGATGAAAGGAAAATGGAATCAAAACAACCGTATTATGTAGATATAAACAGTGGAAATATCCTCCAGGACCCCAGTCAAAAAGCAAGTCCGAGTTATCGTATCTTCGCAACCCCCACAGAAGTCAATGAACTAAAAATGCTGTTCAATGATAATTATGATGATGATATATCGACCATGAGGCGTGCTCAGATTCCATTCCGCCAGTATCACAACTCACCTGAGGACGATCGATACGATCAATCGATGAAGAATATTTTTTCCATGATTTATAAGCTTGGGGCGAAGAAGCACGAACACACATCACAGAAATTGGCGTACTGGAACATACTTCGGATTCCCACTTAAGGGAGGATATCAAAAACCTTAAGTAAGAATGAACTAAGTCTATGGTCCTGGAGATCACGCAAAAAAATCCGTTACATCAAATGTAACGGATTCTATCTCCAATGTTTATGCGCAATGGTTATTAAAAATATCAATGGAGGAGGAAGGGGGATTCGAACCCCCGCGGGCTGTTACACCCCTGTCGGTTTTCAAGACCGATCCCTTCAGCCGGACTTGGGTATTCCTCCGTATCGACAAGAATTATAATATCATGGTGTACAAATAGAGTCAAGCATATTTACAAAAAAAATTAAAAAGGTGCCTCACACATAAGTGAGACACCTTTTTGATCAACTTCAGTTCAGAAATCATTGATTATTTAATGACTTCTGCTCCACCCATATATGGACGAAGAGCTTCCGGAACGATAACAGATCCATCTTCCTGCTGATAGTTCTCCAGGATAGCTGCAACTGTACGTCCAATGGCTAAACCAGATCCATTCAGGGTATGCACATGTTCCGGTTTTCCTTTCGCTTCTCTTCTGAAACGAATATTGGCACGTCTTGCCTGGAAGCTTTCAAAGTTACTGCAAGAAGAGATTTCACGGTAGGTTCCATAGCTAGGGATCCATACCTCGATGTCATATTTCTTTGCAGCTGTAAAGCCTAAGTCCGCTGTGCACATAGATAACACCCGGTATGGCAGGCCAAGTAATTGAAGGACTTTTTCAGCATGACCCGTTAGCTCCTCTAAAGCATCATAAGAGTCTTCCGGCTTCACGAAGCGGACAAGCTCTACTTTATTGAATTGGTGCTGACGTATCAGGCCACGTGTGTCACGGCCTGCAGATCCCGCTTCAGAACGGAAGTTGGCACTGTACGCGACATAGCTTACAGGTAATTCTTCACCGTTCATGATTTCATCACGATGATAATTTGTCACAGGTACTTCTGCAGTTGGGACTAAGAAATAGTCCTCGCTCTCGATTCTGAACGCATCTTCTTCAAACTTTGGAAGTTGACCTGTTCCTGTCATGCTCGCTCTATTCACTAGGAATGGAGGGATCATTTCTGTATACCCATGCTCATCCATGTGCAGATCCATCATGAAGTTAATAAGGGCTCTTTCCAGTCTTGCACCCAGCCCTTTATAGAAGACAAAACGACTGCCCGTCACTTTTCCTGCACGTTCGAAATCAAGGATCCCAAGGCCGGTTGCAATGTCCCAATGAGGCTTTGCTTCAAAGTTAAATTCACGGATTTCTCCCCATTTGCGTGCCTCTACATTGTCATCTTCTGTTTCCCCAACCGGGACAGATTTATGTGGAATGTTCGGGATAGAGAGCAGGATCCCCTCTAACTCTTCTTCGATGCCACGAAGTTCATCATCCAGCTTTTTAACCATTGCCCCGACTTCCCGCATTTCAACGATCATGTCTTGAGCATCCTTTTTCTCTTTCTTCAATACCGCAATTTGCTGGGATACTTCATTACGTTTACTCTTTAATTCTTCACTTTCAACAATCAGCTCTCTTCTTCTCTTATCAAGTTCTTCAAATTTTCCGAAGTCCTCAAGATTCTCTCCACGGTGTTGAAGTCTGGCCTTCACATCTTCCAAGTTTGTACGTAAATACTTAATGTCTAACATGAGATTCTCTCCTTTTTTATAAAAAAATAAAAAACCCCCATCCCTGGTAAAAGGGACGGAGGTTCCGCGTTGCCACCCTAATTGAAGATGCCAAGCATCTTCCTCTTAAGAGATGGTAACGGAATCACCGAAAATACCTACTTCATTCAGTACTTCACTCAAGGATGGATTCATAAAGGGTTTGCGTCGATTCTCACCAGCCATCGACTCTCTTCAGCAAGCCTTCTTTACTACTACTTCCTATCAACGATTTAAATGTTTAATGGTTATATCATAATTTACTACAATCTTTTCCATTTTGCAATGAAATTATGCGATTGTTTTTTCCATGCTTTCTTTCACCATCTCAACGAAGAAAGAAGTCAAACGATGATCATCTGTTAACTCTGGATGGAATGAACATCCAAGAAATTGACCGTGACGCGCAAGGACGATACGGTCATTATGCTTTGCCAGAATTTCAACATCTTCTCCCGCTTCCACGATGTGGGGGGCACGGATGAAAACGGCGTTGAAGCCTTCACCCACATGGGCGATGGAAAGGTCTGCCTCAAAGCTTTCCTTTTGACGGCCGAAGGAGTTGCGCTCAACTTTGACGTCCATCACTCCTAAATGAGGCTCGTCATACCCGACAATATGTTTAGCTAAAAGAATCAGCCCCGCACATGTCCCGAAGATGGGCTTCCCATCTGCAGCAAATTGTCTCAATGGCTCCATAAAGCCATATCGGTCAATCAGCCTTCTCATAGTTGTACTTTCACCACCAGGGATGATCAATCCCTGGATTTCTTCCAGCTGCTCAACTCGCTTTATGACGATCGCCTTGGCTCCAGACGCTTCAATTGATCGTACATGTTCCCTGACAGCACCTTGAAGTCCTAATACACCGATGTTCAACATAGAATCACACCTTACCATCCACGGTCTTGCATACGGTTTTCAGGTAAGATAGAAGAAATTTCTACTCCCTTCATTGCTACACCAAGCTCTTTAGACAGCTCTGCGATTAACTTGTAATCTTGATAGTGAGTAGTCGCTTCTACGATGGCTCTAGCAAATTTTTCAGGATTTTCTGATTTGAAGATACCAGAACCTACGAATACTCCGTCAGCTCCCAATTCCATCATAAGAGCCGCATCAGCCGGCGTTGCAATTCCGCCTGCAGCAAAGTTTACTACAGGTAAACGACCGTTTTCTTTGATTTGTAATAATAATTCGTATGGAGCTCCCAGAAGCTTAGCTTCTGTCATGATCTCATCTTCGCTCATGCTAACAAGCTTGCGTACTTGAGCATTCACCTTGCGCATATGACGTACCGCTTCAACGATGTTACCTGTTCCAGGCTCACCTTTCGTACGAAGCATAGATGCGCCTTCCCCGATACGACGGGCAGCTTCACCTAAATCACGGCAGCCACATACGAATGGAACCGTGAAGTCTCTTTTATTTAAATGGTACTCTTCGTCAGCAGGTGTTAATACTTCACTCTCATCAAGGTAATCAACACCCATTGATTCAAGCACTCTTGCTTCTACAATATGACCAATACGGGCTTTTGCCATTACAGGAATTGACACAGCTCCCATCACTTCTTCAATAATGCGAGGATCTGCCATTCTGGCTACTCCACCAGCCGCACGGATGTCTGCCGGAACTCGTTCTAAAGCCATTACTGCCACTGCCCCGGAAGCTTCAGCAATCTTCGCCTGCTCTGCATTGACAACGTCCATGATAACGCCGCCTTTTTGCATTTCAGCCATACCTCTTTTTACTCGATCTGTACCAGTGTTCATATCTATATCCCCCTTATATTTATCCTATGCCCGTCCCATCACTTTCCAAAAAAGGAAGAAAAACGTGACTAAAACAATCGGAATGATTATATAACCCTACTGCTAAATAAACAATAAAAAAAGACTAATGTCAAGACGAAAAGCGGAAGGGCTTTGCCCAGAGGCGACAAGCATAAGACGAACATTCCGGAAAGGCGCTCTTTGCCTTTTTGGAATGTTTGGCTTATGACCTCGAGCCTCTAAGCCCTGAAGCTGGATCACGAAAAGCGGAAGCGGCTTGGTCAGGCCCGACAAGCATAAGATGAATCGACCGGAAAGGCGCCCTTTGCCTTTTTGGTCGATTTGGCTTAAGACCTCGAGGGCCTAGCCGCTGCAGCTGGATCACGAAAAGCGGAAGCGGCTTGGTCAGGCCCGACAAGCATAAGATGAATCGACCAGAAAGGCGCCCTTTGCCTTTTTGGTCGATTTAGCTTATGACCTCGAGGGCCTAGCCGCTGCAGCTGGATCATAAAAAGCGGAAGCGGCTTGATCAGAGGCGACAAGCAAACATTCCCTCCTGCTTATAAAAAAACACCAAGACTAGTCTTGGTGCCTGATTTAGATTACGTCATGCAAGGCTAATTAGAACCAGCCTTTAACGGTAGAAGTTACAGAATCAAAGATATCCCCGAAGAAGCCGCCTACGGCTCTCATGGAAAGAACAAACCAGTTTGCTTTTTCAACACTATCCACTGCGATAAGGGAAGCTTTAGATGCGTTTGTTCCTTTGTCTGTAAGATAACCGAGATCCTTTTTATCCTTTGATTCTAACGTGACATACCCCACTTTTTCTCCTTTTTTGACTGGAGCTGTCAATTCACTATCCTCATTCAGTTTCTTCTTGTCCAATACAAATTTAGGTTTGTATAAATCTTCTTCACCATTCTTCATTACCATGCTTAATGATGATTCCGTTTTGATTTCAACCTTTTTTTCCTTCCCTTTTTCAACTGGAAGGGTCTTTTGCCCTTTCACTTGATAATCGGCAGGAAGCACTTCCTCAATCGTATAATTGTTAAAGGCATGGTCCATCATTTTTCTTGTTTCACTAAAGCGTGCATCGTAGGAGTTTTCACCTGGTTGGACTTCAACGTCCATTACCACTGTAATGAATCTCATTCCGTCTCTTTCGGCTGTTCCTGTAAAGTTGGCTCCTGCAAAATCTGTGGTTCCGGTTTTTAAACCGTCCATCCCTTCATATTCGCGGATCAAGCCAGGCAACATCCAGTTCCAGTTATCCATTTGAGTGGGATGTTCCGTTTCTTCTGCAAATACCTTTTTCGGAATGCTTGATGTCTCCAGTACCTCTGGATAATCCTGCAGTAAACGATAGGCCAGTGTCGCAACGTCCTTAGCAGACATCACATTTTCTTCTTCTGGACCGCCTACCACCTTATCTGCATAAGGGGCTAGGTCTTTATTGTTTAACCCTGTAGAGTTAACGAATTTATATTTTTCCAAGCCAAGTTCTTTGGCTTTGTCATTCATCATTTTAACGAAGCTCGCTTCTGATCCGGCAATCGTTTCTGCAATTGCTATCGTCGCAGCATTAGCTGAATAGATCGCCATCGCTTCATACAATTCTTTAATGGTATAAGTACCTTCATCTTCAAGGCTAACATTACTAAGACCAGTATTATGAGACATTTGAGAAAGGTTTGCAGGTACTCTATACTTCTGGTCCCATTTCACCTTACCTTCTGCCACAGCCTCCAGTAAAAGGTATTCTGTCATCATTTTCGTCATACTCGCAATGCCTTGTGCATTTTCAGAGTTCTTCTCGTAAAGAATCTTTCCCGTGCTTGCTTCTACTAAAATCGCAGCTTTTGCGTTAACGTCCAAGTCACCTTGAGCATTTGCAGGTTTTCCCGAAATACCCACTGCCATCATAAAAACCATCATACAAATAAAAGATTTTTGAATCCAACTTCTTTTCACTGTTAGCCCTCCAAGATTTTATGTACACCTTCGTTATTTTATCATAGTTCCAAAGGTAAGAATAGACAGAGAATAGGACTAGTTTTGGTGTAGGTCAAGGGACTTGCGGCCTCCACCGATTCCTATGAAAATAATTCCAACTCCTTCATTTGTGTTGGGATGCTCAACCCTTGTTAAAAAACAGCACCTGGACCCGATTTAAAAAAGCTGATCAGGAATTAAACTGTACCCTGTGTAGTAGACACATTAAAAAAAGTCTACTGCACAGGGTATTTTTATGTACAATTAAATAAAAACAGGACTGGAGAAACATGAGTAAAAAACTATTTACAGAGAAAGAAATAAAACTATTATCTAAAAATCCATTTGTGAAAAACGTTAGCTCAAAGGGGATTACATATACAGATGAGTTCAAAGAGCTTTTCATTGCTCAAAATAAACAAGGCAAGTTCCCTAGAGAGATCTTTGAAGAATGTGGGTTTGATGAAGAAGTTATTGGGATAAAGCGAATTGAATCTTCAGGCAAGAGGTGGCGTGAAACCTACCGTAAGCACGGAGTTCTTGGACTACGGGATACGAGGTCAGTAAATACAGGAAGACCAAAGGAAAGAGAATTATCTACTGAAGAAAAATTGGCAAGGATGGAAGCGGAAAATAACCTTTTAAAGGCAGAGAACGAACTTTTAAAAAAGATACGATTCGCCGAAAGGGGTTGAAGGACAAGTAATAAAGTTATCAGCTGACCAGAAGTTCAATCTCATCCGGTCTACGATAAAGAAATATAGCCTAAAACGTATGGTAACTTATCTGTGTAACATAGCTGGGGTCTCCCGTCAGGGATATTATAATTACTTTTCTTCAACACAAATTGAGCGAAGGAAAGAAAAGGAGAAAAAGGATGAAGTCCTCCGGGACTTAGTACTCCAAGCCTATAAATTTAAGAAACGTAAAAAAGGAGCCCGCCAAATTAAAATGGTTTTGAAGGGTCAATTTAATACTGTATTTAACCTTAAGAGAATCCGAAGGATTATGAATAAATATGATATTCAATGTCCTTTTCGGAGAGCTAACCCTTACAAGCGTATAATGAAAGCAACCCAGGAACACAAAGTAGTTCCAAACCAGCTTAACAGGGAATTCAAGCAAGACTCACCTTATAAGGTTTTGCTTACAGATATCACCTACCTTTACTTTGGAAAAGGCCAAAGGGCTTATTTATCAACGATCATTGATGCCTCTACCAATGAAGTCTTAGCGCACAATATTTCTGAACGAATTACTTTAGATATTGCTACGGACACTTTGAAGAAGTTGAAGAAAAATAGGAAAGTTAAATTAGCTAAAGAAGCTTACATACACTCTGATCAGGGCAGCCACTATACCAGCCCCACATATCAGAAGCTGGTCAAAAAGTTCAGGTTGGGTCAATCCATGTCAAGAAGGGGGAATTGTTGGGATAACGCTCCCCAAGAATCATTCTTCGGACACTTCAAGGATTTAGCAGAAATAGAACAGTGTCAATCTTTTAAGGAACTAAAAAAAGAAGTAAAAGCAGCCATCTATTATTACAATACATTCAGGTACCAGTGGAATATGAAAAAGATGACCCCTGTGCAATACAGAGATCATCTTCTTCAATCAGCCTAGCCTTTTTTAAAATGTCCTTTACAAAGGGTACAGATTAAATTCTGATCAGCTTTTATCATTATTAATTTATAAAGAATAGTTAGGTGCTTCTTTTGTAATTTGTACATCATGAGGATGACTTTCACGTAGGCCTGCACCTGTCATTTTAATGAACTGGGCCTGTTCTCTCAACTCAAACAAGTCCTTTGTCCCGCAATAACCCATACCTGATCGTAAGCCTCCAATCAGCTGATACAATGTATCGGCTAAAGGACCTTTGTAAGGGATACGGCCTTCGATCCCTTCAGGAACGAATTTTTTCGCCTCTTCCTGGAAATAACGGTCTTTCGAGCCTTTTTCCATAGAGCTGACGGAACCCATCCCTCTATATACTTTAAAGCGTCGACCTTGGAAGATTTCTGTTTCCCCCAGGGCTTTCAGAGGTTCCTGCCAATAAACTACCTAACATAACGGCATGTCCACCTGCTGCCAGTGCCTTTACGATATCACCTGAATACTTGATTCCTCCATCGGCAATGATGCTTTTCCCATGCTTTCTTGCTTCTGTCGCACAATCATATACAGCGGTAATTTGTGGAACACCCACACCTGCTACAACACGAGTCGTACAAATTGAACCAGGTCCAATACCGACCTTTACAATATCTGCCCCGGCTTCGATCAGTTCTCTTGTCGCTTCCGCTGTAGCCACATTACCTGCCACGATGTTTAAGGTTGGATAAGCATCGCGGATTTCACGAACAATAGAAAGGACTCCGGATGAATGACCGTGAGCCGTGTCGATGACAATAACGTCAACATGTGCTTTTACTAACTGTTCAACACGAGTAAGAGTATCTTTTGAAATACCGACAGCTGCACCTGCTAAAAGGCGCCCTTGATCATCTTTGGCAGAGTTCGGGAACTCAATCACTTTTTCTATATCTTTAATCGTAATTAAGCCTTTTAATGTTCCTTCCTGATCGATAAGAGGAAGCTTCTCAATTTTATATTGCTGAAGGATCTTTTCCGCTTCTTCCAGGGTAGTGCCAACGGGAGCTGTTACGAGATTGTCCTTAGTCATGACATCAGAGATTTGAATGGAGTAATCCTGGATGAAACGAAGATCTCGATTTGTCAGGATCCCTACGAGTTTTTGTTCTTTTTCGTTGTTCACGATGGGAACACCGGAAATTCTATATTTGCCCATCAAGTGTTCTGCAGAAAAGACTTGATGATCAGGAGTTAAAAAGAAAGGATCAGATATAACTCCACTTTCGGAACGTTTTACTTTATCTACTTGTTCAGCCTGTTGTTCTATGCTCATATTCTTGTGGATGATACCAAGTCCACCTTGACGGGCCATTGCAATAGCCATTTCAGCTTCTGTTACCGTATCCATTCCCGCACTTATCACAGGAACATTCAATCTAATCGATTCTGTTAATTCAACAGAAATATTGACATCCTTTGGTAACACCTCTGATTTAGCTGGTAATAATAAGACATCATCAAACGTTAAACCTTCTTTAGCAAATTTAGAATCCCACATGTTTTCGGCCTCCCTGGTCCCAAAATATTATTAGTAGGTTATCAATTGGATAAAATACTGTCAAGAAGAATAGGATTAATTTAACTTTTCAGAATAATCAGGAGGTGATGATTTGAAAGAAATACGTCAATGCTGGGACTTCATTCACTTTTTTCAATCGGCGGAATACTCCCAGAAATTTCTAAAAGAATGTTATGAACAAATCGGCTCGGACCAGGCTGAGATGAAAAGCTATGATAATTGTTATCCATTCATGTACTATTTGGAACAGGGAGAGCTTTATTATAGGCAAGCTATGATGTCTCCCATATCACTGCAGCCTATTTTACTTTTTTACGGCTATATTCATTTCATCAAAGCAATCGTCTTGACAGAAGATCCGTTATACCCGGAAACCACTACCGTCCTGGCACATGGGATTACCTCCAGAAAAAGAAAAAAACAGCAATACCGCTTTTTGCAAGATGAAGTGAAGGTACAAAAAAATGGTCTGTTCTCACACTTTTCCACCCTTGTGTTCCACGTGAAACATATCGTAGGGGAAAAATACAAGATGGAAGACTTGCTTGTACAAATACCGGAGCTTGAACATATATTTCAAGTCCTGCTGAAAAAGAAAACCATGCACTGGTTTAACGATCAACATGAGCTTGTCATAGATGATTCCCTGCTATCTCACTTCCATATGTCGGAAAGTTTGTTCAAACAATTTCTAAACGAAAAGGTAACAGAAAAGTTCACCTGGATATCGGATCATAAACTAAAAGCAATGCATGTCGAAGAGCAGCTTCCGGTTAGATGGCATCTGAATAAAAACAAGTTAGCTCTACCGGGGATTCGGAATGAAGCCACTACTTTACCCGAAGTGCTCATACACTATGCGATTTTATACAATTTGAGCATGATTGCCCGCTACGAAACCGAGTGGTGGGTGGAGCTCTTAAAAAACAGGACCAATGAAGACTATCCCATCATCCATACGTTCATCAATGTCACAACTGAGAAAACACCATACCTTTTGCTCAAATTACTCAGAGACAAAATGTAAGATAAAGAGGAAGAAGTATCCTCTTCCTTTTTATCTACTGGTCCTGAAGTAATTTCTTTATGTCTTCCTCGATTTTTCGGGGCGTGGTTTGAGGGGAATAGCGATCATATACTTCTCCGTTTTTCCCAACAAGGAATTTAGTGAAATTCCATTTAATGTTTGAGAGTAGTACCCCTTTCTTCTCTTTCGTTAAAAAGGCAAATAACGGATGTGCTTCTTTTCCTTTCACATCTACCTTGGCAAACATGGGAAATGATACCCCATAGTTCACCTGACAAAACTCCATGATTTCATCCTGTTTCTCAAATTCCTGATTCATAAACTGATCACAAGGAAATCCAAGGACAACCAGCCCCTGTTCTTTATATTCCTCATACAAACCCTGCAGCTCTTCAAATTGAGGTGTAAAGCCGCACTTGCTGGCTGTGTTCACAATCAGCATTACTTTCCCCTGGTACTCCTTGAGAGAGGTTACAGAGCCGTTTGCCTTTTTCACACTAAAATCATAAATTGTCGTCATATCGTTCTCCCCTTTTTCCTTCATACTCACTTAAATAATACTTTAGGGTCTGGGAGGATAGCAATTTTTAGCGTGTCAGCGGGGTGGTGGTATGTATGTAGAACATAAAAAAAGAGTAACTCCATTGAGCTACTCTTTTCACATATTGCCTGGCGACGTCCTACTCTCACAGGGGGAGATCCCCCAACTACCATCGGCGCTGAAGAGCTTAACTTCCGTGTTCGGCATGGGAACGGGTGTGACCTCTTCGCCATTATCACCAGACGAATATTTAATTGAAGGTTTGTTCCTTCAAAACTAGATAAAGGATTGATGTCAAGAAAGCCGAATATCGACCAGTTGTTCATTTAAATCAATGACTCTTTGTGGTTAAGTCCTCGATCGATTAGTATCAGTCAACTCCACATGTCGCCATGCTTCCATCTCTGACCTATCTACCTAGTCATCTTCTAGGGATCTTACTCACTTACGTGATGGGAAATCTCATCTCGAGGGGGGCTTCATGCTTAGATGCTTTCAGCACTTATCCCTTCCGCACATAGCTACCCAGCGATGCCTTTGGCAAGACAACTGGTACACCAGCGGTGCGTCCATCCCGGTCCTCTCGTACTAAGGACAGCTCCTCTCAAATTTCCTGCGCCCACGACGGATAGGGACCGAACTGTCTCACGACGTTCTGAACCCAGCTCGCGTACCGCTTTAATGGGCGAACAGCCCAACCCTTGGGACCGACTACAGCCCCAGGATGCGATGAGCCGACATCGAGGTGCCAAACCTCCCCGTCGATGTGGACTCTTGGGGAGATAAGCCTGTTATCCCCGGGGTAGCTTTTATCCGTTGAGCGATGGCCCTTCCATGCGGAACCACCGGATCACTAAGCCCGACTTTCGTCCCTGCTCGACTTGTAGGTCTCGCAGTCAAGCTCCCTTGTGCCTTTACACTCTGCGAATGATTTCCAACCATTCTGAGGGAACCTTTGGGCGCCTCCGTTACTCTTTAGGAGGCGACCGCCCCAGTCAAACTGCCCACCTGACACTGTCTCCCACCCCGATAAGGGGCGCGGGTTAGAATTTCAATACAGCCAGGGTAGTATCCCACCGATGCCTCCACCGAAGCTGGCGCTCCGGCTTCCAAGGCTCCTACCTATCCTGTACAAGCTGTACCAAAATTCAATATCAGGCTACAGTAAAGCTCCACGGGGTCTTTCCGTCCTGTCGCGGGTAACCTGCATCTTCACAGGTACTATAATTTCACCGAGTCTCTCGTTGAGACAGTGCCCAGATCGTTACGCCTTTCGTGCGGGTCGGAACTTACCCGACAAGGAATTTCGCTACCTTAGGACCGTTATAGTTACGGCCGCCGTTTACTGGGGCTTCGATTCGCACCTTCGCTTGCGCTAAGCACTCCTCTTAACCTTCCAGCACCGGGCAGGCGTCAGCCCCTATACTTCGCCTTACGGCTTCGCAGAGACCTGTGTTTTTGCTAAACAGTCGCCTGGCCTATTCACTGCGGCTCTCTCGGGCTTGCACCCTACCAGAGCACCCCTTCTCCCGA
>CP128835.1:1002500-1410000 GCA_030388825.1 Rossellomorea sp. AcN35-11
GAATGGACGTCCATCCGCCTTCGTTTTCTCTATTACAAGCTCTGTTATATTGAATGCTTGTAGAACATTCAAGTGTTCTTCTTCGATTACAGTATTCTTTGGAATGATCGGACTGACGGACATTCCCATGATATCTTCTGCCACGATGCACCCTAATTGTAACTCTCCACGATGTACCTTCACCTGTTTACACCTCACATCATACCTTATTGTACTAGTTTATTTTACCAAATCCAGATGGTTATAGTGGGGTTTTTCAAAAAAATAAGCAGTTTCCAGTATAAGTGGAAACTGCTTACTCTATTCTTTACTGTTCTGTATCATCATTTACATCTTCAATACTTCCTTCAATTTCACTATCTCCCGGCTGTTCGGTTCCTTCGGAAGTTTCAACTGGTGCTTCCGTTTCTTCGTCTTCTTTTTCAACTTTGGCGACTGTTGAAACAAATTCACTTTCCTGAAGGCGGATCAGCTTGACTCCTTGAGTATTCCGGCCAGTAGTGGAAATATCATTGACGTCCATGCGGATCAGGACACCATGTGCCGTAATGATCATGATGTCTTCTTCACCTGTCACGGCCTTAACAGAGACCAGATCTCCGTTACGTTCCGTTACATTACATGTTTTCAATCCTTTTCCGCCACGTGTTTGAACTCTATATTCACTTGCAGGAGTACGCTTACCGTAACCATTCACCGTTACGACCAGAACGTCGCTCTTTTCTTCCAGGATTTCCATTCCGACAACGATGTCATCGTCACTCAGGGTGATTCCTTTTACTCCTGTAGCTGTTCTTCCCATTGAACGAACATCCGTTTCAGGGAAGCGAATAAGCATTCCTTTTTTCGTTCCGATGATCATATCTTTTTCACCATCGGTCAGCTTGACGGAAATGAGTTCGTCATTTTCCCGAAGGTTGATGGCGATCAGACCGTTTGTACGGATATTGGCGAAATCGGATACCGGTGTGCGTTTGGAAATACCTTGCTTCGTAGTGAAGAATAGGTACCAGTCATCTACAAACTCTTCTACCCGTATCATCGCGTTGATCCATTCATCTTTTTCTACGCCCAGCATATTGATGATTGGTAACCCTTTCGCTGTACGGCTGAATTCAGGAATTTCATATCCTTTGGCACGGTATGCTTTTCCTTTGTTCGTGAAGAATAGGATCGTATCGTGAGTGGACGTTGTCAGTAGGTGTTCAACAAAGTCTTCGTCATTTGTACCCATTCCCTGGATCCCTCTTCCCCCACGCTTTTGACTGCGGTAGGTTGATACAGGGAGACGTTTAATGTATCCGTTGTGCGTAAGAGAAACGACGATGTTTTCCCTTGGGATCAAGTCTTCATCTTCAATATTCTCAATTCCGCCTGCTACGATTTCTGATCTTCTTTCATCATTGAAGCGTTCTTTGATTTCTATAAGCTCTTCACGGATGATTTCAAGAACTTTTTCATCATCTGCCAAGATCGCTTTCAATTCTGCAATCTGCTTCACAAGCTCTTGGTATTCATCTTCTATTTTTTCCCGTTCAAGACCCGTTAGACGTTGAAGACGCATATCAAGGATGGCTTGGGCCTGTTTATCAGAAAGGGAGAAGTTCTCCATCAAGCCCTGTTTCGCAAGCTCTGTTGTTTGAGACCCGCGAATAAGGGCGATAATTTCATCTATATGATCCAAGGCGATTCGCAAACCTTCTAAAATATGAGCCCTTGCTTCAGCTTTGCGTAACTCGAATTCCGTTCTGCGGCGAATGACTACACGTTGATGCTGAAGGTAATGATATAGGCACTCTTTTAAATTTAATACCTTCGGCTGACCGTCTACCAGTGCAAGGAGGTTGATACCAAAGCTTGTTTGGAGAGCCGTTTGTTTATATAGATTATTGAGGAGAACGTTCGCATTCGCATCTTTTCTTACCTCAATCACGATGCGCATACCATTTCTGTCCGACTCATCACGTAAATCTGTGATTCCATCAATCTTCTTATCACGAACGAGATCGGCTATTTTCTCGATCAGTCTTGCTTTATTTACTTGATAAGGAATTTGATGAACGATGATTGTTTCTTTCCCGTTGCTCTTTGTTTCGATTTCCACACGGGCGCGCATCGTAATGGAGCCCTTACCTGTTTCATAAGCACGGCGGATCCCGCTTCTTCCCACTATCAACCCTGCTGTAGGAAAATCAGGTCCATAGATGAATTCCATCAGCTCTTGGATCGTGATATCAGGATCTTTACTTAACGCTAGGATTCCATCGATGACTTCTCCGAGATTATGGGGAGGAATATTCGTTGCCATACCAACAGCGATACCTGAAGAACCGTTCACCAACAGGTTGGGGAAGCGGGCAGGTAATACTTCCGGCTCTCTCTCGGTTCCATCATAGTTGTCCTTATAATCAATCGTATCTTTATTAATATCCCGAATAAGTTCCATAGAGATTTTGGACATACGCGCTTCTGTATAACGCATGGCCGATGCTGCGTCTCCATCGACAGAACCAAAGTTACCATGACCGTCCACAAGCATATAACGATAGTTGAAATCCTGTGCCATACGGACCATTGTGTCATAGACGGCAGAGTCACCATGCGGGTGGTACTTACCGATTACTTCGCCGACGATACGTGCTGACTTCTTATATGCTTTGTCAGATGTCATCCCCAGGTCATTCATCGCATATAAAATACGGCGATGGACAGGTTTCAGCCCATCACGGGCATCCGGCAATGCACGGGAAACGATGACACTCATCGCATAATCAAGGAATGACGAGCGCATTTCGCTACTTATATTAATTTCTTTAACATTCGAATTAGGTGTTTCTGCCATAGTAAAAGGGACCTCCTTTTAAAGAAAGATTTGAACCTTTCTCATTCTTTACCTTGTCCACTATGTAAAAGACAGGATAGCACACGGTCTATCCTGTACTATCTTATTTAAGGCTATTTCCGTAAATGACCCTGTTCCTTTAGAGCCGGTAATTGAACGCTTCACACAGGAGTTTCTCACCCCTCCGCTCGAAACAACTTACTTGGAAGCTCTGATTAAATATCCAGGTTCTTAACATAAGCCGCATTTTCTTCAATGAAGTTACGTCTAGGCTCTACTTTGTCACCCATTAGGATTTCAAAGGTTTCGTCTGCTTCAATCGCATCCTGTAGACTGACTTGCAGCAGTGTCCGTGATTCTGGATCCATGGTTGTCTCCCACAGTTGCTCCGGGTTCATCTCTCCAAGACCCTTGTAACGCTGGATACCAGGTTTCGGTGTCGGGGAGATTTCTGCCAGGATACGATCCAGTTCTTTATCATTGTAGGCATACTCAATTTTCTTCCCTTGTTGTATTTTGTACAACGGCGGTTGGGCGATATAGATATAGCCTGCTTCGATGATATTTCGCATGTAGCGATAGAAGAACGTTAATAATAGCGTTCGGATATGTGCTCCATCGACGTCGGCATCCGTCATGATCACGATCTTATGGTATCTTGCTTTCGCGAGATCGAAGTCTTCTCCGATTCCTGTACCAAGAGCCGTGATGATGGCTCTGACCTCATTATTCGAAAGGATCTTATCCAGACGGGCCTTTTCTACGTTAATGATTTTACCACGCAGAGGAAGGATGGCCTGAAAATGACGATCCCGGCCTTGTTTCGCAGAACCGCCGGCTGAGTCACCCTCAACCACGTAGATTTCACTTATGCTTGGATCTTTAGAGGAACAGTCTGCCAGTTTACCAGGTAAGCTTGAAATTTCAAGGGCACTCTTACGGCGGGTAAGTTCCCTTGCTTTTTTCGCAGCCAGGCGGGCACGTGCAGCCATCAGTCCTTTTTCTACCACTTTTCGTGCGACAACCGGATTTTCCAGTAAGAACGTTTCCAGATGCTCTGAGAACAGGGAATCTGTGATCGTACGTGCTTCAGAGTTTCCGAGTTTGGTTTTTGTCTGACCTTCGAACTGAGGGTCAGGGTGTTTAATCGAGATGATGGCTGTCAATCCTTCACGTACATCTTCCCCTGAAAGATTCGCATCGTTCTCTTTAAATACATTATTTTTACGGGCGTAATCATTGATCACTCTCGTTAAAGCCGTTTTAAATCCGGACTCATGGGTTCCACCTTCATGAGTATGGATGTTATTGGCAAAGGAATAAAGGTTACTTGCGAAACCATCGTTATATTGAAGGGCGATTTCTACCGTGATATCATCCTTTTCCCCTTCAATGTAAATCGGTTCTTCATGGATGACTTCTTTCGAACGATTCAGATGTTCTACGTAGGACTTGATCCCACCTTCATAATGGTAGTCCCTTCTTTTCCCTTCTCCGCGCTTATCCTCGATACTGATCTGGATTCCTCTGTTTAAGAAAGCCAGTTCCCGGATACGGTTTGCCAGTGTGTCATAATCGTATTCTGTCGTTTCAGTAAAAATCTCTGGGTCCGGGGTGAAGTGTATGATCGTTCCCGTCTTATCCGTTTCACCTATCACTTTAAGATCAAAGCTCGGAACACCTTTTTCGAATTTTTGGTAATAGATCTTTCCGTCACGATGAACGTTCACCTCAAGTTCAGTGGAGAGAGCATTAACAACCGATGCTCCAACCCCATGAAGACCTCCGGATACTTTATATCCTCCGCCTCCGAACTTTCCACCGGCATGGAGGACCGTCATGATGACTTCAACGGCAGGACGTCCCATTTTTTCATGGATTCCGACTGGGATACCTCGTCCATTATCGGTAACAGTGATACTGTTATCTTCTTCGATGATGACTTCGATTTCATTACAGTGACCGGCTAATGCTTCATCGATACTGTTATCGACGATTTCCCACACCAAATGATGCAGGCCTCTTCCGCTTGTTGATCCAATATACATCCCAGGTCTTTTACGAACAGCCTCTAACCCTTCTAAAACCTGAATCTGATTTTCATCATAGGATCCGCCTTGTGCTTGCTTTTGTTCCATAGCCATACTGATTCACCTACACTTTCTAACCTTCAGGGCTTAATATTTCTATTATAAATTCTCATAGTTTGAGTATTTCTTTGATCGCTTTTTTAATGTACTTGATGCAAGTGGTGAAAGATACAACTGTTTTGATGTGATGACAAGAGATTTATATGAACCCTTTGCAAGATTACAAAGGTTTTTATCTTTTGTTTTTAGAAAATGTTGGATTTCCTCTGAAAATTGAACGGTGTCTCGATCAATAATTGCAATGATTTCATCTGTACGTACCATGACATCTTCTCCTACATGTATGTACAAGGTAACACCTCATTTCAGTCTTTTCATTGATCCGGCTTCGACTTCAAACGTAGTCGCTTCGTTTAAGGTTTGATGATCAATTCCGTCCACGTTTGTGGTCGTGACGAAGGTTTGGACTTTCCCCTGGATGGTATTTAATAAATGGGATTGTCGATAATCATCTAATTCCGACAATACATCATCAAGAAGTAAGATGGGATATTCTTTTATTTCAGAATGAATCAGCTCAATCTCCGCAAGCTTCACAGACAGGGCTGTCGTCCGTTGCTGCCCCTGTGATCCGAATGTTTGAACATCTCTTCCATTTACAATGAATTGAAGATCATCCCGATGGGGTCCGACCAGTGTCACGCCGCGGTCTATTTCCCGTTCGCGGATGCCATCGAATTTCTGCTCATATATATCTACCATTTTTGACCATTCTTGATTATCTGATACCTCTAAAGACGGTTTATATACGATTTCCAAGGTTTCCAACCCCCTTGAAATTCCCGAATGGATCGGTTTCGCCCAATTTTCCAGGAGCTGGACGAACTCAAACCGTTTTTTCGTGATTTTCACGGCCATTTCGATAAACTGCTCCGTCAAGACATCAAGCATCGTCTGGTCTTTTTGCTTTCTAGTCTGCAATTGTTTCAAGTAGTGGTTGCGCTGCTGTAATATTTTTTGATAAAGGCTGATATCATGTAAATAAACAGGGGAAACCTGTCCGATTTCCATATCAATAAAACGACGCCTTACTTGAGGGCTCCCTTTTACAAGATGGAGATCTTCAGGCGCAAACATGACAACGTTCATATTGCCCACATATTGACTTAATTTAGATTGTTCAAGGTGATTGCTTTTCGCTTTTTTTCCCTTTTTGGAGAGAATAAGTTCCAGTGGCAATCCACCATTATATTTCTGAATCCTACCTTTTATTTTAGCATATTCCTCGTCCCAACGGATTAAATCTTTATCATTCGATGTCCGGTGGGATTTAGCCATTGCCAGTACATAAATAGACTCCATGATATTGGTTTTCCCTTGAGCGTTTTCCCCAAGTATCACGTTTACCTTATTTTCGAAACTCACGTCTATTGATTCGTAATTCCGATAGTTTCTTAATTCTAAATGTTCAATGTACATGGAAATAACATCCTTTATTATTCTCCGGCAACCACAAAGACTCCTACCTCGGGAATTTCAATTGTGTCACCAATCGTCAGTTTTCTTCCTCGTCTTTGGTCTTGTTCCCCATTTATGTATACTTCATATTCACTTAAGAACCATTTCGCCATTCCGCCGGACTGAATCACTTCAGCCAGCTTCAGGAATTGTCCCAACGTGATAATTTCTGTTTCAATGGTGATCTCTTTCGCCACTAAAATCACTACTTTCCGTATAAAGTCTCTAATATCTTATTTTACTCTAAATGAAGTCAAGTCACAACTCATGAAAAATGGACAGATTTTTTAAGAGCTTGTCACAGACTTTTTTATCAACATTTTGGGGAGGTGACCTGATTCCCTCAAAGGATCATTCCTATAATTACCAATTCTACTCTAAAATCTGAATTGAAATCCACAAATAAAAAAGCCAACACCTGTTTTTCCCAAGGTGTTGGCTTTCTTTGCGTTTTAGTACGTTCTAACTGGCAGAATCAACTGCAGGAT
The DNA here is from genome assembly GCA_030388825.1 of Rossellomorea sp. AcN35-11. Lineage (GTDB taxonomy): Bacteria > Bacillota > Bacilli > Bacillales > Bacillaceae_B > Rossellomorea. Next base: position 1,009,439 of record CP128835.1, read on the forward strand.
GGAATCATCATGAAGCGGCTTCAATACGAACGGTCTCATGGCACCAGTGAAGTTTACGTAGATTTCAGTTCCTTCAATGGCTTTCAATGCATCCATCATGTATTTCGCACTAAAGGATATCTTTAGTTCTTCCCCTTCAATGGATTGACTTTGAACCTGTTCGATTACTTTTCCAATTTCAGGTGTATTGGATGAAACCTCTATCATGCCGCCTTCAAGAGTAGAGAGTTTTACGACATTGTTTCGTCCCTCTCTTGCAAGCAGTGACGCACGGTCAATCGCCTGTAAAAATTCTTTCGTATTTAGGGTTATTTCCGTCTTTGTATCTGAAGGAATCAACCGGCTTGTGTCAGGATAGTTTCCTTCAAGCAATCTTGAGAAGAATAATAAATGCTTCGCTTTGAAAAGCACCTGATTTTCGGTAATCACGATTTCGACAGGCTCATCCGTATCGTCAAGGATTTTGTTCAGTTCGTTCAAACTTTTCCCTGGAATGACAATATTGTATGAGGAATCGTGATTGGTTTCGATCGGCGCCTTTCTCATAGCAAGCCTGTGACTATCTGTTGCAATACAGCTTAACTCACCGTTTTCAATCTGACAGTTTACACCTGTCAAGATCGGGCGTGTTTCTGAGGTGGACACTGCGAACACGGTTTGTCGGATCATTGTTTTTAAAAGATCCGTTGAAACTTTGATTCCGTTACCTTCTTCAATTTGCGGAAGATGTGGGTATTCTTCTGGATCCAGACCGTTTAAATTGAATTCTGCCTGACCTGAACGAATGACGGTTTGGAAATGATTTTGAACTTCGATTTCTACTGTATCTTTAGGTAATTTCTTTACAATTTCACTGAAGAACTTAGCCTGAAGAACAATTCCTCCGGTTTGCATGATTTCAACGATTTCTGAATCATCTTCCTCAGTAGGGATGAAAGATTCAATCGAGATATCAGAATCACTTCCTGTTAAGGTGACACCATCTTCTGTAGCAATTATTTTGATCCCTGTCAGAATGGGGATCGTGGTTCTTGATGTTACAGCTTTCATGACGTCTTGAACACTTTGAACAAGATAGTCCCTTTGAATAACAAATTTCATGATTTATTCCTCCAATTTGCACATAATGTTATGGACTCAATCATATACTAATAATTTATTTAAAAAATAGTACTAGAAGTAGTAGGGCCTGTTGATATGTGGATAAGTATGTGAATGGAACGTAAACACAGCCTATCCACATGTGGACAGACTGTGTGCTAGTTTGTCTTAGTTATTCACATTATCCAATCTTTGTGTGAGTAAAATCAACCCTTTAAAGACTCACGAATTTCCTTCAATTGTTGTTGAAGAAGTGCATCGGCCCCGAGTAAAGTGCTGATCTTCTCATGGGCATGAATCACAGTCGTGTGATCCCGGCCGCCAAATTCCTCCCCGATTTTAGGAAGGGAGGAATCTGTCATTTCCCTGGATAGATACATCGCAATCTGTCTTGGGAATGCGATAGATTTGGTCCGTTTCTTTGCTTTAAAGTCTTCTAACTTCACATTGAAGTGCTCGCCGACAACGCGTTGGATCTCCTGGATGGTAATGACCTTAGGCTTGGAGCTTGGAATGATATCCTTTAAAGCTTCTGCTGCGAGATCTGCATTTATATCTTTATTTATAAGAGAAGAGTAGGCGACAACACGAATTAAAGCGCCCTCTAACTCACGGATATTGGAATCAATTTGATTGGCTATATAAAGCATGGCTTCATTTGGTATGTCTAATCCTTCAGCCTTTGCTTTTTTTTCGTAAAATGGCAATTCTCGTCTCCAGATCAGGTGGCGTTATGTCTGTAATCAGACCCCACTCGAATCGAGAGCGAAGCCTGTCTTCAAGCGTCGGAATCTCTTTAGGTGGCCGATCACTGGAAATGACAATTTGCTTGCTTTCTTCATGTAAGGTATTAAAAGTATGGAAAAATTCCTCTTGTGTCTGCTCTTTCCCTGCTAAAAATTGAATATCGTCAATTAATAGAACATCAACATTACGGTATTTATTGCGGAAATCAACGGCCTTATTGTCACGGATGGAATTAATGAACTCATTAGTGAATTTTTCAGATGATAAATAGACCACTTTAGCAGCAGGATTATGTTCCAATACATAATGCCCGATAGCATGCATCAAGTGGGTCTTCCCGAGTCCCACTCCACCATAAATAAACAAGGGATTATAGGCTTTTGCCGGTGCTTCGGCCACGGCTAGTGAAGCGGCATGAGCAAAACGGTTGCCTGAACCGATGACAAAGGTATCAAACGTATATTTAGCGTTCAGCATATTTTGATTTAATTCCTGTTGATCCTCGTCTTTCATCGACTTCTTTGGCGGCAATTGAATATCAAACTCTTCCGGTTCCTGGTTTTGAGGAATGATAAATTTCACGACTAATTCTTCGCCTGTTATATCATATAACACTCCGGAGATGAGTTGAGAGTAGCGGCCTTCCAGCCAATCTCGTGCAAATTCATTTGGAGCTGTAATGACAAGAGTGTCCCCTTGAATGGAATGTGCCTTAGTGGATTTTAACCAAGTATCAAAGCTCGGTTTACTTATCTTTTTTTCGATACTTTCTAAGGCTTTGCTCCAAAGATCCCCGATATTCTCCAATCCTGATCCCTCCTTTTCTTAGTTTGTATAAGTTCTGTACAATTGTTTCGTGCTATCAATCACGTTGTTTCACGTCGTTTTATAAAAATACAATAAGGTGCATGTGGAGAAAATATATAATAAGGAAAGAAAATGGTTTTTCGACAATATCCACCACTTGTGGACAACGTTTTACAAACCCTCTGAATAAGTTACCCACACGATATCCACATTTTGTGGATAAGTTAATACTGCTAATTAAGTTGTTAAGAGTGAAAACACAATAATCATATCAAAATATCCTTAGGGGTGCAATGCTTTTTGAATTTTATCCACAACCCATGTCTCTTGTGGAAACGTCTTGTCCACAAGCTATGAACTTGTGAAAAAGTTGTCAATATGTGTTGTGGATAATTTGAAACCGTGTCGAATACTATCCACAGGAAGGGTGAATAGAGAAATGGAATAAGATTTGTAGAAGGAGATGGATCAAGGAGAGATAGTTATTCGGTCGGTAATCAGTAATGTAAAGAAGCGGTAAGCATCCTGCAGCGAAAATCAACGTCTACTTTTTTTTCAGAATGGAACACTGTTTACGAATAGAGCCTAAAAGAAAAATAATATGAGTGTTGACTTTTTATGGGTACCGTCTTTATAATAGTGAGGAATGTCTTTAACTTTTTAAAGATATCCTTCAGGGAGGTGTCATAGATGAAAAGAACGTTTCAACCAAATAACCGCAAAAGAAAAAAGAACCACGGTTTCCGTGCACGTATGAGCTCTAAAAACGGACGTAATGTTTTAGCTCGTCGTCGTAGCAAAGGAAGAAAAGTATTATCTGCTTAGACCACTGAACTGACTCAGTGGTCTTTTTTTTCCTTTATGGCAGGGGAATGACGACTTGGCTCGTTCAGTCTTTAAATCAAGAGATGATTTACTTATAATTTCAATAGAATGAGCCAATAATGTCGAGGGTACATCAAGACAAAAATGAAAATTAGGTGTGGTCAATGCGGAAAGATCAGAGAGTAAAGAAAAATAAAGAGTTCCAGGAAATATTCCAAAAAGGAACTTCTTTTGCCAATCGTCAATTCGTCTTATATCTATTAAAGAAAGAAGAACCTCAGCCTTTCCGGATTGGGATCTCTGTCAGCAAGAAAATCGGGAATGCCGTTTGCAGGAATCAAATTAAGCGGTATGTGAGGCAGGCTTTCCTGGAATTGAAAGAAGATGTACACGATCAGTACGATTATCTAATCATCGCCAGAAAACCGGCGGCCGAAATGAACTTTCATGAAGTGAAGGGAAGCCTCACCCATGTTTTAAAAAGAGGGAAAGTATTGAAAAGATCGTCAAATGGCAAACATGATAGAAAGAAGTCATAACATTTTACGATATTGACAGGTTTCGTCATCACAATCTTCTTAAAAGATGATACAATACGAGAGATTGACCTTTTAAACGCGAGTCCTGTTTTACATTTACTTGAAACATATCAGTTGGGAGGAAAATAAGGGTGAAAAAGAAAATTATAGCCCTGATGGGAATCATTGGGCTTATGGCTATTTTATCAGGTTGTATGGAATACAATCAGCCTATTACACCTGAGAGTAGCGGAATATGGAATGAATACATTGTCTATCCTTTATCACAATTAATTACAATGGTAGCCGAGTTCATGAGCGGTTCTTATGGACTGGCAATTGTCATCGTTACATTGCTTATTCGCTTAGCGATTCTGCCATTAATGATTAAACAAACGAAAAACTCAAAAGCCATGCAGGCTTTACAGCCGGAAATGAAAAAGCTGCGTGAAAAATATAGCTCAAAAGATGCACAGACTCAACAAAAACTTCAACAAGAAACGATGGCTTTATTCCAAAGTCACGGGGTGAATCCACTTGCCGGTTGTTTCCCATTGATTGTTCAGATGCCGATCTTAATCGGTTTTTATCATGCAATCGTGAGAACAGAAGAAATCAAAGCTCATAATTTCCTTTGGTTCGATCTTGGCAATCCGGACCCTTTCTATATTTTACCTTTAGTAGCAGGTGTGACGACCTTTATCCAACAGAAATTAATGATGGCGGGGACAGCAAATCAGAATCCGCAAATGGCGATGATGCTTTACATCATGCCGGTCATGATCATTATTTTTGCGATTAATTTCCCTGCAGCTCTATCCCTATACTGGGTAGTCGGTAACTTATTTATGATTGTTCAGACATACTTTATCAAAGGTCCTGAAATTAAAGAAGCTCAGACTGCTAAAGCTGGTGGGAATTCGGGAGGAAAGAAAAAGTGAGAGAAGTAGAAGTGACTGGTCAAACGGTGGAAGAAGCCATTGAATCAGCCTTGTCTCAACTGAATATCACCAAAGAAGAAGCAGAAATTGACGTCATTGACCAAGGCAAAAAAAGCTTGTTCGGATTATTCGGAGGACGACCCGCAGTCGTTCACGTCAAAAAAGCGATAGATCCGGTAAATGAAGCAAAAGATTTTCTACTATCTGTTGCAAGGGAAATGGGAGTGAACGCTTCCATTGAAGTGAAAATAGATGGACGAGATGTAGAGTTCAACATTACCGGGGAAAAAATGGCTCTCTTAATAGGGAAAAGGGGACAGACGTTGAATGCACTTCAGCATTTGACTCAACTGATTGCGAACAGGGTTTCCGATCAGTTCATTACCATCCTGTTAGATGCTGAGAACTATCGTGAAAGAAGGAAGCAAACCTTAACAAATCTCGCTGAACGGTTAGCGGACAAAGCAGTGCGCACCAATCGTTCAGTTTCATTAGAACCTATGCCTTCCTATGAAAGGAAAGTGATTCATACAGCGTTGGTTGATTCAACGATTGTTGATACACATTCAGAAGGCAGAGAACCGAATCGCTATATTGTGATTGCACCTAAATAAGTATGAGACGATCCCTTTTAAGGGATCGTTTTTTTTTGTGTGCTTCGGGAGTCTGTGTGACGAGAAAGGAAATCCAGTATTGACAAATCTTTCAAAGACATAATGGCATAAGCGGCGCTTTTGGGAAAAATAGAAGTGGTTTTCGGTAGGCCCGCTTTGGCTCGTCTGGAACACATGCAAAGCACGTTGCCTTCCAAGGTTTCCTTCAGTCTGCCTTCTTGACGCCCTCAGGCCGGTGGATGCTTATTTTCGTCCCGGTTTATTGTTATTCACATGTGGATAAGTTAAAATAGTAGAGATGAAGTATGGTATTTGTGGATAACATTATTTGGCGTTAAATAGAGGGTTTCCTTTCTTTAGTATTAAATAGGATTGTGATATTCTAATAATTTGGGGAAACTTTGCTCAATACAAACATTTTTTATATAAATAGTTCTGTTATAAGAGAGGTGAATACGATGGAGTTTGATACAATCGCAGCGATTTCCACTCCAATGGGAGAAGGAGCCATTGCAATTGTCCGTTTGAGTGGTGACCAAGCCTTCGATATCGGTGATAAGATCTTTAAAGGAATGAAGGGAAGCTCAATGAAAGAGTTTGCTTCTCATACTATTCATTATGGACATATTGTCGATCCTGACACAGAGCAAGTCGTGGAAGAAGTCATGGTTTCTGTCATGAGAGGTCCTAAAACCTTTACCCGTGAGGATATTATCGAGATTAACTGCCACGGAGGACTCGTGTCAGTCAATAAAGTGCTGCAGCTCGTATTGAAAAATGGGGCAAGGATTGCTGAGCCCGGTGAATTTACGAAACGGGCGTTCCTGAACGGACGTATCGATCTTTCACAGGCTGAAGCGGTAATGGATCTAATCAGGGCAAAAACCGATCGGGCAATGAATGTCGCACTCAATCAGATGGAAGGCCGACTTTCCAATTTGATTCGAAAGCTTCGTCAGGAAATTCTTGAGACCCTTGCGCATGTTGAGGTGAACATCGATTACCCGGAGTATGATGATGTGGAAGAAATGACGCATAACGTACTATTGGAGAAATCGAAGCATGTCCGGGATGAAATTGACCGTCTGGTGCAAACATCAGAACAGGGAAAAATATTAAGAGAAGGCCTTTCAACCGTCATTATTGGACGACCGAACGTAGGAAAGTCTTCGCTGTTAAACAGTCTTGTTCATGAAAACAAGGCAATCGTAACCGATATTCCAGGAACTACCCGGGATGTCATTGAAGAATATGTGAATGTCCGAGGAGTTCCCCTGCGTCTCGTGGATACTGCAGGAATCCGTGAAACGGAAGATATCGTTGAGCGGATCGGGGTGGAACGCTCACGGCAAGTATTGAAAGAAGCGGATCTGATTTTACTTGTGCTTAATAATGCAGATGACCTGACTCATGAGGATGAACAGCTGTTCGAAGCAGTAAGAGGAATGGACGTCATTGTTATCGTGAACAAAACCGATCTGCCTCAGAAGATCGATATCGATAAAGTAAGGAAGCTTTCTGAAAATCATCAGCTGGTGACAACGGCATTACTTGAAGAGCAGGGAATCGATGAGCTGGAAGAGGCCATTTCATCCTTATTCTTCGCAGGGTCCATTGAAGCGGGAGATATGACTTATGTGTCCAATAGCCGTCATATCGCTCTACTCAATCAGGCGTCCCTTGCCATCAATGAAGCGATCAACAGCGTAGAAATGGGAACACCGATCGATATCGCTCAAATTGACCTGACAAGGACATGGGAGTTATTGGGTGAAATTATCGGGGACAGCGTTCATGAAAGTCTGATCGACCAACTGTTTTCTCAATTCTGCTTAGGGAAATAATCACTATTATAATGTGGACGCATATTATGCGGTCCTACAAGGAGGAAAAAGTAAACCATGCAATATGACGCAGGGCAATATGATGTCATTGTCATTGGTGCCGGCCATGCCGGAGTGGAAGCGGGACTTGCTTCCGCCCGTATGGGGGCTAAAACGTTAATGGTGACCATTAACTTAGATATGGTAGCCTTTATGCCGTGTAATCCATCTGTCGGTGGGCCGGCAAAAGGAATTGTTGTAAGAGAGATTGACGCCCTTGGCGGTGAAATGGGGCGTAATATAGATAAAACACATATCCAAATGAGAATGTTGAACACAGGAAAAGGCCCAGCCGTTCGTGCATTACGGGCACAGGCCGATAAATTCCTTTATCAGCATGAAATGAAGCGTACAATCGAAAATGAACCAAACATGACCCTTATGCAGGGGATGGTCGAGGAACTGATTGTGGAAGACGGTGAATGTAAAGGTGTTGTCACGATGACTGGTGCTGCGTACCGAGGGAAAACAGTCGTCATCACAACGGGAACCTTTCTCCGTGGAGAAATCATTTTAGGTGATCTGAAATATTCAAGCGGACCAAATAACCAGCAGCCTTCCATCAGACTATCTGATCACCTGCATGAATTGGGCTTCGACACCGTTCGTTTTAAAACGGGGACACCACCGCGGGTCAATAGTTCAACGATTGACTATTCAAAGACAGAAATTCAGCCGGGGGGATGATGTTCCACGTGCATTCAGCTATGAAACGACAAAATACATCACTGACCAACTTCCGTGTTGGCTGACGTATACGAACGAACACACTCATCAATTGATCGATGATAATCTGCATCGTTCACCAATGTACTCTGGAATGATTAAAGGAACTGGACCGCGATATTGTCCTTCCATTGAAGATAAAGTCGTCCGTTTCCATGACAAACCACGTCACCAGATTTTCCTGGAGCCTGAGGGAAGAAACACTCAGGAAGTGTATGTTCAAGGATTATCCACCAGCTTACCTGAAGATGTTCAGCAAAAGATCCTTCAAACGATCCCTGGTCTTGAAGAAGTACAAATGATGCGTGCCGGGTACGCCATTGAGTATGATTCAATCGTGCCGACCCAATTATGGCCGACCCTTGAAACGAAAAAAAATCAAAAATCTTTATACAGCGGGACAAATCAACGGAACTTCCGGTTATGAAGAAGCGGCTGGACAAGGACTGATGGCTGGAATCAATGCTGCCTGCCGCGCTTTAGATAAAGATGAAGTCATCTTAGGCCGGTCCGACGCGTATATCGGGGTCCTCATTGATGATCTTGTGACAAAAGGAACGAATGAACCGTATCGTCTTTTGACTTCACGTGCTGAATATCGTCTGTTGCTGCGTCATGACAACGCCGATCTCCGCTTAACGGATATCGGTCATAAAATCGGCTTGATCTCTGATGATCGATACGAGCGCTTCACGGCCAAGAAAGAAGCGATCGCTTGCCGAGAAGAAGCGTCTTCAAGGCATCCGGATTAAGCCTACTGACGAAACACAGGCCGTCATCCGCGAAGCTGGAGGAAGTGAGCTGAAAGACGGAATCGTAGCGGTGGATCTTCTGAAGCGACCTGAAATGAACTATAGCCATATTAAATCCCTCGTCCCGAGTGAAGTCGAGCTGGATGCTGATGTTGAAGAACAGGTTGAAATCCAGGTGAAATATGAAGGGTATATTGAAAAGTCTCTTCAACAAGTCGATAAAATGAAAAAAATGGAAAACAAACGAATTCCTGAGAACATTGATTACAACGCAATCAGCGGTTTAGCGTCTGAAGCAAGACAGAAATTGATTGAGGTTCAGCCTCTATCCCTTGCCCAGGCGTCCCGTATCGCAGGGGTGAATCCTGCGGATATCTCTATATTACTCGTCTACATCGAGCAAGGGAAAATCGCAAAAGTATCCGGTGATCAATAGGGGCAAAGGAAGGATTAATTATGAATATAAATGAATTTCAATCAATGCTGGAGGAGAAGGGGATTCCCCTCTCTTCTCAGCAAATGGATCAGTTTGAGCGTTATTATGAATTATTGGTCGAATGGAATGAAAAGATGAATCTCACGGCCATCACTGAAAAGGAAGAAGTATACTTAAAGCATTTTTACGATTCAATCACATGCGCAACTTTTTATGTTGATTTTTCACAGGTGACAACCTTATGTGATGTTGGTGCAGGAGCCGGTTTTCCGAGTATCCCTCTAAAAATATGCTTCCCGCACTTACATATCTCCATTGTGGACTCTTTAAACAAGCGGATTACGTTCTTAAATCATTTATCAAATGAACTCGGACTTGAGCACACCAGCTTCTATCATGATCGTGCCGAGTCCTTTGGCAAAAATAAGGATCATCGTGAAAAATATGATATGGTAACTGCAAGAGCCGTAGCCAGGATGTCTGTTTTAAGTGAATTATGTTTACCTCTTGTAAAAAAAGGCGGCTTCTTTGTAGCCATGAAGGCTTCGAACGTTAACGAGGAGCTATCAAATGCAAAGAAAGCCATCAGTACCCTTGGTGGACAAACCGATAAAATGTATTCATTCGTTCTTCCTGAAGAAGAAAGTGAACGGAACATTGTGAAGATCGACAAAGTGAAAGAAACGCCAAACAAATATCCCAGAAAACCTGGGACACCCAATAAATTACCGTTAGAATAGCAGAAACAGTTCTCCTGCCTCCATTGCATCACCAACACGGAGATTGGATGATTTAATCGCGGGCAGGCAGGAACTTGTCTAAGTTTAGAGAATATTAATAAAGGGAGTTTCTTAAAGGTGGTGTAGGAAGATGAAGCATCCTTTCTCTCGTTTTTTTGGCCTAGGTGAAAAGGAGCAAGATGTTGAATCTGAAGAATCAAGTGTATTGGAAGAAGATCGAGATGAAGTGAAAAAGATACCCGTCTCACAAATCGTCCCTAATCGCTTTCAACCAAGAACTGTGTTTAATGATGAAAAGATAGAAGAGTTATCCAGAACGATTCACACTCACGGTATTATCCAGCCGATTGTGGTTAGGCAATACGGTGATGAGCAGTTTGAAATCATTGCAGGTGAACGTCGATATAGAGCCGTACAAAAGCTTGGATGGGAAACCGTACCAGCGATTGTAAAGAATTTGAACGATACCGAAACAGCTTCTGTTGCATTGATTGAGAACTTACAAAGAGAAGAGCTCTCTCCTATAGAGGAAGCAATTGCATATGGGAAACTGTTGGAGTTACATGACTTGACACAAGAAGCCCTTGCTCAACGCTTAGGAAAAGGACAATCGACTGTGGCGAACAAGCTTCGTCTCCTAAAGCTTCCGGAAGAAATCCAATCAGCCCTTTTAGATAAACACATCACAGAACGCCACGCCAGGGCTTTGATTCCATTGAAGAATCCTGAAAAGCAGATTCAGCTCCTTCAAGAAATCATTGAGAAAAGCTTAAATGTAAAACAAACCGAAGACCGGGTTGTGAAAATGCAAGAAGGAAATGCTCAGAAACCAAAACCGAAACGAAAAGCATTCAGTAAGGATATGAGAATCGCTGTCAATACGATTCGTCAATCTCTTTCCATGGTTTCAGACAGCGGGATCAACCTTGACTCCGAAGAAGAAGAGCATGAGGAATTCTATCAGTTCACCATCCGTATCCCTAAAAAAAAATAGATTCGTAGACTAAAAGTGAGAAACATAGAGGAGTGGTTTCTCACTTTTTTGTTTGGGTCGTTTTACGAATGGTTCCCCAATATGTAATCTGCCGGGATCTTTGTCAACCAGTATGTACTGGATGGTGAGAGAAACGACTCCCCTTGCTGTCAGAGTGCGGCCGTTCTTCCTTCAGGATCCTCCTGCTCTTCCGTAGAAATCTACGCGGTTCTTTAAGTTTTTTTAGAATTCATTATCGAACTAAATAAAAATATCTAATCGATAAAAGGTATTCTAGCAGCTAATAGTAGAAAGTATATTTTATATCTACTAGCTTATTAAGAACACATGTTTTGAAAGTTGATTGCAGCGGAAGGATGCTCGACTCCTGCGGGAGTAGCTGGACAGGTGAGACCCCGGAGGCGTAGCCGAGGAGGCTCACCGCCAGCCCCGCGGAAAGCGAGCATCCTGGAGCGGAAATCAACTTCTACAGTCTTCTTTTATAATGCAATCGGCAGATATTGCGTTGCAAAACAACAAATAAAACAGCTTATTTGAGAATAAAAAAACGATTTCCTATTTCTAGAAACACTGCTCTTTTTAAAAAAATTGACAGACAATTCTAAGGGAATTTTGATAGAATAGAAGAATACTGTAAAAAAAGATAGTCAATCTTAGGAAGTCAAAAGGTAGGTGACAACCTTGGGCAGAATCATAGCCATTACAAACCAAAAAGGGGGCGTGGGAAAAACCACCACATCCGTCAATTTGGGGGCTTGTTTAGCTTATATAGGGAAAAAGGTTTTACTCGTGGATATAGATCCTCAAGGAAACGCCACTAGCGGTGTAGGCGTGGAAAAAGGGGATGTCCAGCAATGTATATATGATGTGTTAGTGGACGATGTAGACATCTACGAAACCATAAAACAGTCTAAAGTTGAAAATTTATCCATTGTGCCTGCGACGATTTCATTGGCTGGAGCAGAAATTGAACTTGTTCCGACCATCTCACGTGAAGTGCGGTTAAAGAAAGCGTTAGAAAAAGTAAAGGATCAATTTGATTATATTATCATTGATTGCCCACCGTCATTAGGGTTATTGACGATTAATTCATTAACCGCTTCAGATGCCGTCATCATTCCTGTACAGTGTGAATATTACGCTTTGGAAGGTTTAAGTCAGCTGCTGAGTACAGTTCGTCTAGTTCAGAAACATCTGAATCAGGATCTGATGATTGATGGTGTACTGTTAACGATGCTGGATGCCAGAACCAATCTCGGGATTCAAGTCATCGAAGAAGTGAAAAAATATTTTCAAGATAAAGTGTATCGCACAATCATTCCGCGTAATGTTCGTTTAAGTGAAGCGCCCAGTCATGGTGAGCCCATTATCATTTATGATGCGAAGTCCAGGGGAGCAGAAGTTTATTTAGAACTAGCAAAGGAAGTGGTGGCGAATGGCTAAAGGTTTAGGGAAAGGGATAAATGCTCTCTTTACTAATATCCAATCAACTCAAAAAGAAGAGTCCGTACAAGAAGTAAGCTTGAAAGAAATACGGCCGAATCCTTATCAGCCAAGGAAAATCTTCGATGAGACAGCCATCGACGAATTAAAAGAATCGATCTTGGAGCACGGTATCCTGCAACCGATCATTGTTCGCAAAACGATCAAAGGTTATGAAATTGTCGTAGGGGAACGCCGTTATCGTGCGGCTAAAGCCGCTAAATTAGACTCCGCTCCTGTTGTGATCCGGGAATTGAATGATCAACAGATGATGGAGCTCGCCGTCCTGGAAAATCTTCAACGGGAAGATCTCACACCCATCGAAGAAGGCGCAGCTTACCAAATGCTCATGGATAAGCTTAAGCTCACTCAGGAGGAATTAGCTAAGAGATTAGGGAAGAGCCGACCTCATATTGCCAACCATATCCGTCTCTTGTCCCTGCCTGCCCCTGTCCAGGAACTTATCTCGGAAGGTAAGTTAACCATGGGACATGGCCGCGCGCTTCTTGGGCTTAAAAATAAAAAGAATTTATCACCGGTTGTAAATCGTATTCTTAAAGAATCATTGAACGTAAGGCAGTTAGAGAAAATCATTAAAGAACTAAATGAAAATGTTCCACGTGAAACAAAAAAGAAAGAACGGAAAGATGTCTTTATTCAGGAACAGGAATCCCTTCTGCGGGAACGCTTCGGCACAACAGTGACCATTAAACAATCGAAGAAAAAAAGGAAAGATCGAGTTGGAATTCTTTTCAAAAGAAGATTTGGATCGAATTTTGGAGTTGCTGCAGTAGGGAGATAAATGGGACTGACTGAAAAGATCCAAACCTTTTTAGTCAGTCCTCTTCCTTAAGATGCATAGAAGGCACTATTCTTTGGGAAATAATCTGCAATCATATAGAAAGATAAGGGGAACATCATGGTACTTTTAGGAACGCTGGTTAATGGAATATGTATTATAATCGGTACTCTTTTGGGGAAGGTCCTTCACCGCATACCTGAAGATATGAAGGGAACGGTCATGAAAGCCATCGGTTTAGCCGTAATCGTACTCGGTTTGCAGATGGGGTTGAAAAGTGAAAACTTTCTCATCGTCATCATCAGCCTGGCTGTGGGTGCTGCCTGGGGAGAGTGGATGAATCTGGAAGGGAAACTTAACTCATTGGGAAACTGGTTGGAATCGAAGATTGGCAGTCATAAGGAAACATCGATTTCTCAAGGATTTGTAACCGCAACCTTGATTTTTGTCATTGGTGCAATGGCGATTATAGGTGCATTGGACAGCGGCATCAGGGGAGATCATGATGTTCTGTTGACCAAATCCATCATAGATGGTTTTACATCCCCCTCATCCTCACGACGACGTTGGGGATCGGTGTCATGTTTTCAGCGATACCAGTCGTCCTTTATCAAGGATTTATTGCTCTGTTTGCGACTCAGATTCACCAGTGGATCCCTGGTGATCTGATGGATGCTTATATTGTGGAAATGACGTCAACAGGAGGCATCATGATTTTCGCCATTGGATTGAATCTCCTTGGCGTTACGAAAATCAGAGTCGCGAATCTATTGCCGGGGATCATCGTGGTAGGTGTCGTCGTTGGGGTCATCTATGGGTATCAGCACTATATGTAATGCCTGGAAATAAAGAAGGGAGAGAATTCAGATTTGTTCTGAGTCCTCTCCCTTCTTTATTGCTGTAATTCTTCCCGCCATTTCTCCATGCTGAGTGCATTCCGATGCTCAACCGATTGACCTGCTAATACAATGGCTTCAGCAATCGTCTTCGCCATTTTCATCACAAGGTTTAAACGAGTATTTTGTAAGACAAAAAACTCCATGAACCCACTTACATTGACGATACCGGTGAGGTGGATTTCACCGACCTCTGGAAGCTCTTTATTCACTCCTGCACCAGGCTTTAAAGGACCTTCGCTTAGTTGAATGGCACCCACACTTTTTAACCTTCCGAGACATGCATCCACTCCAATCACAAACGGGTTGATGTGCCGGGAAGCAATCTGACTCAGCTTCTCTTCCAGATTTACGGCATGTATCGGATCGTCCAATGTACCATAGACGTGAAAAGGCTTGATATTCTGTTCTTCTATTAACGTCCCAACTAATGGACCCAGTGAGTCCCCAGTTGAGCGGTCAGTGCCGATACACACGAACACGATGGGTCTTGTACGATAATAAGTTGGAAGCATCGACGACAGATGAACGGAAAGATCCTGCGCCGCACGCTCTTCCTGATGAAGGACTCTAAAGGGTTCAGGTTTTCGGTCAAACAGCCCTTTTTTTAGATTCATCGCTTCCACTCCTTTGGATGGCTGGTCAAAGTGACTAAACCGCCTCGGCTTTATCATTCATGCAGAGCTACCGTGGTCAAGGGTTCAGGGGTTATGCCGCCTCCGCTTATAGTGATACTATCAGTATACGGAGGATATCTTTTTTTCATACATAATAAAGACGTTTTTTCATAAAATAAAATTTTTATTAAACTTATATTATTATGAGGTTATATCTACACAAGGAGAGGGAAAGTTGATAGAATAAGGAATACTTCTTATTGAATAATAAGTGGAGGTTTTCAGTAGATGTCAGCTACTAAAAATGAAGTCGAAGAGACCATTAAGACAATTAAGCAAAATGAAACGGTAGATAAACTCATAGATAATGAATTCTGGATGGCGATCGGTTCAGGTGCCTTGAAAATTGCTGCCATCATGGTTATTACATATCTGGCTTTAAGGTTGGGGAAATCAGCGATCCGAAACGTATTCAAGGTTCGATCACGTTCCCCCCTTAAATTCACCGAGAGGCGCGAAGCCACTTTATTAAAGCTACTGGAGAATGTATTGACTTATGTGATTTATTTCATCAGTTTGATGACGATTCTGTCGACTCTTGAAATCGATGTAAAGGGACTTATTGCCGGTGCAGGAATTGTCGGTCTTGCCGTTGGTTTCGGTGCGCAGAATCTGGTCCGTGATATCATCACAGGTTTCTTCATCATCTTTGAAGATCAATTCTCGGTTGGTGACTACGTCCGAATCGGTTCTGCAGAAGGAACGGTTGAGGAAATCGGACTTCGGACGACGAAGATTAAAAGCTGGACAGGGGAATTGCACATCTTCCCCAATGGTAATATAACAGAAGTGACGAATTTCTCCATTCACAATAGCATCGCTGTTGTGGATGTCAGTATTGCGTATGAAGAAAACATTGAAGAAGCGGAAAAGGTTATGCAGGAACTACTCCTTAATCTACCCCAGAAATACGAAGATCTTGTCAATCCACCAGAATTGTTAGGTGTTCAAACGTTAGGGGCTTCGGATGTGGTCGTTCGGATCGTGGCTGAAACCGTCCCCATGAGACATTGGTATATGGCAAGGATGATACGTAAAGAGGTTAAACTTTGCCTGGATGAGCATGGTATTGAAATTCCATTCCCTCGCATGGTGATGTACTCGCGTAAGGATGAAGAAGAGATCCACCCAAGTGAAGAAAAACAAAGAAAACTTGAAAGCGAATAAGGAGGAATATCCAGTGGAGCCAAAAACATTTACTTTACATGATATTGTAGAAATGAAGAAGCCTCATCCATGTGGTACGAACCGCTGGAAAGTGATCCGTATGGGGATGGATATTCGCATCAAGTGTGTAGGGTGCGGTCACAGCGTCATGATCCCCAGAAAAGACTTTTCAAAAAAAATGAAAAAAGTCATCAGCAGTGAAACTGAAGAATGATTGTTCTTTTTTTACCCTTAATTCTTTTGACCTAATCCAGATGATAGGTAAAAAATAATCATAGGAAGAGCATTCGGTTGATTCATCTCAATTGAATGCTCTTTTTCATGGGCTTCCCCTTTTATGTGTATCGATCCTCATCCTTAGGGAAAGCCCTAAGCTTCACTTGTCTTTTCCCTCCATTATCTCTATAATTGTGAAAGGTTCGACCGTTTTCATGGTTTTTAATCTTACAGGATTTTTAATAGATATGAATTTTTTAATGAGGAGTGACCCAAATGGCATTAACAGCTGGTATTGTGGGATTACCTAACGTAGGAAAGTCCACTTTATTTAACGCAATTACAAAAGCAGGTGCAGAATCTGCCAACTACCCTTTCTGTACCATTGATCCAAACGTCGGAATCGTAGAGGTTCCCGATCACCGTCTAGATAAGTTAACTGAGCTTGTAGAACCGAAGAAGACAGTACCTACTGCCTTTGAATTCACTGATATCGCCGGGATTGTAAAAGGAGCGAGCAAAGGAGAAGGATTAGGAAATAAATTCTTATCCCACATTCGTCAGGTGGATGCGATCTGTCAGGTTGTCCGTTGTTTCGCCGATGATAACATTACGCATGTTGCCGGTAAAGTTGATCCGATTGCCGATATTGATGTAATCAACCTTGAATTAATCTTAGCTGACCTTGAGACAGTAGATAAGCGTATTGCCAAAGTTCAGAAAATGGCTAAGCAAAAAGATAAGGAAGCCGTATTCGAGCATGAAATCCTTGTGAAAATAAAAGAAGCGTTGGAGGCGGAGCAGCCTGCACGCACAGTTGAGTTCTCTGATGAACAAATGAAGCTTGTGAAACAGCTCCACCTGTTGACTTCAAAGCCTGTATTATATGTGGCAAACGTAAGCGAAGATGAAATTGCCGATCCTTCCGGTAACGAATATGTACAGAAAGTACGTGAATTCGCTAAGGAAGACAATGCAGAAGTGATCGTGGTCTGTGCGAAAATCGAATCAGAAATCGCTGAGCTCGATGATGAAGAAAAAGCGATGTTCCTGGAAGAGCTAGGAATCGAAGAATCCGGTTTGGATCAACTCATCCGTGCTACGTATTCATTGTTGGGACTTGCTACTTACTTCACAGCTGGTGTCCAAGAAGTACGTGCCTGGACGTTCCGTGAAGGCATGAAAGCCCCTCAATGTGCCGGTGTCATCCACACCGACTTCGAAAGAGGCTTTATTCGTGCCGAAACCGTATCCTATGAAGACCTCATTGCAGCCGGAACAATGGGTGCCGCACGCGAAGCTGGAAAAGTACGCCTCGAAGGTAAAGAATACCTCGTTAAAGACGGAGATATCATTCACTTCCGTTTTAATGTGTAAGTGTATGTTGAAAGACTAGATGTGAATCTAGTCTTTTTTTTACGTCATATTGCAATAATAGATAAGCTATGCTATAATTTTATTTCGTGAGTAATGAACGCATTGCTCCTTGTTCTTTCACAAAGAAAGGACCGCATAGACCACGAGGAGGTGACATTCAGATGAGAAAGTACGAAGTTATGTACATTGTCCGCCCAAACATTGACGATGAGTCAAAGAAGGCAGTAGTTGAGCGTTTCGATAACGTTTTAACAACTAACGGCGCGGAAATCATCGAGTCAAAAGATTGGGGTAAACGTCGTTTAGCGTATGAAATCAACGATTTTCGCGATGGTTTCTATCAACTAGTTAAGATGAGCGCTACTTCTGATGCAGTGAACGAATTCGATCGTTTAGCTAAAATCAGCGATGATATTATCCGTCATATCGTTGTTAAAGAAGAAGAATAATCCGTACGTTTTTTAAGATATACACTTCTATATCTGTTTCACGTGAAACAGTAAACTAGAAGGAAGGGGTTGATTCTGATGATGAACCGAGTTGTATTAGTAGGGCGTTTAACCAAAGACCCTGAATTAAAATATACTCCAAGTGGAGTGGCTGTTGCTTCGTTTACACTGGCTGTCAATCGTAGTTTTACGAATCAATCAGGTGAACGGGAAGCAGATTTTATTAACTGCGTTGTATGGCGTCGCCCTGCAGAGAATGTAGCAAACTTTCTTAAAAAAGGCAGCTTAGCTGGCGTTGACGGTCGTATTCAAACACGTAATTTCGAAGGACAGGATGGACGTCGTGTGTTTATGACGGAAGTTGTAGCAGAAAGCGTTCAGTTCTTAGAGCCGCGTAGTGCGAATCAAGGCGATCGTGGAGGAAGTCCGGGCTATTCGGGTGGAGGTCAGCGTGACCAGGGAAATCCTTATAGTCAGAATCAGAATCAACAGCGCAATAACAACAACAACTATACACGTGTAGATGAGGATCCATTTGCAAATGACGGTCAGCCGATCGACATTTCCGATGATGATCTGCCATTCTAAACGAACGATACTAAATCCAAACAAGATAGGAGGCGAAACAAATGGCAGGAGGACGTAGAGGTGGACGTAGACGTCGTAAGGTGTGCTACTTCACAGCAAACGGAATTACACATATCGATTTCAAAGATGTAGATCTTCTTAAGAAATTCGTATCTGAACGTGGAAAGATTCTTCCACGTCGTGTAACTGGAACGAACGCTAAGTACCAACGTAAGTTGACTCGTGCGATCAAGCGCGCTCGTACAATGGCATTACTTCCATACGTAACTGGTGAATAAGATTATCGGTTGAAAGCAGCAGAGACTTGTCTCTGCTGCTTTTTTTAATGCTTTTTTCCTCCAATCCCCCTAATGCTATAAAGAATTGACGAAAATTGTCGATGTAAAAGTGTAGATAAAACGTGGAACTGTCAAAGGGGGAACTTATATGAAAAAGAGCAAGGCAAGAAAGGGTGGCCAAAAGAAAGATTTTCTTCTTTCATCCATTCGCATGAAATTAATCGTCATTATATCCATATTATTTATGCTTTCACTTGCCGTCATTATTGCGATCACCAGTCTGCAGACTAGAAATATGACTGAGAAAGAAGTCATTAGTCAAACGGAGGGAATCGTAGGAGAACTGAATAATTCAGTGCAGCTCTTTCTTGGGCAATATGAAAAGAGCATTGATCAATATTCAATCTCCAATTCCTTAAAAGATTATGCCAAGGTTCAGTTACAAGCAGACCCTGATGTCGACACTACCGGGACGTTTGCCAATATTCAATCTGATTTTGATAATTATTTAAGTCTTTATCAGGAGGCTACATCTATTTACTTCGCTTCCCCTAATAAAAAGTTAAAAATTGTCCCTTCCGTCTCACTCCCAAGTGATTTTGATCCAACCAGCAGGGGATGGTATCAAGAGGCAGAGGAAGTTAGGGCCGGAGTCGTATGGAGCGAGCCTTATATTGATACAGCTACAGAAGAATATATCATCACAGCATCCAGGGCGATTGTTTCTGATAATAAGGTCGTTGGGGTGCTGGGCGTCGACATTAATCTGACTAAGCTTACAGATCGGGTTTCCCAAGTGGATATTGGGTATAATGGGTATCCATTCCTGATTGGGCTTGACGGTACGGCCATCGTTCATCCCACTAAACGGGGGGAAGACCTCTCTTCTTTACCGGTAATCAGTCAAATGCTCTCTTCTGAAAAGGAATCAGATACGATCCGCTACGAACTGGACGGAGATGAAAAGGTAATGGTGTATAGTACGGTCCCTAAAACGAACTGGAAAGTGGGATCTGCCTATAATATGAAGGATCTCATTCAGTCATCTAAGGACATTGAGCGTCTTCTCATCCTGACAGCTCTTGTTACACTGGCTGTCATGCTGGTATTGGTTGTATTCATCTCTAATAAGATCACTAAGCCGATCAAACAGCTTCAAAAAACCGTAACCGATGTCTCTTCAGGGGACCTGTCCATTCAATCTGATATACGCTCAAAAGACGAAACAGGGTTACTTGCAACGGATTTAAACAAAATGATCGTTAATATGAAAGATACGATCCGGGTCGTCCAGCAATCGATCTATAATGTCCGTGAATCCGCCGAAGGATTAAGTGCCGTTTCCGAGGAAACCAATGCTTCAAGTGAAGAAATGGCAAGGGCTGTTGCAGAGATTGCCACAGGGGCTTCCCAGTCGGCTGCAGACTCTGACCGGGCACAGCACCAAACAGAGCAACTGGGCACAAGAATCAAGGGTGTATATGATAAATCAAAAGACATGTCTGAGATGGCCGGACAGGCAGATGTCATGAACCAGAACGGGGTAAATCAGGTAAAAGAATTAGAAACAGCTTACCGCTCCTCCAATGAGTATATTTCTTCCATGGAGAAGGTTATCTTAAGCCTGGAAGCGAAAGTAAAGACGATTGAATCGGTAATGGGAACCATAACGGATATCTCTTCCCAAACAAATCTACTTGCCTTAAATGCGAGCATCGAAGCAGCTAGAGCCGGCGAGCACGGGAAAGGGTTCGCTGTCGTGGCAGAGGAAGTGAGAAAGCTAGCCGATCAGTCCGTAAGAGCAACGGAGGAAGTAAAACGCACGATTGTGGAAATTCAGCAAGGTTCTCATCAAGCCGTTGATGAAATGATGAAAACAAAAGAAACCTTCGAGGTTCAGAATGAAGTGATCCAACGTACGAATCAAGTCTTTGATCAGACCTCACAGCTAATGAAATCCATGCAGGATGAAATTGAACGGATGTACGAAGAGGTTGGACAAATCAATCTTGAAAAAGACGAAGTGGTCAATGTCATTCAAATGATGGCAGCTACAGCTGAAGAAACGGCAGCTTCCTGTGAAGAAATGAGTGCTTCTACAGAGGAGCAGGTAAGGGCGGTTCAATCAGTCACTGAAGCGGCCGAACGTTTGACGGATTTAAGTCAGGAGCTTCAGTCTTCCATCGAGCGATTTAAAATTTCATAATGATTATCAGAGGGTGTTCCTGAACCATTGCCATTCTTTGTCTCGAACGTATACTCCTTTTTGAAGTGAGTGCATACTAGAGTAGATGAAGAAGTGAAGCATGTTGAAGGGACTCCCTTTTTTTGTGAACATAAATGAATCTGAACCATAATCGTTATGGATATGTGCAAGTTGGTACGGGTTTTGGTGAAAGTGGTACAACAAAATTAAAGAGCGGCCATGAACGAATCCCTGTCGTCTTGGGATCAGCATCCCCCAGGTGAAATCTACTTCCAAAATTGATATGATAGTGTTATTGCATGTTTGAATTTATCGTAAGGAGCGTTTTCAGTGAAAAATCCCCGTATATTAACGGAAGGTGCGCTTATGCTCGCCATCTTTACTGTTTTGTTATTATTGGCTTTATATGTTCCCATTATTGGAACCCTGGCATTCTTCGTATTGCCGCTGCCCCTTATCCTGTTCAGTTCAAAGTATTCGCTGCTGAATTCTATTTACGTGTTGATCGGGGGCCTGGGATTGTCTTTCCTGTTTGGGGGCCTTATTGCACTGCCTGTTGCCTTTATGGTTGCAACGACAGGGGTTGTGATTGGCTGGTGTGTGCAGGCGAAGGTAGATAAAATGAGGCTGTTCATGGCATCAAGTCTCACATTAGTCATCAATATCGTGATAGGTTTTGTTTTTTCTAACCTCCTCTTCGATGTTAATATAATAGAAGACAGCCTGGCGGAATCAAAGACTTTATATTATTCTCTATTTGAACAGCTCGGTCAGGAACCGGACCGGAAGTTGGTGGAAAGTATCGATAGCTCAGTTGATCTTATCCAGACATTGATGCCCACCCTGTTCCTGGGAATAGCTGTTGTCCTGGCTCTATTCTTTATGCTCATCAACTTCCCTATCATGAAGCGATTAGGAAGAGAAGTACCCGTATTCAAGCCATTTAGGGAATGGATGCTTCCCAAGAGCATCCTTTGGTATTATTTGATCACCCTTATCCTTTCCATGATTCTGCAGCCTGAGAAAGGAACGTATGCCTATACGGCTCTGCTTAATATCCTGTATGTCCTGCAATCATTGATGGCGGTACAGGGCCTGTCTTTCCTTTATTTCTTCGCCCATTTAAAAGGCTGGTCAAAAGGGATTTTGGTATTGATTACAATCATTTCGATTCCTCTTCTTTATCTCGTGCGAATTTTAGGTATAATTGACTTAGGATTTGATCTAAGACAACGCCTGCAGAAGTCATAGAAATTTAAGGTCCAGGAGCTGAAATCATGCCATCTTATTTTAATAAGCGAATGATCCGTTATCCATTGTACGGCCTTGCTATATTAACAGCTCTATTTTTACTATCTGTTTCCTTTTACCAATGGATCATTTCGTTAATAGGGTTGATTGTCTTTGGAGTTGTGTATTATCTTGCTTTCTATTTTGAAAGAAGATCCCACGAAGAAACAGAGGAATACATCTCTACCTTATCCTATCGTGTGAAACGCGTTGGGGAAGAGGCATTAATGGAGATGCCCATCGGGATCATGCTGATCAATGATGAATATTACATAGAATGGACGAATCCTTTTCTAGCCTCTTGTTTTAATGAAGACACAGTCGTTGGTCGATCCCTTTACGATGTGGCAGAAACTCTTGTCCCTCTAATCAAGCAGGAAGTAGATTCAGAAATTGTGACAATTAATGAGAGAAAGTATCATGTCGTATTGAAACTGAAAGAAAAACTTCTCTATTTCTTTGATGTAACCGAACAAAAAGAAATAGAAAAACAATATCATGAGGAACGCACGAATATCGGGATCATCTTCCTGGACAATTATGATGAATTGACCCAGGGGATGGATGACCAGACAAGAAGCAGCTTAAACAGCTTAGTGACGTCGATCTTGAACAAGTGGGCAAAAGAGTATGGCTTGTTTTTAAAGCGCGTGTCCTCAGAACGGTTCATTGCCGTTTTCAACGAGAAGATCCTTCAAGTGCTGGAGAAGGAAAAGTTCGGTATTTTGGACGATGTCCGCGATACCACTTCCAAGCAGAATGTCCCCCTTACCCTGAGCATTGGAGTAGGGACGGGCGTTTCTTCACTGCCTGAACTGGGTACCCTGGCTCAATCAAGCCTAGACCTTGCTCTAGGCCGGGGCGGCGATCAGGTGGCCATCAAGCAGACCAACGGAAAGGTTAAGTTCTACGGTGGAAAAACCAATCCAATGGAGAAGCGTACCCGGGTACGTGCAAGGGTCATCTCACACGCCCTGAAGGAAATCATGATTGAAAGTGATAAGGTCATCATCATGGGACATAAACATCCCGATATGGACGCCATCGGAGCGTCAATCGGGATACGGAAAGTGGCCCAGATGAATCAGCGTGAAGGCTATGTGGTCCTAAACTTTAATGAAATCGATAATGGTGTGAAACGATTGATGAAGGAGATCAAGGCAAATTCCGATCTTCATTCCCGGTTCATCACACCCGAGGAAGCGCTGGAAATGGCTACGGAGGACACCCTGCTTGTGGTGGTCGATACCCATAAGCCTTCGTTGGTCATTGAAGAAAAGCTGTTAAACAAATTGGATAAAGTCGTGGTCATCGATCATCATCGCCGTGGCGAAGACTTTATTAAGAATCCATTACTTGTTTACATGGAACCATATGCTTCGTCAACAGCTGAACTTGTGACGGAACTGTTGGAATATCAGCCTAAACACGAGAAGATTTCCATGCTTGAAGCGACTTCTCTCCTGGCGGGGATCATTGTGGATACAAAGAGCTTCACCCTCAGGACGGGTTCGAGGACGTTTGATGCCGCTTCTTATTTAAGGGCACAAGGGGCAGACACTGTTTTGGTTCAGAAATTCCTGAAAGAAGACGTCGATACCTATATTAAGCGGTCAAGATTAATTGAATCGGTTCAATTTTTCCACGAAGGCGTTGCGATAGCAAAGGCTGATGAGGATGTCATTTATGATCCCGTTCTGATCGCACAGGCAGCGGATACGTTACTGACCATGGATGAAGTGATTGCTTCCTTTGTCATCTCAAAGCGTGATCCTGAAACGATCGGGATCAGTGCCCGTTCTTTAGGCGATGTGAACGTACAGATCATTATGGAAAATTTAAACGGCGGCGGTCATTTAACGAATGCGGCTACTCAAATCAAACAGATATCGGTGCTTGAAGCAGAAGAACAGCTGAAAGAAGCATTGGATGATTATTTTGAAGGGAGAAAAGAGACATGAAAGTAATTTTCTTAAAAGACGTTAAAGGTAAAGGAAAAAAAGGCGAAGTAAAAAACGTGGCAGACGGGTATGCGCATAACTTCCTCTTGAAGAAAGGTTTGGCCGTGGAAGCGACGAATGCCAATATGGGCCAGCTTGAGGGCCAAAAGAAGAAAGAAAAGCAAATGGCCCAGGAAGAGCTGGAAGAAGCCAAAAGATTAAAAGAGACGCTTGAAAATATCACTGTTGAAATGAAAGCGAAATCCGGTGAAGGCGGTCGATTATTCGGATCGATCACAAGCAAGCAAATTGCGGATAACCTGAAAAAAGAACATGACCTGAAAATTGATAAACGTAAAATTGAAATGAACGATGCGATTAGGGCCCTGGGATATACGAACGTTCCTGTGAAGCTCCATACGGACGTTTCTGCAACACTGAAGGTACATGTAACGGAAGAATAAGAGTTTCTATGAGAGAAATATACGAAATTTGGTAACTTCATTTTGAGAAAAACATGTTAAAATGAATATAGCTTGATGAAAATGTGATCTGGATGTCGTCCTGATCACATTTTTTCGGTAGGACTAAATTCTTATTTTGATATAGATTAAAGTGGTGACTCGCGAAGCCCCTTCGCAGTTTGTATTGGAGGTTATGCATAGATGAATGAAGTGTTCCAGGACAGGGTCCCGCCCCAGAATATTGAGGCAGAACAAGCGGTATTAGGTGCCATCTTCCTAGAGCCAAGCGCCTTGACGACCACGTCGGAAATATTGATACCAGAGGATTTTTATCGTCATTCCCATCAGAAAATATATAATGTCATGCTGAACCTGGGAGACGGGGGAAAAGCCGTCGACCTCATTACCGTGACAGAAGAACTGGCAGCGGCGAAAGAGCTTGAGGATGTCGGCGGGGTCGCTTATTTGAGTGAACTTGCCGCATCTGTTCCCACGGCTGCCAATATCGAGTACTACGCAAAGATTGTAGAAGAGAAATCATTATTAAGAAGATTGATCCGCACAGCGACTGATATCGCTTCAGACGGGTATGCACGTGAAGATGAAGTGGACAGCCTGCTGAGCGAAGCGGAAAAAAACATCATGGAAGTGGCACAGCGCAAGAATGCAGGCGCATTTCATAATATTAAAGATGTATTGGTGCGTACCTATGATAACATTGAAACCTTAACGAACCGTAAAGGTGACGTAACGGGAATTTCAACGGGATTTGCCGATCTTGACCATATGACGGCCGGTTTCCAGCGAAATGATTTGATCATTGTAGGAGCGCGTCCTTCCATGGGTAAAACAGCCTTTGCCCTGAATATCGCCCAAAATGTGGCTGTGAAGGCGAAAGAAAACGTCGCGATCTTCTCCCTTGAGATGGGAGCGGAGCAGCTTGTCATGCGTATGCTGTGTGCAGAAGGCAATATCAATGCCCAAAACCTACGTACAGGTGAGTTAACCGACGAAGACTGGAGAAAGCTTACCATGGCCATGGGAAGCCTCTCCAATGCCGGGATCTATATTGATGATACGCCCGGTATCAAAGTGGGGGAAATCCGCTCGAAATGCCGACGTCTCGCTCAGGAGCACGGCCTCGGAATGATCCTCATCGACTACCTGCAACTCATCCAGGGAAGCGGACGGTCAGGAGAAAACCGTCAGCAGGAAGTATCTGAAATTTCCCGTTCCCTAAAAGGACTGGCACGTGAGCTTCAAGTGCCTGTCATCGCCCTGTCCCAGCTCTCCCGTGGAGTGGAGCAGAGACAAGATAAGCGCCCGATGATGTCGGATATCCGTGAATCGGGAAGTATCGAGCAGGATGCCGATATTGTAGCCTTCTTATACCGTGAAGATTACTACGACAAAGAGGCTGAAAATAAAAACATCATTGAGATCATCATCGCCAAGCAGCGTAACGGTCCTGTCGGGAATGTGTCCCTTGCCTTTGTGAAGGAATATAATAAATTCGTAAATCTGGAGCGGCGGTTCGACGACGCACCGGCTTAATTAAAAAAAATCCAGGCCTCATGAGGCCTGGATTTTTTTGTGTTAAAGAATGGTTGCATGCTGATGAGCATGAAGCCTTGTAAAGATTCCGTCTTCATTTGACAGGAGTTCTTCATGAGTCCCGTCTTCTGCAATTCCCGTTTCCGTTACAACGAGGATGCGATCGGCTTTACGGATGGTAGCGAGACGATGGGCGATCACAAGGGTCGTACGGTCTTTAGCCAGTTCGTTCAAAGCCTCCTGGATGATGGCTTCTGTTTCTGTATCCAGGGCAGACGTAGCCTCATCCAGAATCAAGATGCGAGGATTTTTGAGGAACATGCGGGCGATGGACAAGCGCTGCTTCTGCCCTCCCGATAGCTTCAGGCCCCTCTCCCCGATTTGTGTATCATAGCCGTCGGGAAGGGAGGCGATAAGATCGGTCAGATGAGCACGCCTGGTCGCTTCTTCTATTTCTTCCTGGGTTGCGTCGAGTTTTCCATAGGCGATATTTTCCCTGAGGGTTCCCGTGAACAGGAACACATCCTGCTGGACGATCCCGATCTGGGAACGGAGGGATTCCTTCGTCATCTCACGGATATCCATTCCATCAATGGTGATGGCCCCTCCTTCAATATCATAAAAGCGGGGGATCAACGAGCAAATCGTCGTTTTCCCTGCCCCTGATGGCCCGACAAATGCCACGGTCTGCCCTGGTTGAATGCTAAAGGATAAATTCTTCAGTATAGGACGGTGTGGTTCATATCCAAAGGTCACATCTTTGAAAGCGATGTCCCCCCGTAAAGTCGAAACTTCAATGGCGTGTGGTCGATTTTCAATGTCAGGCTCCATATCCATGAGCTCGGTGAATCGTTTAAAGCCCGCCATCCCTTTTGGATACAGCTCAAGAAGGGCAGAAATTTTGTCGATCGGTTTAAAAAGGACATTGATATAAAGAATGAAGGCAACGAGCTCTCCGTAAGAGAGAACCCCTGAAAAGCTTAACCAGGCACCGTATACCAAGATGATCAATGTCATCAATCTTGTGGTGATATAGATCCCTGATAGATTCACGCTCATGACATTATAGGCTTTCAGCTTTGATTTCCGGAAAAATTGGTTATTTTCATTGAATCTTTCCATTTCATGGGATTCGTTCGTGAACGATTGAACGACTCTTGCTCCTGAAACACTGTCCTCTACGCGACTGTTGACATCAGCGATATTCCCGTACATTTTTGTCCAGGCTGCGTTCATTTTGATATTGGAATAGGAAATCAGCCAAACCAGGAAAGGGACGATGATAATGGCAACCAGTGCAAGCTCCACATTGATTGTGAGCATGATCCAGAATGCACCGATAAAGGTCATGACCGCAATGAAGAGATCCTCAGGTCCATGATGGGCAAGTTCTCCGATATCCATCAGATCATTGGTCACCCGACTCATGATATGCCCGGTTTTCGTATTGTCGAAAAAGCGGAAGGACTGCCGCTGAACATGGTGGAACAGTTCCCTTCTCATATCCGTCTCGATATTAATCCCGAGCTTATGTCCCCAGTAGTTCACTACGAATTGCATACTGGAGCTGAGGAGGTAAAGGACGAGTAGTCCCGCCGAAACAGCCAGAATCGTACTCCAGTCTCCCTCAGGAAGGAGGGAATCAATAAACCATGAAACGGCAATGGGAAACCCTAATTCTAAAAGCCCGACCAGGACTGCGCAGGCGAAATCGATATAAAAAAGCCGTCTGTGTGGACGGTAATAACTGAAAAACCGTTTAATCATCGTAAGGTCACCTCATGTTCAATTGTATGTAAAATTCAAAATGCTTATTTTAGATTAGCAAAAATTTCTATAATAGGCTATGCTAACTTAGCTTACCTTTACAACTTTTATGTATCATAAGAGTTTCCTGATTGGTAGTCTCAGGATGAAAGACGGTGTTTATACGAACATAAACACAAGTACCTATTAAATTGTTCGTGTTTTCATTGACTTTCCCTTATGGTGTTGATAAAATGAGTTTGTTTGATAAAAGAGGGAATACTAATTCCTGTCGGAGGTGCTTAATATGTCTTCAGTAGTAGTAGTAGGAACGCAATGGGGAGACGAAGGAAAAGGAAAGATCACTGACTTCCTTTCCGAACATGCAGAAGTGATCGCGCGTTATCAAGGTGGGAACAATGCGGGTCATACAATTAAGTTTGACGGTGAAACCTATAAATTACACTTGATTCCATCAGGTATTTTCTATAATGAAAAAACATCCGTAATCGGAAATGGGATGGTTGTGGATCCAAAGGCTCTTGTCAAAGAGTTGAAGTATCTTCACGATCGTGATGTGAAAACAGACAACCTAAGAATCAGCAACCGTGCACACGTCATTCTTCCATATCACCTGAAACTGGATGAAATTGATGAAGAACGTAAAGGTGCCAACAAGATCGGTACAACGAAAAAAGGAATCGGTCCTGCTTATATGGATAAAGCTGCTCGTGTAGGAATCCGTATTGCAGATCTTCTGGATCGTCAATCGTTCGAAGAAAAGCTTGCCCGTAATCTGGAAGAGAAAAACCGCCTGTTTGAAAAATTCTATGAAACAGAAGGCTTCAACATCGAAGATATCCTGGATGAGTATTATGAGTACGGTCAGCAAATCAAGCATTATGTTGTCGATACATCCGTTGTGTTAAACGATGCGATCGATAACGGCCGCCGTGTTCTTTTCGAGGGTGCTCAAGGGGTTATGCTTGATATCGATCAAGGTACATATCCATTCGTTACCTCTTCAAACCCGGTAGCAGGTGGAGTAACGATCGGTTCTGGAGTGGGCCCTACGAAAATCAACCACGTAGTGGGAGTGTCTAAAGCCTACACCACCCGTGTTGGTGACGGACCTTTCCCTACTGAACTGACGAACGAAATCGGAGATCAAATCCGTGAAGTGGGCCGTGAATACGGAACCACGACTGGCCGCCCCCGCCGTGTGGGCTGGTTTGACAGTGTGGTTGTCCGTCATGCCCGTCGTGTAAGTGGATTAACCGATCTTTCACTAAATTCCATCGATGTCTTAACAGGGATCGATAAATTGAAAATCTGTGTAGCTTACAAATACAAAGGTGAAGTCATGGAAGAATTCCCTGCCAACCTGAACATTCTTGCTGAATGTGAACCAGTGTACGAAGAGCTTCCAGGCTGGACGGAAGATATCACAGGATGCAAAACGTTAACGGATCTGCCAGAAAACGCACGTCACTACCTAGAGCGTGTATCCCAATTAACAGGCATCCCTCTTTCCATCTTCTCAGTCGGACCTGACCGCTCTCAAACAAATGTTGTTCGAAGCGTATGGAGCCCGAATTAACGAAAAAATCTCAGTCCCTGAAACAGGGACTGAGATTTTTTTATTGGTTCAATTGTTCGTACACTCTGTCGTGGCAAACGACATAAAGGATATCATCAGCATGCAGTTCCCGGTTCATGGCATCGGTGAAATCCATATTATCATTCACAGCGAGGAGAATAGCTCCTTTTTCCAGGAGTTCGTCCGATGCCTGCTTGATGTTAGTCCAATTCTCTTTGACGCTCAGTTCGTGTATATTATTACCGTATCGTTTACTGAGCAATTGCCTGAACAAATTAGTGGTACCTGGGTGAAGGGTCGCTTTCGCCATCAGGAGGGAAACGGAATCATTCGATAGGATGAAATCCTCGACGGCGATATGCTGAAACTTCGGAATGTGACGGTCTTCCGATACTTCCACGATAGTATGAACCTCCCTCTTATGGGTTTTCGATAATCCTTCAACGGCAGATGCAATCAGCAGAGTCTTGCCATCCATAAGGGAAGCATCCTCAATTTTCGAATCAGAGAAGATGGCCACACGTTTTGCCTCGAAGATATTTGCTTTCAGCAGTACAGCTTCATCTGAGGGATCACCCTGGATGAAATGGACCTGCTCATGCTCCATCGGTGTAGTGGGCAGCTTATCGATGAGGACGATTTCAGCGTCTGGTACATGAGCCAGGACTTCTTCAATGGCTCTTTCCGTTTTCTTTGACCAATTGATGTATATATAATGGTCTTCATATGTATACACTAGCTTTCCCTCCCTTTTAAATTTCTGAAATGTAGTGATGGAATCAACGGTCTTACTGATCAACACCCCGATGATCCCGATTCCGAAGATAAATAAGAAGATCCCAAGCAGTCGTCCACCAACCGTGACGGGGAAGTAATCTCCATATCCGACAGTGGTCAAGGTCGTCATCGTCCACCAGAACCCGTCAAAAAGCGAAGGAAAGGTTTCAGGCTCCAAATAATGGCTGCCAAAGGTTCCAAACAGGACGATAATCAGAGATAATAAAAGAATGAAGCCGAAGTCCATCTTCGTAATCTGTTTCCAAATCCTTTGAAATATGATCATACATACCCTCCTTATCAAAAAATCATAGTTCAATCATACCAATGAACGTCAGGGAAATGAAACTTTTTTCCTGATGGAATCGTATAGAATAAAAGAAATCATAGTGG
This sequence comes from Rossellomorea sp. AcN35-11, assembly GCA_030388825.1. Lineage (GTDB taxonomy): Bacteria > Bacillota > Bacilli > Bacillales > Bacillaceae_B > Rossellomorea. The sequence goes on from CP128835.1 coordinate 1,040,422, forward strand.
GAGGCTGGATTCATAAAATGAAAGAACCGATACTAGAATATCGATTGAGAAAAGGGAACGACACCTTCGAAGCGATTTACCATTATCCTGAAATCGAGCTGGAACAGATCCTGGCGAGGCGGGAATGTGAGTTCTTCGTAAAAGAAGGCGTTACCTACCGTCAGCTTTCTTCTGCCATAGAAGGGAATCGATTCATCCTATATGTCGAACTATATGAAGAGGAACCGTTGAAGGATCCTTTGTTCCCTCCTGAAGGATTGATATTGGAAATTCGAGAATTAAATCCGCGGAAACAAAACCCCATCTTAAAGATCGAACACCATGATGATCATCTGGATATTCTAAGTGTCATCGGTTCCGTTTATTATTATATAGATGGAAACGAATGGGAGCGGGATTCTGCTGAAATCGATGAAGATCGTTATGTGTATATACTATATGTAAAGGCAACGGGATATAAGCTGGAGGAGGAAAGAAGATGAACAAAACAAAAAAAAATGATGGCAGGAGTGGCCGCATCCGTATTGGCCATTGCTGTCACGGGCTGCGGAAATCAGGAGCTTCCGCCGGAACCGACGGATGTGGACTGTGACGATTGGGATTGGGACGACGAAAGCGGCACGTATTATTGTGATGACGACCGTTCTCCCCATTTCGGTTATTTTTGGTTTGCCGGAAAAATGTTTAAAAACAAGTCGAGCCTGAAAAATTTCCCAAGCTATAAATCTTACTCAAAAAGCTATAAATCCGGAATTGGGAGCGGCTCTAAAGGCGGGTTTGGAGGGTAATATGACTGCTTCCCACCGCGAAACAAGAACCCGGTTTTATAAGGAAATCCAAGATTTTTGGTATGACTTATATGGCATGGAATACGCACTATTGGATATAAAGAAAGAATCACGTGAAACGGTTGAGAGAATACAGGAAGCATCCAAACGGGTGCACTCCATCTTTGTGAAAACAGCGGATCTGCTTCGGAGCTTGGAAGATGAGACCCTCCTTGAGCTTGGATACCCTGAGGAATCTCTTTCTTATATACGGTTTAAGTCCATACCCCAGGAATGTATCATCGGACGATTTGATTTCGTCGTAACAGAAGGAGGCATCAAACTACTAGAGTTTAATAGTGATACGCCTACCTTCCTTAAAGAGCTTTATCACGTGAATGAGAAGGTCTGCCGGTATTTCCGGTGTCCCAATCCAAACGAAGGCCTTGAAGTACAACTGGCCAGGGAATTAAAGCGGGGTCTCCTGTCTTCCTGGAAGTCCCTTCAACGGGAAGGGGAACCGAAAATCGTCTTCACCTCCCATAGGGATCATGAGGAAGACCACTTGACAACCAGGTATCTGCAGCAGCTATCAGGGGTTCCTTCAGAGTATGTGGCCCTCGACCAGTTGCAAATACGACAGGATGGACTCTATACCCCGAATGGGGAGCGGATCGACGTATTATACAGACCGACATATCCCATCGAGCATCTCGTGGATGATCGGGATCCACTGACCGGGGAACCTGTCGGACAGGAACTGATGCAGATGGTAGTCGAGAGAAAAGTAGCGGTGTTAAACCCACCTTCCGCCTTCTTGCTCCAATCAAAAGGAGTTCAGGCACTTATATGGGGACTTCACGAAGAGGGCAGTCCTTACTATACCGAAGAAGAACACCGGTGGATCGAACGCTACTTCCTTCCGACATACCTGGATCCCGAAACCTTCGTGGAGAATGGGATGACCTATGTTCAAAAACCTGCATTCGGCCGGGAAGGAGATACGGTCAAAATCATGGAAGCAACCGGCCATATCCTGCTGGAAGATAAGAAAGAAACTTACAAACAGTCCCTTCCTGTCTACCAGCAGTTCACCCCTCTTCCCGTATCGGTGATTACAACCGATGACGGAAAGAAGGATGCAAGCCTGATGGTGGGGAGCTTTATTATCAATGGAGTACCAGGGGCGATCGGCATAAGAGCCGGCAACGCCATCACCGATAACGAATCATACTTTCTCCCTGTGGGATTACAGGGGAAATAAAAAGGAGAGAAATCTATGCAAATCATAACAAGTGAAGCTCTACTCAGCTTTCTGGCACACGTAGGAACAGGCCTTGGACTGATGATCCTCGGTATCACGGTCTTCGCCTTCACCACTAAATTCTCGGAAGCGAACCTGATCAGAGAAGGCAACATTGCCGTTGCCCTCAAACTGTGGGGGAAAGCCATCGGACTTGCCATCGTTATCTACACCGTCTGGGCGAACAGCCTGAATCTGCTTGACGCCTTTATCTGGGGACTCATCGGGATCGCGACCCAGGTCATCGCCTACTGGATCATCGAGTACGTATTGACTCCCAAGACAAATTTAGCGAAGAAAGTGGAAGAAGGGAATATTGCCATCGGGTTCTGTTCTCTGCTGCGATTGTAGTGGGATTGATTGTAGCTGCGAGTTTGACGTATTGATTTATGGGCCTGCTGTTGGAGTGATTGTGTGGATGCTTTGGCAAGCGGGTTTTTGTTTTTTTAAGAGTGAAGATTTAAGTTGATAAAAAAAGTGGCAAAGTCGATAATATATCGAAAAAGTTGATAAATTATAGTTCAAAGTCGATAAAAAATGGAAGTAAGTCGATAGAATATAGCTCAAAGTCGATAATAAAAAGTTTCCGCATAAAAGACGAAGGGATTTCCACCCATTAGGAAGGAATCTTGTCATAAAAAGAGAAATAAATACAAAGTAAATCTAAGATTGGAGTGATGTAATGGACGTAAATGAAAGGAAAGTTCCTCTTAAACTATTGAAGTTGGAAGCAATATTGGGACGCTTAGAAAAAGACTACCCCAAAATCCCCTTATTGAAGGAACACCTAAGAAAAATACAAGCAGGCTACAATGGTGAAAAAGCAGTTGATTACCAGTTGGGTTATTTGTCCTCCAAAGACTACAATATTTTCTATGATCTAAGACTAGAAGTGAATGGTAGGTATTTTCAGATCGATACCCTCATATTGACAAGGAGTTTTATTTTAATTATAGAAGTTAAAAACATGTCAGGTGAAGTAAGCTTCGATACTACATTTAATCAATTCATTCAGAGCAAAAATGGTTCAATAAATGCTTATCCTGATCCAATTCTTCAGATTAACAGGCAGGAATACCAATTAAAAGAGTGGCTGAAACAGAATCATTTCCCTCTCATTCCCATACATGGATTTGTCGTTATAAGCAATCCACAAACAATTATCAGTGCTAATAGTGGATCACTAAACAAAAAGGTCATACATGCCGCTTCCCTCCCCCATAAAATCACTCAACTACAACAACATTTCCATAAAAAATTCTTTTCAGATAAAGAGCTAAAAAAGGTCATCAGGTTTATGAAAAAAATGAATACTCCTCATAACAATCCGATACTTGAATTCTATAAAATAAGTAAAGATGATATTTTACCCGGAGTCATTTGCAAGGCATGTGGGTACCTCCCCCTAACTAGGGAATACGGACAGTGGAAGTGTACAAACTGTCACAAAAATTCAAAGAATGCTCATATTCAAGCTTTATGAGATTACTTTTTACTAATGAATGACGTCATTACTAGCAGACAAGTAAGAGAGTTCTTACTTATTTCTTCCCCTTCCTTAACCACCAGAATAATGAAAAATGCCTACCCAAATGCACACCCAATCGGTGATACAAAGGGCAGGATCTACAAACTGGACTTCGATAAATAATAAAAAAGATGTGGAATCACATCAGGTAATTCCCCACCTTTATTCCCCAAGAAATAATTTTTCGACAAAAAACACAAAAAAACTATTGCCCTCGACAATCATCCTGTGATACTATTAATTTCGTTGTCACGAAAGAGGTTTTGATCAAGCCTTTGTTCGTGTTTATATATACTTAGAGAGCCATTAGCTCAGTTGGTAGAGCATCTGACTTTTAATCAGAGGGTCGAAGGTTCGAGTCCTTCATGGCTCACCATTTTTTATGGCCCATTGGTCAAGCGGTTAAGACACCGCCCTTTCACGGCGGTAACACGGGTTCGAATCCCGTATGGGTCATTTTATTTCTGTGAAGATAGATTGATAGTTTACGAGATGTCGCTTCGCTTCATGGAAGTAGATTGCTGGCGCAAGATAATGAAAGTTATTTTGCTATCGCGAAAAACTCTGGTCCGGTAGTTCAGTTGGTTAGAATGCCTGCCTGTCACGCAGGAGGTCGCGGGTTCGAGTCCCGTCCGGACCGCCATTTACATAGTTGATTTTTATACGGCTCAATGAGCATCATGGAAAAGTTCATCGGCTATCGGGCGAATGCTTGAATCTGATGTATATCAAATGCGGCTCAGTAGCTCAGTTGGTAGAGCAATGGACTGAAAATCCATGTGTCGGCGGTTCGATTCCGTCCTGAGCCATCTTACAAAAAGTACTGCGATGACTTTGACTCTCGTAGTACTTTTTTATTTGCTTTGTTACACATATGTAATATACCACAGGGAAACCCCTCTATTTTTTTCCAGTATTATTACAATCCTCATCTGACTTTAGACCCACACAATCTTAAGGTTACCGCTTAAAATCTACATGATCTATTAAAATACCACCCGTTAAATTATACAGTTATATTACAATCCTGATTCTATGTCCCGGATTTCGTCGAATTATGGTAAATTAGTAAAGTACGAATTTTATAGATTTTTTACTAAAATAGGCTTAATGAACTACAATAACTGGGATTTTTGCTTTAGTTTATAGGAGGCAAGTCAATGAGTTTTGGAGAGAAATTATCACCCATCTTAGAAAAATATAAAAAACTTAATATTCGACATAGATCTAATCAATTGATGAAAAGAGTCGGTATCACAACACTCGCTCTTACGACGCTGACGTTTTCATCGGCGGCAGCGAATTCAGGGACGGATCAGGATCTGCAGACCATCTACCATGTGTATATGGGGAATGAATATGTAGGAGCCGTTACGAACAAGGAAGAAGTAGAAGCTGTGCTAGATGAGAGGCTGGATAAGGCTCAAGGGGAGCACTCTGATTATCAGGTGGATTTCAATCATGAAGTAACGTACATACCTGAAAATGTGTTCAGTGCAGTAAAAACTAACAATCAACAGGTTATGGAAAGTCTAAATCAATCTTTATCAGTTGAAGCAAATGCGTTTGCATTGGTTGTTAACAATAAACCCGTAGCATATGTGAAAGACGAAAAGGCAGCTGAAGAAGCATTGAAAGCCTTTAAGCTGAACTATGTTACGGAAGAAGAGCTAAAAGAGCTGGAATCAAGGGAAAAGGTCGATTCCTCTAATCCATTACCCGCTTTAAAAGAGAATGAAACACGTTTATTGGAAGTTTCTTTTAAAGAAGAGGTAGGGTTGGAACAGATGCAGGTGAAGCCTGAAGAATTGAAGTCTTCTGAGGAGGCTGCAGAGTTTCTTAAAAAGGGTACGTTAGAAGAGAAGGCGTACAAGGTCCAAGAAGGGGATGTCCTTGGGACGATTGCAGAGGATCATCAATTGACTACTGGGAAGTTGCTCGAGCTGAATCCTGAGTTGAAAGAAGACGACGCGATAAAGGTCGGTTCGGAACTGAACGTAACCGTATATGAACCTCTTCTTCATGTTTTGGTGAAGAAAGAAGCCCATAAAATCGAAAAAATTGCCTACGATAAAGAAGTAGTAGAGGATTCCTCTATGAATAAAGGTGATACGAAAGTGAAGCAGGAAGGCCAGGATGGAGAAAAATCCGTCACATTTGAAACGACGGAAGTGAATGGCTCGCAAATCGAGAAGAATGTAAAAGAAGAAAAGAAGTTAAAAGATCCAGTGAAATATATAGTAGTAAAGGGAACGAAAGCCACTCCGTCCAGGGGCTCAGGAAACTTTGCCTGGCCGACCAATGGAGGGTATATTTCCTCTAAACAAGGTCCCAGATGGGGCAAGATGCATAAGGGGATCGATATAGCACGACCAAGTGATCCTACCATCAAATCGGTCGATAATGGAAGAGTCATTTCAGCCGGTTGGGACGATGGCGGTTACGGAAATAAAGTGGTGATCGATCATGGTAACGGGTATAAAACCATTTATGCCCACTTGAAATCGATCTCTGTGTCTGCCGGGCAAACGGTGGAAAGAGGTCAAAAAATAGGTATCATGGGTTCAACCGGTGAATCGACAGGTGTCCACCTCCATCTCGAGGTATACAAAAACGGTTCACTTATCAATCCATTGGATGTCTTATAATAGACTTCGTCTGAAACGATTCTAATTTTATATTATTACAATCATGGGACTGACACGATCATTTTATTTGTCAGTCCCCTTTGTTATATTTAGATTGTAGACAAAAAGGATGAAATAAAGGGTATCATAGAGTAAAAGATGAATTTATATGGAGATAGTGATAAATTTAAAGGAAGAACCTTATACTAATCACGACTTTATGATGATACATTACTTTTTTCTAAAGGAGATCATTGGATATGGAAAAGAAAATCTTAGTTGTTGACGATGAAAAACCGATTGCCGATATACTACAGTTCAATTTGAAAAAAGAAGGCTATGAAGTGCACTGTGCATATGATGGGGATGAGGCCGTGAAGATGGCGGAAGAAATCAAGCCTGACCTCGTTCTTCTCGATATTATGCTTCCAAATCGCGATGGCATGGAAGTGTGCCGTGAAATCAGGAAGAAGTATGAAATGCCGATTATCATGCTGACTGCGAAAGACTCGGAAATTGATAAAGTATTGGGGCTGGAGCTAGGTGCGGATGATTATGTGACGAAGCCTTTCAGTACACGTGAGCTTATTGCCCGGGTAAAAGCCAATTTAAGAAGGCATCAGCAGGGATCACAACAAAATGTAGAAGAAGAGAACAATGAGATTACGGTTGGTTCTTTGACCATCCACCCGGATGCTTACGTCGTTTCCAAAAGAGGAGAAACCATCGAGCTGACGCATCGTGAGTTTGAGCTTCTTCATTATTTGGCGAAGCATATCGGACAAGTGATGACCCGTGAACATCTTCTTCAAACCGTGTGGGGGTATGATTACTACGGAGATGTCCGGACGGTGGATGTTACCGTGAGACGTCTGCGTGAGAAAATTGAGGACAACCCAAGTCACCCTACCTGGATCGTAACACGTAGAGGAGTCGGTTATTACTTACGAAATCCTGAACAGGAGTAATTGGTAATGAAGAAAGTTGGTTTAACCCGTTCCATTCATCTGAAATTCGTATTGATTTATGTTCTGCTTATTCTTCTTGCCATGCAAATCATCGGTGTTTATTTCGTAAGGGCTCTTGAAGAAAAGCTGGTCGATAACTTCCAAACCTCCATTAAAAACAGGGTGGAATTATTGGAGTATACCATTCGCGAAGAACTGGTAAAGATCCGCAGTGAGGATGATCCCACTCTCGAAGAGGATATCGGTAGAGTGCTGGATGATAGTAAAACAGCGGACATCTCAGAAATTCGAGTCATTAATGATCGAAGTAAAATCATCGGGACCTCTGATCCCAATAAACAAAACATCGTTGGTCAAGTGAGTGGAGAGAAAGAAGTCAAAAGAGCTCTCGCCGTTGGACTGGGGCATGAGGACATCTATCTCGATAAGCAAACGAGAGACCGAATCTGGGTGTATACAGCACCAATTACTTCAAATGAAGAAGTCATTGGTGCTATTTATCTTGTAGGTGAAATCGAATCGGTTTATGACCAGATGAGTGAAATCAATAAGATTTTCACAAACGGTACACTGATTGCGTTGGTCATTACAGCCGTATTGGGTGTGTTGTTGGCCCAAACCGTCACAAGGCCGATTTCGGATATGCGGAAGCAGGCCCTCGCTATGGCCAAAGGGAATTTCTCCAGAAAAGTAAAGGTATACGGTTACGATGAAATAGGCCAGCTTGCGATCACGTTTAATAATCTGACCAAGCGTCTGCAGGAAGCCCAGGCAACGACAGAGGGTGAGCGAAGAAAGCTTTCGTCCGTCCTATCCTACATGACGGACGGTGTCATTGCCACAGATCGAAAGGGCCGGGTCATACTCATTAATGATCCTGCAGCGGAAATGCTGAATGTTTCACGTGAAACAGTCGTCTCCCAACCTATCGTATCCTTACTGGGACTCGATGAGGAATACACCTTTGATGACCTGTCCAATGAACAGGATTCGATCATTCTAGATTACAGCACGAAAGAAAAGCCATATATCCTTCGGGCGAATTTCTCTATCATTCAAAAAGAGACTGGATTCGTGAACGGCCTGATAACAGTTCTGCATGATATTACGGAGCAAGAGAAAATTGATTTGGAGAGACGGGAATTTGTCGCAAACGTATCTCATGAACTCCGCACACCCCTTACAACCATGAGGAGTTATTTAGAGGCATTGGCTGAAGGGGCATGGCAGGATGAAACCATTGCACCGCAATTCCTCGATGTGACGCAGAATGAGACCGAGAGAATGATCCGGTTGGTCAATGATCTTCTTCAATTATCGAAAATGGATAGTAAGGATTATCGTTTTAATAAAGACTGGGTGGATTTCATCCTCTTTTTCCATAAGATCATCGATCGGTTTGAAATGACGAAGAACGTTAATGTAACCTTTAAGCGCATCTTGCCGGACAAAGCGATGTTTGTGGAAGTGGATCAGGATAAAATCACTCAGGTATTGGATAATATTATTTCCAATGCGTTGAAATACTCACCAGAAGGCGGAATGATTACGTTCAAAGCGAAAGAAAAGAACGGATTCATTGAAATCAGTGTATCCGACCAGGGATTGGGGATCCCGAAGGAAAACCTGGAGAAAGTCTTCGAGCGCTTCTATCGCGTCGATAAAGCAAGAACCAGACAAATGGGCGGAACAGGACTCGGTCTTGCCATAGCAAAAGAAATGATTTCAGCACACGGTGGGGACGTATGGGCAACGAGTACGGAAGGAAAAGGAACCACGATCACGTTCACACTCCCATATGATGCCACACAAGAGGATGATTGGTCATGAATTACGAAAAAATCAAATCGATAATTCTTACGTTGCTCGTATGCATCAGTATATTCCTCACTTTTAACCTTTGGACGTACCAGCCAGGGTACGATACGATTAATAGTGATGAAGCTTATGATGTATCAGTGGGAGATAAAATACCGGAAAATGAACTTAACAACGTTTTGATCAAACCTTTTAAACTCTTTTATCACACAGGAAATCGGACAGTCGGTACGGCTGATGAATTCGAAATCAAAAAGGTGATAGATCAGTTAAGGAGCTTTACACTGTTTGATATGAAAGACCTTTCAAGAGAGTATAGTATGTCTGAAATTGAAGCTGTCATTCACGGTGCTCAAAAGGTGGAAATTGTTTTTCCGGACAGTGTTCCACTGTCTACTTATACACAGGGGCTGAAAGTAGAGGAAGAGAATAGACTGAATGGTTTATTTAACCGAATCATTCTTGATTTAAATCATAATGGGTCGGATACTGGTTCCATATATTTTGCTTTATATAAAGAAGGAGAAAAGAAATTCTATGAAAGCAGGGTAGACCGTACCAGTTTAGAAACTTTTGAAGAGAATTTTGTTCAAAAAGCGGTTTACAATTATAACGAGTATTTCAAGCAAACATTAACGAAAAAGACGATCTTTTTACCTAAGAATCCAGAAGATTATTACAGATATAAATACTATACGGACCTTGATTCCCATGAGGATTATGTAAAAGCACTGTTCAGTGATCCTAACAGTGTAGATAAGTCATTTACCGACCAGGGCGAAAAATATACAAATGTGTATAGTCTATTAAAAACGAATAAAGAGCATAATACGCTGTCCTATGTGAATCCATCAGAAGAGAAAAATGGTGGATCGTCTGCCACAAGCCTGCTGCAAAACAGCATGGAGTTTGTAAATGATCATGGCGGCTGGACAGATGAATATCGCTTGTTTTCCATCAGCCCTTTGGAGAACAAGATTGTCTATCGTTTGTTCATGCAGGACTATCCTGTTTTTAACGATAATGGGATGGCCGAAATTTCTTTGGTCATGGGGAAGGAAACAATCAATGAATATAATCGTCCGTATTTTAGCCTAGATTTCTCTGATGATTTAGAAGAGGTCACTCTGCAGTCCGGCGAAAGTGTAATAGATACACTTTTAAGCGATAGAACAATCAATCTTGATTATGTAGAAGATGTGATTGTCGGATATAAGATGACAAGGGATGCCAGTGAAACGAATAGCAAATTCCTCGTATTCGAACCTTCCTGGTATTACAAATATGATGGCAATTGGCTGCGCCTACCTTTAAAAGATAAGGAGGGGCTGGAATTTGGACTGGAGTAAAACAAAGAGTATATTCATTATTGTTTTTCTGATTTTAGATATCTTTCTGATGTCCTTGTTCATTAACAAAGTATCGGAAAGCAATCCGGAAACGTTAAGTCAAGTATCGTTTGAAGAGCAGCTAAAGGCTGATAAAATTGATTATCCGAAAAATCTTTCAAAGGAATCATTGAAAGAAGCCTATATCAGTGCGAAAACCAAAGTATTCACCGAAAGTGAAATTGAAAAGCTGAAAAATCAAGACGTCAATGTCGTTACGGATAATACGATTCATTCCACCCTGGAAGAACCCTATTCCATCAGTGAAAAGTTCTCACCTGAAGAGTTGAACGACTTTATGAAAAACCAGGTGGTGAATGGTGAAAAGTACAGCTTCTGGAAATACAATAAAGAGGAGCAGACGATCATCTATTATCAGACGTATAATGACTGGCAGATTTTTAACAACTCGAATGGTAAGGTGATATTGAACCTTAATAAGGAAAATGAAATCGTCTCCTACAAACAAACATTGCTAGAGGGTTTAGAAGAATTAAGTGGGGAAAAGAAGAGTTTGCTTACATCCCTTCAGGCTCTTCAAGTACTGTGGACCAATCATAGGATCAGCTCGGGGAGTACCATACAAAAGCCTGAACTAGGATACTACACCTTTTTATCCCGTGAGGAATCACAGGTCCTTGCACCTACCTGGCATTTTGTTGTCGAATCAGGGGATAAAAAGGAAGACTTATTTATTAATGCAGTCGAGGGACAGATTTTCGAAGTCACCAAACCAGAAAAAGAAACATTGGAGTGAGAGATATGACGATGCATTTTAGTGTACTTGCCAGCGGGAGTACAGGAAATGCAATATTTGTAGAGTCTGAAGAGCATTCCTTCCTAGTTGATGCCGGATTGAGCGGGAAGCAGATGGAAGGTTTGTTCAGTCAAATCGGACGGAGGATTGAAGATTTATCGGGTATTCTTGTCACTCATGAGCATAGTGATCATATTAAGGGGATCGGAGTCCTTGCAAGAAAGTACAAGCTCCCGGTCTATGCCAACGATAAAACGTGGAACGCCATGGACGGGTTAGTAGGGAAAATAGAGAGTGATCAGAAATTTTCATTCGATATGGAAACGGCGAAGCACTTCGGCGGATTGAGCATAGAATCCTTCGGGGTTTCCCATGATGCGGCAGAGCCGATGTTCTATATTTTCCATCACGGCGATAAAAAGCTCGTCCTCGTCACAGACACAGGCTATGTAAGCGACCGGATGAAAGGGATCATTGCCAATGCCGATGCCTATGTGTTCGAGAGCAATCATGATGTGGGCATGCTCCGGATGTGCCGTTATCCTTGGAATATCAAACGGCGGATCCTTAGTGATTATGGACATGTATCCAATGAGGATGCGGCCATTGCCATGAGCGAAGTGATGGGTGATAAGACAAAAGGTATTTACCTTGCCCACCTGAGCCTGGATAATAACATGAAGGACCTGGCAAGAATGAGTGTCACCCAGACACTGGAGTCAAAAGGAATAGTAGTGGGAGAACAAATTGATTTATTTGATACGGATCCTAAAGTACCGACACCTTTAGTTGAGATTTAAGCCGATTCAAATGTTTACGATTTTTCTTTTGAAGGTATGAAAAAGGTGAGGGCCGTTGTCTTCACCTTTTTTTAATCCTGAGCAATTGAGGGATCCTACTGCTGCTTTCTCCTCAAAATAGAAATATATAACGCCTTTTGGCATACGCAGTATAAAAAATCACACAAATCCATTCACCATCAACGTTTACATATCCATCAAGATAATGAAATTCTTACCCTTTTTTCATCATTTTTTAATTTAACCTGACTATAATCAGGGTTGTAAAGATAAAATAACAAAAGGAATAGCTGCTAGAAAGGATGAAGTTAGATGGGTTATTATGATTCGGACCATAATTCAGAAAGCAGGAGCAGACAAAAGGGCAATCGGGGAGGCATGTTCCTTGCAGGGTTATTGGGCGTCATACTGGGGGCAGTCCTGGTCATTGTGGCGGTTCCCCAATTAGCGAACTATAACATATTACCCTATTCCATTCAGCCGGATGAGGATTTGAAAGAAACAGATGAGGCCTATCATAATGGTGCCACAAAGAGTGTTTCCGTGGATGTGACGACAGATGTGACGAAAGCTGTGGAAAAGGCAGGGGATTCTGTTGTTGGTATCACGAACATTCAATCACAAAGCTTCTGGGGACAGGGCGGAGGACAAACCCAGGACCAGCAGGCAGGGACAGGCTCCGGGGTGATGTATAAAAAAGAAGGCGACAAGGTTTATATTGTCACCAATAATCACGTGGTGGAAGGTGCTGACCAGCTTGAAGTGACCCTTGCCGACGGTACAAAGGTTCCGGCTGAAATGCGGGGTACGGATATTTGGACAGACCTTGCCGTCATTGAAATTGATGGCAGTAAAATTGAGAATGATGACATTGCTGAGTTTGGAAATTCAGATAAACTGAAAGCGGGAGAGCCCGTTATCGCCATCGGGAATCCACTTGGACTCCAGTTTTCAGGATCGGTTACACAGGGGGTTGTTTCAGGAGTGGAACGAACGATCCCTGTCGATATCAACCAGGATGGAATGGAAGATTGGAATGCAGAAGTACTTCAAACCGACGCAGCCATCAACCCCGGTAACAGCGGTGGAGCGTTGATCAACATTTCCGGACAGCTGATCGGGATCAATTCCATGAAGATTGCCCAGCAAGCTGTAGAAGGCATCGGACTTGCGATTCCCATCAACTATGCTCAGCCGATCATTGCGGATCTGGAGCAGTATGGTGAAGTGAAGCGACCTGCAATGGGTGTGACCCTTGAGGATGTGAATAAAATATCTGCTTACCACCAGCAGGAAACCCTTAAGCTTCCGAACGGAATCAATTATGGTGTCATGGTCAGACAAACCGTCCCGAACTCCCCGGCAGCCACAGGCAGGCTTACAGGAGCTCGATGTAATTACGGAGCTGGACGGAGAAAAAATTGAGAATGTCATTGAGTTAAGAAAGCATCTTTATAACAAAAAAGATGTAAATGATCAGATGAAAGTCACGTTCTACCGCAATGGTGAAAAGAAAGAAGTCACCATGAAACTGACGGATGAATCCCGTCTATAGGATGTGGATAAGCAAAAAGCAGGAAGGCGAAGTGTCCTTTCCTGCTTTTTCTTTACATGTTATGATAATTGTGGATAAGTATATAAAAATGGATAGAAAACATTTTTAGGAGGAAACAACATGATTTACTGCTGTTTGGAGCATGTGGAATTAGCGATGGATATTGTCGTAGATGAGCATGAGGTAGCGCCTCAACTGAAAGAGCTTTCTGAAGACGAAAAGTTATCCACAACATGTGAATATTGTGGGAATAACGCAATATATATAGTGGCGAACTAATATTCCCATACGACATGTGGATGGTATTTGTGGATATGTGGATAAAGTCTGTGGATAACGTGTTTGTAAATTGTTTGTAAAGCGAGTGTGGATAGTGAATATCACCATTGTAACAGTTGGTAAATTGAAAGAGAAATACTTAAAACAAGGAATAAGCGAATATATCAAGCGCCTGGGAGCCTATGCCAAGATTGAAATTGTCGAGCTTGCCGATGAAAAAGCACCGGAAGTGTTGAGCGAATCTGAGATGCAGCAGGTAAAGAATAAAGAAGGTGAGCGGATCCTCGCCAAGATCTCCCCGGACCACCATGTCATCGCTCTCGCCATCCAAGGCAAAATGCGCTCATCAGAAGACCTGGCCGATAATCTGGACAGGCTGGCGACGTACGGAAAAAGCAAAGTGGCGTTTGTCATAGGCGGTTCTTTAGGGTTGAGTGATGACGTCATCAAGAGATCCAATGAGACCCTCTCGTTTTCGAAGATGACCTTCCCCCATCAGCTGATGCGGTTGATTTTGGTGGAGCAGATTTATCGGGCGTTTCGGATTAATCGGGGGGAACCGTACCATAAATAGAAATAAACCAGAGAGTAATACTAATTCAGGATATAAACCAAGGCTAATATCACCAACAGGAGACCGTTTATATGATAAACAGTCTCCCTCTCTTTATCTCAAACGTATACCTCACTCATCAAGGCAAGAGTATGATCTTCAGTATCTTTGAAAAATACCATCCATGTTTCTCTATCCCCCATTTTCGCCACCACATGTGGTTCATCGATAAAAGACACTTCTTGACCTGCTAAGCGCTCATAAGTCTCCCCAATATCATTCACCTTAAAATAAATAACGGAACTTGAGTGGGCAAACTCCTCTTTTTCTGGAAGTGTCAACATAAGCCGCAACCCATCACATTCAAAGAATGCCATACGATCCGTGTTAAATAAAAGGGTGAGGCCTAATTGCTCCTGATAAAAGGTTAGTGCTCGGTTGATGTCTTTAACAGGAACTCCGATTTGCCCAACTTTACTGATCATTCCCTTTTCCATTAAACATTCTCCCTTCGAATATCGTTCACCAATAAGAATAAATGAAATCAATTAAAACTTCTTATCCAATATCACCTGTTTTCGATAGTCTCTAGGAGATAGACCGACATGCTGCTTAAACATTTTGCTGAACGATACAGGGTTTTGAAATCCCAGTTCAAACGTGATATAGGTCATAGTATGGTCTGACTCTGTTAGGAGTTGTTTGGCTTTGTGTATTCTGAATTCTGAAATATGCTGATGAGGTGTTTTGCCGTATACTTGATAGTAAGTCCTTAGTAGATGGTTAGGTGATAAAGAAGCAGCCTTAGCCATTTCCTCCAGTTTGATAGGGGTATGAAAAAAGGCTCTGATATAATCATGTGCAATCATGATCCTTCTATAAAGCTCTTCACGTGTAGAATGACGAATGGCTTGTAATGATTCAATTTCGTTGTATGTATGAAAGTGTTCATTCAAAATAGAAAGCATGATCTGATGGAATTGTTCTTCATAACCGATAGAATCAATTGGAAGAGAAGGGTATATCTGCTTGAAATGATCCAGCTGCGAAGAAAGAGCGGGATTTTTATAATACGTTTTTTCGAAAAAGCCAATTGAATGTGTATCCTTAAATGGATCGGTTAAAAGACGATCCTCCGTTTCACGTAAAGAATGAAAGACTTCTTCAGCAAACCCCGTTTTGAAGAAAATACAAAAGGATTCCACAACCTGAGGTTCGTCGATTGACAGTGTGTATTCACCTTCATTGAGGAGTAGGTATCGATTGTCTTCAACAGCAAAAAAGCCTTTATTCGTCTTATAACGGGCTTGGCCATTAGAGAATGTCTTAATGGATAGTTGCCCGGTTCCTTCCCAGTAAAACTGGTCACTTTTTGCATGCAAAACGAAATTGGTAGAATCATTTTTTATCATTTTACAATCTCCATCTAGATAACATATTTTTCTATAGTATGATTATACATAATTATGGAAATTTTAATATGTCACATGCACCTTGGTACAGAATGATCCTATTACTTAAAGGAATGAGGGCTCGTTATATGGAACATGCCAACCAAATCACTTGTGAGAAAAGGTCTTATTCCAAACAGTATATGTCTCATCAACATGAATTTGGCCAGCTTCTCTTTCCATTGCAAGGATCCTTGGATATACAAACGGAGCGGCAGGAAATCCATCTGAATGAAGATTACTGTTTTTATCTTCCTCCAACATTTAATCACCATTTCCGATCCCTCGATCGGAACGAGTTTTTAATTTTAGATATTCCGACGCTGTATTTACCAGAGAACACGAGCAGTATGTATATACGGTTGGATCAGCAATGGACTGCTATCCGATATTTACTGTTGGAAGAGGCGACGGCCCATGAGAACATGTCTTCCTTAGTCGATTTGACCAGGTATATCACCAACAAGCTTCATATTTCTCATCCCGCTTCTATTGAGTATATTCATCGTCATTATAAGGAGTTCATCACTTTAGAAGCATTAGCAAAAATAGAGCACTATCATCCAGTCTATTATTCAACATGGTTTAAGAAAAAAACCGGGAAAAGTGTAAAAGGGTATATATCTGAACTTCGAATGAAAGAGGCAAAACACTTATTAGATTCAACGGGCTGGTCCATGTCAAGGATTAGTGAGGAATTAGGTTTTGAGAATGCTTCATCGTTCACAAGATGGTTCGTGCATACGGAAGGAATCCCTCCACAAAAATATAGAAATCTTAATAAAGGATAAAAAGGCTATTAAACTTGGTAAAGAAAATTCCTGAAAAATTTTCTAAGATGAGTTTAACGATTCTTTTTATCTTTTTTTATTGAGGTGAACAACATGAAGGAAAAAGTCTCTCCTTTTTTCATTTTACTTTCAGCGGTACTTTGGGGGACAACGGGAACCACACAGGCCCTGGCTCCAGCAACAGCACACCCCATCGCCATTGGCGCAACTCGCTTAGCGGTGGGGGGTCTCTTTTTACTCCTTCTTGTTCTCATAAGGGGAAACCTGAATGTGAAACATTGGCCAATCAGGATAACGGTAGTGGCCTCTTTAAGTATGGCTGTGTATCAACCATTATTTTTCTCTGCTGTCACGATAACAGGGGTTGCCATTGGGACAGTCGTAGCCATTGGGAGTGCTCCTGTTTTATCTGGTTTCTTGGAGTGGATCTATTATCGAAAGCGTCCGAATATGATTTGGTGGTGTTCTACTTTCTTGTCTATCATAGGTTGCTTTATGCTCTTTATGAATAAAGAATCCATCTATGTGGACCCTGTCGGTATAGTGATGGCTTTGGGAGCCGGCTTATCATTTGCCATTTATACGCTGGTAAGTAGAAAGTTAGTTGAAGCATACTCATCTTTATCAGTAGTTGCGGTTGTTTTCTCTTTGAGTGCCGTTTGGTTATCACCATTTTTATTTATGTATGACATGTCCTGGATAGCAAGTGTCAGAGGTGTGAGTATCAGTCTTCATCTTGGAATCATGGCGACCGGGATTGCCTATTTTCTTTTTGCTAAGGGCCTTACGTATGTTTCTACTTCAACTGCTGTTACACTTGCGTTGGCAGAGCCGTTAACAGCAGCGTTATTAGGAGTTATGTTATTAGGAGAAAGCCTGAATCTAACTTCCTGGACAGGGATCTTCCTCTTAATGCTGGGGATTGGCCTATTGATACGGTCTTCCAAAAGATCGGAAAGCAATAGGGAAATCGTCTTTAGATGAGAGTGATTCAGTGCTTTATTATTTCGCTCCAAATAAGGTTTTCGCAACTGTTAAGCGTTTGATGAAAAGATAATAGAACAGACCGATGGCGATGAACGTAAATAAGTTAATGAGGATGAATTGATATCCTGTGGGAATAGAAAGCTTTTGAATAAAGTACCCGATTACCACAATCAGTGTCTGGTGAAGAATATAAATGGTAAACACCTTTTTGTTTATAGACGTGATCCATTTATTCTCTTTATTCAAATACGTTTTAACATAACCGATCATGGTAAAAATCCATGCAAACGTGGTGATGGACTGGAGCAGGATGAATAATACCCGAGGAGCTGCAAAACCGTTTGTGAAGTGAAGCCAATATGCGAATAGCACAGCACTCATGCTTACAACAGCAAGTAACAATAGGCGGGCCCGTTCTTTTACAATCATGTGCTCTAACGCCGTTTCTTTTACAAGGAAAGCCCCATAGAGAAAAAAGGTAAAGTAGTGGAATGGGTTAAATTCCATTCCCAATAAGGCAATGTCTGTAATAAAAATAGGGACAATCAGTAAGTAAAGAAACTTTGAAGAAGTAGAAGAGGCTATCAAACTTTCCTTTTGTTGGATCAAGCGGAATACAGATATACTGATGAGGGAGAACACGACTAAAAATAATATGAACCACATGTGAGCAGGAGTAAACGTACCAGTAAATCCATCTATCTGTGAGAGATCAAAGGTAAAGAAAGTAGGGTAATAGTCCCAATAACTTGTTGTGGGGGGGGATGATTCCCTTTTGTAAGGCGGCATAATACCCTTGAGGGGGTACAATCACCACAACAGCAAATATAAAAGGAATGAGCAATCGTTTCAGTCGATCACCGATGAAGGCTCTGTTGCTTCTGGAACGAAGGATAAAATAAGTCCCAACACCAGAGACTAAGAAAAGGATCGGCATCCGCCACTGTGACAAAAAGATAGCAAATAGTTGAAGTATCAAGCTTTCGTCATCTTTTATGTAGAAAGGGTAATAATCAAAAATTCTTGCAGTGTGGAAGGGAATGAGCAACATAATGGCCACGATTCTTATTACATCGATATAGTGTTTCCTCATTGATTTTCCCCCATACTCTCAGTATATGTTGTACAACCGTATTATACATGAACCAATTGGAGAGGAATAGACGAAAGGTCCCCATACAGTTTTAAAGTGAGAATATTGGAACGTTATCAATAAACCTTCAATCCATTGCTTCAAGACGGCGAAAAAAGGGTCAGGCCCCCAGTTTCTCACTGAGGGCCTGACCCTTTTTGAAATGGCTTTACTTTGTCACAGAAAAGCCTTCCTCATCTTTCACTCCATCTGCATACTCATCAAGGAGAGCGCGAACTTCATCGGTGGTGACTGTTTCCATCAGACGATTTCTCAGCTCGCTCGCTCCGCGGAACCCGCGGACGTAAATCTTGAAGAACCGGCGCAGCGGTTTGAACTGCCGAGGCTCGAGTTCATCATTATATTTATCATGAAGGTCCAGCTGCAGTCTTAGAAGGTCAAGCAGTTCTTTGCTTGTATGCTCCTTCTTTTCTTTTTCGAAGGCAAACGGATTATGGAAGATTCCTCTTCCAATCATAATCCCGTCTACACCGTATTTCTCCGTGAGTTCGAGTCCCTTCTGACGGTCAGGAATATCGCCATTGATCGTCAGTAGTGTATGAGGGGCGATTTCATCACGAAGTTTCTTGATCTCAGGAATCAGCTCCCAGTGAGCATCAACGTCGCTCATTTCCTTTTTCGTGCGGAGATGAATGGAAAGATTGACAATATCCTGTTCCAACAGGTGCTTCAGCCAGTCGTGCCATTCCTCCACCTTCGTATAACCGAGGCGGGTCTTTACGCTGACGGGAAGTCCTCCTGCTTTCGCTGCCTGAATGATTTCAGCAGCCACATCCGGACGACGGATCAGACCGGATCCTTTTCCGTTCGCTGCCACATTGTGCACAGGACAGCCCATATTGATATCGATGCCGCGGAAGCCCATTTCAGCCATTCCGATACTCATTTGACGGAAGTATTCGGGCTTGTCTCCCCAAATATGAGCGACGATCGGCTGCTCATCATCCGTGAATGTCAGACGACCGCGGACACTGTCTTTTCCTTTCGGGTGACAGTAGCTTTCAGTATTCGTAAACTCTGTGAAAAACACGTCAGGTCTCGCCGCTTCACTCACGACATGACGAAAAACGACATCGGTCACGGCTTCCATCGGTGCCAAAACAAAAAACGGCCGAGGCAACTCATGCCAAAAATTATTTTTCATAATCTATTTAAACCCTTTCCTTAAGGGAAACAAGTTCCCCAAATTAAAAAGTAAGAATGTTATCATTCGCTACAGGCTACAAGACAACCAGTATATACTTTAATAGTAATAGCCAAAAAGTGCAAGAGGACATTCCTTCCTGCTGTACCCTCTATACCATCTTCTCATGCTTTCGGTCCAGGCGGTGACTCATGAAAGTCAGTAAGCTTGCACATATGGCAACCAGTCCGCCGACAAGCGTCACATTCAACAATGGCCCTTGATGGTAAACAATACCTCCGAGTGCAGAGCCTAAAGCAATCCCGACATTGCTGGCAACCGGCATCAGTGAAGCAGCCAGTCCTGTAGCTTTTGGTTGATAAACACCGGCAAGGTCTATTAAATACAGCTGGGTGGACGTTGTTAAGAGAATGGCCATCAATGACATCAATCCAATGTTAATCAATCCAATGATAAAGTGGCCGGTAGTCCAATATAATCCGATCAGGACAAGTGCCTAGATAAGGAAAACATACCGAAGACGACCGATCGGATTGTGGCTGGCAATCTTTCCGGCTAGGATGTTGCTGAAGATGGAAATGAATCCGTAGCCAAACAGGATCAAGCTGATGGAGTTGTTTGGTGCGCCCATCATGTTGAGAATCGGCACCAGATACGTAAAGACGGCATACGTCGCCCCAAATCCGAGAGAAGGAATGAAAAAAGCCATTAAGATCCTTGGGTGTGTCAGTAAGGAAAATTGATCACGCATGGAACTGCGGAATTGACTGAGTTTGCGGGGCAGATTCATGAAAGATGCCAGAAACGCAACGATACCAAGAAACGTCGTCAATACGAACGTCCCATGCCAGTTATACCATTCAGCGATGACCGTGCCGACGGGTACCCCGATCACGTTGGCAAGTGTGAATCCACCGAAAACAAATGATATGGCGATTCCCCGTTTGGTTACGGGTATGACTTCACTGGCCACCGTCATGGCAAGGGAAATCAGCACTCCTGTGACAACGGCTGTCATCATTCGAAGTGCCAGGAGAATGACGTAGCTAGTTGAAATGATGCATAGGGCATTCAGAATAATAAAAGCCCCTATCAAAAACAACATCCATTTACGCTTAGGAAAATGACTGGTTGCCGACATCACGAGGGGAGTGGCGACGGCAAACGTAATGGCAAAGGCGGAAACGAGTGTACCTGCTTTTGCATTTGTAATATGGAGACTTGAAGAAATCTCTGTTAAAATCCCGACGATGACAAACTCGCTCGTCCCGAGAACAAATGTTAATAACGAAAGTGTAAAGATGAGAAACCAATGTTGTTTAGTTAATACAGTCTCTTGCATAAGTACCTCTTTTCTTAGATGAACGTTTAGTAAGAATAGAATGGGCAAACAATTTAATCATCATACCATAAAACGTTTTAATGGAGCACCCCTTGTCTGGAGGGTAAAAAGCCAAAAAGCCCTTCCCCCGGTGAGTTCATTCTCTGGGGGAAGGGCTTCATTTCTTCTAATCTATTCGTTACACGTGCGTTGTTTAAAATTGATCACCATACGACCTTGAATCTTTCCTTGTTCCATTTCTTCGAAGACATCTTGAACCTCGTGTAAGCAGCGGGTTTGAACGATTGGTACGACTTTACCTTCTGCACCGAATTGGAAAGCTTCTTCTAAATCTCTCCTTGTACCGACCAAAGAGCCGACAACTTCGATTCCATCGAGGACAAGACGTGGAATGTTCAGATCCATCGTTTCTGAAGGCAATCCAACGGCGACCACTTTACCACATGCACGGACTGCGTTGACTGCTGAGTTGAAAGCTGCTTTAGAAACGGCCGTTACAACTGCGGCATGGGCGCCTCCGAGTTGTTCTTGAATGATTGTATCCGCATCTCCCTGTGTGATAGGGTTGATGGTCATATCTGCACCGATTTCTTTGGCCAGGGCTAATTTGTCATCATTAATATCGACAGCAATGACCTTTGCGTTAAACACATGCTTTGCATATTGAATGGCAAGGTTCCCCAGACCACCGCAACCATATATGACCACCCATTGGCCTGCTTTTATGTCAGCGACCTTGATGGCTTTGTACGTAGTGACACCGGCGCATGTGATACTGCTGGCTTGGGCGGGATCCAGTCCCTCAGGTACTTTTACTGCATAATCAGCTGTTACAATGCATTGTTCCGCCATTCCGCCGTCCACGCTGTATCCTGCATTCTGGGCGTTTCGGCAAAACGTTTCCCGTCCTGTTACAATATTCACATCTGCCGCAAGAGTGGAACATCCAGGCGATGCTGACTCGATCACCGACCTTTAAGCTGGTCACATCATCAGCCACTTTAGAAACGAGACCGATTCCTTCATGACCCAGGATTCGACCCTCGACATTTCCGAAGTCACCTGCTGCAACATGGAGATCTGTGTGACATACACCACAGTATTCCACCTCTACCAGGGCCTCCCCGGATTTCAAAGGCCTTAATTCTTTTTCAATGACTTCAATGTTTGATTTAGCATTTGGATTAACGACGACTGCTTTCATAATGTGATTTCTCCTTTATGATCTTTTGGCTTTTTAAAGAATTTCCCGCCCCAATTAAAAGGGGTGCATCATGCATCAAATCTAAGTAAATCATCATTACAACTTCATCTTAACAACTTCTGTGAAGATTAGATTGTGAAATATTGAACAATCTTTGAACGTTGTTCTGCTGTCTATCTATTTCCTTACTGAACAAACAAGCCATAAATAGTGAAAAGATCCTTCTCTTATTTATCAAGACCATAAGAGCAAGAATAAGGAGGAATTGTCAGCTGCCATCCTGATAAAATAAAATAAATAAAAAGCGGTGCATAAAAAATGGAATGCGGCTGATTACGATTGCGTAAAAGAGATGACCATAGTGATAAGAATGATGAAGGAAGGGGTGTGCTGATGACTGGAATGAACCTTACGTTTGAAGAGATGTGGGAAAAGATTATAGCTTGTGATCAGAAGTATGACGGGATCTTTTTTACGGCTGTGAAAACGACTAAGATCTACTGTCGCCCTTCTTGCAGGTCCAGGAAGCCGAAAAAGGTGAATGTGGAATTTTATTTTGACATGGATGAGGTGGAGAAGGCTGGGTTCCGGGCCTGTAAAAGATGTCAGCCGGAAGTTGAATTTTCTCCAAATATCGAGCTTGTCAGAAACGTCGTCAGCTACTTGGTCAATCATACGAACAGGCAACTCGTTCTTAAAGATATCGCCGATCATGTCGGCTTAAGCCCTTATTATCTCGAGCGCATGTTCAAACAGGAAACAGGTGATACACCGCGGAGCTATTTAGAGAAAATACGCGTTGATAAAGCGTCTCATCTGCTTATGTCTACGGAACTGACAAATCTTGAAATAAGCTATGAAGTCGGCTTTCAAAGCCCTTCCAACTTCTATAGGGTGTTTAGACGTCTGAAAGACTGTTCACCGAGTGAATACCGAAAGGGGGTAACAAAGAATGAACTGGATTGACGGCCGATCGTGGATCAAGTTTTATCCTCCTAAGGAATTCAATTTTGCTGAGTGCTTATTGTTTCTTGGGAGGTCGGATCAAGAAATCCTTCATCAAATAAAAGATGAGTGCATAACCAAACTGGTTCATATACATGAAGAACTCATTTTATTTAAGATTGAAGATAACGGGGAATTCATGAAGGTTGAATTTCTTAACGGCACCCCCTCTCAAAGGGCGAGGGAGCAAGTGGCGGAATATATATGGGAATGGTTTGAATTGGATGTGAACCTGGAGCATTTTTACCAATGGGCTGCTGCCGACCCTATCTTATCCATACTGACACAGAAGTATGACGGTTTGCGGATGATCTCCATTCATGACCTGTTCGAAGCATTGGTGTGGGCGATTTTGGGTCAGCAAATCAACTTGACCTTTGCCTACACATTGAAAAAGAGGTTTGTTGAGCAGTTTGGAGAAGGTTTGACGTTCAGAAATGAGAAATTCTGGTTATTCCCACGATTTGAAGAAATAGCCTCTATGGATGTAGAGGATTTAAGGGATCTCCAAATTACACGTAGAAAAGCAGAATACATCATTGGGATCGCTAAGGCGATGAATTCGGGTGAATTGCAGAGAGAGTCCTTGTTGAAACAAGACGAGGAGCAGGTGAGAAACTCCCTCCTGAAGTATAAAGGAATAGGGGCATGGACAGCAGACTATGTCATGATGAAATGTCTGCATATCCCATCGTCTTTTCCCATCGCAGATGTCGGCATTCAAAACGCGTTAAAGAATGTATTGGGATATGAGCATAAACCGCCCATGGAGGAATTGGAACAATTTTCAGCAAAATGGGAAGGGTGGCAGGGATATGCTGCCTTTTATCTTTGGAGGTCTTTATATGATGACGATATACAAGCAAGTATACCAATCGCCCATCGGAATGATTGAAATAATGGGCACAGATGAAAAAATCACATCGATTCTATTTCTTGAAGAAGAAAACCCGTCTACAGAAAAAAAGTATGATTGCCCCGAGGTCTTACAAGCATGCCAACATCAGCTGGATGAATATTTTCGAGGCATACGCCGTGAGTTTACATTCCCCTATCAAGTAGAAGGAACGGCTTTCCAAAAGAAAGTATGGAGTGCACTAACGGAAATATCCTATGCAGAAACGGCTTCGTACAAAGACATAGCTGTACTAATAGGGAATGAAAAGGCATCACGGGGAGTCGGCAGCGCAAATGGAAGAAACCGATTAAGCATCGTCATTCCCTGTCATCGCATCATCGGCTCAAATGGCAAGCTGACGGGCTATGCCGGAGGAATGTGGAGAAAGGAATGGCTGCTACGGCATGAAAGGTTTTTAAAGGACAAGGCAGAAACAGAACGTTAGAAAAGGACCGGTCCAGCTATTCTATCGATATATAGTACAGCTCGCACTCTCTATATTAAATATGGAATAAATCGTAGCTTTCATCCTATATTTATAACAATATCTGTAAAAAATTGTTATAATCATCCTATGGTAACAATGTGGTTACAGTAGAAAAGGGGGAGCGGGCATTGTCTAATATGAATGAAAACCCGTTAATGAAGAGCGATGAAACCAAGCCTAAGATCAAGGTGGCAAGAAAAGAAGGGGAACCGACTGCGGCTTTTAAAGGGGCGAGTTGGGCCGCCTTAGTAGTGGGTGTTTCTGCTTATCTGATTGGCCTGTTCAATGCGACAATGGAACTGAATGAGAAAGGGTATTACTTTGCTGTATTGGTATTCGGACTGTATGCGGCTGTATCCCTGCAAAAAGCGGTGAGGGACAAAGAAGAGAATATCCCTGTCTCGGGCATCTATTATGGTCTTAGTTGGTTTGCCGTTATGGTAGCCATCTCCCTGATGGCCATCGGACTTTATAATGCTGGTAGTATCATCTTAAGCGAAAAAGGATTTTATGGTATGTCATTTGTTCTTAGTCTATTTGCTTCCATCACCATCCAAAAAAATATCCGGGATACTCAATTAGCTAGAGAAAGAGAAGAATAGTCAGGGGCGGTACTGTAACCAGTACTGCTTTTTTTCGTTTTGAGTATATATTGAACCATCAGCCACATAAGGGACTGTCTTCTTAGTCATGATATATTCATAAACATGACATGATAAGGTCAAAGCTGATATGGTCATGTTAAGAGAGAGAATTTATTTGATAAGGGCCGGAGACTTAAAAAAGGCTGCATAAGTGCTAATAGACGGCACATTTTCATCATTCTTGGCTTTTGAAAGCGGACTTTGCACTTTTTTAAAAGCTCTAAATAGTATATAATTATCAGATAATGGTAGATGTTTAGATCCCTAAATCATGTTATTGGCTATAATAGAGTTGTAACTGAAAAGAGTGAGTTCCAGGGTGGCGCCTTGCTTTAATTGAGACCTGAGCAGGAGCGTTTACTCTTTTTTTGAAAATATAAAGAGTAAGGAAGGTTATCATGAGCAGCATACAGAAAAAAACAGACGTTATCTTAATTGGTGCCGGAGTCATGAGCGCGACTCTGGGATCGTTACTGAAAGAGTTAGTGCCTGAATGGGATATCAAAGTGTTTGAGAAGCTTTCAGATGCAGGGGAAGAAAGTTCGAATGAATGGAATAACGCGGGTACGGGACATGCTGCATTGTGCGAGCTCAACTATACATCAGAGAAACCTGATGGATCAGTGGACATCAGCAAAGCGATTAAGATCAATGAACAGTTCCAGCTTTCAAGACAGTTCTGGTCCTACCTTGTAAACCGAGGTCTGATCGGTGACCCGAAGGACTTTATCATGCCTATCCCCCATATGAGTATGGTTCAGGGTGAAAAAAATGTAGCGTTTTTGAAAAAACGTTTGGAAGCGCTAACAAGAAGCCCGCTGTTTGATGGGATGGAATACTCCGAAGATCCAGAGAAACTGAAGGAATGGATCCCCCTCATCATGGAAGGCCGTACGTCAACGGAACCAATAGCGGCAACCAAAATCGATTCGGGAACAGATGTTAACTTCGGAGCGTTAACACGAAAGCTGTTTGAACACTTAAAAAATCAACATGTCGAGATGAACTATAACTATAGTGTGAAGGATTTAAAACGTACAAGCGACGGATCGTGGGAAGTCAAAGTGCATAATATGAACAGCGGGAGACTTGAATACCACACGGCAAAGTTTGTCTTTATCGGTGGTGGAGGCGGAAGCCTGCCATTACTTCAAAAAACAGGTATACCTGAATCAAAGCATATTGGGGGCTTCCCGGTTAGCGGACTATTTATGGTCTGTAACAATCCGGAAGTAGTGGCCAGACATCATGCCAAAGTATATGGAAAAGCCAAGGTTGGAGCTCCTCCAATGTCTGTACCACATCTAGATACAAGGTATATCGGCAACAAGAAATCGTTGTTATTTGGTCCGTTTGCCGGATTCTCACCTAAGTTCTTAAAAACGGGCTCCAATATGGACTTGCTCGGTTCGGTGAAACCGAATAATGTCCTTACGATGCTCTCGGCAGGGGTCAAAGAGATGTCATTAACGAAATATTTGATTCAGCAAGTGCTGTTATCAAATGAAAAACGTATGGAAGAACTGCGTGAATTCATCCCTAACGCCAAAAGCGAGGATTGGGATATCGTAGTGGCAGGACAACGTGTACAGGTCATCAAAGATACTGAAACTGGCGGTAAGGGCACACTTCAATTCGGTACAGAAGTCGTCAGTTCCACTGATGGTTCCGTCGCTGCCTTGCTCGGTGCATCACCAGGTGCTTCCACTGCCGTCCACGTGATGCTTGAAGTGTTCAGTAAATGTTTCCCCCAACATATGGAAGAGTGGGAGCCGAAACTGAGAGAAATGATTCCTTCTTACGGAGTCTCTTTGTCCCAACATCCGGAACTCTTTAAAGAAATTGATGCTTCAACGACTCGTACACTCGGTTTAAGCGAGAAAGAACCGGCATTTAGTTAGGGTTGACTCCTATTTATTTTTAAGTTTAATCATATAGAATAACCCCGAGCTTATTGCCTGGGGTTATTTGTGTTCACCTTCTAAAAGCGAATATATCTCCAGGAAAAAGGAGGAAACTCTTATCGTTAGGAATACCGGGTATAAAGCATAAATTCCATAAATCCGTACAAACTATAAGGGATGCAGGGAGGTGTAGACATGCCGAATCAAAATGATAACAAATTCAAAAAAAATTCAATCTGAGAGCTTCAAGCAAGGAAAGACTCAGGAAGAATATGCTGCCGAGCTTGAAATGAACAAGATGAAGAGTCAGAAAAGGAAGTAACAACGAACTACATAAAAGAGCCATCCCGGATTATGAACGGGATGGCTCTTTACTTTATAGCGATTCTCTGATCACCTTTTTATAATAATGCACCGACAACACACCAAATATCGAGTACAGTACAGTATACAGCCCCATTACAATGATCATCGGGGTCCAAACTTCGCCTCCAAACAGGAACCACCCGGATTGAACGGCGAAGTAACTGTGCAGCAGTCCGATGAGAAGGGGGGATTCCGAAGCTGAAAAGCTGTTTGGCTTGAATTCCTCTCACCAAATCAACCTGAGTGAAGCCCAGTTTTCGTAAAATCGTATAGTTCGGTTTTTCATCTTCACCTTCGTCCATTTGCTTGAAGTACAGGATGCAACCTGATGTGATCAGGAAGGTGAGACCGAGGAAACCGACGATGAACATGATAAGTCCGATATTTTGTTTCTGTTCGGCTTTCATATCGTACTGGGAATCGTTTGCCCATCCGTCATCCAGTTGCAACTCATGAAAGAGGTCGTTTGCTTTCAAGATATCTTTTTCTTGTTCGATCGTCACCCCGATGTAGAGAGAAGATTCCTTCTGTATAGCAGGGTCTAAATCATTCTTCAAGCGTTTAAAGACATGGTCATCCACGATTACGACAGGAGATCCACCTGCTGTAAAGTACCATGAAATCGGGTATTCCTCCCGCATTCCCAAGTACTTGAACTTGCTGACCTCCGTTTTTCCTTTCAGCTCAATCACACCTGAATCATGTAAAGGAATGATCTTTTGGAGTAAGTCACTATAGCCTGTAAAGACCGTTTCGTCCTCTTTAACATCGACACCCTCAATACTCTTCTCGCTGATGACGGCATTTGTCATGGCGTCGAGTGACCCGTTCAGTTCGCCAAATTCAGAGTCTGTAATGCCTTTGAGGTTGACCAACACTTCAATGACCTCGATTTCTTCCTTCTTGTATTCGATGCCATTGTCCAATAGGGCATCTTTAAAGTGGTTAAAATCTTGTTTATTCGTAAATGAAAAATCAGTCGGAACATTATTTTGGGCTGTTTTCTCAGCAGAATAATAGCCGATATAGCTAAGGGATAACAGCGCTATAGCCAAAGCCGATACCGTCGTGATGATGGTCAGCAATAAGGCGTTTGATTTCATCCGGAACATGATGGATGAGAGCGACATGACTTCGTTGATATTCAGATAGCCATCTTTCTTCTTGCGGATGACATGAAAAATAAAGCTAACAGAACCCTTATAAAAGAGATACGTACCGAGAATTACCGAGCCAAGAATGAAGACCATGGCCCCAAAAAGCTGAGGCATGGTTGTGAAGTCCCTCCCAAACAATTTGGAAGAAACGTAGTACCCAGAGGCAATCAGGATGATCCCCAAAATCCCGATAATGATCTCCAACCTGGACATCTTTTTCGCTTTTGTTTCCGTTGATGAACGGACTCTGAACAGTGATAAGATACTTTGCCTTTTAATAAAGACAAAGTTCATCAACATGATCAGCAGGTAGATCCCGCAGAAAACAAGGAAGGTCTGGATAAGTGCCTGGGTTGAGAAGTGGAGTGTGGCAATCGCCTCGACCCCTGTGATGGTAAATAAAATCATGATGATGAACTTTGAGAAGTAGAATCCGATTAAGATACCGAGGATCATGGACCCGAAATAAAGGATGAAGTTCTCCATGCTTAAGATGCGGAAAATTTTCTTCTTTGTCATCCCGATTAATTGAAATAATCCAATCTCTTTACTCCTTCTCTTAATAAAAAGCGTATTTGCATATAAAAGAAAGATCGAGACGATAACGACAAGCAGTATGGAAGCGGCACGGACGGCTGCGCCCCCTTTAATGGTTCCTTTTACTGAATCCATGGATGGATCATACTGAAGGGTCACAAAGGCGAAATATAGAGCGACACTAAAAACTAATGCGAATACATAAAGGTAATAGTTCTTCAGATTTTTCTTCAGATTCCTGAAAATAAGGGTATTAAAATTCATTCTGCACCCCGCCAAGCACCCCTTGAGTTTTCATGATGTCCTTGAAGAAGTGCTGTCTTTCCTGTTCACCTTTATTTAATTGAGCATAGATTTGCCCGTCCTTGATGAAAATCACCCGACTGCAGTAGCTGGCAGCAACGGGATCATGGGTCACCATGACGATTGTCGCCTTCATCTTCTGATTTAACTCACTCAGCTTGTTCAATAGATCAGATGCTGACTTTGAGTCAAGTGCTCCTGTCGGTTCGTCTGCGAAAATGATGCTCGGTTCATGAATGAAGGCACGGGCTGCGGAAGTCCGCTGTTTCTGTCCGCCTGATATTTCGTTTGGATACTTATCTTTCAATTCAAGAATCCCAAGCTCTGAAGCAAGTTCGCTGAATTTTTGATCGGCTTCGTTTTTTGGTGTCTTGGTGATAGATAAAGGCAGAAGGATATTCTCTTTTACTGTCAAGGTGTCGAGGAGGTTATATTCCTGAAAGATGAAGCCCAGGTGATTCTTGCGGAACTCGGCGAGCTTCTTCTCTTTCATCATCGTCATTTCATTGCTGTCAATCTTAATCGATCCTTCACTTACTTTGTCGATGGAGGAAAGGACATTTAGAAGAGTGGTTTTCCCAGAACCCGATGCTCCCATAATACTAACGAATTCCCCTCTTTGAATGGATAGATCGATCCCCTTCAGGACTTCCTGCTTATTGAACTTATTCCCGTAGCTTTTATAAAGTTTCGTTGCTTCTAATATCGTCATCTGAAAAACTCCTTTGATTTAATACTTTCATTATAAAAAGCAGGAAGATGCTTTGCCTTTTATTATCCGAACAAAATAGAAAGGCATGTGACATTTTTGTCACACGCCGGTAAGATGGACGAAATCATTTTTCTGAGGGAAGGTGAGGGTGACTTGGGTTCCTTCTCCTCCCTCAGATTCGACTTTGACGGAAATCAGTAAAGACTCCGATACCCTTTTTGTAAGGTATAATCCCATTCCTGTTGAGGAGTGATCATGATGGTCGATGGTCGAGGTAAACCCTTTGTCAAAGATCCTTGGGAGATCCTTTGAATCGATGCCCCTGCCGAAATCCTCCATTGTGAGGGTCACTTTTCCATCCCGATACCCGCTCTTTATAATGATATCGGATTTGGAGCTGTATTTTACGGCATTTGTTAACAGCTGTCTTATCATAAAAGCCAGCCATTTCGCATCACTCAGCACGTTGGTTTCATCCAATTGAATATCGAACCCAATTCCTTTTTGAATGCACCATGACTGCAAAGTTTTTATTTCCTCGAAAATAACGGTTTCAAGATTGGTGTTCTCGATATATAGGTCATTCTCCATAAAGGACATCCTTTTCTGATGAAGCTGTTGATCCAAAAGGAGGTGAATCCGAAGCCACTCGTATTTTAACGGAGCCTTTAAAGGTTCATTCTCTAAGCGTTCAATCATCAGATGCATGGCTGTTAAAGGGGTCTTCACTTCATGAATCCAGGACAGGAGGTCGTCCTTTTCCTGTTCCAGCAATATCCGATTTTCGGAGGCTGTCTGTCTCAGAAGGTTAGCCTGCTCTGATAAACTTTCCGATACGATTTCTTGAAATGGAGTATCAGGGTTATCCACCCCTGTAACATTGAGATTAGGATCCCACTCTTTCAGACGTTTATAGAATCGGGTTTCCTTCTGGTATCTAATAAAAACAAACACGATGAAAAAGGCAGCGACAGAAACACCATATAAAGGACCGGCTGTAAGGGAATGGCTGCATCGATATAGGCGCCTAAAATCAATAAGAGGTGGTAGACGATAAAGAAGGATATCCAGCTTTTTCGTTCACCTACATATGTACGGATCATGGCGAATCCTCTTCAATGGCCAGATAACCTTGGCCGACTTTGGTTTCAATGAAGCGATCCAGTTCTAACTCTCCAAGTCGTTTGCGAAGTCGGTTCACATTGACCGTCAAGGTGTTATCGCTGATGAATCGTTTATCATCCCAAAGGCTGTTAATCAAAGCATCCCTGCTGACAATCTTATTTTTCTGATCAATCAGCAGTCTTAATATAAACATCTCGTTCTTCGTCAACTCAATGAGACCATGGTCATTGGAGATTGTGTTGCGTTCAAAATCAATGGTTGCCCCGCACCATGTCTTGATAGTCACCTGTTCGGTGTTATAGTTGTACACTCTCCGAAGAGTTGCCTGGACTTTTGCGATCAGGACATCGAAATGAAAAGGCTTCTGAATGAAGTCATCTGCCCCAAGTTGCATGGACATGACCATATCAGTGGGATGATCACGGGAGGATAGGAACAGAATCGGCACGTTGGAATGTGTACGGATCATTCGGCACCAGTGGAATCCGTCAAACTTCGGTAACTGAATGTCAATGATGATGAGATCGGGTTTCACCTCTGTAAATTCCTGCATAACGTGATTGAAATCATTGATACCGTATATATCATAGGACCACTGGGAAAGACGCTCCTTGATTTCGTTAAATAGAGTAGTATCATCTTCTATTAATAATAGTTTGAACAAGTAAATCACCCCAAGATGTAGCTATTTACATAAATTGTATAGGAAAGACGAAGGTTTTTCCATATAACGAATAAAAGGAATGATCTTCTTGGACAAGTTTATTGACGAGGGAGAAAAATGTATAGATAATACGTTTATATGATTAAACACTTAAACTTTAAGGGGAAGGATGATCTAAATGAAAGCAATGACGATCAATCAATACGGAAAAACGACACCATTAGAAATCACTGACCTTCCTATTCCGAATGTGGGAGAAAGGGATGTATTAGTCGAGATTCACGCAGCGAGCATCAATCCAATCGATTTTAAGATAAGGGACGGAAAGGTGAAACTGCTCTTGAGTTACAAGATGCCATTGGTGTTGGGAAACGACTTCTCGGGTAAGGTCATTCAAACAGGTTCCAAGGTGAAAAAATATAAGATTGGGGATGAAGTGTATGGAAGGCCTCGTAAAAATCGAATCGGCACATTCGCTGAGTACCTTTCTGTTCATGAGGACGATCTTGCATTGAAGCCTGATAACCTTACATTTGTGGAAGCGGCATCCCTTCCTCTTGTGGGTTTAACCACATGGCAGGCTTTCAATGAAATTCTTCAGCTGAAACCAGAGCAGAAAATCCTTATTCATGCAGGAGCAGGGGGCGTAGGGACATTTGCCATTCAGCTGGCGAAGGAAATGGGAGCGTATGTTGCCACAACGGCAAGTGAAAAGGGGTACGATTTGGTGTCATCCCTTGGAGCAGACGAAGTGATCAACTATAGAAAAGAACCATTTGAGGAGATCTTAAGGGGCTATGATGCCGTTTTCGATACGTTAGGCGGGGATTCCCTTAATCGTTCCTTCCAGATACTCAAGCCACATGGAAAAATCGTATCGGTGTCTGCAGTACCCAACGGCAGATTTGCTGTGGAAAACAATATGGGTTTCATAAAAAGACTTCTATTTTCGTTAGTCAGCAGAAACATAACTGCGCTGGAGAAGAAATTCAGCGTGGATTATCACTTCTTATTCATGAAACCGAGCGGAGAACAATTGACAAAGATCAAGCAATTGGTTGAAAAAGGACGGATTCGTCCTGTCATTGATCGGGTTTATTCTCTTGAAGAGGCTCAGGAAGCCCTCCTGTACGTTGAAACAGGCAGGGCTAAGGGTAAGGTGGTCGTGGAGGTGAAGAAGCCGATATAAACCAATCTGACGTGAATCTAGAGTGATTTAGGGTAAACCTGTCTCGATAAACCTTTGCCCCCCCATTCCATTAGTCTGGCTTGGAGGGGCTTATTTGACTTGCATTTTTCTCACATTTGTCTTGCTTTCCTTCTCCAATCATTTATATCCCTCTTATTCCGACTTTTATTTTCAACTCTTCTATCCCTCATGTGAACCTTTTTTAAACTCAAATGGTATAGGTAGGTTCTTCTAAAAAATGGTAGTTTCATAGTTTTGTATTTTAGTAGAAAGAGCACAAAAAGCAGTAAGAATATGTAAAAAAAGCACAAGTTTACAATTACGTATACTTGTACACGATTATGTATACGTTTGTTTACAATAATGTATACAAGTATACAAAACCGTACACTTATTGATATATAAGGTTGTGTACAATTTACGTATACACCGATACAAAAATGTGTACATTATCACCCTCCACTCACCTTATTATTCATTAGAAAAGTAGGATTGACCAAAGACGAGAAATTGTATACTCTTGGAATAAGAGTTTAAATTTTTTGACAAATTCTTACTCATACATGAAAGGATGATTTTAATGACGAATTCTCGCATTGCAGCCATTGACGTTGGAAATGATTCTCTTAAAGGTATATTTGGAAAAATGGACGCTGAGGTGAATATTCCGAACGTCATCGCAAGGGATATTGAAGATCGTCCGATAATCGGAATCGAGGAGCTGGATACACAAGACCCCACTTGACGGCATACATATCCGTGTCCACTCCCCTACTCTGAAAGATAACAATGCCATTTATCGTGTTGGTAATCTTGCGACAAAAAGCAATAACTCTACAGAACTGGATCCGGGCAGCAGCAAATCAGAAGAAGATCAAACACTCGTAATGCTGTTTGCATCCATAGCCCTTGATGCAGCCACGCAACGATTCTAATTTTAAGAAGAATAATAATGTAATAGAAGCAAACTACACGTTGGGTACAGGTCTTCCTCTCCGTGAAGTGAAGGAAGGAAAAGATGTTGGGTATCGTTCAAGATTATTAGGATCAGTACATCAGGTCGAGTTCCTCGTCACTCCACGTTATCAAGGTATTAAAGTGAATATTAAGTTTGACGAAGTGAAGGTGTATCCTGAAGGGTTTGCTGCTTTCATCAATCTTGTTATGGATAACAATTTAAATATCATCAATAAAGATCTAATCGATAAACGTATCCTGATTCAAGATATAGGCGGTTTATCGACAGATATCGCGGTCATTAAAGATCGAAAGGTAGACGATGATAAAGCTCAAGGCTTCAACCTCGGAGTTTCTGAATCCCTTGAATTGATTCGTGAGGAAATCCGTTCAAGACATGGTATCGAGTTAGACAGTCGCCGAGATGTTGTGGAGATCATCACGAAGAAAAATGATCGCAATCACATTATGGTGAAAGGAAGTCGTACAAGCGTACATGATATCGTGGACCGTATCATGCTTGAACTGGCGAAGAAGCAATACCGCCACCTGCGCAACATGTGGCAGAAAAACTCCCAGACGGAGATCTGCTATTTCATCGGAGGTGGATCAAGTGTTCTGAAAGAGTATATCAAAACGCTTAATAACAATCTTGATGGATACAATATCGACTTCTTTGAAGATGAGAAGGAAAGCATTTGGATGATGGCCAATGCTTACTACAAACTGATTGCGGACTTCTCAAGAAAGACGCAAAAACAACAAGCCCAGAAAGAAGAACAAAAATTAGCGAAGTCCAAATAGGGTGATGGTATGAAAGAAAAAGGAATGTCGAGGGGACAACCGATCACGTTTCGAATTCCTTCTGATACACCTGATCATGTATTAAAACATTTACAAAAGCTTAAGGAAACGGAAAAACGAAACTTCTCCAGTAAAATAGCCGAGCTTGTCTTAAATGGAGTGAATGATACGATTTCCCGGCAGAGAGAAGCGATAACCATCCCCCTTCCCAAGGGGTTGGATAAATCCCAGCGTGACTGGTTGAAGCATGAACACTCGGAGGCACTGTTGGGAAGCATCGTTTACCAGTTATTATCAAACCCGGTACGTACCGCCTCCCTTCTTGCTTCCTTGAGCAGCAATTCCCTGGATATAGATGAAGCCCTTTATCTACAGGAAGAGTCTGCTGCAAGCAAGGATACACGGAGAGATTGGTCTCTTGATCAAGTGATGGATGATGAACCGGAAGAAACGGCAGATGACCGCTCCTACTCTACGGATGAGGAACTGGATAACTTCGACTGGGACAGTGCCATGAAACCTCAGGAAACCGTTGAGGAAGAGCCTGAAGAAGAATCCATGGAAGATCTCCTGGGGGATTTTCTATCC
Source organism: Rossellomorea sp. AcN35-11 (assembly GCA_030388825.1). Classification (GTDB taxonomy): domain Bacteria; phylum Bacillota; class Bacilli; order Bacillales; family Bacillaceae_B; genus Rossellomorea. The sequence goes on from CP128835.1 coordinate 1,076,177, forward strand.
CAAATGAATAAATAATAGTTAAAGAGGCTGGGACAAAACTAAAAAAACCTCACATAAACACGAACGATTTCAGTGAAGATTCTTTATGCCGCTAATGATTTCCGTGCAAGACTCCGCTTTCCGCAGGAGTCTCCGTCTTGCACTCCAATCAACCGCTGGATAGAATTGAAATCTTAGGTATACTTCAATAATTGGAAAACCCGAACTATTTTACCTTTTATCAGGTTTAATAGTTCGGGTTTTGTTTAGGTATAAATCCTTTTGTACCAGCTTCTTTTTTTGTAGGGATTTGGGAAGATACTCCCTCCACTCAACTCGGATTCCTCACTCAAAACTGTAATCTATTTGTCTTAATTGTCTCGAATTTCTCTTCAACAGCCATTGAACCCCCATCCCTCTTGGACAGAAATATTACAGAGTCCCTTCTTATAAACAAAAGATGTATAAAAAATGGAATATAACTTCAAATATTTTCCACCAACACGTTTATCAACTGGATCTATCGAGGTAAACACCCATTAAACTGAAAAATGGCACTTAGTCTTTGGCTACACCAATGAAGAGGAGAGATTCGATGAGTATTCAAAAGAGTAACGACAGCTCAAGTCTCGCAGAGGTAATCGACCGAATCCTGGATAAAGGGATCGTGATTGATGCATTTGCCAGAGTTTCCTTGGTGGGAATAGAAATTCTTACCGTTGAGGCACGGGTCGTGATTGCAAGTGTGGATACTTGGTTGCGTTATGCAGAGGCAGTGGGTCTATTAAGGGACGAAGTGGAAGAAGAAGGTCTTGCGGGGCAGGAAAATGAAAGAGGAACAGCCTTCAGCATTTAAACAAGTAAATGAAATATAGATTATACCATTTTAGTAGAAAAGAGGATGAATATGACAGAAACCAAAGCCAGTCGACAAGCAGAAGAAACGAAAAGCAATGAACAGAACGAAGAGCAGACAGTCGAAAACAGACATTCCATGAATTATGCCCTCATCGGAGGTGTAGTCGGGGCCGGGATAGGCCTCCTTTCCAATCCAGGTACAGGTAAGAAGGTAGTTGATAGCCTGGGGAAATCTGAAGTGGTGAAAGCAGCAAGTAAAGAATTGCGCAGATCAGCTCAGGAGTTCCTGACCGAACAGCTGATCATTACCTTAAGACAATCGGCTGCTGGATATATGGGCAGACTCGAAGGTGGATTTCAGGTACCAAAGAAGAAGAAGGAAGAAGCATCTGGAAACAGTGATCTAAAATCAGAAGAAAAGGGTAAAGTTTCTGCGCAATCAGCTGAGTTAGAAGATATAAAAGAAGAGAACAAAAATCTGGGTAAGCGATTAGAACGCATTGAAGAAATGCTTAGTCATTTAGTTGAATCAAAGAAATAATGAATCAGCCTGACGAAATCCCTAAAGGGGGTATTGTATGAATAAATCTTTAAAAAAGGCCGCTGAAAAGGTTTTAGAACACACTCCAGAACCTGTTAAGGAACATGTGAAAGACACAGTTAAGGAAAAAGCGAAAGAGAAATTCGTGGAACGTGTGGAAGACGGTATTCAATCCAAGGCCGATGAAGCATCCGGTAAATTAGAAAAGGCAAAAGAGAAAAATGCTGATCATGTCCATACGAAAGCAGAAGAAGCAAAAGAAAAAGTTCAGGATGTCCTGCTCTCCCTCAGGGAGAAATTGGGCAATGCAAAGGAAGCAGGTGAAGAATTTCAGAAGAAAATCTCTTCATCGAACGGTGGAAATAGGAAACGAAAGGGCGCTGCTGATTTGAAGCGGGCAGCTGATATAAAAAGCAACGCAAATATAAAAAGTTCAGAAAATATAAAATCATCAAAAGATATAAAAACCATCTGTTCTTAATACCGGAAGGAGAATACAAATTGGCTATTCAAAAAAGTAACAACAGTTCCAGTTTAGCAGAAGTAATTGACAGGATACTAGACAAAGGGATTGTCATAGATGCGTTTGCCAGGGTTTCTGTCGTTGGTATTGAAATTCTGACTGTTGAGGCAAGGGTTGTCATCGCAAGTGTGGATACATGGTTGCGTTACGCAGAAGCCGTTGGCTTGCTTCGGGAAGATGTAGAGAAAGAGGGCCTTGCTGCTCAACAGAATGAAAGAAGCTCCCAGTTCAGTGTTTAATAAGGAGTCGAAGAAATGATGGTGTAGTGGGACTGTCTTCCCCTTACTCTAAAGCAGGAGGCGACTATGGTAATCAAAGAAATCATGAATAGTGTGACGGACTTCTTCAACGAACATGTGGCCCCGGTCCATAAGATTACATCGGTGGAACTGACCGAAGAGGATGGCTGGCGACTGACCGTTGAGGTCATTGAAGAAAAAGAATATATGAAGAAATATGCCAAGGACGAAATGCTTGGAACATACGAGGTCCTTCTGAATAAAGAGAAGGAAGTGACGTCATTCAAACGACGTGATATCCGTTATCGAAGCGCAATTGGACAGGAATCCTAATGGATGAGCAGGCAGGAGGGAATGGTACGTGACGGTCTTAACAAGGCGGATCAAAAAGGATAACAGGGCATTAATACAGGATGATGAAACGAAAGACTTACTTTCGCGCTCATTGACATACCTTAAAGCTGGGTATCCTGTACATTTTACAGGTCCTTCCGGAGCCGGAAAGACGTCTCTTGCACTCGCTCTGGCGAAGAAGAGAGAAAGACCGGTGATGCTCATGCATGGGAACCATGAACTCAATAATAGAGACTTAATTGGTGATTTTACAGGTTATACAAGTAAAAAGGTGATCGACCAATATGTACGTTCCGTTTATAAAAAGGATGAAAGTGTCACGGAGACATGGCGAGATGGACGTTTACTGGAAGCAGCAAAAAATGGATATACCCTTGTTTACGATGAATTTACACGATCACAGCCAACGACGAACAATATTTTTCTATCTATTTTAGAAGAAGGAATCATTCCTCTATATGGATCGAAACGAACGGAACCCTTTATTCGGGTACATCCTGAATTCGCCATCATTTTTACCAGCAACCCTGCAGAATATGCAGGGGTTTATCAAACGCAGGATGCTCTCCTGGACCGGTTAATCACCATTAAAGTTGATTTCAAGGGAGCAGAGCAAGAAGCAATGATTGTATCGGAAAAAGCAAATTTAGTTATGAGTGAAGCAAGAGCGATTACATCAATGGTCTCTACCTTACGTAATCAATGTACAAACGAGATGAATGGACCAAGCTTGCGTGCTTCCTTAATGATCGCAAAGCTCGCCATTGAATCAGACATTCCCATAGACGGTAAGGATTCAGACTTTCAACGTCTATGTATTGATATAGCAGCACACAGTGTAAGTCGATGTATCGATGGAGAGAACCCACAGGAAAAAGCAGAGCAATTGATTATAGATGCATGTAAACGTATGAAAATATCCGAGGAATAAAGGAGAGCTTGCATAATGAGTCAGGAAGAAATGGGCGTGTATATATTCTGTGCCATACAGACAGAACAAGATGATCAATTCGGTGCCATCGAAATCGAAGGGTTGGAGCAGTCTACCTTCACGATTCGACATAAGGATGCCGCTATCGTAGCGGCAGAGGTCCCGATGAAGATCTATCATCCAAAGAAGCAGAATTTACTTATGCATCAGGGAGTGGTTTCCCGGGTCATGGATCAAAAGGATACGGTCATCCCCATCAGCTTTGGAAATGTCTTTCAATCCCGGGATGATGTAGCGGCACTTCTTGAAAATCTCTATCCCCAGTTCGAAACCTTATTCCCCGAGATAAAAGGGAAAATCGAATTAGGCTTGAAGGTCATCGGTAAAAAAGAATGGCTTGAAGAGATGGTTCAAGAAAACCCTCAGATGGAGAAGGTGGCTTCAGCCGTCAAGGGGAAATCAGAATCTGCCGGTTACTATGACCGCATTCAGCTTGGAGGGATGGCCCAGAAGCTATTTACCAGCCTTCAAAACGAAGTCAAGCAGGAAGTATATGCCCCTCTTGAGGAAACAGCGGAATCTGCAAAGGTCAATGATCCATCCAGTGAGAAGATGCTCCTTAATGCTTCTTTCTTGATTGATCGAGAACAGGAAGAAACATTTGATCAAAAGGTCAATGAAGCCCATGAAAAATGGAAGGATAAAGTTGAATTTCATTATAGCGGTCCTTGGCCGGCTTACAATTTTGTCAATATCCGCTTAAAGGTTGAGGAGGGCTGATGCTTCATAAATTGGTGAGTGCCCCCATCCATTTGGTCATGAAAGTCGGAGAGAAGATTAAAGAAGAAGCCGACAAAGAACTATACGATCTTCCCACCATTCAGCAAAAATTGATACAGCTTCAGATGATGCATGAATTGGGTGAGATACCCGATGAAGCCTTCTACGAGAAAGAAGATGAACTTCTCACAAGGTATGAAATCGCAAAGCAGATGGAGATGGAGCAATGGGAAGAATTAACGAAAAAGAAATAAGGGTGATCAGATGAGCGGTTTACTTTATCTATATGGCTTAATTCCTACGGAAGAAGCAAGCAAAGAAAGCCTTCCCGCCATGAGGGGATTTGATGGGGAAGGCAAGTTATATACGATTGAAATCGGTGAAGTGACAGCGATTGTATGTGATCTTTCATCCCAGGAATATTCTGAGGATTCCCTCAGGAATAAAGTCGAAAAAGACATGGACTGGCTTCAGGAGAAGGCATTTCATCATCACGAAACGGTCTTGATGGTGTCGAAGTTATATACCATCATCCCTCTTAAATTCTGTACGTTGTACAAGAATGAAGAGAACCTCAAATCCACCATAGAAGGGAACCGAAACAAACTGGAAGCGACCTTCAAACAACTGGATGGCAACGAAGAGTGGAATGTGAAGATCTATTGTGATGATAAGGTTTTAAAGAAACAAGTAAGCGAAAACCATCCATCCATTGAAGCTAAAAGAAAAGAAATCAGTAAGTTACCAAAAGGCAGGCAGTTCTTTGAAATGAAAAAAATTGATCAGCTGGTCGATAGGGAACTTGAAAACGAAAAGAACCGCCTTTGTGAGGAAGTACATGAAAAGCTGAAAGAGCATTCTCTTCAGGGAAACATCAAAAAGAACTGGAGTAAAGGTGCCACAGGACGTCAGGAACATATGGCCTGGAACAGCGTCTTCCTCCTTCCGGATTCCAAAGTGGAAGAATTCGTTGAAGAAATTAAGCACTATGAAGAAGAAATGGGACATGCGGGATGGAAGATCGAAGCATCTGGACCATGGCCACCTTATCATTTCTCTAGTTTCTCATCATAAAAGGCAAGAAAGATCTTACGTGTAATCAACTTATAAGGAATGAGAAATATGACGGTAAGAGAATCCCTCGAGAACAAAGATATAGCCTTAATCGATATTTTAGATGTCATTCTCGACAAAGGGGTGGCGATCAGGGGAGATCTGATTATATCCATCGCAGGAGTGGACCTTGTATATCTCGATTTGCGAGTCCTGATATCCTCGGTAGAGACTTTGGTTCAACATGAACAGGGAACGCGTAAACCCTTAACGTCCCATCAATTCGATAAAGAAAGGGAGGGATTGATTCATGCAGCAGGGGACAAACGGGCGAATTAATTTCGACCCGGAAAAAGCAGAGCAAGGCTTGGCACAACTTGTCTTGACCGTTGTAGAGCTATTAAGGCAAATCGTCGAAAGACATGCGATGCGCCGGGTTGAAGGCGGTACGCTAACGGATGAACAAGTAGAGAATCTGGGTATTGCTCTTATGAATCTGGAAGAAAAAATGGAAGAGCTGAAGGAGGTATTCGGTCTTGATGCAGAAGATTTGAATATAGACTTGGGACCTTTAGGAAGTTTAATGTAATGCCGGTTTTAAGGAGGTTACATGATGGGAATGGAACATCCTGTACAATCCAGCACCATTGTAGATGTGTTAGAAAAGATCTTAGATAAAGGTGTTGTCGTGGCAGGGGATATTACCGTAGGCATTGCCGATGTCGAGCTGCTGACAATTAAAATCCGTTTAATCGTCGCTTCTGTAGATAAAGCCAAAGAAATAGGGATGGACTGGTGGGAAAATGATCCCTATCTAAGCTCGAAAGCGGCAGATAACAGTACAAAGGCACTGAAAGAAGAAAATATGAGATTGCAGGAACGTCTTGAATCACTGGAAAAGAAATTGGATACAAACCGTCTTAAAACGACGGATACAAATTAGAGGAGGTTCTACCCATGACAGAAAATAATACTCAAAACACTACAGTTGAAAATCAGGGGCAAGAAAAGAATTCGATACAAGAAAAGAAAACGAGACGAAGCGGACCGATCAAACGAACCGTTGCAGGAAGTCTCCTTGGAGCAACAGTAGGATACTTGGCTACACCTGAAAATGGAAAAAAACTATTAGAGCGCATCGATCAGGAGAAAATAAAGAATAAAAGCCTGGACTTAGGAAAAGCAGCTAAAGAAAGATCGAGAAAAGCGGCGGTTACGTTCAAATCGTCAACGGCCAACCTGTTTAAGCGCAACAAAGATGAGGCAGCTTACGAAGAGACAGAAGCAGCCGTGAATTCAACAGAAACGGATGACACAAAGGAAGGAGCCACCCAGGACTACGAAGCTCTTAAACAAGAAAATGAAGAGCTTCAGAATCGACTTCAGCAGTTAGAAGAAAAAATGAACCAAATTGCCGCAGCCCGTGAAGATGATCGGGAAGACGAAGAAGATGAGGATGATGAGGAGGAAAATGAGGAAACCTCTTCTCAAAAGAAATCCTCCAAAAAGTCTAACGAAACAGCGGCAGATGAAGAAGAGGACGAAGACGAAGATAGCAGCGATGAAGATGATGAGGACGATGAAGAAGAAGTATCAAGTAAAAAGAAATCCAATGGGAAGTCAGGCTCCACAAAGGGTAAGAAACGGTCTACAAGAAAGACAGGAGCTAAAAGTAAAAAATCTGCAAAAAATGAGGAAGATAAAAGTGAAGATCAGGAAGAGGATACGACAGTCTCCAGTGAGGATGACACAGTAGCATAAAGAAAAGGAGATATGAGAATGAGTTCAGATACTGGTACAAAGGACAGCATCTTAGAATTTTTTGTACAAGCCTCAAACCGGCATCATTTTTCTCTGGACATCACCTTAAACGTCAAAGGAGCGGTGATCACAGGCACTCTTGTGTCTGCAAAGGAATACTTCGATTCATTAAGTGAGACCTTTGAGGATGGCAGTGAGGTAGCACAGAGGCTTAGTGAAGAACTGACTAAGGCTTCTGAGTCCGTGGAGGAAAACCTAAGCAGCGAGGCGCATTTTATTCACCTTAAGAACACCAAGGTATATTGTGGAGATAGCAAACCGACTCCTTCCAAAGGGAAAATCATGTGGCGTGGGAAACTATCAGACGTGGACGGTTTCTTCTTAGGGAAGATTTCAGAATCGAAGAGTAGTAAATAACTAGAATGCAACTGGATCAAAGGGTTCAGTTGCATTTTGTTGAAGATAACGGAATGATGAATTATTTCCCGGGTAGGAATGACGTGTAAAGCCCCCCCTCCCATGAATGGTAAATGGGCCAGGGGGGATAAAGTGTCGGTAATAATAGGCTGAGGATGGATAGTGCTTTTTCTAATGATTTCCTGAAACTGTAAATGTCGTCTCGATCAGTAACAGAGTGATCTATCTACTATTTCCCTTTGAGAAAGAGGAGGAACCTTTTTATTCTATCTTAGCTTTTAAGATTCGAGCGATATTCCTTGCTTGGTGATAAAGCAGTTCCTCTACCCGACTGAAGCTTTCCTGTAGAGACATTGGTCCTGTCGAAATAGAATGACAGCTCGTAAAGTATTCATACAACTCTTTATATCCATCTCCTAAACAGCCTGAAATAAGAGAAACGGGAGTATGATACTGTTTAGCCATGGTTGAGATATAAAAAGGGAGTTTACCGAACGATGTCGAATAGTCGCTTTGGCCCTCACCAGTTAGAATCCAATCGGCTTTCTGAATGGCCCGTGGGAGGTTGGTTACTTCACTAACCAGCTTTGCACCGGATATCATTTTTCCATTTAAGTGTAAGAAGGCGAACCCAAGTCCACCCGCTGCCCCTGCTCCGCTGGTTTTTTGAAAATCTTCTCCTTTTTCCTGTTCTAGCAGTCGGCTGAAGTGAAGTAACTGTTGATCTAGTTCTTTCACCTGTTCTATAGTCGCTCCTTTTTGTGGGCCAAATATTAACGAAGCCCCTTCCTCCCCGCATAGAGGGTTTTGAACATCTGAAGCAATCTGAAAGGTACACTTTTTCACTAATGGATTCAGGGTGCTCCAGTCCATTTTGGATATGGAGCCGAGGTCTTTCCCAAAAGCTCCGACCATGTTTCCATTTTTGTCATAGAAGGAAACTCCGAGTGATTGAAGCATTCCAAATCCACCATCATTTGTTGCACTTCCTCCAAGAGCGATGATAAAGCTACGAAAACCCTCTTCTATGGCGGTTGTGATGACTTCCCCAACGCCATATGTCGTTGTGTGAAGAGGGTTCCGTTTTTCAACCGGTACCATCGGCAGCCCTGAGATGGAAGCGATTTCAATGACTACTGTCTTTTGATCACCCAGAACACCATACTCAGTAAGCACCTTCCCTCCTAACGGTCCGGTTGCTTGTGTTTTTACTTTTTTCCCTCCAGTGGCGGAAATCAAGGTTTCAAGGGTTCCTTCGCCACCATCGGCCATAGGTATAACATTCGTTTGAAAGTTGGTCGACACATCTAGAAAGGCTTTTTCCATAATGGTTCCAACCTCAAGGGAGCTTAAGCTTCCTTTATATGAGTCAGGGACAATAAGAATATTCATAGCGTCTCCTTTATTAGAAATGATCATGTTCATCTTTAATGGATTGAAGCGAGAGGTTACAGCGTTATTATTTGCAGGAAGGGTAATGAATACATTTCAAAGCGTATGTTTTTTCCTTTCAAGATTCGGGTATAGACTACTATACAAAGGAGGTTGCCTTCATGAAAAGATTGATTGGAAGACTAATAAAATGGGGACCTGTTCTTTACCCGATTTACAGGAAATATCGAAATAAGAGAAAGCATAAAAAATCCATGACATACTAAGAGAGCAGCCTGTGATATGGCTGTTTTTTCTTGTCATGAATTCATTATACTACAAGTAAAAACCCCTTAAATGGATTTCCATTTAAGGGGTTGAACATTAATGTGACGTTTTTCTCATTCCTCTAAGCAGTAAGCTTAAAAGGAATACAAAGATGATCGCTCCCAATAATGCCGGGATGATGGCGATTCCGGCAAGGGATGGACCGAAGCTTCCCAGAAGTTCTCCGCCGATCCATGCACCGATGATACCTGCAATGATATTACCGATGATTCCACCCGGAACGTTTTTACCCAGAATCACACCTGCTAACCAACCGATGACTCCTCCTACGATTAAGTACAGAATAATGCCCATCTCAATACCTCCATTAATTGTTTTTTATGTGCTGTTACCGGTTTATTTCCCGTTTATGGAGGGGGTGAAACCTAATATGTTGTCACTTGGAAGATTTTTTGCAATAGATACATGACATATTTAAAGGCGGGAAGTTCATCTTGATAGGTCTCATATTTAACGGTGTAAGTCCCATCTTCGTTATTCCAGATCCGCTGGAAATACCGTTCGACTTCGGTCATGGTTTTACTGTCTGAAGGAGCTGTCAGCTTGATATTTTCTTCTAAGTTATAGTCATCCATGTTGCGGGAAGTATAGTTCCCTGATCCCCCGATGACGGTACTTTCCTTTTTCCCTTTTACATAAATGAACTTTGTGTGATATTGCTCTTTATTGGTGTTATACCACCTGATCGTAATGTGGTCGTTATCCAGGTTATGGAGCTCTGAAGCAACAGGGAGATTGGGTAGGCCGATTTTTTGCTGTCCAAAAGCGTTCTGATTGGGATCAAGCACCAGACGTACGTCCACTTCACGATTGGCTGCATCTTCAATGGCATCGATGATATCCCGGTCAGCCAGATAGAACATTCCGATCCAGGCTTCATCCCCTTTTTGGGCTTTGTTAAGAGCGTCGACAACCCCTTTTTGAATTTCCCTCTCAGTCAGGATTTGTGCCTTGACCCTTGATTCGCCGGGAGAAGGCTTTTGAATTGATTCACTCAACTGTCCTTCCGTAGGGAACTTCCCTGTGTCGCCACCGGAAAATGCGGCCACTGCCTTTTCGGCTTTCACCATATCCTTCAAGATCTCCCCTTTGACTTTGAAGCCGATATTCGAGTGGAAACCACTGGCATCATGGGGGTTGGCGGATAAGATTAGCCCTGCCTTTTCAGTGATGACCACTTTTCTATGATTCGCTTTGATATTCAACAGTTTTAAGTAGGACCTCATAGTGACCTTAGGTGCAGAAGGGGCCATGGGATTGGGAAGCCATCCATAGCCATCCTGGCCGAACCAGCCCATGGTGGTCCTCCACACACCGGAGTACAGGATATTTGGGTCCCTTAGCCGGTTAAGGTCCGTATATATGACTTCAGCCCCAAGGTCCTCAAGCGGCTCTAATTGCCTGGCTGTGTGTGACCCGTAGGTGGTGTTGACTACATCACTGATGAAGACGACCTGTAAATCGGGCTTCTTCTTCATCTGCTGCTGGATCGTTGTAGACAGCTTTTCACTGATCCTAGGATAATCACGATCTCCCTTTGTATACCCATTCACTAAAAATAAGTCCAGAATAAGAAAATCTTCCGCTTCTTCAATGGTTTGATAGACCTCATCAAAAATGGAGTGATCATACAGCTCTTTCCCATCCTTCTGATAAGTGAGGTCATATAAGAACTCTACATCCTTTTCAGGAATGGTATATGTGCTGCCGGCGTAGGATATCCCCGGAGGTAACGGCTTCACCCGGTGGTAAAACATGACCCCTGTAAGGATCAAAAGGATGATGCCACCAATCCACCAGCTCTTCTTCTTATACCACTTTTTCTTTGTACTCAATGGAATTCCCCTGTTCTACTTTTTTTCTTACTATACCCTGAATGGTAGTGGGAGAATCCAGGAAGAGCATTTTTTTCTGTCATTAAGAGGATAATCGCGTTGGGAGGGGGACAGGCTGTGTAGAGTAACTGTAGGATCTCGTTTTTGCGATGGCATTGAAGTAAGATAGCTCTTCTTAGAGAATGGTTAGGATAGAAAATGACTTTGAGTGGCCTTTTTTACATGGAATAGGATGTCCGGAGGGTGGAATCCCTTCTGTGGCATCCTTTCGTGGGGGAATCGGTCTCGATTGGGCTACTTTCGATCCTGATTTAGGATTATTGATCTTGCCTGGTATGTATTAATCCTGATTTATGACTTATTGAACCTCAACTTTAATAATTGATCCTTCGTGTCGAATTTTCTTTACACAGACATGCTAGGATGAGAGATCCGAAGCTGTACCATCCAAGTCGATTTAGCTTATCATCCTGTGAACATCACGATCCATCCACCTTACTAACACACATCAGGCCGAAGCATCTATTGCCCCGGCCTGATTAATGATGAGTGATCCTTTTCTTATATAAACATAGTAGAAAAAGAGACAAGAGCATGATACCGATCAACACAAGGAACGTATGTTGAAAGGAATGTACGGCAAAGTCTGCTCCCCCCATCTCGACAATGATCCCTCCGAGGACGGATCCTGATGCACTGCCTACGAAATGGGTAAGCTGTTTCATGCCGATTCCCGAGGCGATCAGCTCTTTACTCATGACCCGGGACACTTCATTGGTCGTGCTTGAAGAAAGGCTTGAAAATCCAAAGCTAGTAAACATGTAAGCTAGCATGATCATATATTCGCTTTGGGGTGATAGAAAATAAAAGATGATAGTAGAAATGATGAGGAGGAGATGAGCAAGGAACATCACTCTCATATTTCCATATCTGTCGATCAGTCGCCCTACATAGATGGCGGCCACTGCTGACAGCATGGCACCTGGAAAGATAATGAATCCGACGGCTGTGGGGTTCCTGCCGAACACATGCTGAAGCATCAATGGCATGACGATCAAAATGGCAAAATGAGTGGCAAACCCAAGAAAACTCATATATAAAAGTTGGCGGTATCCCTTATCCCGTATTAAACCTGGTTGAATGAAAGGCAGATCGATCTTTTGGATCCGGACCCACAGACCTCCCAGGGATAAGATGGCGCCTGCGAAATAATACCATTGAAAGGTTGATATGAATAACAGGAAGAATGTGATTCCGATCCCTGTTACCAACGCCCCCCCATACATCAAAATACCCTTTCCTCGTATTCTCACCAGGAAGAAAACGGTATAGTACCGGTATCATCCCGAGGACACACAATGTAATCAAGAATAAATAATTCCAACTTACATATTCCGTGATCACGCCGCCTACGACCGGGCCTAATCCAAAGCCCAGGGAAGAAGCGGAGGCAATCATCGCCAATGCGCGTCCCCGTCGTTCCATAGGGACAAAGCGCCCGGCAAATACCATGGACAATCCGGGAATCGCTGCGGCACCTGCAGCCTGGAATAAACGGGAAAGCAGCAGCCATACAAAGGAATCCGCAAAGAATCCTATAAAGGATGCCAGTCCGAAAATCGATATTCCAAGGGTCAACAGACGTCTGATCGGGATATAGTCCGCCAAGCGTGTATACGTAATGGTACAAATGGCGAGTACGATGGAATATCCCGAAACAATCCAGGCACCTTCAGACGGAAGCAGAGAAAAATCGTTTAAGATATTGGGAAGGGCTACATTGAACATGGTCGTATTCATGACAACGAGCCAAACGGTTAAGCTCAAGAAAAAAAATGGTCTTGGTATAAGAAGGAGATGCCTGTGCATGGGGATCTACAGTCATAAATGAACCACCTCCGTTCGTGATAGTTAGATGTCCGAAGTAATATATCATAAATATAGCCGACATGAAATGGATATGTCTTGACCTTGATGGGCCCTTTAAAGTTTAATTTATTGAAAATAGTCTATTATATAAGGAGAATCTGTGAGGAGGATACGTATGTCAAAACTCGATATTAAAGCTTTTGTGTTCGATGCATATGGAACGTTATTCGATGTTCATTCCGTCATTGAAAAGTGTAATGAACTCTTCCCTGATAAAGGCGAGGAAATCAGCCAGGTTTGGCGTCAGAAGCAATTGGAGTACAGCTTTCTCCGTCAGCTTATGGGCACGTACTCTACATTCTTTTCCATCACGAGGGATGCACTTCATTACGCCTGTGTTCAAACAGGTGTCGACCTTACGGATGATAAAGAGAGGGATTTATTGGATGCGTACCTGGAATTATCCCACTATGAAGAAGTGGAAACGGTATTGGGGGAACTGAAGCCTTATCAAACAGCCATTTTCTCAAACGGTTCACTCGATATGCTGTCACCATTAGTGGAGCAGTCATCATTTGGTCACCTGCTGGATGAAGTGTTGACAGTGGATGAAATCAAACAGTTCAAACCGACACCGATGGCCTATCAGCTGGTACTTAAGAAGCTAGGGGTCAAAAGGGAAGAAGTTCTATTCATGTCATCCAACCCCCTGGGATATTGCCGGAGCAGCAAGTTTCGGTTTTTACACAGCCTGGATCAACCGCCAGGATAAAGCGATGGACGAATTAGGGGTTAAACCCCATTTCGTATATAAGGATCTGAACGGCATTTTAGAACATACAAGCTGATAAAAAAAAGGGACTGACTTCCATACTCGTGAGGACAGTCCCTTTCGTATGAGTAACCTGTCTGAACCAGGAAGTGATCAACAGAAAATTTCAAGAATCTTCCCCTCCCTTTCGTCTCCTATTCATTGTATAGTACAGGTAGAACAGTGGACTGGATAGAATGACTGGCGTTTAAGAGATTGGTAGGAAATCGGACTATGCACAGCGAACTTTACTGCATAAGGGGAGGATGAATATGACTGAAAAGCTGATACCCGTATCGGGTGTAGAAGTGGATTCGAAGACGAAGTGTAAGCATTATCACAGCAGCAAAGATATCATTGCCATTAAGTTTAAATGCTGTAACAGATATTATCCTTGTCATGCCTGTCATGATGAAGTCGCAGATCATGACCCTGTCCGCTGGGGGAAAGACGAGTGGACGATGAAAGCGGTGCTTTGTGGGGAATGCAAAAATGAGTTGACGATTTTACAATATATGAATTGCCAGTCTGTTTGTCCTCATTGCAGATCCGATTTCAATCCGGGGTGCCAATATCATTATCATCTTTATTTTGAAGGGTGAATGGTGTGTTTCACGTGAAACGAAAGGAGTGGTCACATGGAAAAGGCAACCTTTGCCGGCGGGTGTTTTTGGTGTATGGTCGAACCGTTTGATGAACAGGAAGGAATTGAGAGCATCGTCTCCGGTTATACAGGCGGGAGTACGGTAAATCCAACCTATAAAGAGGTGATTTCAGGTGGGACCGGTCATTATGAAGCGGTCCAGATCACGTTTGACCCTGTCCGTTTCCCTTATGAGAACCTGCTTGGTCTTTATTGGAAGCAGATTGACCCCACGGATTCAGGAGGACAGTTTAAAGATCGGGGTGACAGCTATCGCACGGCCATTTTTTATCATAATGACAAACAAAAGAGGCTCGCTGAACAATCAAAACGGGAGCTTTCAGAGAGTGCGGTCTTTCCGGAGCCTGTCGTAACGAAGATTCTCCCTGCAGGGGAGTTTTATCCCGCTGAGGATTATCACCAGGACTTTTATAAGAGAAATGCCTTTCGTTATGCCTTGTACAAGCGGGGCTCCGGACGGGAAGATTTCTTGAAAAGGTATTGGCCTGAAGATCGTTCGTACTTAAAGGAAACGCTGACAGACATGCAATACTTCGTCACCCAGGAAAATGGAACCGAACCCCCTTACGAAAATGAATACTGGGATAACACGGAAGAAGGGATATATGTGGATATCGTTTCAGGGGAGCCTTTATTCACGTCTAAAGACCAGTATGACAGCGGCTGTGGGTGGCCCAGCTTTACGAGGCCCGTTATGGATGTCAGTGTCAAAGAACAATACGACTTGTCCCATCCCTCGACCCGGGTGGAAGTCAGAAGCAGGGAAGCGGATTCCCATCTCGGGCATGTATTTACAGATGGTCCAGGTCCTAAAGGATTACGTTATTGTATCAACTCTGCCTCACTACGCTTTATTCCCAAGGGAGACTTAGAAGAAGAAGGGTATGGGGATTTTTTGATATTATTTCATAGCAGCTAAAAGGCATGGCTCGGGTTGGCCACGCCTTTTCACATGCTACACTTTTTCTTCTGCCTTTTCCCACAGGCTCTCGATACCCTGTACCCGTTTGATGGATGTGATGGTTCCCTGGTGTAACCCTTCATGCCAGTTTGCAAAAGAAAGAACTTCACCTAAAGTGGTAAACGAGGTATGTTCACCGAGGACAAACGGCTTTTCGCCTACTTCATCCAAGCGGCCGGAGAAGACCTCTTTCACCCGTCGTGGTTGTTCCTCCAATTTTTCACGGAGCTCCTTCAGTGAAGGGGGGAGTGAGCCCGTTCCATGTTTCAGGACTTGTGTTGAAGCCAAATAGCTCCCCATACTCTGGGGGAAGTGATTTTCGGCCGTTTTCCCCTGCAAAAGAGAATAAGATGTTTTCCTGTGACAGCAGAATATGACCTAAATTCCATCTGATTGAATTTCTAAATCCAGAAGGCATGTCATCCGCCTGTTGTTCGGTTGTCGCATCCAGTGCAGCCAATGTCCGCAGCCTGATGAACTCCATTTGTTGAAAAACCATATGTTCCCTCATGTTAACTCCTCCTCATCCATGTCTCTTTAACGTATTCGTGATTGGACCATCGATTCCTTTATGTAATATAGAGCTTATCAACAAAATGTAAAAAAGAATAACCGTAAGCAGCGTCACCTGAACTTCAGTTGACGCTTGCCGGTTATTCTTTCTTTAAGCGAGGGTTACTAGTCTTGTGGTCGGTTCTTCTTCGTGTTCGCCTGCCCGGTGGTAAACTCCACTAATTCAGAGCTCGTCCGATTTCCTCTTTTAGCATTCGTATTACTTTGAGCATTTCGATTACCCTGTTTGGTTCTTCCCATTCAGAATCCCTCCCAATATAGTAACTCAAGCATTTATAGTGTGAGACATAATCAAGGAAATATTCTCTGTCGGGATACGACAAAATATGCCATGTATCCTTCTGGTTCGATTTATTTCCCGGGCCATATACGACATTAAGAGCTCCCACTAAAGGTCCGTCCCTCAGTCCTTTACATCATATGTCGGCAGCGGCTTATCGGCAGGCCCTTCGATGACTTGTCCGTCTATGGAGAACCGGGATCCGTGACAAGGGCAGTCCCATGTCAGGTCTCCGTGGTTCCATTCGGTTTCGCAGCCGAGGTGGGTGCAGGTGGTATCCACGACGTGGAGTTTTCCTTCTTCATCCCGATATCCACCGCATCGCCGTCCGTTCAGGTTCACGACATCTCCTTCGCCTTTTTTTAGTTCCTGGGGTTTTTTAGTTGTTATTTGTAATTTTCCCTTGATAAGCTGTCCGGCGACATTGATGTTTTCCTTAAAGAAGTGCTTGATGCTCGGATCTGCAACAAATCGAGAAGGAGTATATACATCAGCATAGATGTGATGGTTGCCTAAGATCTTATCAGATATGATCTGGCCAGCCAGAGTACCGGACGTCATACCCCATTTATTAAAACCGGTCCCTACAAAAATAGCGGGGTGCTTCTCGGTTACATTTCCGATGTAAGGGATTTTGTCCAGGGTGATTAAATCTTGTGCGGACCATCTGTAACGCGCTTCTTCTATGCCGAGGACTTCCTCACCGAATTCCTGTAATGCCAGATAGTGTTCCATCGTATCTTTTCCCTGTCCTGTTTTATGTTTATCCCCGCCGATTAGAATGAGCTTTCCTCCGTCCACATCATCTTGATAGCGGAGGGAACGGGTGGGTTCTTCGGCACTGATGTACATCCCCCCAGGAAAGTCTTTTTTTGTCTTCACTCCGAGGATATAAGAACGTTCTGCGTACATTCTCGTGAAATAAAATCCCATTCCATCATAAAAAGGAAAGTGAGAACAGATGGCCACATGCTCGCTGTCCAGATGATATCCGTCTGCCGTCACTACTTGGGTGAAATCTCCCTCATTAACGGTCTTAGCGGCTGTTCCTTCAAAGATTTGCCCCCCCCATACCCGTAAATGAATCAACCAGCGCTTTCAAATAGTTCAAAGGGTGGAATTGAGCTTGATCTTTCATGACCACGGCCTTTTTAATGGACAGGTCGATGGGGAGCCTGTTTACAAGCTCACCGTTGATCCCTAACTTCTGGTAGGCTTCATACTCCTTTTCAATCTTCGTGGCATAATGATCACTTGTACTGTAGACATACGAGTCCTCATTTGAAAACTGGCAATCAATGTTCTCAGTGGAGATCGTATCTGTAATAAATTGCAGGGCCTTCGACTGGGAAAGATAATACTTCTTTGCAAACTCTTCCCCGAAATGCTGGATAAGTTCATCGTAAATCAATCCATGTTGAGCGGAGATCTTGGCTGTTGTATGTCCGGTAGTTCCGTTCAACAACTGATCGGCCTCGATCAGGGCCACTTTTTTGCCGCCTTTGGCAAGCAAGTAAGCAGTGGTGATACCGGCAATTCCGCCGCCGACGACAGTGGCATCCACTTTTATATTGTGGCTGAGCTTCTTAAACTGCGGAAGCTTACTCGTTTCCCTCCAATATGGCTCGGGAGTATGGGAGAAAGCTGGTTGATTTGGTGTGTCCATCGTAACGCCCCTTTATCTATTCGATTCCTTACCATTCTTTCCTGAAATGAAGAAATCATAAGTACAAAATAGAAAAAGGGACTGACTCTTTGTTGTAGAATCAGTCCCTTTTTCATTATGAGTTATGAATGTTGGAGAACAGCACCGTATTTTTCGGCAGAATCGACGGTTTGCTTTAAAAGCATAGAGATGGTCACAGGTCCTACTCCACCGGGCACAGGAGTGATTGCACTGGCTTTTTCATAGCATGCCTCATAATCGATATCCCCTACGTTCCCTTTGTTGTAACCTGCATCAAGGACGACAGCCCCTTCTTTCAACCAATCCCCTTGAATGAAATTTGGCTTCCCGACAGCCGCCACCACAATATCCGCAGTAGACAGGATGTCAGGCAGTCTCTCTGTATAGGAATGGCATGTCGTCACCGTTGCATTCCGATTCAACAGCATCATGGATACAGGTTTTCCTAGGATAGGGCTTCTTCCGACGACGACAGCGTGTTTCCCTTCCAGGGTCACATCGTAATAATCGATGATGCTCATGATGGCAGCTGGTGTACAGGATGGATATTCGCCGAATCCTAAAGAGTTCTGGCCGAACCCAAGGCTCGTGACCCCGTCCACATCTTTTTCAATGGAGATGGCTTCAAAGGCAGCGCGTTCATCGATATGGCGAGGAACAGGATGCTGTAACAGAATTCCGTGGACAGAAGTATCTTGATTAAGCCCCTGGATGACTTCGAGAAGTTCATGTGTAGTGGTTTCCCTGGAAAGATGAATTCTTCTTGATTCCATCCCGATTTTCGCGCAGGCATTTCCTTTCATCTTCACATACGTAGCAGAAGATGGATCGTCTCCGACAAGCACCGTGGCAAGACATGGGGTGATGCCCTTCCCTTTTAGTTCATTGACTCTCGTCTTAAGGTTTTCTTTTACCTCAGATGCTACACGTTTCCCGTCTAAAATTAGTGGTTCCACTGCAATCCCTCCTGATTATAGTAAAAAAAGACAAGGGTATCCCCTTGCCTTCTGCCCAGGCGAACGGCTAATGGCTCATGATTTGTTAGATTCGCAGCTCCCTTGTGGTTGATTCCACATTTTCGCCAGTCACTGCATGTTTTCTATTCAATCTTATTATAACACGAATATAAAATAAAATTCTACTACTAATGTTCGTGTTTTTTATGTTCTACATCAAAAGACTGAGAGGGTGCTACATCTAATTTTCGATTTGGTATGACCCCTAACAGCTGATGTGCCTGATCGGAATTCCACATAAACTGTGAGTAATACGAGTAAAGGAAGGGGAAATGAATATGTTGAAAAATAAAGTAGTCATGATAACAGGTGCTTCAAAAGGGCTGGGCAAGGCTCTTGCCTTACAATGTGCAAGAGATGGGGCAAAAATCGCCATTTGTGCACGGACGTCTGGTCCACTTCAGGAAATTGAAAAAGAATTGAGGGGTTTGGGGGCGGAAGTGGTGGCACTGGAAGCAGATGTTTCTGATGCCGGTGACGTAGAACGCTTTGTTTCTGTGACGGAGGAAGTACTGGGGGGAATCGATGTTCTGTTTAACAATGCATCCATTTTCGGTCCCGGTCCCCGCCTTCTTGCGGATTATCCTGAAAAAGAATTCCTTGAGGTGTTAAGGATCAATACGATGAACCCGTTCCTGGTCACAAAGAGAGTCCTTCCTGGAATGATCAGCCGGGGGAGGGGTTCTGTGATTAATATAACATCAGAAGCGGGTAGAACGGGCTTTGCCGAATGGGGAGCCTATGGCATTTCCAAGTTTGCCGTAGAAGGCATGACACAGACCTGGGCCGACGAGTTAAGAGGTACAGGTGTGCGAATGAATATGGTCGATCCAGGGGAAATGGATACGGATATGCATGAACAGGCTGTCCCGGAATGCGATTATCCCCTTGCCGGACCAGGTGATCATCTAGATGTCTTCCTATACCTGGCATCCGATGCTTCATTAAACGAAAACGGCTCTCGTTTTGAAGCGCAGGGGTTCAAGAAGGGGTGTTCATGATGAAGGAACTGGCTAAACGATTTACGATCCCCCCTCACTTAAACGCGTCGGCACCCATTGAATTACAGGGGGTTGAAAGAGACGAAGTCAAGCTGATGGTATTGGATAGGCAGTCGGGGAAATATGAGCATGCCAGATTTAAGAACCTCCCTGACTATTTAAATAAAGGGGACGTACTAGTTTTAAACAACAGTCGGACTCTCCCTGCCTCGCTTAAAGGAAGACAGGGAAACAGGCTTCTCGAAGTACGACTATCACGAAAGATTAGTCATGAAAGTTGGGATGCCCTTGTCGTTGGGGATGTCTATCAAACAGGTGAACCGATTTACTTTGCAGGCGGAGTCCAGGCGGACATGATGGGGGAAGGAAGTGAAAAACCCCTGGTTCGATTGGAATTCAACAGGAGTGGGGGGGAACTCTTTGATTTTATCTATCGAAACGGCGACCCGGTCCGTTATGAATATATCCAAACCCCTTGGCCCCTTGAGTATTATCAAACTGTATATGGATCGGTTCCAGGGTCAGTAGAAATGACTTCTGCCGGGAGGGCCTTCTCCTGGAAGTTGATACAGTCCTTGAAGCAGAAAGGGATTGAAATCGCCTTTGTACAGCTTCACGCGGGCCTTAGCTATTACGGAGATGACCGCTGGCCGACCCCTAGACATCATCCTGAAGAATATCATGTAAGTTCACAAACCGCTGATATGATCCGCAAGGCCAAGAATAGCGGAAACCGTGTCATTGCAGTGGGAACTACAGTGGTCCGGGCACTGGAGACGGTCATGGAAGAATACGGCAGATTACATCCTGCTGACGGGGTAACGAATCTATATATATCCCGTGATACCCCGCTCCAGTTAGTTGACGGCCTCATTACAGGATTTCATGAACCTGAAGCCAGCCATTTAGACCTGTTAACGGCGTTCATATCCGAGGAGAAATTATTGAAAGCCTATCAAACAGCGCTCATGAAAAAATATACATGGCATGAGTTCGGGGATATGAACATCATTCTTTAAGGAGACAGGGTCATGAAACTTCATCATATCGGAATCCATGTAAGGAGTTTAGAGAAGTCCGTCGCCTTTTATGTATCTCACTTTGGGTTTCATGAGGAAATCTATTTTGAATGGGATGGAGAGAAAATTGCCTTTCTTCAGAGTGGTCATATCAGACTGGAACTCATACAGAATGACGTACAGGAACACGGTCTCACTTCAGGAAGCCACTTCGCCTTGGAGGTAGAGAACCTGGAGGAAAAGAAACAGGAATTGACTGAACAGGGGATTCTCTCTTTAGAAGGTCCTTATCTCATCCGGGATCGGTGGAAAGTCATTTTTTATCCAGGACCGGATGGTGAAGTGATTGAATTGGTCGAACCGCTGTTCACCAACGAGTAAGGTTTTATCTGTATTATCCCTACCAACCCCATAGGTTTTATGAAATTTTTTTGATCCGGATTCTGTGTTACAGTTATCCCGGTATAAATTGAGATGACTATGGTGCAGGAAGGGATGTTCATGAATAGAGAAAAGGTTTTACGTTGGGCGTTCTTCTTTATGGGCCTGCTTGTGCTGGCATTTGGCATAAGCTTAACCATCAAAGGAAAAGACCTTGGGATCGGACCATGGGATGTGTTCCATTATGGGTTGTTTAAACAACTCGGCCTTACGATTGGTACTTGGTCCATAATTGCTGGCTTTGTGATCTTATTCGTGACGGGAATTGGAACGAAGTCATTCCCTAAAGTGGGCGCTTTTATTAATATGTTGTTAATTGGTATTTTCATAGATTTATTTCATTATGTTCTTCCTGATCCCCAATCCATATGGGCACAGTCAATTGTATTTGCCATCGGGATTGTGGTGATCGGGTACGGAATCGGACTTTATGTCTCAGCGGATTTAGGGGCAGGCCCACGTGACAGCCTGATGCTTCTTATTGTTGAAAAAACAGGATGGAAAGTTCAGTGGGTGAGAAACGGAATGGAAATCGTCGTGTTCTTCTTCGGCTGGCTACTAGGTGGACCTGTCGGGATCGGTACCATCATCATTGCCCTTGGACTGGGGTTCCATCGTGGGGTATTCATTACCCCAGAGTAAGAAACTCCTTCACTTTTTCCTCACGAGACAAATGGCCAAAAGAGACGATCCTTTAGCGAGCTAAGGGATCGTCTCTTTTTCATATTGGCTCTTTGATTGTTATACGAATACATGAAACGGGATTATAGGGGGAATTACATGCTCAGAAAGTTGAGTGAAGCGAGCATGCTGCAGCAGAAAATAAATTGTACCTTCTTCTTTAGAGTAGCAACAATGTTTACGAAAAGAGCTTGTTGTAAAAGAAGGGGATTTATCCAAAAAAGAAAGAAGTAAGAGTAGAGATTTAGTAGAGGGGGAAATGTTTCATGAAAAACAAGCTGGATTATCATATATGGGCAACGGACAAGCTGTTGACTTACTTGGATACCCTGCCGGCAGGCGTGATACATAAGGAACTTCAAAGTGTGTTTCCTACCATTGAAAGAACGCTCTATCATCTGTATGAGGTTGATGCACTGTGGTTCTCTCGACTGCGTGGACAAACACTGCAGTTAGAGATAGAGCGATTTTCTTCTGTGGGAGATTGCATCACGCATTTTCATGCCCTGCACAAGGAAATGGCAGACTGGAAACAGATAGATCAGACCATTTCATATGAAACGTCTTCACGGGAGAACTATCAAAACACCACTGCAGAGATTCTCGATCACATTGTTAATCACGGTACGTACCATCGGGGGAATATTACAGCTATGCTGTGGCAATTAGGTGAAAGAGGAGTTTCGACTGATTATATTTATTATTTGCGAGGTTAATGCATGAGAGAGCTTGTGGGCTGCTGCTGTCTCTGTCAAAAGCCCCTCTATTGTTTAGACGGGTTTTTTAATGGTGTCCAAAAAGAAGGCGGGGAAACCATTTGTTACGAATGTGAGGAACGAGTTCTAAAGGAGGAGAAAGCGGATGGGTCATGACTATTCAGATAAGATCGTCACTCTATTAAACAAGCATCAAAATGATGACAACCGGGAAGCCATGGAAGCGTACATGAGGAATCAATTTCGATTTTTTGGCATTAAAACGCCGGAACGTACAGCTTTGCTGAGAGAGTTTTTAAAGGGACAGGGGAAACCGACGATTGAAGAATTACCTGACATTATCCGTTCCCTTTGGTCAGAGCCTCAACGTGAATGCCAGTATATCGCTCTGTCCCTCTTGGATAAACAAGCAAGGTTTCTGACGAAAGAGCATCTGCCGCTTATGGAAAAGCTAATAACCGTTAAATCTTGGTGGGACACGATTGATCATATCGCTTCCAACCATGTGGGGAAAATTTATCAAACAGAGGAAGATGACACATACTTAGAGAAATGGATCCGGTCCGATCATATGTGGTTGAACAGAACAGCCATATTGTATCAGTTGAAATACAAGGAAAAGACGGATCAGGAGCGCATGTTCAAGTACATGGCCATTCATCAGGGATCAAAAGAATTTTTCATCCAGAAGGCGATCGGCTGGGCATTGAGGGAGTATTCGAAAACGAACCCCGAAGCAGTCAAGAAGTTCATCGAATCCGAAAATCTCGCCCCATTAAGCAAACGGGAAGGGATGAAGCATATTCGTAAAAGAGAAAAGCTCTCATCATCATGATGATTTTCGTCTAAGGAATGAACAGAATCCGACAAGAGGTATTCTCAGCTTGCCAGGAAGATCATGAGATTGACAAGGAGCATGGGTCATTCCATTTTCGTTATTAGGTATTCACCCTGCTCTCAATCTGGTATAAAGTAAGAACAGATAGTAGTTGTGAGAGGGGCATTAGCTTATGAATTGGAATGATTGCATCGAGAGAACGAATACACATTCGGTTAAATGGTCGTTTCCTGCTGAAGATGTTATTCCTATGTGCATCGCAGACATGGACTTTCAAGTGTCGCCTGCCATTGTCGAGGCGATGAGCAAAAAGGCTCAGCATGGGATATACGGCTATACGACATTCAGCGACCGATACTTTGAGTCGATCATCTCCTGGTGGAAGAGACGCTTCCATATGGAAATAAAGAAAGAGTGGATCAGCTTCAGTCCGGGTATCATTCCGGGTATCAATGTACTGTTGTCTGTATTAACGGAACCCGGAGACCATGTCATTATTCAGGATCCCGTTTATTACCCTTTTTACAGTACAATCGAAAATCATGGCTGCTCCGTGATAAAAAATACGCTTGTTTATCGCGAGGGAGCCTATTCCATTGACTTTGACGATTTAGAAGAGAAGGCCAGGAATCCGAAAACAAAACTTCTTATTCTCTGCAGTCCCCATAATCCTGTCGGACGGGTGTGGACCAGGGAGGAGTTAATGAAGATCGGAGAGATTGCTAAACGCCATGATCTTTGGATTATTTCAGATGAAATGCATGGCGACCTGGTATATAAAGGATATGAACATATTCCCCTCTTTAAAGGGGATGACAGCCTTCTGGAGCGAAGTGTTCTGTGTGCAGCTCCAAGCAAAACCTTTAATATTGCCGGTCTGCAGACGTCCATTCTCCTCATTCCTAATCGAGAGCTAAGAGATCAATATAATGAGAAGCTGACGGGTTACGGCCTGATGAGGCCCAATGTGTTCGGGATTGAAGGTACGATTGCGGCGTATGAAGAAGGAGAGCCCTGGCTCAATGAGCTGTTGATGGTCCTTGAGGAGAATAAACAATATGTGCTTAATTATCTTGAACAGCATCTCCCAGATCTGAAAGCCATCCATCCTGAAGCCACTCATCTTATTTGGATTGATTGCACAGAATTGGGGATGACCGGTGAAGAGCTGTGTGCGTTCTTCATAGAAAAAGCCCGTGTTAAATTCGATGAGGGCTTTAAATTTGGTGAGAGCGGCCATCCATTTATCAGAATGAATATCGCCTGTCCCAAAGAGAGGGTCGATCTCGCCCTAAGAAGAATGCACGAAGCGATCCTGGAGCACAGGGTCAGCCGGAAGGATTGAAAGTAAGGGGTTCCACGCATCGTTCATCCATTTGTTTGTTCCAGGGGTAAGTGGTCCCCGCTCTGAATTCAGCGATTGACTTGTCAGAAACAGGGCGCATGAACGAGTTGTTTAGAAACTACTTAAACGAGGAATGGAGTTCAGTGGGAAATCAACTTCTACATTCCCATTGAAAAAATGGCCAACACGTGCAAAATAAACAAAGGATGAACAAAAGAATCCACTTTTGTTCATCCTTTTTATTAGAAGAAATAAAGAACCAAAGCCCCGATACTACCTGATAATAGGACATACAATAACATCGGGACAACGGTGATCCGGATGATCTGGCCTTCTTTTCCGCTGAGATGGACAACGGAAGCGGCTGCAACGACATTCAGGACACATACCATATTTCCGGCGTTCGCTCCAAGAACCTGCAGGGATAATACGGTCTCGGGAGCTGCCCCGATCTGGTCGGCAACACTGAATTGAAAGAGTGAAAACATCATATTACTGAATGTCGCACTCCCGGATATAAAAGAACCGAGAGCTCCGATAAGGGGAGCGACAAATGGCCATCCTTCCCCGACCAGCCCTGATACCAGAGTGGCCAGTTCCATGGGCATGCTGACCAAATCGGCATCGTTCACACCTGAATTAATGAAAATCCTTACCATGGGAACGGCAGCCATAAGGGAGATGATGCTTCCTTTGATGGTGAACAGGGATTGTGTAAACGTTTCTTTTACCTGATGCATGCTCATTTTGTGAATGAAGAAAGTCAATAACATGACAACGACAAAGATGGTACCAGGCAGATAGAGCGGTTCAAACTGGGTGGAAATGTCAGTTCCTAAAATATTGGTCCAGCCTGCTTTGAAACTTCTTAGCCAGCCCTTAAAAGGCAACAACTCCAATCTGGTTAAAACTAAAAAGACCGCCACCAGCAAGTAAGGGACCCAGGCCAGCCAGATCGGCATCTTCCTGTCAGGGACGAATTCGGTCTGGGGGTTTTCACGTGTTTCAAAATCCCACACTTCATCGGGTAATAAGAAACCACGCTTCGCTGCCGGGATGACAACGAGTAATCCAACGAGCCCTCCGATGATCGAAGGGAATTCAGGACCAAGGAAAGTCGCTACAAGTAAAGCTGGCACTGTAAAGGACAGTCCGGCAAAGAGGGAAAACTTCCAGAGGGCAAGCCCTTCTTTAAATGAGCGGTTTTGCCCGAAAAAACGGGTTAACATGACGACGAGCAAGAGGGGAATAAAGCTCCCGATGAATAAATCGATGCTCACCGCCTGGCTGGCTATTCCGCTTAAATAATCAATCATCGATTGACTTCCAATCGATTGTTCCACCTGACCTGCAAGAGTTCCCCCCTGTCTCAATCCCTGATCGATCCCTACCATAACAGGTGTGCCGACCGCACCGAATGATACGGCGCTGCTATCAGCAATGAGGGCGAGAGAAACGGCTGCGAGTGGTGGAAACCCAAGGGCGACCAGGAGTGGAGCCGCCAGGGCTGCAGGCGTTCCAAAGCCTGCGGCGCCTTCAATAAAAGATCCGAACAGCCAGGCAATGATAATGACCTGTACACGACGGTCCGGGGAGATGACAGAGAATCCAGTCCGGATGGTTTCCATGGCACCGCTGTTTTGCAGCGTATTAAGGAGCAGGATTGCACCGAACACAATCCATAAAATCGTAAAGGCAATGATGATTCCTTCTACTGTAGAAGCACTGATCTGAATAAGAGGGACTTTCCAAAAGACAAGACTTAACAGAACAGTAAGTGCGAAGCTGACAGGCATGGCTATAGAAGCGGGTAACCGCAAGATTACGAGAAAAATGAGAACAGCCAATACGGGAGTCAAAGAAGTTATGAGTTCAAAAAAAGACAATTCCAATCACCTGCTTTCGTTTATACATTCATTTTATATTATGTTTGCTCATTATTTCACAATCTTTTATGGATACTTTATGACAGTTTCCATGATTGAACAATCACTAAGTAGATAGGACGGCATTGGTCTAAAAAAACTGCAGTTTTTCGGGGTTATCGGGAACACTAACCCATATGAAAGAGCTGAAGATAAATTTTGTCCATCACAAAAAAACATGTTAAACTAATACTCAGAATAATCACTAGCAATCATAAAGAATCACCTGATAAATACTGTTTTTTTGGAGTGGACATTTGTTTTTAAACGCTTACATAACAGGAGGATAAGGATATGACAAGTAAAACGCTGGATCATTTTTTACAAGAGAACCTTGAAGATTTAAAGTCACGTGGATTATATAACGAGATCGATCCGTTGCAAGGGGCAAACGGACCCATGATTACGGTTAATGGCAAGAAGCTTGTGAATCTTTCTTCAAATAACTATCTTGGACTGGCCACCGATGAACGCCTGAAAAAGGTGGCGATTGAAGCGGTGAAAGAATACGGTGTAGGAGCTGGAGCCGTACGTACCATCAATGGTACCCTTGACCTGCATGTGAACCTGGAGGAAAAGCTGGCGGAATTCAAGGGGACAGAAGCAGCGATTGCGTATCAATCAGGTTTCAACTGTAATATGGCTGCCATTTCAGCAGTAATGGACAAGAATGATGCCATCCTTTCTGATGAACTCAATCACGCATCCATCATTGACGGCTGCCGTTTATCAAAAGCCAAGATTATCCGCTTCGGCCACTCAGACATGGAAGATCTTCGTGCCAAAGCGAAGGAAGCGAAGGAATCTGGTCAGTACAATAAGATTATGATCATCACAGACGGAGTATTCTCAATGGACGGGGATGTATGTAAGCTTCCTGAAATCGTAGAAATCGCCGAGGAATTCGATATGATGACTTATGTTGACGACGCTCATGGTTCCGGTGTCCTTGGAAAAGGGGCAGGTACCGTCAAGCACTTCGGACTTTCAGATAAAGTTGACTTCCAGATGGGTACTTTATCAAAAGCCATCGGCGTAGTAGGTGGATATGTGGCAGGTACTCAGAACCTGATCGACTGGTTAAAGGTCCGCTCACGTCCATTCTTATTCTCTACTTCCCTTACTCCGGCCGATGTGACGGCATGTACAGAAGCGCTTGATTTGATCATGAACTCTACAGAACTTCAAGACAATATGTGGGAAAACAGCCGTTACCTGAAAGAACAGCTGTCTAAACTGGGCTTTGACATTGGAAACAGCGAGACACCTATTACGCCTGTGATCATCGGTGAAGAGCAGGCGACGCAGGATTTCAGTAAACGCCTGTATGAAGAAGGTGTGTATGCGAAATCCATCGTCTTCCCGACTGTACCTAGAGGGACAGGACGTGTGAGAAATATGCCGTCTGCGGCCCATACGAAGGACATGCTTGATCAAGCGATTCAAGCCTATGCAAAAGTAGGAAAAGAAATGGGGATCATCTGATCTCCCTAACGGGGTATTGCAGTGGGGGGTGACTTAAATAGTCATCCCCATCTGAATGAATCAATCACCAAAGGTAAATGCAGGAGGAAACAGGATGAAAAAGATATTATTAACCGGTGCCTTAGGACAAATCGGTTCTGAACTGACAAATAGACTCCGTGAAGTCTACGGCACGGACAATGTGATTGCGACGGATATTCGTGAGACGGAAAGTCCCGTTGTGAAGAACGGACCTTTTGAACAACTGGATGTCACCGATGCCGAGAGAATGTTTGATATTGCTAAATCAAATAATGTGGACACGATCATCCACTTGGCTGCTCTGTTATCTGCAACGGCCGAAGCGAAACCGCTTCTTGCCTGGAACTTGAACATGGGCGGACTGGTCAATGCACTTGAAACAGCGCGAGAATTGGAATGTCAATTCTTCACACCAAGTTCGATCGGGGCTTTCGGTCCAACAACGCCAAAGGATTCAACTCCACAAGATACCATCATGCGCCCCACTACCATGTATGGTGTGAACAAAGTATCGGGAGAACTTCTTTCTGATTATTACTTTACTAAATTCGGAGTGGATACACGGGGGCTTCGCTTCCCTGGACTCATATCATATGAAACACTTCCAGGGGGAGGGACGACGGATTACGCAGTAGAAATTTACTATGAAGCAATCAAGAACAATCAGTATACCTCATACATCGGTGAAGGGACTTATATGGATATGATGTATATGCCCGATGCCCTTAATGCGATCATTGATTTGATGGAAGCGGACGGCTCAAAGCTGGAGCATCGTAATTCCTTCAATGTATCGGCGATGAGTGTAGCACCTGAGGATATAACTACAGCAATCAGGGTGCATCAACCGGACTTCAAGCTGGAGTATAATGTGGATCCTGTCCGTCAAGGCATTGCTGAAAGCTGGCCGAATGCCATCGATTCCAGTGCGGCCATGAACGAATGGGGATTCAAAGCAGAATATGACTTGGCCAAGATGACGGCGGATATGTTAGGTAAATTAAAAGCGAAATAACTAGTAGGACTCTTTGAATGTTCAAAGGGTCCATTTTTTTCTTTAAAACGACATTATATGACAAATATTGATACTCCCTTACAAGAGAAATGGTATACTGAAAAGGAAGAATGATAAACGGATTGACCTCCTTATGTGGAAGAAAATGGTGAAAAGTCATCTGAATTATGCTAAAATTCAGAAGTCTACTACATAAAGGGGGGATTCAAATGAGAGAGAAACTTAAAGTGTTTGGTATACCTATCTGTGTGATGCTTCTCTTTGTAGCTGCCTTATTCTTTCATCAGCTTCTGTTAGTGAAAGAGCTGCCGCAGCCTGAATGGAGTCGTTCACTCCCATTGGACTTCACTTCAAAAGAGAGACCCCCAGGTGTTTCAAAACGATGGGGAATTATACTTATCAAGTAAAGGTAAAATACATGCCCTTACGATCGATGAACAAATGAACGTAGCGAAAGAAAGGGTCATAGATACCAACATTACAAGAGGATATCCATTTTGGACTGATGGAAAAGACGTCATCTACTATAAGGAAGGCAATTTAGTGTCATCACGTGGCAATGAACACAACATGCTTTCAGAGGGAATCACAGGACTGGGGGCAGGGATTGACCACGTTTATTATTGGAGCAAGGAACAACTGTTTGAGTATGATGTAAAAGAAGAGTCCTCCAATAAAATCATCGAATTCCCGGCGGATGTGAAGGATATTCATATAGGGGATAATGGAAATGCTGTCATTCAAGTGGCACAGGACGATACCCATGATTTCGTCTACTATATGAATGAGAACAAGGAAGTAAGTGAGGAGCCTTTTCTTCAATTAAATACGGCACCGACCAAAAAGGTGGAAGGTGTAACGTTTAAAGTGGAAAATGGTCAGCTCACACTTCTATACAATGAAAAATCACGCACTCAAGGCACACTTTCTTACAATGTCTATAAGGTAGCCGTGCCGTTACAGGAGATTGGATCATCCCTATTGAAGGGAAGTAAGGTGGAATTCGTCAACGGTGATACAGGGGAGAAGCTGGAGAGCCCTGGTGGGGTACAGTTTGTCAATATAGATAGTGAAGAACTGGTGATGTTCACTTCTGAAGGACAGCGTATTGGTGATAATAGCGCGATGAGCCTTTATGCAGCACCGTTTCAAGATCAAGATTCCTTGGAAGGTTCCCCCCTCAGTACGACGAAACATGTCACTTATTCACCCACTCCATTAACGGGAGAATCATTGGTCTGGTTTAATTATGACGGGGGCACTTATGAACTTTACGGGGCATCCCGGAACGATCATGTTGTTACAGCAAGTACAAACTGGTCGCAAAGATCAGTGAAAGAAGCATTTAACAATGGTGTTCTCATGATGTTCAGCAGTTTGGTAACGGTGTTGACATCTTTTTACTGGGTGCTTCCTTCCCTGTTTCTGTTAATCTTATTATATATTTTCAGACCGAATGTATTTGAAAAAGAAGGGGTCAGCTGGGTGGAATATGCCTCGATCATCATCTTTATGCTGATGCCGATCAGCTATACGAGCAATGCCATGAACGCTTATTTCTACCAGGTGGCACCTGGATATTTGCTGTTTCCAGGAAGTACGTATGCCCTGTTGGGATTGATCAGTGTGATCTCCTTTGTCATCTGGAAGGTCGCCAGGGATCCTGACTGGGGGTCTTTTGCAGGCGCCTTCTACTTTATGGGGATTTATATTTTGTTTTACATTACTTCAATCGGTCCATATATCTTTAACCTATTTTAAAACAGTATGAGTGAAGCGGGTGAATGAGATGATAGAAGAAAAGAATCATACGATTAAACACACATTCTACAACAAAATAGTGATTCTCATTGCTCTATTTGTCTTTCAATCTCTCGTTTTACTTATCCTTGACGGACCTTGGGACATCCTCATCACGATTCTATCAGGGATAGTGGGGGTGACGGTGCTCTTCCTTCTGCTAAGGGAAGGGAATCTGTTTCTTACAGAGCATCGTAAATTACTTGAAGAAGAGAATCAACTCTCTACCCTGCTTCACTCCCTGCCTGATTTCGTCTGCTTTAAAGATGGAAAGGGGCGTTGGTTAAAGGTCAATCAGTTTGGGCGGAAACTGTATAATCTCGAAGGTATTGATTATGTAGGGAAGACAGATTTAGAATTAGGGGAGCTCGTCCCATTCTTTAAAGAAGCCTTTGCTTATTGTGCTGAATCCGATGAACAATCCTGGCAAGTGGGGGAGTTAACGAGGTGTGAGGAAGGTTTCTATGTTCCGAACGGTGAATACAAAACCTTTGATGTGATAAAAGTCCCGTTATTTTATCCGGATCGATCGAGAAAAGGATTAGTCATCATCGGCCGTGATATTTCCCAACAGAAACTGACGGAAGAGATGCTGTTAAGAAAAGAAAAGTTATCTGTAGTCGGAGAACTCGCCGCAGGGATCGCCCATGAAATCAGGAATCCCCTGACGAGTATCAAAGGCTTTATTCAGCTCTTGGAAGAAAATGAGCATGTACCGGACCGTTACCTTTCCGTCATGTCTTCTGAGATGGATCGAATCAATCAAATTGTAGGGGAGCTGCTCATTTTATCAAAACCACAAATGAGGCAATTTCAGCTCTTTGATATAAGCGAGGTCCTTCACTATGTGACGAAGGTAATGGGGCATGAAGCGATCATGAAAGGGATATCATTGAATGTTGAGGTCCCGTCCTCCCCCATTCCCGTATTTGGAGATAAAAATCAATGTATACAGGTGTTTATCAATATTATCAAAAATGCGATTGAATCCATGGATGAAGGTGAAATCCAAGTCACCTGCAGAGCCCGGAAGGATGACATCGTGATTAAGATTCAAGATCAAGGGGTGGGCATTTCGCCCGATCGGTTAAAGAGACTGGGAGAACCTTTCTTTACCTTGAAAGAAAAAGGAATGGGGCTTGGTCTGACGATCAGTCAGAAGATCATCGAAGATCATAAAGGATCTCTTCATATTGAATCGGCAGTGAACGAAGGGACAAGTGTCGAAGTTACCCTGCCGGTAAAAAATACGTACTAAAAGGCTGCCTCATGATGAAGCAGCCTTTGTCTTTGGAAGGAGGAAACAAAGAGAATGACAAAACCACTGCAAGGGGTCATTTTTGATATGGATGGAGTCATCACGGATACCATGCCCTTTTATTTTCAGGCCAATCAAGAACTCATGCGGCCTTTTGGAATCCGCTTTACGGAGGAACAAAACAATAAACTAAAAGGAATTGGAAGAAGGGAGACGGTTCAATATTTATTAAAGGAAGCGAATGTAGAAGTATCAGATCAAGAAATCGCAGCATTAGCCGAAAAGCGAAATGAAATCTACCTATCCCTACTATCAAACCTGTCACCCCGGCATGTGTTACCCGGTATAATCGAGTTCCTGGAAGAATTAAAGATGGAAAACATACCTGTTGCCCTAGCTTCCTCAAGCCAAAACGGCCCTTATGTATTGAAGAAGGTGGGCTTACGGGAGTACTTCCCGGTGGTCATCGATCCAACTACAGTCAAAAAGGGGAAGCCGGATCCTGAAATATTCTTACGGGCAGCCCATACCTTGGGGGTGGATGAAGAGGGGTGTGCCGGAATTGAAGATGGAGAAGCCGGTCTTAAAGCTCTTCTTCATACAAACATGTTTACGGTGGGAGTCGGCGCGGATGACTATATGAAGTATGCTCATTGGACCACCCCATCCACAAGGGAACTCAGCTTGAAGACGTTAATAGAGCGGATGAAAAAGGGTTGATGAACCATGAAAATGGAAGAAAGAGAACGTGATGCATTCAGTATCGACATAAAGGCCCAGGTTCATTATTCGAACCTGGGCCTTTGGTTTTTAGGTTTATAAAGGTTGTTTCTAAAGGCACTAGTAATGAGCAGGTAGAATGATGAGGGGCTCACCGCCCGCCCCGCGGAAAGCGAGCATCCTGTAAGGGAAATCATCCTCTACTCTCCCAGATGAGTCAGTCGCAAACAACCCTTTTAAAAAATCATATGAGCAATCGCAACAATAACAAGCAAAGTCAAGAATGTACGCTGCAGGAAGATGATCACTAAGTCTTTGAAATCAACGGGAATCTTAGAACCTAGCAATAATCCCCCAACTTCAGACATGTAGATTAATTGCGTTACAGATAAACAAGCAATGACAAAGCGCGTCATCTCACTCTCAATGCCTGATCCAAAAATGGCCGGCAGGAACATATCGGCGAAACCGACAAGGATCGATTGAGACGCTTCAGCTGCTTCTGGAATCTGAAGAAGCTCGAGTAACGGAATGAGAGGCATTCCGATGTATTCGAAGAATTTCGTATTCTCGGCTACGATCAGTGCAGTCGTACCGATCGCCATGACGATCGGTGCCACGCCCATCCACATATCCAACACGTTCTTCATACCGTCCGTGAAGAATTTAGACGCACTATTGTTGTTTTTCGCTTGTACAACGGCTTGCTCGTATCCATATCCTACGCGGCTGTAGCCCTCTGGAATGACCTCCATTGTGTTCTTTCCTTCTTGATCATTATAGTAAGTATCAGGCTTACGTGATAATGGCGGGATTCGTGGCAGTACAATCGCTGCAATGATCCCTGAAATCGCCACCGTGATATAAAAAGGAATAAAATAGTTTCCTAGTCCAACCTCCGAGATGACGACTAAACTGAAGGTAATGGATACAACAGAGAATGTCGTTCCAATAATCGCTGCTTCCTTTTTTGTATAGTAGCCTTCCTCATATTGCTTGCTTGTCAATAATACCCCGATGGTTCCGTCTCCCAACCAGGAAGCTAAACAATCGATGGAAGAGCGTCCAGGCAAACCGAAAACAGGGCGCATCACTTTCGTTAAGAGAGCACCGAATAGTTCGAGTAAACCGAAATTCAATAGTAATGGAAGAAAGAGTCCTGCAAATAAAAATACAGAGAATAGAATGGTCAGAAGTCCATCCGGGTTCAGTAGAAGCCCTCCCGTTGCATCAGACCAGATCCATTCAGGTCCTAACTTAAATAGGGTCATGACCGCAAACACGGCACCCAGCACCCTGACGAAAACCCAAACAGGTCTTACATCGAATAGGCTCGTGAAGAAGGGAGACTTTTCAATGAAAGCCGGTCGAGCCGTTTTCGTAAGGAACGTCCCCAATACGGTAAGGATGATCAAACCTGTCATGATGGCAGGTACATAGCTGCCAATCCAGTCCTGTAAGAGGCCTGATAGAACCGCGATTGGGATCGTGATCCCGTCTTCTTGTGGAATCGGAACCATAAAAAGAAAAATCCCCAGCAGGGAAGGAATGATAAAGCGTAAATGACTGATTAATGTAAAACGTTCTTGTCGATTCATAAGTTCACCTCAGATGTAGTTATAACGGAAAATGAAACATTATTCATTTTAATGCATACATATAAATTTGTCCATAACAAGTTCCCACAAGGGAGATGATGCAATGCCTAGCTGTTTTTCCCAAATGCTGTGATAGTGAAACATAAATTGTAGAATCATAGAATAATAAATAGATGAATACAAAAAAGAAAGCGCTATCTCTCAGTACTTCTCTATTTTACTAAAATTTTTAAAAATTTCAATTATAAGCTGAAAACAATTTTATTTCTCCGTAAAAAATATAGTTAAATATGGTGATAAAGAGGTTTAAGTTTTGTTGAGGAGGGTATTAAGACTTCATAACTTGGTGAGTAGGAGTTGTCATGAATGCTATCATTAACGAAACTTTCGGAAGAGCAGCTGGCCGTTGTTTATCAATTAGCACAGGAAGAAGGATTGGAAGAAGAATTTATTGAGATGATCGAAGGCGAACTGGAGAGAAGAGAAAGTGGTAAATAGAGTGGAACTGGATATACAATGGTCATACATACCGGCTGGTCTCTTAGGACGACCAGCCTTTTTGCATTGTAAAAGCACCCGGTGCCGTGATGGGCTCCGGGTGCTTCGGGATTCCTTATGATAGGAATAGTAACCCTAAAGAAATGATGACGCCGCTGATGACAAGGATGATCACACAATACCCCATAATATCCTTTGCCTTCAATCCTGCAATGGCTAAAGCAGGCAATGCCCAGAACGGTTGAATAAGATTGGTCCAGGCGTCCCCCCAGGCAACAGCCATGGCGGTCTTGGCCACAGACACATCCAGTGTTTGGGCGGCATCAAGCATGATGGGCGCTTGAACGGCCCATTGTCCCCCTCCTGAAGGCACAAAGAAATTTACAATCCCTGCGCTGATAAAGGCAAAGAAGTAAAACGTCACATCATTAGATATCGATACAAATGCTTCAGACATGACGACGGCAAGTCCAGATGCCGTCATCATCCCCATGATCCCAGCATAGAAAGGGAACTGAATGACGATCCCGCTAGCCCCCTTGATGGCTTCTTGAACGGCTCCGAGGAAGCGTTTAGGGGTTCCGTGAAAAAGAATGCCCAGAAATAAGAATAAAAAGTTGACGATATCCAAATTGAGGGCGAATCCATTTTGAATAAAGTATGAAAACAGAAACACCATCCCGAGGACAGCAGCGATGATTGATAGAGCCATGCTGTTTTCAAGACGCTCAGCAGGTGTCATCGCCCCTTTTTCAAGAGAGGCAGCCGTCTCATTGAAGAGTCCGGGATCCACGGTTACCGTCTCATCTTTAGACGGCATCAGCATTCTGTTAGTGATGGGAAGGACAATGAATAAAGCTAAGACAATCAATAGATTAAAGGCAGCAAAAATCGTCTCACCGGTGGATATGACACCGATCATATCCTGAAATGGATGATCGGCTGTCGCGATGGACAACGGGATCGATCCCGAGAATCCCGCATGCCAGACAACGAACCCGGAATAGGCGCTGGCGATCAAAAGGCGGTAATCGACGCCCTTCACTCTTTTTGCAAGCTCTTTCGCGAACAATGCCCCAATGACCAGTCCGAACCCCCAATTGATCCAGCTTGCAATCATGGAAACAACGGTAACGATGACAATGGCGGAACCTGGTGACTTGGCGAAGGAAGCGAGGAAACCAAGGAACTTTTTAAATAACGGACTGCTTGCCAGAACGTATCCTGTCACAAGGACAAGGACCATCTGCATGGAGAAAGCCAGCAGGCTCCAGAAGCCGTTGCCCCAATATTGAACCATTTCGAGACTCGTACTTTCAGTGAATATTAGACCAAACCCGAATACCGCCATCGTTAAAATAACGACAAACAGAAATGGATCAGGCAGATAGCGTTGCATAATCTTGTTCGATAAAGATATTAATGCTTTCATCTGTTAGTCCCCCTTAGTAAATGTACACCCTCCCTGTTCTTCTATAACCGCCGATGAAAACCCTTTCAAATCCAAATAATTTACAAAAATTACTTGGAGTGTATGGATTTTGTTAAGAGTAAGGGACATTAGTACAAGAGGATAAATATTTCATGATACAATGGCTAAATTAAGAATATTCAATGATAGAAAGGTGTCTGCTATGATTACATGTATTGCTACAGATATGGATGGAACCCTTTTAAATGAAAAACAAGAGATCAGTGAAGCCAATCGACAAGCCATCTTGGATGCGCAGCAAAGAGGAGTCGAAGTGATCGTTGCAACAGGGAGATCGTACGAAGAAGCCCGATATGTTATCAAAGAAGCCGGGATTTCATGCGATATCATCTGTGCCAATGGTGCAGAAGTCCGAAATAAAGAAGGGGAAGTCATCTACCAGGCGGGAATAGAAATAGCAAAAGCGAAAGAAATTGCTGCTGTCCTGAATGAGACGGGCATCTATTTTGAAATATACACCGATCAAGGAACCTATACGGAGAATGAGGAAATGGGAATCGAGCTGATTGTCGATATATTTACAACCGCCAATCCGAATGTCTCCAAAGAGCAAGTGAGGCAGGCAGCCAAAGAACGCTTTGAAAAAGGTCATATTAAACTGGTGGATGATTACGGTATCCTATTCGAGGAATCTTCTGCTGAACGTATCTATAAATTCCTAGTCTTTTCTTTTGATGAAAGGCAGCTCGGAGAGGCTCACACGAAATTGAATGCACTCCCAGGCATTGCCATCAGCTCCTCAGGTAAAGAAAATATCGAAGTGAATAGTCTTGATGCTCAAAAGGGAGTGGCCCTTAAGAAGCTTCTGGATGACAAAGGCCTTTCGCCGGAGAACGCGATGGCCATGGGTGATAACCTGAACGACCTGTCCATGATGAAGGTTGTCGGAAGACCTATTGCTATGGGGAATGCAATGGAACAGATCAAGGAATTCTGTCCTTTCATCACGGCAACGAATCGTGAAGACGGTGTGGCAAAGGCGATTCATGAAGCCCTTCAACAGCCGGCAACGTAATCGGATCCTCACAAGCTGTCCGACAAACATCCAGAAATTCAAAGGAATAGGGCCGATCTAAAAAGGCTTTGAGCTCCAATTTACCCCATGGCCTTTAGGACCTTGGACTTTTGGGTATACTGGTTAAAAAGTAAAAGGGAGATTGTGAAAATATGAGAAACCGAAGTTGGTTTATATTCATCATTGGTCTCAGCTTACTCCTTAGTGCCTGCTCAACAGGACAGTTTGACGTACAACATGAAGAAAGTGAATCTGTTACGAAACCTAGTGTCGACAGCCGTGTGATGGCCCAGGATCTTTCAATTCCATGGTCCATACAAATGAACGGGAATGTTTTCTACCTCACACAGAGGACGGGAGATATCATTGAAATAAGAGAAGGTAAGAAAACTGTTGTCAAAGCCAGTCTGTCAAAGCCACTATCCAAGCGTCCTGAAGCAGGTTTAATGGGATTTGCCCTTCATCCTGATTTTAAGGAAAATCATCAGGCGTATGCTTATTACACATACGAAGACTCTGGAGATCACTTCAACCGGGTCGTCATATTAAAAAGAATGGAAAATGGATGGGACGAGGAAAAAGTATTGATCGACCGAATCCCAAGCGGTCAATACCATCAGGGCGGCCGGCTGGAAATCGGTCCAGATCAGCTTCTGTACATTACGACTGGAGATGCAACCCAACAGGATAAAGCACAGGATCTTTCCTTTCTCGGCGGGAAGATTCTTAGGATGAAGTTGAACGGAAAAGTACCGGATGACAACCCTTTTAAAGATTCATATGTTTACAGCTACGGCCATCGTAATCCTCAGGGACTTGCATGGAATAAAGCGGGTGACTTATATGCAACAGAGCATGGTCCTAATGGATATGATGAAGTGAACAGGATCGAAGCGGGCAATAATTATGGCTGGCCGAAGATCACTGGTGATGAAAAAGGAGGATCCTTGATCTCGCCACTCGCTCATTCGGGAGAACCTTCATGGGCCCCTTCTGGAGCGGATTTTTGGAATGGAGATTTAGTGTTTGCCTCCCTCGCAGGTCAGAGTGTAAAGAAATTCAACCCTGAAACCGGGAAGGTGACAGACTTGATTACGGGATTTGGCCGAATCCGCGATGTATTGGTGGAGGGTGAAACACTATATTTTATTACCAATAATACTGACGGGCGGGGGATCCCGAGAGAGAATGACGATAAATTGTATGGAGTGGATTTAAATACCCTGGTTAACCAGGAATAGAGACTTCCGCAGACCTCCTGTCGCCATGGGCGTGGGGAGGTTTTTCTTTTTTTATACAAAAAAAACACGCTCTTCAGCGTGTCCTATGAATTGTTATTGTGATCATTGTCTTTGTATTTAAGAATCGCGATGACAAACATCCCAAACCCGAGCATCAGAGATAAGACTTCAAACGTCTCCAAGACAACACCGCCTCCTTATTAAAAGGCTTCCCGGTTTGAGGATTGTCCTATACGCATGGGTGAAATAAAAAACATGAGGCCCTTATAAGGGCCTCATGTTTGGAATACCAAAGAAGGGGTGCCGATTCATCATTCAGACTTGCTTACATAGTAAGCATGACTCAATGAATGTATGAGATAATTTTCCTTTAGTTGGCCGGAGCGGCTAATGAATATAACATGGCCCTCCTACCATTTGGAAGTGTTTACCATATCGTCTGACTTCATCTATTTCTCATTTTTACTATAGGCTTTCGATAAGGCGTGAATGGCCAATTCGAGCTGCTCCAATTTCTTTTCCAGCTTTACTAATAAAAAGAGTGTGACGGCAATGGGAAATCCGAAATTTCCTAGTAGTTGAACGAAAACGGAATAATCCATCGTAACACCTCCTTAAGGGCAAGCCTGCGTTTTGTTACGGTTTGAGATTAAGCGCTTTTGCTATTCCCGATGCTGTGGCATTGGCCAAACCGGTAAGAAAGACCGGATCCTTTAAGAGGTTCGTATCATTCACACTGTCCATAAAGAGGTTTTCCAGTAGAATCGCAGGCATGGCGGTTTCTCTTAACACTGCAAAGTTTGCTTCCTTTTGTCCACGATCCCTTAAACCATATTTAGAGTAAAAATTCATCATTTCCCCGTGGAGGACATCCTGTCGCCTTCCTGTTTCAGTGACCGCAGAACCTGGATAGATAAAACTTTCAAACCCTGTACCTCCGCCGGCATTATGGTGAAGGGATACAAAGTAGGCTGCCCCTAATCCATTCGCAGCATCTGCCCGCTCTGATAATCCCACGTATACATCCGTTTCTCTTGTTAAGCGGACATCCACCACAAAGTTGTCTTCCAACACTTTCTGGACCTTTAATCCGATATCCAGTGTGAGATTTTTCTCCTGAAGTCCGTTTCCGACAGCACCGGGGTCTGTTCCCCCCGTGACCTGGGTCAAGTACAATGATTGGCATGATGGTTTTCCTCCCTTTCTTAAGCCCAGTAATATGATTGAGATCCATATGGAAATTCGATACGACTGTCTACATGAACAAATGTCGAATATTTTATGATCCCGCTGAATCCACATGTTTTGGCTATCTCAGCTACTTGAGTCGGGGTTTTACCGGATGGGTCCACATCTGCTGCGATTCCATAAGTGTGCATGCTATTGGAGGCACCTCCGACGTTTCGGTTATGAGTGATGCTTCTGAATCCGGAATTGATGACAACAGGCGGATTCCCAAGTTTCTTACGAAGCGCTTCAAGCTTGTACATTAAACGGCGTACATTCTCCTTGACTTGAGTAGAGCCGACATTTCCTCCCGAGAAGCCGCTTCCGTCTTTCGAATAAAATTCACTGAAAGCAAAGTTGACCGTTGAACCGTCGCTTGCTTCAAGGGCGTTCAGTTGGCTTTGGGTTTGAGGTCCTGCGATTCCGTCAGCTGAAAGGCCGTACGCACTTTGGAATCGTTTGACAGCTGCTTCGGTTCCCGGTCCAAATGCGCCATCCACGGATACATATGTCTTGGAAGGAGAGCCTGCCGCCCATCCTGCCACCCGGATTTGAAGTTCCTTTACATCACTGCCCGAATCACCTTGTCGTAATGTTCTTGTCCAATTCATTGATCATCGCTCCCTTTGTATGATGGAGGCAAAAAAGGGATGAAGAGTAAGAAAGACCATCCCAATCTCTCTCACCCTGTTTTGTTTGCCTTACACTCTATAAAGAAGAAGAGGAAGGAAAAATGACAACCTGCCGCCGGGAGTTTTATGAAAAATCTTTTCACCTCACAGCTCAACGTCCAAAGGAGCTCAACTCACGCCTTCTTGATCCCAATAAAAGCAACAAAGGATTCGAACACGTATGAAATAATAAGACAAGCACCCACATTTTGTGAGTGCTTGTCCTTTTTTATTGTTTATTTAAATCAAATAATCCCGGTACATTCTCTAATGAATAGTCCCTGACATAACGGATCACTTTGATCTTTAACTCTTGTTCAAGGTCGTCTCTGTTTTCTACTCTGGTTAAATACAACGATTTCTTTATTTTCGGTTCGAAGGTTTGGATGACGTTCGTTTCATATTCTGTGTTACATTGAGCTTCTTTCACCAGATCATATAATATTCCCATGCTTTATGATTCTCCTTTTTCCAAAATAGATTTTAATATGTTTAACGCTTTTCGATGAGTTTTCGACACAGCCTGTTGTGATACGCCGAGGATCTGGGCGATTTCAGTATCATTCAATTCCTGGACATAAGCCAGGTCGAGAATACGCTTTTGTTTGTCTGTTAATCCTTCTAGTGCATGCAACAATTCTTCATTCTCAAGGCATTCTGTCAAGGTCGAATAGTTTAGAAAAGGGGGTATTTCTGATGAAGGGTCGGGCACAAGATCGATAAAAGATCCGCCTTCATGATCGACTTTGTTATCAAGGGTCAACGGATGACGTTCACTATATTTCCTGACATGTTTGTCAAAGTTCACACTGTGAAAATAGAGGGATGAACTGACGTATGAGGTAAACCGAATATCAAAGTAATGGGCCTTAAAGGCTTCGTTTAAACGTTCTTCGTTACGCGCACTAGGGTGACGTAAAAAATCTTCTATTAATTTTTGGTTTTCCGGTCGACTGATAAAGGAATCAACAGCTTTATTATGTTTGAGATGAGGATAATGACAATAAAATTCCCTGATTAACGAATCCATTTTTTTCACCACCAATAGAACGTATGTTCGATTTTGAAGTAAAAAAAAGAGGAGATAAATCTCTCTGCTTTTACTTTATAAAGAAGCGGAAGGGTTCCATTCCACAACCTTCTTCTCTATTATCGTTCCATAGTACTATATATTAAATCATATTTTACTGAATGGTGTAAGTGATGAATGCACTAATTTTCACTTTTTATCCACTAATAGGAACACCGTTCGTCCTTGAACGGTGTTCTGAATAGGTTGATCAACGCATGACGCTGCCACCTGAAATCTTCACCGACTCTCCAACAATGTTCACAGCGGCCTCACTCAATAGATACACGATCGTATTCGCCACCTCTACGGTTGAGGTCAATCGTCCGGAAGGGATACTGTCTTTGGCGATCGCTAATTGCTCCTCATAGCTTCTGCCTTCCCGTTCGCCTTTTGATTTAATGGCGTTTCGGCCCATTGGGGTATCTACATACCCCGGGCAAATGGCATTCACCCGTATATTGTTTTCAATCGCTTCAAGGGCAAATGCCTGTGTAAAACCGGTGACAGCAAACTTGGATGCACTATACGCACTGTTGCCATGAGTGCCTCTCAGTCCTGAAAGGGAGGAGATGTTGACGATGGAGCCTTTCATCTTATCCTTCATTTGTTGATAGACTGCCTGTGAGAGTTGGACCAATGCGAAATAATTCAGCTCCATGATCTTTCGGGCATCCTCTTCGGACAACTTCTCAACTAGATCACCTCCCCCAATTCCCGCAGAGTTCACGAGACCTGTGATGGGGCCTGGTTGTTCTATCGCTG
This sequence comes from Rossellomorea sp. AcN35-11, assembly GCA_030388825.1. Classification (GTDB taxonomy): domain Bacteria; phylum Bacillota; class Bacilli; order Bacillales; family Bacillaceae_B; genus Rossellomorea. The sequence continues at coordinate 1,118,869 of CP128835.1, forward strand.
ATGACAATAGGTAATTCCGGTCGTTGGCGTCTGTAAGATCTGCCTTACATATATAGACCCTGCTTGGATCCTGACACTCCTCTTTTAGCTGATTCAACTTTTCTTCATTTCTACCGGTGATCGTTACCTTGGCGCCTGCCTGAACGGCCACTTTTGCCGTCTCGTACCCAATGCCGCCTGTTGCACCAGTGATGAGAATATGCTGTTCCTTTAATGTATTTTCGTGGAAAAGGAAACTCATTCTTCTACCTCCTTTTGCTGATAGTAGCTTTTACCCGTTTGGGGGAGGAGGGAAACGAATGGATAGGTAAGGTGTTGGGAGGAGGATTGAAAATAAATGGTGAGGAATTGAAAATAAAACTCTGGAAATGAAAATAAATGGTGAAGAATTGAAAATAAACTTTTGGATTTGAAAATAAACGGGCTGAAATTGAAAATAAACTCCTCCACGAGGGGGCGAGACGGCTCGAAACAAACGTTCAATCTTGCATTTCAGTCCCCATTCCCGTTTTCTAACCCAAAAAAGAGATCCAAATTGAATATTTGGATCTCTTAACACCTCTTTATTCTTTTCCGATTCCATTCACGATCATTTTCACCGTCATCTCGATTTCCTTCTCGTCATCCCAATCGGCTTCAGGCAGGAAGAGGTACCGGACCAGGAGCAATCCGAAGATGCTTGTGGCTGAAAACCGGACAATCGCCGGAGAAGGCAGGTCGATGATTTGACCTTTTTCTTTATAATAATCCACAAGTCGGACGAACTTCACGAACACTTTCTCAGCGATATGCTCTTTGAACTGCTCTTGTAATTCCGGATGAAAAGGAATTTCCTGTATTAAGATTTTAAAAGCGGTCATGTTATCTTTCAAGAATTCCTGGCGGTTCAGAATCATTGCTTTCAGGAAATCCTCATAGCGATCATATTTCGCATCCAACACTTTATTGATATCCCGTATGACAAACGGAGCAATCAGTTTGGCCATGGTGGGAGAAATGATGGACAGAAGCAACTCTTTCTTCGTTTTGTAATGCCTGAAGATGGTGCCTTCTGCCACACCGGCCTTTTTGGCGATTTGACTGGTAGAGGTGGAGGCGTAGCCTTTTTCAGCAAACATTTCAATGGCGGCCTCTACGATTTTCTGCTGCTTATCTGTCAGCGTTTCTTCCTGATCGAACAGCTGTTTAAAAATATTCTTTTCTTCGGACATGCTTTAAACCCCTAACGTAACGTTCTGAAATCCTTATCCTATATTTTACGGTATTTTCTGAGGGCTGCAACATTGAGTACAATGAAAAGGAGAGAAAATCCAATCAATATTGATAAATCAAAGAGCAGATCTTCAAAAGTAAATCCCCGGATCATCACGTCCCTTAACGCGTTGGCAGCGTAGAAAAGCGGGGTGGCGGGTCCGATCCAGCTCAGCCACTCAGAGATGGAGTCCAAATTGAATAATCCCGAAAAGAAGATCTGCGGCACTACGACGATCGGGATGAACTGCATCATCTGTAGTTCATTCTTGGCAAAAGCCGACAGCAATATTCCCAATGTCAGGGCAGTGAAGGATAAAGACACAATGATGATCAATACATTGTAAAAGCTTCCATGCATCATCATATCCAGAATATAAATCGCATACCAGGTGATCAAGGTTGCCTGGAGGAGGGTGACGATGCCGAATCCGATCACGTAACTCACAACCATTTCCCATATTTTAATAGGTGATGCAAGCAGTCTCTCCAGAGTACCCGTCGTCCGTTCCCTCAGGAAGGATACCCCGCTGATGAGAAAGACGAAGAAGAAGACAAAAAAACCGAGGAGAACGGGTCCAAAGGAATCAAACATCTTCATGTCACTGTTCCCATACACATACTCCACGTTATCCGATAGAGTTTGAGAGTTGGAAGGAAACAGGGTCTGAACCTTTTTCATGACTGCGCCGTTGACGGCGGGCTCGCTTCCTTCGATGACAATCGAAGGGGAAGTGGGATCATCAAAAGTTATATAGGCATCCAGTTCCCCAGCTTTTATCGCTTTTAATGCTTTATCGGGACTGGAATACGGCTCAAAATCACTTGTATCGAGCTTTGCTTCAAGCTGTTGTGGAAGATCTACGATCGCCACCTTTGCCTCATAATCATCTGAGTCAAATACGAGGGACAACATACTTAGAATTAACAATGGTGCTAAAAACATCAGGGCCAATGTACGTTTATCCCGGAGCAGCAGCTGCTGAAGAATCCGGATCACAAAGCCTCTAATTCTCAATGGAAACACCTCCATTTTTAAGAAATACTTCTTCAATCGAAGTGACCCCATAGAATTCTTTTATGGCAGCAGGTGAGTCACTTGCAATGATTTCTCCATGCTGCAGGAGACCGAGACGGTCGCATCTCTCCGCTTCATCCATGACATGGGTCGTAATGATGAGGGTTCTTCCTTCCTCTTTTAGACGGTGAAAACTGTCCCAGATCTCTTTTCGCAGGACAGGATCAATTCCAACTGTCGGTTCATCTAACAATAAAACCTCTGGATCATGTAAAAAGGGCAATGGCAAGAGAAAGTCTTCTCTTCATGCCACCAGAGTATTGGTGTACAGGTTTATCAAGGTGTTCAAGGAGATCGACGGTTTTCATCACTTTTTCAATCTGCTCGCGCCTTGTTTTCTTTAATCCGTAAAGAGATGCCATGAATGACAGGTTTTCCCGGGCCGTCAGCTCATCGTAAAGGGCATCGGATTGAGCCATATAACCGATGGATGGATACAGCTCTTTCGCTTTCAGTTTGTTTCCCTTGAAGGTTACGGTGCCGGTGGAAGGCAATTCAAGACCGATCATCAGCTTGATCAATGTTGTTTTTCCTGAACCAGAAGGTCCAAGCAGTCCATAAATATCCCCTTTTTGTATGGCAAGTGACACGTTCTTCAGTACGTCTTGAGTGCCGAAAGATTTTGAAAGCTCATTTAAATGGATGATGGAATCCACTTGAATCACGCCTTTCCAAGGTTAATGAGTGATTACTCACTATTAATATAATGGATGTGAGTTTGTTTGTAAAGTGAGTAATCACTCACTTATCATTCTTAGTATACTCGAGAGATGTTAAATTTAGAAGAGTCTCAATACAATCGCCCTTGTACAACCTGCCGCCCTGAAAGGGAGCATCATGCAGCGGAAACTGTCAACTTGCATAACAGTCCAAACAAAAAAGAGTTTAAGCTGTGCCTAAACTCTTTCTTCTTCCTTATGTGACGTTATCGTTTTCCCATTGGTAGCTCCAGAATCGTTCAACGGTTACCCATTTTAAAGCCTCTGGATCATTTTGTTCAATCCCTTTTTCAAGATCCTTCAGCATCCAGGCGGTTTGAGAGATGTGAGCCTTCATGGCATCGATTTTTTGATCCTTCACCTGTGTGATATCGATAAGGATATCCGGCTTGCCCAGTTCTTCTTCGCAGTTTTTTGAGAAGGCGAGGCAGTGAAGCTTCGGTCTTGATGCTTTAGGAAGGCGTCGAACCGCACGAACGACAGCCCGTGCCGTTGCTTCGTGATCGGGGTGGACAGAGAAGTCAGGATAGAACGTGATAATGAGAGAAGGGTTCACTTCTTCAATCAGCTCTGTCACCATGTTCGCAAGCTTTTCATCATTTTCGAATTCCAGGGTCTTATCTCTGTAACCCATCATGCGCAGATCCTGAATTCCCATCACATCTGCCGCTTTTTGCAGCTCTTTCTTCCGGATTAAAGGAAGTGATTCTCTCGTGGCAAAGGGCGGGTTACCCAGGTTTCTTCCCATTTCCCCTAATGTAAGGCAGGCGTAGGTGACAGGTGTTCCATTCTTTACGTGAGTCGAAATGGTCCCTGACACTCCAAATGCCTCATCGTCCGGGTGGGGAAAGATGACAAGTACTTGTCTTTCTTTTTCCATGTTGACCTCTCCTTTTATATTGGTTCAAATTGTTTAGCTGAAAGGTGTCGGGCTGATTTCAAGGGCAACGGCGAGTTTTCCGTCGCCGCCATGTCCTGCAAGCAGCAGGCGACCCTGTTCATCGAATTCATAATGAGTCAGCCCCTCGGCATAAATCCAGCCGATATTGATTTTCAAGCCGACCCGGTAAGGTCCGTCCCCGATGATTTTTCCATGCTCATAATTGACCTTCGCATTACGGATGTAGGCTCCTGCCGAGAAGAATCCCTCATTGAAGTGAGAAGCGTAGGCTCCGTTGGTGGTTTCTAAATGTATATAAACGTCCTGGCGGGCAAGCTTGGTAATGATCCCTTGCACATCTGCCATCTTAATCGGTTCCATTCGTTTTCCTCCTTAAATACAGAAAAGACTCTTAACCATTATGTACTATCTTACTAAAATTCATGATTGAATGCGAAAAGTATGTTTGAAAAGGATAGGGGTAAGGGGGGAGACGTATAAGGAGAATGGCTTTAGTTGATTGGGGTTTTTTCGATCCAACGGGTATATATCCATTTCAAGGTCCGTCCCTCAAAAAAATGCCAGGCACGATGTCCTTCATTTGTGCCTGGCATGGATCATGTTTAGTTTTCGAGACGATTGTAAGCTCCGTGCATGACGGGTCCAACGTATTGGTTCAGTTTGAAGCCGTGCTTGATGGCGGCAGTGACGAAGGTTTTGGCGTTTTCTACTGCTTCCTTCACGTCTTGTCCATTGGCAAGATTGGATGTGATGGCTGCTGCGAATGTACATCCTGCTCCATGATTATAGGTCGTGTCTACTTTCTCTTCTTCAAGAAGTGTAAATTCATTTCCGTCATAGAACAGGTCGAGTGCCTTATCATGCTTCAGTTGCTTTCCGCCCTTGATGACGACGTTTTTAGCCCCTAGGTCATGGATCACCTTGGCTGCTTCTTTCATTTCATCGATGGTTTTGATCGGCCCCGTTTGAGCAAGCTGACCTGCTTCGAAAAGGTTGGGTGTCACTACGGTTGCACGTTTAAGAAGATGCTCCCTCATGGCGTCTGTTGTTTCCGGATTCAGCACTTCATCTTCCCCTTTGCATACCATTACAGGGTCGATGACGACTTTATCTAAACCGAATTCATCCATTTTTTTCGCTGCCAGTTCAATGATTTCAACGGTACCGAGCATCCCTGTTTTCATGGCATCGATGCCGACGGAGAGAACCGTTTGTAATTGGGCTTCCAATGTATCAATGGATAGGGGATGGACCTGGTGATGCCAGTGATTATCCGGATCCATAGTAACGACCGTTGTAAGAGCTGTCATCCCGTATACGCCGTGCTCCTGGAACGTTTTAAGGTCTGCTTGGATCCCTGCTCCACCGCTTGTATCGGATCCTGCGATCGTAAGGGTTTTCTTTAATGTCATGGTTGAATTCCTCCTAAGAAAGTAGGTCAAGTCTGACTAAAGAATATAATAACGTGCAGGTAAATACAAATGGTTTCGACTAGGTGTCCGTGCAAAAAAAGACGGCGGGAATGACTTCCTCGACGTCTTTTAGGATTAGGGCAAACATTCCATTACTTAAAAAGGTTTCGCATCATTATCTGTAGCTTCTTTGGAAGCGACGATCACAAGCTTTCCTTTATCCAGTTCTTCCTCATAGGCGTCCGCTTCTGCCTGATTCAGCCCTACAGCCTTCATTTTCGAACGTAATTCATCTCCACGGCTGTTGAATAAATTCCCCATGGATTCGACGATTCCTTGTTCTTTTATTCCTGTGGATTCTGTTTGGGTGGCTTCCGTTATGTTTTCCGAGCGGTGTTTATCATGAGCGAACACATAGATTTCGTCCTTGGTGTAGCCTTCATTCGTGAATGTTTCTATTTCTTTTTTCGCATCTACTACATTCTCAACTGTTTGCACCTTATACATATCAGAGTCCCTCCATATTTTATGTCTTGTTCCATGTATTCCCGGTTTTATTACATCCAAACTTTCCAATATATAGAAACGAATCCGAGAGAATAATTGTTTCCAAGATTCCACAATATTTCCTATAATAGAAGAGAGGAAGGTGGAGCATTTGACAAATCAACACAAGAAAATACAAGAAATTGAAGCGATTTTGGCAGATATGAAAGCGAGTGAACGTGAAAGCAGTGCCACTTTGGCGCTTGATAATAGAAGCAGCAGGCATTTTTCGGCTTGGAAAATGGCAAGGGCCTTTATGTCCTACTGGAGGAATAGAGTGTTGTTGATACTATTACTCTTTATTTTATTACTAGGCGGAGCATCCATAGGAGTCTATTCTTGGCTGTCCGGATCTACCTTTACAGAAGAGAGAGGGTCGTTTGTCGATAGGATCCAGGAGATGAGCTCACTGGCAACGGCTCAAGGGTTTGTGAAAGCTGTAATCGAACAGGAGGATAATCAATTATTTGGGAAATCCATCAATACGGATCTTCCAGGAACGAAACGAAAGCTTCTGATGGTCGTCCCTGGAACCGTGCTTGCAGGAGTCGATTTACAGGGGATTGACCAAGACGATATAGTAGTGGATGAAGAGACGAAAGTAATTGAGTTGACCCTGCCCCGTGCCAAGATCCTACAGGAACCCTCTATTGATACGGACAATATAAAGACTTTTTCTGTAGAGGGGATCTTCAGGCGAGATGTGGACTGGAACGAAGGGTTTGCACTGGCGGAAGTGGCAAAGGACCAAATCAGTCAGGAAGCGGTGGAGCAGGGGATCCTTCAGGCGGCAGAGAAGAACGCGGAAAAATCGTTGAAGGGTTTCTTTGAACAGCTGGGGTATGACCTGACCATTCAGTATCAGAATTAGAAAGGATGTCTCATAGTGACGAAGATTTTTCAAAACGATTGGGCAGACATTCTCGAAGATGAACGTAGTAAGGAATACTACGAGAATTTAAGGGAGTGGCTTAAAGGGGAATATGAAATCAACACGATCTATCCTTCCATGCATAATATTTTCAATGCCTTTCATTACACGGCGTATCACGATGTGAAGGTTGTTCTCCTCGGGCAAGATCCCTATCACGGTCCGAATCAGGCTGAAGGGTTAAGCTTTTCGGTCAAAAAAGGAGTGAACATTCCGCCGTCGTTACGAAATATGTACAAAGAGCTTCAGGATGATATCGGTTGTCCTGTCCCGACTCATGGATCCCTTGTAAAATGGGCGGAGCAAGGTGTCCTCTTATTGAATACTGTTTTAACCGTACAGGATGGAAAAGCGCACTCCCATCGGGGAAAAGGGTGGGAACGCTTTACGGATCGTGTCATCTCTGTCCTGAATGAACGGGAAAAACCGGTGGTGTTCATATTATGGGGGAAGCCTGCACAAGGAAAGCAATCGCTCATTGATTCATCCAGGCACTTTATTGTGAAGGCTCCCCACCCGAGCCCCTTATCTGCTCACCGGGGTTTCTTTGGCAGTAAGCCGTATTCTAAAACAAACGAATATCTTCGGGAACAAGGGATGGCAGAGATCGATTGGTGCATCGAATAGAAGATGTTTCACGTGAAACAAAGGTTGACCCGGCAAAGGGGTCAATGTGCAGAGGGAGACGTTACATGAACAAAGAAGAGCGCATTAACTGTTTTCAATGCCGGTATTTTTATACAACCTGGGAGCAGGCCCATCCCAGGGGGCTGTAAAGGGTACGGGTTCAAAACGAGATCTATGCCGTCACTGGTGGTTTTTCAATCCTCCGGAAGTCCCTGCATGAAATTCACTCCTAAGATAAAAGGAAAAGGGAAGTGAGGAAAGATGAAGGAATGGAAAGTTGTGTTGAGTGCCCTCCATAACGTATTGAACAAGTACCGCCATCTACGGAACAGCCTGATCGCCATCAATAGTATCGTGCTGCTTGCAACCATAGCCTTTATGATCTTTGAGGATTTGCCCTTCTTTCAATCTCTATGGCTCACTGTGATTACCGTGTTAACCGTTGGATATGGCGACGTGGTTCCCTTGACGAAAGAGGGAAAGGTGTTTGCCATGGTGATGATACCGATTGCGATCGGAATTGTATCATATGGTGTCGGGGCAATCGCATCTGTTATGCTGGAGGGAGAGTTATCCCGAGCCATGAAGGAGAAGAGAATGAAGAAAAAAAATCAAAGGTTTGTCTGATCATATTATCGTATGCGGTCTCGGCAGGGTGGGGAGCCAGGTACTGGAGCAGCTTAAACATAGAAATATCCCTGCCGTATACATAGACAATGATTTTGACGTCATTGAAACACACCGGCTGCACAATCAATACTATTTAATAGGTGATGCAACGGAAGACTCTGTCCTTCTTGATGCAGGAATCGAGAAAGCAAGCGGCCTTGTCATTACGTTACCAAATGATGCCGAGAATGTGTTCACCACGTTGACGGCAGCCGAGCTGAACCCAGGCCTGCATATTGTGGCAAGGGCCGAAAAAGTCGAATCCATCAATAAGCTGCAGAAGGCAGGGGCCTCTAAAGTCATCAATCCCTCCCTGATCGGAGGAAAACAGATGGTCATGTCTATTGTAAAGCCCCTTAGTGTAGAATATGTAGATATGATGTTCCAAACGCAAAAGAAAGACTACGGCTTTGAAGAGATATCATTACCGGATCGCTCTCCATTTGCCAATCAGTCCATCGCGGAGAATGATATCAGAAAGCGGTACGGTGTCACAATCGTCGCCATTCTGAGAGAAGAAGGGCTCATCAGTAATCCAAATCCCTCGGAAAAATTAAAGCCTCATGATAAAATCATTATGTTTGGTTCGGAAGAAGAATTATCACGGTTTGAAACAGCTTTAAACGGTTAAGGAGGAAAAACGTGAATATCCCTCATCACACATTAATAAAAAAGATAGAGCTTGAACTCGGAAAAGCGAAGTCAGCAGAAAAGTCCCAAACGATCCGGGAGCATGTGTATTCAATAAAGGCTCTATGCGAAGTGTTGCTGGAAGAAAACACGGCAGCGACTTCATTTTCTGCACAACCATCCACCCCATATTTTCAGGAGTCACAGCCAAGTCAGAAGCCGGTGGCCATCCAGAAGGAAGAGCCCCTGGAGACGGATGACGGAGCCAATGGAAACTCTTTATTCGATTTTTAATCAGTAGTGAAGGAGCAGGAGGGTCATTATGAAAACATTTATTATCATTGGGGCAATCAACGCCTTTTTGTCAGTCGCGTTAGGAGCTTTCGGTGCTCACGCATTGGAAGGGAAAATCTCACAAAAGTATATCGACATATGGAATACGGGAGTTCTCTATCAAATGTTCCATGCAATCGGAATCATCATTGTAGGGGTCCTGATGGGAAATGTGACTCCAACGTCATTGCTTTCCTGGTCAGGCTGGCTGATGTTGATCGGAACGATTCTATTCTCGGGAAGCCTGTATGTCTTGAGTATCTCTGGTATCAAGATCCTGGGGGCGATCACTCCTCTAGGGGGCATCAGTTTCTTAGCCGCATGGGTGCTTCTCATTGTATTCGCAGCCAAAACATTATAAAAAACGAAAAACCCTGTCAGGAAACTGTTTCCTGACAGGGTTTTTTTTATCGCTGGGAATAACTTTGCATAGAGGCTCCTGCCCCGAATGGATATTCATATTCGATTTCTTCATCGAAGGTGATGTAATCCAGATAAATCATCGGGATGAGGTACCGAGTCCCGGTTTGCGGATCACTAAGGATAAGGTGATCACGGCCAGCCGCCTCTATGAGCCCTTTAAAAATCTTTGCGTTCCATTCCTTGTTATTTTCAAACGTTGTATACACAGTCGCTACTTTTCCTTTGTTCAACCTGAGGATATTCTCGATATACGATTCTTCAATCGGCAGCATTCCAGGAACATTCTGAGTAGGTGCCGGTGCATTCGTCGGTGAAGGTATTTGATAACCTCCGCCACTCTGCTGCTGGGGATAATACTGTCCTTGCCCTCCGCCGTAATATTGGCCGTATGGATTGTATGAAGATTGATTGTACCCTTGCATATACGGGTTTGATTGTTGATTAGCCAAACCGAATACCTCCTTTAAATAAAGTTAAAATACCTTCGGACAATCGCCTTTAGTGGGTTGATAGAAGCAGTGGGACTTGAACCGCCCTGAGTTTGCCTGGTTATACCATTGGTCAGGACAATTCCCTGCAGGCTTGAAAAACCAAAGAGAATACGATGCAGGGTGATACCTGCCGCCTTTAATGGTCTTCCTGGCCAAATCAATCTCCTTTTGTCGGGCACGTTGATAAAAATATCCTTTCTGGGTTGCCTCAAATCCTCCAGGGCTTTGATACACCATATCTTGAAGACTCGCTAATTTCTTGAAGTCAAGGCAATCGGATCGTACACGATTCACGCCGACATTCCCTACCATTAGCATTCCTTGCTGTCCTTCACCCTCGGCTTCAGCCCTCATCAGTCGAGCCAGAAGTTTTACTTCCTTCTCGTTATAAGGAATAACAGCCATCTTCTCACCTCACTTCAGAAGATGCTTGATGTCTCACTATTTCATGTCTATGAGGGGGAGGAAAAATATATTCATTTGTTTTTTTTAGAGGGAGCGGGGAGTTGTCATGAAAAAACGACAAGCCTGATAGCTTGTCGTTTAGAGTGTATTTAGTTCACATAAAGGAATTTCGAAATCGCCTCTTCTTTTAATAAGTTCCCTACATAGAAGGCACCGAATTCGCCATAGCGTGCACTTACTTCATCAAAGCGCATTTCGTATACAAGCTTTTTGAATTGGAGGACATCATCAGCAAAAAGGGTGACGCCCCACTCGTAATCATCGAACCCTACAGAACCTGTAATGATCTGCTTTACTTTTCCTGCATATTGACGGCCGATCATTCCATGACTTCTCATCATGTCACGACGCTCTTCCATGGGAAGCATGTACCAGTTATCATTCCCCTGGCGACGCTTGTCCATCGGGTAGAAGCAGATATGCTTCGCTTTCGGAAGGATCGGGTAGATACGCTCCTGTACATATGGATTATCATAAGGATCGCCTTCAGATGGCATGTAGTTCCCAAGCTCGACCACAGAAACATAAGAGAATGTCGGAATCGTGAATTCAGCGATTTTCAGCTTGTTGAATTCATTTTCCAATTCGTTTAATTCTTCCATTGTCGGACGAAGGATCATCAACATGAAGTCTGCCTTTTGACCAACGATGGTGTAGAGGGCGTGACTTCCTTCTTTCGCATCTTGAGTACTGTTTAACTTATCTAAGAAACGGTGGAATTCAGCAATCGCCGACGCTCTTTCTTCACTCGGAAGCATCTTCCAAGTAGTCCAGTCCATCGCGCGAAAATCATGTAACGAATACCAACCATCCAGTGTTTGTGCCGGTTCTGCCAACGTAATCACTCCTTAAAGTACTATTTCCAACTTTACTATATCATAGTTTGACCATAGAGTAAGAGTACAAACCCCATTGTCGGTAAAATGGCACAAATCTTGGATAGCCGCGTTAATTCTGGAACACACTATCATCGTGGATCGTTCATCAGGTACCTTTTTTTAGATGTGGGTAAAGTGAACCGTAATTGTTAGAAAACAAAGACTTTTTTTTGAAACCGATGTCATTGCGTCTTTTCCTTGAATTCCTATATGATAAGAGTATTCTAAGATTGGATATGTATAAATCAAGGAGGTTCCTCTATTGAGCAACTTATTTCAAACATTAACAGATAAAGTAAAAGGGAAAGAGTTGAAAATCGTATTCCCAGAAGGAACAGACGAACGTATTCTGACAGCTGCTTCCCGTTTGGCAGGCGATGGCATCCTGACTCCGATCGTAGTCGGCAAAGTGGATGAAGTGAAGGCTAAAGCGGATCAGCTTGGTGTGAAGCTTGACGGATGTGATGTGGTGGATCCTGCATCTTTCGCAGGAATGGACGAGCTGGTGAAAGCATTCGTAGAGCGACGAAAAGGAAAAGCCTCAGAGGAAGATGCGAAGAACATCCTGTTGGACGGTAATTATTTCGGGACGATGCTTGTATATACAGGCATGGCACACGGTCTGGTAAGCGGTGCAGCCCATTCAACAGCTGACACGGTCCGTCCGGCTCTTCAAATCATCAAAACCAAAGAAGGCGTACGCAAGACGTCCGGAGTCTTCATCATGGTTCGTGAAGACGAGAAGTATGTTTTCGCTGACTGTGCCATCAACATTTCTCCAGACAGCCAGGATCTTGCTGAAATCGCGATTGAAAGTGCAAAAACAGCTGAAATGTTCGATATCGATCCCCGGGTCGCCATGCTTAGCTTTTCTACAAAAGGGTCTGCAAAATCACCTGAAACGGAAAAAGTGACAGAAGCTGTTTCAGTAGCAAAAGAAAAAGCACCGGAACTGACTGTTGATGGTGAATTTCAATTCGATGCAGCCTTCGTTCCATCGGTAGCTGAGAAAAAAGCACCTGGTGCCGATATAAAAGGAAATGCCAACGTCTTTGTTTTCCCTAGCCTTGAAGCTGGAAACATCGGATACAAAATTGCTCAGCGCCTAGGAAACTTCGAAGCAGTCGGCCCGATCCTTCAAGGATTGAATGCCCCTGTGAACGACCTATCACGCGGCTGTAACGAAGAAGATGTGTATAAGCTGGCGTTGATCACGGCAGCTCAGGCACTGTAGTCTATTGAGGAAGCTGGATCCCTTAGGGGGTTCGGCTTTTTTTATGGGATTGTTGCAGGCGGGGGTGCCTGGCTGTTTGCCTGTTGACTTTCCATCCCTTTTTGACAGGCAGAGAAGTGGGGGTAATCACCTGTCAAAATAGGCAGCTCATTTTACAGGCAAACATCTTCATATCAAAAGCCAACTGGAAGTTCCATCCCGCTTTTAGCATCACCGTCGTTTTGTGATATAATGGGCTCGCATGTTGTGAATGAAGGAGAAAGCTCTATGGATAAAGAAAAAGCGTATACACTGCTCCGTCAGGACAGGTGGAGAGTGATAGATCAATCGAGTCTCGGGCCGATGTTCGGGGCATTACAGTCGTTTGCCATGGACGATACGCTGTGCACGGTGATCGGGACAGGCCAATCTGATCCCACAGCACGTTCATGGGTTCATCATCAAACGGTCGTACTGGGTATTCAAGATACGAAGTTGCCGTTTCTTTCCGATGCTCTGAAGGCTTTGGAAGAGGAAGGCTATCAATATATTGTAAGAAATTCCGGGGGCCTAGCGGTAGTATTGGATGAAGGAGTGTTGAATCTATCATTGGTGTTCCCTGATTCTGAAAAAGGGATCGATATCAACCGTGGTTATGATGCCATGTGGTTGCTCGTCGAAGATATGTTCAAGGATTTTGAAGTGAAGATCGAAGCGAAAGAAATCACCCGTTCCTACTGCCCAGGCAGCTATGACCTCAGTATCAATGACCGGAAGTTCGCAGGGATTTCCCAGCGGAGGATACGCAACGGGGTAGCCGTTCAGGTATACCTCTGTGTCAATGGAAGCGGTTCTGAAAGGGCTCAGTTGATTCGGCGTTTTTATGAGGCCGGATTGAAAGATGGAACGACGAAGTTTACGTTTCCCTCCATTGATCCCGACGTAATGGCTTCCTTATCTGAACTGTTGGGCGTCGAGTTCTCGATTCAAGACGTGATGCTTAGATTCCTGCAATCGTTGAAAGGGTTCAGCGGTGAATTTTATAGCGGTGCCCTCCAGGGGGAAGAGTATGGGATGTATGAGACGTATTATCAAAGAGTCGTCGATCGGAATCAGAGAGTATTGGGATCTTGATAAGGGAGAGCCGGACTTCGTTTGAAATGAGGCCGGCTTTTTTTGTGGGAATGAACGAAAAAAGGACGCTATTCAAAGTGACTTCGCCACAAAGAAACAACTCAATCACTCTTTATTCCGACGCCATTCCTGAAACGTTATGCCGACAAAAAACCAGCACGCCAACAGGCGCACTGGTTGGGAACCCCATTATTCAGCCACTTTTTCAAGATTGCCGTTACGATCCATTTTGAAGCGTGGTGCTTTCCCTTCTTCTTCGTCGAATACGACCAGCTTGCGCGCCCGGTTCATGATCTGCATCAGGGTCTCGTAGTCTTCCTGCATCGTGATGGAGTTATTTTCAAGGGCTTTGACTTTCTTTTCAAGCTCGGCATTTTCTTTTCGGATTTCGGAAATCTCCTGTTTCAATCTCTGATTCTCGATTTTTATATAGTCTGAATTCATATTGGTCTGGGCCAGGTTCTGAAGGAAAGCGATGACTTTTTCCAGCGTCACTTCACCTTTCAGTCCGGACGGTTTCACCATATGTTTGGCTGCAGGTGCCTGCTGGGGAACGTAGACTTGTTCTTCGGCCGCCTCTACTTCGTATTGAGGGGCTTCATCGGATTCTTTCCCTAACTTCTCCGTTTCCGGGACATAGTTTTCATATTCTGCGAATTCCATTTCTTCTTCGGCTTCAGACATTGATAGAGACATAGCATCTAAATCTTCGATTGAAGGCGTCGGCGGTTGATATAATAACTTCTTCTTGCCGCCCTGGTCTTTACCGAGGATGCGGTGGCGCTGCTTCCGTTGTTTTTTTGCCAGTTGAAGAGCCTTTTCGTATTGGTGCCGGACGACTGCATTCCATCTGAAACCGCAAGCGGCAGATGTACGGTTCAGTTTATCCCCAACTTCTTCGAAGGCGTTTAATTGTGTGCTTCCTTCCCGTACATGCCTTAAGACCGTTTCGGCCAATAATAGATCATTTTCCTCCGTCCAGGCATCCTGTCTTGTCTTCATCATCATTTCATCTCAACTCCCATAGTTTTCTTAAATGATTCGTTGATTAAAGGATGGACCATTTTCCAGGTTTTTATACGAATATGTTAAAATTATTTTCTGTCTGCTAGTTTCGTTGTATAAGTGAGGATTCCTACAATCTGGAAGCGACGTTCCCTTGCAAAACATGACAGAAAACTGTATCCTATAACTCGATGTTTATGACAAATGAAATCCATTTCAATAGATAGAAAGGGTTGTTGACATATGGCAAACGAATTTCGTGTTTGCGATGATTGTCAGGCCGTTAACCTGAAGACCTTAATTCCCAAATTAAAAGAAATCGACCCGGAGGCACCCATCGACATTGCGTGCCAATCCTATTGTGGTCCAGGACGCAAGAAGACATTCGCCTTTGTGAATAATCGTCCTGTAGCGGCGTTGACTGAAGAAGAACTCATGGAGAAAGTAATGAAGAAAATAAAGAAGTAAAGAGAAACTTCCTATAGGGAGTTTTTTCTTTTCGGCATAAAAATGAAAGGTTTGTACGTGCAAGGAAAAGGATACTGGATAAGGGACAGAGAAATAGATAGGAGAAGGATCGTCACCTGGTTGTCAAGATTCCAAGTTTTTTTGAAGTAATTGGAAAGCTTGGGGCTGATCATCTGGAAGCCAAATACCTATTTTTTTCGACAAAATTCGAGATGAAGACCAGGACGAAAGTCGCTATAATAGAAATATCCTAGATTAGGAAGAGGGTAGAAGATGGAGTATGCCAAGCAGAAATTACATGAAGAAAAAGTATTTAAAGACCCTGTACACCGGTATGTTCATGTAAGGGATCGAGTGATCTGGGATCTGATTGGAACAAAAGAGTTTCAACGGCTCCGTCGAATTCGTCAGCTGGGCACCACCTACCTGACCTTTCATGGAGCGGAGCACAGCCGGTTCAATCACTCTCTTGGCGTGTACGAGATCATTCGCCGGATTGTGGACGATGTCTTCGCGGGAAGACCGGAGTGGAACCAGGATGAACGATTATTGTCCCTTTGTGCTGCGTTACTGCACGACCTCGGTCATGGACCGTTTTCCCACTCCTTTGAGAAAGTGTTTCACCTGGATCACGAGCACTTCACCCAAGAGATCATTCTAGGCGAGACAGAAGTGAATGCGGTCCTGAGTAAAGTCGGTCCGGATTTCCCTAAGCATGTGGCAGAAGTGATTGCGAAGACGTATAAGAACAAGCTTGTCGTCAGCCTTATTTCAAGCCAGATCGATGCGGACCGGATGGATTACCTGCAAGCGGGATGCGTATTTTACAGGAGTGAGCTACGGTCACTTCGATATGGAACGGATTCTCCGTGTCATGAGGCCGCGTGAAGATCAGGTTGTCATTAAACAGAGTGGGATGCATGCAGTGGAAGATTACATCATGAGCCGTTATCAGATGTACTGGCAAGTGTATTTTCATCCCGTCACCCGGAGTGCAGAAGTGATTTTGACGAAGATTCTACATAGGGCAAAGGAACTTCATGAAGAAGGCTATGCCTTTAAGCAAAACCCGATCCATTTTTACTCCCTGTTTCAGGAAAATGTGTCTCTCGAGGACTATTTGAAGCTCGATGAAGCGGTCATCATGTATTATTTTCAAATCTGGCAGGAAGAAGAAGACCCGATTCTACGGGACTTATGCGAGCGGTTCATGAACAGGAATCTATTCAAGTACGTGGAATTTGATCCTGCGAAGGAATACAAGAAGCACAGTGAGCTTGAAGTCCTGTTTAAAAAGGCCGGAATCGATCCCGACTATTATTTGGTGGTGGACTCATCTTCAGACCTCCCGTATGACTTCTACAGGCCGGGTGAGGAAGAGGAACGGCTCCCGATCCATCTGCTGATGAAAAACGATGAGCTGCGGGAATTATCCAGACAGTCGGATATCGTCGATTCCATCTCAGGGAAGCGCCGGACCGATCATAAATTATATTATCCAGTGGATTTACTATACGACGAATCGTCGAAGAAAAATATCAAAAGACAAATACGGACGATTCTGGAACTGACATAGACGACACTACAGCCAATGAGGATCTGAAATATGCAATACTAGGAGTAGGAGATGACGTACATTGTTGAAAGATCATGCAAAACTGATGAGTGCCTTCTTAGCCTCGGGTGAAGTGGTGGGAAGGAAAAAGCTTCAGAAGATGATATTCATCGCCAAGAAGCTTCAATTCCCGTTTCAGGAAAAATTCCAATTTCATTTCTATGGACCATACTCGGAGGAACTGACCCTCCGGGTGGAAGAACTGTGTAATATGGGGTTCATCTCAGAAGTGAAAGAGAAAAAGGGCGGTTACTATCAATATCGGTACACTGTAACAAAAGAAGGGGAAGACTTCCTGCAGATTTATGAAAAAGAAATGCCTTTCTTGAAAGATTGCCTGACCGATATGAACGTTCAATCAGCACGCTTTCTTGAACTCGTATCCACTGTCTTGTATTTTGATAGCCTTCCAAAAGAAGAAATCACAGAGAAAGTTTTCACACTCAAGAGCAAACAGAAATATACACAAGAAGAAATAGACGAAGCCTTCGCCTACATCGAAGGATTAAAAGCGAAAAAAATCGTTCAGTAACGGACGTTTTAATATAAAGGGCCTGGGATCACTCGAAAAGGGTGATCCTTTTTATATAAACGAATATTTACTTTGAGGACTGATTCCATTTTTCAATGATTTGATCGAGCTTTTCCTCCATTTATTTCTCATGTTTCTGCTTCTGGAATCTTTTATATTTAAAACTTTTTACCATCAAGAAAATGACCACCATAACGGCCGGCAGGGAAGCGTCCATGAACAATTGAGAAATCATGTCGCCAATCTGTAGAACATTTTTCTCCGTCCTTTCCATGATTCCGGATAGACGGAATTGGTACCCTTTCTTTGTATTCACATAGAATTCATAACCAAATGTTACGATGAATAGGGTAATGAAGATAAATGATGAGGAAAAGAGGTCCTTTCCTGCTATCTGGGCAAGACACTGTCAATAAAGAGTAGAACCATATATGTATAGAATCCAACAAAGGTGCTTTTATTCCAATTGGTCTCTTCTTTATTGGAAATGGGGTAGAACAAGAATGTCATAGGAGCAATCCTTTCATAAAGAGCCTGCCTAGAGACAGAACGGTCTTTTGGCAGGCTTTTCTTTGTGGGTTTTATTGATCACTAAGCCGCTTTCCGCCCACCGCATAGTGTCCTTTTGTCATTTCCTCGATGAAGACAACGATTTTTTCTTCAGGTGCTCCAGTTGTTTCACTTACGGCTTCGGTCACCTTTTCGACGAGGGCACGTTTTTGTTCTTCAGAACGGCCTTCGAGCATTTTTACTGTGATATAAGGCATAATGATTCGCTCCTTGCTTTTGGTTTTGGTACAATCTGTGGTAGGCTTGTCCATTTCGCCTCCTCTTTAAATGTAATCGGTAGGGAATGCCGGGGCAAGTTTTTGGAAGATGGGAGGAAGGATTTGTTTCCCCTGGTTATGAAGGCAGGAATTTATCTGTATACTATGGAATAAGAAAGTAAACCATTTTTAAAGGAGTACATACTTTGGATACATTTAGCAGTTTGTTTGAGTCTATTTCCGTCTTTCGATTGGAAGAGCTTCCATTTGTCGTGATTGCCCTTGTCATGGCCTTTACGGTCCATGAATTTGCCCATGCATATGTAGCATATAAATTTGGGGATACGACAGCGAAAGATCAGGGAAGGCTCACTTTAAATCCGATTCAACACCTGGATCCCCTTGGGACCATCTTAATATTAATTGCAGGATTTGGCTGGGCGCGACCTGTTCCGGTCATGAGATCCCGTTTTAAAAATCCGCGGTTGGCAGGCGTGCTGGTTTCAGTGGCAGGCCCCCTCAGTAATTTCTTGCTTGCATTCATTGCCTTTGGATTTTTTTACTTCTTTGTAGGGGTGACCGGTGGAGTAGGGGTTCCTCCCTTTATCATCGATCTCTTGCAGATGATCGTGTACCTGAATGTGTTGTTATTTGTGTTTAATCTGCTGCCGTTCCCTCCACTGGATGGGTACCGGATCATTGAGGATCTGTCCCCGAATCATATCCGGGCAAAACTGACTCAATATGAGCAGTATGGTGTGGTATTATTCCTGATCATCGTCATCACACCTCTTGATGAATATACGATCTGGCCTCTTTTGCAGGGTGGAATGACAGCGACAAACCAGGCGTTCAGTGCGATTTTTACGACTGTTTTTTCAATCTTTGGTTAAGTATGTCACGATAAGGAGTGTAGATATATGGAAAAGAAAAAGAACATCGGTTTCAACATCATTAAGAGCGATCCGACAGACGGCCATGGTGGTTATGGGGTCGGGGCACTAAGCCTCGATAATGTTTCCCCTGTCATGATTGACGTTGAAGAAGGGGTGGCGACGATAGAGGTCGGGGCGATGCACGCCAGAAGCCCGATTGAAAAAGGGATTAAATTCACGAATAATCGCGAGGATTCAGCTGGAGGGAAACTGTACTGGTTGATCTGGGTGACCATCGACCGAATGGAAAACGGCCCTTATTACGCAGGAGTGACCGCCTGTGAACTGGTCGTCAACCGCGAAAAGCGCAGAGGCTATAAATCCATGCCTGAGCACGTCAACAATATGGATAAATCGATTAAACGCAAAATAGTCCTCGACCACCTGGACGACAAATCTAAAGGGATCCTGAAGGACTTCCTCGTGAAGCATGACGAAGGTATGTGGGAACGATCAAAAGAGGAATTAAAGAAAGCATTAACCGAGTAAAATGGAGGAAAAATTCCTTTTGTGAACAAACTATGACATTTTTTTGAATGTGTCGTTCACATCTTGCCCAAATGCTAGAAAAAAAGTACACTTAAATCACAGTTTGCACATAAACTAGGACATGAAAAACCTCGGGTTCGCACAAACCCGAGGTTTTTCGTTTTTTTTATTGATTTAGATGGATAAATGAACCCTTCTTTTGCGGTATCCCGGCAGATTAGGGTGGGGAACTGCGCCACTTGCGGACGTTAATGATCTAAATTATGAACAATGGACCATCAGCATGATGAAGCCTTCCGAGCTTAAAAAATCCAATCCCTTACCTTTTCATACCAAGGTTTTTTCTCTTTCTTTTCTGGTGCTTTTTCTTTTGGTTCTTGATCGCCCAGATGTTCATGGCAATATTCGGTTGGTTCGGTACCTTTTACGAAGTACGTAAAGCGCTGTACGGGACAGTCCTCTGTGGCGAGTTTCCCGTTATGGGGGTTCACGGCGACACCCACTACACCCTTTGTCGGTTTGAAATTTTTGACGGGTTCATCCTTTAGCGCTTCTTCCATGAAATGGACCCACAGTTTCTTGGCTAAATATTTGTCGTCCACGAGGGAGATTTCTTTTTCTCTATCGTAGCCCGTCCATACTCCGGCTGTCAGCTGGGGAGAAAATCCGATCATCCAGTTATCTGTATTGGTGGTTCCTGATTTTCCGGCATAAGGACGGGTGGCGTCTTTCCGGATCTGGATCCCTGTTACCGTTGAGTAATCATTGAGCTTCGGATCAAATATGCCGCTCAGCATATGTGTCATGACATACGCCTGATCAGGATTCAGGACTTGTTCTTTTTCCTGTTTGTGCTCATAAATGACGTTCCCGGACCAGTCTTCCACTTTGGTGATGAAAACGGGTTTTACCTTGTACCCTCCGTTGGCAAATACATTATAGGCGTTGACCATGTCGATGACCCTCGCTCCCGAAGTACCCAGAGCCGAGGAAGGGTATTGCTTAACTTTTGTTGTTAAACCGAACTTGTTTTCTGCTGTATCAGTCAAAATATCCTGACCGATGAAAAGGTGGGTCTTCACTGCATACACATTGTCTGAAAGGGCAATGGCCTGGGCAAGGGTGATATCGTCACCTGCATATTTGTTGTTGTAATTATGAGGAGTGTATTCTGCCTTGCCATCATCAAATGTGAAGGAAGTTAACTCACTCTTCATAGTGGTTGAAGGAGTGAATCCCTGTTCGAGGGCAGAGTAGTAAAGGAGCGGCTTGATCGTCGACCCGGGTTGACGAATTGCCTGAACGGCACGGTTGAACGGACTTTCCTCATAGCTTCTTCCACCAACGAGGGCTGTAACGTGACCATTCTTTGGGTTCATCGATACGAAGCCCAACTGAATATCAGACTCATCGGGAATCAGTTCCTTCACCACTTTTTCTGCCACTATTTGATGATCGGGCTTAAGGGTTGTGTACACCTTTAATCCACCCATCTCGATGGTTCTCTCCTCGATGCCTAAATCAGAGCGCAGGATGCTTTTCACCACATCTTGAAAATAGGGGGCAGTTTCCGCCTTTTGGTGGGCGTGTACCCCTGTAATCGTCAGCTCTGCGGCCTTTGAGGCTGCCTGCTGTTTTTTTGTAATGAAGCCGTCCTCGGTCATGGCCTGAAGAATCAGCTCCTGACGTTTCTTTGCGTTCTCCATATTGCTGACAGGTGAATAGTAAGTGGGAGCCTTTGGGATCCCTGCCAGCAGGGCGGCCTCGGATACGGTCAATTGATTGGCATCCTTGCCGAAATAGTACTGACTGGCCGCCTGCACCCCGTAAGCGCCATGTCCATAATAGATCGTATTTAAATAGCCTTCCAGTATTTCTTTCTTGGAGTAATTCATTTCGATGCGCACAGTGTAAAGGGCTTCTGACATTTTTCTTTTCCATGTCTTGTCGTGGGATAAAAATAGATTACGAGCATACTGCTGAGATATCGTGCTCGCCCCCTGGACCTTTGCCATGGCTTTCACATCGGCGATGGCAGCTCCCGCCATCCGTTTGAAGTCGAAACCATAATGCTGGTAGAATCGCTTATCCTCAATGGAAATGGTGGCTTCAATAAGGGCCGGTGAAATCTCCTTCAGGCTTACCCAATAACGCTTTTCCCCTGTATTGGTTTCCCCTATCACCGAACCGTCACCGCCATAGAGCAGGGTGGCTTGAGGGACCGCAAGGGGAGGCGGGCCCTGGATCTTTGCGTAGGTTAAAACCGCAATCAACCCGGCCAGAAAGAGAATCGTCATCAAAAGGACACCGACGACGGCCAATCTGGCATATTTTTTTGTCTTCTCCATTCGCGCAATCAGTTCCATACCTCTCCCTGCTTTCTCTACCCGCTCCCCGTGAGGGACGGACCTTGGATTTTATCTGTTGAAACGTTCATATTGTTGTGTTTAACGTATAGTATCAGTATGAAAAGTTTTACGAGTTTTTAAACATAGAAGGTTTAGAAAAAATTTCACTTGAAATTTTGCTAGATTCCACTATACTTTTTCTCATGTTTGTATTTATCATGTTAGGGAAGGATAAAAATGACGTCTTATGTGGACGTTTTTTACATTATAGAAGGAAAGCCCGTTAATTCAGGTTTTACCTTAACTGGATGATCTATTTGTCATAGGGTGAACGTGTGGCTCTTGCAGCTAAGGATGACATGGATGGAAATACGATAAAAATGAAATCAAGAAGGGAAGTTGAAACAATGAGTGGACTTTGGTACACAGAGAAACAAACTGATAACTTCGGAATTACAATGAAAATCAAGAAGACTTTACATACAGAGCAAACGGATTTTCAATATCTTGAAATGGCTGAAACAGAAGAGTGGGGCAATATGCTGTTCCTTGATGGAATGGTGATGACAAGTCAAAAAGACGAGTTCGTTTATCATGAAATGGTGGCCCATGTTCCTTTGTTTACACATCCTAACCCAGAGAAAGTCTTAGTCGTCGGGGGCGGAGACGGCGGTGTGATCCGTGAAGTATTAAAGCACCCAAGCGTGAAAAAAGCGGTTCTGGTTGAAATCGACGGAAAAGTGATCGAATACTCTAAGAAGTATCTGCCGGAGATTGCCGGTGAATTAGAAAACGAGCGTGTTGACGTTCAAGTGGACGATGGATTTATGCACATCGCGAAGAGTGAAAATGAATACGACGTAATCATGGTAGACTCAACCGAGCCGGTTGGACCAGCAGTGAACCTGTTCACAAAAGGCTTCTATGCAGGGATCTCCAAAGCGTTGAAAGAAGACGGGATCTTTGTCGCACAATGTGATAACCCGTGGTTCAAGGCAGACCTAATCCGCCAGGTACAGAGTGACGTAAAGGAAATCTTCCCGATTACACGTCTGTATACAGCCAATATCCCGACATATCCAAGCGGACTGTGGGCATTCACAATCGGATCCAAAAAAGCACGATCCGATCGAAGTACCGGAAGAGCGTTTCCATGACATGGAAACGAAATACTACACACCTGAACTGCACAAAGCAGCATTCGCTCTGCCTAAATTCGTTAAAGATCTGACAAAGTAAGGAGAATGAGGGACGGACCTCACTCTCAGGCGAAAAACCGTACAAATCAAATAGGGACGGGCCTCGGAAAGTGCGCAGCCACTTTCTGGAGGTCCGTCCCTCTAAAGAGAGGTTGGAAGAATATGCGTTTTGATGAGGCTTATTCAGGTAATGTGTTTATTAAGAGTCATCCTTCTTATGAGGATAGCCAGGTGGTTCTTTATGGAATGCCTATGGATTGGACCGTTAGTTACCGCCCGGGATCCCGGTTTGGCCCGGCACGCATCCGCGAGGTATCAATCGGTTTGGAAGAGTATAGTGCCTATTTGGACCGTGAACTTGAAGAAGTGAAGTACTATGATGCAGGAGACATTCCACTGCCATTCGGGAACCCCCAGCGAAGCATCGATATGATTGAAGAATATATCGATGGCCTTCTTGGCGACGGGAAGATTCCATTTGGCATGGGGGGAGAACATCTTGTTTCCTGGCCTGTTATGAAGGCGGTCGCCAAGAAATATCCTGACCTTGCCATTATCCATATGGATGCCCACACGGATCTTCGTGAAGAGTACGAAGGGGAACCGTTATCCCACTCGACTCCAATCCGCAAGATTGCTGAACATATTGGACCGAAGAACGTCTATTCATTCGGTATCCGTTCAGGGATGAAAGAAGAATTTCAATGGGCAAAGGAAAACGGTATGCACATTTCCAAGTTTGAAGTGCTGGAACCGTTGAAGGAAATTCTTCCTCAGCTCGCAGGACGTCCTGTCTATGTAACGATCGACATCGATGTGCTGGACCCTGCCCACGCACCTGGAACAGGAACGGTGGACTGCGGTGGCATTACGTCCAAGGAATTATTGGCATCCATCCATGCGATTGCCCATTCTGACGTGAATGTCGTAGGTGCGGACCTTGTCGAAGTCGCTCCGATCTATGATCCTTCTGAGCAGACAGCGAATACAGCAAGTAAGCTGATCCGTGAAATGCTGCTTGGCTGGGTGAAATAATCCATCTCAGCCCCTTCTGGTTGACAGAAGGGGCTCTTATTTACTATTATATGTTTAAAGTTTTAAACATATAAACCAAATGAGGGACGGTCCTCAGGAACAGCATACGACACCCATTAAAGAAAGAAGGATGAATATGAATAAATCTACCGTTTTAGTCACCGGCGGGACAGGATTTGTGGCCTCCTGGCTGGTGAAGGAACTATTGGAACAGGGGCATGACGTCAGAACGACGGTACGGAACCTGCAAAAAGAAGAGAAATATTGTCATTTGAAAGAGATTGAGAGCTCCACCCCAGGAACGTAGACGGTTTATGAGGCGGACCTGTTAAAGGAAGGGAGCTTCGATCGAGCCGTCGAAGGATCAGAGTTCGTCTTTCATACCGCATCTCCCTTTCTGATTAACGGCATCAAAGATCCTGAAAAGGAACTGGTAGAGCCGGCGAAGAAAGGGACCGAAAATGTTTTAACATCTGTGAATAAAGCACAGTCCGTCAGGCGTGTAGTCTTGACCAGCAGTGTCGTGGCCATTTTTGGCGATCACATCGATATGAAAGGCAAACCTCATTTCACAGAAGCGGACTGGAATACGACGAGCTCCACACACCATCAGCCTTACAACTATTCGAAGACGCTGGCTGAAAAGGAAGCATGGAAGATGGTGAAAGCACAGGACCGATGGGACCTTGTCACGATCAACCCGTCCTTTGTCATGGGTCCTGCCCTTACAAAGCGGACGGACTCCACTAGTACGTCTACGATTCTATCGTTTCTGACTGGAGGCTTTAAAACAGGGGTGCCTGACCTTGCGACAGGAGTCGTTGACGTCAGGGACATTGCCAAAGCCCATGTCCTTGCAGCATTTACACCTGAAGCGGAGGGGCGCTACATCATTTCCGGAGGGGAAACCACCTTCATAGAAATCGCCAAAATGATTGAAAGGAACTTCCCGGGCCACTATCACCTTCCTGCAAGGGTCGTCCCCAAGCCTCTCATCTGGTTGATCGCTCCGACAGTGGGGCTTACAAGGCCATATGTCAGTAAAAACGTTGGATATCCAGTTGCATTCGATACAAACAAAAGTATCAGGGAGCTTGGAATGACGTATAGAAGCCTTGAAACGACCTTCGTAGATCAAGTGAACCAAATGAAAAAAGACGGTTTACTAAAAAAATAAACACCATATAAGAGCCTATGCTGAATGAAGCATAGGCTCTTTCCACATATCTTCCATTAATCCGCTTACATCCCTCCAATAATTGAAAACTAACCGTGTTCCATTGCAATTTCCCACAATACTTCTTATACTTAATTAGTTAGAAGGAGGGGACGTCTGAGAGAGGGACGGACCTATCACTTGATCGGACCCTAAATAGAAAAGGATGTGAGTGGTTTGGCGGATAAAACGGATTTCACCCCTGTCAAAGTTCACTTGAAAACCAAAATCACGATAGGTGGGGAAAGTGACTCTTTTGAACTGGTATCATTTGGTCGATACTATGAAAAAGGAGATGCTGTTTTCCTTAAGTACGATGAGGTGCAAGAAGAAGGAACCACCCATACGATCGTGAAAGTCTCTGATCAGCAGGCACTCATTCTCCGAAGCGGTGCTGTGAAGATGAGAATGGCCTTTAACCGGCAGGAGGAACAAAATGGTTCTTACGAAAGCCAGATGGGTACACTTTTACTTACAACCAAAACAAAGAAACTTTCACATACACAAAGTGACACCAAATTGGAAGGGGATTTCAACCTTTCCTATGAGTTAAAAATGCAAGACAGTCCAGTTGGGGATTATGTAATGTCCATTCACTATAAGGAGGAAGCATAGGCGCATGAATATTGTCGAAAAAGTCCAAGAAAACCTGAAGTCCGAAATCAAAGAAGCCGTCCTGAAAGCCGGCCTTGCAACAGAGGATCAGATTCCTGCTGTTATTTTAGAAATCCCGAAGGAAAAATTACATGGTGATTATTCTACGAACATGGCAATGCAGCTTGCACGCGTAGCCAAAAAAGCGCCACGCATGATTGCAGAGGACATTATGGCAAACTTTGACCAGTCCAAGGGATCGATCGAGAAGATGGAGATTGCAGGACCAGGATTCATCAACTTCTACATGAACAATGAATATTTGACTGACTTAATCCCGCTGATCCTTGAACAAGACCATGAGTATGGTCAATCAGACGCTGGAAAAGGAGAGAGAGTGAACGTAGAGTTTGTATCGGCAAATCCTACGGGAGACCTTCATCTTGGACATGCCAGGGGGGCGGCTGTCGGTGATTCCCTATGTAACGTCCTTGAAAAAGCGGGGTATAACGTGACCCGTGAATACTATATCAATGATGCCGGAAACCAGATTCATAACCTGGCGATTTCTGTTGAGGCCCGTTATTTCCAGGCTCTTGGACAGGACAAGGCGATGCCTGAGGATGGTTATCATGGGGCGGATATCATCGAGATCGGGAAAAAGCTGGCTGAAGAATTCGGTTCGAAATATGCTGAAGTAAGTGAAGAAGAGCGTTATAAATTCTTCCGTGAATATGGACTGAAGATTGAAATGGCCAAGCTTCAAAAGGATCTTGAAATGTTCCGGGTTCCATTCAACGTCTGGTATTCTGAAACTTCCCTATATGAAAACGGCAAAATCGACGCTGCGTTAAGAAAGCTGAAAGACAACGGTCACGTATACGAAGAGGACGGTGCGACATGGTTCCGTTCCACTGAGCTTGGAGATGACAAAGACCGCGTCCTTATCAAGAACGATGGCACATACACATACCTCACTCCGGATATCTCCTATCATCAGGATAAATTCGAACGCGGCCATGATGTGCTGATCAATATCTGGGGTGCCGATCATCACGGCTACATTCCTCGTATGAAAGCAGCGATTGAAGCGTTGGGCTTTGACCGGGATAAATTAGAGGTAGAAGTGATCCAGCTTGTTCACCTTTACAAAAATGGTGAGAAGATGAAGATGAGTAAGCGTACAGGGAAAGCGGTCACCCTGCGTGAGCTTGTAGAAGAAGTCGGCCTGGATGCGGTCCGCTACTTCTTCGCCATGAGAAGTGCCGATACCCATATGGACTTTGACCTGGACCTGGCAGTCTCACAGTCGAACGAAAACCCTGTTTACTACGCTCAATATGCCCACGCGCGCATCTGCAGCATTCTTCGCCAGGCAGAGGAGCAGGGACTGGCTTCTGAGGATAAGATCAACCTGAAGCTGATCGGAACAGAGAAAGAAGTGGACTTACTGAAAAAATTAGGTGAATTCCCACAAATGGTTGCCGACGCTGCAGAAAAACGCACGCCTCACCGTGTGGCGAACTATATCAACGACCTGGCATCTGCTTTCCACAGCTTCTATAATGCCAACAAGGTTCTTGATGAAGAAAACCGTGACCTTACCACAGCTCGCCTTGCACTTGTGAAAGTGGTCCGGGTAACATTGCAAAACGCACTTGCATTAATCGGGGTAGACGCTCCGGAAAAAATGTAATGACGATAGAAGGTCCGTCCCCTCAGAGGGACGGACCTTTATTCATAAGGGAATGAGTCTCTCGTCTGAAGCTGTTGAGCACTCTCATATTTGTCCTTATATTTTCCATGTTTTAACGTATAATAAATGCATGACGATCAGTGAGGAGGATGTTATGAAAACCGTTATTTTAGCGATTGTGACAGGCTTTTTAGTTGGATTTATCTTTGCTCTATTTAAGCTTCCGATACCGGCACCGCCTGCGTTGGCCGGAATTGCAGGAATTGTGGGCATCTACCTTGGATTTAAAGCATTTACAGCGATTCAGCCCTGGATCGAATCTGTTTTCAAATGATCCTTACATAGGAAAAGCGATTCTAGTTTACTGTCGCTTCCATCTTTTTCGAAAAGGACAGGTTCAAAGAATAAAGTACCAACCAACGTAAAACGATGAAGTGCTTCCATCTAAAGGTCCACAGAGTCTATTAGGTCAAGAAGAAAGTCCAATAGAAGCTAGGTGTTCTTCTTCTACTCAGACAATGACGGCTCTGTGCCTTTCTGGATACAATCCCCCCCATAATGGCTCAATCCTTTGCATCTGTTCTTTACTATACCTCCCGAAATCCTCTAGAAACAACTTATCAAATGCTTTGTGAGAGATCTGCGATCTTGTTCAAAGATATTCCTTCAAGGTCCCAATGCCCGGGGCACATTTTTTACAAGCGGCACGTATCGCATCATTTTTTTCGCTTTTGTAGATTATCCGTTATCTTTAACTCTGGACTGAGCCCATGAGAATGGAGTGACCATCATGCTTGAAAGAGAACCAATCACAGCACTTCCTAAAATATCTGATGGATAATGGTGGCCTACAAAAATCCGGGATAGACCTGTTAAGAAGGATAATCCAAGCATGAGCGCCCCTAAAAAACGCTGATAACAAAAAATGGTCGTTGAAACAGCAAAAGCGAGCAAAGTATGCTTACTTGGAAACGTTGAATCCATTTTTGAAGGGATCAGGATCCCAACGCGCCTTTTTATAAACGGTCGCGGCTTATAGATAAACAATTTGATGATCGTATTCATGATGAGCGCGATGGAAGAGGCCAGGATGGCCCTTAGAGGAATCTTCTTGTTTTTAAACCATAGAAGAATCAATACAAAGATAAACACATAACGCATTCGGTTAGAAATGCCAATCATCCACTTATCGACTATGAATGATCGACCTGAAAGTCGTGAGATAGCTTGAAACAGCATCGTATCCATTGTTATTCTCCTTTGTCTTTAATTTTGAAAGGCTGTTGTCCCATAGATTGAGAAGTCAAGGGCACGTATGATGTTTCCCTGGCTTACCTTAACATGGCTAAATATAGGATTCATTTATACACGAAAACGTTAAGTGTTTATCTTTTCTCGCCTGCTAAACAACGTAAGGAAACCTTTCTCATTACCATTCCAACGTTCCCCCGCTGATCCGCTTCACTCCCCGAATCGTAGAGAGATCCTCTATCAGCTTTAGCATGGCCAGGTCTTTATGCTTTGCTTCAATCATGAAATCCACGTCCTGGTCAAACCTCTTGAGTGTTTTGAAAAAATCCTTTACGAATGCCGGATCGACCAGGTCAGCGTGGGATCGGAAAGCCTTTTCCGATTTAGGGGAGGAGATATGTATTTTGGGTACTAAATCTCGTTTTTCCCAAGTTGCATAAATCGCTTCAAGATAGTCCTCTAACGGCTTTTCACTCAGATTGGCCTCATGATGATGAATATCAAGGACCAATGGGATATTTTCTTTTTGACATACGGCCAATGTTTCTTCGACTGTATAGGTCTTGTCATCATTCTCCAGAGTCATGATTTCTTTCACATCACCTGGAAGGCTCTTGATATTCTCATGAAAACGGACCAGGGTTTCTTCTTTGTCTCCATAGCTGCCCCCTATATGGATGTTAATGACAGAATCCTTCTCGATCCCCATATACTCCAGCATCTGATAATGGTACACCATATCCTTTACGGCGTTTTCTGTGACGTGCTCTCTGGGGCTTGTGAATAAGGTGAATTGATTAGGGTGAAAGCTTGCCCTGATCCCAAACTTTTTAATCAACTCCCCGAGTTCTTTCCATTCTTTTTTAAAAGGTGAATAGAAATCCCATTCGACTTCGGGATGAGTGGCGAGGGGAACAAGGGAGCTTGAAAGCCGGTACAGTTCGATTTCGTGAGCGGCACATAAATAAAGGATGCGTTTCGTATGTTCCAAATTTAACCTCGTCACGTCCTTCAGACGGTCCATCCGCTCTTCCTTTGGCAGTTCTGTATATCGTTTGTAGGTCATCGTTTTGGCAGGGCTTGCGTCCCATAAGGAAAGGGAATTCGCAACGAACCCCAATCGGACTCTCATGTAGTATCCCCCTAAAGTAAAATCGAAATGGTTGAAGCGACACGCTCCTTCAAACGGGTGAATAAAGAAACATTGGCGAGATCGCTTTCGTTCAGCTGATCGGATGCTTCCAAATCCTTCGCCATTTCATTCTTCAACGTGTGTATAAACTCTTTATCAAAGATAAGAGTATTGATTTCGAGGTTGATAAAAAAGCTTCTCTTATCAAAATTCGCCGTCCCTATATCACAAAAATGATCGTCCACAATAATTACCTTGGCATGATAGAAGCCGTTCATGAATTGATATACTTCCGCCCCTTTGGAAAGCAGTGTCCTGAAGTAAGGAAAGGCCGCTTCCTTCACTAGGATGTGATCAGAATTATTTGGGACGATGATCCTCACGATAACCCCGCGTCCCAACGCACTGCACAGAGCATCCATCAAGATAGGGGTAGGGATGAAATAAGGGGTTCCAATGATGATTTCCTCTTCGGCTTCATCAATGAATTTCTTAAAGAATTCCTCGATGTTCACCCCTTCTGTAGGGAATATCTGGTGTGGGATGCTCCCCTTGAAGGCTGGTGGGAAATAGGTGTCCTCTTCTTTCAGGTCCTTCTTTGTCGCCCTATACCAATCGATGCAAAATTCGGTTTGAAGATCATGGACGCCCTCCCCTTCTAAACGAAGGTGGTAATCCCTCCACGGAGAAAGCTCTGGAATGTCATTCTCATCAATATATTCCTTTCCGACGTTATAGCCGCCTACATATCCGATTTTCCCGTCTATGACAGTGATTTTACGATGGTTACGCTGTTGGGAGGAAAAGAACAGGAAAGGGGGGCGCACTTTTTGACAGAAGGCAACTTCCACACCTGCATCCTTTAGCATCCTCACTTTGGATCCCGGGACATTATGACTCCCGATCTGATCCATTAATAGTCGTACTTCAATGCCTTCTTTTGCCTTATCCTTCAATAAATCCAAAAATCGTAAAGCGAAATGGTCATCCTGTACGATATAAAATAAAACATGAATCGAGGACGTGGCCTCTTTCAGTTCTTTAAACATTTGGTCAAACAGTTCAGGTCCTCTTGAAAATAATTCGATATTGCTGTTCCGTTTTTCATAATCCCTTCTTGTCCGGGTCCGGATGAATTGACTGCGGCCCAGTTTGAAGTCGATCACCAGCCAAATGAATACGGCTGCTATGATTATAAGCAGGATCCACCACCACATTAACATCACTCTCTCATTTGCATTGTTTTTAGTATGTCCTGAATTTCCAGTCCTTTGCATTCTTTCTTCTTTTCCCGTAAAGGCTCCCTTTTGAAACCTCGGCATGGTCAAATGGTCACGATAAAAAGCAAGCATAGCTGATTTTGTCGAAGATTGAGATAGAAGCAATGAAAAGGTTTTCACTTTTCTTGGTAAAAAACCATTGACTGAATGCTCATTCATAATATAATGGATATATGAACTATTCAGAATATTGATTTGGTTTGTAAAAGTTTGAACAAAGGGGAAGTTCAAAGATCAGGCCAAAGAAGGGGGAGTGTTTGTCTATGAATGGGTTACTCATTCTCAATTGGGTTGCATTCATTCTTGTAACCGTTTACGCAGTTAGTCTATTTGTGTATGTAGTAAAGACGAGAATTGAATATATCAAGCTTGGAAAGAAAGTGGAATTCGACAAACGTTTCAAAGAGCGGTTCCAGAAGATCCTGGTCAATGTCTTCGGCCAGAAGAAGCTCCTGAAGGATAAGAAGAGTGGCGCGATCCACGTCATGTTCTTCTACGGCTTTATCCTGGTTCAATTCGGAGCCATCGATTTCATCTGGAAAGGGCTGGCGCCGGGTAGTCACTTGCCACTCGGACCATTATATCCGGGCTTCACGTTCTTCCAGGAGCTTGTCACGCTCATGATCCTGGTAGCAGTCGTCTGGGCGTTCCACAGACGCTATGTTGAAAAATTGGTCCGTTTAAAAAGAGGATTCAAATCAGGTCTTGTCCTTCTGTTCATCGGTGGATTAATGCTGTCTGTTCTTGTTGGTAACGGGATGGGTCTGATCTGGCACGGTGAAGAGCTTGCCTGGACAGAGCCGGTAGCGTCTCTGATTGCAGGGGCAATGGGAGCCATCGGTGAAACGGCCTCCATCGTCATTTTCTATATAGCATGGTGGGTTCACCTGCTTTTCTTACTGGCATTCCTTGTTTACGTTCCGCAATCAAAGCACGCTCATTTGATCGCAGGTCCTGCGAACGTCTACTTCAACCGCTTAGACAATCCAGGAAAGCTGAAGCCCATCGACTTTGAAGATGAATCGGCTGAAAGCTTCGGGGTAGGGAAGATTGAAGAATTTACACAGCACCAAATGATCGATTTCTACGCATGTGTAGAATGTGGCCGATGTACGAATATGTGTCCTGCATCAGGGACAGGGAAAATGCTTTCCCCCATGGACTTAATCGTTAAACTTCGTGATAACCTGACCAATCATGGTGCAGTCGTTACACAGAAGAAGCCTTGGGTGCCGACATTTGCATTCAACGGAACAAAAGGGAATCAGCTGGCGATGGCGAGTGCCACCCAGGCAGCCGAAGAAGCGGCAGCAGGAGCAGCGTACAGCCCTTCCTTGATCGGAGACATCATTACGGAAGAAGAAATCTGGGCATGTACGACGTGCCGTAACTGTGAAGACCAGTGTCCGGTCATGAACGAACACGTAGATAAAATCATCGATCTTCGCCGTTACCTTGTCCTGACAGAAGGGAAGATGGATGCAGACGCACAGCGCGCCATGCAAAACATCGAGCGCCAGGGGAATCCTTGGGGTCTGAACCGTAAAGAACGTGAAAACTGGCGTGAAGCGAGAGAAGACGTCCACATCCCGACGGTGAAGGAAATGAAAAAAGCAGGAGAAGACTTCGAATACTTATTCTGGGTCGGATCCATGGGTTCATTCGATAACCGAAGCCAAAAAATTGCGTTATCCTTTGCCAAGCTGCTGAATGAAGCAGGAGTGAAGTTCGCAATCTTAGGAAATAAAGAGAAAAACTCCGGCGATACACCGCGCCGCCTTGGAAATGAATTTTTATTCCAGGAGCTTGCAGGTCAAAACATCGCCGAATTTGAAAAAAATGAAATCAAAAAAATCATTACGATCGATCCACACGCATATAACATCTTTAAAAATGAGTATCCGGACTTCGGATTGGAAGCAGAAGTGTATCACCATACGGAACTTCTGTATGACCTGGTGAAAGAAGGCCGTCTGAAACCTAAATACGAAGTGAACGAAACGATCACCTTCCACGATTCCTGTTACCTTGGCCGTTACAATGAAGTGTACGATCCACCTCGTGAAATCCTGAAATCAATCTCCGGTGTGAAATTGGTGGAAATGGAGCGCAACCGTGAAAAAGGCATGTGCTGTGGCGCCGGAGGAGGACTGATGTGGATGGAAGAAGATGCTGGTCACCGCGTCAATGTGTCACGTACCGAACAGGCACTTGAGGTCAAGCCTTCCGTCATCAGTTCTGGATGTCCTTACTGCCTGACGATGCTGTCAGACGGTACGAAAGCGAAGGAAGTGGAAGAAACCGTGTCCACTCAGGATGTGGCTGAAATCCTCGAAAAAGCGGTTTGCGGGGATCAAAATCAGCAACCGGCAGCTTCGTAAAAAGTTTATTATCAAATAGATAATGATAGGGTGAAGATTCAGCCCGTACACCAACATCATGAATAATCAAACATATGGGAGTGAAACAAAATAGCCTCTATTGCGTTTCACTCCTAATATTTTTCTACAATAATAAATAAAATAGAAAAATAAAAACTTTCTAAAAAGTCATTACGTTCCATACCAATATGGAGTACAATGAGGATATATAAGGGACAAAAACTGTCCCTTCTCTTTTGGGGATTTGTTGAGCGAGCGTTCAGTCGCTATATGTCGGACAAATTTTTTTGAACCTGTTTGTAAGCGTATACAATGTGTTTTTGTCGAATCAAATCATTCAAATATGAAGGAGAGCGATTGAGATGGGAAAAACGGTTATCTTAGATGGAGCGAGAACACCTTTCGGTAAATTTGGAGGGAGCTTAAGCGGTTTTACAGCTTCTGAATTAGGCGGCTTTGCAGTGAAGGAAGCCCTGATACGTGCAGGGGTGAGCGGCGACGAAGTAGAGGAATTGATTCTTGGATCGGTCCTGCAGGGAGGACAGGGACAGATTCCTTCACGGCAGGCATCACGCCATGCAGGACTTCCTTGGAATGTCAAAACAGAAACCATCAACAAAGTATGTGCTTCCGGCATGCGCAGTGTGACAATGGCTGATCAGATCATCCGGGCAGGAGACGGCGAAGTCATCGTGGCAGGTGGAATGGAATCCATGTCCAATGCACCCTACATTCTTCCGAAAGCTCGCTGGGGCTTTAAAATGGGTGATTCACAGGTGAAAGATTCCATGGTCCATGACGGACTGACGTGCAGCTTCAACAATGTTCACATGGGGACGTACGGAAATGAAACCGCGAAGGAATTCGAACTATCAAGGGAAGAGCAGGATCAGTGGGCATTACGCAGCCATGAACGGGCAGTGAAAGCGACAGACGAAGGCATCCTCGGGGAAGAAATCGTCGCGGTGGAGGTGCCTCAGCGAAAAGGGGAACCTGTTATCGTCCATAAAGACGAAGCCCCACGAAAAGAAACGTCCC
This sequence comes from Rossellomorea sp. AcN35-11, assembly GCA_030388825.1. GTDB lineage: Bacteria > Bacillota > Bacilli > Bacillales > Bacillaceae_B > Rossellomorea. The sequence continues at coordinate 1,153,551 of CP128835.1, forward strand.
TTGAAGCCCTGTCGAAGTTAGGTCCGGTCTTCGGATCAGAAGGGACCATCACAGCGGGGAACGCACCAGGAGTCAACGATGGGGCAGCTGCCATGGTTCTCATGAGTGAAGAGAGAGCAGTGAAGGAAGGGAAAAAGCCATTAGCCACGATCCTAGGGTCTACAGCCATCGCTGTTGAAGCTAAGGACTTCCCGCAAACTCCAGGTCTTGTCATCAATGAGCTCCTGAAGAAAACGGGAAGATCCCTTGAAGAAATCGATCTGTTTGAAATCAACGAAGCCTTCGCAGCCGTGGCGTTAACAAGCGGTAAAATCGCAGGGCTGGATCCTGAGAAAGTCAACGTGAACGGCGGGGCCGTGGCACTTGGTCACCCGATCGGAGCAAGTGGCGCGCGCATCATCTTAACACTGGCATACGAATTGAAGCGCCGCGGCGGCGGAATCGGCATTGCATCCATCTGCAGCGGCGGCGGTCAAGGGGATGCCATTCTGATCGAGGTGGCGAAAGAGTAGGGCGTTGGTGTTGTTCTTTGGATAATTTTTTGTACCAGGTACAAAGCGATTGAAATGTACCTGGTACAAAGCGATTGAAATGTACCAGGTACAAAGCGGGCGTTCTGTACCAGGTACAAAACAAACCAAATGTACCTGGTACAAGTCCGAATCTTCCAAAGTCCCGAAAAGGGGACATCAGCAGAGCTGCAAGCGAAATTACCACTTCAATTTAAAGCTAAACCAATAGATTATCAGTTTCAGTCTTAACAAAGGGGAGAACAAAATGAACATCAAAAAAGTAATGGTCATCGGGGCAGGACAGATGGGATCAGGAATTTCTCAAGTGTGCGCACAAGCGGGGTTTGACGTCTACCTGAACGATCTGAAAGAAGAATTTGTACAAAAAGGAATGGGCGTGATTACGAAAAATCTGACGCGCTCTGTGGAAAAAGGAAGATTGTCAGAAGAAGAAAAAGCGGCGACAGTCAACCGTTTGACGGCTTCAACGGATATCCATGACGCAAAGGAAGTCGATCTTGTCATCGAAGCAGCCGTTGAGAACATGGACATTAAGACGAAGATCTTTGCTCAATTGGATGAGATTACGCCAACGCATGCCATTCTTGCCACCAATACATCATCCCTTCCAATTACGGAAATCGCTTCAGCGACCAGGCGTCCGGAGCAAGTGATCGGAATGCACTTCATGAACCCGGTACCTGTCATGAAATTGGTGGAGATCATTCGCGGCCTGGCTACGACCGATGAAGTATATCAAGCGATTGAAGATATGACAAAGACTCTGAATAAAGTGCCCGTGGAGGTAGAAGATTTTCCAGGGTTTGTTTCAAACCGGATTTTGATGCCGATGATTAATGAAGCGATCTACACCCTTTATGAAGGAGTCGCGAGTAAAGAAGCAATCGATGAAGTGATGAAGCTCGGTATGAATCACCCGATGGGGCCTCTTACGCTGGCAGATTTTATCGGACTTGATACATGCCTATACATCATGGAAACCCTCCACGAAGGGTTCGGTGATGACAAATACCGCCCATGCCCGCTGCTTAGAAAATATGTGAAAGCCGGCTGGTTGGGACGAAAGACAGGCAGGGGCTTTTATTCATACGAGTAAAAACGAGTAAACATCAGGGGGGAATCATTCATGGAGTTACGATTCACGGAAGAACAGCAGATGATGAGAAAGATGGTACGGGATTTTGCAGAAACGGAAATCCAGCCATTTGTTGAAAAGATGGAAGAGGGGCATTTTCCAAGGGAGATCTTAAATAAAATGGCGGAACTCGGTCTGATGGGCATCACGGTTCCCGAGAAATATGGCGGCTCGGAGATGGATTTTACATCTTACATCATTGCCATTCATGAATTGTCCAAAGTAAGTGCAACCATCGGGGTCATTTTGTCCGTTCATACGTCGGTGGGAACCAATCCGATCCTCTATTTCGGAAGTGAGGATCAAAAGCAAAAATACCTGCCAAAACTTGCAACAGGTGAGTACTTAGGGGCTTTTTGCCTGACGGAACCAAGTGCGGGATCAGATGCGAAAAGCTTAAAGACACGTGCTGAGAAACGAGATGATCACTATGTGCTGAATGGCTCCAAAGTCTTTATTACCAATGGTGGTGAAGCGGATACGTATATCGTTTTTGCTGCAACGGATCCGACAAAGGGAAGCCGGGGGGGTATCGGCATTCATCGTGGAGAAAGATACACCGGGCCTTGTAATCGGAAAAGACGAACATAAGATGGGTCTTCACGGCTCGAGAACGGTTCAACTTACCTTTGAAGATATGAAGGTGCCTGTTGAGAACCTGCTTGGGCAGGAAGGGGAAGGATTCAAGATTGCCATGGCCAATCTGGATGTCGGTCGCATCGGGATTGCTGCACAAGCGTTAGGGATCGCGGAAGCGGCTTTCGATTATTCAACGGCTTATGCAAAAGAGCGTGTGCAATTCGGTAAACCGATTTCTCAACAGCAGGGGATCGGCTTCAAGCTTGCGGATATGGCAACAGCCGTTGAAGGCTCCAAGCTTCTTGTATACCGGGCAGCCAATCTTCGTTCGAACGATATCTCCTGCGGAAAAGAAGCCAGCATGGCAAAGCTGTTTGCTTCGAAAACAGCCGTAGAGGTGTCGACGGAAGCGATTCAGGTATATGGAGGATATGGCTATACGAAGGAATATCCTGTTGAACGCTTATTCCGGGATGCGAAGGTAACGGAGATTTATGAGGGTACGAGTGAGATTCAGCGGATGGTGATTGGGAAGAATTTATTGGTTTAGTTGTGATTATCGGATTTTAAGGTCCTGGATGAATGGATGGGAGGACACATTCTTTGGCGTGTCAGGCATCATCCGCTGGATTGTGTTTCGAGGGGAAAGATTTGCTTGCCTTTTGAGGATTCCAGAGCCCGAAATAAATTTAGTTAATGGGGGAATAGAGATGAATTTTAAGTTGTCGGAAGAGCATGAAATGATACGAAAGATGGTGCGTGATTTTGCCCGGAATGAGGTGGCTCCCACAGCTTCTGAGCGTGATGAGGAAGAGCGCTTCGATATGGATTTATTCAAGAAAATGGCGGAGCTTGGATTGACAGGGATCCCTTGGCCGGAAGAATACGGTGGAATCGGCAGTGACTATTTAGCCTACTGTATCGCCGTCGAAGAGCTGTCAAGGGTATGTGCATCCATCGGTGTGACCCTCTCGGCCCATACTTCGCTTGCAGGCTGGCCCGTATATAAATTTGGTACAGAAGAGCAGAAGCAGAAGTATCTACGCCCCATGGCCCAAGGTGAGAAAATCGGTGCGTATGGCCTGACGGAGCCGGGTTCCGGATCAGATGCAGGCGGCATGAAAACAACGGCCCGCTTAGAAGGGGATCACTACGTATTGAACGGTTCTAAAATTTTCATTACAAACGGCGGAATCGCGGATACGTATATCGTATTTGCGTTAACAGATCCTTCTCAGCGTCAGCGCGGAACAAGTGCCTTTATCGTAGAGAAAGAATTTGAAGGCTTTTCTGTAGGGAAGAAAGAGAAAAAACTAGGGATCCGGTCGTCTCCAACGACGGAAATCGTGTTTGAAGACTGTAAGGTACCAAAAGAGAACATGCTGGGGAAGGAAGGCGATGGATTCAAAATCGCCATGATGACGCTGGATGGGGGCCGTAACGGGATCGCCGCCCAGGCTGTCGGGATTGCCCAGGGAGCTCTTGATGCGTCTGTCGAATATGCGAAAGAGCGTGAGCAGTTCGGTAAGCCGATAGCAGCGAATCAGGGGATTTCATTCAAAATCGCCGATATGGCGACATCCATCGAAGCTTCCCGTCTATTAACCTATCAAGCTGCCTGGTTGGAATCAGAAGGCCTTCCATATGGAAAAGAGTCGGCAATGTCGAAGCTCATGGCCGGCGATACAGCCATGAAAGTGACAACGGAAGCCGTTCAAATTTTTGGTGGTTACGGTTATACAAAGGATTATCCCGTTGAGCGTTATATGCGTGATGCGAAGATTACCCAGATATATGAAGGGACACAGGAGATTCAGCGGTTGGTTATTTCCCGGATGGTGACGAAGTAAGGCTAGGATTGTACAGGAGTTTTTCTTGAAAGGAGATCTTGTGGTCCTTTCGATCTCGTGTCAGCCACCCTGGGGGCTTCATGGCGTAAAGGGGTTAGTGTCAGACGTGCTGCTTCAGGGGCAGACCCGGTATCATTATAGGGATAAAGGGTTCTAATTGCTTTGTTGGGGGATGAAGCGGTTAGCCCGGGAATGAGAAGGCGATGGGAGAAATGGATAGAAAAGGCGGTCGGTTGTTTTGAATAAGAAGAGGGAAGTTCATGCTTCAGTCAAGGATGAACGTTTAGTGGAAAAACGGCGGGATCAGATGATTCGCGGGGCCGTCTCTTTATTTAAACAAAAGGGGTTTCACCGCACCACGACTAGAGAGATCGCAAAGGCCGCCGGATTCAGTATCGGAACGCTGTATGAATATATACGAACAAAGGAAGATGTCCTGTATTTAGTGTGTGACAGCATTTATGAGCAGGTTCGTTTGGAGCTTGAGGAACTGGATGTAGGCAAAGGGACAGTGGAGAGCCTGAGGCTTGGCATTGCTCATTATTTCCAAGTAATGGACCGCATGCAGGATGAGGTACTCGTCATGTATCAGGAAGCGAAGTCCCTATCGAAGGATGCCCTTCCGTATGTACTGCAGAAGGAGCTTGAAATGGTGGGTATGGTGGAAGACCTCATCGTCGGCTGTGTGGAAAGCGGGAAGCTTGAGCTTGATGACGATCAGATCCATATGCTGGCCCAAAATGTATTCGTCCAGGGACAGATGTGGGGATTTCGCCGCTGGGCTCTGCAAAAACGTTACACACTGGATGACTACATCAATCTTCAAATTGAACTTCTTTTCACAGGAATCATCGGATTTGAAAAACAAGGGAGAACAGGGGGAGTAATATGAGCACGGTTGAAATATACAAACCTAAGCACCACGTACGTTTTGTCACGGCTTCAAGTCTGTTTGACGGACATGATGCGTCGATCAACATCATGCGTCGGATTATCCAGGCAAGCGGGGCAGAGGTTATTCATTTAGGGCATAACCGCTCTGTGGAGGAAGTGGTCAATGCCGCAATCCAGGAGGATGTACAGGGGATTGCGATTTCATCCTACCAGGGAGGACATGTGGAGTACTTCAAATACATGTATGACCTTTTGAAAGAAAGAGGAGCCTCGCATATCCGAATTTATGGCGGAGGCGGCGGCGTCATCATCCCGCGTGAAATCAAGGAACTTCATGAATACGGGATTGCCCGCATTTTCTCGCCTGAAGACGGACGGACTCAAGGTCTTCAAGGGATGATCAATAACATGATCGAAGAGTGCGATTTCCCGACCATTAAAGGGAGTCTGAATCAAGAGGTTGAAAAACTGTCAACGGGAGAAGTGAACACGGTTTCGAAACTGATTTCACTTGCAGAGTACCAAGTGGGAGCGAATGAAGAAGTTGCGGCTGCAGCACAAACCGTTTTCTCTGAAATTAAGAATCTGGCTAAAAAGGTGCCTGTACTTGGGATCACAGGGACAGGGGGAGCAGGGAAGAGTTCCTTGACGGATGAATTGATCCGCCGCTTCATCAACGAGCTTCCTGAAAAGAAGATTGCGATACTATCAATCGATCCCACGAAGCAGAAAACAGGTGGAGCTCTTCTTGGGGACCGCATTCGTATGAATGCCATCTTCAACCCTCGCGTCTATATGCGAAGTCTTGCTACCCGTGGGTCGAAAACAGAGCTTTCACTGGCCATCAAGGATGCCATCAATGTGGTCAAAGCGGCAGGCTACGACTTGATCGTCGTGGAAACGAGCGGAATCGGGCAGGGGGATGCGGAAATCGCTGAAATCTGTGATATGTCCATGTATGTGATGACAAGTGAGTTCGGTGCTCCTTCCCAGCTTGAGAAAATCGATATGATCGATTTTGCCGATCTGATCGTCATCAATAAATTTGAGCGAAAAGGCTCAGAGGATGCAAGACGCCAGGTCCAGAAGCAGTATCAGCGGAGCCACTTGCTTTTTGATAAAGATTTAGATGACATGCCGGTTTACGGAACGATTGCCAGCCAGTTCAACGACCCGGGTACAAATGCGTTGTTTGCAGCGATAGTCGAAACCGTGAATAAGAAGATGGAACTGGATTGGAAAACGGGCTTCTCCAAAGATGTAGATGTGGAAAAGCAAAACGTCATCATTCCAAACAATCGCCGTTACTATCTCCGTGAGATTGCGGAAACGGTCCGGAACTATCATAAAAAAGCCGAAGAGCAGGTGAACCTTGCCCGCAGGTTGTTCCAATTGGAAGGGGCAATCCAAGCTGTAAACGAAAAAGAAACAAATGAAGGTGTCATAACATCTCTTCAGACGTTGAAAGATGAAATCGAAAATAAATTAACAGCAGAATCGAAACAGATTTTACAAAAATGGGATGGGTTGAAAGAAACCTACAGCAAAGATCAATTCATCACGAAAATCCGTGATAAAGAAATCGTCACGGAGTTAAAGACAAAGAGCTTATCGGGACTCGATATTCCGAAAGTGGCTCTTCCAAAATACAAAGACTACGGCCAGATACTGGATTGGGTCTACAAAGAGAATGTACCGGGTTCGTTCCCCTATACAGCAGGGGTATTTCCATTCAAGCGAAAAGGGGAAGACCCGAAGCGTCAGTTTGCCGGTGAAGGGACGCCTGAACGGACGAACCGCCGCTTCCACTACTTGTCGAAAGATGATGATGCGAAACGTCTGAGTACAGCCTTTGATTCTGTGACCTTATATGGTGAAGATCCGGATCACCGTCCTGACATTTACGGAAAAGTCGGGGAAAGCGGTGTAAGCATCTGTACTCTTGAAGACATGAAAAAGCTATATGCAGGCTTTGACCTGTGTGCCCCTTCTACATCTGTATCCATGACCATCAATGGTCCAGCACCGATCATCCTTGCCATGTATATGAACACGGCAATCGATCAGCAAATCCGCATGAAGGAAGAAGAGCTTGGCCGTGTGCTGACGGTGGAAGAATACGTGGAAGTGAAGGAGCAGACGATGCAGGTTGTCCGTGGAACGGTTCAGGCAGATATTTTAAAAGAAGATCAGGGTCAGAACACGTGTATCTTCTCTACAGAATTTGCCCTGCGAATGATGGGAGACATTCAGCAGTATTTCATTGATCACAAAGTGAGAAACTATTACTCTGTTTCGATTTCAGGTTATCATATCGCTGAAGCGGGAGCGAATCCGATATCCCAGCTTGCCTTCACATTGGCGAACGGATTCACATACGTGGAATACTACTTGAGCAGGGGAATGGACATCGATGCTTTTGCTCCAAACTTATCGTTTTTCTTCTCCAACGGTCTCGATCCCGAGTATACGGTGATCGGACGCGTTGCCCGTCGAATCTGGTCAACGGTTATGAGGGATAAATACGGTGCCAATGAGAGAAGCCAGAAGCTGAAGTACCATATCCAGACGTCGGGACGATCCCTGCATGCCCAGGAAATCGACTTCAATGATATACGTACAACACTTCAAGCCCTTATGGCCCTGCAGGATAACTGTAACTCCCTGCACACGAATGCCTATGATGAAGCGATCACGACGCCTACAGAAGAATCTGTCCGCCGTGCCATGGCGATCCAAATGATCATCACGAAGGAACATGGATTATCAAAAAATGAAAATCCACTTCAAGGATCGTTCATTGTAGAAGAGTTGACAGATCTTGTGGAAGAAATGGTCCTGACAGAATTCGATCGATTAAATGACCGCGGAGGCGTATTGGGATCCATGGAGACCCAGTATCAACGAGGGAAGATCCAGGAAGAGTCCATGTTCTATGAGATGAAAAAACATTCAGGTGAGCTTCCTATCGTTGGAGTGAACACGTACCTGAATCCAAATCCGCCGTCTGAAGAACAGATGGACAGCATGGAGCTGGCCCGCGCAACGAAGGAAGAAAAAGAAACACAAATTCATAATCTCAGAGACTTCCAATCACAGCACAAAGATCAAGCCGAAGAGGCCTTGACCCGCTTAAAGCAGGCAGCGGTTAACGGAGGGAATATCTTTGAAGAATTGATGGAAACGGTCAAGGTGGCCAGTCTCGGTCAAATTACACGTGCCCTGTATGAAGTTGGCGGGCAGTATCGTCGTAATATGTAACAGATCATGATGAAGGTGAGACTACTGTATAGGCAGTGGTCTCTTTTTCTGGCGGGTAATTGATGTTGAACAAAGGGCATAATCATAGTGATGAGGGATAGGGCGATTCACCCGTATGTAAAAGCAAACAGCCAACATTCGAATAAACCTTTCCCAACAAGTTTAAAAATGGACCAAATCGTCTATCCTTTAAACGAAAACAACCAATTTTTAACACGATCTTAATAGTAGTCTGGTATTATTTCCTATATAATGAGAATTGTCAGATAAGTGATGAGGGAAAGAACGATACATACGTTTGGATGTGAGACTGTGAAGACGATTTTACGTTATGGACTATTGGTCATGATCCTATGCATCGCCGTACTTTTATATCAATTTCAATTAGGGGCGGTTCCTTTTTTTCTTCTGTCTTTCTATTTTTTCTATGAAGCATTCCGCGTGATTCGGAACGGTGAAAAAGAAGAAAAATGGGGGAGTGGCAGGCCCTCCTGACGCCAGTTCTGAAAAAAAAGCGACAAAAACAAGATAGGTATGGCATAAAGTCTTTCTTATTGTTTATAATGATGAATATGGTTAAAATTGATAATGGAGAATTTTTGCCCTTTTTTACTCTACTTAGTAGAGTGTGAAATAGAGAAAGGAAGTGCGTACATTGAGTCTTAAGCAGTTATCCAAAGAAGAATTGCGTCAAACATCATTCATTGAGTTGGCACATGAAATTTTAGTAGAGAAAAAGCAGCCAATGGCATTCGAAGAAGTAGTCAGCGAAATCAAAGGCTTGCTTGAAATCTCTGATAAAGAGGTTCGCAACCGTTTACTTCAGTTCTACACGGACTTGAATATTGATGGTCGCTTCATTGCCATGGGTGACAACCGTTGGGGATTAAGAGAATGGTATCCTGTCGATCAAATTGAAGAAGAGACGGTTCCAACGATGAAATCCAGCAAAAAGAAAAAAGCGAAGAAAAAAGACGATGACGATTTAGATCTTGATGATTTCGATGATCTTGACGATGAAGATCTCGATTATGATGATCTTGACGATACAGACGATGACGATGATCTCACCGATGACGACGATGATGCCGTTGACGATGAAGACGACGATCTGGATATCGATGAAGACGAAGAAGATCTAGAGCTCGATGAATTTGACGAAATCGATGACGAAGATGAAGAGCTTGATGAGGAAGAGGACGATAAATAATCATCCTGTCCTCTGATGAAGGTATTAGATCTACAAACAGTCCATAAACCTTATAGGAATCCCTGCTGATCGACTTTTAGGCAGGGATTTGCCATGAAGGTCATTGATTGAAAATTCCTTCATTATTCTATGCTTGACTTCTCTCGTACAGGAAGGTAGTATTTTATTTGGGCTCCTTAAAAAAGGACGGATATAGTATATAACGCTCCCCTTACATGCTTGTAAGAGGGGCGTTTTTTATTTTTTGTAAGAAGAAAGCTTTGACATAAAAGGGTTTCAACTCACCTTTATGTGTAGAGGATCGCTCTTTAAAAGACCCCTTACATGTTGATGTATATTGATAATAAGAGGCTGTCTTTTAGCTGGTCTATGCATATGAATTTATTTATGGAGAATGGACTTCCCCTTCTTTGAACAAGATAAATTCATGACATGACTACAATGGACACCCTCTACTTTTTTTGAACCAAACTTACTTTGAAGGGGGACATATACATGACTAAGTATATTTTCGTAACAGGCGGCGTAGTGTCGTCACTAGGGAAAGGGATCACAGCAGCGTCCCTTGGAAGACTATTGAAAAACCGTGGAGTGAGCGTCACGATCCAGAAGTTCGATCCTTATATCAACGTGGATCCGGGAACGATGAGTCCGTATCAGCACGGAGAAGTGTTCGTAACTGATGACGGTGCTGAAACGGATCTTGACCTAGGACACTATGAGCGTTTCGTTGATATCAACCTGACGAAATACAGCTCGGTGACAACAGGTAAAATCTATTCAACCGTATTGAAGAAAGAGCGCCGCGGTGACTATCTTGGCGGAACTGTACAAGTGATTCCGCATATCACGAACGAAATTAAAGAGCGCGTGTACCGTGCAGGCCGGGAAACCAACTCGGATGTCGTCATAACAGAAATCGGCGGGACAGTGGGAGACATCGAGTCTCTTCCATTCCTTGAAGCCATCCGCCAGATCAAGAGTGATGTGGGCCGTGACAACGTTATGTACATCCACTGTACACTTGTTCCTTATATTAAAGCAGCCGGTGAGATGAAAACCAAACCGACTCAGCACAGCGTAAAAGAGCTGCGCAGCCTAGGTATTCAGCCTAATGTCATCGTTGTGCGTACAGAAATGCCGATGACCCAGGACATGAAAGACAAAATCGCATTGTTCTGTGACATCGATAAGAATGCTGTCATTGAAGCAATGGACGCTGATACACTATACTCTGTACCTCTTGCGCTTCAGGAACAAAAGCTGGATGAAATCACGTGTCAGCATTTAAAGCTGAACTGTCACGAAGCGGATATGACGGAGTGGAATGAACTGGTGGACCGTGTGAAAAACCTTTCACGTAAAACAACAATCGCCCTTGTAGGGAAATATGTTGAGTTACAGGATGCCTATATTTCAGTAGTGGAAGCCCTTCGTCATGCCGGGTACCATTTCGACAGCGACATCCAGGTGAGATGGTTGAACTCAGAGCTTGTTGACAACGGAAATGTGGCAGAAAAACTGGCAGATGTTGACGGGATCCTTGTTCCAGGCGGTTTCGGTGACCGTGGGGTAGAAGGGAAAATCGCCGCCACACAATATGCCCGTGAAAACAAGATTCCTTTCCTTGGAATCTGCCTCGGCATGCAGCTGGCATCTGTAGAATATGCACGTAATGTCCTCGGTCTTGAAGGAGCTCACTCAGCAGAGTTGAATCCTGAAACGCCTTACCCGGTCATCGACCTGTTACCGGAACAAAAGGACATCGAAGACCTTGGCGGGACTCTTCGTCTCGGGTTATACCCATGTAAGCTGACAAAAGGTTCAAAAGCCTATGCAGCCTATGATGGAGAAGTGATATATGAGCGTCACCGCCACCGCTTCGAATTCAATAATCACTACCGTGAACAAATGGAAAATGCCGGCTTTATCTTCTCAGGAACAAGTCCTGATGGCCGCCTTGTGGAAATCATCGAGCTAAGCGACCACCCGTGGTTCGTAGCCTCTCAATTCCACCCGGAATTCACATCCCGTCCGACCCGTCCACAGCCTCTGTTCAGAGATTTTGTGGAAGCGGCACTGACGTTTGGTGAGAAATAGGAAACGATTCTGGAACTGCTCTCCCTGATTGGGGAGAGCGGTTTTTTATTGGTTGGAATGGTCAACAGAAAATCGGCTTTATCAACCTCTTTTCGCAATATGGACCATTCTACAAATAAAGACATTTTTCGCGAATACTCGTCATTCCCATTGCGAAAAATTCTGAAAAAAGAATATTGACAATATTCCCACATATCGGTAACATAGCGATTATAGCAAATGCGAACCAAACCAATTTCATAATCTCTTATAAAGAGTTGGCAGAGGGACTGGCCCGATGATGCCCGGCAACCTACCGTTCACAAACGGAAAGGTGCTAAGACCTGCAGGAAGAATTTCCTGAGTGATAAGAGTACGTTTATTTATACATAAACCTCTTTTCTCTTGGGAAAAGAGGTTTTTTATTTGGCTCTTTACGTAAGTTGGTTGTTGTTCTAAAGAAGATTGTAGAAGTTGCTTTCCGCTGCAGGTTGCTCGCTTTCCGCGGGGCGGGAGTTGAGCCTCCTCGGGCGTTGCCCTGTGGGGTCTCAACCTTCCCGCATCTCCCGCAGGAGTCGAGCACCTTCCGCTCCAATCAACTTTCTGGGTTTTACATCCTTACACACTCCACGTAACCCAAACGAATGGAAGAATTTCTTTGTTTATAAAGGAGTTCAATGTTTTCTGACACCTATGACTTGCTGAATGAAAACACTGAAAGAGCTTTTTATCACATAGAGGCATGGTACCTCGGAAGGAGAAGGAAAAATGAAAAAAGCAGGAATATTACTCGTTTTATTAACACTCATTTTCAGTTTGGCGGCCTGTCAGCCAAAGGTATCCCAGGAGGCAGGGGCAGAAACAGGAAAGCAGAAGGAAACAGTCTCCGACCATCCCCTTTCGAATAAGAGAATAGCACTCATCATGCAGATCAATTTAGGAACATTTTCGGCTCAGTACATAGCAGGGGTAAAGGAACAGGTAGAGAAATTCGGAGGCAAGGTGCAGGTGTTTACGTCAGAGGGAGATCTCGCGAAGATGTCTTCGAATCTGGATGCAGCCATCAATCAGAAATTTGATGGGATCCTCATTGATCATGGAACGAAAGAAGCCCTGCAATCAGGGGTGGAAAAAGCAAAGGAACAAAATATTCCCGTAGTCGTTTTTGATGCGGATGTTGCATCAGAAGGAGTGACCGTCCTTGAACAGGGAGACCGGGAAATGGCGGAGCAAACCTTGACCAGGCTTTCGGAAGAGCTTGGCGGTGAAGGGGAGATCGTGAAGATTTGGGTTGCAGGCTTCGCGCCCATGGAAAGACGTCAGGTGGCATATAAGGAATTTTTAGAAGGGAATCCCGGTATTAAAGAGGTGGCGGCCTTTGGAGCGGCTACCCAGAATACCGCCTTGGATACACAGGCACAGATGGAAGCGATCTTGAAGCAGTACCCGAATAAAGGGGACATCGATGCGGTATGGGCGGCCTGGGATGAATTTGCAAAAGGTGCCGTCCGTGCCATTGAAGCGGCAGGAAGGGATGAAATCAAAGTATATGGAATCGATATGAGTGATGAGGACCTGCAGATCATCCAAAAAGAGGGGAGCCCGTGGGTAGCGTCGGCAGCAGTGGACCCGAAGGATATCGGCCGGGTGCAGGTGCGTTTCTTATATCAAAATCTGAACGGCGAAGCAACACCGGAGAAAGTGAAACTCAATCCAGTGTTTATAGAGAAGGATGCATTGCCGGCTGAAACGATCACGACAGATCAGTTACACGAGCATGTAGAGGGCTGGGGGGCAAGTGAACAGGGATATACAGATGAATTGAAAAAGCTTGAGGCATCTTTGAAAGAGTAGAAAGGAGTTGGGAGAGATGGCGTCTCCGCTGTTAGAAATGAGGGGCATCAATAAACGTTTTTCTGGAGTGAAAGCCTTGAAGAATGCGAGCTTCGATGTGAAAGAGGGGGAGGTACACGCCCTTCTTGGTGCGAACGGTGCAGGGAAAAGCACCTTGATGAAGATTTTGTCAGGAGCTTTTGTGCAGGACACGGGAGACATCGTCCTTCAGTCTGAAAAGAGAGACTATCAATCTCCCAAAGAAGCGAAGGAACATGGCATTCACTGCGTGTACCCAGGAAGTGGATACGGCCATTGTCCCTGAACTTTCCGTTGCGGAAAATATCATCCTTGATCGATTTTCTCAAAAACGATCCTTTTTCATTACGAAAAAAATCGGTGCACCATGAAGCAATGGAGGCCCTTAAACGGATAGAGTCAGAAACGATCCCCCTGCATGTTCCCGCGTCTTCCTTAACACTCGCGGAAAAGCAGCTGGTGCTCATTGCAAGAAGTCTCATCCAACATGGGAAAGTACTGATTTTAGATGAACCGACGGCGCCTTTAAGCTCTTTAGAGACGGAAAAGCTCTTTCGGGTCATTGATGAGTTGAAGAAAGAGGGAGTGGGGATCATCTTCATCTCTCACAGGCTGCCGGAAGTGTTTCGGCTTTCCGACCGGATCACGGTTATGAAGGACGGAGAGACGGTAGGGACGTTTGACACCGCTCAAACGACCCCTCATGACATTATTGAATCCATGCTTGGAAGTACATATAAAGAAGAATTCGAGAGAAGGTCACGACAGGTCGGGGAAACGCTTTACGAGGTGAAGGATCTTGGCGACGGAAAAAAAGTAAAGGATATTCATCTGTCCGTAAAAAAAGGGGAAGTCGTCGGGGTGGTTGGTCTTGTAGGAGCGGGGAAGACGGAGCTGGCCAAAGCCTTATTCGGAGCTTCTCCTGTAGAAAAGGGTGATCATTTCCTCAATGGGAGGAAGGTTGAGATTCATTCTCCCCGTGACGCAGTTCGGAACGGGTTGGCCCTCGTTCCCGAAGAAAGACGGAAAGAAGGCCTGTTCATCCATGAGTCTGTCCACCACAACCTGAGTTTTCCTTCTTTAAGAAACGTATCTGACAGACTGTGGATCAACCGGCGCAAAGAGCGTGAGATGGCTCGTGAGAAAATCGTTTCCCTCTCGATTAAAGCCGCCCATGAAGGAATCCGGGCCGACTTTTTAAGTGGAGGGAATCAGCAAAAGGTGGCAATAGGAAAATGGCTGTCAGAGGAATCGATGGTGTACTTATTCGATGAACCGACGAAGGGTGTGGACGTGGGGGCAAAGAAGGAAATCTTCTCCCTGATTCAATCCCTTGCCGAAAAGGAGAAGGGTGTCCTTTATTTTTCCTGTGAGATACAGGAAATCCTGGCCATATCGGACCGGATCCTCGTCATGTATGATGGGCGGATCGTCAAAGAACTGAAAAATGAAGAAGCGACTCAAGAACTCATACTGTTTTATGCTTCAGGGGGGACTTATGAATATGAAAGGCAAGACGCTCGACTTACTGTTTAAATACGGGGCCATTTGTTTGATGGCCGTGATTCTTATCTTCTTCAGTTTATATAATCCATACTTCTTTACATATGGAAATTTATCAGACATCCTGCGCTCGATTTCCATCGTGACGGTGGTGGCACTCGGGGTCACCTTCACTCTCGTTGTCGACGGCTTCGACTTGTCCGTGGGATCGACAGTTTCTCTTTCTACGGTGGTGACGGCTTCACTGATGGTCTGGTATGAAGCTCCCATGTGGATCGTCCTTCTCATTCCCATACTGGTGGGAGCGGGAGTGGGGCTGTTCAATTCGTTATTGATCGTTAAGTTCGGCATCCCGGATTTACTGGCTACTCTAGGAGCCATGTATATCATTTCTGGCGTACATCGAACGTATACAGAAGGATACTCGATCTACAATCATATGCCCATGACAACAGGCGGGACGGCTCCGGGAGAATTCTCCGAGGCTTTCCTCTGGATCGGTCAGGGCAAATGGCTGGGACTGCCGGTTCCCGTCTGGATCATGCTCGTATTGGTTTCCCTTGTTTATGTCATCATGCACTTCACAACATGGGGACGGATTCTCTATATGACTGGTGGGAACGAGGAGGCATCCCGCTTATCAGGGGTAAGGGTAAAGCGGGTGAAATTAATCGCCTACGTCCTATCGGGGGTATTCGCATCGATTGGAGGGATCCTGTTCACGGCCCGTGTGGGATCAGGGCAGATGGATGCCGGAGCCCCTCTCCTGATGGAAGCTGTGGCTGCGGTGTTTGTCGGCTTCTCCGTTTTGGGCGCAGGGAAGCCCAATATACTTGGGACCTTCTTCGGGGCGGCACTGATCGGAGTCCTGTTGAACGGGTTGACGATGATGAATCTACCATACTATGCATTTGAAATCATTAAAGGAAGCGTACTGGTGCTGGCACTGGCAGTGACCTATATACATGCCAGGAAGGTGCGCGGCTCTTGAGTGAGGCGCCTTTCGGGGTGCCTCCTTTTGGGAAGCCGCTTCTTCATCAAAAAAAACCCATCCCGATCCGGGACAGGTCCATTTCAACCTACTCTTCATACTCCTCAAGCATCTCACGGATGCCAAACCCCAGGACAAAATAAAGATAAAGGGCGGCCATGCTGGAAGGGAAGCTTACCCGCTCACCGATCTCATCGCCGGGAAGCATGCCTTTGATCAGTTTCGTATCCAGGTGAATGTCGGCTGTGTCAGCCAGGTTGGCTTCTCCCTCGACTAAACCTGACACGGCTACGAAGGGAACTCCTTCATCCGACAATTTCCTGCCAAGTAAAACAGCCTCTTCATCCGTTGAAAATCGAGTGACGAGCAACACACGATCAGCCTCAGTCAATTCAACGGAAGGATCATAACGCTTGGCAGAAGGGAGAGGTTCGGCACCGGACAGGGCTTCTGCAGTGACCGCCTCCATTTCACCAAATCCTTTGATGTAGATATTCCCTTCACCGATGGCGGCCTGCGCCAGCAGGCGGGCACCGTCTTCGATTTGAAATTCCTGCTTGTCATATATACGCTTGAACAGGCCCGTTAGCTGAGTTGTAAACATTTTTATCATAGAATGACTCTCCTTATTATAATAAGCTTCGACATTTGTCATCATAACGCTTATTATAAAGGGGGAAAAGGCCGTAAGTAAAATCTCTTTAAAGGCAGGATTTTTTACAGGAAAAAGAGAATTAGTAATAAATATACAATTATAGTTGGGTTTGGTTTCACAGAAATACATAATTTACTTATATACGAAGGGATTGGGATGGATGAAAGAGAAGATTCTGATTGTAGACGATCAATTTGGTATTAGAATTCTATTAAATGAAGTGTTACAAAAAGAAGGCTACCAGACATTTCAGGCGGCGAACGGAATCCAGGCCCTTGAAATCGTAGATCAGCATTCACCGGATTTGGTGTTGCTTGATATGAAGATACCTGGAATGGATGGTATCGAAATTTTAAAGAGAATGAAGCAGAAGGATGCACATATCCGGGTCATCATCATGACAGCGTACGGTGAGCTGGACATGATTCAGGAAGCAAAGGATCTCGGTGCCCTTACTCATTTTGCAAAACCGTTTGATATTGATGACATCAGGCAGGCAGTGAAGCAGTATATTCCTTCTTGACCATATTGATTGAATAGTGAAAATAGTAGTATTTTTAACAATTCGCCTCTGCAGTTGGTAAAATCAATTATGTTTTGGTATGATACAAGTGAAATTGTAAACAATGTCACGTGGTGCTATATATAACACCGCCATTTCTACTAGAATGGTTCACTGACTGAATAAAAGGAGGAAATAACTATGCCTTTAGTTTCAATGAAAGACATGCTAATTAAAGCAAAAGAAAACAGCTATGCAGTAGGTCAATTCAACCTGAATAACCTTGAGTTCACTCAAGCGATCCTGCAAGCGGCTGAAGAAGAAAAATCACCTGTCATCCTTGGTGTATCTGAAGGTGCAGCCCGTTACATGAGCGGATTCAAGACAGTTGTGAAAATGGTTGAAGGTCTTATGGAAGACTTAAACATCACAGTACCTGTTGCGATCCACTTAGATCACGGTTCAAGCTATGACAAATGTAAAGAAGCAATCGATGCAGGTTTTACATCTGTCATGATCGATGCTTCTCACGGTCCTTTCGAAGAGAACATTGAAATCACTTCTAAAGTGGTAGAATATGCTCACTCTAAAGGTGTTTCTGTTGAAGCTGAGCTTGGAACTGTCGGTGGACAGGAAGATGACGTCATCGCTGACGGCGTAATCTATGCAGACCCTAAAGAGTGTCAAGAACTAGTGGAACGTACTGGTATCGACACACTTGCACCTGCACTTGGTTCTGTTCACGGTCCTTACAAAGGTGAACCAAACCTTGGATTCAAGGAAATGGAAGAAATCGGAGCGGCTACTGGTGTACCATTAGTGCTTCACGGCGGAACTGGAATCCCTACAAAAGATATCCAAAAAGCGATTTCTTACGGAACAGCTAAAATCAACGTAAACACTGAAAACCAAATTGCTTCTGCTAAAGCGGTACGTGAAGTACTGGCAGCAGACACAGAAGTATATGATCCACGTAAATACATGGGTCCAGCCCGTGAAGCGATCAAAGCGACCGTTGCTGGCAAAATGCGCGAATTCGGTTCTTCTAACCAAGCGTAATTTTAGGTAATGTTTGGAAAGTACCCTCTGAAAGATTATGGACTTTCCGGACGTGGTAGTAATAGAATGAAGCAGTAGGATGGGACTGGCACCAGGAGAGGGTTGATACCTTTTTGGGTCAGTCCCTTCCGTTCATTAAAAGATGATTGAAAATTTTGTCGAAAATGGGGATGAAGAAATGAAATTTTTCATAGATACAGCAAACATGAGTGAAATTCAGGAAGCATTTGAATGGGGAATTGTTTCAGGGGTGACAACGAATCCTTCCCTTGTAGCCAAAGAGAAGAATGTTACATTCGAAGATCGATTAAAAGAAATCACAGATTTAGTCCCGGGTTCTGTAAGCGCTGAAGTCATCGCGACGGACGCCGAAGGGATGATCAAAGAGGGCCGTGAGCTGGCGAAAATCGCACCGAACATTACGGTTAAACTCCCAATGACCCCTGATGGACTGAAGGCAACATCTACATTTGCTAAGGAAGGAATTAAGACAAATGTGACGCTTATTTTCAGTGCGAATCAGGCGCTGCTGGCGGCTCGTGCGGGAGCGACGTATGTTTCGCCATTCCTTGGAAGATTGGATGATATCGGTCATGACGGTCTCGAGCTTGTCTCCAAGATTGCCGAAATATTTGCGATCCATGGTCTGGAAACTGAGATCATTGCCGCGTCGACACGTCACCCGCAGCACATTACCGAAGCTGCCTTAAGAGGGGCGCATATTGCGACAGTACCTCTTAAAGTATTAAAGCAATTGTTCCACCATCCTCTTACGGATAAAGGGATTGAAGCATTCCTGAACGATTGGAACAATCGCTGAGTTTAGGTCCATCGGTCCAAACGAAAAAAATTCGTTTATCCTATACATGTTTTGCCGAAATATGTATACACTAGTAGACAATACCTCTTAGAACGTCTGCATTTGGAAAAATAATCCTTTTTGTTTGTTGGTGAGTGGAGCCTGACAGCCATTGGGGCTTCCTGATCAATAAACAGTGGAAGGGAGATTAATATGGAAAAGCTAAAAATTGCAGGGGGATATCCCCTTGAAGGAACCATTAAAGTCAGTGGGGCCAAAAACAGTGCGGTAGCCTTGATCCCGGCAACGATCCTTGCCGATTCACCGGTTACAATCGAAGGGCTGCCTGATATCTCTGATGTCCGTACACTGAAGGACCTTCTGGAAGAAATCGGCGGTACCGTCACCCTTGAAGATGGGGATATGAAAGTTGATCCAAGTCAGATGGTCTCCATGCCCTTACCAAGCGGAAAGGTAAAGAAGCTTCGTGCTTCCTATTATCTAATGGGGGCCATGCTCGGACGTTTCAAAAAAGCGGTCATCGGATTACCTGGCGGGTGCCATTTGGGGCCACGTCCCATCGATCAGCATATTAAAGGCTTTGAGGCCCTCGGGGCAGAAGTCACGAATGAACAGGGTGCAATTTATTTACGTGCCGAAGAATTAAGGGGTGCCCGCATCTACCTTGATGTCGTCAGTGTCGGGGCAACCATCAACATCATGCTTGCAGCTGTTCGGGCAAAGGGAAGAACGATCATTGAAAATGCGGCAAAAGAGCCTGAGATCATTGACGTTGCCACTTTGCTGAGCAATATGGGTGCGAAAATCAAGGGGGCGGGTACCGATGTCATCCGTATCGACGGGGTGGACGAGCTTCACGGCTGCCGCCATACCATCATCCCTGACCGTATCGAGGCTGGAACGTTCATGATCCTTGCAGCGGCAGTCGGTAAAGGTGTGCTTGTTGACAACGTTATCCCATTACATATGGAATCAGTCATTGCCAAGCTCCGTGAAATGGGCGTTCCTGTAGAAACGAACGACGACCAGATCTTCATCGGGAGAGCGGACAAGCTCAAATCCGTTGATGTGAAAACATTGGTGTACCCAGGTTTTCCTACTGATCTGCAGCAGCCTTTTACCACATTATTAAACAGGGCGGAAGGCTCTGCAGTCGTAACCGACACCATATATTCGGCCCGCTTCAAGCATATCGATGAACTGAGAAGAATGAATGCCACGATCAAAGTGGAAGGCCGCTCCGCCATCGTCAATGGTCCTGTTCAATTACAGGGTGCCAAAGTGAAGGCAAGCGACCTCCGTGCCGGAGCCGCCCTTGTCATCGCAGGCTTAATGGCAGAAGGTGTCACAGAAGTAACCGGACTCGAGCATATCGACCGTGGATACAGCGACCTCGTAGCCAAGCTCGAAGGCCTCGGCGCTACGATCTGGCGTGAAAAGATGTCAGCGGAAGAATTGGAGCAGTTGAAGTCTTAGTTACGTTCTAATCAGGTGGTTGTTTTCAATTGAAGTCAGGATGAAACAGAAGGGTGCCCGACTCCTGTGGATAGTGAGCACTATAGAGTGGAATCAACACCTGCCTGTGATTGGGAATCAACCACTTCATTCTGTAAATATTAACAGTGTTACCAGTCATTTTTAGCTTAAATGAACCATTGTGTCCTGCTTTTTTCGAAAAATAGTCTCTCCACCCTCTTTAATGTGTTACAATAAATCTGTTAATATGTTATACAATTAAAGAATATTGTAAAACAAAAGGGATTACGGGAGGCTATATACATGGAAAGAAGTTTATCAATGGAGCTTGTTCGAGTAACAGAGGGGGCTGCTCTTGCATCTGCTCGCTGGATGGGGCGCGGAAAGAAGGATGAAGCAGATGATGCAGCAACCTCTGCCATGCGCGATGTATTCGATACTGTCCCGATGAAGGGGACCGTTGTCATCGGAGAAGGAGAAATGGATGAAGCTCCCATGCTTTATATCGGTGAGAAATTAGGGACAGGCTATGGTCCGCGCGTAGATGTGGCCGTCGATCCGTTGGAGGGAACGAACATTGTTGCTTCCGGAGGCTGGAATGCACTGGCAGTACTCGCAGTGGCTGATCATGGCAACCTGTTGAATGCACCGGATATGTATATGGATAAAATCGCAGTAGGACCAGAAGCGGTAGGGAAGATTGATATTAACGCTTCGGTTATCGATAATTTAAAAGCTGTTGCTAAAGCAAAGAACAAGGATATCGAAGACGTAGTGGCGACAGTCTTGAATCGTCCCCGTCATGAGCATATCATCCAGCAGCTGAGGGAAGCCGGTGCCCGCATCAAACTGATCAATGATGGTGACGTGGCAGGGGCTATGAACACAGCATTCGATCATACGGGTGTCGATATTTTATTCGGATCCGGTGGTGCTCCGGAGGGAGTGCTTGCTGCTGTTGCACTGAAATGCCTCGGTGGAGAGATTCAAGGGAAGCTGCTACCACAGAATGATGCCGAGCTCCAGCGCTGTATCAGCATGGGCCTCAATGTAGACAAAGTCCTCCGGATGGAAGACCTTGTATGCGGTGATGACGCGATCTTTGCTGCAACAGGTGTGACGGACGGTGAACTATTAAGAGGGGTTCAACTTAAAGGGACCCATGGTTTGACCCATTCTGTCGTTATGCGCGCGAAGTCCGGAACCGTCCGCTTCATTGACGGACGCCACAGTCTTCAGAAAAAGCCCAACCTGGTAATGAAATAATAAATAGATATAAAACACTGAGAGAGAAACAAACTCTTCTTTTTAAGAGATTCGGGATGGGCAGGGTGTCTGACCGCTTCTGCCCGACCACTCTTTTCACTCACTTTTTTCTTCATAGGTGAAAAATGCCGCCTATCGACAAAATTACCTTCCTTTTTTTACCCAATCATTGATTCTTGATTAAAAGTATGGTTACAATAGATAAGGTTTTTATCTTCAGCATTTTTACTATTGATTTATGCTTCAACTTATTTCTTCATTTTACTAAAATCTATCCTTCTTTTTATCTTTTTAGGTAGGACAAATTAATAAAGCGTGGTGTCATGATGGAAGAATTAACAATCTCCAGCTTAGAAAATATGAAGCTTAAAGAGCTTTATGAGCTGGCCAAACAATACAAAGTTTCTTATTATAGTAAATTAACAAAAAAAGAATTGATTTTCGCTATCCTGAAAGTACGTGCGGAACAGGAAGGCTTCTTCTTCATGGAAGGGGTTCTTGAAATCATCCAGTCTGAGGGCTTCGGTTTCTTAAGACCGATCAACTATTCCCCAAGTTCTGAGGATATCTACATCTCTGCCTCCCAGATCCGTCGATTCGACCTTCGTAACGGGGATAAAGTATCTGGGAAAGTGAGACCTCCGAAGGAAAACGAGCGTTACTTCGGACTCCTGCATGTGGAAATGGTCAATGGAGAAGAGCCGGAATCGGCGAAAGAACGTGTTCACTTCCCAGGGCTTACGCCTCTCTATCCTGACCGTCAAATGACACTTGAAACAACACCGAATAAGATCTCTACGCGCATCATGGACCTCATCGCGCCAGTCGGCTTCGGACAACGTGGTTTAGTCGTGGCACCTCCTAAAGCCGGTAAAACGATGCTCATCAAGGAGATCGCAAACTCGATTACGACGAATCATCCGGAAGCGGAATTGATCATCCTTCTTATTGATGAGCGCCCGGAGGAAGTAACCGATATCGAACGTTCTGTAGAAGCGGAAGTCGTCAGCTCTACGTTTGATGAAGTACCGGAAAACCACATCAAGGTGGCAGAATTGGTACTGGAGCGTGCCATGCGTCTGGTCGAGCATAAGCGTGATGTCATCATCCTGATGGATAGTATCACTCGTTTAGCCCGTGCCTATAACCTGGTCATCCCTCCGAGTGGACGAACACTTTCCGGAGGTATCGACCCGGCAGCATTCCACCGTCCGAAGCGATTCTTCGGAGCTGCCCGTAACATTGAAGAGGGCGGAAGCTTGACGGTTCTTGCAACGGCCCTGGTCGATACAGGATCACGCATGGATGATGTCATTTATGAAGAGTTCAAAGGAACAGGTAACCTTGAACTTCATCTTGACCGTTCTCTTGCAGAGAGACGGATCTTCCCGGCCATCGATATACGTCGCTCCGGCACACGTCGAGAAGAGCTTCTGATTAAACCGGATCACCTTGAAAAGCTGTGGGCGATTCGAAAAGCCATGTCCGACCAGCCGGATTTTGCGGAGAAACTCATGCGCAAGCTGAAGCAATCAAAGACAAATGAAGAGTTTTTCAATGTGTTGACAGAAGAGGCAAAGAAGCGTTAACCTAAGGATCGAATGATTTTTCGAGGACAGTCATGTCTGGAACTTCCAATTTTTCAGGTTGCAAATATCCCTTGTCCTTGTTATAATAACATCAATGTGTTTTTAAATATGGATGTGGTAAGGGGCTGGCTATAACTCTCATGCTTATGCTCATATCACATATATCTTCGTAATAAATTACTCTGTTTCAGATGATTCAGGGCGGAAGGAGATGAAAGTAATGAAATCAGGAATTCATCCTAAGTACAACACGATCAAAGTTAGCTGTGCTTGCGGTAACGAATTTGAAACTGGTTCTGTAGCGGAAGAAATGCGCGTTGAGGTATGTTCTGAATGCCATCCATTCTACACAGGCCGTCAGAAATTCGCGGACGCTGGTGGACGTGTTGACCGTTTCAACAAAAAATACGGTATCAAACAAAAACAACAATAATGAAGAGCCAGAAGGTCGCATCGAACCCCTTTGTGCATAGGCGCAAAAGATTCGATCGGTCCTTCTCTTCTAGCAGAAAAACAGGCAAGGATCTTCATGCTTGCCTGTTTTTTATTACCTTTAAAGCAAATGGTTGAAGAAATAGAGGCAGTTCCAATTGAACTGTGCCTCTTTTTTTCTGCCAAATTACAGGATTTAGAGCATGATTCCCGTACATAAAGGAATGCTTTATACTAAAAGAGTAGTCCGTATTTACTAGCAGTCAGACTGTTTATTATAGATCAATGTGTAAGGAAGGAGAGGCGCTTTCGTGTATGTCATGAAACAAACGGGTTGGGTAGAAGTCATTTGCGGCAGCATGTTCTCAGGGAAATCCGAGGAACTGATCCGCCGGGTACGACGCACTCAATTTGCTAAACAAGAAATTGCTGTGTATAAGCCAAAACTAGATAATCGCTATAGCGATGAGTCAGTAGTATCTCACAATGGTACTTCTGTCATCGCCAAAGCAGTAGAGAGTTCCGATGTAATCCTCGATGACCTGAATCCTGAGGTGGATGTTGTAGCTATTGATGAGGTTCAATTTTTCGACGAAGGCATTGTGGAAGTCGTCCAGAAATTAGCAAACAGCGGATACCGTGTCATCCTCGCAGGCCTTGACCAGGATTTCCGCGGAGAGCCATTCGGTCCCATGCCGGACTTGATGTCCATTGCTGAACAAGTGACAAAGCTTCAAGCTGTTTGTGCCGTCTGCGGCTCTCCTGCCAGTCGGACCCAGCGTCTCATCAATGGTGAACCGGCTTGCTACGATGATCCCGTCATCCTCGTGGGTGCATCGGAAGCTTATGAACCAAGATGCCGTCACCACCATGAAGTGCCGACTGGAATCAGCGTGACACCAGATATGGTGAAGAAGATATAGTGAATGAAGTCCCTTTTAGGGGCTTTTTTTATTTGAACAGGTTTCAACAGGTGCAAGGCTTTGTGAACAAATATATGCCGGATGATGAGTTTGTAGCAACGGAACTAATGAGCTTCAGGATAGCAACAATGTTAACGAAAAGAGCTATCAAAAAACCTAATCCAATGATTCTCTTGCCCAAGTATAAAATCTTCATTTACCCTGAGATGCAAAAACCCCTCGATCTTTCTGTGCATAAGCACTTTCCTGTGGGAAATCCTAAACCCAGGAGGTGCGATAAATTGAAAAAAATAATCATCGCTTTATCCTTTACGGTATTCTTTATTTTAATCACGGCTTGCGGGGTTAATCAGGAGTCGGAATACGGAATCCATGAGGATAAAAATGGTACCCGGTTCATTGATAACCGAAAACAAGTGATGGACGAACGACAGGATCGAAGCGTCCGGAATATTACCAATGATAACCCGAATTTCCCCAACCTGACCAACAATCCAGGCACGACGTCGACAACGACAGGGGTTTATGAAGATAAGGCCCGTGAGGTTGTCAGGGAGTATACAAGCTTCGAGCCCGATGAAGTCTGGATCAATGGACAACAAATGTGGGTGACGGCCCATACCCGGGAAGAAATGAATATGGCTGAGACGGATAAAGAAGAGGCCATGTTAAAAGAAAGATTAGAAAAAGCAATTCCAAGGTACGACATCAATGTGAAAATCACCGAAAGATAACAAGCAGCAAGCAGGTCTCATTGCGGATCTGCTTGCACCCTGCAGACCATTTCCGTCCTTTCCATCCCCTCTGCCTATTTCCATCCACCTTGTTTTTACATACACCATATAATATAATTAGACTGTTATGGACTAAAATTTGAGGTGAATAGCTGTGTTCGATCGTTTACAAGCAGTGGAAGATCGCTATGATAAGTTAAATGAACTTCTGAGCGATCCAGAAATTGTGAATGACCCAAAAAAGCTAAGAGATTATTCAAAAGAGCAATCAGATATCCAAGCAACAGTAGAAGCCTACCGCGAATATAAAGAGCTTACTCAGCAGCATAAAGACGCAAAGGCGATGCTCGATGACAAGCTTGATGCTGATATGCGTGAAATGGTGAAAGAAGAAGTTTCCGAGCTTGAAGAACAAATTGAAGCGTTGGAAGCCCGTTTGAAGATATTATTGATCCCTAAAGACCCGAATGATGATAAGAACGTCATCATGGAGGTGCGCGGAGCTGCCGGAGGAGATGAAGCAGCCCTGTTTGCAGGTGATTTATACCGTATGTACAGCCGTTATGCAGAATCTCAAGGCTGGAAGATCGAGATCATGGAAGCGAACTCTACTGGTGTCGGTGGATATAAAGAGATTATTTTCATGATTAATGGAAATGGCGCATTCTCCAAGATGAAGTACGAAAACGGGGCGCACCGTGTGCAGCGCGTACCTGAAACTGAATCCGGGGGACGTATCCATACGTCGACGGCAACGGTTGCCTGTCTGCCTGAAGCAGAAGAAGTCGAAGTGGACATCCACGATAAAGACATCCGTGTAGACACGTTTGCATCAAGCGGACCGGGAGGACAAAGTGTTAACACGACCATGTCAGCCGTTCGCTTGACTCACCTTCCGACAGGTGTGGTCGTGTCATGTCAGGATGAAAAATCGCAAATCAAGAATAAGGAAAAAGCAATGAAAGTACTCCGTGCCCGCGTTTACGATAAATTCCAACGTGAAGTACAGGCTGAATACGATGCAAACCGTAAATCTGCCGTTGGTACCGGTGACCGTTCCGAACGTATCCGTACGTACAATTTCCCACAAAACCGCGTAACGGATCACCGAATCGGACTGACGATCCAAAAGCTTGACCAAATTCTTGAAGGCAAGATGGATGAAGTCATCGATGCGTTAATCATTGAAGACCAATCCAAGCTTCTAGAGAGACTGGAAGAGTAGGCATGGTGACGGTATTTGAAGCCCTGAAATGGGCTTCTTCTTTTTTAGTTGAAAATGGCCGCGATGAAAATGTGGGAGAAATCTATTTGCGGCATATCATGGGGATGTCCCGTTCACAGCTTTTTGCTGAACAGCGGAGGTCCGTCCCTCAGGAGAAGTGGGAAGAATTCCAGGCTGGGATCTGGGAACATGCCGGCGGGGTGCCGATCCAGCATATTATCGGACATGAAGAGTTTTATGGCCGGCAGTTTGTGGTGAATGAGCATGTGCTGATTCCGAGACCAGAAACGGAAGAATTGATCTATTATGGATTAGGGAAGATGAAGGATCTGTTCAGTGAAAAGGTTACCACGTTGCAGGCTGCCGATGTTGGAACGGGAAGCGGAGCGATTGGGGTTTCCCTGAAGCTGGAAGCGGACCGGTGGCCGCTGGATATGATGGCAGTCGATATTTCCAGTGAAGCTCTCGCGGTTGCCCGTAAAAATAGTGAGAGACTCGGTGCGGACATTCGCTTTTTTGAAGGGGACTTACTGCAGCCGTTGATTGGAGAAGGAGTGAAGCTCGATATCCTTTTATCCAATCCTCCCTATATTCCCCTTATGGATCGTGAAACGCTGTCCGATGTCGTCATTGAGCATGAACCGGAACTCGCCCTTTTTGGCGGCGAAGATGGGTATGATTTATACAAAAGACTGATGGATGAACTTCCTTTAGTCATGAATGAAAGATGTCTGATCGGTTTTGAAGTCGGAGTCGGTCAGGGAGAGACGGTTGCGGACTTATTACGGGAAACCTTCCGTGATGCGGAAGTAGAAGTCGTCCATGATATCAATGGAAAAGACCGCATGGTGTTTTGTGTGAGAAAATAAAAATGTCGGCCCTCGATTTGTCTGATCGGGGGTTTTTTATACTGAAAAGGTGAGATTTTTGGAATCCTGAAGTTCAAATGGAGTAAATGTTCCCGAGCATTCCTGATTTCTTATGACTCCCTTCACTATTATTTTCAACTTTCCACGATTTGTTTTCAAAAATAGATTTTTATTTTCAATTCCTGAGATTTTAGTTTCAAAACAGGATATTGCAAAATTTCATATCATAAATGTTATTTTACTAGTTTAAGATTTCCCCATCTTGACGAGACTGTGTTACTGAGGGGGAGATAAAATGAAAACAAAACAAACGGTTTTATTATATATCGTGATTCTATCGTTAGGAACGATTTTAAGTTTATATATACCGAAGCATGAGATGGCGGCTCAGGAGACGATGGTAATTCCCGAAGAGGCAATTCGGCTCAGGATTCTGGCAAACAGTGACTTGGAGGCGGATCAGCAGGTAAAAAGGATTGTCCGTGATGAAGTCAACAAAGAGATTACAAAATGGGTGGCGACTCTTACTTCCCAGGAAGAAGCGAAGTCAGTCATTCAGTCAGGGCTACCGCAGCTTCAGACCATCGCAGAAGAGGTTATGGCACAAGAAGGACTCGATCAATCAGTGAAAATCGACTTCGGAAAAGTGGCGTTCCCGACTAAATTATACGGTCAGTACCTGTATCCTGCAGGAGAATATGAAGCGGTATTGATTACACTTGGGGAAGGAAAAGGCGCGAACTGGTGGTGTGTACTCTACCCGCCTCTATGCTTCCTGGATTTCTCCACTGGAAATGCCGTAAGAAGCCCAGGCTTTGAAACAAAAGTAGAAGCCAGTGGTCATGAGGTGACAGAAGTGGATCCTGAAGATGAGAAAGAAATCCCTCAACTTGCTTCAGAAGAAACAGTGGAAGAGATTCCTGTAACGGATGAGGCTGCTTATAAAGTAGTCGAATCTGAAACGGTGGAAGCGGAAGTGTCGGAAGAGCTGCCTGTCATAGAAAGTGATGACGAAGAAATTCAGTCGAATGCGGAACAGGAAGAGCCTGGCTTCGTTGCAGAAGGAGAAGAGGAAGAAGTAGAGGTCCGCTTTTTCGTAGTCGACCTGATCAAAGGAATCTTCAAAAAGTAACAGAGCTTCATCCAATGAGATGAAGCTTTTTTTTCGTTCAATCGAAATCTAGTTTTCTAGTATTTTTCACATGGCGGGTTCTATTCTCTCATTCCCCTCATACATTAATACTAGGCAACACCAGTAAAAGGAGGACGAAATGATGTTAAAAGTGATTCGCCAGGCAACGCAGGAAGATATTTGGGAAGTAACAGCCTTCTTAAAAAAAGCGGGATTAAGCACAGAAGGCATTCATAATAGTGTTGATTGCTTTTTAGTAGTGGAAGACTCAGAGAAGCAGTTAATCGGAACTCTTGGGATTGAAGTCCAGGAGGAAGTGGGCCTGCTCCGCTCACTCGTTGTGACTTCCTCCTTTGACAGCGAAGAATTGTTTGCTCTCTTCCAAGAGATATTAAAACTGGCGAAAGAAAAAGAGCTTTCCCGGCTTTATTTAATCTCCAACCGGAGAGCATCCCTGCAATTCTTTGATCTCCTTGGTTTTCAACAGGAAAAGGACCCTTTTGTAGAGGATCTTAAGAATTTTGTTCATGCCCAAAAGTTATCCACAGTGGATAACTGCATTACGATGAGACTGGATCTTTAAGGTTTTCGACAAATTCCTTCATCCTTACATGCATTGGCAATGGCAGTCCCCCCTAAGGTTGGACCCTTTCACATGTGAAAGGGTTCAGTTTTTTTGTGCGTACTATTCGACAAAATACGAGATGCAGCGTTTTCATAGTAAAAATTTCTTTTTTCAGAATTATTCACATCATCCACAGATTTATCCACAAACTGTAGAGGATTATTCACGTTTTGTGGACAATACTTGAGAAATTGGTTGGTTTCTTTTATACTTTCAAAAGAGAAAGAAGGAAGAACGCTTGTGAATTCAGGATTTCTTAACATATATAGAATCGATTAAGTGTTGATAGAAAAAGGTGGATGACGGAAATGATGAAACATTGGATTGTGGAAAGTGATGTGGATAAAGGTGAAAGTTATCCACAAATTGTGGATGCAGCGAAGGTTCTTCAACAGAATGAAGTGGTGGCCTTTCCGACAGAGACCGTTTATGGTCTTGGTGCGAATGCGAAATCGGATCGTGCTGTAGAGAAAATTTTCGAAGCGAAGGGGAGACCGTCGGATAATCCACTGATTGTCCACATATCAAATCGTGATCAGCTGGAAGAACTGGTGGCGGAAGTTCCAGATGTTGCAGCGAACCTTATCGATGCCTTTTGGCCTGGTCCGTTAACCATTATTTTTAAAAATAAGAAAAATGTATTTTCCGAAAAAGTAACAGCTGGGTTGCCGTCCGTCGGAATCCGTATGCCGGATCATCCTGTTGCCCTGGCCATCATTGAAGCATCTGGCCTTCCGATTGCGGCACCAAGCGCAAACCGCTCGGGAAAACCAAGTCCGACAACGGCACAGCATGTCATCGACGACTTGGAAAATCGGATCGCCGGAGTGGTCGATGGTGGGGAAACGGGTGTTGGCGTTGAGTCGACGGTAGTGGATTGCACAGGGCCAAGCCCCATTATTTTACGTCCCGGCGGAGTCACAAAAGAACAGCTCGAAGAAGTGGTGGGAACAGTGGAAGTGGACCCATCTCTTAAAGAAGGAAAAGGTGCTCCGAAATCTCCAGGTATGAAATACACCCACTATGCTCCGGATGCTCCGGTTTATTTGGTTGATGGTTCGAGAAGCGACCTTCAATTATTAGTCGATAACAAAAAAGCCGAAGGACTCAAAGTCGGTGTGTTAACGACAGAAGAATATGTGAATGACTTTCAGGCAGATGTTATCCTGTCTGTCGGCAGGAGGGATGACCTCAGTACTGTCGCTCAGAATCTCTATGATACCCTGCGCGCTTTCAATAGAAGTGATGTAGATATTATTTTCAGTGAGATGTTTCCTGAAGAAGGTGTTGGCCTCGCCATCATGAACCGCCTTCAGAAAGCGGCCGGATACCGTGTAGTGAAAGAATAACGAAATGTTCTCCCCCTGTGGTTTAAAGAAACTGCAGGGGGTTTTTTGTGCAGGGGCAATATAGGAGTGATGTCTCGTCTCCGAAGTTATTTATCATTCTAATTCCCGTTGGACGTGCATACATTTGTTCTGTAGGCATGTCCGGAGGGGGATAAGAACAAAAATGACAACGATTATAGGAGAATTGATTACCTTAATGTTAATGGCATTTGCTCTTGGGATGGATGCCTTTTCCATCGGGATCGGGATGGGTATGTTTCAGCTGAGATTAAAGCAAATCTTATATATAGGATTGGTCGTCGGCATCTTTCATGTTTGGATGCCCCTCTTCGGGATGATGACAGGGAAGTTTTTATCGGAAACGTTCGGCTCATTTGCGGCTTATGCCGGGGGGGGCCTCATGATCATTTTGGGTGCGCAGATGTTTATGTCGAGCTTCAAGGAAGAGGAAGCAACCCTTATTTCCCCTGTAGGATTCGGCTTGGTACTCTTTGCATTGAGTGTCAGCCTGGACAGTTTCTCAGTTGGCTTGACCCTGGGGATCTTCGGGGCGAGAACGGCGGTTGCGCTCATTTGTTTTGGAATCGCTGCGACGGTGCTGACCTGGACCGGTTTACTGATTGGCCGGAAATTCCAGGGGGTGCTGGGGGCGTATAGCGAAGCTCTGGGCGGAAGCATCTTGTTCGCGTTTGGGATTAAGCTGCTGCTGCCATTGTAATGAAGGAAGAGTGAATTTTTGAAATGGATGGAAGGTCCGTCCCTTGGGGTGGGCTTTTTAATTATGTTAATCAACCCTGACGGAGACGCCTGCGCTTTTCGATTGTCCAGCTCCGTCGGCTAGTCCCTCGAGGTCATAAGCTGAACAGATCAAAAAGGCAAAGAACGCCTTTCCGCTCTGTTCAGCTTATGCTTGTCGGGCCTGACCAAGCCGCCTGCGCTTTTCTTGGTCCAGCTCCGTCGGCTAGAGGCTCGAGGTCTTAAGTCAAGCCGACCAAAAAGGCAAAAAACGCCTTTCCGGTCGACTCGCCTTAAGCATGTCGCCTCTGACCAAGCCGCCTGCGCTTTTCTTTTTGTATTCTTTGTGAATGGGCTAGGTGAGGTTTGGAAAATATTTTATAATAGGCTGTAAGGAGGTTGACGTGATGAATATTTTGTTTGTTTGTACGGGGAATACGTGCCGGAGTCCCATGGCGGAGGCGTTGCTGAAGCATAAGGGGGCAGAGAGATTTGATGTGAAATCTGCCGGTGTTTTTGCCATGGATGGAAATGAAGCTTCATTTCAGGCTAAAGAAGTGTTGGAAGAGAACGATATAATACATAGACACCAATCCAGTTCGCTTACGAGAGAGAACCTGGATTGGGCTTCGTATATTTTTACCATGACATCGAACCATAAGCGGGCGATCGTGGATCAGTATCCACATGTGGCGGACAAACTATTCACATTAAAGGAGTTCGTCCTGGAAGATCCTGCTGATCTTGATGTATCGGATCCGTATGGGGGAAGCGTGGACATCTATAGGCATACATACAGAGAGTTGGATTCATTGATTGGCGAGTTAATCAAAAAGTTGGATTGAGACAGGGAGAGAGAAAAATGGGGAATGAGAAGGGATACAAGTCGGGTCTTAGAAAGAAATTAGTCTTTTTTATCACGCTTCTTGCTGTGGTGACGTATTCAACAAGTGCACTTTTTATTTATGTGATCCAGCCTGCTTTTGCACCTGAGATGAACGAGCTATTATTTACCACCTTGACCCTTGGGATGGGAGTATTCTGGTCGGGTGTGCTGGCATTTTTTGCAGCGGGATTCATCATCAAACCGCTACAGCGTCTGGAGCAGGCTGCCTTGAAAGCGGCTGAAGGGGACATTGCCGTGGAGGTAGAGGTGCCGAAATCGGACGATGAAATCCGTTCACTGGCACTGGCCTTCAACCGGATGCTTTATAATCTCCGGGACATGGTGTCGAGTATCGATGAGAACTTCACGAAAACCAATTCGAATGTCATTGAGTTGTCCAAAGCATCTGAAGTGGCTTCTACTCAGGCAGATTCTATTTCAAGGACGATCAGCGAAATTTCTGCAGGTGCGGAGAGCTCGGCCGTGGCTATTCAAACAACGGCTGAATCTGTGGAGGACGTGATCCGGATCGCACAGGAAGTACAAAATCACTCCAAATCTTCTGAGCATCTGTCCAATAATATGGTGTCTGAGCTTAAAGGGAGTAAAGAGGTTATTCATTCTCTTGTAGAGGGCATTGGCCGTCTGGCGAAAGGGAATGAAGCTTCCTTAGATGCTGTAAGGAGACTGGAAGACAATGCGAAAAAGGTGGAGCAGATCATCCAGCTGGTTGGGGATATAGCGAATCAGACGAATCTGCTTGCCCTGAATGCCTCCATAGAAGCGGCACGGGCAGGTGAGCACGGAAAGGGATTTGCCGTCGTAGCCGAGGAAGTGCGGAAGCTTGCGGATGAAAGCGGGAAAGCGGTTCAAGGTATTTCTGACCTTATCAAGAATATCCAGACGGAAGTCGGACATGTCGTAGGACAAATCACCAGTCAAGTCGATTCAGCTAATTCCGAAGCGCAAAAAGGGACACAGACCAATGAGATGATCGAGGCGATGACGAAGACGATCCATGAAGTGGCGGAAGCGGTTCATACGATTTCTGTTCTGGTGGATCAGCAAATGGACAGTATTCAACAGACTTCCCGTCAATCCCAGGAAGTCGCTGCCATTGCAGAAGAAACCTCCGCAGGGGCCGAAGAGGTATCGGAGTCAACGAGAGAACAAGCGGTTGTGATGGATGATGTAGAGAAATTAGCGATGAGCCTGAAAGAGCAGGCTGAGTCGCTCAAGAGTACAATTACAAGGTTTCATTTGTAAATAAGGCGGGCATGGGAGGAAGATCTCATGCCCGTATTTTTATGCTGCCAATTTCATTTCGCCCCCGGCAGGGTATGAAGGGGGTTCTTTAAAAAAGAATCCGAAAAACTTTATATAATGAAGAGTCTGTGGCAAAATAAACGTAATAAAGGCTATGGGGAGTGGGTTGAATATGAAAATTGCAATTGCATCTGATCACGGCGGGGTAAACATCCGTGAAGAAATCAAAGCACTATTAGAAGAACTCGGTCTTGAATATGAAGATTTCGGTTGTGAGTGTGGAACGTCTGTGGACTATCCCGACTATGCTGTGCCTGTGGCGGAAAAAGTGGCAAGCGGTGAATTTGACCGTGGCATTCTTATCTGCGGCACAGGAATCGGCATGAGCATTGCTGCCAACAAGGTAAAGGGGATCCGCTGTGCACTGGTGCATGATGTATTCAGTGCAAAAGCAACCCGTGAACACAATGACAGCAATATGTTAGCCATGGGTGAACGGGTGATTGGTCCGGGCCTTGCCCGTGAAATCGCCAAAACGTGGCTGGGAACGGAATTTGAAGGCGGCCGCCATAGCAACCGAATTGGGAAAATCACATCATACGAAGACAAACAGTAAGGAGTGGATTTCGTGGAAATCGCTCAGTTAAAAAAAGATCTTCAAACGATCCTCCACGATTTCGCTGAACAGGTACCGATGAAAGCTGGACAAGTTTTTGTCGTAGGCTGTTCCACCTCAGAAGTGATGGGGGAGCGGATCGGGACTTCAGGAACCATTGAAGTAGCGGAAATGATTTTTGATGAGTTGAAGGGATGGGCAGATTCCATGGGAGTCTCCCTTGCCTTTCAGTGCTGTGAACACTTAAACAGGGCGCTCGTTCTTGAAAGAGAAGCAGCAGAAAGAAAAGGATTGGATGAAGTCACTGTCATTCCTGTGCGAAAGGCAGGAGGAGCGATGGCAACACAAGCTTATCATTCTTTTGACGATCCCGTCATGGTAGAGCATATCAAAGCCGACGCCGGCATCGACATTGGTGACACCTTTATTGGTATGCATCTGAAACACGTCGCCGTACCCGTCCGAACACCACAGAAAAGCCTTGGCGAAGCTCACGTCACACTGGCTAAAACCAGACCAAAGCTCATCGGCGGAATCAGAGCCGTATACGAATGAAGTACGGCCGGTCCGTTCCTCGCATTGGAGGGACGGACCTTTCATTTAGTTTCAGGTTAAATCCCGAACGATAAGGAGGGATAGGGCGAATAAGATTATGATAAAAGATGTGAAGCGTGATTGATGAAGGTCTTAAGCTGATTTCAGTAAAGCTTGATTATTTTTCTTCCGGATTCGGCAACGATTATGCTGAAGCTGTTGGCAGAAGGGTGGAAGATCTGGGGTGACATGAATTGTGAACAGTTTCACACGAGGTCCGTCCCTATGAATATAGCTTAAACACGAACGTTGCGTTTTGACTATAGGTTTTTATTTCGCCTTTTGGTTAATCGTGTTAGAATGGGAGTGAATGAATCATTGAGGCACCTGGAGCAGTTGGGCCTATGAATTAAAGGGGGATATGTATGAGTAAGATTGCCAAGCAAGATCCGGAAATTTATGCAGCGATTCAAGATGAGTTAGAGCGTCAACGAACGAAAATCGAGTTAATTGCATCTGAAAACTTTGTCAGTGAAGCCGTTATGGAAGCACAGGGCTCGGTTTTGACGAATAAGTATGCAGAAGGGTACCCTGGACGTCGCTATTATGGTGGCTGTGAGCATGTGGATGTAGCGGAGAATCTCGCTCGTGATCGCGCGAAAGAACTTTTTGGTGCTGAGCACGTCAACGTTCAGCCTCACTCAGGGGCACAAGCCAATATGGCAGTCTACTTCACCATCCTTGAACAAGGCGATACGGTTCTTGGAATGAACTTATCTCACGGGGGACATCTGACTCACGGAAGTGCCGTCAACTTCAGCGGTATCCAATATAACTTCGTGGAATACGGTGTGGATGAAGAGAAGCATCTGATCAACTACGAAGATGTTAGACAAAAAGCGTTAGAGCACAAGCCGAAGCTGATCGTAGCAGGAGCCAGTGCATATCCAAGAGCGATCGATTTCGCGAAATTCCGTGAAATTGCAGACGAAGTGGGTGCATACCTCATGGTGGATATGGCTCACATTGCAGGACTTGTAGCGGCCGGCCTTCATCAGAATCCGGTTCCTTATGCAGATTTCGTTACGACAACGACTCACAAAACATTACGCGGTCCACGCGGTGGAATGATTCTATGTAGAGAAGAGTTTGCCAAGAAGATAGACAAGTCTATTTTCCCTGGTATTCAAGGCGGCCCGCTCATGCATGTCATTTCTGCCAAGGCGGTTGCTTTTGGTGAAGCGCTTCAGGACTCTTTCAAAGAATACGCACAGAATATCATCGACAATGCGAGCCGTTTAGGTGAAGGTCTTGTAAAAGAAGGCATCAATCTTGTATCGGGTGGATCTGATAACCATCTATTATTGATCGACCTTCGTTCACTTGGCATGACGGGTAAAATCGCTGAGAAAGTCCTTGATGAAATCGGAATCACTGTGAACAAAAATACAATCCCGTTCGATCCGGAAAGCCCATTCGTAACAAGCGGTGTCCGTATCGGAACGGCAGCCGTCACGTCCAGAGGCTTCGGGTTGGAAGACATGGATGAGATCGCCTCCATCATGGCTCTCACACTTAAAAACCATGAAGACGAAGGGAAACTGGAAGAAGCGCGCAAACGCGTCATCGACCTGACAAGTAAATTTGAACTATATCCGGAAAGATAATAGATTTAATACCTCTTCTTCAGGGACGGACCTTCCTGATGGAGAGGTTTTTTGTTGAGTTTCCTCCAATTTTTGTTAAAAATGAAAAAACCTGCTTCCGCGCTCGCGTGAATTCTTCACAGACTCATAGGAAAATGGAGAAAAGACGCATTCCTATAATGTAAAATTCCCCAAACCTCTCATTTTTAACGATTCCATTACACTTCCCATCTTATGTTGCTCTTAAATTGTCTTTTATGTACAATAGTCTGAGGTGTAAAGGAATAGACAAACTATTTTTACATAAAAATTGAATTGAAGGAGAGAGTCGAATGGGCAAAGTGTATGTATTTGATCATCCGTTAATCCAACACAAGTTAACGTTTATCCGTGATAAAGAAACAGGTACGAAGGAATTCCGTGAGCTCGTTGATGAAGTAGCGACATTGATGGCTTTTGAAATCACCCGTGATTTACCCCTGGAGGACATCGATGTAGAAACACCAGTGAGCAATGCAAAAGCCAAAACACTTGCAGGTAAAAAACTGGGGATCGTTCCGATTCTAAGGGCAGGATTAGGGATGGTAGACGGTATTCTTAAACTGATCCCCGCTGCAAAAGTAGGACATGTTGGTTTATACCGTGACCCTGAGACTCTTAAACCGGTTGAATACTACGTTAAGCTTCCAAGTGATGTGGAAGAGCGTGACTTCATCCTGGTTGATCCGATGCTCGCAACGGGTGGTTCTGCCGTTGAAGCCATCAACTCATTAAAGAAGCGTGGTGCCGTGAGCATCAAGTTCATGTGTCTGGTGGCTTGCCCTGAAGGAGTGGATGCCATTAAGGAAGCGCATCCTGACGTTGATATCTTCATCGCTGCTCTTGATGAGAAACTGAACGAAAAAGGCTACATCGTTCCTGGTCTAGGGGACGCAGGAGATCGTTTGTACGGTACGAAATAATAATAAGATGGAAAATCCGGATGGTCATCATGATCATCCGGATTTTTTTATAGGAGTTGGAAGTATTTACATTTAATTCAAGGGTTACTCATAAAAAGAATATTCTATATAATGAAGAGGCATGTGAAGATCAGATCTATGAATATGTCCGTTTAGGGTGAGTCACTTGAGGTCAGCTGAATAATCCCATAAGGCAAAAAGCACCTTTCAGGACCTTTCACCTTATGCTTGTCGGGCCTGAACAGTCGGCTCCGCTTTTCGATTGTCCAGCTCCGGTGGCTAGGGGCTCGAGGTCATAAGTCAAGCCGTCCAAAAAGGCAAAAGACGCCTTTCCGGTCGACTCGCCTTATGCAAGTCGCCCCAGGGCGAGCCCCCTCCGCTTTTCGAATGGTCCAGCTGCACCTCCTAGGCCCTCGAGGTCATAAGCTAAATATGCCAAAAAGGCAAAAAGCGCCTTTCTGACATATTCATCTTATGCATGTCGGGCCTGAACAGTCGGCTCCGCTTTTCGATAAATGTGTTAAAAATGTGAACAATTTGGAAACGCGTGGATAGGTTGTGAACTTTTTAACTTGAACGCATTGACATAGATAATGCCCTATTGTATGCTTACAAAGGGTATAAAATGATAAGGTTTTCACAAGTGTCAAGCCTTATGAAAACGGTTTTTCATCATTTGTACAGTGTGAACGATTTCCCACTAAATCACATGTGTGGAGATGAAAAAAATGCGTCAAAATGATCGACGCCCGTATCAGTCGATGGTCTTATATTCTGCTATTCTTTCCCAGCTGGTTGGTTCCATTCTAATAGGAATCTTCGGTGGGCGATGGTTGGATGGGATATTAAGCACCACACCACTTTTCTTAATTATTGGACTACTCCTTGGACTAGCAACAGGAATCTACACCATGCTCCGTACAGTCCAACATTTCAATTCGGGAGATTAATGTAAATGCCAGAACTTCAGCAAGTGTTTAACAGGCATCGTAAGTACATATTTTTCCTCCTTTCCTTTTACGTCCTCGGTTGGGGTTTCACTTCCTATCAGTCTATTTTCCTTGGGCTTATTTTGGGGACAAGCATCAGTCTGTTTAGTCACTGGCTGATCATGAGGAGAACCGTGCGATTCGGTGATGCAGTAGAAGCTGGTCAAAAGGTTCGATCTTTAGGGACCTTCTCAAGAATGGCAGGTGCAGCCTTTGCAGTGATCATTGCAACGGAATACCCTGAACAGTTTCATCTCCTGAGCGTCATTATGGGATTAATGACAATTTACGTTGTCATTATGATAGATTATTTTATTCAGAGCTTAGCTCATAAATAGCGGGGAAGAGAGGTGAATTTCATTGCATCATGAAAATCCTACAGCCGAGTTTCTGGGGTTAACTTTTAACCTGGCGAACGTACTGATGATCACAGTGGCCAGTGCCGTTGTATTTCTCATCGCCGTTCTGTCGACTCGTAGACTGGCCATGAAACCGACCGGAGTGCAAAACTTTATGGAATGGGTCATGGACTTTGTCAAGAATATCGTGAAAAGTAATATGGATTGGAAAACAGGTGGTCGTTTCCATCTCCTTGGACTTACTTTACTCATGTACATTTTCGTATCAAACATGTTAGGACTTCCGTTTGCGGTAGTCATCGACCACGAATTATGGTGGAAGTCACCAACAGCGGATCCAGTCATCACTATGACCCTGGCGGTTATGGTTGTCGTGTTGACGCACTACTATGCAATCAAGATGAAAGGCTTCGGTGAATACGGTAAAGACTTCTTCAGACCTATGTCGTTCTTATTCCCGCTGAAGATCATTGAAGAATTTGCCAACACGTTAACACTTGGTCTTCGTCTTTACGGTAACATCTATGCTGGGGAAATCCTGCTTACCTTATTGGTAGGAAGCCTCGCACACATGGGAGCAGCCGGTTTACTGGGTGCCATTATCCCGACGATTGTATGGCAAGGTTTCTCAATCTTTGTCGGCGCAATCCAATCATTTATTCGTTATGTTAACGATGGTTTATATGGCTCACAAAGTCAGCATGGACCATTAATATATACCCTGTTCAAAATTGAACAAAACTACACAAACTTTTTTCATACATTTAAAGGAGGAAATTCAGAATGGGTCTTTTAGCAGCAGCAATTGCAATCGGTTTAGCAGCACTAGGTGCAGGTATTGGTAACGGTCTTATTGTTTCACGTACGGTAGAAGGTATGGCTCGTCAGCCGGAAGCTCGTGGTATGCTTCAAACTACAATGTTCATCGGGGTTGCGTTAGTTGAGGCGATTCCTATCATCGCAGTAGTTATCGCATTCATCGTAATGGGTCAATAATAGTAACTGAAAGTTCAAGATGGCGAAGATCATTCGATAAGAACCTTCGCCATTCCTTTATGTTTAGTACTTAAGAACATTTGATTATGAATGGTACGGCATTTGCCGTTATTGTACAGCTTTCTTATAGAAGGCATTGACTCTTGAAGGGAGTGAAACCGCGTGCTTACAAACGCATTTGTCCTTGGAGCTGGTAGCGGCTTTACAGGTGGAGATATCGTATTCCAGCTTGCTATGTTCCTTATCCTTCTTGCGTTATTGAAGAAGTTTGCTTGGGGTCCTTTAATGGGCATCATGCAAGAGCGTGAGAATCACATTGCAGGCGAAATAGAAGCGGCTGAACAAAGCCGTCAAGAAGCAAATAAGAACTTAGAAGAACAGCGTCAGCTTTTAAAAGAGGCTCGTCAGGAAGCGCAAGCGATGATCGAGAACTCTAAGAAGCAGGGTGATGAGCAGCGTGAGCAGATCATCATCGCCGCTCGTCAGGAATCTGAGCGCTTGAAAGAATCTGCGAAACGTGAAATCGAGACGCA
Source organism: Rossellomorea sp. AcN35-11 (assembly GCA_030388825.1). Classification (GTDB taxonomy): domain Bacteria; phylum Bacillota; class Bacilli; order Bacillales; family Bacillaceae_B; genus Rossellomorea. Next base: position 1,193,636 of record CP128835.1, read on the forward strand.
GAAAGAACAAGCGATGGCAGCATTACGCGAGCAGGTTGCTTCACTTTCTGTTCTGATTGCATCGAAAGTCATTGAGAAAGAACTTTCTGTTCAGGATCAACAGAAGCTGATCAACGATTACATTAAAGAGGCAGGAGAAGAGCGATGAGCTACTCTACAGTCGCAAAACGCTACGCGTTAGCTCTTTTCGAAATTGCCAAAGAACACAATCAATTAGAAGCGATTGAACAAGAGCTTCGTGCAGTGAAATCCGTTTTTAACGAAAATAAAGAATTAAGCATTCTTTTGGAAAATCCGAAGTTTTCGACGGATAAGAAGAAAGATATGTTGAAAGAAGCGTTCTCTGCTGTTTCAGTACCAGTATTGAATACAGCTGCTCCTTATGACGGATCGTCATCGTGAAGATCAGGTAGTGGGAGTGGTCGATGCATTCATCGAGCTTTCCAATGAGGCAAGAGGAATTGCAGAAGCAAAGGTGTATTCCGTACGTGCTTTAACGGAAGATGAGAAGATGGCAATCTCAGCTTCTTTTGCTAAGAAAATCGGTAAACAATCATTAAGAATAGAGAATGTGATAGACGAAAACATCCTTGGCGGACTAAAGGTCCGTATCGGCAACCGTATTTATGACGGAACACTTGCCGGCAAGTTGGATCGTCTTGAGCGTGAACTCGTTCGTTAACTTTCGTATAAATGAGGGGTGAAATTCATGAGCATCAAGGCGGAAGAAATCAGCGCGCTGATAAAAAAGCAAATTGAAAACTATCAGTCTGAGATGAAAGTAAGCGATGTAGGTACAGTTATCCAAATCGGTGACGGTATCGCTCGTGCTCATGGCCTCGACAATGTCATGGCTGGAGAGCTTGTTGAATTTTCTAACGGTGTCATGGGAATGGCACAGAACTTAGAGGAAAACAACGTAGGTATCGTAATTCTCGGACCATTCAAAGACATTCGTGAAGGCGATGAGGTTCGTCGTACTGGACGTATCATGGAAGTTCCAGTAGGACAAGAACTTGTAGGTCGTGTTGTAAACTCACTTGGACAACCTGTTGATGGATTAGGTCCAATTGCGACAACAAAAACGCGTCCTATCGAAGGTGGAGCACCTGGTGTTATGGATCGTAAATCTGTACACGAACCGCTTCAAACCGGTATCAAAGCGATCGACGCTCTTGTACCAATCGGTCGTGGTCAACGTGAGTTAATCATCGGAGACCGCCAAACAGGTAAAACATCTGTTGCGATCGACTCAATTCTTAACCAAAAAGATCAAGACATGATCTGTATCTATGTTGCGATCGGTCAGAAAGAATCGACTGTACGTAATGCAGTTGAAACGCTTCGTAAGCACGGTGCCCTTGATTACACGATCGTTGTAACGGCATCAGCTTCCCAGCCTGCGCCAATGCTATTCTTAGCACCATACGCTGGTATCACAATGGGTGAAGAGTTCATGCATAACGGCAAGCACGTTCTTGTTGTATATGATGATCTTTCTAAGCAGGCTTCTGCTTACCGTGAGCTTTCTCTATTATTACGCCGTCCTCCAGGCCGTGAAGCATTCCCTGGTGACGTATTCTACTTACACTCTCGTCTACTCGAGCGTGCGGCGAAATTGAGTGATGCAAAAGGTGGAGGTTCCATCACAGCATTACCATTCGTTGAAACACAAGCAGGGGATATCTCCGCTTACATCCCGACAAACGTTATCTCCATCACTGACGGACAGATTTTCTTACAATCTGACCTATTCTTCTCCGGTGTACGTCCGGCGATCAATGCAGGTCTTTCCGTATCACGTGTTGGTGGATCCGCTCAAATCAAAGCGATGAAGAAGGTTTCCGGTACACTGCGTCTTGACTTGGCTGCATACCGTGAGCTAGAGGCATTCGCCCAGTTCGGATCAGATCTTGATAAAGCGACACAGGCGAAACTGAACCGTGGAGCACGTACTGTTGAAGTACTGAAGCAGGATCTTAACAAACCACTTCAAGTTGAAAAACAAGTAATGATCTTCTATTCACTGACAAAAGGTCATTTAGATGATATTCCAGTAACAGATATCCGCCGTTTCGAAGGTGAATTCCTAAGCTGGTTAGATCACAACCATACAGAACTGTTAGACCATATCCGAACAACAAAAGGCCTTCCTGAAGACGATGCAATGGTCGCTGCGATCAACGAATTCAAGAAGACATTTGTGACATCTGAGTAATTGTCTGACGTGCCGGTGTCGATTTTTGACACCGGCGGTTCATTCAATCAGTCAGTTGGTTCTATTGAATATGACTAACATTTTAAAAGGGTGGTGAGAACCAGTGGCATCGTTACGCGACATAAAAACTCGTATTACATCTACGAAGAAAACAAGTCAAATTACGAAAGCAATGGAAATGGTTTCTGCCTCTAAGTTGAACCGTGCCGAAACGAATGCGAAAGCCTTCGTTCCTTACATGGAGAAAATCCAGGAAGTCGTGACTTCCATTTCCCTTGGTAGCACAGATGTAACGCATCCGATGCTAGTCTCCCGCCCCGTAAAAAAAACCGGCTACTTGGTCATTACATCTGACCGCGGTTTGGCGGGGGCTTATAACTCGAGCGTCATTCGTGCTGTAAGTAATGCGATTAAAGAGCGTCACAGCTCAAAAGATGAATACGCCATTATTGCATTAGGTCGTATTGGAAGAGATTTCTTCCAAAAACGAGGCGATAATGTAGTGGAAGGCATTGTAGGGCTACCAGATCAACCAAACTTTGCAGATATCAAGGACATTGCCAACAAAGCAGTCAGCATGTTCTCTGATGGTGCTTATGATGAGCTTTACATGTTCTATAACCACTATGTCAGTGCCATTCAACAAGACGTTACCGAGAAGAAGGTTCTTCCTTTAACGGAGCTTGATTCTTCTTCATCAAAGCTAACTTCTTATGAGTTTGAACCTAATGCTGAAGACATTTTGGAAGTGTTGCTTCCTCAATATGCTGAAAGCTTGATTTACGGTGCGTTACTCGACGGTAAAGCCAGTGAGCACGCGGCCCGTATGACAGCAATGAGAAATGCGACAGATAATGCAAAAGAAATCATTAACAGCCTTACACTTTCTTATAACCGTGCGCGTCAAGCAGCGATTACCCAAGAGATCACGGAAATCGTCGGCGGGGCAGCGGCACTCGAATAGAAACGAAATTCCGGCTTAGTCCCGGATTACAACATAGTTATGTCGTCAAAAGCTAGTTAGGAGGGAAAGAGATGAACAAAGGACACGTTCTTCAAGTAATGGGTCCAGTTGTTGATGTCAAGTTCGCCAATGGCCAACTTCCTGATATCTACAACTCATTAAAGGTCCAAATTGCAGATAGAGCTGAACTTACATTAGAGGTTGCCCTTCACCTAGGTGATGATTCTGTACGTACGATCGCGATGGCATCCACAGATGGTTTACAACGTGGAGCCGAAGTACTTGATACAGGAGCGCCAATCTCTGTACCAGTAGGGGATGTCACTTTAGGTCGTGTATTTAACGTACTAGGTGAATCAATTGATTTAGACGAGCCGATTGCAGCAGGTCTTCGTCGAGATCCAATTCATAGACAAGCACCTACATTTGAGCAGCTTTCTACAGAAGTTGAAATTCTTGAAACAGGTATTAAAGTAGTAGACTTACTTGCTCCTTACATCAAGGGTGGTAAGATCGGTCTATTCGGTGGAGCCGGTGTTGGTAAAACCGTATTAATCCAGGAGCTTATCAACAACATCGCTCAAGAGCACGGCGGTATCTCTGTATTCGCCGGTGTTGGAGAGCGTACTCGTGAAGGAAATGACCTTTACCACGAGATGAGCGACTCTGGCGTTATTAAGAAAACAGCGATGGTATTCGGACAAATGAATGAGCCGCCTGGTGCACGTATGCGTGTTGCCTTGACAGGTCTTACAATGGCTGAATACTTCCGTGATGAGCAAGGTCAGGACGTACTTCTGTTCATCGATAACATCTTCCGTTTCACGCAAGCAGGTTCTGAGGTTTCTGCCCTACTTGGCCGTATGCCTTCTGCCGTTGGTTACCAGCCGACACTTGCGACTGAAATGGGTCAATTGCAAGAGCGTATCACGTCAACAAACGTAGGTTCTGTAACATCGATCCAAGCGATCTATGTACCTGCCGATGACTACACGGATCCCGCTCCTGCTACGACTTTCGCTCACTTGGATGCCACAACAAACCTTGAGCGTAAGCTTTCTGAGATGGGTATCTATCCTGCGGTAGATCCATTGGCTTCGACTTCCCGTGCTCTTTCTCCGGAAATCGTAGGAGAAGAACACTACAGCGTTGCGCGTAATGTTCAACAGACATTACAACGTTATAAAGAACTTCAAGATATCATTGCGATCCTTGGTATGGATGAGCTTTCTGATGATGATAAGCTGACGGTACACCGCGCACGTCGTGTACAATTCTTCTTATCCCAAAACTTCCACGTTGCAGAACAGTTCACTGGACAAAAAGGTTCTTATGTAGAAGTGAAAGATACTGTTAAAGGTTTCAAAGACATCCTTGACGGTAAATACGATCACATTCCTGAAGATGCATTCCGTCTAGTAGGTCCGATTGAGGATGTATTAGCAGCAGCTAAAGAAATGGGCGTAGAGGTATAATCAGGGACCAGGAGGGAAGAAAATGAAGACATTAAAAGTCAATATTGTCACTCCCGATGGCCCAGTGTACGATTCAGAAGTGGAAATGGTAAGCACAAAAGCTCAAAGCGGTGAGCTTGGAATCTTACCAGGACACATTCCGATGGTTGCTCCACTACAAATCGGTGCGGTTCGCCTGAAAAAAGGTGGCAACACTGAGCTTGTAGCTGTCAGTGGCGGATTCTTAGAAGTGCGTCCTGAACAAGTGACAATTCTAGCACAGTCTGCTGAATCAGCAGAAGCTATCGATGTACAACGCGCGAAACAAGCAAAAGGCCGCGCTGAAGACCGCATGCAGGCACAAAAGGACGATGTAGATTTCCGTCGTGCCGAACTCGCTCTTAAGCGTGCCATGAACAGAATTAACGTTTACGAACGTAACTTCTAATCATAAACAGAAACCACCCATTCTTTTTGAATGGGTGGTTTTTATTAGTAGGGGCAAACCTCTTATTTGAGATGTTCTTTGTCCTGGAAATATCTTTAATTCAGGTGCAAATATTTTGCAAATTGCATATGTTCCGACAGACTAATGTGATAAAATGTACTATGTGCGTCGAAATTGATTATCGGGAGTGAGAAGAGTGATAGAAAGCTTTGGTCAGCAGGCCCTGATCAGCATGCTCGTGCATCTATTTGTATTCGGAATCACCTTTTGGTCCTTGCAATCCATCCAGTTAGACAAGCTCCTGAAGAAAAATCGAGTCGCTCAAGGGAGACTTTTGTATATCCTACTAACGGTTGCCATCGGCTCAAGCGTCAGCCGGTTCTTACTGGATTATTACCTTTGGTCTCAGGCGTTGCCCGTTTTCTTTGAATAATGGAGCTTTGACAAAAAATAGGTCTTACTGCATGTTTTCAACGGGGACTGTTTTCAGTAAGATAGATTCTGTGTTCATCCCTTTGTGAAAAAGTTTCAATGTGAAACCCTTTTCATGATAATCAGCTTGAAAGCCTCAATAATTGTAAAAAGATGACGACAATTTTCAAGTATGTTCTTCTCCCATTCGGACAGACTTATCCTTAAGGGGAGGAATATAAATGAGTCGGTATCTTTACATTATTTTAATCTTTTTTGTTGGATTAGGTTTTCTTCCTGTTATAAATGGGAACAACACTATCGAAGCCAATCATTTATTAGACATTGAAAAGCTTGATCAAGCTATTGTTCATTCTCAAGGTCAGGTAACTGAATGGTCTCTATATGCAAGAGAAAACAAAAAAAGCTTCACGAATAAAGGATTTGCCAAATATAGTACTACTATGCAAGAAACTTTTTCTGAATTTGAGTGGGAGACGAAAAAGTCTGCTGAAGAAGTAATGGTTGTGGGACAACGTCAGACGTCTCACGGGGAAGAAACCATTAAGCTCCAGCATACCCTCACAAACAAGCATTCGGTTTCGGCGGTTATGTACGAAATGCGGGGCAGTCAGAAAGCGTTGGGAGACCAGACGAAGCACTACATCAAGAGTGAATTCATCCCAAATATGGAAATCATTTTTACTACTAAACCCATGATTTTCTCTTGTATAAAAGGCGAATTCAATGATAAGCTTGAGAAAGTTTTGTCGAATCAGGCTGTCGAATTAATGTCTAAACTAGAAGCTAAAGAACTGGAATCATTAAAAGAGGAAGATTTTTATTCCATTTCTGCACACTCGGAACAATTGTCACGGACTATTCCAACAAAAAATCATGATATGAATATACAACTAGGTCTACGGAAAAGCGGAATGGGCGCTAAGACAACCTTTGTGATTGGCACACCCATCCTAATTATTGAATATTAATATAGAGAAATTGGACGCGGAGGGGAATACTCTTGGAAAAAATTATCGTCCGCGGCGGTCAGCGTTTAAGCGGTACAGTGCAAGTTGAAGGAGCAAAGAATGCCGTTTTACCAGTCATCGCTGCTACATTATTAGCAAGTGAAGGAAAAAGTGTAATTAAAAATGTACCACCACTCTCCGATGTATATACGATTAATGAAGTATTACGTCATTTAAATACAGATGTAGAGTTTAACAATGGTGAAGTCGTCGTGAATGCATCAAGAGAGTTGTTTGTAGAAGCACCGTTCGAATATGTTCGAAAAATGCGTGCATCCGTCCTTGTAATGGGATCATTACTCGGCCGTACAGGTAAAGCACGTGTTGCGCTTCCTGGTGGATGTGCCATTGGATCAAGACCGATTGACCAACACTTAAAAGGCTTCGAAGCAATGGGAGCAAAAGTGAAGGTAGGAAATGGTTTTATCGAAGCTGAAGTAGACGGAAGACTGAAAGGTGCCAAAGTTTATCTGGATTTCCCTAGTGTAGGGGCAACAGAAAACATTATGATGGCGGCTGTTCTTGCAGAAGGAACAACCATCCTTGAAAACGTAGCGAAAGAGCCGGAAATCGTCGACTTAGCTAACTTCCTGAATAAAATGGGAGGAAACGTTGTTGGTGCAGGTACTGGAACGATTCGCATCGAAGGTGTAGATCGCCTATATGGTGTTGAACACAGCATCATTCCAGACCGTATCGAAGCAGGGACATTCATGGTGGCTGCTGCCATTACGCAAGGAGATGTCCTTGTAAAGGGAGCGATCCCGGAACACTTATCTTCTTTAGTTGCCAAGATGGAAGAAATGGGCGTTACAATCATCGATGAAGAGGAAGGACTTCGTGTCATTGGACCGGAGAAACTAAAATCTGTCGATATCAAAACGATGCCTCATCCTGGTTTCCCGACAGATATGCAATCCCAAATGATGGCACTGCTATTAGCGGCAGACGGCACAAGCGTCATCACTGAAACCGTATTCGAAAACCGTTTCATGCATGCGGAAGAATTCCGTCGCATGGGAGCAGACATCAAGATTGAAGGACGCTCTGTCATTATGAACGGACCAACACCTCTTCAAGGAGCAGAAGTGGCTGCAACAGACTTACGTGCAGCGGCAGCTCTCTCGATTGCTGGTCTCGTAGCAGACGGTTATACTCGCGTAACAGAACTAAAGCACTTAGATCGTGGATATGTTAACTTCCATCAGAAACTCGCAGGTTTAGGAGCCGATATCGAGCGTGTGAGAGAAGTTGAAGAAACCCCTGTTTCTGAACAAACCATGATGAAGGATGCGTAAGGATGAAATGAAAAGGTGAGCTTTTCTCTTAGGGGAAGGGCTTGCTTTTTTTTGTTGTGCTGAAAATATTGGCGGGTTGCCGGTCTTTTCAGCTGGATTGAACGTAAATTGATCGCTGAAAGGGCTGCTACTGACGTAGGGAAGCCATCTATTTACATAAATGATGTATTTATTTTCAAAAAATCGCTTTTATTTTCAAAACCGGTACGCTTATTTTCAAAAAGCCGATTATATTTTCAAAACTGGTACACTTATTTTCAAAAAGCCGATTATATTTTCAAAACGGTACGCTTATTTTCAAAAAACCGATTATATTTTCAAAACTGGTGCACTTATTTTCAAAAAGCCGATTATATTTTCAAAACCGGTACACTTATTTTCAAAAAGCCGCTTTTATTTTCAAAACCGGTACACTTATTTTCAAAAAACCGATTATATTTTCAAAACCCTTACGCTTATTTTCAAAACCCAAATCTTATGATCAAAACCGCTACACAAGAACCACACTTCCATCGCCCTTAACCCAACCCCAAAGAAATTCCGACAATCCCACCTGCAAACCCGCAGGAATTCAAAACTCATCCATCCCTCTCCCAAATCAAATACATAATTGCTTGTCCACTACCATACATATGAAAGAGAGTGGAGAAGTGTGAAAGGACATTCTCCTATTTAATCTTTCATTGGAGGCCGCGAACATGAAGCAATGGAAACCCGTAATCACCGTCTTCTCAATCTTTATCAGCATCATCTTTATTGTACCTACTCTTCTCGTACTCCCATTTTCATCAGAAAAGGAAAAGGCAAACTTGAACGAAAAACTAAAAGATTCCCCAGGGATCGAGGAGCTGGCTGATTCTGTCGAAGTGGCGGTATACCGATCCAATCAGGATTTAATTGAGAAACTCCCTTTGGAGCAGTATGTAGTGGGAGTGGTAGCAGGTGAAATGCCTGCAGATTTCGAGCAAGAAGCGTTGAAAGCGCAGGCTCTTGCCGCAAGGACGTATATTGTGAATCAGCTTATGCTGGAGGATTCTTCTGTTCCAAAGGGAGCCGATGTAACGGATACAGTCTCTCATCAGGTATACAAAAATCAAAAAGAGCTGGCAGGGCTTTGGGGAGCAGAGTATGATTGGAAGATCAAAAAAATAACCGATGCAGTCCTTGAAACCATGGGCCAGGTTCTGACTTATGATGGTAAGCCAATCACTGCAGCCTTTTTCTCGACAAGCAATGGATATACTGAAAACTCTGAGGCGTATTGGCCCAATGAGTATCCCTATTTAAGAAGTGTCGAAAGCCCCTGGGACTCAGCATCACCAAGATTTGAGGATCAAAAAATCATCCCGATCAGGGAATTTGAACAGAAACTCGGGGTCACCCTGCCAAAAGACGGATCGGTGGGAACCATCACATCAAGAACAGAAGGCAAAAGAGTGGCAAGTGTCGAAATCAATGGCAAAGGATTTTCGGGTAGGGAAATCAGAGAGAAATTAGAACTAAGATCTTCTGACTTTACTTGGTACTTAAAGGATGATCATATCGTCATCGCCACAAAAGGATTTGGCCATGGTGTCGGGATGAGTCAATATGGAGCAAACGGAATGGCAAAGGAAGGAAAGAATTATCAAGATATCGTCACGCATTACTACAAAGATGTAAAAATAACGGAATCCGATAAGCTGCTGCAGAAAGTAACAGCTCAAAGATAATCAAAAGGATTGAGTCTAAAAGGTCAATGTGACCAGACTCAATCCTTTTTAAAATAGGCTTCGAACTTCTTCATCTTAATCGTTATGGCATGCCCAGGGTTCTTAAAATAAGTCCGGTTCACAATCCAAAACAACACCGTTACGCCTATCAAATCCTTGGCAGCATCAATCAGCGTAGCCGAACGATAGGGAACAAAGGATTGATGAATTTCATCTACAAACCCATAAAAGATGCTGATCAGGGCAACGGCAAAGTTCAAGGTGAAGTGAAGCTTTCCATGTGCTAACAGAGCGACAACGAATAATCCATATAAGATACCGAACTCGATTAAATGAAGAGACTCTTTAATAAAGCGGTCCCACTGATTATCAGGAAAACGTATGACCGCATCATCCGGATTACTCGACAGGATCCAGATCAGGACCATATAAAGAAAAGGCGCAGCTGTCAGCACATATTTAAGTAATTTCTTCATATGCAGCCCGTCCTTTCTGTTTTTTATATTGTATCATGAGGCGATTTAGTTTGATTAATAAAATGAAAGAATGGCCAAGTCAGCCTCTTGCTCGATTTTATTTTCAGCTTATTTTAAAAATCATACATATTTTCCATCTCTTTGTCGAAAGATAAGAATTAAAAAATTTTTTTCAATGTGTATATATTTTCAGAATTCTGTTCAGAATGATTGCTGAGGTGATGAAAATGAGAGAGGAAGAAAAGAAACAACCTTCTCAAAACTTTTTGAAAAGACGTTGGGCATACCCAGCAATCTATTTAGCAAGTGCAGCAATCATTATCACGGGGATTCTGTGGTACCAGGCAGGAAATGACGTTAACGAGAAAGCCAAGGATTACAGCTATGATGGAATTCCTACTGATAATGAGTTCAACCAGCCTGCAGAAGAAGTCAATCGTTCATTGGAAAACTTTGTAATGCCTGTTGACAGTCCTGAAGATACAGTGATTGAAAAACAATTCTACGACACTGAAGCTTCAGCCGAAGAACAGGAAGCAGCCCTTGTTGTTTATGGTAACATGTATTACCCGAACCAAGGAATCGACATCTCTAAAGATGGACAAGAATTCGATGTTCTGGCAGCCATGAGCGGTACAGTGACAAAGGTTCAGGAAGATTCCCTGCTTGGGAACACGATTGAAATCGAGCACAGCAAAGGAATCGTTACTCGCTATCAATCGGTAAAAGACTTTGAAGTCGCGGTTGGAGATGTCGTTGATCAAGGACAAGCCATTGCCAAAGCAGGAAAGAGCTTATTCAATGAAGATGCCGGCGTTCACGTACACTTTGAGATCCGTAAGGCAAATGTAGCCGTGAATCCACTGGAATACTTCAATAAGTCACTTGCCACTCTTCAAGAAGCACAACTTGAAGACACGAAGGTTTCAGGTGAACAGCCTGATGCTGAAGAAGCAGAAGAAAATGCATCAGAAGATCAAGCCACAGAAGACAAAGCATCTGAAGACAAGCAAGAAGAAGCTGGGCAAAAGCCGAAACAAGAAAGCGAAGGCAGCGCTGACGTAAAAGAAGAAGAATAATCTTATATAGATGAAAAGGACTGACCGGGAATAGCCGGTCAGTTTTTTTGTGGTGAAGAGGAGTGAAGACTTTTCAAAGTGGTCACTGAGAATATAGCGTTTCAATATGAATAGAAATTTCCTCGGAAATTCGACAAGGGTAACGTTTTACTGGTAAAACATTACCAATTCCAATTCGTGTAGTTTTCTTATCATCAGTAGTCATTTCCTTATTTTAGAAAAACAATATGTATGTATAAAAAAATGTAACTGCCCAGTTGTCGTTTTTTCTTTATTGACCAGGCTTTTTCCAATAAAAGATAATGATGGCATGAATAAAAAATCAGAAAATTCATTCTTTATTAACGGGAGGTGAGAATTTCAGGTAACGCTTTTAAATCAAGGAGGTGAAGTATTGCTCTACTTCATGATGTTTTTACTGATAACAGGAGGATGCATCGTCCTTGCGCTGCGAAAGAAACGGGCATTCTTTTTAACCATTCCATTCTTGTCTTTATTCATTTACTTTATCATTCAGATTGTCATGGTCCCGGTACCGTTCTTTGAGACCGTGAAATTTATTTTCAGTTTAAAATAATGAGCTTGAAAAGGGGTTACATAAATGAAGAAGATTGATAGAGCAAAAGCGGATCAGTATTTTAAAGAAAAAAATCGTTATATGGCACTTTACCTGGTGATTTGGCTCACTTCTTCCTTTGGGGTCGTGATGTTTGCAGAAAGCCTGTCGACCATAACCATCAATGGCTTCCCGTTTCACTATTTCATGGGGGCACAAGGGGCGATTGTCATCTTCATCATCTTACTTTATGTGAATGCGAAAGTGAGCGATGGAATCGATAAGAAGTATGGAATCGATGAAAGCAAAAATGAGCAGATCAGTTATGGAAAGACATTGGATCATTGATCGGTTATAACCAAATATAGAGCATAACAGGGGGTAACGGTAAATGGATACTCAATTTTTAGTATCGACGTCGATTATACTGTTGACGTTTGCGTTATATATCGGAATTGCTGTTTATAACAAGGCGAAAGCGACTTCGGATTTCTACGTGGCAGGACGTGGCGTTCCGCCGATCTTTAACGGTATGGCCATTGGGGCGGACTGGATGAGTGCAGCTTCATTCATCGGTCTTGCGGGTACCGTCATGATACTCGGTTATGATGGACTTGCCTATATCATGGGATGGACAGGCGGGTATTTGCTGTTAACGTTCTTGCTTGCTCCCCAGCTCAGGAAATATGGCCGGTATACAGTTCCAGAATTCATCGGGGACCGGTATAACAGCCATACGGCACGTGTCATTGCCGCCATCTGTACCATCATTATCAGTTTTACCTATTCCATAGGGCAGTTGTCAGGGTCAGGGGTTGTCATCGGCCGTTTATTCGAGATCGATGCCAAAGTCGGTACGATGATCGGGGTCGTCCTCATCGCCTTTTATGCTGCCTTCGGAGGGATGAAGGGAATCACATGGACACAGGTGGCTCAGTACATTGTCCTGATCATTGCCTATTTGATCCCTGTCATTTTCATGTCGCTGCAAATTACAGGAAACCCGGCTCCGTGGATTTCTTATGGTGAATTGGTAGGGAAGATCGGTGAACTGGATCGGGAGCTTGGTGTGTCGGAATATTTTGCTCCCTTCACGAACGGGACGAAATGGCAGTTTATGGCCCTTATGTTTACGTTGATGGCAGGGACCGCGGGACTTCCCCACGTGATCGTCCGGTTCTATACAGTATCGACGATGAAAGCCGCGCGCTGGTCAGGGGCCTGGGCACTGCTTTTCATTGGACTTCTGTATTTATCTGCACCCGCTTATGCAGCGTTCTCCCGTTTTATCCTGATGACAAAGGTAGCGGGCAGTCAGATCAGTGACTTACCGTCCTGGACAAAATCCTGGGTGGATACAGGTAAGCTACAGGTAGCAGACGCCAATGGAGATGGAGTACTCCAGTGGAAGGAAATCATCATTTCCAATGATATCGTGGTCATGGCCACACCGGAAATAGCCAATTTAGGTGTATTCGTCATCGGACTCGTAGCGGCCGGTGCCATGGCTGCCGCTTTATCGACGGCAGGTGGATTGATGATCGCGATTTCGTCATCGTTTGCCCATGATATTTACTATAGGGTATTCAAGCCGAATGCCACGGAGAAAAATCGACTGGCGGTTGCCCGTTGGTCCATTGTCATTGCGACAGTCCTTGCGGGGATCGTGGCACTCAACCCTCCGGGGGTTATCACTCAGATCGTCGCCTGGGCGTTTGCGTTGGCGTCTGGAACGTTCTTCCCGGCCTTGTTACTCGGAGTTTGGTGGAAGCGCTCGAATTCCTACGGGGTCATTGCCGGGATGCTGGTAGGGCTTGCTGTCACTCTCACGTATATCTTCCTGGCAAGATCAGGTGTCACCGTGTTCGGAATCATTGATACAGGAGCGGGAGTGTTCGGGGCAACGGCGGCCGCCATCGCCAATATCGTGGTTTCATTAATAACGAAAGCTCCTTCTCAAAAGATTCAAGAAGAAGTAATGGATCTTCGTTACCCTGAACAGATGACCTTTAAAGACGGAGAGGTTTGGGTGAACGACGATGTCGACTTCAAAGCCTGACGGATCATTCAAAGAAGCTGTGCTCCTCCATCCCTTCTTCAAGGGGATGGAGCGTAGTACGGCTCTTTCCCTTTTCAATGAGTGTAGGCGGACAGCGGCTGGAGAAAACCAGATCATTCTAAAAAACTCCGAACAACGCCAGGGAATCTATCTGGTGATAAGGGGAGAAGTAGAGGTCTTGGTGGACAAGGGAAAGCAAGAGGTTCTGGAAGTGATTTCCCGTAACGGAATGGTAGGATTATCGAGCTTGTATTCTGTCATGCATTCTCAAGCTGAAGATAACGTCTACTCCACCGTCGAAGTCAAAGCAAAGGAGGAAAGCGACCTCTGCCTCGTTCCTTATACCCGTTTGCAAGCTTATTGGGATGAACCCTATTTAAAGAACTTTTTATTAGAAGAAACCTCGAAAAGACTGCAGGATGTGTACCATTCCCTGTCCCGGCAGGTCGAAGTATCCCACGGACTTGAAGAGAGGACAACCATTCTGAAGAGGGTTGGGGACGTGATGACAAAAGGGGTTGTAACTGTCAGGAGTGACGATTCCTTACAGCATGCAGCCAGGGAAATGGGAGAAAGGCGCGTGAGTTCTGTCATTGTGACAGATAACCAAAGGATCACAGGAATCCTCACAGAAAGGGACCTCGTCTCCAGATGCCTTGCAAGGTCCGTCCCTCTCACCGATCCGGTAAAGGGGTTCATGACCCCCAATCCGACGGTCATCACCCGTGACGCCTATCTGTACGAAGCCCTGGCCACCATGCTCGACCACTCCATCAAACACCTGCCTGTAGTGGATGGTATGGAGAGGGACGGACCTGTGGGAATCCTCACCCTTCAAGATGTCATGAAAGCGAATCATATTGGAGCCCTGACGAGTGGGAGGAAGCTTGAACACAAGGAATACCCACTGAAAAAGGTTAAACCAATGGTGGATTCCATGTTTAACAGTCTTTGGAGGGCACATGCACCAGTTTTTCACTTGCTTGATTTCATGTCAGGGCTGTTCGATCGAATCTATCAACGGATCTTAAGGGATGTTGAGGAATCGTTAAAAGAAGAAGGGCTGGAACGGCCATGCCAGTATGCGTTTTATGTTATGGGATCGGCAGGAAGGAAAGAGCAATTTATGTTCACGGACCAGGATCATTTCCTCGTATATGAATCACACACGAAAGAAGCGAGGGACTATTTCCGCCAATTCTCTGAAAGGGCAGTCTTGGAATTGGAAGAGGCCGGGCTGCGGCTTTGTGATGGAGGAATGATGGCGAGTCAGGAACCGTGGAGAGGGAGTGTAGGTGCCTGGCAGGAAAGAGTGAGGGAATGGTCGATCCATTCCACAGAGGATACATTACTTAAGATGCAGAATTTCTTTTCCTATCGGTTTGTTTATGGGGATGACTCCCTTCATTCGACATTTGAAGGGATGATCCTGAAGCAGCTCCACAGTTCGAAAATATTGTTGGTGCGCCTCGCCCAGATTGAAAACACCAAACCGGTGCCTGTCCTTCATTCGTCGATTCGATCCATACTGGGCATGGACCGAAAGGCGGTTTCAATCAAGAAGGAAATTCTGTTCCCTTTTCATCACGCACTGCAACTATTGAACGCAGGTCACGGCAATACCTCAGGCTCTACCAGTGAAAAAATAGAGTTTCTAAAGAAAAAGAGGTCGATATCCGGGGAATTTGCAGAAGAATTACGGGACGCCTTCCAGGAAGTCATGAGGCTCTATATAGAATCGAAGAGGAATGGACAGTTAGATACAGTCTATCTTTCCACCCTGCCCACCCGCCAAAAAGAAATCCTTTATCAAAGTGTAAAAATCATACGTCAATTTCAAGTTCTGATGCTGTCCCATTACTCCTTGGCATAGAGAAGGGAAGTGAAGGTGTTCATTTTTTCAAAGAAGAGGATCAAATGTCCACTCCATTACGATTCTGTCCCCCTGAACCGTAAAGTTGAGGAGCTTACATTTGTTGTCTTTGATACCGAAACGACAGGCTTCAGGGTCGGGGCTGAGGACAGGATGCTCGAGATCGGAGCAGTGAAGGTAAGCGGTTATGAGGTAAAAGAAAACATCACCTTTCAGACATTTTCCAATCCACATCGACTCATTTCTCAGGAAATAATCCAGTTGACGGGAATTCAGTCAAAAGATGTCGAACAAGCGCCGGAAGCAATGGATGCCATCCAGGATTTCTTCACTTTTATAGAGGGAAATACCGTGAACTGCACGGTTGGACATTATGTAAGCTTTGATGAATTAGTGTTAAAGAATGAACTGAAACGGGAAGGGTTTCAGCTTCAAATGGCGCCTAGCCTGGACACGTTGGACCTAATCGGATTTCTTTCCCCATCATACGACATGAGGGATCTCGAACGATACGCCCAATTATTCGGGACGCGCTTATACCCCAGACATCGCGCGTTAAACGATGCCCTGATGACCGCCTATTTGTTTGTGGAGCTGTTGGAGCTTTTAAGGGATCGAGAGGTAAAGACGTGGGGGGACCTGATACAGATCAGTCGTAGCAGGGGGTGAAGGAGGAGGTTATGGGCTTGAACCTCCCTCTCCCATCTGTCTCCAGACGAAAAGTCAAATGAAGGTCCGTCCCTCTGAATGATTTTTCAGAAAATTTATCTCAAACCTTGTCCTTATTGTGTTTTTTGTGCATATATGAGGGCACAAGCTAATAAAATGAAACAAACCTATCAAAACAGAGAGTGTTTGAGGTGAGGAATCGTCATTATACTATTGATCATTAGCTGAGATTTTTGTTTATATGTTGTAACATCAGGAAGCTGCTGCCGAATTAAATAAGGCTTTCTGCCGCTTGCACAAGGGTAAGGGTCTGTGCAGGGGGTCTGTACTATTTCATTGATGCGAAAGCGAGTCTCATTTCACACTTCTCACATCCAATTTAGGGAGGTCGAGTGGTGTGCACGATTACATCAAAGAGAGAACAATCAAGATTGGTAAGTATATCGTGGAGACGAAAAAAACTGTTCGTGTAATTGCGAAGGAGTTTGGCGTGTCCAAAAGTACTGTCCATAAAGATCTTACGGAACGACTGCCAGAGATTAATCCAGAGCTCGCAAATGAAGTCAAAACAATACTTGATTATCATAAATCTATCCGGCACCTACGAGGTGGAGAAGCGACGAAGCAAAAGTATAAAAAAGAAGAGCTCCACAGCTAACCAAAATACGCCAAGCCCCAGAATGATGGGTCACGCTTGGTGTGTTTTTGTTTTATTGGAGAGAAGGAAGATGATTGGATTTTTGGAAGTTGGTTTTTTACAGTTTGTGGATTTATATTGGGTGTACCAGGTACAAAACGATCTGGGTGTACCAGGTACAAAACGACCTATATGTACCAGGTACAAATCCCCCTAATTGTACCAGGTACAAAAACCACCCCACCCACCCCAAACCTTAACACCCCAGTAACATCTCCCTAAAACTTTCCAATAAAATAACAAAATCACTACATTTTTTTGACAAGTAATACCTACATTCGACATATTTATGGTAAAATAATTAATTAGGTGAAAGTTTTGACTTAACGTTTTTGCGTAATGACATTTAGATGAAATCATAGATGAAATACGATGATGAATTGTAGGAGTAGAAGGGAGAAACACAAGATGTTCGCGAAAGATATTGGGATTGATCTTGGTACGGCTAATGTTTTGATTCATGTTAAAGGAAAAGGAATTGTCCTTAATGAGCCATCGGTCGTGGCTTTGGATAAGAATACGGGGAAGGTGTTGGCAGTCGGGGAGGAAGCGCGCCGCATGGTAGGGCGTACTCCAGGAAACATCGTGGCCACTCGCCCGTTAAAAGACGGCGTAATCGCTGACTTCGATGTAACAGAAGCGATGTTGAAGCATTTTATTAACAAATTGAATGTAAAAGGATTTCTTTCTAAACCAAGAATCTTGATCTGCTGTCCGACGAACATCACAAGTGTAGAGCAGAAGGCCATCAGGGAAGCGGCTGAAAAGAGCGGCGGCAAGAAGGTGTATTTGGAAGAAGAACCGAAAGTGGCAGCAATCGGAGCCGGAATGGATATCTTCAATCCAACAGGGAATATGGTCGTGGATATCGGTGGAGGAACAACGGATGTCGCGGTACTGTCCATGGGGGATATTGTGACGAGTCAGTCGATTAAAATGGCTGGGGACAAGTTCGACTATGAAATCCTCAATTATATTAAAAAAGAGTACAAGCTTCTGATCGGGGAACGTACCGCGGAAGATATCAAGGTAAACATCGGAACGGTTTTCTCTGAAACCCTTGATGAAGAACGAAAAGAAATGAGCATCCGCGGACGTGATATGGTATCGGGCCTTCCACGCACGATTACTGTGACTTCGAAGGAAATTGAAGGTGCTCTGCGTGAATCGGTGGCAGTGATCGTGCAGGCTGCCAAAAATGTCCTTGAGAAGACTCCGCCGGAATTATCAGCGGATATTATTGACCGTGGCGTTATTTTGACCGGAGGGGGGAGCCCTTCTTCACGGAATGGATACCCTGCTTGCTGAAGAACTGAAAGTTCCTGTACTCATCGCTGAGAACCCTATGGATTGCGTAGCGGTTGGAACAGGGATGATGCTTGAAAATATCGATAGAATTTCAAGAAGAAGAATTGGATAAATTTCTCGTTTAAAGGATCAGATCATACATCCGATATAAAAGAAGCCAGCACAGTTAAGAGGTGAGAACATGTTTCGTGGATTTTATACAGTGGCATCAGGAATGCTCTCCCAGCAGCGCAAAACCGAAATGTTAACGAATAATATGGCCAATGCGAATACACCGGGATATAAGGCTGACCAGTCGTCGATGCGTGCATTTCCGAAGATGCTCCTTGACCGGATGGATGCGACATCGATCCCCACCGAGAAATCACTCTCCCTTCCGTTTAATCAAAAAGTGGGTGCCCTCCATACAGGTGTGTATATGCAGGAGGCGATTCCATCTTTTCTTCAGGGAGACCTGCAGGAAACGGGAAGAAACCTCGATATTGCCCTGTTGGATGTCTCCATGCCGGTAAATGAAGGGACAGTCGGATCTGTTTTTCTGACGGTGGAAGGCGCGGATGGTGAGCCCCGCTATACCAGAAACGGGAACCTGACTGTCAATGGGAACGGCTTTTTAACGACGAACAGCGGGTTTTATTTGTTGGATGAAAATGGTGAACGAATTCAAGTGGACAGTGATCAATTCAATGTCGGTGATAAAGGGCAAATCATGGTGGGGGATAATATTATAGCTACTTTAGGTGTAGGCTATTCAGAAGATCCCAACAGACTGGTTAAACAGGGAGATGGGCTATTTGCTGCTGAAGGCAATGTTCCTCTTCAAAGTGCCTTTGAAGTAAACGATGTTTCGTTTTCCACCAAACAGGGGTTTTTGGAAAGGTCCAATGTGGATACGTCCAGGACCATGACGGATATGTTATCGGCTTACAGAGCGTTTGAAGCGAATCAAAAGGTCCTTCAAGCGTATGATCGAAGCATGGAAAAAGCAGCCAACGAAATCGGCCGTGTCAACTGATAGTTAAAGATTGTAAATGAATTTCATCACTGATTACCTTATAATAGGGGGGGAACGCGTCATGAATCGAACGATGATTACAGCAACCAACACATTAGGTCAATTGCAGAAACAAATGGACATGATTGGTCATAATCTGTCGAACGCAGATACAAATGGATACAAGCGGCGGGAAGCGGTATTCTCTGAACTGCTTGTCCAGCAGGTGAAAAATCAGCGTGTCGATAAGTTTGAAACAGGCAGACTTACCCCTCTTGGAGTACGTGAGGGAAGTGGTGCAAGGCTTTCACAATCTCATCTGATCCTGAACCAGGGATCTTTGCGGTCAACGGGCCGGTCACTTGATTTCGCTTTGACGAATGAAAGGCAGTTCTTTAAAGTCCTGTCTCAGGATAATGATTCAAGTGCAGTGCGCTATACGAGAGACGGAGCATTCTTTGTCAGTCCAACAGGGAATGGGGAAGCGATGCTCGTGAACGGAAGCGGCTTGCCTATATTGGATGAGAATGATAACTATATTACGTTTGCAGAAGACGCCACGACCTTTCAATTGGGTGATAATGGAGTCTTGACGGTTACGGATTCAACCGGCGGTGAGGAGCAGTTCAACTTAGGGATCGTCACGGTTGAAAAGCCTCAGTTCCTTCACCAGTTCGGCGGCAATCTGTTAGGTTTTCCTGAGAACCTGGAGGATTTGGGTGTTACGGAGGATGAAGTCGTAACCAACGTCGCTTTCGGGGCACGTGCCGATATTTCAATGGTCCAGGGTTCCCTGGAAGGATCGAACGTGGATATCAGTAAAGAAATGACGGACATGCTGAATGTCCAACGATCTTATCAATTTCAGGCCCGCTCAATCTCCATTGCAGATCAAATGATGGGCCTTGTAAATGGGATACGCTAAAAGGAGTAAATGGCTATGAGTGAAAAAGAGCTACTACAAGAAGAAAAAACGACAAGAGAATCCATCAAGGCAGAAAAGAAAGCAAAGCAAAAGGACGAATCCAAGACTCCGCGCTGGGTGCGTGTCCGCATGCTGCCCATCTGGCTCAGAATCCTTCTGTTTATCCTTCTTCTTGCAGGAAGTCTCGCACTGGGAGCAATCGTCGGTTTTGCAGGTATCGGAGACGGCAAAGCAGCAGACGTCTTCAAAGCAGAAACCTGGCAGCACATCATCGACATTGTCACTAAAAACAAATAGCACATACCAAAGATTGCCCCCGCATTGATGAAGGGCGATCTTTTTTTGTTGTTGGGAGAGGGACGGACCTCCAAAAGAGAGCCGGTTGATCAGTAAACCTTGTTAAACAGGGATTCTGCAGGACATGAAGACGCCGCTGGAGGTCCGTCCCTCTCACGATAATGAACGTGATGACTGCAGAAAAAGCTGGAGGATTGGTCAAGGACCCTTGATGATACAGGATTTGGGCAGCCCGATGATCTGATTTTTGAGGTCCGTCCCTCTGTTTGTTGCTATTGTATGGGCAGGTTCTGTACAATAAGGTGTACATATTTATTGGTAGGAGGAGTTATGGATGCTTGATATTAATGAGATTAAGGAAATTATTCCGCATCGTTATCCGTTTTTGCTGGTGGATAGGATTTTAGAGGTGGAAGAAGGAAAGAAAGCGGTAGGGATTAAAAATGTGACGGCGAATGAGGAGTTTTTCAATGGTCACTTTCCTGAATATCCTGTTATGCCAGGAGTGTTGATTGTAGAGGCTCTCGCTCAGGTTGGAGCGGTTGCTATGCTGAAGGTGGAAGATAATCGCGGCCGCTTAGCATTTTTTACAGGAATCGATAAATGCCGATTTAAGCGCCAGGTAAAGCCGGGAGATCAGCTGAGGCTCGAGGTGGAAATGATCCGATTCAAAGGTCCGATCGGTAAAGGTAAAGGCGTCGCCACTGTTGACGGTGAGGTTGCCTGCGAATTAGAAATGATGTTCGCTCTTGGGGATAAATAAACATGAATTAGGTAAATCAACTGGGATTGAGGTGATTGAATCACCCCAATCCCAGTTTTTTATTTTTCAAAAAAACCGTGTGAACATGCAAGTTAATTTATTTTCGGGGAAAGCTAACGAAAGACCAACGTAACGGTCTTACATTCACTATCTTACATGACGGAAAGGAGTTATACATGATGAACAAAAAATTATTATCCATTCTTGGTGGATCAGCACTTGCTGCCATGCTTCTTGTAGGATGTAACGTCGATCAGGAGCCTCCACCGGAAGACGAAGCACCAATGGAAGAAGAAATGCCTGAAGATGATATGGGAGACAACGAAATGGATGAGTCCCAGGATCAGAACGAGCCAGGTGATAAAGATGCAGCAAAGGATGAAAACACACCTGAAGAAGAAGCTATAGAAGATGATATCGATATGCAGGATGAAGATAATAAGGACGAGTAATAGGTAAGCGCAGGGGCTGGTAGCTTCTGCGCTTTTACATTTGAGTCCATGTCACTTACCTCCACTTACCTTAACTTCCGTTTGAACTGAGTTTTTTAAACTGAATAAATTGAATGTATTCCATGAATTCCTGTTTTGTTAAACCTTCCTCAATGGCCATTGTGACTAATTGGATCCATTCTTCATCAATATCGGGTTTACAGTCAAGTACTTGATTCAAGGCGACTCCAAGTGCAGAAGATAATTTATCAAGAATTTGTATACTGGGATTTTTTTGTATGCCCCTTTCGATTGAACTTATATAGGACTTAGAAATACCTGACTGATTGGATAATTCGATGATGGTCATTCCTTTTTTCTCCCTATAATGTCTTATCTTATCACCTACCATTAATCACAGTCCTTTCCACCTCTATTATATTCATTATATAGAACATTTTGTTTTTTATAAATAACAAAATAGTGAGAAATTGAAAGAAAATTCATAATAATGAACAACACAACAAGGTTTAGCGGCTTTTTTAGCAAAATAAGAGACTTTAGACATATTTAATATGCCTATATACTAAAATAAACAGTTCTTTAAAAAGAACAAACTTACAGTCATCTTTTTTGAAATTCATAATATGAATGGAATAGAAGGCAAGGAGGGAGTCGGGAGGTTGTATAAGAAAATATGCAGACGATGTACACGATCTTCATTTAGCAGTTCTGAAACGGGTCACTGGATATGTCCTTCTTGTGGGAATGATTTAACAGAATATCCTTTTTACAAAGCGACATCTTTTGAAACGATTCCTGTAAAGATTGTGCCAATAGAAAAAAAGTTAGAAACGTATAGAAAAAGTAGTTTATAATCCACCTCTAAATTCGACATTTTTCATTTATTTTTCAATTAATTACCAGAAAATTAGTAGATTATATTCTATTTATTGTAAAATAATAGGAGTATATGCAGAAATAAAGGGGTAAATATAATTATCAGAAAAGACAAAAAACAACACGTGAAATAGATTTCCATTAGTATAATGGAATTAGTATTAACGAGTCAGTCAGACAAAGGCAAACCTATTGAAAGGTAGGGACGCAAAGTCACAGATCTAAGGTGGAGAAGACGCTTTCCTTATGAAGAAAGAAGGATATGAAGCGTACTTTAAGCTAAGATGGCTGGACTGCCTGAAATACTGGACAGTATTTTAGGAGGGATGAAGATGACAAATCGTGAACTTGACCTTGAATGGATGGAACTAATTAAACAAGCACTGGACGCCGGAATTTCAAAAAAAGAAATCAGGGAATTTCTTCATAGCCAGTCTCAGGACATGAAAGCCGACTACAAAGTGATTTAATATAAATAAAGTCTTGCGAACACAGTCGCAAGACTTTATTTATTGCCTAATTTCCATTTATTGAATTCAATGAACTCCCTGAATTGTTCCTTCGTAATACCGGAATCCATTGCTTCTTCAGCAATTTTAAGCCATTCGTGATCAATGTTTTGATCATCCGGCTGATCATGTAATAAAGCATCCATGGAGATCCCTAAAGCAGCAGACACTTTTTGAAGGAATTGAATAGATGGATTTTGTTGAAGGTTCCGTTCAATCGAGCTTAGGTATGACTTAGCGACACCAGCTTTTTCAGCAAGCTCTGTCATGGACATTCTTTTTTCTTGTCTGTATTTTTTTACTCTTTCACCGATCAAGGGGAACACCTGCCTAAAATAACTTTCATAAAAATTGCGCTACACCAATTATATCATATAGTTGGATTTTACATGACGAAGTTTCGTATCGTTACACGCTTGGCTTGGCTGTTGCCGGGATCCGTGGCTTCGATACCATTTTCTCACGGAACTCACGGATTAATTCCTCGCCTGTGTATCCTTTTTGCACTAAGTCATCAAGAAGTAATTCCGCATATTCATTCCGCTGCTTTTTCAATTTCCCTTCAAACATGATACTGATATGCTCATCCATTTCTTTAATACAGCGGATGGAGGTCATGAAAGCGGCTGGGTCATTGGCTTTATGTGAGATGACGACTTGAATTTCAAGTTCGTCCTTCCTTTGCTGTGCCTCTTGAAAGAATTCGATATATTGATTGGACATGTACGTTTCTACAAGCCACGTACTTTGCCCATCTTCTTTATTGATAATCAGACCGTCTACTAATTCAAAGTCGCGCAGTTCATCATTCTCCACTATTTGAAGTGAAATCACTTTAAAGGTTTTCATGAACGAACAACTCCCATTAAAAGGTTTTATCAGAATTATATCATAATGAGATTTGATTCCCTAATAGAATCGGATTTGAAAAAAAAGGACAAAAGATTGAATTTTGTTCTTTTTGTCCTGATTTTGAATGAAAAACGGAAAATCTCCCTAGGGGAATTTGCGAAATTCAAGCATAATATGCCTCGAATTTCGCAAATTCACAATTTTACAGGATAAAGGACATGGTTGTAAGATGAAATCACGGTACAAGAAAGGAGGAAAGAACTCAATTGATCAACCAAGTGACCCTCGTTGGAAGGCTGACCAAGGATCCTGAAGCAAAGAAAACATTGGAAGGGAAATCAGTGCTGAATGCAACGATCGCGGTGAATCGTCACTACAAGAATCAGCAAGGCCAGGTGGATACAGACTTTGTACTCTGCACGGTATGGAACCGGGCTGCAGAAAACATGGAGAAATATTGCCGAAAGGGATCGGTCGTCGGAGTGACGGGCCGGATCCAAACCAGATTTTATGACAATGAACAGGGAAAGCGTACGTACGTAACCGAAGTCGTCGCTGAAAATGTCCGGTTCATGGACAGCAGGCGGGAATCTATCAGTATCCCTGAGCCCCAAAAAGAGCCGATTGAATTACCGTACTAAAACGGTCAAAGGGAGATGGAGTTGTGGCCACACTGCAGGATCTTGAAGCAAGAATCGAGAGAATGGAAACCTTAACAGAAGATCTCATCAAAAAAGTCGCAAGACTAAACGTTGAAAATTTTTATTTATCTCAACGGGTGACAGCCCTTGAGCAAGGATACGAATATCCGAACCCAATCTTAAAAACCCCGTCCTAACCAGTACCTCACCCAGAATTCTTTCCATACGAATCATCCAACCTAATCAAGTAGATGTCTCAACGTTCAATGGTCTCCGCAAGATGCCTCAAACCAACCTCATTAAAAATAGATTGTCAGTGGTAAGGAAAGTAAGTAGTCAATCCCCTAATTGTCTTCAGATAGAGTCGGTTTCCTTTTGGGGAGCCGGCGTTTTTTTGTGGAGAATTTAAATAAGTATCAAAGTAAAAAAACCAAAAATCCAAATATACATGTAATGCCATAGCCCATTCCTTACCACACAACTTCAATCAAAAAAACCTCTTCCCCAAAAAAGGAAAGAGGTTCCACATTTACTCCAACACCAACAACGATTCCAAGTCCTGATCCGACAATTCCGTGACCCACTGATCACTGCGGATGATTTCATCATTCAATGCCTGCTTTTTCGTCAGCATGGCATCGATTTTTTTCTTCCAGTGTGCCTGAAGAAACCAGCTTATGAACGTGAACGAACCGCTTTTGACCGATTCGGTAGGCACGGTCGGTTGCCTGGTTTTCAACGGCGGGGTTCCACCAGCGGTCGTAGTGGACGACGTGGTTGGCGGCGGTCAGGTTCAAACCGGTCCCGCCTGCTTTCAGTGACAGGAGAAAGACGGGGAACTCGCCGTTCTGGAATTTTTCTACAAGTTCGTCCCTTTTCCCTTTCGCCATACTGCCGTTCAGGAATGGTACATCGACGTTGAATTCGTCTTTCATCACTTCCTGGATCATTTCTCCCATTGAAATATACTGCGTGAAGATCAGACAGGCTTCGCCGGATTCAAGGGCGGTTTCCACGATGTCCTTCAGCTTCTGCATTTTTTCAGAGCGGGACAAAATCGACTTTGGATCTGGCTCTTTTAAATACAGCGCAGGATGGTTACAGAGCTGCTTCAGCTGATTCAGCATTTGGAGGATCAGTCCTTTTCGTTCGAAGCCGCTCAATGTTTCCACTTTGGCAAGGGTATCTTTCACGAGCTGCTCATATAGGGCCGCCTGTTCAGCGGTTAAGTGACAGTATTCTTTCTGCTCGAGCTTTTCTGGCAGGTTCAGTTCCACTTCTGGATCTTTTTTCGTCCGACGCAATAAGAACGGTTTGATCTTCGCCTGAAGCTCTTTGACTTTTTCCTCGGATTCATCCTTTTCAATAGGGGCGATATAGTTTTTCTGATACTGGGTGAACCCGCCCAGATACCCTTGGTTAAGGAAGTCGAAGATCGACCATAGCTCGGACAGCCGGTTTTCCATAGGGGTCCCGGTAAGAGCGATGTGGTGCTTTCCGTTCAGCTTCCTTATTGCACGGGATTGCTTCGTGTTGGCATTCTTGATGTTCTGCGCTTCATCGAGTGAGATGGATGTCCACTCGACTGCCGATAACTCGTCATAATCAATATGAGATAACCCATATGACGTGAGGACCACATCGACATCCTTGATCGCTAAAGCAAAATCCTCACCCTTCGCACGGACCGGACCATAATGGAGGTGAACCTTTAAGTCCGGGGCAAACTTCTCCAACTCACGCTGCCAGTTTCCTAGAACGGAAGTAGGGGCGACAATCAGAGAAGGGGTCTCGGGCTTCTCGGTATCTTTAACATGCTGAAGATAGGTGATCAGCTGTACCGTTTTCCCGAGTCCCATATCATCTGCAAGACACGCACCGAAACCGAACTTCCGTAAAAAGAGCATCCAGCTCATCCCGAGCTGCTGATAGGGGCGGAGCTCACCGGCAAAGGCATCGGGCGTTTCCGTAAGAGGGATCGAGGAGACATTGGTCAATTGGTGGATCATCTTTTTCATGGAACGGTTGAGCTCCAGCTGGATCCTGGCATATTTATAAGGGTCATGCTCGTCATCATCAGGCTCCATATCCGATTCATCAGAATCACGGGGAACGAGCTCCTGCTCCAGCATATCCTGGATCGAGATCCCTTCCTGTTTCGCCTTCGTCATCATCTGTTGAATCCGGCGAATCATGGCAGGGTCAAGCTTCATCCACTGACCCCGTATCTTCACAAGCCTGCGTTGATTATCCACAAGCTGATTGAAATCATCCTCCGACAGATTCACGCCGTTCATGGATAGCCGCCAGTCGAAATCGAGCATGGCATTCAATCCGACAAAGGAAGGCCGGTAGCTAGTGTCCGTGTTTTTAAGCTTGGCTTTCACCAGTACCTGGGCGTCCTTCATCGCTTCCCACCAGGAAGGAAGGAGGATTTCGATATCCAGGTCGATGAGCTTTTCACTCAGAACCGATAAGAAATCCCAGGCATCGTGCTCCCCGAGAGCGGTACGGAGTGATCCATCGACATCACGAAGGATCGGCATCATCCTCATCCAGCGTTCCTGTTCTTCGGAAACATCAGGAAGATGCTTCTTCCATGAAGGGGGAACCGTATCTTCTGCCAGGGAAATGACCCGGCTCGTTTTCTTCCGGTCCCGTAAGATCGTTTCCAGTTCCCATGATTCATCCTCATCAAGAGGTTCAGAGATTCGCAGGCCGATTGAAAATGGAAGCTCCTCATCCTCACCTGCAATCCACTCACTCCAGCGTTTTTCATCGAAATACGCATCAAGTTCCTCGGACGTCAGCGTACTCTCCTTCAACTTCTGGATCCGCTTCATCGCACTCGAACCGCCTGAAGCCATCGCCTCTGTCAACGCACCCTGAAACCAATTTTTCGTTAAGGTCTTGAGGGACGGACCTCCGTCTGGAAGCTCTTCCTCCCAGAATTCATCATTGAAATTCGACCACACTTCATCAGGGATATGGAACTGCAACCCTTTTTCCTGCCATTCCTGGAATCGTGGCAGCCACCTGCCCGTTTCCACTGCTTCATAGATGACAGGGGCAATCGCAATGCATGCCTGGCCGGTCTCGTCCCAGTCCCACTGGATCATGCTGCTGAAATGCTCACCGGCAAGGAGGGTGAGAAGCTGCCACTGGCTCACGGCAACCCCGTCCGCTGAAGTGTCGAGGAGAGTCCCGTAGTAACTTTCTTCATGCCAAAGGAATAACTGACCCAACCATTCTTTCGGGGGGGAGGAGTTCTCCTTCACCATTTTCAGCAGTGATGAAGAAACGGTCTTCATATTCTGTTGTGTTGATGTTGATTTTGATTTTTACAGAAGACAGTTTAAGCATCGATTAACTTACCCTTTCTGCACTCTTCTTGGAACGCGCGTAATCGTTTGTACTTATCTAATATATAGGCAAGATACACATCCCATTTTTCGGTTTTCTTCGTTTTTTTATAGATCGTCCGGATCTTTTTAAGGTAGCGGACAGCCTGCTTGTAGCTGTCTCGGTTCTTCTGGTCGATGGCTTCTGAGACGCCTGAATAATAGATGGGAAGGGCAAGCTCCGGTGCCTCCTTCGTTACATCCCTGAGGCCCATGCCTTCCATCTCCTGAATGCTGTAGCTCATATACTTCTGCAATTCCACCCATTCACGATAGGCCCTTGCATTGATCAGGTACTCATTGTAGGAGAAGAAGCTGTAAGGAAGCATGGAAAGGAGGAGCTCATTCACAAGGGAAGGATCCTTTTCCATCAGCCAATCCATGGGCAGAATCCGCACGAACCAGCGGACAAACCGGGTTGCCTCATAGTAATCAAGGGATTCGATGTGATCAGGCATCCTCGACAGAATATGGCGCACAAGGAAGAATCCCGCTTCATAACGCTTACCTACGAAAAATTTACGAAGCCAGAATTCACTGAAGGCGACTAATTCTGTACCTAGCCTGACCACCACTTCTTCCGCTTTTTCCAGATCCTCCAATAGTAAATATTGATGGAGGATCGCGACGTTGTAAAAAGTCGAGTCGTTCTCTTTATGTGCCTCCAGGCGGTTCATTTCATCACGGCGCCAAGACTTCTGCTTGAATAGGTAATACCAAAGGAAGCGGTACACCTCTGCTTTCATCATCGTACTATTCTCAGTTGAATCGCTCATATCGATGGTCTCTTTCTTTAAGAAGGCAATATACGGATCAAAGCTGAAAGGCATGGCATGAATCGAAAGCTTTTCCACCGCATCCTCCATTTCCCCTAACAGGAAATCATACATGCTGTACTGCTCACGGCTCAGCTCGACATTTCTTTTCTGCAGATACAAATCAATATGAATTGACAGATAAAAGGTCGCAAACAGTTGATAAAGCGGCTTCCATTCCCGTTCGAATGGAGCTTCTTTCATGAATCGTTTTGTCATATTTTGAACGAGGACATCCATTAAATAGGGCTGTCTTTCAAGTAACTCAAGGTCCTCCTGTTTGAGGAGCGAGTCGAAGAACTGCCACCATTCCTCCGGTGTGTTCCCCCCGTGTTTTCCGTTCGTTCAATAGATCGCTTGCTTTCTTCAGGGCGCCGGTGCTGCCATGCTTCTTCAATAAATCATCCAGAGAACCGGATGGTTTCCCTTCTGAGCGGCTCCGCCATTTCTGGATCCATTCACTGACCCGGCCAACCTTGTTGTACAGCATAAAAAAGGTTGCCATTTGATGCCGGCACCAACCATCTTGAGGGCACGAGCACTTGCTTAAAAGGGGAAATGAAAAATTCAGCTCAAGAGTGACAGGCGTCACATCCTGCACCTCAGCCGTCACTTCATCATCCCTCACCTTTACGTTCGAAACCAGATTCTGTCGGAACAGGAGTAGGCCCTTTGAAACCACATTCCTGCCCGCGTCCTGGTTCGGGTCCAGCTCACCCTGTATCGACTGACTCATGGGAAGTAATTTATCCTTCAACTCCTGAATACGAATCGACATCAACCAACCTCTCCAATCTATAAAATCGCATTCTTTTATTATAACGCATATAGAGGGGGAAAAGGAACACGGGACGGAGGAAGTGACGGAAGAGGGGGAAGTTCGTGGTGGCGATGTGTGTCGAATGGTGGGGGGCCATGTTGGGCAGTGCATAGCTCCACATATAGAAACACCAAAGGTCGCTGGTCGATAGAATATGAGTCAAAGTCGATAAAATAATCAGAAAGTTGATAGATTATGGTCCAAAGTCGATAAAATAAGCCTCAAAGTCGATAAAAAATAAACACAACTCGATAAAAAACCCGCTCGGCTCACATCCAACCATCACCAATCCATCAAAAATCTGCTCTTTTCCCTAATCAATCCTCCACATGGACGTAAAACGTCTTCCCGTCAAACACATTTACACTGTTAAGACTCACCATTTCACCATTTTTCCAGTAAAAGTCCTTGTTTTCTGGAAACCGGAGAGTCTCGTCCCCACGCTCAGCAACCATGACAGGATTATTGGAGGTCCGTCCCTCAATCTTGACCTCATAGCCCTTTGTACGATAATAATCTTTACCGTTCACATACCAGGAGGAAAACCGATCTGATTGTAAGGTGAAGCCCATGTAGGAAGCAACCGTTTTGGGGATGTCCGTGTTCTCCATAAGCCCTTCAGGCTTACCGGGACCATAGGCATATAGAAAGACATCCTCTCCCGTATGACCATGGGTGGTGAAACCAAGGTTTGCCCGTTTCGCCAACAGCTTCACCATTCGGTCCTCAAGCCCGCCTAGGCTTTTAGAGGCATCTTTCAGGGCACAATATTCTTTCTTATTCAAACGGTCCAGCCCATAGTTTGAAAGGACCTCCTTTAGATTAGAACGATCCTCTTTGAGTTCTGAAACAGCACCTTTTACTGTCAGCCTGGCTTTTTTCAAAGGCTCTACAAAGCTTTCTACAGGTCTGCTGCTTATAATCCTCATTCGTTCCCTGATTCCCCATAGTCAATCCGCTGTTTCCGTGATCGGTGACGGCAATCACCATCGTATTCCCGTCTTCGCGAGCAAATGCCAACGCTTCGCCGACTGCATCGTCAAAGCTTAGCACTTCACTGATCATCCCGACTGGATCATTTTTATGAGCGGCCCAATCCACCTTGCTGCCCTCGACCATCAGGAAAAATCCTTTCCTCTTTTGAGACAATTTGTCGATGGCAACCGAGGTCATTTCAGCCAGGGAAGGTTCATCTGGGTGCAGTGTCTTCCGGTCCATTTCGTAAGCAAGGTCCTCGTCGGCAAATGAACCCCATAATTTAGACGCTTGGCTTGTAAGAAGTCCGTCCCTCTTCAAGATCAAGTCGTAGCCCCGGGAGCCGATGACTTCAAGGAGGTTTTCTCCATCTTCACGGCTGATTTCTTTCGTCTTGAGCATGCCGTCATCGTTTTTCATGGAGCCTTTGGACTTAGGTTTCAGCCAGGCTGCCCCTCCACCTAATACGACATCCATTCCTTGATACACCTGCTGCTCACCGATATCCCCGAATTCATCGCGGTTCAACACATGAGATGTGAAAGCCGCCGGTGTCGCGTGCTGCACAGGGGAGGTGGAAACGATACCGGTGGAGTAGCCTGATTGTTTAGCGGCTTCAAGCACGTTCAGAAGCGGTCGTCCCTCGGGATGCATGCCGATATAATCTGCTTTGGTTTTCACGCCCGTGGCCATAGCCGACCCGGCAGCAGCGGAATCTGTGATCGCTGACTGGGCAGAATACGTACGAACGCCTCCCACTAATATGTCATCTAGTTGAAGGTCCGTCCCTCGATACCAGCGAGACAGGGTGAGGATGTCGGAGTTTGTGCCGTCCATGATCATGAGGATGACGTTTTTAGTAGGGGCTGGGGCGGCGAAGAGGCAGGAGGGCGGAAAGCTGAAAGCCATAAGGGCCATCAGGATGACGAGGACAATGAGGCGTTTAAGGTTTTTCATGTTGAATACGAGCTCCTTTTTTATCGTGATTACCCACTAGTATCTGTCGGGTGAGAAGGAGTATGTATACAGGATTCATAAAAAAAAGCATCTAAACCAATGGTTCAGATGCAGTGTTACCGATTATTTTCGTTCCAATAGGCCAATTAACAGGTTTTCTAATACCGTC
This sequence comes from Rossellomorea sp. AcN35-11, assembly GCA_030388825.1. Taxonomy (GTDB): domain Bacteria; phylum Bacillota; class Bacilli; order Bacillales; family Bacillaceae_B; genus Rossellomorea. The sequence continues at coordinate 1,225,338 of CP128835.1, forward strand.
GGGCGGTCTACTTTCTTCAAGTTGCGGAGTGTGATTCTGCTCCAGTCGATTCCCGTTATGAATGGAGTCCCATTCTTTAATGAAGGGATGTCCCCTGGGTACACGATGTAGTATTCTCCGGCCTTCACGCCTGATTTGATTTGCTGCTGGCCATTTACCTGGAGACCCGTTTCGACTTTGCGCTTCTCAACGGTCCCTTTTTCTGTGAGAATCCAGATGAAGGTGGAGGAGCCGTCCCTTTCAACTGCTGTCACAGGGACAACAAATGCACCTTTTACTTCCTCTGTAATGATCGAGAGGAACACATGATGACCGGGAAGGAGCTTGTTTTCAGCCTCTTGAACTTTCACTTCCACCGGATAGGTGCTATCCATCTCTAGATGCGGATCGTTTTTTGGGAGATTAGCCACCCTGGTTACGATTCCATTTAGGCTCTTTTTCTCGATGTCCGATTGAATGACGGCATTCATGTTTTCTTCCACCGTAACAATTTCTTCTTCCGTAAGATCTGTCTTCACGATCGTGGATTGCGATGAAATCGTGATGAGAGGATTCTCAATTGAGTGGGAAAGGTCCTTGATGGTTCCTTCCACACTGCTTTGAACCGTTAAAGTGGTCTCGTATGAATCGATATCGGAAATCTGCCTCTCCAGGTGATCGACTTGGGTCTCCAGACGATCGATTTCCAATTCTTTAGCGGCAATTTCTTTTTTTATGTCATATTCAGACTGGAGGGAACTTGCATCAATGGGAATCTCTTTATCGTCGGTGGAGCGAATGGGTAAGGAAGACTCCAGGCTTTCCAGGTCATCAATGTTGTCTTCGATGCTGTCAATTTCATCTTCCAGTTGTTCCACTTCCGATTCAAGGACATTTTTTTGCTGAATTTGATCTGTCACTTCATACTCATAAAGCGGTGTGCCGGAAGTGATCTGATCTCCTTCCTTAACGAGGAACTTCTTGAATGAGCCGAATTCGTCGTTGAAATAGAGGTAGCTTTCTTCTTCAGATGTGACGACACCCGGTTTCGGAAGTTCCTTTACGAGATCATCCTTACTGGTAATTTCCCAATTGGCCACCCGTACTTCGCGGTCGACCTTGCTGTTCGCTTTTTCAATCAGGTATGCATTTGCACCGACAAACAATAGAGAGAGTGTCAGGGTGCTGTAAAGAATTCTTCTATTCAATATGTTCACAGCCTTTAGAAAGTTAAAGTAGGGTTGATAAATCTAAGAATGCCAATAGTGCGTTCAGAGACCAAAAGAGTAAATTGGTCAAGAGAATCACTAACCAGATGATCCAGTTCTTTTGACCGGTTAACCGTTTGATACCTTTATATTGGATGTAGAAAACCCAAATTTTAAAAAGGGAGAAGCTTCCCATTAAATAAATAATATATGATTTTGATGTGATATATTGGGTGATGACTCCCAATGAGAGTGGTGAAGAGTACCATTCTAGTGACAAGAATAGAGATAACGGTATATAGGTTAGTTTTTCTGCTAATAAAATCAATAGGACGATGCCTTGAGTGATAACCAGTTTACGGTATTCACCTTCGTCTGAAATAGTCCAAAAGATCAATGAAGAGAAAAAGAGGACGATCGCTGCATAAATCAGTCCGGCAAGGAGCCTGCCTGAGAAAAATAAGAATTTCTCCAGTTCATAAGCGGTCGGTGAAAGTTCCGTCATTTCTCTAGAAAGAGGATCCATTCCGATTCCAAAAGCAGAAATGAGACCAAATACGATAATGGATAATAAATAGAGGTAAAAGTTGCGTTTTCGATATCCCTTTAGCACTTCCATCTCTTTCAGTTGATAAAAGAAGGTTGATGGCTGGGTGAATCCCCTGAATAACTTGACTTCTTTATGCATAAAATGTTGGCCTCCAGCTTGTGTAAATTCCATCTCTTATTCTATCGAAAATCATCGAACTTTTCCATAAATTGTAGAACGAATTCTGAAATTAAATAAAAAAAGCGTCCGATTGACGCTTTTTACATCTGGTACGTTAGAAGTGTAGTACCCGCTATGAGGATGATCGTAAATAAAAATAATCCCGCATACAATAATCTTTTTTTCTGTTTTTTTCTCTTATACATTTGTTCCGGAGTTAAAAACGACGACAAGTACAATCCCTCCTGGTTTGGTAGCTGGCTGGCATGGTTAGCCCCTATAGCTTTGCGTCATCACCTTTCGATGATTTTGCCATTATTCATAACCTTTCTTTTATTCTATCGACAAATTACTACAAAGTGTAATAGGTAATTCATCCTTGTTTAATGGAAATTTTTTATAAATACTCTACCGCTTCGTGTATATTTTTGGTATTATAACAAGTAATTGATGTTTGAACTCTAGTCTAATAGTGTATTAAAGTGATAGAAACTGTTATATTTTGTAGGAGGTTGTCTTTTTTGAAAGGAAACGTCAGTAAGGATCAGTATGTTCTCTCTGTTATCCAAAAGGCTTATGACAAGGGTCAGCAAGGCAATATGAATACTGATAAGATGATTGATTGGTTGAAGCAGGAATTACAAACTGGATATACATTAAGTCAAAATAGAAAAGCGCTGTAGAATCCTAGATGGGAGTCTCAGCGCTTTTTGGTTTTTAAAGAAGCTTGGATTGTACATATTGAGATAAGGCATTTCATAGGGCTGCAGGCGATCACACGAGCTGGAAGCAACATTCGCTCTAGCTTTTCTACCAGTCCTTCATCATATGGTAAAGGTGATTGACCTGGGTGATGAATTTTTCTTTGCGCTTTTCTGTGAAGTAGGCAAGGGAAGACAGAGTCCTCTTGAATTTCGGGTAGTCCTGGAGGATTTTCACTATTTCTTTCTTTTCATCGTCTTCGAAGTGTTCTCTTAGAATCATGGGATTATGACTTCTACCAGGGCCGGCACTGTCCTCGCCATACATGATCCGGTTCATTTCATGGGTGGGGATCCTATAGACTTCCTTAAAGGTTAGGAGCATTTTGTAAGGAATATCCCGTGAGCCATTTTCGTAGTTTGACAGGGTACTTTGGTTGATATTCAAACGAAGGGCGGCTTCTCTTTGGGTCAACTCCAGTACGTCACTTCGATAGCGCTTTAACTCTACATGTAATTCCATTCTATTCACCGACTATCCCTTTTTCCTTCAAGATAAAGGTTTTAATAGTCATCAAATGAAAATTACACGATTTGAAATACTAGTATTGATGACAAATACAAATAATTTGGAAAAAGTATACAACATTGCGCGAAAACGTATTAATATGTAAATATAGTTGTAATTTTGTCGAATTGGGGGTAAAGGTGGAGGGAATAGAATGGTAGATCAGAATAAGAGGGGAAATGTCAGCCAATCATCACACAAAGGAAGCTGTAAAACGGGCTTCACTGGAGGCTATATATGGATACGCCTGCAACCAAATTCAAACTTAGTCATCAGCACCAAAAATAACGGAAAACAGCGTGTGATCTACTATTCTCAAGCCTGCTTCCACAAAGAAGATATCGGCATCTAAAGAGAGGGACGGACCTCTAAAGTTGTGAATTGATTCGGAAATCCTGATGAATCAATACGTAACCATTCCCTTGAGGTCCGTCCCTCAAAAAAAGAGGATTTTGCCCATTTGTGTCGAATGGTTAATGGCAGGAAGTGATCTCTATTGTAAGGAGTGATGTTATTGATGCGAATGCCTCGGGATTGGCGTCCGGGAGCCACTTATCATGTAACGGCACGGGGGAACCGGAAGCAGGACCTGTTCCACGATGCCGAAGACCGAAAGAAATATTTACTGTACCTGCAGGAGACGAAAGACAAGTATCCTTTTACCCTCCACGCCTACTGTTTGATGTCCAACCACATCCATCTTCTAATCGAAACCCACGATGCTCCCCTGGAGCAGATCTTCAGAATCCTTCACACCCGTTACGCTATATTTTTCAACAAGAAATACGATTATGTCGGACATGTCTTCCAAGGAAGATATGGCTCAACTAAGATTGATACCCCTGCCTATTTTATGAAAGCCAGCCGGTACATCCACCAAAACCCCGTTAAAGCGAAGCTCACGGTCGTCCCCGAATATTACCCCTGGAGCAGCTACCCTGCATTCGTTCATTCCCTTGCAGACCCGCTCCTTTCAAAGGAGAGGACCCTGTCCTATTTTCCGGATTCACAAGTAAAGCTTTATAAGGAATATGTAGATAAAGCAGAGGAAAATGATCTGAAAAATGAGAAACATGAAGAAACTACCACTAAAATGGTAAATAAATAATATATTTTTGTAAAATATTAGAGGATTAATGGGTTTCATGTCGAAATCTAATGTCATTAGTAATATTTTCCTATTTTAAGGAGGAGGAATATGGAGAAAGATTTTATATTGGTGTTTGAGGATATTCACGTTTCAAGGAAAAGGATCATAAAATCCAAAAAGCACTTAGTGGTGTTCCAAGGCAGGCAATATAACAACAAGCTTGTGGTTGTCAACAGTTCGCCGGGATTTTCACTTGCACTTGAAAGCATCATTTACTCTGATAAGATTCTTGAGACGGCTGGGTTTTCAGATCTGTTTGCGGTGCCCATCGATCGGAATCATTCCATCCCCTTTAAATTTGTCAGGATAGGGGACGAGCCTCCCAAAGACTGCAAAGTGGTGCTGGAAAGGCGTAATGGTACCGAGCTGTTGAATATCGAACTGTTATATCCGGAGAATGGAACACTTTCAAATGAAGACAAGCAAGATATTCTATCCTACATTAGTATGAAGAACGACGAAGGCATGGTGACGTATCTGTTGAATAACCCACGAGTCTTCAAAGGGAAAGGAAAGAAACAGGAAGAGTAAGGAGGAATCAGACGAACCTAAATGGAATAGGGACGTCTAGTTTATCCCTTATTTGAGGGACGGACCTCAAATGGCCATTTTTCAATCCAGAGAACACCTTCCGGACCCTCCAATGATTCCCCTCGAAACCCTTTACCACGCTACCAAACTACCTCTCTAAGTTTCTAAAATCAGCACTTTTTTCATTGACCTCTCCACGGTCAGACCATAGAATAATAGTAGTTATTAGTATTTTTAGAATTTTCACGTAAGGTGCGAATGCCACTTGGAAAAGACAGACCATACTCGTATCGGAAAGAAAGCCATGCTTCTTCTGCTGGTTGACCGGGATGAAGAAGAGTGGAATCGACATTTCAATGAATTGAATTGGAGCTACTGTACCGGTAAGATCGGATCCATGGACAGTCAGAAAATCGTGGCTGCCATCGAGACGGCTGCGAAGAGAAGTGATTTAGTCCGGGAAGATCTGTACAGGGAAATGCATGCCTTGTACCACGCCATCATGGAGGCTCTGACGGGAGTAACCCGGGGACAGACACAATTGGGTGAGATTCTGCGTACCGTGGGATTAAGGTTCTCCGTTGTGAGGGGGACTCCATATGAAAGTGAAGAAGAAGGCGAATGGATCGCAGTAGCATTGTACGGGACGATTGGTGCACCCATTAAAGGGCTGGAGCATGAGACAATCGGTCTTGGAATCAATCATATTTAAATGAATCAGAGCCTAGAGATATTAGTGGAAAGGAGGCTCGACCAAAGGCAGAAGTCTGTCTTTGGTCGAGCCTCTTTTTTGTGTGTTCGTTGCTTGTTGAGGGAGGGTGGATTTTGAAGGTCCGTCCCTCAGTCGTTTAAAGCGTTGAAGAATAAAATTGAAACAGTATTGATTTAGCAGGGCTATGTAGGGCTGAAGGTGTAGGGTGACATATGGAGTAGGTCCGTCCCTGAAAAAAATGGAGAGGTGATCAGGATGGTGGAGTTGACGGGTTGTAGTTTGACGTTGGAGGAAGCAGGCAGGGTGATTTATGGGAAGGAGCAGGTGGTGCTTTCGCCGGTGAGTATGGAGCGGGTGCGGAAGAGTCGCGAGGCGGTTGAGCGTATTGTGAAGGAGAAGCGTGTGGTGTACGGGATCAACACGGGGTTTGGGAAGTTCAGTGATGTGTTGATTGATGCGGATGATGTGGAGGAGCTTCAGCTCAACCTGATTCATTCTCATGCTTGCGGAGTGGGTGATCCATTTCCCGAGAATGTTTCACGGGCGATGCTGCTGTTGAGATGCAATGCCCTGTTAAAAGGGTATTCAGGCGTCAGACCGGTCATCGTCGAGCGATTGGCAGAGTTCCTGAACAAAGGAATCCATCCTGTTGTCCCTCAGCAGGGCTCACTTGGAGCAAGCGGGGACCTGGCGCCGCTTTCCCATTTGGCGCTGGCGCTTATGGGGGAAGGCGAAGTTCATTACCAGGGAGAGGTTCATCAAACTCTGTCTGTACTTTCGAAAGAAAATATCTTCCCGATCCAGCTTCAGGCAAAAGAAGGACTGGCCCTCATTAACGGAACACAGGCCATGACGGCGATGGGAGTCATCGGGTATCTGGAAGCGGAGGAACTCGCCTTACAGAGTGAAATGATCGCCAGTCTGACCTTGGAAGGGCTTAGAGGGATCATGGATGCCTTTGACGAAGATATTCATTTAGTAAGGGGATATCCTCAACAGGTGGCAACGGCTAAACGAATCCGTGAGTATGTGGAAGACAGTAAGCTAACAACGAAACAGGGTGAGCTGAGGGTACAGGATACCTATTCACTCCGGTGCATCCCCCAGGTCCACGGGGCTTCGTGGCAGGCCCTTGATTACGTGAAGGAAAAGCTTGAGATCGAAATGAACGCTGCAACGGATAACCCGCTTATTTTTGATGACGGGGAAAAAATCATCTCAGGCGGAAATTTCCACGGTCAGCCCATCGCGTTCGCCATGGATTTTATGAAGATTGCCGTTGCTGAGCTTGCCAACATCTCAGAAAGGCGAATCGAGAGGCTGGTGAATCCGCAGCTCAATGACCTGCCGCCGTTCCTGAGCCCGCAGCCTGGACTGCAATCGGGTGCCATGATCATGCAATACTGCGCAGCATCACTCGTATCCGAGAACAAAACACTCGCTCATCCGGCGAGCGTCGATTCGATTCCATCATCAGCCAACCAGGAAGACCATGTGAGCATGGGGACGATCGGCTCGAGACACGCCTACCAGATCCTGCAAAACACCAGAAGGGTCCTCGCAGTCGAGCTCATCTGCAATCTGCAGGCAGTCGAACATAGAGGGACGGACCTCATGGCGAGTAAGACACGCCAATTTTACGAAGCAGCGAGAAAGGTCATTCCTTCCATCACCAAGGACCGCATCTTCTCGAAAGATATAGAAAAAGCGAACCAGTGGCTGCAGCAGATCTCATTATGCACACTCATCAAACCAACCAAAACAAAGGAGGAAACGACAAATGGTTAAAGCAGACAAACGCATCGTACAGGTGAAAAGAGGGACGGACCTCGAATGTAAGGGATGGGAGCAGGAAGCGGTGCTCCGCATGCTCTACAATAATCTCGACCCGGAGGTGGCAGAAATCCCTGAAGAACTGGTCGTATACGGCGGAATCGGGAAAGCGGCCCGGAACTGGGAGTCATTCGATGCCATCGTCCACACACTAAGAAACCTGGAAAACGATGAGACCATGCTTGTTCAATCCGGAAAGCCGGTTGGTGTGTTCAAAACCCATAAAGCAGCACCAAGAGTCCTGTTATCAAACTCGGTCCTGGTCCCAAAATGGGCCAACTGGGAGCACTTCCACGAGCTGGATCAAAAAGGCCTGATGATGTACGGTCAAATGACGGCTGGAAGCTGGATTTATATCGGGACACAAGGAATCCTGCAGGGGACGTACGAAACGTTCGCGGCTCTGGCGAAGAAGCATTTCAATAACTCTCTTAAAGGAACAATCACCCTCACTGCCGGATTGGGAGGAATGGGCGGGGCACAGCCTTTAGCCGTCACCATGAACGGTGGAGTCGTAATCGCAGTCGATGTGGACGCAGAACGAATCCAGAAACGCCTTGATACGAACTATTGTGATGTGAAAACAGATTCCATCGATGAAGCGCTGATGATGGCGTATGAAGCCCGTGACCAAGGAAAGGCGCTTTCCATCGCCTTGCTCGGCAACGCGGCAGAGGTCCATCATGAACTTCTCAAACGTGATGTCAAAATCGATATCGTCACAGACCAGACATCTGCCCACGACCCGTTGAACGGCTATGTACCCGAAGGCTATTCCCTGACAGAAGCGGCAGAGCTTCGCAAACAGGATCCGAAAGCCTACACAGCCTTATCACAAAAAAGCATGGCCAAACACGTGGAAGCGATGCTCCAATTCCAACAGAAAGGCTCCATCGTTTTTGACTACGGCAACAACATCCGTCAGGTCGCAAAGGATGAAGGGGTGGAAAACGCCTTTGACTTCCCGGGATTCGTGCCGGCATACATCAGGCCGCTTTTCTGTGAAGGAAAAGGACCGTTCCGCTGGGCGGCACTGTCCGGAGATCCTGAGGACATCTATAGAACCGATCGTTTGATTAAGGAACTATTCCCGGAAAACGAAGCATTGAACCGCTGGATCGATATGGCACAGGAGCAAGTCGCATTCCAAGGGCTGCCTTCCCGTATTTGCTGGCTCGGTTACGGAGAGCGTGTGAAGATGGGTCTTGCCATCAATGAACTGGTGCGAAACGGGGAACTGAAAGCGCCGGTCGTCATCGGACGTGACCACCTGGACTGTGGCTCCGTTGCTTCACCGAACCGGGAAACCGAAAGCATGAAAGACGGGAGTGACGCAGTGGGAGACTGGGCCATCCTGAACGCCCTCATCAACACAGCGGCAGGCGGATCCTGGATTTCCTTCCACCACGGCGGCGGAGTAGGCATGGGATACTCCCTGCATGCAGGGATGGTCGTCGTGGCAGACGGGACGGACCTTGCTCATGAACGGCTGGAACGCGTCCTGACAACAGACCCTGGAATGGGTGTCATCCGCCACGCTGACGCAGGCTATGACATCGCCGAAAAAACAGCAGAAAAACATAACATCCACATCCCGATGAACAAAGGAGGAGAATAACATGACAGCCAAACACTTCGACACCATCATCGACAACATCGGCCAGCTCCTGACCATGGACGATGAAGACCGTAGGGACGGACCTCTAAAAGGGAAGGAAATGAGCAAGCTCAAGGTTTATGAGCATGCGGCCCTTGCCGTCAGGGACGGACTTGTCGCCTGGATCGGAACACATGAAGAAGCCCAGGACATGAAGGCAACCGAACGAATCGACGCCGAAGGAAAGCTCGTCACTCCCGGCCTTGTAGACCCGCACACCCACCTGGTTTTCGGGGGCTCCCGGGAACACGAAATGGCCCTGAAGCAACAGGGGGTTCCATACTTGGAAATCCTGAAGCGGGGAGGCGGCATCCTCTCCACAGTGGGCGCCACCCGAGAAGCATCGGAAGAAGAGCTGCTCACCAAAGCCCGCTTCCACTTGAATAGAATGATCAAATATGGAGTCACGACCGTGGAAGCGAAAAGCGGCTACGGTCTCGACCGACCGACAGAATTAAAACAACTGAGAGTGGCCAAGAAGCTGGACGAAACCCATCCAGTCGACATCGTTTCCACATTCCTGGGAGCCCATGCGATCCCGCCGGAATTCAAAGGGCGCTCCGATGAATTTTTAGCAGAAATGCTTGAACTGCTGAATGATATCGAAAAAGGACAACTGGCTGAATTCGTGGACATCTTCTGCGAAACCGGGGTGTTCACGGTAGAACAGTCCCGTGAGTTCCTGACTAAGGCAAAAGAAAAAGGCTTCTCCGTTAAAATTCACGCAGACGAAATCGATCCCCTCGGTGGAACAGAAATGGCGACGGAAATTGGAGCGACGAGCGGAGATCACTTAGTGGGAGCTTCAGAAAAGGGCATCCAGGCACTTGGACAGACAGACACCATCGCCGTCCTACTGCCAGGAACCTCTTTCTACCTGAATAAAGGGAAGTTCGCCGACGCTAGAAGCATGATGGAAGCGGGAGCGGCAGTTGCTCTTTCCACCGATTTCAATCCGGGCAGCTCCCCGACAGAGAACCTGCAGTTCATCATGAACCTGGCATCCCTGCAGCTGAAAATGACGCCGGAGGAAATCTGGAACGCGGTCACCGTCAACGCAGCTCACGCCATCAACAGGGGAGACTCAGCAGGGAAATTGATCCCGGGTCGAAAAGCGGACATCGTCCTTTGGGATGTACCGAACTATCATTATGTGCCATACCATTACGGGGTGAATCATACCCACACCGTCATGAAAAACGGCCGGATCATCTACCGCAAGGAGAAGCTTCATGAGCACATTTCAACACATTAAGCCGGCTGGGAAGGCACAGTTCAAAGACCGTTACACAACGAAAGCCGCCGAACTCATCACACCATGGGAAGAAGGAAGCAAAGGGGACATCGCCATCATCGGCGCCCCCCTCTCCAAACCATCCATCTCCCACTCGGGAGCAAGCTTCGCACCGGACGCCATCAGACGATGCCTGAACTCGTTCACGACATACAATATAGAAAGAGGGACGGACCTTGCCGAAAATCATCAATCGATCCTGGATTTCGGCGACATCACCATGCACCCAACCTCTGTCGAAGGATCCCATCAAAGGATCTATGAATCTGTCAAAGCGGCGGCCGACACGCAAGCTGCACCCTTTACCATCATCCTTGGCGGCGACCATTCCATCACTACTTCAGCGGTCAAAGCTATCAAGGAAGTGAAAGGGACGGTGGGGATCATCCAATTCGATGCCCATCATGACCTCCGAAATACCGAGGACGGAGGGCCGACCAACGGCACGCCTTTCAGAAGGCTGATAGAAGAAGGGCACATCAAAGGAGAGCATCTGATCCAGATCGGCATCCGGAACTATGCCAACGCGAAAGCCTATCATGACTATGCAATCGAGGAGAGTGTGACGGTTTACTCCATGAAGGACGTAAGGCAACAGCCTATCCAAAACATCATCCTGGAGTCCTTATCGAAGCTTGAATCCCAAGTCGATACCATATATCTATCAGTCGACATGGATGTCCTCGATCAGGCGTACGCTCCAGGGTGCCCGGCAATCGGTCCAGGTGGAATGCATCCAGATACCCTTACAGACGCTGTCCAAACGGCCCTGCAGCATCCAAAAGTCACCACCATGGACATCGTGGAAATCGATCCCTTGCTTGATATCAGGGATATGACAAGCAGGATTGCGAGCCTCTTGATCATAAACTCCTTAACATAACCAAGGTCCGTCCCTCACCGCTTTAATGCGTTGAGGGACCGACCTTTAACCTTCAATACACCATATGCTTAGTAGATAAAGAACGAATAGTATTCCAAAACGTATCCAAAATGAACGGGTGCGTTTTTTAATGGGAACGGAACGTCAAAAAAGTCTGCGGAATGTGAGACACCAATCCTCCCCCGTCCGTCTAATCAATGAATAACTTACAAAAATGTAAAAAAATGCATTAAACTAAACGAAGTGAGGGACGGACCCTGCAGAGAATGGTGACTAATAAAAACCGCCGGACTCCAGCAAGGTCCCATCAAGGAGGAAACGAAATGGAAGAAGTATTACAACATGAGAAGGGGGGAGTGATGCAGATGGAGATCAGCGAGGAAAGGTTGATTGAGAATTTGATAGATGAGTATGAAGTGCAGGTGACGAAATTGGCGTATTTATATGTGAAAGACTGGCCGGCTGCACAGGATATTACACAAGAGGTATTCATTAAAGCGTTTCATGCTCTCCACCAGTTCAATCACAATTCCTCTTATAAAACGTGGATTTACCGAATTGCCATCAACCTATGTAAGGACTATAAACGCTCAGCTTACTTCAGAAGGAATATGATCGTAAACAAATTTCATACCCTGCTTAAAAAAGAGGCGTCAGTAAGCCCGGAACAAGAGCTCATCCTGAACGAAGAAAACGACTCTGTCGCATCTCATGTATTCTCTTTGCCCCTGAAATATAAAGAAGTCATACTATTATACTACTACGAAGAATTATCCACCCAGGAAATCGGAGACATGCTGGGGATCAATCCTTCAACGGTTCGGACGAGGCTGGATCGTGGACGGGAGAAATTGAAGAAAACGATGGGAGGGAGGTTTCCCAATGAATAAGGATCCCTTACACAACCTAAAAGATGAAATCGAACAGGATGTATTCAAGAACACCACCCCTGTCAGTCAAAAAAGAGCCATCTTGATGAAGATACGAAGCGAAAGACAAAAGAAGTCATCATCAAAAACGATCTTTATAAATCTTGGCGTCCCCATATGCATCATCCTGATCCTCTCTATTCTGGGCAGCAGTTATCTGACAGAAGAGGACCTGGTGAAAGAGAAAGAAAAAGAAGAGCCGGCAGACCAACTCACATACGTACCAACGGACGAGCTGGATGAAAGAATAATAGAAGAAAAAGCCATAATCAGAAAATCGGCGACCCCCGCTGATGAAGTGAAAGAGGAACCAAAGCAAGAAACAGAAGCTCCACGAGAGGAGAAGAAAGCGGAAGACAAAATGGTACCGGTGGATGCACCTCCCCTCTCCGCCTTTGACTTTTCCACCATTCTAAATCAGCCAAACGAATTCAAGGGAAAAGCAGCCAATGGCACGTTCATCGGAACTCCGTTTACCATTGGAGATCCGATTGATGAGATACAGGAGTTATACAAGGACAGGTATGAGGATGTCAATATGATGAAGGGTCATAAAACGTATGACCGGATCGAGAATTATCTCCTTCACTTCGCTCAAGATGAAAAAAAGCTTTTACAGATACGCTCCAATATCAGCCAGTCTTATAATCTGGATCAGGTTATAAACACCCTGGGTGAACCGTATTATTTCTATAATGTAATGGAAGGTGTTTATTCAGCGGATTATCACTTTGGTGAATATATAGTGGAAATGGAGCTGAAAGGGCGCAACAAACTTAAGCCCGATACGGCGGGAGAAATCCAAATCATCGATCGACATTCAATGATTACGTCAGTCTCTCTATTTAAAGGGAAGGGAGGTTCTGACTACCTGAGTAAGGATGTTAAGTACCTTGGGGAAGAAGAACCGGTAAAATTGACATTCCGTCCCGAGTGGTTCAATGAAGCGCGGGATTATATCGTTGAAAATACGGTATCCCATGCCGTCCTCCTGCGTTCAGAACAGGAACCATTAGAATTTCAGATTGTCGTACCTCAGGAAACGCCAGAGGACGAAATGAGAGCGATAGCAAACGACTTCTTGAAAAGGCTGACCGCTGTTGCAAACGAGGCCATCGAAGAGGGAACGTTATGGGATGATTACACCTACGTTATTCATATTGAGAACAGTATCGACGGGTATTACGATACGGGTGTGAGCAGTCGGGAAACGATACACCAAGGCGGTTATCCAGAAATCAACTGGACAGGCGATTTAAATACGATTGAGTAGAGGTCCGTCCCTCTAAACCAAAGGGTCCATCCGATTAGGATGGACCCTTGATTATGTTAGTGGACCGATTGTTTAGATGCTCACTTGTTTGTTTAAATCATAGCCGGTGTGGACTTCTTTCATTCCGATGACTTTTAGGAAATGCTGCAGCTTTTTCATGCAGGGCTCTGCCAGTTCACCGACGATTTCGAACTGATCAATGACGGCACACTTTTCAACAACGGCAGCTGTCGCACTTTGGGACTTACGATACGTTACATGGTTATCCATCACATACGTCGATGCCATGGCTTCCCCGATCTTACAATCACCTTTGGAAAATTCGAAATGGAATTGGATGGACATATCCATATCCGAGTATAGAGGATTTACTTTCATGCTTATGTTTTTCATCATGAAGCCCCCTTTCTTTTATTGTACTTTTATCCTAACAAAATTCTTAGTATAAGGAATTTGGCACCAGAAAGCAATATAGGGGATATTGGTTTGGAAATCTCCTGATACGATCACTTTTTCGCCATGAATATAACTCCGGGCATATTCTTAAAAGAATATTCACATGGGGATAAGGATGGATAGTCCGAAATTACCGTTCCACGCAGTATCCACTTTTAAATGAAGGAAATATACATGAAAGAATAGAATTATAGATAAATAGGAAGTTGATCTATAGCTGGCCACTCCACAAACGTACGTTTATACTAGTTAAGTTGTCCCAGGGAAATGTTTTGTATAAGACCTAATGAATGGAGAAAAACCCACAGTGGAAGAAAGTGTATAAAGTAGGCATAAAGGTGATCTCATAACAGTGTGGAGTTTTAGATAAACGAAATTAGGTGAATTCGACAAATAATCCCTTAATCTGCAGTTATCGCAAAAAAAATCATCTGATTTTGTTTAACGGTAGGGAAAACTTATCGGGAATATGCTTAAAAGAATATAGTGAGAGTGGGAATTCATATTATAATGAAAAAAAGCCTCCTGCTTGAAGGCTCGTCAACTCGTTATATAATGTTTTAATAAACTGATGGCAGTTCTTTAGAATATACAGAAGGTAATTCTGCTGCTTTCTCAGTAGGTGCTTTATACACAGATGGAAGTTCGGCTACAACCTTAGAGTAAACAGATGGCAATTCAGCCACTACATTTGGAGTGGAGTATACAGAAGGCAGTTCAGCTACATCACTTGATGGTGCTTTGACAGCTGCAAAAGCTCCAAGAAGTAAGACAGAAGCAGTGGCAATTGTAAGAAAACGTTTTTTCATAGGTATTTCCTCCCTTTATTAAAGTGAATTTTTTTGGGTATGATTGATTAAAAGTTGTTAACTATATTAAAGCATATTTAACAAATGCATACATCCCGATTCTAGGGTCTTGATCATCAATAAATAGGATGAAAGTTCGGCCATTCGGCTGATTATAATGAAAAATATAATTATAGGAATATTTTTTTAAGGGAGATTCGCATGGACTTTGGTATCGTAGGTCAAAAAATAAAGGAACTACGTAAGAATATAGGTCTTTCACAGGAAGAACTGGCTGAGGGAATCTGTACTCAGGCCCAAATAAGTAAGATTGAAAAAGGGGATGTCTTTCCATACGCCTCGACATTATTCTTGATTTCCAGAAAGCTTGGGGTAGATGTTAACTACTTTTTTGATATAGGAATGACTCCTCGGCTTGATTATGTATTAGAAGTTGGAAGGCAACTGCAAATTGCGAGAAGAAATATGGATTATAAAGAAATGAGAGAAGTGGTCACCGCTGAAGAAGAGAATCCATTATTCTTTAATAATAACAGAAATTTGCAGCTTCTGAAGTGGCATAAAGGGATTTTTCAATTTGAACTTGATAAGGACCTCGAAAAAGCAGAAGAAACCCTCAGAAAATCCATCACCCTCACCCACACGACAGATAAAATATGGACGGAACGGGAAATTGAAATTCTGCTGACGATTGGAGTCATGTACTTCGAAGAGGGGATCTTTAAAGGGGCTTTAGAGATTTATCAGGAAGTGAAGTCTCATATTCAGGCACTCCCCCACTTGACGGACTATACCATTAAAACGAGACTTTACTATAATATTGCAAGGGTATTAACGAGGCTGGAAGAGATAGATCAATCCACGAAATATTGTAAGGACGCCATTGATTGGTGCATCCTTAAAGATAACATGTACCTCTTGGGAGAACTGCATTATCACATCGGCTATAATTACGAACTCCAAGGGAAATTGGAAGACGCAGAGAGATTTATGCAGAAAGCACTCATCGTCTTTGAACTTCAAGGAGACGATAAGTTTATCCAATACATCCGTCGAAAGATAGAGAAGCTGACGGACTAGGGTAAGACCTCCGTTCATTCTTCTAAATTAACAGGATGTGAGTATATGAATAGAAAACAAAAAATATGGCTAAAAATAAGCGTTGCTTTCTTCATCGTCGGCATTACCCTCATCATGATCGCAGCCTATTTCCTCATCCAATCCATAAGAGAGAGCTTCTACCAAAGCGCCTTCGAAAAGAGATATGAATTTACTTCTTTACAAGAAGACGGATCAGTCGATACAGTACAAGTCTTCCATGGGGTGAAAATCAATACCTATGTAGAGGAGGAGAGCGATCCTCCAACGATCATCCTTGAAATAAATGATGAAGAAGAAGCAGAGTTGAAAGGGTATGAAATAAATATGGACGATGAAGAAGGTATGAAAGCTTTCTCCGAAGGAATTCAATATAAACTGGTGATCGACACAGCATCAGGTAAAGAAGAATTCATCGTCAGCCTACTCACCTCTCCTGCTAATGAATCAGAATCATCCGCCACATACAGAACCTACACCATCAATGAAAACGGCATCGTTAAAAAAAAGTGACTTCACCACTGAAACAAAATCAAAGCTTGAGACCCAATGGATAAGAGGATTATCCAAAGATACTCATGGATATTATACAGACCTGCCGTATCAGGATGGGGGAACGTCAGCCCTATGGTTTCTCTCCTTGATGGGATTACTGTTTATGACAGGTGGATTCTGGGTGGGGAGGACATTATTAATCAATAAAAGTGGAGCAGCAGCTTAAACGCCGGCTGTTCTTTTTAACAACTAATAAAAAAACCAGCCCCATATAAACAGGAGCTGGCATCGCCATTATTCTTCCAAATCCAGATGATCCTTCAAATCACTCTGCACCTTCTGTTTTTCTTCTTCAGGTACAACATAATAATAAATATTACTGATCATCTGCCCATCGCCAGTGATCTGGCTCTGAGAAATGTCCTTGGTTGCGCTTTTGTAATTCTTTTGGATATTGACCATCTCGTCTAATGTCAGGTTTGTTTTGATGTTATTTCCGATGGCCCCAAAAATATCCCCATAGTTCCATAAAGAAGAGACACTGGCTCCTTCTTTAATGACGGCTTGAATCACTTGACGCTGACGTGCCTGACGTCCGAAATCACCACGGGGGTCTTGTTTCCTCATGCGTGAATAGAGCAGGGCTTCTTCACCGTCCAATGAAATTTTTCCTTCGTTGAACGTCATTCCACTGTACGAAGGCGAAATCGTTGTTGACGGTCACGCCACCGACCGCATTTACAATGTCCTTGAAACCTTCCATGTTGATCTTTGCATAGTAGTCGATTGGAATGTCCAGGAATTCTTCTACGGTATCCATGGCCATTTCAACCCCGCCAAATGCATAAGCATGGTTAATTTTATCCTCATAGCCTTTACCGACTATATTCACGAGGGTATCCCGGGGGGATACTCAGCATCTTCGTCGTTTTCTCTTGAGGGTTTACCGTGACGACGATCATCGTATCAGAACGGCCTCTGTCACCTTCCCGTTCATCCACCCCTAATAATAACACGGAAAAAGGCTGCTTTTTCTCGAACTCGACCTCTTCAGTCCGCTTCTCGGATTTCGGGCGATCGATCTGTTCATTCATGGTTTCAGCTGTCTTGTTCAATGAATGATATATGGAATATACGTAGCCTGCGCCAGCGACAAGAAGAAGGAGGAAGACCGCTCCAACGACTTTAGGCCACTTGCGTTTCTTTTGATGTTTATCCGCTCTCAAATTGTTTCCCACCTAGTAATCATAAATTTTACACATAAGAAAAATATACTAGAAAAAGATGAAAAAAGAAATACATTAGTAAAATTTTGTCTGCCCCTGACAGGATGGAAAGGTTATTGGAATAATTTGTCGAATAGGTCCCTCTGAGTTGGATTCATTTGGTACAATGATAGAGAAGAAAAAGAGGGGGGATACTTTGACTAAGAAACTGGGAATCATCATGATTTTACTCATCCTGGCCTTCAGCTGGATGGAAACGGACAGGATAAAGGCGAATTCCAATGTACAACGTATAAGTGGAGAAAACAGATATGATACGGCAAGTTGGATTTCCATGTGGGGGTGGAATCAGTCAGAAGAGATTGTACTCGCAAGTGGAGAAACATTTCCTGACGCACTGGCCGGGGGACCCCTTGCATATCAATTGGATGCCCCTATATTACTGACATATAAGCATCGATTACCGATTGATACAAAAGAAAGAATTCAAGAGTTGAAAGCGAAGCATGTATACATATTAGGCGGGGTGGGTGCCATTGACTCAGCCGTGGAGATTCAATTAAGAGAACTAGGGATGAAGATTACCAGAATTGGAGGCGACGATCGTTTCCAAACTGCTGCCAAGATAGCGGCATACCTGCCTTCAGACAAAGTCGTCGTGGCAAACGGCCGGAACTTTCCTGATGCCCTGGCTGTGGCACCCTATGCGGCAAAGAATGGAATCCCCATTGTTCTGACCGAATCCACCCGCCTGCCGCAGGCTACAAAACAAATCGTGAATGAAAAGAAAACCACTATATTAATAGGAGGAGAAGGAGTTGTTTCTTCCGATGTCGCTTCGAAACTTCCTTCTTATACCCGGTATGGCGGTGTGAATCGTTACGAAACAGCCAGGAAGATCATTGAAGGTCTTCCCCCTGGAAAAGGATCAAGCCTTTGTTGCAACGGGAACGAATTTTGCCGATGCACTGTCCGGATCTGTACTGGCAGCAAAAAAAGGTGCACCGATTCTTTTAGTTGAAAAGGATAAAATACCTTCTCCGATGAAAGATCTAGTAAACTCGTATGGGAGATTTTCCATATTGGGAGGTGCGAATGCCATATCCTCCGTCGTAGAGGAACGATTAATCGGCAGCCACGGAAGAATTTCAGTTCCAGGGAGTTCATGTGAATGCCTCCGAAGCATTGGTACGTTCTACTTTGGGGAGTCCCCAGCGCGTCGATGAAAGTCGATTCAGCTTTGACTGGCACGTATATAATAAGGATCCGAAGAAGTATATTCAATATGGTGTCTTCGATGGCAGAGTAGTGTCCGTCTATTCCAACTCGGATAGCTGGGTATCGAAAGCCGGGATTAAGCTTGGATTGGGGAAAGGACAGGCAGAGACCCTTATGGCAAAAATAGGCGCGGTCCATGATCAGGCAAACGACTATTACCATAATGGAATGCTCATACGCCTCTATTATGATCAACATGATGAACACACGCTGTCGGGAATATTCATCATAAGGGAAGATTTCACCATGACCAATCCGGATGTGAATGAAGCAGATTTAAGAAGCAGCTTGGAGAAGCAGATTCACGATCAAGCAAATGCATTACGGGCACGCCATCTCGTTGCGCCTCTTCAGGCGGATGCAAAGGCTAGGGATGTGGCAAGGGCCCACAGTAAAGATATGGCGGTCAGGAACTTCTTCAGCCACGATAACCCTGATGGACTTTCACCGTTTCAGCGGATGGACCAGGCAGGAATCTCCTATTCTTCAGCAGGAGAAAACATCGCGGCCGGTCAGTTCAATGCGTTGGAAGTGCATAATGACTGGGTCAACTCATCCGGCCACCGCAAAAACATCCTAAGCCCCCTCTACAAGAGACTCGGGGTGGGAGTCCATTTAGGCGGGGAGTATGACGTGTACTATACCCAGAATTTCTATACTCCATAAGAAAAAGCCCCTGTGACGACGTCATCAGGGGCTTCTATTCTATAACTCATAAAATCTCTTAAATCCATCGAACTTGGATTTCCAGTATGAATTATCCAAGCTGGTGATTTGTACACCATGATCTCCTGCATGAATGAATTCATTATTCCCTAAATAAATGCCTAAGTGAGAAATGCCTTTTTTATATGTATTTTCGAAGAATACAAGATCTCCAGGCTGCGGAGTATTCACGTAATAAGAACGGCTGTAATACCCTTCACTGTTCAGGCGCTTGATACTGTCGGCCCCTGCTTCTTTGAACACATAGTAGATGAATCCGCTGCAATCAAATCCACCTGGCAAAGAGCCTCCCCATACATACGGAGTCCCCATATGAGACGTTGCCTCACTTAATAATTTATCAATACTGAAGGAAGCGGGAGTTTCTGGCTTATCCTGCTTTGGTGGAGAGGCAACTGGTTTCTTCCCTGCCTTGACTTGAAGGACCTGTCCGACCTGCAAGAAGTCATTCTTCAGTCCGTTCCAGCTTTTCAACTCTGCCACTGAAACATCGAACTTCATACTGATATGGGACAATGTATCCCCCGACTGTACCGTATACGACTGCTGACCGGTTGCCGGTTTAGGTTTAGCAGGTGAAGGAGCTGCAGGGGCCGGGGCTTGTCCATTCCCTTTTGAAACCTTCAAAACCTGTCCAGGGTAGATCAGGTGTCCCTTTAATCCATTCCAGGAAGTCAACTCACTAACAGAAACAGAGTGGGCAAGGGCAATTCTGCCCAGTGTATCCCCTGATTTCACCGTGTAAGTGGTTTGATTGACCTTTGGTTGAGCAGGCTCAGGCTTTGCTGGTGCAGGAGAGGAGGTAGCTGCCTTGGATACCTTTAGAACCTGTCCTGGATAAATTAAGTGATTCTTAATTCCATTCCAACTCGATAAATCCGAAACCGATACAGAATGGGCAAGAGCGATCTGTCCCAGCGTATCCCCAGATTTGACGGTATAGGTCTTTTTGCCTTCATTCTTATTGCTCTCTGCTTTCTTTGGTGGAGAAGTAGGGCTGGTCGAACCGCTTTGTGCAACCTTCAACAGCTGGTTAGGGTAAATCAGCTCTGACTGCAGCTTATTCCAGCTCTTCAGGTTCGAAACCGTCGTATCGTACTCTCGTGCGATGGTCCATAAGGAATCACCGGCTTCTACCTTATGGGTGCTTGCGGCCGCATAACTAACAAAGGAAGAGGAAAGAACAGCCGTAGCTGCTACAGTGGTAAGGGTCTTTTTCACGAATATTTCTCCTTTATTGTCATAGTTTGGTAGATAATACTGTCATTTTATCACATTAAAGGGAGAATGAGAGGGAAAAGTTTTCAATTTACTAGGTCAATTTACCTCTTTAGATTTTTTGCGTGGTAATATTTTGTAATTATGGAATCCTCCTTAAACTATTTCATGTTTTGTAGTTTAATATATGTAACAAATAGTTTCATTTATGTTAAATATATTACAGGAATCGACTGGAAATAGCCCTATAATATGATATAATATGACAGGATTTTTAATAAACGGACCCAAATGACACTTTGCCACTGATTGCTCCATCATCTTACGCAATCAGTTGTTTTGTAATGTGCTCTCTTTCACAAAGAAAAAGAGAATAACAATCCTATATGAGTAAATATAAGGTGAGTCTAAAGTGTGAAAGTAGGCAATCCGATATATATACCAAGATGCTCCTGTAGTGCATATAGTCGAATCAAAGATTTATTTTATAAGAATCAAGATTAAAGAGATTATGGGAAATGGAAACAATTATTGAAGGAAAGTATTGGTGGGGTTGAATGAAGAAGATATTAATCATTTCACAAAATTTCTATCCGGAAATCGGCAGTGCGGGCAACAGGATGAAAAATATCTTCTTGCTGTTAAAGAAGCGTGGCTATGATGTTGATATGTTAACAACAGAACCTACTTATCCTACAAAGAAAATTTATGAAAATGAAGAATTCTGGGATGACCCTTCTATTAATGAATATGAATCTTCTATTAATAGGATAAAAATCAGGGATAGAAAATATTCCAGGGGGATATTTAACCGATTATTATTTTATTTGGAAATGTACTTTAAGTTTATGGTGGAAGTATTCATTAACCGCTCCAAGTATGATGTGGTGTTGGTCACCTCCCCTGCTATATTCGTAGCGATGGTGGGAGTCATGGCGAAATGGAGATTCAGGTCCAAGCTGATATTGGATGTACGGGATCTATGGCCGGAATCATTGAAAGGCGTAGGTGTGTTTAACTATAAATGGATACTCGCCTTTTTTAATAAGGTAGAAAAGTTTATTTATAAATCGTCTGATGAGATCATCATTAATAGTCGGGGCTTTAAGGATCATATTGTGAACAAGCGTAACATTGATCCATCAAAACTTTCGTTTATGCCCAATGCTGCAAGAGTTGAAGAAATCAGGTCAAACATAACCAGCACGGATCGTTTTAAAGTCATATACGCAGGGAACATTGGATTAGCTCAAGATGGGGACTTATTGATTGAGTTAGCAAAAGAACTGCTAAAGAAAGATATTGATTTCAGCATTATTGGTTATGGATTGAAAAGACAAGAAGTATACGATCAGATCAAGAAACATGACCTGTCAAATGTTACATTTATTTCCCCTAAAACGCGCAAAGAGTGCCTTCAAATTATCTCTCAGCACCATGCAGGAATCGTTACCCTGAATAATAAGTCGGTGTTCGAAACGGTTCTCCCGGGAAAAGTGATCGATTATATGACGTGTGGGGTACCTATTGTAGCGGCTGTGTCAGGGTATTCAAAAGAGGTCATTGAGGAGGAACATGTGGGATTTGCAGTAGAGGATAGAGACAGTCAGAAGCTGGTCGATCTGATAGAGTTTCTCCAGAAAAATAAAAAAGTACTCAATGAAATGTCTCAGAATGGTAATAAATATGTAAAGAAAAATTTCAATTGGGATGCTAACATAGACACATTGGTGAATGTGATTGATAAATTGATATATTCAAAAAAATACAATGAACAAGGTAAGGTTAAAAACATATGAAAAAAAACGTATGTATGTTTGTTTGGAATCATTTCACTAATGATGCCCGAGTCATGAGAGAATGTACAGCATTATCACAAAATCATTACAAGGTAGACCTAATATGCATAGATGATCCAAAAGATGATAGCATAAACAGATTCGAAGAAATGAATCCTAACTTCAATGTATATAGAGTGAGAAGATACCCACTCCTATTGGAGCTGCTTCAAAAAGTTTATCAAATAAGTTTGAAGAACAAGATGATTGGATTCCTGCTATTATTGTCCTGGCTTGCGTCAGCGTTTGTTGCGCCATTCATCGTATTGCCTGTTAGCGGACTGCTGTTTTTGTTGTGGCGTACTAAATTACGTGTTGTATGGATTAGAGGAAGCATCATCTTAAGAATGATTGCAAGAGGATGGCAGAGAAAATACGATATTTATCACTCTAATGATCTTAATACCCTACCTCAAGGGTATATATGCGCGAAATGGAGAATAAATAGAAAGAAATTAGTGTACGACTCTCATGAAGTTCAGACTAGTCGAACAGGCTATGATAGTGGTATTTATGGGAAAATGGAAGGTTTTCTGATTAATAAGATTGATAGTATGATTGTGGAAAACCACACAAGAGCAAAATATAATGAGGATTTATATGGGTTTTATCCAGGAGTGGTGTATAACTACCCATTTAAGCAGCAAGAGAATGTAATAGAGGATGAGAAAGTGGATCTTCATGAATTATTAAATTTACCCAAGGATGAGAAAATCCTCCTATACCAAGGTGGAATACAGACTGGAAGGGGATTGGAGAATCTCGTGAAAGCAGTTCCTCTCTTTAGTGAAGGAACTCTTGTCTTTATAGGTGATGGCCGTATAAAACCCACCTTATTACAGATGGTTGAAGAGATGAATCTACAACATCGGGTGAAATTCATCCCTAAAGTTCCGTTGAAAGAGTTACCTAAATATACAAGGAATGCATATTTAGGCTTTCAAGTTTTAAATAATGTATGTTTTAATCACTATTCTGCCTCATCAAACAAATTGTTTGAATATATGATGAGCGGAGTACCGGTAGTTGCCTGTAGTTTTCCCGAAATTAAAAAAGTGGTTGAGGAAAACCAACTGGGCCTTTGTGTAGATTCACACAATCATGTAGAAATTTCCAAAGCTGTAAACATACTGTTGAAAGATGTTGAACTTCGGAATAAGATGAGTCAAAATAGTAAAAGTGCAAGCAAAACGTATAATTGGGATTTAGAAAAACAAAATTTCTATACTATTTACGATCGCTTATATATAAGCTGAAAAAATATAACGTTGGAGGAATCAATCAATATGAAACTTTGTACTGTAGGATTAGGTTATATCGGATTACCAACTTCCATCATGTTCGCTAAACATGACGTAGAAGTTGTGGGAGTGGATGTTAGTCAAAGAGTGATAGATTCATTAAATGCGGGACTGATTCATATTGAAGAGCCCGGCTTACAAGAAGCTCTGAATGAAGTAATTGAAAAAAAGACTTTCCGTGCTTCCCTGCTTCCGGAAAAAGCTGATGCGTTTATTGTTGCAGTACCGACACCTAATCTAGATGATCAGTACAAATCTTGTGACTTAACATATGTCTTAAGTGCTGTAAGCAATATCATCCCTTACTTGGAAAAAGGAAATGTCTTAATAGTAGAATCAACAATCGGTCCAAGAAGTATGGATGACTCAGTAAAGCCTCTGATTGAAGAAGCCGGCTTTAAAGTTGGGGAAGATATCTTCCTGGTACACTGCCCAGAACGAGTATTACCGGGTCAAATTCTACATGAGTTAATTTACAATAATCGTATTGTAGGAGGAATCACTCCAGCTTGTACAGAAGCAGGTGCCAAAGTCTACAGTACGTTTGTTCAAGGTGAAATCATCAAGACAAACGCCAAAACGGCAGAAATGTCTAAATTGATGGAAAATACGTTTCGTGATGTAAACATTGCATTGGCAAATGAGTTGACCAAGGTTTGCAACGAACTGGACATCAACGCGTTAGATGTAATAGATATGGCAAATAAACACCCACGTGTAAACCTGCATACTCCAGGACCAGGGGTAGGAGGACATTGTTTAGCTGTTGATCCATACTTTATAGTGGCAAAAGCACCTGAACAGGCTCAAATCATTAATCTAGCGAGAAATGTGAATGTATCTATGCCTTCTTATGTAGTTGAAAATGTGAACAATCTTATGGAACAAGTAAACGGAAAAATCCTTACGGTTTTCGGTCTTACGTATAAGGGGAATGTTGATGACATCCGTGAAAGTCCAGCGATGGAAATCAAAGATATGCTGGAATTCCAAGGAAAATATGAAGTACGCTCATTTGACCCGCATGTAGAGGCAGACTTCGTAATAAATGATATGGAAGAAGCTGTGAATGGTTCTGATCTTGTACTTGTTTTGACAGACCACAATGAATTTAAAGCCTTGGATTCTGAACAACTGAAAGGTATGAGAACAAAGCGTATTTTTGATACGAAGAATGTTGTGAAAAATACAAGCGATGATATTGAATATATCAACTTTGGTAATTTATACGAAGCTAACAAAGCTCCTGTATTAGTCTAATATGGTGATAAATGGACTGGAAATCTAATTTTTTCAGTCCATTTATTTTAATAACGTAAGAGAGAGGTATACAGATGTTTACATTTACAGAACAGGTCTATAATAGCAATCTTCCAATAAAATATGTTCTAGAAGAAGGCAATCATAATAAAGATCACTTACTTGTTGTATTTTCTGGTTTTCATAATGAAACGAACTCATACCGATACAACTATATCAAAACACTGAGGAACTTTGACTGTAATAAATTATTCATCCTGGATAACTATGGACCGAGAGGGAGTTATTATTTAGGAAATGAAATGAACTATGAAGTGGAGACATCTGTCCAATCATTGATTTCATTCATGGCGAGTAAATTGAATATCAGTCCTTCTAATATCATATCGGCAGGTACTTCAAAAGGGGGAAGTGCTGCTCTTTACTATGGAATGAAATATAATTATGGCCATGTCATCACAGGTGCCCCTCAAACGAAAATTGCAGATTATATCCGAAAGTTTGCCAAAGAAACAGCGGACTACATTTTAGGCATTGATCCAACTTCATATGAAGTTTCCTATATAAATAATTTGATATTCAAACAAATGGATAAAGATCATCTTCCATCTATATCGTTATTATCAAGTACCAACGATATCCAGTATAAGCATCACATTGTTCCTTTAATGAACTCGTTTGATGATCTTGGGAAAAAGATCGATTTAACAATTGATGATACGATTATGAGCCATAACGAAATCGCCGTTTCATTCCCGGCTTACCTTTTGAAAAAGGTAATGGGGATCATTCACGGCTTAGACATAAATGACGTGAGTGTTCAAACTGTGTCCAATACCTTAAAAGTTAGGGCGGACATAAATGTCTCAGATTCAACCAACATGGCAACTTCATTAGTCATAGCAGGTAGCGAAGGAAACTACTTTGAGGCGCCATTCCGACAGGATCTTACTATGGACATGAAGGACTTGAAAAATATTGGTACAGGTAAACCTGAAGTTGTTTCTATGGAATTACACTTCTTCAAAGGACAGGAAGTTATCAGTAAGTATCCGCTGGAGAAGATCATTGCTGGCGGAGGCATAGTATTCAAAGGAACGAAATTCGAAATTCAAAACGGTGAAATACATTTCGAGATAGACATTGAAGATAGTTCAGAACTTGAATTCGCTTATTATATTCGCAAAGATAACAAGGTGATTGACCGGATTAAATATCAATCATCTAAGAAATTCAACTATCTCATTAACGATACTGGTAAATATCAAATCCATTATTTCATTTCAACCAACGATGGCGAAAAGCTCAGCAATCGAACTGAAGAGATTGAGGTTGAAAGGGTAAATACTGCGTTAGTAGGAGTGTAATAGGGTGGAAAAACGATTAAAGGACCACAATGAAAGTAAAGAAATACAAAAGCTAATGGAAGATATCAGTCTGCTCTTAGCTGAAAAACAGCAGCTTGAAGAGGATCTGAGACTGGAAAAAGAACAATCTGCCAAGCTACAACAACAACAAACCTTACACATGGCAGACATCACCAAGCAATTGTACGAAAATAGTCAACTCATCTTACAATTACGAAAAGACTTAAGAGGCGGTAAGGTAAACGGCAAGAATTTCAGCGGGAACAGTGAACTGGAAAAGGAATTGAAGCTAGCTAAGGAAGATGCAGCGAAGGCTAATGCCGCCTTAACAACAGAAAAAAGAAATAAGCTGGAATTGATGGAAGCGTTGAAAGAAAGCTATGAAAAAGAGGAAAGAATATTACGATCGTACTCCAAATTATTATCAAGGTATGAATCCCTGAAATCCTCTAAATTAGGTAAACTGACACTTTCTTACTGGAAAGTTATGAAAAGGCTGCGTAGGAGGTAACAGGATGGATCAAGTAAGCATTCAAAAGAGGTTACAATCAATTAAGAAGCTGAAAGCGAAACTTCAAAAAGAAATCGATAAAGAGAAAGAACAAATTGAAGATATCATTAGAAATGATCGAACAGTTATCCAATCTAATGCGAAGACTAGTAACGATATACTGGAGTTAACTCAACAAGAAATCGATAGCTATTTGGAAAAAAGGGATAAGTTAGCAGACCTTCACTTCTTGGAAAATGCGTTATCCTCCATTAATCAGATTCCGGATAGTAACGGTTCAAAGTTCTATAGCAAAAAAGATGTCAAGATAGGGATCATTGCAGACGAATTTTTATATCAGTCGTTCAAAGGAATCGCCGAATTTGTTTATATTACCCAAAAAAATTACAAGCAATATGCTGATCAACTGGACGTATTTTTTATTGCCACTACCTGGCGTGGATTAAACAAAGAGTGGAGAGGTCTAGGGAACCCACAGTCTAAACGAAGAGATGAATTAAGAGAAATCATTAACCTATATAAAGAAAAAGACATTAAAGTGGTTTTCTTTTCAAAAGAAGACCCGGTTAATTATGATCTTTTTGTTGGGATCGCTCAGGATTGTGATTATATTTTTACAACTGCCCGAGAGAAAGTGGAGGATTACAAGAAGGATTGTAAAAACGAAAACGTAGATGTTCTATCGTTTGGAATCAATCCGCTGTATCATAACCCTATCGGTATGAGGAAGTTCAAGAAGCGTAATGAAGTATTTTTCGCAGGGTCTTGGTATCAAAAGTACCCTCATCGACAAGAAGATACGAAGATGATATTTAATGGAATCAAGAAATCCGATAAGGGTCTAAAAATAATAGACAGAAATTATTCGTTGAATCATCCGAATTATTTCTTCCCTGAAGAATATCTTGAAAGCGTATCTCCTGAGGTCCCGCATGAACATCTGCAAAAGTTACACAAGTTATATGATTGGTCTTTAAATTTCAATTCTGTAAAGTATAGTGAGACGATGTTCGCCAACAGAATATACGAACTTCAGGCAATAGGGAATATTATCATTTCCAACTATAGCTTAGCTATTAATAATAAGTTTCCAAATGTATTCATCGTAAATAGTGAAAACGAAGTCAAAGACATCCTGCATGGGTTTACAGAAGAAGAAATCTATAAACATCAAATGTATGGCCTGAGACAGGTCATGAATAGAGATACGACATTTGACAGAATCAGTTTTGTTTTAGAGAAACTTCAACTAAACGAAAAGCCTTTAAATAGAAATGTTGCCGTAGTGGTACGGGATATTACTCATCAGGTTGAGAAATCGTTCAACGCGCAAACCTATGAAAATAAGTCGCTGATCCTGGAAAAAGACCTTACAGCTCAACTGCTTGCTGAATATGATATGGTTGCTTTCTTCTCCGGTGAGAATGTTTACTATGAATATTATTTAGAGGATATGGTAAACGGCTTTAAATTCACCGATTCAGATTATATAACGAAGGACGCTTACTTACATGGTCATGAGCTAGTACCGGGTGTTGAACATGATTATGTGGACAAAATGCCGGATAAGTATCGGACGGTCTTCTGGTCCAGGTCCTTCTCAGTTGATGATTTGGTGAATTTCGAAGGGGAAGTTGCGCTTCCAAATGGTTACAGTATAGACCGATTTGAATTTAACAGCCATGAAGTAAAGCCAACAGGTCAATCTGAAAACTATAAGCTATCTGTTATAGTCCCTATCTATAATAACGGTAAGTATTTATTGAATAAATGCTTCAATAGTTTAAGAAGAAGCAGTGTGTTCCATGATATGGAGATCATTCTTGTAGATGACGGATCATCAGATAGAGAAACGTTAATAAACATCAAAAGACTAGAGCGTGATTATCCTAATGTAAAGAGTTTCTCTTATACGGATGGGGGCAGCGGAAGTGCATCGAGACCGAGAAATAAAGGAATTGAGCTTGCTTCAGCACCATATGTAACCTACCTCGATCCAGATAATGAAGCGATTAATGACGGGTATGCAAAGCTGCTAGAAATCATTACTTCTGACAAAAAACTAGATATGGTAGTAGGGAATATCATCAAGATAGATAATACCAAGTCTATTAAATTTAATTACTATAATACGGTCTTAAAATATAATAAAGAAGGCCTTATCAAAGATGCGAAAGAGTTCTTGAAAAAAGTAAATCTAAGAGCGCAAAGCATTCAAGCCTTAGTTGTCAAAAAGGACATTATAGTGGACAACCATTTAACAATGGTAGAGCGGGCTGGTGGCCAAGACACCTTATTCTTCCATGAGCTATTAATCCATGCACGTAAAACCAAAGTAATTGATCTTGATATTCATATTTACTATGCAGCAGTAGAGGGATCCGTTACAAACACTATTACGAAAAAGTTCTTCACCAAATTCCATATCCTTGAAAAAGAAAGGCTGCCTTTCCTTCTGGAGAATGGACTGATGGATGTTTATATGGACAAGCGTTTTGATTTCTATTTTACCAACTGGTACATGAAGCGCTTAGTGAATATCCAAGAAGATCAATTAGAGGAGTCACTGCATACTCTCTATGAGATTTACTCACTTTACAAAGACTATATCAAAAATGAAAGTGAGCTTCTTAAACGATTTGATCAGCTATATAGAAATAAAAAGTATATGGAAATAGTAGATGAAGTGAAACTGAAACTTAAGTAACGACTTACGGGGGTCAATTAGTTATGCTTAAAGACATTCACAAAGTAAATAGTACTCTGGAAGAAATGAAAGAGCTCACTTTTCCAAGCGGCCAACCTTTTCAATTAACCATTACCTTGAATGAGGTTAAATATGAATTCTATATTCATTTAAAGAAGGACTCAGACCGATTAGTGGTCCTGGGTTCCGGGGCCTATAACTCAGCCAAGATGTCACCGCCGGTTTTTCAACGGTTCTCATGGGCTGAAGATATTGATGCTTCTACGATTTATTATAACGATCCTACCTTATATTTAGGCAAGATTAACCTGGGATGGGGACAAGGGACAGAGGATAGATTCTATTTAGAAGAGTTAGCAGGCATATTGGATGAAATCTTTATGTGTCTTAACGCAACCAGAGACAAGGTAACGTTCTATGGAAGTTCTGCCGGCGGGTTCATGAGTATGTATTTAGCAGGCTTGTTGAAGGGGACGAGTGCGGTTGTTAATAATCCGCAAACTGTGGTGAGTGACTATTATCAAAGTCATGTTGAAAAAATGTACAGCTGCTCATATCCTGAATATTCTACAGAAGATATTTTGAAAAAGTTTGGTCATAGATTAAATATAGTTACATTCTTTAAAGAGATAAATTTTATACCTGAGATTTATTACCTTCAAAATCTCGCCTGTTCCCATGATGTTAAAATGCATTTAACGCCTTTTTTAAATGCTTTGAAGATCATAAACTCTTCAAGGGAGTTCTCCAATGTAAAGTTTGACTTTTATTATAATCAAGAACAAGGACATAATCCTCTGGAGAAAGAAGCGGCGTTGGAAATCCTTCATAGCGTTTTGTGATATAAAGTAAAAAAGACCCTTATACAGGGTCTTTTTACTTATGCTTGAATAAAATAATAATAAAAATCACTTTATCACTTAGAAACGAGATTGTTGACCTGAAGAATTGAGAATGGACTTGTGGCAGTAATATACCTATCTGGAGTAGGAAACTCTTTTACCTCTCTTACAACAATTCTTTCAACTAGAATGGTGGCAGCCCTTCCCCAATTCCAGTCTTCACAGTTACGCGTGCTAACAACACGGATTTTTAATGAATTTTTAGCTGTTTTTGGTGTTACATTAAGCGTGATCTGATTCGTTTCTCTCCAAGCAGATATATCTTCTTCTAGTAATTTCTCATCGTTTAGATAAACTTCATATTTAAGCCTTTTTGTGTACTTTTTGTTTTCGTAAGGGGAACGTATATGAAGTATGCATAAGTGCTTCCTGTTCATTTTAAGAGATAAAGGAATAGATGCTTCCATATAGTCGCCTAAAGTTGGGTTACTTTTATTAATATAGAATTTAAAGCGGTTTGGATAGGTTTGGGAGCTTACTGGTAATTCATCACCTCGTGCAGTACCACTCGTAAATCTGACATCTTTCAGGGGAATTCCATATTCATCAAGCTGTGAGTCATAATAATCTTCCAATGTTTCTTCTGAGTTTATTTTCCAGTAATTAAGTACTGGCCATTCATTCTTAATAATTTGCTTAAACACAAGTTCATCGTGCTTTTCAATACTTTTTACTCCCAGCAGTAAATTAAGGATGTTCCTGGAATTAAACAGAATATACGTATCATGGGCAATATCACTCTCTAGTAATAGTTGAGAGTGCCAAATCCCCATTCTATATTCCCAATAAAAGATATCGTAAGGATCATAATTAAATATTTTATCCATATCAACGGTTGAATAGTATTGTTCAAACGCTTTTAAAACCTTCTCATCGTCAACTGCCTTAGCAGAGTAACATAAAGTCATTGTCTCTGGTGTTATATCTTTAGGTAATCGATTGATCCCTTTTTTGTAGAAAGCTCTACCGATTTCTAAAAGATTAGAACGTATGTGTAAGTGTTTTTTATCAGAAAGACGGTCTAAATAAATATTTGCCAGGCTGTGATTATGAACGGTCATATTATTCGTTTTTAAAACACTACTTAAAGCTTTGAAATTCTCATCATTACGATCAATTTCAGGAATGGTGAAAAATTGATGATTTAAATTAAGTGATTTAACCATTTCTTTTACTACATTTACATCAGTTTGCAGTGACTTAAGACTGTAGGAAGATATAGTATCATTCTCTTCCTTGGAATATGTGAAAAAGAGAAATGATTGAATGTATTCTCTAATTAATGCTAAAGAAGTTCTGCTGTCGATTCCTGCTGTAAGAGAAAAAAGCAAATCATATTCCTTAGAGAGTAATTCCAGCTGCCCCTTTACTAATCTGGAGATTTCGATTGCTGCTGATTCTGGATCTTTGTGTGATAGTTCCTCTCTCGGGAAGAACCTAACGATCTCATTACGTTCTAATTCAAGCAGGGTATTTGGAGTCAGATAGAGAATATCTTCGTAAATGGTGTTATTTCCTGGTAACTGATAATTAGTATATTTACCAAGCCATGATCTATCGACTTGTGACGACAGGTTATGATCTAAGTAGGATTGTAA
This sequence comes from Rossellomorea sp. AcN35-11, assembly GCA_030388825.1. Classification (GTDB taxonomy): domain Bacteria; phylum Bacillota; class Bacilli; order Bacillales; family Bacillaceae_B; genus Rossellomorea. The sequence continues at coordinate 1,257,555 of CP128835.1, forward strand.
TAGTTCAATATGGGAACCTATAAGGTTTCCAGTCTTGGAATAAAGAATACTTCTCATCCCTGTTGCATCAGATAAAATTCTTGTGGAGTTATTTTTTTTGAATAAAATTAAATATCTTCCTGCTAATGTATCGATATAATCGAAGAAATGAGTTTCATCGTTATGTTGAAGTAAATCAAACGCTCTTTTCAGTATGGTCGGTAGATTAAGGGTTTTATTTTCTGTATCTACTACCTTACCTAGAATAAAAATCCAGCTCTGACCAGAAGAATAATGTTCATATTGATTGGCTGGGTCGACATGTATAGTTAGATTGTCTATTACAATTTTATCCCAAACCGGATTAGGGGATGGAATATCCTTTGAGGAGATAATATATCCTCTTTTAAATTTTAAATGTTCATAAGTGTTCGCCAAACCACTGACCTCCTGCTGAAATGTTGTGTATTAGGTTTGAAATGATAGAGTTATTGAATCTTGATCGGGTCACTATACACCGAAACTTTTAATTTTTCTTCGTTCAGTAAAAAACATAAGACCTTGTAATTCCCGCTATCTTCAAATCTGTAATGAAGGGAATTTGATTCAGTATATTTAAATTTATCGATGATTGTATTTCCTTTGAAAATGTACCAGGCAAACTTAAGAGTAGAGGCTTCAGAGCAGATGGCTGTAATTTTATATTCTGTATTCTCAACTTTTCCAATATCTATCTTCTCCAGCCTACTTTTTAATAAGTATTTATTATATTCCATATTGACCTTATTACTGCCCGTTTCACTTCGTTCTGCTGTACTAAGGATTCTATAGAAGCCCAAAAGTCTATCATTTATCATCTCTTCATTATAAAATTGCCCTACTAATTCTTCTCCTAATTTTCCAAAGTTCTCTCTATTTTTATGATCAGTTAATAATACCTCCAGATCTTTTTCAACTGTTCCCTCTAGATAATCATCTGACTTATTACCGATTCCTCCGAAATTACTATAGACCCCGTTCAGCCAATTGTCATGATCAATTAAACCAACGTACCCTTTGCTTCCCAGTGCAATAACAGGTTTTCTGCAACTCATTGCTTCTAATGCACAGCGTCCTGGAGCAAGCACAATATCACTTTCCAAATAGCTATCTCTTAAGCCAGTACCTTCTTTCCAACCAACAAACTCGACTTTTTGCTGCCCATTAGTAATGTTGTGCACTTCTCTTTTCATTTCTTCTTTGAGGGTGCCATCCCCTACTATGGTCCATGTAACCTTATTGGTATAATGATTTGAAGTGAATGTTAACGCTTGGTAGAAAATGTTTATGATAAATTCTTTATCCTTATCCAATCTGGATACAAGGGAAATATTGATTCTATCTTTTTTATGATCAGGAATGTTCTGGTAATAAGAGAAAAGTTGTTTATCTACTCCATTTGGGATAACAAAGAACTTATGATGAAAAGGCGATTGGACCGATCTATTCAGATAATTTACCAGATGATCTTTAATGCCTTCAGAAACAGTGAAAACCATACTGAGGTCATTAATATATTTTGGTAATTCATCAAAGTACCTTCCATGCATTGTAAGAACTACTGGAACCCCGAGAATCTTGGAAATCTCTAGAGATATTTTCCTTGAGGCAAAAGGGTGGGTATGAATCAATGAGATTTTCTTCTTATTATGTAGTGAAATAACTTCTTTTATTGTTTCTTTATAGTCGCTTGGTTCAAAGTTTGTCGTTACGACATGAGCGCCGATTTCTACTAATTTTTTTTGGAAGGGTCCTTCTTTACAGAGGATAGTAATTTCAACATTGTTTTTTATACAATGTTTAGCTGTTGAAAACACATTTTCATGTAGACCACCCATAGGGGCGTTAAAAAAAACAGGAATTAATATATGCATGTTTCACCTCGGAAATCAGATGAATAGATTGAAAGTTTAATATGGACACTTTTTGTCATATTCATATGATGATTATTTCAGAAATTATTTACAGATTTACAACTATTATAGTAAATCTTCAATTATATGTTTAGTATAACATAGGGAATTTTGTAGATAAATGCGCTTTCAGGCAACAGAACTTTCATCTTATACTTGTGATGAACCAAGGACATCATGATTAGATAATGTTATAATGGTAAATGTTGTGTCGAAAGAAGCCATGCTGTTTACGTTTTTAATGATCATCTTTTCTTCATATTAAAGGAAATGATTGTAAGATACTGAATGTAGACAGAAATCAATACAAATTATGGTAGAATAACAAATGTGTAATAGATAGTTCCTGTTTAAATAAAAAAATCACCAAAAAGGAAGCAAAGACTCTATGAATTTAGTGTTGCAAATTTTCAAGGAGCAATTTAATAATCTGCACCTTATCTTTCGTTTAGCCAGCTTTGATATCAAAAGTAAATATCAATTACATTATCTGGGAGTGCTATGGCAATTTATTCAGCCTTTAACTCAAATCCTTATATATTGGTTTGTATTTGGTATTGGTATAAGAGGGGGGAACCCTGTCGGGGAAGTACCATATTTTCTATGGTTAATTACAGGACTGATCCCATGGCTTTATATTAACCCTACAGTTATTCAAGGCTCAAATAGTGTCTATTCTAAAATCAATCTTGTATCGAAGATGAATTTCCCAGTAAGTATCCTTCCTACTATAACAATTATAGGAAATGGATTTAACTTTGTAATTATGACAATTGTTCTCCTGGCTATTCTATTAATGAATGGCATTAATCCAGGCATTTATTTGATTCAGCTACCATATTACATTTTATGTATAGTAGCTTTATTGTTTTCTATAACTCTTCTATTCTCAACGATAGCGACTATCGTTAGGGATTTCCAAGTAATGCTTCAGTCTGTCATGAGAATGATGTTGTATTTGACACCGATATTATGGGAAACAGGAAGTTTGCCTAAACTGTACGACACCATATTGAAACTAAATCCTTTCTACTATATTGTAGCTGGTTTTAGAAATGTATTTTTAGGCAATGGTTGGTTTTATAATGATTTAACATACACTATATATTTTTGGTTATGTATAATCTTTTTATTATTAATTGGTTCTGCACTTCATGTGAAATTTAAAAATAAATTTGTGGATTATCTATAAATATGGAGGCTTATTTACTATGAAGCCAAAAGTAATACTTTCTAATGTGACGAAAAGGTATTCTTTATATAAGAAGAACTCCGATAAATTACTGGATATCTTTTCTATTAAAAAAAGAGGAAAGAGTTTTTTTGCTCTAAAAGACATTTCATTTGAGGTATTTGAAGGGGAGACGGTAGGAGTTGTTGGAATAAATGGATCTGGCAAGTCGACTCTGTCAAGCATACTCGCTCAAGTCATTCCCCCTTCTTCAGGAGAATTGACTATACATGGCCAGCCGTCATTGATTGCCATTTCAGCCGGGTTAAACAATAATTTATCCGGAATAGAAAACATAGAACTTAAATGTTTGATGCTGGGTTTAAGTAAAGCGGAAACCCAGAGGATCAAGCCAGATATAATTGAGTTTGCCGATATTGGGGATTTTATAGAGCAACCCGTTAAAAATTACTCAAGTGGAATGAAGTCTAGACTTGGATTTGCCATCTCTGTACACACTGACCCGGATCTCTTAATTGTGGATGAGGCTTTGTCCGTTGGGGATAAAACCTTCTATGATAAATGCCTAGTTAAAATAAATGAGTTTAAAGAACAAGGTAAAACAATTTTTTTCATCAGTCATTCCCTTTCTCAAATCAAGACGATGACTGACAGGGTTCTTTGGCTCCATTTTGGAGAGCTGAAGAAAATTGGAGAAACGAATGAAGTATTAAAGGAATATCAGGATTTTGTTAAATGGTTTAGTAGTTTAAGCAAAGAAGAAAAAAAAGCATATAGAAAGAAAATGTTGAGCGAGCAGTCTATGAGCGACAGTGGAAGATATAGCGGCAATTCTAAAAGAAGTCAAGCTCACAAAAAGGGTAGCTATTTTTCAAGAATAGTAACATTCATGCAAGTACTTATTTCTCTTGTTAGCTTAACGATAGCGGGGTTATTCTTATTTATAGATAAACCACAAATCCAACTAAGCAGCTATTTCCCTAATATCTCTATTTGGTCAGATGCTGATAAAGATGACGGATTAGAACGTAAAGAAGCCTTCACACCTGAATCAATTGGTTCAACTGGATTTATTCAAGTAGAAAAGGCGAATCTTTATAGAGATGAGGATCTTTCTGATAAAGTGGAAGAACTGCCTTTTTCCACCAAGGTGTATGTAGAAGAAAAATCCACTGAAAAAAGTTATAAAATTTTGTATGATGACAAGTCTTATTTTACCAAGGGTAGTTCACTCCTCTTTGATATAAATGAAAAACAACTTTCAACCATTTCTTTTCAAGATCAATTGTTCATGTTCGACGATTCTTTTAAAGCTTCATATGCATATTTTCTTGCCTTCTTTGATTCATCTTATGAAGAGATTGATCAATCTTTACGTGGATTAACAGAAGAGGTAGAGGATGAAGAAGGAAATAGGTTTTTAGTGTATGGATATGATAATGTAACTTACAGGGTAACAAATCAAAATGTTTCAGATGCCATAATTTTTAACAATCTTACGTTTGATGAGGAAGCCCTGCAGTTCTTAAAGCAGGAAGCAAAACTCGTTTCAGAAGATGAAAAAATGTATCTAGTAGAAACTGAAGGGTACAACTGGTACTACAATGTCGATAAACAAGAATTATTATTAGAAAAAAAGTAGACAACAATAAGAGAAGGTGACCTATATGACTAACCCCATCAAAGTAATGACAATCTTCGGAACAAGACCTGAAGCAATCAAAATGGCGCCACTTGTTCTTGAATTGGAGAAGCACCCAGAGAAATTTGAGTCCATCGTGACAGTAACGGCTCAACACCGCCAGATGCTGGACCAGGTGTTAGAAATATTTAATGTTACACCTGACCACGACCTGAATATCATGAAAGACCGCCAAACGCTTACAGGAGTAACGACCCGTGCATTGGAAGGGTTGGACAAGGTGATGAAGGAAGTAAAGCCTGATATAGTCCTGGTACATGGTGATACGACAACAACATTTGTTGCCAGTTTAGCAGCCTTTTATAACCAAGTTGCAGTAGGACATGTTGAAGCAGGATTGCGTACATGGGATAAATATTCTCCGTTCCCTGAAGAGATGAATCGCCAATTAACAGGCGTTATGGCAGATCTCCATTTCTCGCCGACAGAGAAGTCTGCCCAGAATCTGTTAAATGAGGGTAAAAAGGAAGAATCCATCTTTATTACGGGTAATACGGCCATTGATGCCCTGAAGACGACTGTTCAAGAAGAATACGCTCATGAGATCTTAGATAAGATCGGTGATGATCGTCTTATTCTCTTAACCGCTCATCGCCGTGAGAATCTTGGAGAGCCGATGAGAAACATGTTTAGAGCGATTAAGCGTATTGTTCAGGAGCATGATGATGTACAAGTAGTTTATCCTGTGCACCTTAATCCTGCAGTTCGCGAAGCAGCGGATGAAATTTTAGGGAACGATCCCCGTATTCAGCTCATTGAGCCGTTGGGTGTAATTGATTTCCATAATTTCGCATCGAGAGCCCATCTGATTTTAACGGACTCTGGCGGGGTACAGGAAGAAGCACCATCATTAGGTGTCCCTGTACTCGTATTGCGTGATACCACTGAAAGACCTGAAGGAATTGATGCAGGTACACTTAAATTGGCTGGAGTGGAAGAAGAGAATATTTACAAGCTCGCGAAAGAGTTGCTGACAGATGATGCTCATTATGAGAGTATGGCGAAAGCAACCAATCCATATGGAGATGGTCAGGCATCCAGAAGAATTGCAGAGGCTATCCAATACTATTTTGATCAGAAGAATAATAAACGACCAGATGCGTATAAACCGTTGTAATGGATAATGTATTAAAGAAGGAAGTAGGGTACCTACTTCCTTCTTTATGATCTATGTGTCATTTAAAATATCTATTATATTTAGACATATCCGTACTGATTACCTTTGCAGGAACTCCTGCGACTACACAATTACTAGGGATATCTTTTGTAACAACTGAATTAGCTCCAATAACAACATTATTTCCAATGGTTCCCCCAATACATTTAGCTCCTGGAGCTACAAAAACATGATCTCCAATTATAGGTAAAGGACCTCTTGATCCAATGGTGACATTTTGAGATATGACGCAATTTTTACCTATCTTAGCTTTTTTATGTATTATCAACCCTACACCACCATATCCAAATCTGGTTCCTTCTCCAATTTCTGCTGTATATGGAATGAAAGAATTAAACTTAAATTGGATAAAGTCCCTTATGTAATCTGCCCCTTCAACAAATCCATTTAAATAACAAAATCTTGATATTTTATATAGTTCTAATGCTTTTAATTGATACATCGTTTTAGTGACAATATTACTTGGATGGAGATCATAGCTGAAAAAGTCATATTTATTGGCATCCTTGAATGTGTGTGGATCGTGAAATTCATCGACTACAATTTCAATGTTACTTTTTCTGTAATCCCTTATATCCCTTATAGGTAAATCGAAGAACGTTTTACCTATTTTAGAAGGATCATCTTCCAGATAACATAATACATTATACCTTTTTTCTAGAATTTTCTTCATCATCATACTAGTTTTAGAAACACCAAATAGTAAAATATCAGATTTGTTCTGTTTCGTTGTTGAATTCACAAATCCGCTAAAATATATATCTTTAGTATATTTCGTAATTGTCTTATCTACATCTCTTACAAAAACTCTGACTTTGTAATTCCCTTCCTGGTCTAGGTTATATAAGAAGTTAGACTGATGGGTATATAAAAATTTTTCAACTAATTCATCGTTTCTATAAACGTAATAAGCATACTTTAAGTTCTCTCCTTCTGCACTACATGAGAGTTTTAATTGGTAAAAGTTCTCTATTTCCACACTGATTTTATTTATTTTTAACATCATTTATTTACATCCCCTCTAATGATTAAATTAATCATGATTGATTTTAATCTTGAAAAAATTAAATAACCTCACTTATGCCAACGACTCTCCCCATACTTCTCCGCCTTCACAAAATAAGGCTCCACCGAAATATACCCAATCGAATAAAATCCTTCATCAGGTTCCCAAATCCGGTAAGCATCCAAGCTTTTTTCATACTCATCACTGAACTCATCAGGAACGGAATACGTGTCGTCATAATCCAGGTTCTCAAATTCTTGAACGGGAAGATAGTAAAGGGCGGAGGGAATGGTCCCGTCCTCTACCAGTTTTTTCAATGCTTCTCCGGAAGCAGCATGATCCCGGTGAGGGTCCCGATAGGATAAGGCATGGTGTCTTGCTTCAGGATAATGATCATTCATTTCCTTCATGATATCCATGATGTCCTCTTCCTTGATGGCACCATCTGGAAGGTCATAGATGTAGACATTGTCAGGTTTAACTCCCAGTTCTTCGACGGATTTGTTGAATTCCTTTACCCTTGAGTTACCGAATTCTTCTTTGGTAATGGGGGGCAGGCTTTCTTCTGTCAGATTGTCATTAATTTTGTTGATGGATTGGCTCGCTTCACCGTGTGAAAGGAGGACCACGGCCACTTCATGTCCCTTGTCGATTTGATGGAGGATGGAAGGTCCCAGGCTGAGGGTTTCGTCGTCAGCGTGGGGAGCGTAAAAGACAGAGGTTTCAGGTTCTTTTTCGAAAAGGGTGCAGCCGCTTAAGAAAGCGGATAGTAGAAAAATGACAGGTAAATAAACAGCTTTCATGTTGACCTCCAGGTGGAAGAATAGTAAAAACTTTACTTATTGATTCTATCAAAGTTTTTTGTGCTGGTGTATACTTTCATAGTAGGAAAGTATAGAACGTGAAGTGAAAGGAACACAGTATGGAACAAGTTCAACCGACAGAGAAATCTGTACAAGAGAAAAAGAAAAGAAGAGTGTATTCCCTCGATATGTTAAGGGGGATCATTGTAGCGTTATCCGTGTTTTTAAGCACGATTCCTTACGGGGAGGCGGAGTACCCATATTTCCGTCATGCACAGTGGTATGGGGTGACCTTGATTGATATCATCTTACCAACGTTCATCACCATTTTTGGTGTGAGTATGGCGATTGCGTATCAGCGCGGGGTAAAATGGGAGAAGATTCTGAAGCGGACCGTCCGTTTGATTGTGTACGGCATCATTTTCACCATCATTGTGGAATGGACGTTGGATTTTCCGACTATCCGCCTCACTGGTGTGTTGCAGATGTTCGCCCTTCTCGGGATCGTGACGGTGGCCATCACCAAGTTTGTGCAATCTCCATTGAAGTTGATGGGGATTGCCCTGCTGGTGTCGTCTGTGTATGGTGGGCTCATCCTTTATACAGGTCAATCCTGTGAAGGTGGACTGCCTCAGCCGGAATGCAATCCATCCTTTGTGATAGACAGCACAGTGTTTGGGGAAAAGCATTTATACCACCATGGCGAGCGGGGATATGATCCTGAAGGTCTGGTCACGAGTGTATCAGCTTTATCCAATGTTCTGTTCGGATATGCGTTTGGCCGATTGATCCTCATCCGTAAAGAGACAGGGGCATGGCGTGAGTTATTGGGGATTGGCGTATTATTGGTCGCCCTGTCCCTGGCGTGGGATCATTTCCTCCCTTATAATAAACGGCTGTGGACGCCTGCCTTTGCCCTCTTGGCAGCAGGATTCTCAGCAGGCATGCTGTCGATTCTTTATCTCATATTCGACAAACGTAAGAGGGATGCCAAGGAGACGGCGCTAAAGCCGGTTGTTTGGTTCCTGGAGGCCTATGGACGCAACAGCTTCCTGATTTACTTCGGGAAATTCATGCTCGGCTCCGTGCTGATCCATCTTTCCGTCACCGACGACGGAATGGAAAAATCGCTCTCGAGGGTTATAAACGAATGGGTCGCAACCTTTACTTCCCATCCACAACTGGCATATGGACTACTTAATTTGCTCTTCTGGACGATCGTAGCGTTCGTTTGTCACAGGAAGAAATGGTATTTGAAAGTATAGAACGAAGAAGGTCCGTCCCTCAGAGAAAAGGGACGGACCTTCTTTTAGTTTCGATTCAAGGTCTTTTCGAATAATAAACTGGCGTAGGTTCTTGTGTATTTCAAAATCGTTTCCCCGACTTCTTCAGCAGGAAATGCAAATAATGGCTGGAATAGTTCTTTGTTGCTGACTGTACCGAATGCGTCCATGAATTGGTAGGTCAAGCGACGTTCCATCATGGTAGTCGTATAATAAATTTCAAGCTGGGTGACTTTATCATTGACGGATTCTTCTTTTTCCAGCTGTTCCTGATAAAGGGGAATGAGGTTGTCAAGATCATGGCGGATGCGTTCATCGGCCCGGTTCATGAGCTTTGATACACCTTCAAGATCGGGGTACTTTGAGTTCATGAGCAGCGGTTGCAGAATGCCGTGTAGAGCCTTGGTGGCTTCGACATGAATGACAATATGTTCCGTGAGGCTCCGTATGTATTCGGGTTGTTGTTCGGAAGCTTTGAGGACCTCGAGTAAGTGATGGTTTACTTCATTTCGGAGTTCATCTTTATCGGTATGGATAAGTAATTTCTTAAAGATGGTTGCAACGGATTGTGTGAGTGATTCCATGGATTGTATGCCTACTTTCTTATGTGTGGTTTTAAGTATGATACTATTTTATCAGTAAATTACAGAAAATTCTATATATTACTTGATAAAAGGCTGTTTACGTGAAATGGTTTCTTTTAGATGGAAAGTAAATGGTAATTTCCCCTGCAATCATCTACCGAGAGTTTTATCTGGATTTTAAAAACATTTGATCAACATGTTTAGTAATAGAATGTTAGTAGGATTTGTGAGCCTTGGTGGTTCTCGTTTTAAATCCAGAATCTTTGAGAAAGGAGACTAGTGGACAAAAGTGTTTTAGCCTAAATAAAACCCGAACTCATTTGCCTTCCAGGAAGAAAATGAGTTCAGGTTTTATCGTTATTTTCGAGCCTCATGAATTCCTATTCCAGGTTCTCATTCAAAACGGCCCAGATGTCCTCTTCGACTTTTGGTTGAATGGCTTTCATACCTCCAAGGATCCTTACATCATACGTATAATCAATCATCAGGTTTTTGATGGCTGGATGTAATCCGTCGGGGGTGGTCAATAATAAAGGTACCCCTGTGTGTGCTGCAAGGGCTGAGCCTGTTAACGCATCGGCAAATTGAGTCCCCGTTGCAAAGAATACAGAACCTGTATGGACGTTAAAGTTCTGAATGATGCGGGCGTTGGATTCATAACGATTCGCACCGGCTATTCGTATTGGATTGTTCAATTTAGACTGGACGGATTGACTGATGACGCCTAAACCACCTACCACGTAACTTTCCTTGTAGGTGTTCGCTTGAGCGAGGGTAGAGGCAGGGATTGTGTCCTTATCAGATAAAAGAATCGGATAGCCTTCCTGGGCAGGCTATAGACGCAATCGACAACGCATCAGGATAGTTCTTTCCACTCACAACAACTGCTGCATCTCGGTTTGGCAGGGATTTAGAAATGGCAACCGCTGTTTCATATCGATCTTTCCCACTGATCCGGTCAACCGTTAACCCCAGGTCTTTCAATTCTTCCGCTACCTGATCAGAAATCACACCTGGTCCCCCAAGAATGGTTACTTTTTTAACATCCAGGTCGTCAATTCCTTTTTTCACTGAAGGATGCAGAGTATGTTTGGGAGTTAATAGAATGGGAGCTCGCTTCTGATAAGCCAGAGGAGCTCCTGCCAGGGCGTCAGGGGAAGTTGTTTCCTGTGGCTAAAATCAATTCGGCACTACCTGTATCCCACCCATTCAATGCAACCTGAAGAGCCGTTTCATATCGATCAGCACCGTAGATTCTTTCCACATGGGGCTTTAGATAGAATTGCCAGACCACCAGCCCATATTCGTTATCCTCTCCTAAATCACTCGTATTCTTAACAGACACATAGTACGTTCCAGCCGTGGATGGGTAAAGGGCTGAATACCCGTCTTCATCTTGAACAAAAAACTCATTTGGTTCAACGGCATGTTTGTTTTCATCATATAAGGTGATGTCCAAAGGAATATCGGTCGTTTCATCCATAAACGAACCGTATACATACAATGGAGCGTCTGAATCCAGCACGACTTTATACAGATCGACATCGTCTAGTGGAAGACTCCCTTTTACATAGGTCGGTTCAAAAAAATCACCGGCCGTGACGTCATTTGCCTCTTCGAATGTATTATTTGGTTCTAGTTCTGTTACTACTTTTTCTGTTTCTTCTTGATTTCCTAAAAGCTCGACTTTTTGTTGTAGTGAAATCGAAGAAGCGTCTGCGAAAGCAGACCCGCTAAATAGACTGGAAGCGAGCAAGACCGATCCAATCGAAGTAATGAAACACTTTTTCATTTTTTTCCCCCATTAAGCGATATGTCTCTTTTTGTGAAAATATGTATAAAAATAGTTTATCATAAGACCATAAAAAAACGCGTTCTTTTTACAAGAACGCGTTCGTATATCTGGTTAATTTCCTTCAACGATGGACCAGAAGTCGTCTTCTACTTTTTGGTGGATGGCTTTCGTTCCTCCAAGGATGGTTACTCCAAAGGTAGAATCCATCACAAGATCTTTAATTGCCGGATGGATTTCGTTTGGAGTCGTAAGTAATAGTGGTTCACCCCAGTTTGTTGCCAGGACCGAACCCGTTAACGCATCGGCGAACTGAGTGCCTGTAGCAACAAAGACAAAATCAGTAGGAACGCCAAACTCTTGAATGATATTGGCGTTTGTTTCATAACGGTTTTCCCCTGCGATTCTAGTAGGAAGCGGTAGCTTAGCAAGGACAGTGTCACTGATGACACCACGGCCGCCGATCACATAGTTCATTTCATAGGTTTTCGCTTGTGTTAAAGTCGTTGCCGGGATGCTGTCTTTCTCAGAAAGAAGGATAGGGTATCCATTCTGTGCTGCAATGGAAGCGATGGATAGAGCATCCGGATAATTCTTCCCACTTACGACAACAGCCGTATCGTTTTTAGGCAGCTTTTTGGAAATGGCAACGGCCGTTTCATAGCGGTCTTTCCCGCTGATTCGCATAACGGAAACGTCCAGTGCCTTCAATTCACTTACAACATTATCCGAAATGACGCCGGGACCTCCGAGGATCGTCACTTTATTGACGCCTAACTCATAAATGGCTTCCTCAACGGCTGGGTGAAGGCTTCCTTTCGTCGTCAAAAGGATAGGAGCATCTTTATGGTAGGCAAGGGGTGCCCCCGCTAAAGCATCAGGGAAGTTGCTCCCTGTCGCTAATATGATTTCATCCGTTCCGAAACCCCAGCCTTGAAGGGCGATTTCAAGTGCTGTTTCATACCGGTCTGCACCGAATAAGCGATCTACATAAGGCTCAAGAGAGAATTGAGACGGGACGACTACATATTCCTCACCATTTGCGAGATTCTTACTATCTTTTACAGAAACATAGTACGTCCCTGCAGTTACGGAGTAATCCGCCATAAATCCGTCTATTTCATCTGAACTCATTTCATTGGGTTCAATGATATTTTTGTTTTCATCATAAAGAGTGATATCCAATAGAATGCTTGGATCTTCGTTCCATGATCCGCCGTAAAGGTAGAATGGATCTTCTGTATCAAGTTGAACTTTAAACATATCAACATCATCTTTTGTGAATGTCCCTTTTACCGCGTCCTCCAAAACGATGTCATTGGCATTGCTGAAGGTGTTATTAGGTTCTTCTTCAACAAAGAATCCATCGCGATCGTATGCCTGGAGCTCCATCTTTTGCTGAGCCGATGGGCTTTCAGCTGAGACTGCACCACTAAATAGACTGGTTGCCAATAATGCTGAGCCGACTGAAGCAATAAACCATTTTTTCATCTTTCTTTCCCCCGATTTTTCTGCTCTTGGAATTTTAAATGAAACTGTTCTTGAGCTGGAACAGAGTGATGTTCCTGGTCCTTCATTACCGAATTTTCATAACATCTAGATTAGTATAATAGCGATTTCAAAATTTTGCTAGATAGGAACATATAAATATTTTTCGCTAATTTTTTCCATAATTGACGGAGTGGGATTGATAAAAAATTAAGGGTGTTTTACATTTACATGACCGGATAGAAACAGGATATGATTTTTGCTATACTTAACAGAAGTGATGAAAAAAAGAACTCTCCATTTTGAAAGGGGAACAACATACATGAGCAAGATCCTGGTTACTGGAGGGGCCGGCTTCATCGGCTCTCATATTGTAGAAGAATGGTTAACGAAAAATGAGGAAGTCGTGGTGATAGATAACTTCTCCATGGGAGCAATGGAAAACCTTCCTAAAGACGATAGGCTTACCGTGGTGGAAGGGGATATTTCTTCTAAAGAGACGATTGAAAGGTTGTTTCAAAAGCATCGCTTCAAAAAGATCTTCCATCTTGGTGCGATTGCGAGCGTAGCGGCATCAGTGGAAAATCCACTTCATACCCATCAAACCAATCTGGAAGCGACTTTATTTTTATTGGAAGCAGCCCGGAAACAAGGAGGGCTCCAGAGGTTTGTATTTGCTTCATCGGCTGCGGTTTATGGAGATGAGCCGACACTTCCGAAGAAAGAGACATCGACGATCAGACCGTTGACTCCTTATGCCATAGACAAATTCGCTTCAGAGCAATATGTCCTTGCATTCAGCCGGTTGTATGAGATCCCGGCAACGGCCGTCCGATTTTTCAACGTGTTCGGAAACAGACAAAATCCGTCGTCACCTTACTCTGGAGTCGTATCCATTTTAACGGATAAATTCAAGCAGTTAGTAAACAAAGAAGAAACCAGCTTCACATTATACGGAGACGGGGAGCAGACGAGAGACTTCATTTATGTAAAAGATGTCGTCCAGGCGAATCTTCTTGTATCGGAAGATGAGAGAGCCATCGGGAAAGTATTCAATGTGGGGACAGGTGATTCGACAAGCCTGAACGAATTGATTGGCATGTACGAAGAGATCACGAATACGAAACTGCCTATCGAACAACTGGAAGAGCGTTCAGGAGACATTAAAGAGTCCTATTCGGATATCTCGGAGCTTAAATCATTAGGATTTAGCCCTGAGTATTCCATGAGAGAAGGACTATTGGAGTATTGGAATAAAGAAAATGAATAAGCGAAAATGCCCGTTCCTGTTAACAGGAACGGGCATTTTTGTGTCGTTTGAAGGAAGGTATATTACAAAAAAGGGGTAATTATGACGAAATTTGTTACGTAATTGTAAAATAATTTCGAAAATTTTAATGGTACTATTGTTTTTGTAGAATTATAGAGAAGGGGAATTGAGAAATGTCATATGATCGTAAACCTGTATCTATTACTTTCGTCACGGTAGTCAGCTTCATGTTTTTATTGTTTTTCCAGACCCCTGCGTCAGCCGCAGGTGCAAAAATAGATCGAGTGAGTGGAATTGACCGTTATGAAACGGCCGTCAAAGTCTCCAAACAAGGATGGACGAGTGCAAACACGGTCGTCATCGCAGTGGGGAATAACTTCCCGGATGCATTGGCGGGTGCTCCCCTTGCGGACAAGCATAATGCACCCATCCTTCTTGTAACAAAGGATGGTGTTCCATATAGTGTGAAACAAGAATTAAAACGATTGAAACCGAGTAAGGCATACATATTAGGTGGAAGTTCCGTCATTTCCCCTTCTGTTGAAGCTCAGCTTAAAGAGTTGGGCATTACCAGTACACGAGTTGCCGGGGAAAATAGATATGAAACGGCTGCGAAAATCGCTGAGCTGGTAGGAGGCTCCCAGGCGATTGTCACCTACGGAAGGGATTTCCCTGACAGTCTCGCCATCGCACCTGTTGCAGCCAGTAAATCGATGCCGATCCTATTGACTGAAAAGAATCATATTCCTGAAGAAACGAAACAAGCTTTACGCAACTTTAGCTCTTCCATTCTTGTAGGCGGTACAGGAGTCATTAGTGAAAACGTCAAGAAACAATTGCCAAGGGCAACCCGTATCTCCGGGAAAGACCGGTACGATACGGCAACAAAGGTAGCCGAAAAATATTATTCAGCTTCGAACAGGACCGTCATTGCAACAGGGGAAAGCTATGCAGATGCATTGACAGGATCAGTCCTGGCGGCTAAGAAAGATTCACCGGTTATGCTGATCCAGTCTAATCATGTTCCCAGTTCTGTGAAATCCACTGTTGATAAGCTGGATATCAATCACTTTACGATCATCGGAGGGACTTCTGTCATTTCCGAAAAAGCCCAAAGTCTATTTGGTTTTGATACGGATGCTTTAATCAAGACGGCGAAGCAATATATAGGGACACCTTATAAATGGGGTGGGACGACTCCAAGCGGCTTTGACTGCAGTGGTTATTTAAATTATGTATATGATATACACGGAATCGATTTGCCGAGAACGACCTCAGAGATCTGGAACTTCGGCTCCCGCTCAAGTTCTCCTGAGGTAGGGGATGTCGTCATGTTTGAAACGTACAAGCCGGGCCCTTCCCACGGCGGGATCTATATTGGCAACAATCAGTTCATCCACGCGGGGGACCGCGGGGTAGAAGTGACGAATATGGATAATGTGTATTGGAAGCCCCGTTATTTGGGAGCGGTGAAGGTTGTAAATTAATAGACCGATAGAGAAACTGTTTGTCATTTGGCAAGCAGTTTTTTTCTATTTACCCGGTTTAATGGGAAGGTAAACATAGTCTTTTAATATCCGTTTCGAGAGGGTGAAAGGGTACGGTTAATATGTACTCATACATATTAATCGGGAGGGAATGAATGAAAATACAATAGTAAAAATATATTATTTTTTCTGAAAATAGCACCTCCTTTTGTTGACTAAAGAACTAACTGAGATTAAAATGGAAATAGAGTTCGAATTTTTCCATAATTATATTTTTTTGGAAGATACGGAGTATTTCGGACTGAGACTATTAAACTATCAAGGGGGAAAAGGGATTGACGTTTAAGAAAAAGGTATTTTCGGTAATGGCAAGTGCTACTTTGGTGGCTTCTTCTTTCGCTGGAGTAACCACCTTCAATCCTGATAAGGCAGAGGCTGCTTTACAGGAGACGAAAAAGTTCAAGGTTTCTAATTTCTCGGAAGTGTTGGCACTTTCCATGAGTAATCAAGCTGTACAGGAGCTTGTCATCGTAGGGAACGGTAAAGTAGATGCGACGAGTCAATTGGAGAAACTAGGGGTAAAAGTAAAGCAAAACTATAAAAACTATGTATATTTAGCTGACGTACCGACACGTAAAGTAATGCAGGTCCTTGATCTGAAGAGTGTCCGTACAGTTGGGAAAAATACTGAAATCGAGCTTGGTGAAGTGAAGGATCCCGAATTAAGCGTGAAGGGTCAAAATGATGTGGACAAGGATGCAGTCGTCACCCCTGATCAGGCTGAAACACATGCGCCGACGGGAGTGGATGATTTCCACGATAAGTTTGACGGTACAGGCACACGTATCGGAATCATCGATTCAGGTCCGGATCCGGGTCATGAATCCTTTACAGAAGGACTGGAAGAAGGCACTCGTAAATATGGTGATTCCAAGATTGTGGCGGTAAGGGACTATACGATTTCAAGTCGTTTCGCTACGTACCCTATCGAGGATCACTATAAGAAATATTTAGGTGACGGTGTGAACTACCTTTCCGAAGGGGACGTGCTGTTTGACAAAGGCCATGCTGAAGGTGACTCCATTACAGTTGGGGATACTACATATAACACAGCAGGACTTGACGCCTCAGACGATAAATTTTACTTAGGGAAGACAGCATTCGAAGCCAATCCTTATCCTGAAGGCCATTCCAGATGGACGAATCAGGATTTGAATGCTGACGGTAAAAATGGGAACTCCGATAACTTCTCTGTTCTCCTTGTAGGTGACAAAGTCTATATCGATACAGATATGGATAATGACTTTACAGATGAAACAGCATATAAGAATAATGAGACTGGTACATTTGATGTAGATGTCTCCGACGACATGCTTGGCGCGAACTTCCGTGTGAATGATATGGAACTGAACTGGTTCGGTGCCGGATTGAAGAAGATCAATCTATTCACGGACTTTAACGGACACGGTTCCCACGTTTCCGGTATTTCTGCAGCCGATGGTCCTGGCGTGGCGAACGCATATGGAGCAGTTGCAGGTGAAGGGGTTGCTCCTGGAGCGGAGCTTGTTGGATTGCGTGTGTTCAAGGCAGCCGGCGGAGCCTATACGTTCAGTATCCAAAAAGCGATGGTTGACGCAGCCCTTCCTGAATCAGAAGGCGGATTCGGTGTCGATGTTGCCAACTTAAGCTTAGGTTCCTCACCGGATTTAAATGACGGATTGGGATCTTATGGAGAGCTTATGTCTGTGCTGAGTGAAGATACAGACATCGTATTCGTGACTTCTGCAGGGAACTCAGGTCCTGGTGCAGATACAGTAGGTTCACCAGGGGGATGTCGCTCCGATTATCTCTGTTGGTGCGCACATTACAGCTGACATGTGGGCGAAGGAATACAATTACTATCCATATGGTAAAAATGCAGACGGAACTCCGAAAGACGGACAGGGATTATGGTACTTCTCTTCTGTAGGGCCAAACGAAGCTGGTAACCAAAAACCTGATATTGTAGGACCAGGTTCTGCATATGCAGCCACACCCTGTACAAAACGGACCATATGTGGTTATGCAGGGGACGAGTATGTCATCACCTTATGTAGCAGGGGCAGTAGCGCTACTTAAATCGGCAGCCCTTAAAGACCGTATTCCATTTAACTATGAGATTGCGAGAGAAGCATTGATTCATACTGCCAACCATATGGACGGCTATAACCGTGCTCAGGAAGGTGCTGGATTGATTGATGTTCCGGCTGCATATGAGTATTTACGCGAGCATTACATTACGGACATTGAAGATGTGGAAGTAACGGTTTACCACGGAGAGAAAGTTTCCGGTGGACCGGGACTATACGTAAGAAACAAAGAAATCCCTGAAACAGTGGAAGTGCTTGTGGAAAACACATCCAATGATGACAAGAGCCTTGATGTGACGCCTACTGGTGATTGGATGACTCCGTCAGAGTCCAAGCTTAACCTTAAAGCCGGCGAGAGCAAAACGATCTCAGTCAGCTATGATGCGTCTAAATTGGAAACAGGCGTAAATGCTGAAACATTGGTGTTCGACGATGCCTCTACACCATACGTTGAGGCAAGATCCGCCCAAACGATTGTGACAGGTTATGAATTTAATGAGGACAATCGCTTCCGTTTCCGCGAAGATGGAGAAGTTCAAGCTTCTAAAACAAACGGGTATACATTCAAAGTGGAGCCGGGTGTAAGCGAAGTCCGCTTCTCATTGAACGCTATCAGTGAAAATGATGACTACAAAGGTCGCGTACGTGCCATTGTCTTTAATCCTGACGGAGTGGAAGTAAGTGAATTCCAAGGCTATGCAGGATACGGAGCAGGTGGATTAGGAGTTGAAGACCACGTATTCAAGTCACCTAAACCAGGTGTTTGGGAAGTTCATGTGTATGCATCCCCTGGTGCTGAAGAAGGAAAAGAAATCAACAAATATCAGTTTGAAGCAGTTGTTCAGGATGTCGTAGCTGTACCTGGTGAAGTAAAATTAGGGAAAGCGGCTCCTGGAACAGAGATGACGAAATCTGTCACATTCTCAAACTATCTATCCGGCTCTAAAGATGTGAAGGTAGTAGGTGCTCCATTCAGCACGCCTAAAACATCTTCTGAAAAGGTAGAAGTCCCTGGAGGAAATCAATTCTACTACCAGGAAATCGATGTGAAGAACAATGTATCACTTGAGATTCAAACATCTAATCCTTCTTATGCAAGTGATGATGTAGATTTATACCTATTTGATGCAAATGATGAGCAGGTTGCTTATTCTGCAGGAGCTACATCCGATGAAAAGATTTCATTAACTTCTTTACCGGATGGTAAGTACAAGATCGGTATTGAAGGATATGCGACAATGGATCCTACGACGACTCTTGATCTATCAATCAGCGAGTTCGGCGTCCTTTCTCCAGGTGAAAAAGGAAAAGGTAAAGTAGAAGCCGATGCTTCGAAAACCCTTAAAGTAGGAAAATCATTAACGACTGATGTGAAAATCACAACTCCTGATGAATCTGTTAGTGCAATCGGAGCAGTCTATTTACTTGATGCGAAAACGGATGAAGTATTATCGCTTCTTCCAATCAAAGTAGACGGTGATATCATCACCGAAGTATCAGGTCAAGACCGTGTCGGAACAGCGATCGAAGTTTCCAAGAAGCTTCATAAAGATGGCTTTGCCGATGATCACGAATATAAAACGGTTATCCTTTCAACTGGATACAACTTCCCTGATTCATTATCTGCAGGTCCACTTGCATCAGCGATTGATGCTCCTATCCTGCCTGTAGGAAGCAACGGGAAGCTTTCTAAAGCAGTATTGGATGAAATCGAGCGTCTTGGTGCTGAAAATGTGTACATCCTTGGTGGAGAAGGTGTCGTTTCTGCTGAAGTATTTACACAATTAAACGGTATTTCCATCGATTCTTCCGATATCGAACGTTTAGAGACAGACGGAATGCCAAACCGTTACGGTACAAACCTTGCGATCGTTTCAAAACTTCAAGAACTTGGATTCAAAGGGAACGGAGTATTCGTTGCCACTGGTAAGAACTTTGCCGATGCACTAAGTGCAGCAGCCATCGCTGGTGCCAATGATATGCCGATCGTCTTAACAGATGGTAAAGGTTTATCTGCTGAAGCGAAAGCCATCCTTGAAGATGAGAAAGTCTATGTTCTAGGTGGAAAATCGGCTGTTCCTGAAAATGTAGTAGCTGAAGCCAAGAAAGTAGCAACAGATGTGAAAGTCCTTTCCGGTGTGAACCGTTACGGTACACTGGCTGCCATCCTTGACGAGTTCGCCAGCAGCCACAGACAAGCTTTATGTTGCAAGCGGTAAGAACTTCCCGGATGCATTATCTGCTGCTCCATTAGTGACAGATAACGCTGGATTACTACTGTTGACAGATCCAAACGGATTACCGAAAGAAGTAGACGCGTTCTTAACGAAATATCTTTACCAGAACAAAATCTCTTCTGTGACTGTACTTGGTGGTAAAGGTGCAGTTGGAGAAGGTGCAAGAGAAGATCTTCAACAAAAAGTAACAAACTAATAGAATATGTTTTGGGCCACCTGCTAGTTATAGCGGGTGGCTTTTTTTGGCTCTCTTAAAGATCGGTACCATTTTACAAATGGTCTGCCTGAGCTCAGTGTGTGCTCCATGGTGAAGGGAGCCACTCAGCTTTCGGAAATCAACTCCTGCTCTCTAATGAAACATTCCCCAAGATACGGAACTTGTGAACATCTAAACCTTTCAGCTTATCATTCTGAAAATTCCTTAAATTCATAGACAGGACCACCGCCATCTTATATACTTTTTACAGATGATGTAAACAACATTCAACTGAGAGAGGAGTGGCTTGATGAGAATGAGAGTGATCGCATCCTTCATTATATTAGCAGGATTTATTCTGCTTCCGGTCGGACTTTCAAACGCTGAGGAACAGAAAAAGGTCCAGCTATTGGTGGTTCACAAAGATCAATCAGATGAAGTGTCCACGCAGTCTTCAGAAAAAGGTGAAGACAAATTCCAGGTGGTGACGGTCCCTCAAAAAGACGTTTCCAGTACCCTATCAAAATTAAATAAACATGAGGATATAGAGTATGCAGAGGTCGATCAGCTCGTATACACACAGGCTGCTCCACCGATCGATACATATTTCAATCAGCAATCACAAGACTTTGAAGTGATGAAGATATTGGAAGCATGGGAAACATACAATCCACAGAAAGAAGTCACCGTGGCAATTGTCGATTCAGGTATCGACCTGAAGCATCCTGAGCTCCGAAGCAGATTGATAGAAGGAAAGAATTTCATCAATGAAGAAGAGCCTCCCTTTGATCATACAGGACACGGCACACATGTAGCGGGCCTTGTGGGGGCGGTGACCAATAACAAAATGGGCATAGCCTCAGCCGCACAAAAGGTGAAGCTTATGCCAGTGAAAGTGTTTGAAGGCAAGACAACCTATATGTCCACAGTCATCCAGGGCATCCGATATGCTGCAGACAACGGAGCCGATATCATCAATTTGAGCCTGGGCAGCTATAGCAATATGAAAGCACTGGAAGAAGCGGTTGAGTATGCAGTGGACAAAGGGGCTCTGGTGGTCGGTGCGGCAGGCAATGACAATGAACATGCCGTCCTATATCCTGCCACATACTCCAACGTCCTCGCTGTGGGGAGCGTAGACTCGAGAGATTTGACGAAGTCGACGTTTTCCAACTACGGGAAAACCGTAAATGTATCCGCACCTGGAACAAACATTTTTAGTACATGGATGGATGGCTATCAAACCCTGGATGGAACGAGTATGTCCACGGCGATTGCCAGCTCGGTTGCCTCCATGGTCAAGCAGCAGTACCCATTCCTTAAAGGACTGCAGGTAAAAGGTGTCCTGGAAGCTTCATCTACTCCATTAAAAGAGGTGGAGTTACTGGGAGAGGGCCTCATCAACGCAGAGGAAGCGTTCCGCCATGTGCAAACTAAAAATCGACTATCCGGACTTACTTCAGTGGAAACGGCGGTTGAAATCTCAAAAGCCGGCTGGTCCTCGCTTGAGAGCAAGGAGCTTACGATCGGTGGCGATCGAGCAAACGGATCGTTTGTTATTCTGGCAAGCGGTGAATCCTTTCCCGACAGCCTGGCAGCTTCCCCGTTAGGAGCTTATTTGGATAGTCCGATCCTTCTGGTGAAGAATGACCGATTGAGCCAGTCTGTTTCGGACGAACTCAGACGGTTGAACCCTTCCCACGTCGTGCTCGTCGGAGGGGAAAATGCCATCTCTAAGGAAGTGGAAAAGGAAGTGAAGAATCTATCGATGGAGACCCTTCGTATTCATGGTGAAGACCGCTATGAAACGGCGGTAGCCATCAATAAAGTGATTCCTTACTCGTCCAACAAGGCATTTGTCGTTTCAGGCCAGAACTATCCCGATGCACTTTCCATTGCCTCCTATAGCGGCGGTATGCAATACCCGGTACTCTTTGTACAGAAAGAAAAAGTTCCACAATCGGCCATGGAGTATATAAAAGAAAAGAACATTACCAAGACATATGTCATAGGTGGAAAAGGGATCATCTCCGAAAAAGTAGCTGACAATCTTCCAGGCGATTATCGCATTTACGGACTGAACAGATATGAAACCAATTATAAGGTCCATCAGACGTTCGCTTCTAAAGAATGGGATTCACTGTACTTTGCCACTGGATGGAAATTCCCCGACGCCCTTAGCATTAGCCCGCTTGCGGCAAGGACTGACAGCCCTATTGTGCTGGTTGATGGTGATAATAACGACAGCCTGAAGAAATCCATTGAATTGTTAACGAACCCAAGCACCTATCATATTTTAGGTGGCTCAGGTGCTATATCAATAGAAAAGGCATGGGAAATTGATCGGTTCATGTCAGAATAGCAGATAGAGAGGAATCCTCTCTATCTTTTTTATATAGGGTTAAAGTCTGCTAGAATCTATGATAAAATGGAATAAAATAACATTAAAGGGGAATGTGATGAATCCAAAAATGAAGAAACTGGTATCAGGAATTGCAGCGGTAGCACTTACGGCGACACTGGCAAGCCCCATGAAGGCAGCCAGGGTATGAAAATCCGACAAAGCATGAAATCAATAAACTGCTCACAGAAGCAGCGATCACATACGATATCCCTGCCGAGGTCGTGAAGGCGGTAGCGGCAGAAGAGAGTGGATGGAAGCAATTCACCGCAGACGGCGAGCCGAATATTTCAGGTGACGGCGGTATCGGAATCATGCAGGTGACCAATACGGCGGGTTATGATGTGGAGCGTTTGAAACTTGATATAGCCTACAATATCCAAGCGGGTATCAACATCCTCAACGAAAAATGGAAGCTGGGTGAAAAGGGGCTGACCAATTGGAACCGCTCAACCAGCATCCCGACAGTGGGAGACAATGACCGCGATATCATTGAAAATTGGTATTTTGCCGTGTTGGCCTACAACGGACAGGTAGAGGAAAACAGTCCCGTCTATATGGAGACAGGTGAACGGAATTTCGGCAGCTATCAGGAAAGGGTGTTCGCAGAGCTTTCAGACGGGAATCCCGGAATCTTCAAGAATGATAGAGTCGAATTTTCATTTGCTAAAGAAGACTTCACCTACACAGGCAAACCGGATTACTATCTATTATTTAATAAGAAACAGTATGAAGTGGACGGCCTTGCCCATATGACGAGACATTTGTATCAACCGGGCGATCTGGTGATTTCTGCTGAAGGTTCCCGTTTCAGGGAGTTGCCTTCCTCCCAGTCGAAAGAAGCTTCACCCAAGCTTCCCGGCAGTGAAACGGAAGTACTGGAGATCCTGAATGGGTTCGAGTACGATCAGTCCACGAATCCGAATCATTTCGTCTGGTACAACATCGAACGTGAAGACAATGAACGAGAGGCATATGTTGCCTCCAGTGAACTGAATAAAATTGGTGAAAGACTGTCTGGCACCGACCGAATCAAGACGGCTGTGGATATTTCGCAGGCTGGCTGGAATCAGGCTGACACGGTGGTCCTTGCCCAGGGATATAACTTCCCTGATGCTCTGACCGGCGGCCCCCTTGCATATAAAAACGATGCACCGCTCCTGTTGACCGACAAACATAAACTGACGGAATCCACGAAAAATGAAATCAAACGGTTGAAAGCAACCAACGTCTTCATTTTAGGAGGAGAAGCGGCTATCAGCATGGGAGTCGAGGAAACCCTTGAAGGAATGGAGATGGACGTCCATCGGATCGGTGGAGTCGACCGTTACGAAACAGCCCAGCTCATTTCAGAACAGGTGAATCCGGATCCTGATAAAGCCATCATCGCTTCAGGCAAAAATTTTCCCGACGCTCTTTCCGTGGCACCGTATGCGGCTGTAAAAGGGTATCCGATCCTATTAACCGGTAAGGATTCGGTATCCTCTTTTACAAGTAAAGGTCTGACTGGGATTGACCGCACGATCATTGTCGGCGGAACAGGCGTCATCAGTGATGAGGTCATGAAAAAGGTAAGAGGAGAGCAAAGGGTGAGTGGCGCGGACCGCTATGAAACATCCCTTGAAGTCGCCAAAAAACTGCCGCTTTCCAACCCGGATGAGAAAGCTCTCCTGGCAAGCGGTAAAAACTACCCTGATGCGTTAGCGGGATCTGTATTAGCCGCAAAACAAAAGGCGCCGCTTCTTTTAGCAAACCCGGAACAGCTGCCGACAAGCGTCAATAACTTCATCGTTTCACAAAAGTATAAAGAGTTCTTCCTCCTCGGTGGCCCGAGTGCAATCAATGTGGAAAACGAGCTTGGAGATTTATACAAAAAGTTGTATTATTAAGCTAGGACGTTCGAAAGCCAAGACTCTATCGATCATCGATAGAGTCTTTTTTAATAGGATTGTTAAACAGAGATTACATTTAGATAAGATTCTATTTTTTTAGTCTATTTCATGATAAAATTATTCTTCGTATTGATCTTCGATTTGAAAGGTGAAAACATACATGAAGACTCGTAATGACTATCGACAGCGAATGAGGAGAAGAAAGCGATTCTTCCGCATATTTCTTGCGCTTTCGTTCTTGGGAATGAGCATTGGAACAGCGTATTTCCTCTACCAATACCAAGTAGGGAAAATGCAGGCCGGTAAAACACAGGCAGCATCCCAGGAAATCCCTGAATTTAATGGAAAAAAAGACGAACATGGCAAAATAAATATCTTACTTCTCGGATCCGATACAAGGGGTGAAGAGAAATCCCGTACAGATACGATCATGATTGCTCAATATGACCCTGAACAAGGCGAAGCCAGGCTGGTTTCATTGATGAGGGATATGTATGTGGATGTACCTGAATACGGAAAGCATAAATTGAATACATCGTACTTCCTTGGAGGACCCGAACTCCTCCGCCAAACGTTAAAAGAGAACTTTGACGTCGATGTACAATATTATGCGTTAGTGGACTTCAAAGGATTCCAAAAAGTCGTCGACGTCCTTGCCCCGAACGGCATTGAAATGAACGTGGAAAAAGAAATGTCCACCAATATCAATGTAACGCTTGAACCTGGATTACAGAATCTAAACGGCAAGGAATTATTGGGCTATGCCCGTTTCAGACACGATGCAGAAGGAGACTTCGGCCGGGTCGAACGTCAACAGGAAGTCATTGACGCCCTGAAGGACGAAATGCTGTCATTAAACGGCGTATCCAAGATCCCTAAACTGATGGGCACCGTCTCCCCGTTTATCGAAACCAACATCGGCTCCATGGACCGCATCAGTCTGGCAAAAGAATTCGTACTTAATCCCGTCGATGACATCGAAACCATGAGATTACCAATCGACTATTCCTTTGAAAACGCCCGATATGAAGGCGCAGGCGCTGTGCTGGATGTAGACCTTGAAGCGAATACACAAGCCTTAAAAGACTTTTTGAATGGTCAGGAACCTAAATCATATGAAGAATATGTTGAGGAATCCACCGGTGTTGATGAGACAGACAGTTATGAAGAAACTGGGGACTCCGGTCTTTATGAAGAATCGAGTGACATTGAGGATTCAAGTGGATATGAGTAATAGATTGAACCCACGGAGGGACTGATGCTCCGTGGGTTTTTTGTTTGGTTGTGAGTGGGAGGGATGGGGTGTAATGTACCAGGTACAGGGGGCACGGATTGTACCTGGTACAACACAACACCCACCCCACCCAAAAAACCCCTCAAAAAAAACCTCCCCAATCACTGAGGAGATTTCTTCAATCGCCGCATAACAAGCCGGCGTATTCCATTGATATTCAAAGCCAGGACCACTGCAGCGTAAGCAACCACCCCGACTGCGATTTGTACGATGAATCCAACGATACCATCAATGGCAAGGGTGGGCCACACAAGGAGGGCCATGATGCCGGTTGCGATGAAGATCTTGCCGACTTCCTTGAACGGGAAGGTGAGGGGGAAGATCTTTTTGCCGATTAAGGCGCTTAAGAGCACCGAGACGACGTAGGAAATGATGGTCGCGTAGGCAGAGCCGAAGATTCCGTATTCCGGGATGAACAGGAGATTCAGGATTACATTCAATACGGCTGCTGCGAGTACAGGCCAGATTTGTAGTTTTGTGTTTTTGCCGAGCTGGAAGGCCAGGTCGAAATAGTACATTTTGAAGCCTTGGATAAAGATCGCCAGGGCAATCAGTGAAAAGATGGTCGCTGCTTTTCCTTGATAGGATTCTCCCAGGAAGATTCCTGTGAAGGAGCCGCTCAGCAGGATCATGCCGGTTGTGGCAGGGACCGATACGAGTAGGAGCAGGGACGTGTTTTCATTTAATTGTTTCTGGCATTCTTTGATGCCGCCTCTTTCTAGTGCCTTGACGACAAGGGGATAAGCGGCGAGATTGATGATCATCATCAACAGGAACAGGATCTGTTTGGCCAGGTCGTAAGAAACGGCATAGATCCCGACGGAGGCTTTGTCCATGAACCATCCGATCAAGTAACGGTCCGTATTCAGGATGATGGCTTCCATGGAAAGGGCCGCAATGAATGGGATGGAATATTTCACGACTTCTTTGATCATGTCCCGGTCGATAAGTTTAAGGTCAATCAGGTGCATATATTTCGGAATAAAGAAGACGATGCTCAAGAAGATCCCGATGATAAGGCCAAGGATGATCCCTTCTGCCCCAAATCCGAAGAACTTGATCAGTATCACAGCAATCATAAGGGACAGGACCACTTTTAGAGCAGTGACAACGCCAAATAGCTTGGATGAGAGCTCTGAACGCAAGTATTCAGTGAATAAGTCGAACATGCTTTGCATGGTCAGTAATCCAATACCCAGAAACCACAGTAAGGCCATGGAATGGAAAGGGGTATAGACGATGAAAGCCCCTGTACCGAGTAAAACCGTCAGGACCGTCATGGAAATGAAGGTCGCCGTGATGGAGCTGATGAACATGGCTTTCTGGTTGCCCTCGTATTTAGGGTTATAGCGAAGAAGTCCAAGTCTAAGCCAGTGGAACAGGGTCGTATTCACAAAGGTGACAGCGGCGATGACAAGGGCATATTCTCCGTATTCACTTGGTGACAGGAGGCGTGTATATAAAGCGATGGCCACGAAATTGATGATCCCGGGCACGCCTTTTGATAGAAAATAGATAAATGTATGTTTGAACATGGAAATACCTCTCTGGTCGTACAATTTTTACATAATGCCTGAACAAAATGAGTATAGATTTTACAAATAAATTCAATTTAAGCGCTTTTTATATTATGATAAGAAGTATCAAATCAATTAGTATATTATATCACAAACGATATAATTGGATATATTTCTTTTGTCAGACTGTTTTTTGACAGGAATGTTAAGAAGTCTTAGTAGTAAAAAAGAGAGTGTGGTACCCGAGTTATGAAAGTTTTATTATTAGCACCAGCGAATAATGTACATACGAAGAAGTGGCTTGATTACTATAATTCAATTGGGATCCAGGTCATGAATATTAGCTTAGAAAACCACAAAGACTCTAACCGACACATTTCTTGGGAGAATGTAAGCAGAGTCTATTTAAATCTGAAATGGAATCATAAGATTTCCTATTTATTCACGGTTTCGAGGCTGAAGCGAATCATCCGGGAGTATAAGCCGGATCTGATCCATTCCCACTATGCGTCAAGCTACGGATTGATCGGGGCCCTGACAGGATTCAGTCCGTACATCCTGTCTGTATGGGGATCGGATGTGTATGATTTCCCGAAGCGGAATGTGATGAACCGGATGATCCTCAAGTATGCACTTGGAAAAGCGGATTATATCTGTTCTACGAGTCCTGCGTTGGAGCAGGAAACGAAAATATATATAGATGAAAGTAAGCCGTTGTCCATTACTCCGTTTGGTGTGGATGTGACCCAGTTCAAACCGGATCCAACCAAAAAGGCGGAAGGTCCATTCAAGATCGGAATTGCCAAAGGGATGGAGCCGAAATATGGGATCGAATATCTTCTAAAAGGCTTCAAGCTCTTCTTACGTTCGTTAGGGGATGAGGGTCAGTCTGTCCGCCTGCAATTGGCCGGGGACGGACCTTACTTTGCGAAATACAGGAAGCTGGCTGAGGATCTGGGCATTTTGGACAATGTAGAATTTCTAGGAAGAATCGCTCATGAAGATGTGCCTGATTTTATCTCGTCCCTTCATATTTTTGTCATTTCTTCTCTGATTGAAAGCTTCGGGGTTTCAGCCGTGGAAGCCCAGGCTTGCGGGGTGCCGGTTGTTGCCACGAATGTCGGGGGACTTCCCGAGGTCGTACGGGACGGGGAAACGGGCTATTTGATCCCGTCAAAGGATCCGGCTGCACTGGCAGAGAAGCTGTTATATCTCTATAAAAATCCTTCTGAACGTGCGAAGTTGGGGGAAAACGGCCGTGAACACGTCTTGAACCATTATGACTGGGAAGACAATTCCAAAAGAATGATAGAACTGTATAATGAAATCATAAACGGAAAAGTATAGGCTTTAGCCTCCTCCTATAAAAATTACAAATACACTCAATTTCCTCATAAAGGAAGTTGAGTGTATTTTTTTACCAATATGTAGAAATTTACGAAAACATGTCAAAAGTATGTCAACTGTTGCCGATAATAATGGTAGAATAAAGGAAATTTCAATAATATTGGAGGAGAATGCAAAAAAATGAAGAAAAAGATTGTGATGCTTGTTGTCTCAATGACTATGTTTCTTGTCATTCCTATGTTGGCATCAGCAGAGAAGAATGTGGTCATTGACCCAGGTCACGGAGGTTGGGATTCAGGTACAGCAGGATATTCTGGGAATTCAACTGGTTTTTATGAAAAGCATGCCAATCTGGCAATCTCTGAGAAATTAAGAGATAAGTTGAAAGCATTAGGGTTCACCGTGTATATGACTCACAATGATGAATACTTGAGTCTGCAGGACCGTACAGCCCGTGCCAATGCATTTGCCAAAGGAAAGAATGACCAAACGGTATTCGTTTCGGTCCATCACAATGCAGCCCCTACAAACCCGTATGTGCGTGGATTCGAATCGTATCATTATGATAATAAATATGCCTGGGAAGCGGCCTATCCGCCCGATCCCATGCAGGTGGCTTATGGAAGTGAATCGAAGAGGTTAGCGGAGCTTGTCCACCCGAGTACGGTGAACGCCATTGGCCTGACAGATAAAGGGATGAGGAATGATCAGGCATTTTATGTGATCCGTAATACGCAGATGCCATCACTCCTGTTGGAAATAGGCTATATGTCCAACCCAACGGAAGAAGCCCTCATCAAGACATGGACGTTCCAGAACAATGCCGCAGAAGGGATTAAAGACGGAATTGTTTCCTTCTTCAAAGTATTTGAAGTATACACAGCAGAGAATAAGCGACTGAAAGTAGTCAAGACAAAAGAAGAAGCGATTGAATTCTCTAAATCCCAGGCAAATACATATGTATTTGACAAGTACGAGCAGAAGAAAGTCTATGAAAATCTCAATGAGTACAGCGTCTATCAAAAGGGCAAGGACAAGCTTAAAACCTACCCTGTTAAAGAAGAGGCTATTCAATATGCTGAAAGCCTGGCAAATACAAGAGTAGTAGATGATCACACAGAAAAGATCCTGTGGTCTAATTATTTACCCAAAAAATACAGTGTTCAAACAGAGGCCGGCAAAAGTTTATGGTCTTATTACGATGTGAAGAGTGCCATTGAGTACGCTAAATGGAAGGCGACACCGCTTAAAGTAGTGGACATCGATTCGAAAGGGGTCATCTGGTCCAGTATCGACGGCGTTTCAATCAACCGTTTTATCAACGATAAGGATCTCATCGGTCTTGATCGTATGGAAACAGCCATTAAAGTGTCCAGGGATCTTTACCCTAACGGCTTCGCAAGCTCCAAAGCGAAAAAAAGCCGTAGTGCTGTCCACTGCCTATGATTTTGCCGACGCATTATCTGTAGGTCCTCTTGCGGCGCAGCTGGACAATGCTCCGATTCTATTAACGGAAAAGAATCAGCTTCCTCTATCGGTAGAAAAAGAGCTTGCGAGATTAAGTGCGAATGAAGTGTACATCATCGGTGGAAAAGGAGCCGTTTCCAGTGCGGTACAGGATCGTTTAGGTAAGCTTGGCATGACGGTTACCAGAGTCGGCGGAGCGGATCGTTACGAAACGAATGTGATGATTAACAAGAAGCTTTCGAATGTGAAGGGTGTATTCGTAGCTTCAGGAAAGAATTACGCCGACGCACTCGGTGCTGCACCCATCGCTTCAGCCAATCAATGGGCCATCGTGCTGACGGGGAAAGACAGCATCCAATCAAGCTCCCTTGCGTATGTGAAAGGAAAGCAAGTGAAGGTTCTTGGCGGGACAAGTGCCATTTCCACAACGGTTGAACAGTCCATCAAGGGCTATTCGACAAACGTTGAAAGACTCTCAGGAGCGGACCGGTACAAAACACTGGCCAACGTACTGACGGAATTCAAATCGGTGATGGGATCGGAGAAAGTGATCGTTTCAACAGGAACGAATTACCCGGATGCGTTAACGGCATCGGCCCTGTCTGTCAAGACAAAGGCACCGATCGTATTAGTCGGCGGCACGATGGATGGACACCTGGAGGACTTCATTCTTGAGTATCAGCCTTCCACAGGTGTCAAAGAAGTCATCAAAGTAGGCGGAAAAGTCGACAACGCCATCATTGAAAAAATGAAGAATGTTCTATATTAAGGAGGAACGCCCATGGTAAACAGTCGTAAAAATCTCTTTCTAGTCTCATTGCTCATCTTGGCTATGACTGTCTTTACAGCTTGCAATGCTTCCTCTCCAAGTGAGAAAACATCGAAAGACGAGCCTGAAGCGTCAGACATTAACGGCGAAACGCCGAATGAAGACGCCTCATTAAACGAAGATACAGAGGATTCATCTGCAGAGGGTGAAGAGGCGGCAGAAGAAACAGAAGATCCGTCCGAGGACTCCTCTCCTGATGAAGAGAAAGAAACAGAGAAAGAAGAAGTAAACCTGTTGATCCAGCAGCTGAAGCCTGAAAAGAACATGGTCAAGACATTTGAGAATAAGGACTTCAGCCTTACGGAGACCGTAGTGGATCACAACAAAACCCACGTTCAGCGTGTATTTAAGGTAGGCGAAATGGTCACGCTCCAGATTCTGAAATGGGATCAGGATGCCATCCAGGTCGTCTATGAAGAAAGTAACCCGAAAAACGTGAAAGAAAGTATCCTGGATCGTTTCACACCTGACAAAGAAGCGGAAATCCTCGCTGACATCAAGCATAAAGGAAAAGGGGGAAACCCCACGCTTTGAAATCATCAGTGAAGATGAAACCGTGGAAGTTCCATACGACACGTACCGACATGTCGTCGTTGTCCGTAATACGGTGAAAACCGGAGCCGTGAATACCATCAATACGATCTATTACGCTCCGGGGATCGGCATGATCAAAGAAGTCTATGAAGAAACAGGGGACAACGGCTACAAGATTGAAACCGTCCTGAAGCAAGTCGAAGATCTGTAAATGTCTGGAGGTGTCTCCCTAGAGAGGCACCTTCGTCAATACATACCCAAGGAGGAAAATCATTGAAAAAGAAATTGTTATCTATTCTGGCTCTTTCCACCATGGTCACGGGATTAATCGCAGCACCACTTAACACCAGTGCAGAGGGTCAGCCTATTTCTGTAAAACTCCAGAATTATATCGGAAGTAAGACCTCCCTTCCTTTCACGACCAACGGGGACTACCAGGTAAAGGGAACGTCGATCTTCATCCAGCCTGGAGTGTCGTACACCATGAAGGTTGAATCTGGCAATCTATCTCTTTATAAAGGTACGAATCTAGTGAAGAAATTTGATGGCAACGTGTCGATCATTCCGACGATCACAAAGTCGATGGATCGTTCCATGACCATCAAAGGCAACAGCGACAAGCAGTATCTTGGAGAAGTGGAATTCACGGTTGAATCGGGTAAATACGTTCGACCTGTGAACCAGATCAACCTGGAAGACTACTTAAAGGGCGTGGTCCCTGCTGAAATGCCTGCTTCCTGGGGCGGGAACGGCGGATTGGATGCCTTGAAGGCCCAAGCCGTCGCAGCCAGAACCTTTGTATTGAAAAAAGGAAGCTGGTCCATCTATGATGGCCAGAGTGATCAAGTATATAAGGGATACGATTGGAATCCCCATACGACAAAGGCCGTAAATGAAACACAGGGTGAAGTACTGAAAAACGGCGATAAGTATGCAGAAGCCTTTTATTCTTCATCGAATGGCGGGCGAGTATTCTCGAACCAAAATGTATGGGGTTCGACATTGGTCCCATATCTTCAAACGAAACTGGATGTCTATGATTCAAAAATCTCACCACACGGGGACTGGAAAGTCAGTCTTTCTAAATCCCAGTTCGACGACAGCGAGTTGGACATGAAGAAACCGGAATCCTGGTGGGCGGATGTGAAGGAAAAAGATCAAACGATCACTTCCAATATCAAAGCCAGACTGACATCGAAGAAGCTCTTCAATGAGAAAAGTGAAATCAAGATTGTCAACATCGACAACTTGTCTTTTGATATCCCTGATTCTTCTTTTTCTTCCAAGGACGTTCTAAAAGGAAATCTGGCATTCTCTTATTATGAGAAAACCGACAAAGGATTCGTGAAGAATGAAGACGGCACCATCAAGCTGCAGAAGATGACGGTCAATGATACTTCCTATAATATCCGATTCATGATCGGGACTTCGATCATGAAGAGCCCTTATGTGAAAAAGCTCGATGTAACGGAGGAACTTTACACCATCAATGGCGGCGGGTTCGGCCACGGAATCGGCATGAGCCAATACGGCGCTTACCAGATGTCTAAAGAAGGAAACAACTTCAGGACGATTCTTGGCTACTATTATCCAACCACGACGGTGGAAAGAGAACTTGATCTGAACGATTATGCACATGAGCTTGAAGGTGCAGACCGTTATGAAACAAGCGTGAGTGTATCCGATTATGGATGGGAGAATAAGTCGAAGGCAGTCGTGATCGGCCGCGGCGATTTATCCATCGATGCTTTAACGGGAAGCGTACTGGCGAAGAAGCTGGATTCACCACTATTATTAACGACGTCCAAGTCACTTCCTGATTCCGTACTGAACGAAATCAAGCGGCTTCAGCCTGAAAAGGTCTACCTGCTTGGGGGCACGAATGCGATCAGCACCAATGTAGAGAATCAGCTGAAAGGCCTGTCGTTCATCTCGGATTCCGATATCAACCGGATCAGCGGAAAAGAACGTTTTGAAACAGCCGTAAACGTGGCAGACGAAATCAACAACAACAATGAAATCTTCGTTGTGACGAAAGACGAGAAATCTCCTGATGCCTTGTCCATCGCTTCGTATGCGAGCATGATGCAAATCCCGATCCTTTATACAACAAAGCATTCCCTTCATGAGAGCGTAGAAGCTTACATGAAAGAAAATACGATCAATAACGTAACGATCATCGGCGGTCAAACGGCCGTTTCTGCTGACGTAGAGCGGGAGCTGGCTGGACTGGCACCGAATGTATCACGTGTATACGGTGCAGACCGATATCAAACAAGTTTAACCATCGCAGAGAAATACCGTGATCAATTTGAAGAAAAGACTGTATTCTTCGCACGTGGAGATGTCTTCATCGACGCCCTGCCTGCTTCATCCCTTGCAGCAGCCATGAAATCCCCATTGGTATTGACGCGTAAAGACGCATTACCTGATCATGTAGGAGAATGGCTGGATGAGCGTACGGTCCTGGCTGACACCTACTTCCTCGGTGGAAAAAGCGCCATCGCAGAATCTGTCCGTCGCGACATCCAAGAGGCATTTGCTAAATAAGAATAGAGAATTGCTGAACTGCCATCCCTGTGGGTGGCAGTTTTCTGTTTTTACAGCTTGGAATGTGCAGTATTGCTGCATGAAGTCCGTTTAGAATGGGCAGTTTTCCCGGTATGAAGGCCGTTTGGATGGGGTATGAGAAAGTATTAAATCCTGTTTGGGGTGTGATTGATCCTGAGAACGATATATTAATCCTCGTTTATACTAATTGAACCTGAGAACGGTATATTAATCCTCGTTTATACTAATTGATCCTTAGAACGATATATTAATCCTCGTTTATACTAATTGATCCTGAGAACGATATATTAATCCTCGTTTATACTAATTGAACCTGAGAACGGTATATTAATCCTCGTTTATATTAATTGATCCTGAGAACGATATATTAATCCTCGTTTATACTAATTGAACCTCAGAACGATTTATTAATCCTCAGATATACTAATTGAACCTGAGAACGATTTATTAATCCTCATTTTTAATAATTAATCCTAAACAGCAATAAATGGATCCCTTGAGTCGACATTTCTCCCAAGCTGATCAGCAGATGGAAACAAGCTGAAAAAGCCGATCTTCCCCTCGCAGGATTTTCATATAGACCGATTTTCCAAATTCATGACTACAAAACATGTTTGTAACACATATTTAACATAACGGAATGATAGTGAAACTCTATGTTTTTCTAGTATTGACAAGGTGGGGAAAGCCCACTTGGCACAGGCAACTAAGCATTTTCAAATGAAATGTTTTCATGTATAATTTTTTATTGTTGTAAAGTTTCGACAGAATCCCATTTTACATAGAAAATTGATAGTTGAAAGCGACGAAGGTCCTTACAGGAAAGGAGTTTGCAATGAAAAGAAAGTTTGGCGTGTTTCTCATTTTGATTACCATACTCTTAAGTGGCTGCGGAGATCAGCCGTTGAAATTCAGAAACCTTCTGGAAGCCGATCAATACATTCGCAACAATATAGAAGATACGGATTGGACTACCTTTAAATATATGCTGAGTCCGGATCACACCGTGACAGAAAATGACTTCAACTACCTTAAAGAGAAGCTGACATCCCAACGGAAAAGTTATTTTCACACAGAAGCTGTCAATAAGTTCTACCGGTTCAATAAAGAAAATGAATTGGTCTATATGACGGAATGGGAGAAGAAGGACGGAATTCTCCTCCTGAAAGATATCGACTATATTCAATAAAGGCTCTGTCCCCCTTAAGGGGAGCCTTCCATAAACTATAAAGACATGAGGAGTTTAGTATGAATTTTTCCACACTCATGAACAAGTATGAGCCGAGGATGAAACAGATCATCTTGATTTTAGTGGCCGGATATTTGTTCTTCGCCCAGTTCTCTACTCAAACCAAATACATCAAGCTTCTCCCCGTACCGGTTCCAGCGGTGCTGACCTTGGGGGTGGGCTCATTATTGTTCCTGTATTACCTGCTGAATCGAGAGCGTTTAACGGAAACGTCCGAGTTCGATAAGTATTTGAAACGCTTCCTGATTTTATTCGTGATTTCATTGGCACTGGCTGTTCTTTCCGCTTTTTATACAGCCACCGTCCTGCACAGTGTAGAGTACATGAGCTATTTGAAAAGTTCGATGATTACACGCATTGCTTATTATTTCAGCTTTTTCCTGTTTGTTTATTTCGGCTATCGCCTGCTTGTGAATGAGCCGAAAGACATGGAAAGCATCGTCAAGGTCTACCCGTTGTCCATCAGTCTGTTGGTGGCCGTGGCGTTTTGGCAGCTTGCCTATTTCATGTTCAACATCCCGTTCCTTAATCTAAACACCCGTTCCTTCGTCCATAGTGTGGAGGGAGTGACCCTGTTCGACTTCCGGATCACGTCCTTCACCAATGAACCGAGTTACATGGGGCCGTTTTTGATCGACCTGATCATCCTCGCGTTCCTGTTTGTGAAACGGAAATGGGTCTATGCCGTCGTCGTGCTCATTCCGACTCTGTTCATCCTGGCCTTTACGTTTTCCGTGAGTGCGTATTTCAACCTGGTCCTGGTCATCGGGTTCTTGATGGTCTACCTGATGTTCCACCCAAGATTCCCGAAGAAGATTCTATGGATGATCCCGTTAGTGGGAGTGATCGGACTTCTCGGTCTTTATATCGTGAATCCGGATCTCCTGGCTAAATTCTTCTCTCCGATCTGGGGAAGACGGGATAATCTGTTCGACCCGACCCAATCAAGCCGGATCTATATGTATGTCATGCCGTTTCAGTGGCTGTTCGACCATAGCTTCATATCAGGGCTGTTCGGATTCGGGCCCGGGGCATATGAATTCCTTGCGGGCACGAAGATTGTCCCTCATACCCAGATGAGCCTGGCGATTTCAGCAAACAACATGTTTATTGACGTCCTATTTGAGCAAGGTGTCATCGGACTCCTCCTCTTATTGACAGGATTGATTTCCATCGCTGTATTCCTATTGAAGAACGGCATGAAGAATATGTACTATTTCATTGCACTGGTGGAATACTTCCACCTCATGGTCACGTCGTTATACAGGGCGGATTATGTCACACCAAGGTTCTGGGCCGTTCTATTAGTCATCGCCGTATTGGTGAAAATCGGTGAAATGAAGCACAAAGATAAGCAAAATGTAACGGAGTGGTACAGTTGAGTTCATACAAAATCTTTCTTTCATACCTGATCTTTGTGGTTCTTTTGTTCGGTATCATCGTCGGTGTGAAAACAAAAGAGGTGCAAAAAAGTGAATATAAATCCGTGGGGAACGAATACTCGCTCCTGAACTTCGGGTTGGGTGAAAGGTATCAGGAAGTATTCAAAGTCATGAAAGACCCTGATTCCAAGGACGATGTGCTTGATGATTCGAAACAGAAGCTCCGCGTCCACTTCACAGGCGGAGAAGCGGATTATCTGATCACGTCCAATAAAAAATTCAAAATTTCCAAGACCATCAACGTAGGCGATGATCTTCAAAAGGCCATCGATAACAATCTGGAACTGGACATGTTTGAATACAAAGCGGATGAAGAGGCAACAACCTCTTACGTCTACATGATTGTGAAGAAACAAAGCGTCGTATTCGAAGTGGAAGAAGGGAAGATCACTAAGATCCTCCTGGCTGAAGAAGAAATCCCGATTGTGGAACTGATAGGCGCATTGGATGAAGATCTGGCAACGGACGACTTCCTTGAGTTAACCGATGAAGAATTGTTGAAAACGTCCAGTATGCTGAGCTTCCGGATCGATTATGACGAGAACAGCAGAAAAGTCCTATCCGATCAATTCCCGCAATATTTGGACGCAGGTCTCTTACCGGAAACACCACTGCCGATCGGATATTCAGAGAAGAACCTGTTCAGGAAACATGGAGAGCCGGTTTACATCTTCGAAGGAAAAGGTGAGGTTGAATTCTTCTATTACTACAAAGCATTCAACTCCTTTGTGGGCTACAATGAAGATAAACGACTGGTGGAAATCAAGTTCCCTGTAAACATTTCAGAAGCGGAATTTGAGAAGATTCACGGTGACTTGGAAAATAACCTTGATCTTGGAGACAACGAACTGAAGTTAACGAAAGAAAATGGGACGATTACGGAAATCATCCTGAAAGAGAAGGAATAAGGAAGAGGTGCACCCTGTAGAGTGGGGGGCACCTTTTTTGATTCTTTATTTCTCAGGGTGATGGAAGGACGGATAAAGAAAATTCGACATGGAGGATCAATTAATTGGATCGGGGATTAATTACTGTGATGGAGGATTAAAAAAGCCCTTAAAGGATCGAAAATCATGAATCAGGATCGATTCCCGGCAGAAACGGTTCAATTATTGTGCGAACGGCCTTCCTGTCCGCAGATTTCACCCTCCAATCGGTCTGCAACCAGACTGAACAGCACATTCCCAACCCAAAATGGACAAACAAAAAGAAAAACTGGTGAAAAATGATCGTATATGGTTAACCTCACAACCAAAGGCACGAATTCCCTATCCACATCCTCCACAAGCCTAAAAAGGCACGATTCACAGTATGATATGACAACAGCACCCCAACAAAACCAAAAACAGCAGGCACCCCAACCGGGTACCTGCCGTACAACTCACTATTTTTTCTCATATCGGAAAATTTCTTTGAACGCTTTACGATAATACCCAAATGGCTCATCCAGATGACGGTACTTCTTCAGAGTGAAGAGAGTCAGTAGAACAACCGCAGCAGGAGTATTATACATTCTCTTGAACAACGGCCCTTTTCCGATAAAGGACTTCTCATACAAGCGGGTTTGCATCTCAGGCTTTTCGTGATTCACGACAACCTTTGGATAATAGCTGATGGATTTATGGTTTCGGGCCAGATCAAATAGGAAGATATTCTCCTCGCCGGAAGGATACACCGCACCGAGGCCGAACTTCTCGTCGAATCGTATCAGGGAACGCTCGATATTGGCCGTCTGGATAAAGATTTCGATGGAAGATTTCTTCAACAGCTTACCGGTTGTAACCTGCTTCTGCTCTTCTTCATCGTATTCTTTATAGTAAACGCCCTTGATCGGGTCATAAATTTGAAAGCAGGCAACGTCGGTTTCAAGATTCTCGTTGAAGTAATCAACGACAAGCTGAAATGAGTCGTCATTATACCAGCAGTCATCATCTGAGAATGTCAGGATGCTCCCATTGGCATGCTCGATACCAACGTTACGGGCGAGGGATAGACCTTTGCGATCGATTTCAATATGATTGTATTTAAAGTTAACATCTTTTAAAACGGATGTAATATAATTGTGATTGTCTTGTGATACAATAATGACTTCGAAGTCTTTATATGATTGACGATTAAGACTTTCAAACAATCGTTTCAGTTCCTCTGGCTTTGTTCCAAGAGTTGGTACGATTACACTAATCATTTTCTTCATCCTCACATCTGAAATTACTCGCTATATTATAGCACAATAAACCTGTGAGATTAAGAAATCAACAACATATGGTATAATACACATGAATTTTAGGAGATTTTGGCTCATTGGAATGGAACCAATGTTTCACTCGCCTTTCAGGGGAACAACTGAAAAAGAGCTACTTGGTGAATTCTCGCCAAGAGGCGTAAATGAGCCTGAATCTGCAGACACTACTTAAAAGACTTCGAACCAGAATAAGAACAATAGATTTACACAAAACTAAGAGGTGAGTTCTTTGAGAGTAAAAAAAGCGATTATCCCGGCTGCCGGATTAGGAACCAGATTTTTACCGGCAACAAAGGCACAGCCGAAAGAAATGTTACCAATAGTAGATAAACCTACAATCCAATATATTATTGAAGAAGCCGTCAACTCGGGGATCGAGGATATCCTGATCGTGACGGGACGCGGGAAGCGTGCCATCGAGGATCATTTTGACAAGTCGTTAGAGCTTGAAGAGATGCTGGCGATGAAAGAGAAATATGATGAACTCGAGCAGATCAAACAAATCTCTCATCTGGCGGACATTCACTACATCCGTCAAAAAGAACCGAAAGGATTGGGACATGCCATCTGGTGTGCCCGCAAATTCATCGGCAATGATCCTTTCGCGGTCCTCCTTGGAGATGATATCGTCGTTTCCGAGAAACCGTGCCTTAAACAATTAATAGATGAATTCGAAGAGAAGCAGGCGAGTGTCATCGGCGTCCAGGAAGTACCGGACGAGGATGTATCCAAGTACGGAGTCATCGATGTAGAAGATCCGGATAACGAAGGACCACTCTTCAGGGTCAAGGGACTCGTGGAGAAGCCGAAGCTTGAGGATGCCCCGTCCAACATGGCGATTATGGGACGTTACGTCCTGACACCGGACGTTCTGGATATCCTGGGGAACATTGAACCGGGTCAAGGAAACGAAATCCAATTGACGGATGCCCTGCAGGAACTGAACACGAAGCAGAATGTTTACGGATATTCTTTTGATGGTAAAAGATACGATATTGGGAACAAATATGGATTCGTTCAAGCGACCGTAGAGTTTGCCCTTATGAGGGATGACCTTAAAGATCCATTGAAAGCCTGGTTAAAAGACATCATTTCAGAATGAACAAGGAGAAATTAAGATGAACATTTGTGTAATTGGTACGGGCTATGTCGGACTTGTTTCCGGTGTATGCTTCAGTGATGCCGGCAATAAGGTGACATGCCTGGATATAGACGCTCAAAAAGTGGAGAACCTGAAGAATGGGATCATCCCTATTTATGAGCCTGGATTGACCGAATTAGTTGAAAAGAACATACAGGAAGGCCGCTTATTCTTCACGACGGATTATGCTGAAGGAATGAAGGATGCAGATATTGTCATCATTGCGGTAGGAACGCCACCAAAAGAAAACGGCGAAGCGAATCTTCAGTACATTGAAGCGGCAGCCCGCTCGATTGCAGAGCACCTTCATGACTATAAAGTGATCGTCACGAAGAGCACGGTTCCGGTTGGAACAGGGGCCATGATCAAAAGTGTCATGAAAGATGTTGTGGGACATGAGGAATTCGATGTGGCATCGAACCCTGAATTTCTCCGTGAAGGATCAGCCATTCACGATACAGTGAACATGGAAAGAGCCGTCATCGGTGTGGAATCAGAGAAGGCGGAGGCGATCCTGAAGGAATTGCATGCTCCTTTCACTAAGAACATCGTTGTGACGAATATCGAAACATCCGAAATGATCAAGTATGCGTCCAATGCGTTCCTCGCAACAAAGATCAGCTTCATCAATGAAGTGGCGAACGTATGTGAGCTTGTTGGGGCAGACGTGACGAAGGTAGCGGAAGGAATGGGATATGATCCGCGAATCGGCCCGCAGTTCCTGAATGCCGGGATCGGGTACGGCGGTTCCTGCTTCCCGAAAGATACAAGTGCCCTTGTCAAGATTGCCGATCAAGTCGGATATGACTTCAAGATCGTCAAAGACGTTGAAGCGGTCAATGCCCTGCAGCGCTTTAAAGTCGTCGATAAGCTCCTTGAAGCGTTCAACGGGGACCTGTCCAATAAGAAGATCAGCGTATTGGGCCTTGCCTTTAAACCGAATACCGATGACATGAGGGACGCCCCTTCTGTAGACGTCATTCCGAAGCTCCAGGAGCTTGGCGCGGATATCATCGCCTATGACCGCATTGCCGAGAAGAATGCCAAGGCATTGATCCCGAACCTGCGCACTGGGGATGACCTGTATGAAGTCATCCAGAACTCCGATGCCATCCTGATCCTGACGGAATGGGATGAAGTGAGGGAACTTGACCTGGAGAAGGTAGCTTCATTAGT
Source organism: Rossellomorea sp. AcN35-11 (assembly GCA_030388825.1). Lineage (GTDB taxonomy): Bacteria > Bacillota > Bacilli > Bacillales > Bacillaceae_B > Rossellomorea. The sequence goes on from CP128835.1 coordinate 1,298,934, forward strand.
AGACAGCAAAGTGATCGTGGATGGACGCAATATCTTTGACCCTTCTCATATGGAAGAGAACGGGTTCTACTATGCGTCAATCGGAAGAAAAACGATTAAAGCATAACACACAGGGTGGATCCTTCATCAGGGTCCACTTTCAATTGGTAGATAAGGATAGATGAGAGGAAGTCTTGATATGATACTGGAAATAATCTTTTGGCTGCTGATCCTTCTTTCGGTTTATATCTATGCCGGTTATCCGATCCTTCTGAAGCTCCTTTCAGGAATGGTCAAAAAGAAGCGCATCACGGAAACAGGCTATGAACCAATGGTGACGTTATTTATTGCAGCATACAACGAAGAGAAAGTCATCGCTGAAAAAGTACAAAACTCTGTGGATCTTGATTATCCGAAAGAGAAGCTTGAGATCATCGTCGTGTCCGATGATTCATCCGACAGGACGAACGACATCGTCAATGAGTTCGTGGCGAAGTATCCCAACGTGAAACTGAATGTCGTGAAGGGAAGAAAAGGGAAGACGGCGGCCCTGAATAAGTCCGTCCCTCTTGCAACGGGAGAGATTCTTGTCTTCTCCGATGCGAACTCACTTTACAATAAGGATGCCGTCCACCACCTGGTGAAGCACTTTAAGGACGAAGAGATCGGGGGAGTGTGCGGGGAACTGAGATTGACCAACCCGACCAACTCATCCATCGGGGAGTCCGAGGGCGCCTACTGGAAGTACGAGAAGCTCTTGAAGACCCTTGAGACGGCAACAGGGACGACGATTGTAGCCAACGGTTCCATCTATGCCCTCCGGAAGGAATTATTCAAGGAAATGAATCCAAACGTAGGGGATGATATGCAGAACCCGCTCATCATCATCAACCAGCAGAAGCGATTCGTCTATGAGCCTGATGCCATCACCATGGAAGAAACATCGCCGAAATCATCTGAAGAATTCGGACGCAAGGTTCGCATCGTGACGCGGAGCTTCACGGGCATCATGAGCTATAAGCATGTGCTGAATCCGTTCAGCAATTTCGATTTCTTCTACAAATACATGTCTCATAAATTTTTAAGATGGCTCGTTCCTTACTATATGATCGCGATCTTTATCATCAATCTTTTCTTACTGGATCAGCCATTCTATCAAGTCATGTTCGGCTTGCAACTGGCCTTTTATCTTCTCGCACTAGTAGGCAGGGTGACGAGCAACAAGATCACGTATATCCCATACTACTTCTGCCTGGTCAACTATGCTGCCTTACTCGGTACACTGAGAGCGATCTCAGGGAAGAGACAGGCAACATGGACGCCAACCAGCAGATAATGGCAGGAAACCCGATTTGAGCACCGTCAAATCGGGTTTTTTTCTGTCGATTTCCAGTAAAAATTGTCATGCCCTGACTTTATATGTAACGTAAAAAATGTTAAAATTTTATTACAATTACGTAAACGGGGGTATAAACTATATGAATCTAGTAAACAAGCTAAAAGAAGGACTGCTGTCCGTTTGGCAGGATAAACTCTTGCTCATCTCTGCCATCGGCCTGTCGATTAAAGTAGTCCTGTTTTATTTATTTTTAGGAAAAGGCCTGTTCGAAGTGAAGAGTTTATTTGTGACCCTTCCAGGCAGCATTTTGATGTTATTCTCATTTGTCTTTTTATTTAAGACGTGGTCCAGGAAAACGGCCGTCATCGGACTGAATGTCACAGCCACGTTCCTCATGCTTTCGCAGCTGTGGTATATCCGTTACTTCGGGACACCGTTATCGTTCTTTGCCCTCCTGCAGACGTCCAATCTGTCAGGTCTCGGACCGAGCATCATGGAACTGGTCCACGGGCTGGATGTCCTCTATGTGGTTGATATCGTCATCCTGTTGATACTGGCCAGAAAGAAATCGTTCTCGATCCCGAAAGTGCAATGGAAAACGTTTATCATTGTCTTCCTGGCCGGTTTCAGCATCCTTGCCGTGAAGCCATTGAAGAATCACTATGTGGACGGGACACCTTACGCACAGATCTTTAAGATCTATGACCGCTATGACTACATTTTGAAATTCAACCCGCTTCAATACAGCGTGCTGGATATGTACCTGTTTTATCAAAACAATCGCTATATCGACCTGAATGACGAAGAGGAAGCCCTCGTCACAGATTGGTTTGAAAAGAAAGACGAATTCAGGGAAAACCGTCTGTATCTGAATAACAAGTACAAAGGAATCGGGGAAGGCAAAAACCTGATCATCGTGCAATTCGAATCCCTTGAAAACTGGGTGCTGAATCAACAGGTGAACGGGAAAGAAGTGACCCCTAACCTGAACAAGCTGTTGAAGAACAGCATCTATGCGTCCAACTTCTATCCCCAAACAAAAGGGGGAAGAAGCTCCGATGCTGAGTTTGTAGTCAATACATCCCTACTTCCTGTAGCGGAAGGCAGCACCTTCTTCCGTTATCCGACGAATGAGTACACGACTCTGCCCGGCTTATTGAAGGAAAAAGGCTACTCCACCTTTGCCTTCCATGGGGATGAAGGAACGTATTGGAACAGAAGAGAAGCCTACCCCCATATGGATTTTGATGAATACATTGCCATTGAAGAGTTCGAAGAAGGAGAAGAGATCGGCATGGGTCTGAGTGATGAAGAGTTCTTCCATCAATCAGTCGACTTCCTCGCTGACAAGGACCAGCCTCACTACAGCTATCTCATTACGCTGACGAGCCATACGCCGTTTGTGATGCCTGAACAATACAGAGGCCTTGAATTCGAAGCCCAATACAGCAACACATCCGCTGCTCATTACCTGCAGTCTATCCACTACACGGATATGGCGGTGGGCAAGCTCCTGGAAGACCTTGAAGCAAATGATATGCTCGATGACACGATGATTGCCATCTTCGGTGATCACGCTGCTTTCGAGAACAGCTACAAAGATCAGATGATGAAAGAAAATCCAAAGGTAGAAGGGATCGACGAAGAAGGCAGGGTGCCATTTATTCTCTACCATCCCGGGATGGAACCGATGGAGCTGGATAAAGCCTACGGTCACGTAGACGTATTCCCTACCCTTGCCTATATGATGGGCATCGACGATAAGGATTATGATGACGTGATCATGGGACGAAACATGCTCACATCCGATAACAGCTTTGCTGTCATACCCCTTCAGAATACGATCCAATCCGACCGTGAACTGTCTGAAGAACAGAAAGAGTTCGAGCTGAGAGCCCAGCAGGTATCGGATTTGATCATCAGAAGCAATTATTTTAAGAAAAACGAATAATGGGTGAGCACTTCTATCCTTTGAGATAGGAGTGCTTTTTTGTTGATGGCATTAGTTTATCTTGGAGTGGCGAGGATCATGCATGATGGTCCGTTATCAAAAACAATCCAGCTGTTCGTTATTGATGATTGTCGAAGAGACTTGGTGTTTAAAGAAAATTCGACACGGAAGATCAATTCTTTGGATTTAGGATTAATAAATCAGATTCGGGATTGAAAAAGTTCTATCAGGATCAATTTTTTCCCATCAAGATCGATTATTGCAGATTAGGATCATGGATGTGGACCCGATATCGTGAACAATCCGCATGTTCGTTCTCGCTGCTTGTTGAAGAGACTTGGTATATAAAGAAAATTCGACACGGAGGATCGATTCTTTCGGTTTAGGATTAATTAATCAGATTCCGGATTGAAAAAGTTCTATCCGGATCAATTTTTTCCGGTCAGGATCGATTATGGCAGATGAGGATCATGCATGTTAGTCCATATTAAGAACGATCCAGATGTTCGTTCTTGATGCTTGTTGAAGTGACTTGGTATTTAAGGAAAATTCGACACGGAGGATCAATTCTTTGGATTTAGGATTAAAAAATTGGATTCCGGATTGAAAAAGTTCTAACCAGATTAATTTTCGCCCACCAGGATCGATTATTGCAGATGAGGATCATGCATGTTAGCCCGATATCAATAACAATCCAGCTGTTCGTTCTTGATTCTTATCGAAGAGACTTGGTATGTAAAGAAAATTCGACACGGAGGATCAATTCTTTCGGTTTAGGATTAATTAATCAAATTCCGGATTGAAAAAGTTCTAATCGGATCAATTTTTTCCGATCAGGATCGATTATTGCTGAAGAGGATCAAATATTAATCAGTCAGCCCACGCTAAGGACATCTCATCAGTAAAAAATGAGCAAATCACCACTATTGTTGCAAAGTATGCTCAAACAAAAAGAAAACCTTGGATATCCATCCAAGGTTTTCTACTAATCTAGTATTTTTCCAGCATACACGTATGCGTTGGTTTATCTTTCGCGCAGTTTCTTCATTGTGTTGATCAACGGCTTGTGCTGGCCGATCAATCCAACGACTTCTGCCGTCAGCTGGATGATGATGACCAGTACGGCGGAGAAAAGAATGGCTCCCCAAAGCGTTGATCGGGTGAAAAGAATCGCACACAGTCCGAAGAATGCTCCGATCGCATAAATGATCAGGACGGTCTCTTTGTGAGAGAAGCCCATTGCCAATAAGCGATGGTGTAAATGGGATTTATCCGGTGCAGATATCTTCTGTTTGTTCAGGATACGTCGGATGATGGCGAAGAACGTATCGAAAATCGGTATAGCCAGGATGATAATTGGAACAACTAAACTGAAGATCGTCACACTCTTGAACAATCCAAGAAGCGAGATGATCGAGATACAATAGCCCAGGAACAGTGCTCCTGTGTCTCCCATGAAAATCTTTGCGGGATTGAAGTTAAAGAACAGGAAGCCGATGGTTCCGCCGATCAGGATGACGGTCAGGGCGACGACCATGTACTGACCATTCAGAGCGGCAAGGGCCATGATGGATGTCATGGCGATGACGGATACTCCGCCTGCAAGCCCGTCCAATCCATCAATCAGGTTGATGGCATTGGTGATCCCGACGATCCACAGGATACCGAACACATAACTGAAATTCCCTAAATATATACGTTCTGCCACGAAAGGCAGTGTGATAAAGTCAATTTTAAAATCGGCAAACACGACGATGCAGGCTGCCAGGATTTGTCCAATAAGCTTGGCTTTTGGTGACAGGGTAAAGCGATCATCTAGGATCCCGACGATCAGGATGATTCCTCCCCCGAGAATGACCGGCCATAGCGGTAAGATCAAATCATTCAGGTACAATAGGCCTGCTGATGCACCGATGACAATCGATAATCCACCGATACGGGGCATCAAGCCCTTATGGACCTTACGAAAATCCGGTTTATCGACAAAGCCAAATCGTTTGGCGAATTTGATTACGAATGGAGTCACTGCTACAGAAACAACTAAAGAAATAGCAAAAGCAATTACAAAATCAATGAGAGAGTACATTCGTTCACCTCTTTTTCTTCTATGGCACTCCAATTGTAAGAATACCACATATTTAATGTTGTGCAACCATTTTTTTAAGGGAAGAATTTACTAAAATACGTAGTGGATCCATTAGTGAAAACAGAGGCTTTCATCATTAGACGACGGATTTTAGCGAAAAGTTTCAAAAGGAACATGTTATTTTATAACTACCCATTAACTGATTGAGACTAAACGTCGGCACGTCCGATCAATTTCACCATTGTAGGTGAAAAAAGTGTATTTCTCTATCCGTCGAAAGAGGCATTTTTCCTTCTATACGATTAGTATGAGTTGAATGATGTCTTTGTAAGAAAAAAGATTTTTCCAATGGCATTATTTTTTCGTGTCGGTTACAACAGGCGTTTCAAGGTATTCCACTTCGCCTTCTTGTATGTCAGCCTGTCCATTTGTCAGCTCCGTCATCCATTCTGTGAATGAAGTCTTATTCGCCTCTTCGACATAGACTTCGACCTCGACGGCTTCAAGGTAATGAATGTCCTTCAATTGAAAGCGTGAGGACCTTATTTCATTTTCCACTTTACCGAGCCACGTATAGTCGATGGTTGCCTTCATGATGCGCATCAGGCTTCTTTCCACGATCCCCGTGGCGTTCAAGCCTTCAGATGTGGCACGTCCATACGCCCTGATCAGTCCGCCGGCACCGAGCTTGATCCCTCCGAAATATCGGGTCACCACGACGACTGTGTCTTTGAGGTCACGTTTTTTTAACACCTCAAGCATGGGTACCCCAGCGGTGCCACTCGGTTCTCCGTCGTCATTCGCTTTTTGGATGAGATTATTTTCCCCTATCATATAAGCTGAACAGTTATGATTCGCATCCCAGTGCTTTTTCTTAATATCTGCAATGAATTCCTGTGCTTCTTCTTCGGTTTCTGCCCGGTTCACATACGTAATGAACCTTGAACGTTCAATCGTGATTTCATGTTCCCCGGACCCTTTGACGGTATGATAATGATGTAGCAATCCCGTTTCTCCTTTCCGTTTCCATATGTATGAATAAAGGCGAATCATGCGGTTATTCTTTATTTGTATTTACTATCTACTATATATAAAAGTAGAACGGATTGCACATAAATTATGAAGAATATCCAACTATATCAGGAAAAAACTGGTTCTTCATGAAATAATGGTAATACAATGTAATCAAACTTTAATCTCCGACAATATATGACATGGTATAATGGACGCTGATAGTAATACTTCAGTTGTTCCAAAGCTCCTAAAGGGGAAGCCGAATGGTCTAGAGAATTGCCATTCATTCTCTTCCTTCTATAGGGAATCCATTCCCTTGATTGGAGTCATTCGTAGGAATATGCCTAGATGAATAAAGGAGTTTCATGCGTTTACATGGAATATTGAAAAGGTACTATTTTATAGACGGGTTGGTAGGTCTAAAGGCGTATACAATAGGCCGGATCTTCCACTACATACCCGCTCAACACCATGTAAGAAAAGCCTCATTCAGGTGGACAACGATCGTGGAACAAAAGAGGGGTGTACCGTGCCATTAAGGAAAATAGACACCAAAATGTTGGATAGCATCCTTGAGAAGATGGTCGATACAGTTGACGAAAGTAAGGATGAAATCTTCCAGATTGGCGAGCAATGTCGAACTGATTATGAAGAATTGTTGAAAGAGTTATTAGAAGTGAAAGAAATGGTCGTGAAGGTGATTGATGAAGGGGATCTTCTCCATCAGAAATCCAAGTTAGCACGGCTCAGACTATCTGAAGTAAGCAAGCATTTTCAAACCTACTCGGAAGATCAGGTAAGAGAAGCGTACGAGAAGGCTCATGACCTGCAGATGAAGCTGTCCATGAATCGGCAGCAGGAAAAACAGCTGAGAGGTCGCCGTGACGAACTCGAACGACGCTTGCACGCACTTGAGGATACGATTGAACGGGCAGAAAATCTTTGCTCGCAAATATCCGTCGTTCTCAATTATTTAAACAGTGATTTAAGGCAAGTCAATGAGGCGTTAGAGGACGCGAAGCAGCGGCAGGATTTCGGGCTCAGAATCATTGAGGCACAGGAAGACGAGAGGAAACGCTTGTCCCGTGAAATTCATGACGGTCCGGCTCAGATGATGGCCAATGTCCTGATGCGTTCCGATTTGATTGAGCGTGTGTACCGGGAAAAAGGTGCAGACGATGCCATCAAGGAAATCCGTGACCTCAAACGGATGGTCCGCTCCGCCCTATATGAGGTCCGCCGGATCATATACGATCTGAGACCCATGGCGCTTGATGACCTGGGATTGATTCCGACCCTCAAAAAATACTTAAGTACAATCGAAGAGTATAACCAGGAGACGTCCATTCAGTTTGTGAATATGGGTCTCGATATCAGACTTCCTTCCAAATACGAAGTCGCTCTGTTCCGATTGATACAAGAAAGTGTCCAGAACGCACTGAAGCACGCTGAAGCATCACATATACAAGTTAAAGTTGAAGTAAAGAAAGACCAAATAACAGTTGTCATCAAAGACAACGGCAAAGGATTCGATCAAGATAAAGAAAAAACGGGATCCTTTGGCATCATGGGGATGAAAGAACGTGTCGACCTTCTCGAAGGAGACATCACGATTGACTCAAAAGTAGGCGCTGGAACGGTGATCCTGATCCAGGTACCGCTTAATAAGTAAATTTTTTTCGAAGGCTTAGGGAGGCGAAAGACATGGCAACAAATATTGTTATCATTGATGATCATCAGCTTTTCAGAGAGGGAGTAAAACGAATCCTTGAATTCGAACCTTCTTTCAACGTAGTGGCAGAAGGCGATGACGGTTCAGAAGCCATGAACCTGGTAGAAACACACGAACCGGATGTCGTGCTGATGGATATCAATATGCCTGAAATAAACGGTGTAGAAGCAACGCGTGAATTGATGGACAGATACCCGGATACGAAGGTCATCATCCTATCTATCCACGATGACGAAAACTACGTAAACCACGCGCTGAAAACAGGGGCACTCGGTTACCTGTTGAAGGAGATGGACTCAGACGCCCTTGTAAATGCCGTGAAAATCGTCGCTGAAGGTGGCTCATATGTCCACCCTAAAGTGACACACAACCTGGTTGCAGAATACAAGCGCCTGGCAAACGCCCAAAATTCAGGTGGATTCCAACAATCCGAAGTTCGCCGCCCTCTTCACCTGTTGACTCGTCGCGAGTGTGAAGTACTGCAAATGCTGGCAGACGGCAAGAGCAACCGTGGTATCGGTGAAGGCCTGTATATCAGTGAGAAAACGGTCAAAAATCATGTAAGTAACATCCTTCAAAAGATGAATGTGAATGACCGCACCCAGGCAGTCGTGACTGCGATCAAGAACGGTTGGGTGGAAGTACGATAAACAAGAGTTGTGTATTGTGAATTTGTTGTTGAAAGAACGGCCCTTCTGGTGAAGGGCCGTTTTTTGTGTGTGAGTCGCTTGTTTTGTCTGAGAAGGTGGGCACAACTTGGTGGACGTTCTCATTCCCCACACAAGGCGACACCCTAATGCTTTCTCCGGGCGAAATCAACAAACCGGAACATATCGAGGCGGTGCCGGGATTCGGTGTATTCGAACAGGGTGGCGTCTTTCAGGTGCACATAATTCTTTACGACGACGACATGGTCGTAGTCATGTAAATCAAGGTATTTCCTGTCCTCATCGGTGCATTCTTCCACGACGATTTCTTTTTTGGCGAAATCGATGGGAAGGTGCAGGTCGCCTTCTAGGTACTCGTAGATGGAGTTCTCGCATATTTCTTTCGTGAGAAGAGGTACCTGTCCTTTAAGGAAATAAGACTTGTCGAGGATGATTCGCTCCCCGCCAATCCGGCGCGAGCGGACCACTTCCCATACTTCAGAATCGGCGGATGTCTCGAGGACAGATCCCAGCTGATGGCCGGCACCGATCAAGCCGAATTCATGAACGGACGTTTCAATCTCATCCCGGCCCATGGAAGTCTGCAGCTCTTTAAAGCTCACCAGTCCTGAGACGGGAAAGCTCATCCGGGATACATCCAATACGAGGGATCCTTTGCCCCGCAGTTTCTGGATCAGCCCTCTTTGAGCGAGCAATGTAAGCGCTTTGCGAATTGTCTCACGTGAAGTCTTGTACATCACAGAGAGCTCGTTTTCCGATGGCAGGATGGAGTTCGCTGTATAGGTGCCGTTTTGTATTTTTTTAGATAGATCTTCAAATATTTGTTGGTATTTATTGCTTCTCGTCATATGATCACCATCTATTATTTTACCATAATTAATAGGAAGAGATGAGATTGAACTTGAGTGTTGTGAATATTTTCAATAGAATGGAGATAGCGCAAATTTTAGAAAAGGGTGAAGAGCATTGTCGAAACAGCATTGGAAGAAAATCATGTTGGGAATTGGCATGAGTACATTATTATTGGGTGCTTGCGGTTCAGACGAAGAGAAGAAGGAAGAGAACGGGAACAGTACAGAAGAGGTAAACCCAAGTGAGGATCCCTCTACAGATGAAGCGGCATCTCTTAATCAAATGACGCAGATCGTCGAGGATGCAGGCGCCCTTGAGGAAGCTGAGGGAATTCCTGAGGAAGAGAAAACGGCGATCAATGGAGCCTTTAATCAATATATTGATGCGTTTAACGAAGAAGATTACGATTCATACATGAGTGTCATCTCAAAGACACCGGTGAATTTTAAATATGAAGATGAAGAGAGATATGTGAAGCAGATCTTTGATTCCGTAGACTCGAAGCGTACGGTTGAAAATGTGAAGATCATCAATTACGCCAATGGCAAAAAGGCCGACGTCTATGCTGAAATCGAAGCGACGACGAAGGACCCGAACAGCGATAAAGAAGTGACCCGTTCCGGTAAGCAGGTGACTGTTTTCCATAAGAAAGAAGACGGCTGGAAGGTTGCGGCGATTTTCTTCCTGGCAACTGAAGGGGAAGAGGGAGCGACAGAATGATAAACGAGACTGTGCGTATGCATGGTCTTTTTTTAATGGTTGGACTCCCTTTTTATGGCCTCATGTTTATTAAAGATTTCATCGAGCTCCTGACTCAGGCGGACGGTGACGGGATGGGCAAGTCCGAGGGTAAGGGCAGAGTTCTGCAGCTCGGTTCTTTTTTGTTCCATTTCTTGAAGAGTGGTTCTCATACTAAGTGTGGTAGTCATGACGGAAACCCCTTTTTTCTTTAGGCTCTTTTCGTAAACTTAGTTGCTTGAAGTTGATTTCCGCTGCAGGATGCTCGCTTTCCGCGGGGCTGGCGGTGAGCCTCCTTGGGCGTTGCCCTGTGGGATCTCACCTGTCCAGTTATTCCCGCAGGAGTCGAACATCCTTCCGCTCCAACCAACTTTCTGAGCATGTATGTGATAGTACCCTAAACCAGAATGATAGTCAGCATTACTATCATCTATTGATACATTTAGCTCAGACGATTCAAAATCGTCATCCGGCCTTTTTCATTAAAGCCTTGCAGAGCTTATGTAAAAAGCAATAATCTTTGCGAAAAGAGCTTTTTTTCATTATGACATAAGTAGAGTTTAATGTTAACTAAAAAGTAATGAAGGTTAACAAAAAGACGTTTAGAGTTAGTACTCTAAACGTCTTTAGCGTTCTTATTTAGTAAACCGAAATACGACTGACTCATAAGGTCGTAGGGTAACGTTTTGATATTGATTCGCTGTGTCGTCATAATTCGATAATAGGACCTCGCTTGACCAGCCGTCTACTTCTACTTCAGCAGGGAGGGTGAAGTCGGTGTCGTGACCATAGAAGTTATTCACGACAAGTAATTTTTCCCCGTCACGATTTCTGACATAGGCGAAGATGTCCTGGTGATCTTCGAGGATCAGCTGATAATCTCCGACTACGATGATGTCGTATTCTTTCCGGAGGCGGTTTAGCTTCTGGTAATGATAGAAGACAGAGTTTTGGTCCTTCAGCGCCTGTTCTGCGTTGATTTCTTGATAGTTCTTCGCCACAGGGATCCACGGGGTGCCGCTTGTGAATCCGGCATTCTCTTCGCCGTTCCACTGGACAGGCGTTCTTGAGTTGTCACGGGATTTATGACGAAGGATCTCGAGGATCTCTTCTGCGGATTTCCCTTGTTCTTTTAAGATATTGAAGATGTTGATGGATTCAACGTCACGGTACTCATCAATGCTTGTGAATTTCGGATTCGTCATCCCGAATTCTTCTCCTTGATAGATATAAGGGGTTCCCTGCATCATATGGATCGTCGTTGCCAGCATCTTCGCCGATTCGTTATGGTACTTCCCGTCATCGCCGTAGCGGGACACGATGCGGGGCTGGTCATGGTTGCACCAGAACAGGGCATTCCAGCCGCCACCTTTGTGCATTTCACGCTGCCAGGTAGACAGGATTTCCTTCAGTTTAAGGAAGTCAAAGTCAGCCACCGACCATTTCTCCCCGTTTGGGTAATCCACCTTCAGGTGATGGAAGTTGAACGTCATGCTGAGCTCGTTCCGATCAGGGCGTGAGTATTTGATGCAGTGATCGATCGTTGTGGAAGACATTTCCCCGACTGTCATAATGTCGTAGTGAGAGAAGACTTCCTTGTTCATTTCCTGCATATAGTCATGGACTTTAGGGCCGTCTGTGTAGAATTTACGTCCGTCTCCAGGTGCGACTGAGCCGTCGTCATCAGGGAAGTCCTGATCCTTGGAGATAAGATTGATCACGTCCAGGCGGAAGCCGTCGACACCTTTCTTCAGCCAGAAGTGCATCATGTCATACAGCTTCTGGCGGACTTCATCGTTCTCCCAGTTCAAGTCAGCCTGGGTGACGTCAAAGAGGTGAAGATAGTACTGACCCGTTTCTTCATCATACTGCCACGCATTTCCGCCGAACTTGGACTGCCAGTTGGTCGGCTCGGAGCCGTCGGGTTTCCCGTCCTTCCATATATAGAAATCACGGTACTCGTTGTCCTTGGACTTACGGGACTCAATGAACCACTGATTCTCCGTGGATGTATGGTTGATGACGATATCCATGATGATCTTGATCCCGCGCTTGTGAGCCTCGTCAAGGAGCTCATCGAAATCTTCCATTGTCCCATACTCATCGTGGATGTTGAAATAATCGCTGATGTCGTAACCGTTGTCGCGCTGAGGACTCTTGTAGATCGGTGTCAGCCATACGACGTCAATCCCAAGCTCCTTCAAATAATCCAGCTTCGCCGTAATCCCCTTAATATCCCCAACGCCATTTCCTGACGTATCATAAAAACTCTTCGGATAAATCTGATACACAACCGCTTTCTTCCACCAAGGCTGCTTCATCCTTCACACACCATCCTAAATTGAATTTTGAGGGACGGACCTCAATCGATTTCACTTGTACGTGACCATGCCCCGTCCAACATGATCTTTCTACGAATAAGCTATTTTCAGGTCCATTTTGAGGGACGGACCTTCCACACATATTCTGCTATTTTAGGCTCATAGGGACCGGACTTTCCTTGCAATTGCAAGCTTGTTGAAGGTCCGTCCCTATAAATATCCTATACATATCTATAAACAAAAGGGAGACAACCAATTGTTACACATTGCCTGGGCAGGCCTGTGGTAAGAATTGATTTGTCCCCCTTATTTTAACTTGTATATACAAGTTGTTACAACTGTTTTCTCTATCTATTTATTAGACTGCTTGGTTTTTGCTGAATTTCGACCAGACCATAGTCAGGACGAATGGTACGACGATACAGATGGCCATTCCGATGAAGAATGACAGCCAGTATTCAGGAATGATGGACAGGAATCCAGGTAATCCACCGACACCGATGGAGAACGCCTTTGTTCCAGTCATGGCAAGCAGCACACCACCGATGGCAGAACCGATCAAGGCACTGATGAACGGGTAGCGGTAGCGCAGGTTAACCCCGAACATAGCCGGTTCTGTAATTCCTAAATAAGCCGAAATGGCAGACGTACCTGCAAGACCACGAAGCTTTTCGTTTTCTTTCTTCGCCACGAACATCATGGCAAGGGCTGCTGAACCCTGGGCGATATTCGATAGTGCCAGGATAGGCCATAGGAATGTTCCGCCCTGGCTTCCTACGAGCTGTAAGTCTACTGCAAGGAAGGTATGGTGCATACCTGTGATAACCATCACGGCATACAGACCGCCATACAGCAATCCACCTAACCAGGAAGCAGAGTCAAATACCCAAACGACACCGTCTGTTAATAGGTTACCGATAAAGAACGTAACCGGTCCGATCAAGATGAATGACGCAAATCCGGTGATTAAAAGTGCAACTGGTGCCACGACCAATAGCTTGATGGAATCATGAACTCTCTTATCCAGGAACATTTCAATTTTCGCTAACAGATAAGAAGCGAATAGAATCGGCAGGACTTGTCCTTGATACCCGATCTTGTCGACTTCAAATCCAAATAAGTTCCACGTAGGAATCTTTTCTGCACTTGCATAAGACCAGGCGTTCAATAAGTCCGGATGAACAAGCATAAGACCTAATACAATACCGAGTAATGGACTTCCGCCAAAACGCTTGACCGCAGACCAACCGATCAATCCGGGCAAGAATACAAAGGCCGTGTTGGCAATCAGGTTAATGATGGACGCGAAATCTGCCCATTGCTTATGAACCTCGATGACCGATTTCTCATCATAGAAAATCCCCGGTCCGGTCAAAATATTATTCAGACCCATCAACAGACCCGCCGTTACGATGGCCGGAAGGATCGGAATGAAGATATCAGCGAGTACCTTGATGGCACGCTGCAGGGGATTCAGATTCTGAGAGGCAGCATCCTTCACATCCTGCTTGGAAGCCTGCTCGATCCCTGTTTCTTCTGCTAAAATTTGATACGCTTTATTGACAAGACCTTGTCCGATGACAACCTGGAACTGCCCGTTGGAAGAGAACGAACCTTTCACAAGATCGATCGCCTCTAATTTTTCTTTATCAACTTTTTTCTCATCATTCAGCACAAGCCGAAGCCGAGTCACACAATGAGTGGCTGTGCGGATATTATCCTTGCCGCCAATCGCTTCAATGATTTCCAGAACGTCTTCACGTTTCACGCTCATGAAATTCCCTCCTTGGTATGGTGCAGGGGACACCTTTCATTTAAGTGTACCCGCTTTCATTTCTATTAATGGAATTCCCCTAAATAGTATGTGAGAAACGCTTCAGTCTATGCTTTTAGAATAAACTTCCCGTGGGACGAAACGCTTTCATTTTTGATAGGGTCCTTGTTGTATATACAAGATATGCTTTTATTGTATTCATGTATATACAAGTTGTCAATAGAAAAGTGTAGACGTTTTCATAAACTTTATTGCCTGGATTAGGAGAGTGCTGGTTGATTTCCGCTGCAGGTGCTCGCTTTCCGAGGGGCGGGAGTTGAGCCTCCTCGGGCGTGAGCCCTGTGGGGTCTCAACTTTCCCACATCTCCCGCAGGAGTCGAGCACCTTCCGCTCCAATCAACTATCTGAGCATGAGTTTCGTGAAATATTCAATCTCCTGTTTTAAAAAATAGCATTAGATCATTGAGAACAGCGGACGGATTATAAAATTGTTTTTTCTCTCTGTGCTATATCATGCTTTAAAAAGCCTTGGAAAACAGCAACCCTTGAATGTGGCATTTCCAAAAGAAAACCCTTGAGGAACGTATTCATCAAGGGTTTTCATTATTCAATGATATTAATTCTAAGTAAGGGCATTAAACACCCCAACGGCTACTACACCGAGGATGCCAAGGATGATCCAGATGATATAGAGGATGAGGATGAGCCAGCCCCAGAGTTTTTTGCCTGTTTTGATCCAGTAGATTCCTAATGCGATAAAGCTGAAGAGAAGTCCGAGAATTCCCCATAGCCATTGGTTTTTGTTGTGTTTTTTGGCATCAATGAACAGGTAGATGGCTATGAGGATGTTGAATAGATACGTTAATACTTCCAAAGTAACCCTCCTAATTTTTACATATATATGTAAAACTACCTTTAATCTCCTGACGGTAAACCTCATTTGAGAATAAAGTGAGAGATTTCAATTAAAAAAGCCAGCTGAAACGCAGCTGGCGAACCGTTCATAGATGCTATCAACCGGCCATCTTTACTTTTTTGACCGGCGTCTTTCTTTTAAAGAACGTCTTATAATTGATCATGGAGTAAATCACATACGAAATCCCTAAACAAATAGCGAAGACTACCATTCCATACAACAGGAACTGTCCGAACAACAGGACTGGGTTCCCTGCGTCCATCCATTTCGCGACATTGGACCATAACCGCTGTCTGATCAGGGGATGCTCATGGATCAAATATACCCCCAACACGTAACCCGATACGGCGTTAATCGGTCCTGAGACAAAGCTGAGCTTTGAAAAGAACAGGAACAGTGCGGCTGACATGATGACGATCACCGGGGAGTTATAGGTCAGCAGCTTGAAGGGAAGCTCCCAGGCTTGCTGCACGACCAGGGCTGTCCCGGCACCAACCAGGATGTAAACGCTTAAGTAATAAAGCTTGTTCAAGGAAGCCAGTCTCTGACCGTGATGTCTCAGGTAGCCGGCGACAAAGTACATAAAGATGAAATGAACGATGCTGTATCCGCCGTTGACCCCGAAGCTCCCCAAGGGATGGAAGAACTGCCACACACAGTTGACCATGAATAATAAGACCAGCAGCTTGCCGTATTCCTTCTTTGACAGCTGATTGATCAGGATATTGAGATACGGTGAAAGCAGGAATAACAGCATATACACCGTGATGAACCAGTAGGTGGAAAGATAGACTGGGAAGACCGATTTAAAGAGTATGGCCGTGGATCCGTCCGTCCGCTGCAGAAGTGCCATCCCGGCAAAGATCAGAACGGAGAAAATAAACGTCTCGCGAACCACCCTGAATGCTTTGCTCATCTTGAATTGTGACGTACATAGAAAATAGCCGCTGATCAAGACATAGACGTTGACGCCTACAATGCATAACACCTTTATGAAGGTGAAAAGAAATTGATTCATTTGGCTCAACTCAGATATGGAAACAACCTTGGGAAGCCCATAGGTGCCAAAATGCAATAAAACAATCATCACCATGGATAAAACCCTGAGAGATTCAAAGTTTGACAGCCTTACTTTTCCTGCCAATGTAACCCGCCCCTTACTAGTAAGAAAGATAAATTCTACTTATTTTAATCTATAAAAACGGTCTTGTCATTCAGAATTTTCGCAACGGAATTCTGCAATGGGTAATAGGGTGGACGGGGGCTGGTTCATCGGGGTCATAAGTCAGATCGTAAGGTTACATATTATAGAAATAAGTGGGTAAGGAAGAAATGGTAAGAGAGGTGAACGGAGTGTGAGTGGGAGGGCTTTGCTTCCCGGAGGCTTTTGACATAAGGTGAAATGACCCTAAAGGCGTTCTTTGCCTTCATGGACGGATTGACTTATGTCATGTGGCTCTAAGCCCTGCAGCTGGACAGGTTTCACATAAGCTACTCTTCCCGCAGGAGTCTACGTCTTGCACTCCAATCAACCGCTGGATAGAATTGAAATTTTAGTTGTCTATCAAAAAGTATAAAACCCGAACTCAATTCCTTCATTAAAGGCAAATAAGTTCGGGTTTTGTTTAGGTCCCAGCCTCTTTATTCATTTGAAGACCTTTTTAGTCTAATAAAAGTTGGATTATTTTCTTCGTTTGTTTTTCGTTAATTTTATAGTAATTATTGCTATTATCGCTAGCAATGAGGGTCTCATTAGTGTCAAAGCCTTCGTAAATATATAAAACTTCTTTATTTTGGTCTTTATATTCTAGCTGAATTTTGTACGTGGGTTCAATTGCCATTTTATAATGTGTTTTTGAAATTTTATTTGCCCTATTGAGTATTCCGGTAATTGTTCGGACTATCACTTTATCGGTCGTCTTCTTACCATCTTTAAATGATTGGTCATTTTCTTGAATTGAAATGCTTTCAACTCTAAAAAAACCATTATAGAACATTGAGTAACCCATCAAACAAAATAAGGCTACAATGATAGAAATAATTAACTTTTTTTTCATTCGTATCCTCCATTTGGATATAAGAACAATCCAATGCTAAGGTGAAATCGCTTTGTTATGTATTCTAAATATTCTGATAAAAAAGTTTATCATAGATGGTGTCTTTTGAGAACAGACAGTTCTAAACAATCATTTTGCTAACTGTTGTATCGTCATTTGGCTCTTTAATCTAGTCCAGAAATATCAGGTTCACTTGCAGTATAGGAAGTGATGGATTTAGTAAAAAACCTCTTTCATGCGGTTTTGGTCTGCAAAGCTTAACTTTTGTATTTCTATGGTGAAGGGTCAATAGAAAGATAAGGATGCTAACTTTTTTACTGCTATATACTTTGGGAGTTGACTACCTATCACACCAACAGAGAACGAGGGAAACCGCCCTTTTCCTATTAAAAAGGGCGGTGTAGCGGTAAAGGAGGTTTCAAAAAAAGTGGAGGATGCACATCATCATTTCTTAATTCTCAGCTTCGTCTTAACCCTGCTCAAATCCCCTCGGCAATCGACTAACGCGATCTTCGCTTCGTTCTCATAGGAAGAATAGAAAGGATCCCCGGGCTTAATGTCCAGCAAATACATGATTTCATCTAATTCTCTTTGAAACTTGAATGTGGCCATAAAACATTCCTCCTCTTACATCGTTGATAAAAGTATAAAGCATCGGACACGCAAACACCGTCAAATCATGGAACTGTAAACACAAATTAATGAGTGCTCAATATTCGTTTACGAAACGATTGGATATTCTGTTTAAAAACTTTTTTTCCCTGACATTCACCTGACACATTCGCCCAGTAAGATAACACATGTAAGGACGAACCATAAAAAACTTTTTGGAGGTAGAAAAGATGTTTAACGTATTATCAAGTAAGTTCATTGCCGGTGCTTTATCTCTTGCCATGGTGGCACCGACTGCCTATGCGGCAGCCACAGGACGATACAACGAAGGCGGAGTCGGCCGTACAGGAGAAGGCTCCATGGACTGAGAATCTGGATGAAGAAACGAAAGCGAACGTACAAGAGATCAAAGAGCAGGTGAAGGCAGGAACGATCACGAAGGAAGAAGCCCGTGATCAGCTGGAGGAGCTTGGTGTGAAACCGAAATTCGGCAAGCATGGGAAGCATCATGGTGAAAAGCTGGATGATGAAAAACGGGAGCAGCTGGAAAGCATCCGTAGTCAGGTGGAATCGGGAGAGCTGACAAAGGAAGAAGCGAAGACTCAATTGGCTGAACTGGGCATCACACCGCGTCATGAACCGCTGGATGACGAAACACGTGAGCAGCTGGAAAGCATCCGCAGCCAGGTGGAAGCAGGGGAACTGACGAAAGAAGAAGCACGTGAAAAAATGGAGGAACTCGGAATCGACAAGCCATTTAAGAAGGGCCATCGAATGGGAATGGATAAAGAAACCCATCAGAAAGTCCATGACATCCGGGATCGGTATGCAGCAGGGCTGATCACGAAGGAGGAAGCACACTCTCAGTTAACGGAACTGGGCAGGGATGTGGAGCTTGATCAAATGCCAGAGCCCTTCGAAGGGTTAGATGAAGAGACCAAGGCGAAGGCCCAGGATATTTTGAAGCAGGTCATCGACGGCACCCTGACACGTGAGGAAGCCCGGGAGCAATTGGAGGAACTGGGAGTTGAGCCGAAACCTCACAAGGGCGGCCACTTTAAAGGCCAGAAGTCTGATGAGGAACCTTCAGACACAGCCGATAACGTAGCTCTGTAATCTGTTCATAGAAGAGAGTGCCGTCCCCCCCGGCACTCTCTCTTTTTCATCTGTACAACCCCACCCAAACGCTCCCTTTTCCTTTATAATGCAAGTAGAGGAGGTATTCCAATGAAAACCGTTCTGATTGTTGAAGATGAAATGACCATATCCAGGGTCCTGAAAGCGTATTTAGAAAAAAACGGCTTCTCCACGATGCAATCGTTCTCAGGGAGAGAAGCCCTTCAAGCATTTGAAACCCATCATCCAGATCTCGTCCTCCTCGATGTCATGCTTCCCGACGGGGACGGCTGGTCTGTTCTGAAGAATATACGAAATGAAAGCACCTGCCCCGTCATCATGCTGACGGCTCTTGGTGACGTGGATCACCGGTTGAAGGGACTCACTTCGGGAGCCGACGATTATATTCCGAAGCCCTTTATCGGAGAAGAGGTCGTCGCCAGGGTCCAGGCCGTTTTACGGAGGTCCCGGACGATCTTCGAATCAGGGGACACGAAGCAGTACGGTCAGTTGAAAATCAATTTCCAGTCCCACAGTGTTTCACTCGATGGGAAAGAGATTTCCTTCACACCGAGAGACTTATCCCTGTTGCTCTTTCTTGCTGAGCATCCGAACCAGACCTTCACCAGGGAGCAGCTGATCGAGAAAGTATGGGGGATCGATTATGAAGGCAGCGACCGGGCTGTCGATCTGGCGATTAAACGCATCCGGAAGTCACTGGGCGGCTGGGCCAGTGATCAGGGGGAAATCAAGACATTGCGTGGATTGGGGTATCAGTTCAGTGTATACGAATAAGCCGTCGCTTTTACGTTATTGGACGACACGCTACCTCATCACCCTGATCATCGGACTCCTGGTGATTGCGATCATTTCCGCTCTGTGGATCCGGAAGACGACCATTGATAACCGCCTGAACCTCACCCGTGTGGTGGCCCAGGAGGTGGCCGACCGGATCGTGACGAGTGAAGGCAGAATCATGATTCCCCCGATCTTAAAGGAAGTCGTGGAACAAAGAAGCAAGTTCCTTCAGCTCGATGAACCGCCTTTAACGTATGTCATCGATGGGGAAGGGAAGATTCTGTCAAACAAAGACCAATTCCGGAAACCAAGGGACCGACAGGCTCAGATTCAGCAGATTCCGTCTTCTTTTTATGAAAAGAGAGAGGTGAAGATTTCCATCAAAGGGAAGCGGGACGAGAAAGCCTATGCCATCAGTGAACCTATCGAATCCGGGGATGAGGTCCTCGGCTATGTGGTCATGATCTCCCTTGAGAAGGACTTGGCCGAGGTGAATCAGGAGTACCGCCTCCTCGGGATCATGCTGGTCAGCCTTGCCCTCCTCGGCTGGCTTGTCATCTACTATTTATCCCGTAAACTCGCTGCGCCGATTGCCGGAGTGGCCGAGGCAGCAAGGCTGGTAAGTGATGGGAACTATGAAATCAAGCTCAACCAACAGGCAAAAGAGAAGGAAATCCATGAGCTCGTCGAATCCTTTCAGGAGATGGCCACAAGGCTCAAGCACCTTGAACAGATGCGTTCCGAGCTGCTTGCAGGGGTCACCCATGATTTAAAGACACCCGTCACGTCCATCAGCGGCCTCATCCAGGCGGTGAAGGATGAAGTCGTCACCGAGGAAGAAGCTAGGGAGTTCCTCGACATTTCCCTGAAAGAAGTAGACAGACTGCAGAGGATGATCGGTGATCTGCTTGAATTCAACTCCTTCGCAGCGGGAGCGATCCCGGTACGGAAAGAACGGGTCAGCATGAACGACCTGCTAGAAGACATCGTAAGGCAGTGGGAACATACTCAAGTGGATAAGCCGTTTGACCTATCCCTGTCGCTCCCTTCAACAGAAGTAGAAGCCATGGTGGATCCCATGAGAATCGAGCAGATCCTCATCAATCTATTAAACAATGCCCGACAGTCCCTTCCTGATGAGGGGGGAGCACTGTCCCTGCACCTTTTCAAACATAAGGACACCGTTATCGTCGAAGTGCAGGATACAGGAAGAGGCATCCCTGAAATGGAGCAGACTCTCATTTTCGAACGATTCTATAGGGGAGAGGGCAAGAAGCTGAAGGTAAGGGGTCTTGGGCTCGGTTTACCTTTCAGTCGGATGCTGGCCAATGCCCACGGAGGCAAGCTTTTATTGAAAGAAAGTTCTCCTGAAGGCACCACCTTTTCACTGGAGCTGCCACTACTGGAAATAGAACCATAAATTACTAAACGTTATAATGCTGGGCTTTCTTCCTTATTTTTCTTCATATAAGAATTTCAGCCTATTAAATTATCAGTCTCTTTCAGACATAATGGACTGGCAACAAAATTCGACATTATGAATGAAGGAGACATTTTTTTTGAAGAAAACCATCATTGCCTTTACGACTGCTGCCTTACTTTCGTCAGTTGCTGTCCAATCATCAGAAGCGGCTTCTTACCGCGTACAATCGGGAGATTCCCTTTCGGTGATTGCTTATAAATATGATACGACCGTTTCAAATCTGAAGAGCTGGAACAACCTAAGCTCTGACAGAATCTATGTAAACCAAGTCCTTGAAGTATCTGCGCCATCAAGCTCCACGGCCAAAACCTACACCGTCCAGTCAGGTGACTATCTGTCCAAAATCGGGGCAAAATTCGACGTTTACGTGTCGGAACTGAAATCCTGGAACAACCTGAAGAGCGACGTCATCTATCCAGGTCAAACCCTGATCGTTTCGTCAGGAGCTGCGAGCCCTGCTCCAACCGGTTCCAGCACCTATACGGTACAATCCGGAGACACCCTGTCACACATCGCCGTCCGCTATGATGTAAGCGTATCGTCCATCAAGTCATGGAACGGATTAACCTCCGACAACATCTACGTCGGACAAAAGCTTTCCATTAAGGGAACATCCGACAGCGGAACACAAACTCCATCTTCAAACGTTGTGGACATCGCCAAGAAATATGTAGGAACACCATACAAATGGGGCGGCACAACTCCATCTGGATTCGATTGCAGCGGCTTCATCTATCACGTATTCAACGAAGCGGGGCACTCCATTTCCCGCACCAACACGGATGGCTACTACAGCAAATCATCCTTCATCTCAAATCCTAAGCCCGGCGATCTCGTATTCTTCGAAAATACCTACAAAGCCGGAATCAGCCACATGGGAATCTACCTTGGAAACGGCGAATTCATCCACGCATCGGACAGCGGGGTGACCATCTCCAAGCTGAGCAATACGTACTGGAACCCTAAGTTTGTAGGCTATAAGCGGTTTAACTAATGATCGAGAGCGTCCTGCCTGGTAGGGGTGGGGCGTTTTTTTGGTTTGTGCTCGTTCTGTTGGAGAGAATTCGACACTGGGGATTGATTAATGGAAAAAAGGATTGATTAATTAGAATGAGGATTAATAAATGCCCATCAGGATTAATCATCTGAAATCGGAATTGATTCTGGCTCGAAATGGATAGATTCTTTCGCGAAGACATCCTAGATCAGGGAAATCTATTAAAAAGCCGGCCTTCATTTCCTTGTCGAGGATCAAACTCCAGCTGAAAATGGACAATCTGAAGGTCTTTTCTATTTAAAGTCAGAGTTCAAAGGTCAAGAGCGTAAGATACGCTGTTTCAACAACCAAGCCTCTGCCTGTTTAAGGAGAAGGGATAGCGGTTCTCCAAGAGGCATAGTAGGTACATACATAGGGAAGATTCAACACGTGGGATTAATTTATGAAAAAGAGGATCGATCAATCAAAATGAGGATTAATAAATGCCCATCAGGATTAATAATCTGAAATCAGGATTGATTATGGCTCCAACCGGATTGATTCCTTCGCGAAGGCATCCTTAATCAGAGATTTTCACTAAAAAGCCGCCTACTTTTCCTTGTCCAGGATCAAACTCCAGCCAAAACAGACAATCTAAAGGTCTTTTCTATTACTCAAGATCAAAATCGAAAGATACGCTGTTTCAACAACAGAGTCTCTGCCTGTTTGCGCAGAAGGGATAGCGGTTCTGCGAGGGGCATAGCAGATACATACTTAGAGAAGATTCGACACGAAGGGTTAATTATTGGAAAAGAGGATTGATAAATCAGAACCCGGATTAATAAGGTCCCATCAGGATTAATAATCTGAAATCGGGATTGATTACAGCCCCAACCGGATTGATTCTTTCACGAAGACACCCTCAATCAGAATTTCCCACCAAAAAGTCGGCCGCGAGCCCCAATCCAGAATCAAACTCCAGCTAAAACAGACAACCCTAAACAATATCCACCAAAAAAGCAGGAATTTCATCAAAAAAGTAGAATCATTGTTTATACCCCAACCCAAAAGGAGTGTTTCAATCATAAATGATCGTTAAAAAAAGAAAACCTCCCCACAAACTCCTCCAAACCGAAGCCTTACTCTCAAGGCTGCAGCCCCCTGATCACCCGAAAAGAGCTCTTATCGAACAGGATTTCAAAAAAAGGAAAGCGGGTTACACCGGCGAGTTGTCAGTCGATTATCACCTGAGCTTTCTGACAGATAAAAAGGTTATGATCTTTCACAACCTCAGACTGCCCATGGAACCGAACCACTTTCAAATCGATAACCTCCTGGTCACTCCCTGTTATTCGCTTCTCATCGAGGTCAAGAACATATCGGGCATCGTTACAATAGATCCCGAGTTCAATCAGCTCTCCAAGGAGTACAATGGAATCGAGACCGGCTACCCGGATCCCATTACACAAGCCGCCCGCCAGAAGCTGCTTCTGCAAAAATGGTTCCTGAATCATAAGCTACCTTGCCCGCCTGTCGAATTCCTGGTTGTGCTCAGCCACCCATCGACGATTCTGAGGATGGCTCCGGGTCACAAGCGACTGCCGCCTTATGACAAAATGATTCACGCCCAAAACATCATGAGAGAGATCAGCACAATTCAATAAGTAATACACCCGTGAAGTGATCGACATCAAAAAAGTTAAGCGGCTCCTTCTGAATGCCCATTGTAGTCCTGAGATGACCTCAATCCTTGACACCTATCAGCTAACCCAAAAGGATATTATAAGAGGCGTCCAATGTGACAAATGCCTGCACATCATGTATAGAAGGCCAGGCAAATGGCTTTGCCCTAACTGCCAGTTCTCGTCCCAAACCGCTCACCTAAAAGCCCTCGAGGATTACTTCCTCCTCATTAAACCCACCATCACAAATCGGGAACTCCGAAACTTCCTGAACCTGTCATCGCCGAGAACCGCCACATTGATTCTCCAATCTCTCAACCTCAAGACGGAAGGGTCCACTAAAGGCACCGTCTACACCCAAACCTTCACATAAAAAAACCGCCCAGAATCCTCATCCTGAACGGTCTACTTTCATTTATAAGATAACACACCATCTGCCCTGCGATCATACTTCCAGTACATCCAACCGGCAAGCACCACACAAGGGACCACTACAACAGCCATCCCAAGGAACGCCGACCCCGGTGAAAGATCATACAGGAATCCGCCGATGAAGGTCAGAATCGCCGTACTTAATCCCATCCCAAGGGACGTATACACTCCTTGTGCAGCCGGGATGTCCTTGCTCTCTAATTCTTCGTATATTAACCTCATAAAGGCATAGTGGGTCAATCCGAAGGTTAAGGAGTGGAAAAGTTGGGTAAAGATGAAGACAGGGGTGCTGGGGAATAGGAACAACAAGGTCCAGCGCGTCACAGCAGCCCCTGCTGCAATCATGAACATAACGGAAATGCCTCTGCCTTTTAACAGCCGGTCCGAAAAAGCAAAGAACAGGATTTCAGACAGGACGGCAATGTTTAAGATCACACCAATATATAGATTGCTAACATCTAATTCTTTTAAGTAAAGAACACCATAATTATAGTAAGAAGCATGCGCCCCCTGGATCAGGACGACAATGACCATGGCCCAGACGAACTTACGAGATTTCAACAGCCCGCGGTAAGAAAGCTTCTCCTGACCCCTGGTCGCACTCATGGACTGAGGCAGCTTCGCTAATGACGACAAGAGAATCACGACGATCCCACCGAACAGCAGATAAATCACGGCTCCTTCAGTGAAAATCGATGTCAGAAGCCCAACCACCAGAAGGGCCACCGTATACCCCATCGACCCCCATGAACGGCTCCGGCCATAATCGATGCCGTCTTCCTTCATCATGACAGCCGCCATGCTCTCCACCATGGGAAGCAGCATGGGATACACAAGGCTGAAGATCACCATACACGCGAGTACCATCCCAAATGAATCCATCGGCAGGAACAATAGAAGAGAAGCACCTGATACGAGGACGAGCCATCTGGATAACTGCCCTAGAGAAACGGTCTGACTCAACTTGGGAAACAAGTAAAAGCTTGAGAAAGAACGGGCAATCATTCCGACGGCAATCACAGTACTGGCTGCCGAAATGGAGAAGTCCTTACTCTCCACGAGCCACGCCGTCCAATAAGGGATAAAGATTCCCCATGTAAAAAATATCACAAAGAACTGAACCGATAACCACGTCTGATTCTTCAACTCTATCAGATCTCCCTTGGTAATGAATTTCCAAACATTACGTTATTATAAACCTGTCATCTCCACAATACAACCAACTTAGCGACTATCCCTTTCGAATCAAAGAAAAATATGGTAATATTCCAACTCGTTTACAAATCCTTGCAGGACAATCGTCCTAAAGACTCGAAGAAAGTACTACAGATAAAAAGTACAGGGGGAGAACCATGCTGAGAAAAAAATCATTCACCATCATAGTCGGAACCGTACTGCTCTTGACGGCCATCGGAGTCTATATCGCTGTAGCCAGCTTAAACAACACATCGGCACCGGATGATGCCAATCAGTCAGATGTCGTCTCAACCGCAGGGGTCACCACCACACCCCAAACCAAATCTGGTAACGAAAACCCATTCGGAGAAAAAGTGAAAACGCCCCTAAGCGAAGACTTGATCCGTCAATACATACACGCCATGAGCCACCAAAAGGTGAAGGCAGAAGAAAAATGGTCCTTCTTTGAAATCACCGATGAGCGCATCGATTACTTGTTAGGACAACTCGATATCAACCAATACAAAAACGAACAGACGTACAGAGACATCCTGACCAGCTGGAAGGAAGGGGACTTCTCAGGTGCCGTGGGAGATCATAATGCGATCTGGAGAATGCAGAACGGGAATATCGGGGAGGCTACGGCTAAGTTGAGTGCCAGTGAAGAGAAGAAGTATGTGGAGAGTCAGAAGCGAGAGAAGAGGTAATCATCAGAAAAGACGTGTCCAGAGGGCACGTCTTTTTTTGATGAATAAAAGTAGGACAAAGAGGACATGAATAGAAGCGTCTATTAAGCTACACTATAAAATAAACAGATATGAAAGGTGTTACGATGGAAAATCAATTTGCCAAAGGTTGTTTCTGGGGCATCCTTCTATCCATGCCACTATGGATACTGATGATCTTCATACTTAGGTATCTCTTCTAATAGTAAAGAGCTTGAACGAAAACCCTTCAAGCTCTTTTTACAATTATTTGTTTATAAAATAATCGATTATATACTCAGCCCAAACTACATGCCCTTTCTCACTCGGCACTTCCTGACCTTCCGCCAGCATCTCACCCAAAGCGACTTCATCCTCAATTGGCCATACACTCCAATGATCAAGATAAGGAATCTCATTTTCTTCAGCGAAGTTCTTTAATTCTTCAATCTGCATCGGATAATAAGTAGCTCCCGCAATCGGATGTGTTGGCTGAAGGATCATTACCGCATCTTCATTCTGCTCTTTCAGCTTCCGTTCAAAGATCTCGATGCTTTCCCGATTATTTTCCCCGCCTACCCCGTTTGAATTGTCATTCAACGAGAATGGTTCAAACAGGACCAATTGTGGTTCATACTCAAGCACTTCTTCCGCCTGCTCGCCGTTTACGAAAGTAAGAGACGTGATGTCGTATTGAAAGATTTCCACTTCCAGGGTGTCTCCGTATGTATCAATCAGTTCCGTTCTAAGCTGCTCGCTCCAGCCGTTGTCGTCTTCCCCCAATGCCAGGGATCCGACGATGGCGAGCTTATAAGGAGTCCCTGATTCAATCGACTCCTTATACATTGTTTGTGCTTCCTCAGGCCAATTTCCAATCAGGGAGAGATAATCTTCCACTCCCGTCTCCTGTTCCTCTGCCTTAGATTCTGTAACAATCGTCGTTTGTTCAGAACCGGAAACCGAGGTTCTTTCCTGCCAATACATGTTCCCGTAAACAAGGACCCCAGCACAGATGATTCCTAATAAGATTAATGAAAAGGTTTTCATACTTATTACCTCCATTTCTGATAAAAATTAGGTAAGAAATGATTTCCAATTGCCTATAAAGTCTTCCATTTTTACCTTATATGGTGTTTAATAGATTAGTATGGAAATATTACAATTACTTTAAAATTATGACAACAAATTTCTGAAAATTCAACAGAAATCAGCATTGTTTAACATATTTTTTCTAATCTTAGGAGGAAGTTATGGAAGAAACGATCAGTTTGCGCGAGTTGATGGAGACATTGCGGAAGCGCATGAGTTTAATTATTTTGATTACCCTAACAGCGATCTTGGTGAGTGGAGCCGTAAGCTTTTTCCTCTTAACACCGGTATATCAGTCCACTACACAATTGCTTGTCAATCAAGCTAAGTCTGAGCAACCGGGTTATAATCCTGGGGAAGTACAAACAAACCTCCAATTGATCAATACTTATAGTGAGATAATTAAAAGTCCTCGAATACTTGAAGTAGTATCTTCTGATTTAGACTCTGGTTTAAATGCGTCTCAATTAAATGAAAAAATCAGTGTAGCAACGAAAAATGATTCGCAAGTGATAAACTTGTCTGTTCAAGACACAGACCCTCAAGTTGCGGCTAATATCGCGAACAAAACAGCGGAAGTGTTCAAAGAACAAATTCCTAATATTATGAACGTTGACAACGTAACAGTTCTTGCGAAAGCAGAAGTAGGGGAAAAACAATCCCCAATCAAGCCGAAGCCGGTATTGAACGTGGCCATTGCAGCTGTTGTGGGGCTGATGCTCGGAGTGGGTCTAGCCTTCCTGTTAGAATTCCTGGATAACACCATCAAAACGGAACAGGAAGTCGAGAAATTACTCGGCTTACCGGTACTGGGATCCATCGCCGTCATCGGAGATATTAAGGAAGAAAACCCATCAGGACGCGCAAACCGCAAATCACGTGAAAGAGGTGAGAAGGTTGGGTAAGGATAAGAAACTGAAGAAGCTTATGGCGAATACGAAGCGTAAGCTTGTGACGCAGATCGCTCCAAAATCACCGATTTCAGAGCAGTACAAAACCATTCGAACCAATATCAACTTTTCATCGGTGGATCGGGAAATGCACTCCATCATGCTCACATCCTCTGGTCCAGGGGAAGGGAAATCAACTTCAGCAGCCAATATGGCGGTTGTGTTCGCCCAACAGGGAAAGCATGTACTACTCGTTGACGCGGATATGCGTAAACCAACGGCTCATTACACGTTTAACGTGACAAACACGTTTGGACTTACAACGGTATTAACGAGACAGAAAACATTAAGAGAAGTCATTCATCAAACAGATGTGGAGAATTTAGATCTTTTGACATGTGGTCCGGTACCACCGAATCCTGCTGAGTTACTAAGCTCCCGGTCCATGGAAGAATTCCTTGTGGATGTATATGCAGACTATGATATGGTCATCTTCGATACACCGCCAGTTCTTGCTGTAACAGATGCTCAGGTGCTGGCCAATCAATGCCACGGCACTATCCTGGTCGTAAGTTCTGGAACGACGGAAATTGAAAGTGCCCAGAAAGCAAAAGAACTTCTGCAATCCGCTAAAGGGAAACTTCTAGGGGTCATCCTTAACAATCGAGAGATCAAAGATACAAGCTATTATTATTATTATGGTAAAAGATAACAATTGAGAACTGGTGATTCGACAAATTTCACCCGTTTACAAAAATAACTATTGTAGTAAAATTATAGATGTTGCAATAAGTCGAAAGAACTAATTAATAGGAGGAGTGATGACGATGATCGACATACATAGTCATATCCTGCCAGGGGTGGATGACGGAGCCCGTACCCTGCAGGATAGTGTCGATATGGCCAAACTTGCTGTATCGGAAGGGATTGATACGATCATCGCAACTCCTCATCATATGAACGGCCAGTATGAGAATGAGAGAGTTGATATTCTTCACAAGGTGGACGAACTGAACGTTCACCTGAAACAAGTCAATGTCGATTTAAAAGTACTTCCGGGTCAAGAATGCAGAATATTCGGTGAAATAATTACGGACTATAAAAATGGGAAAATTTTGCCGTTAAACCGAGTTTCCCCATACCTTTTTGTAGAATTCCCTTCGAGTTCGGTTCCGAGATATGCAGACAGACTGTTTTACGAGCTGCAAAATGAAGGTCTGATACCTGTCATCGTGCATCCTGAAAGAAATGCAGAACTTATCGAACGACCGGACAGACTATACAACCTGGTCAAGAACGGTGCGGTCACTCAACTAACGGCATCCAGCCTGACAGGGTATTTCGGCAAAAACATCCAGAGGTTTTCACGCCAATTAATAGAAGCCAACCTAACACACTTCATCGCCTCAGACGCTCACAATATACATAATCGCTCCTTCAAGATGGAAGAAGCCATGGAAACCCTAGAGAAAACGTACGGAATAGACACAATCTATTACTTTACAGAAAATGCAGAGCTCCTGATTGAAGGAAAGAATATCTACAAAGAAATCCCGGAGAAGGTTAAAAAGAGAAAATTCCTAGGGATTTTTTAAGAGGAAATGAATAGATTGAATAAGGTCCTAAGGTACTATTGTCGTTGGTGAATTAGAATCAATCCGTTGCACACAGACAACAGTAGAATTTTGGGAATGTCTCCTTACCGTTATCATTGGAGGCACTCGGTCACGCCGTGGGAGAAGAAGAAACTTCGCCTTAGACGCTCGTCGTCAGTGGTGGGATGTGAGGAAGGGTTAGATGCCCACAATTACTATTTTATTCAACATCGGTAAAGAAAAACAATGAAAACGCTTTATGTAATAGTTGGTGTAGATACCTGAAGATACCTAATGAAAAAACATTTGGAAATGGTGTTTTTTCATTAGGTATTTATTATGTCGTGAGACCAGCATTCAACTAATAAAAAACCAAGGGGGACAATCATTTGAAAAAAGTAAGAAAAGCAATTATTCCAGCAGCAGGTTTAGGAACAAGATTCTTACCAGCTACAAAGGCAATGCCTAAAGAAATGCTGCCAATAGTGGATAAACCAACAATTCAATACATAGTAGAAGAAGCGATTGCTTCAGGCATCGAAGACATCATTATTGTGACCGGAAAAGGAAAAAGAGCGATTGAAGATCATTTTGATCATTCGCCAGAATTAGAAAGAAGCCTTTTAGAAAAAGGTAAAACAAATCTACTAGAAAAAGTTCAATATTCTAGTAACCTTGCGAATATTCATTACATCCGTCAAAAAGAACCTAAAGGTTTAGGACATGCAGTCTGGTGTGCTAGAAACTTTATTGGTGACGAACCGTTTGCTGTACTTCTTGGTGATGACATTGTTCAAAGTGATACACCTTGTTTAAGGCAGTTAATCAATCGGTATGAAGAAATACAAGCATCTGTAATCGGTGTACAACCTGTAGCGGTTGATCAAGCACATCGTTATGGAATTATTGACCCTTTATCAAAGAAAGATCGTTTGTATCAAGTTAATCAATTTGTTGAAAAACCAAAACAAGGAACAGCGCCATCCAACCTTGCCATTATGGGTCGATACGTATTGACCCCAGAAATTTTCCACTATTTAGAGAAGCAAGAAATAGGTACAGGTGGAGAGATTCAGTTGACAGATGCCATTCAAAATCTAAACAGTGCTCAAACAGTCTTTGCATATGATTTTGAGGGAGAAAGACATGATGTGGGTGAAAAGTTTGGGTTTGTAAAAACCACCATTGATTTTGCTTTGCAACATGACGAAATTAAAAAAGAAGTTTTAAAGTACATGAAGGATTTACTTGAAAAAGAATACATAAAGGGTTAGGAGGATATGAAATTGAACCAATCTCAATTAGGCAATCTTCAAGCTGTCAGTAAGGATTTCGTAAGTCAAGAAGATAAATCTTTTACTTACTCACTTTTCAAAAGAATGATGGATATTATCGGAGCAGTTGTCGGGTTAGTTATTGTAATCCCATTATTTCTATTGATTTCAATATTGTATGTATCTGGAGAATCAAAAGGGCCGGTTATATTCAAACAAAGTAGGATAGGCAAGAACGGAAAGGAATTCAAAATTTATAAGTTTCGTTCTATGGTTCTTAACGCAGAAGAGAAGTTAAGAAGCAATAAGCAATTATATGATAAATATATTCAGAATAACTACAAACTAGAGCCTAATGAAGACCCAAGAATCACCAACTTAGGTAGATTTTTAAGAAAGACGAGTCTTGATGAGATTCCACAACTCATTAATGTATTAAAAGGTGAGATGAGTCTTGTAGGTCCAAGGCCAGTTGTTACAGAAGAATTGAGAGAATATGGAGAAAAAGTAAATCAATTCCTGGCTGTTAAACCAGGGCTCACAGGTTTTTGGCAAGTGAGTGGTAGAAGTGACGTAGGTTATCCAGAAAGAGTAGACTTAGAACTTCATTATGTTTATAACCAAACATTACTTCTTGATGTGAAAATTTTATTACTTACTGTATGGATGGTTTTATTAAAGAAGGGTGCATATTAAAGGAGAATAAGATGAGAATTAATCTCGAGCTTCACACACATACCCAATATTCTCATGATAGTATGCTAAATAAATGGTCATATTTATTGATGCTAAAATTAAAAAATATAAATGCTATTGGAATAACCGATCATAACGAAATTATCGGGGCTATTAAATTTAAAAGTTTTTTAGAAAAGCATAATATTAAAGTAATCATAGGTGAGGAGATTTTTTCAAATAGCGGAGAGATAATAGGTCTTTTTCTAAAAGAAAAAATAGAACCAGGATTATCACCACGAAAGACCATGTTAGCCATTAAGAAGCAGGGTGGATTGGTATACATTCCCCATCCATATGACGAAAAAAGATATAAGACAGTGCTTCCGGAAGAAGAGATTTCAAAAAACATTGATCTTATAGACATTATTGAAGTCCATAACGGTAGAAATATTAAAGAACATTTCTCAGAAGAACAATTTAAGATAGCGAATAGGTATCCCACCATTAAAAGTGTAGGTAGCGATGCTCATACATTTTTAGAATTAGGTAGAAACTATAATCAGTTGAAAGATTTTAATAGTAAAGATGAATTCCTTCAAAATCTAAAGGAAGCAGTGTTTATTACATCAAGTTGTAAAAATGTTTTTCATCAAATCACTAAAGTTGTTAGATTAATAAAATTAATTAGAAAGGGTCAATTGAATGAATTATATCGAGTTATCTATAGAAGGTACAATAGAAAAAAGTCTCGAGTTGGCCAAAATGGTTGAACAAGATTTTAAACCAGATGTTGTAGTTTTTATATCAAAAGGTGCCTTTATTATTGGCGAAACTATTAGTAATTATTACGATGTTCCTTTAGTTGAAATATTTGCAGTTCGAGAAGGTAACAAATTAAAAGACTTATTAAGTCCAATTTTTAGGTTTATACCAAAAGGTTTAAAGAATTTTTTGAGAAAAAAAGAACTGCAATCTGGATACCATAAAAAGAATGTCAACCGTAAAGTATCCCTTGAGAATGGCTTCGATCTCTTAAACAAAGCAAAAAATATATTAATAGTTGATGATTCAGTTGATACAGGTTATACAGCAAAACAAGTTAGTAATTATATTTATACTACATTCAAGACAAGCCCTACTTTTGCCTCATTAAATTATTTTAGTGAAAGCAAAGAGGTTTACAGAGTTGATTATTATAATTATGAAAACTATGTTATGAATGGCCCTTGGTCAAAAGATTCTAAGCATTATAAAGAGTTTCTTAAGAGGTATGTACAATGGAAAGAAAACTAAAAATTCTTCATGCAAATACAGGTTTAGTAGCTGGTGGAGCGGAAAGGTTAATTGCAGATACGTTACCTAAAATGGATGGGGAAAAATTTGAAGTCGACTTATTGATACTGGAAGACAAGAATAATAATATATTTAGTCAAGAATTGGTACAATATGGAATAAAAATCAAGAAAATAAAATATAATAGAAAATTTGATATTAGAAATATACTAGAGATAAGAAAAATTATAAAGCATTATGATATTGTTCATGCTCACATTTTTCCTATGCAATACTGGGTTCCCTTAGCTACTTTGGGATTAAGAAACAAGCCTTTCTTGATAACTACTGAGCATAGTACACATAACAGTAGAAGAAACTTTAGCTTTTTCAAACCATTCGAAAGGTATATATATTCATTTTATGATGTAATTACATCTATAACTAGAGAAACTGAAGATAATCTCATACAATGGATTGGGACTGAAAGGAGCTCAAAGTTTTCTTTAGTTGAAAACGGTGTAGATTTAGATAAGTTTAGGAATTCTAATCCAATAAATATTCAAAAGTTATTAGGTGTAGGCACTGATTCAATGGACAGGTTTATACTAATGGTTGCCCGTTTTGATGATGCTAAAGATCACTCTACTGTATTAGAAGCTATAAGATTAACTGAAGATAATGTCAAAATGATTTTTGTGGGTGAAGGAAAATTAGAATCTCAGTACAAACAAATGGCAATAGATCTGGGCATTGAAAAAAGAGTTTATTTTGCGGGTAAACATAATGACATTCCTTCGATAATTAAGTCAGTAGATATTTGCGTCCTCTCTTCTAATTGGGAAGGTTTTGGATTAGCAGCAGTTGAGGCAATGGCGGGAGGAAAACCAGTAATAGCTAGTAGAGTACCTGGATTAGAGAAAGTTGTAAAGGGTGCAGGTATATTATTTGAAAAGGGTAATTCACAAGAACTTGCAAATATAATTAATAAACTGATTAGTGACCCTATATTATATAACAAGATAGTTGTACAACAACATAAACGTGCTGATAACTATAGTATAGATGCGACCGTAAGGAAATTCTCGGATATTTATCGAAAGCTAATTATAGGAAGGAGAAATTAATTTGAATAAGGACTACCTCATAGAAAAAATTGGTGTAATTGGTAGAAAGATTACAGAGTTTAAAAATTTTTACAGAGCTATAATACAAAAAGAAGTTATATTAATATATCAGATGGGAAAAGTAGGTTCCTCTTCGCTATACTATAGTCTTAATGAACAAAGTGAAAAACCTATAATTCATATTCACAATTTTTATAATGTTTCTAAGGACACAAAATTCGCAAGGAAATTTTATATTAGAATAAAAATAAGTTTTTTGAATTTTATTCTAAAAAGAAAAAAATTAAAAGTTATATCATTTGTAAGAGAACCAGTGTCAAGGAATCTTTCCTGTTTTTTTCAAAACTTAGATCATTATACAAATATCGAAAATAGTAGACCGAATCAGATTATTAAAACTTTTGAAGAAAAGTATGATCATAAATATACTCTGAATTGGGTACAAGAAGAACTATGTAGAAAATTTAATATAGACATATTCAGCTTGAATTTCGATAAGAAGAGAGGATTCTCAATATATGAAAAAAATAACACCAAGATCTTTATTGGAAAATTAGAAACTCTAAATTCCTATATAGCGGAATTAAAAGACTTTATTAATTTTGAGTTTGAATACAAGAACTTTAATGAAGGGGATAATAAATGGTATTCAGATTTATATAAGGAAGCTAAGAAAGATTATAAACCTACTAATGAATATTTAGAAAGCATGTATCAATCTCAATATATGAACTTTTTTTATACTAAGGAGGAAATCGAAAAGTTTAAAAGTAAATTCTCATAATGAGATCATTTAATTTATTAAGGAGTAACATATGTTAATAAAAATCTCCATAATTTTATTTTTACTAGCTGGAGCTCCATTTTTATCGAATGACATACAACTATCTTTACAAGTATCTTCATTACTTTTTTTGCTAGTATTAACTTTCTTCAAGAAATTCACGTATTTAGAGTTAATAATAATGTTAGTTATTAGTGGTATTTCTCTTTATAATCATGAGTTTAGAATGGTGGCTATATTATTACTAATAAAAAATATTAATTATCATCATATAAGAAAATATGTAAAATTGTATCTCTTCTTAAATTTGCTTATTGTGTGTATTACATATGTACTATTTAGAACGGGCTACATAGTAACGGAAACATTTATAAGATTTGATAATAATGTAAGAGAAGAAAGGTATTCCTTTGGGTTTAATCATCCTAATGAATTTTCTTTATATTTATTTTTTATTATTTTAGCGTATATGTATTTAAGGTCTAATGGTATTAGATATATTGAACAATTTATTATCCTACTTATTTCTATAGTAATATTCCAGTATACAGATTCAAGAGTATTAATTGTGAGTATCCTTTATACTTTAATTGTATATAATTTATTCAGAAAAAAACTGTTAAAAAAATTCAAATGGTTATTTGTTAACTCTTTCGCTTTATTTCTAATTTCTTCAGTAATAGTTACTAAGTTATTACATGATAATTCTTTATTTGTAGAGGTCTCTTCAAATAGACTTCTATTATGGAATTATTATTTAAGTAAGGTTACTTTATTTGGGAATTCCGATATAGATTTAGCATTGGACAATGGATATATCAGTCTTCTTTATAGAAATGGGCTTCTAATTGCATTGATACTTATTTATTTGTTTTATAAAATTTTTAAGTATTTGTTTTTGTCTAGAAAGTGGATAGAGATAATCCTAATTAATTCTATGCTTTTTGCTAATTTGTTTGAGAGCTTGATTTATTCGGTCCAATATAATTTTTTGGTATTATTCCTTTCAATTATATTTGTGGGAAGATATATTCCTAAAAAATCTAATAAAGACCTAGGTTCAGATTAGTTATAGGAGAACATTTAATGAATCTAAAAAAAATTACAAATATTATGGTGGCCCTAGCCTCTAGAGTAATGGGGACAGCATTGCAATTTTTGCTGAATATTGTACTTGGTCGAGTTTTGGGAGCAGGGGGTCTAGGGAATTATTATACTTTTGTTTCATGGACAAACATAGTTGGGACTGTAAGTAGTTTGGGGCTACCGTTATATTTATTAAATAAGATACCCCAAAAAAACAACTTTAATGAAATAAAGTATATCTTTAAAAGGTCATTAATACTTGTATTTACTGCTGGAATGATCTTAAGTTTATTAATGTATATATATATTTCTTATATTGGTGAATTTAGTAATAATCTAAACTTTTTAATTAGTTACTCATTATTGGCTGGTGTTTCACTTGCATTGATAAGGATAGTTTCTGATTCTTTGAAAGCAATTAATAAATATAATATAGGTCTGGGCTTAGAGTTTTCTACAATACCACTTCTTTTATTAATATTAATAATGATTCTATTTAGTCTGGGAATAAAGATTCATGTGAATTTAGTCCTGTTACTGTATTTAATAATTTCAGGTTGTGCAATAATCATAGGAGTTACAGTATTTAATAGATTAACTACAAATTTACAAAAAGAGAGAAAATACCAGGGGGATTTTAGAATATTCCCTAAAAGAGATATTAAACAAATATTCACCTTTCTGGGTATATTGCTAGTTAATAATTCTTTAGCATCAGCTCCGTATCTAATACTTCCTTTCCTAGTCAGTTTAGAGGAAGTTGGTGAGTTTGGAGTTGCTCATAGACTCGTATCTTTATCTGGGACTATTTTGATTGCTTTAGCTGCTTATTTTACTCCTCAGTTTTCTAAAAATAGTAAAACACTGGATGGCTTTAAAGATTATAAACATTCTCAGATATTTTCTTTTTTAACCTACTTTCCATTGTTTATTATCTACATTCTTTTTTCTGATATTATAATCTCTTTATTTGGGGAAGGTTTCAAGGATGCTAAGGTTTTACTCTTAATAATGGCTTTCGGAAGATTAGTGAATGCCGGATTCGGTTTAGGGGAACAATTTTTAAATATGAATGGCATGGAGCATATAGAATTTAAAAATGGAATATTTACGTTATTTGTGTTTTTGCTTTTGTCTTTTTTGTTAAACGAAAAATATGGAATTATTGGAATTACTACATCTTATGCCTTTGCCTTTGCCTTAAGAGCCATTGTTTCGTATTTTGTGATTTTACGGTTGAAGAATAGATTAGCATAGCTAAACTAGTGTTATATGAATATTATAGGAGGTAAATAATAATGAAAGAACTAACCCACCTCGATCAACTCGAGGCTGAAGCAATATATATCATTCGAGAAGTAGCAGCAGAATGTGAGAATCCAGTGATGCTTTATTCAATTGGAAAGGATAGTTCTGTGATGCTTCATTTAGCAATGAAGGCATTCTATCCTGAAAAGCCGCCATTTCCATTTATGCATATAGACACAACTTGGAAGTTTAAAGAAATGGTAGATTTTCGAAATCGTAAGGCAAAAGAATTAGGGATTGAAATGCTCGTTCACACTAATCAAGAAGGTGTAGAACAAGGGATCAATCCATTTGATCATGGATCTGCCTACACAGATATAATGAAAACTCAGGCTTTAAAACAAGGATTAGACAAGTATGGATTCACTGCTGCTTTTGGTGGCGGAAGGCGTGATGAGGAAAAATCTCGTGCCAAAGAGCGTATCTTCTCTTTCCGTAACAAAAATCATGCATGGGATCCGAAGAATCAAAAGCCGGAGATGTGGAAACTCTATAATACTAAAATTAACAAGGGCGAAAGCATGCGTGTCTTCCCTCTTTCCAATTGGACGGAAAAGGATATTTGGCAATATATAAAAAGAGAAGAAATTGATATTGTCCCTCTTTATTTTGCTAAAGAAAGACCGGTTGTCTATCGCGATGGAAATATTGTAATGGTAGATGATGAACGTTTGAAGTTAGAACCAAACGAAGAAATTATCACGAAGAAAGTTCGTTTCCGTACATTAGGATGCTACCCTCTTACTGGTGGTGTTGAGTCAGATTCAAATACGTTAGATGGTATCATTGAAGAAACGCTTGGAGCTGTCTCTTCAGAACGTACAAGCCGTGTTATTGACCAAGAAGCTGCTGGTAGTATGGAAAGACGTAAGCGAGAGGGGTATTTCTAAAATGAAAAGTCTATTAAAATTTATTACATGTGGTAGTGTTGATGATGGTAAGTCAACATTAATCGGACATATGCTTTATGATGCAAAATTACTTTTTGCCGATCAAGAAAAAGCGTTAGAACTTGATAGTAAAGTAGGAAGTCGTGGAGGAGAGATTGATTATTCTCTTCTATTGGACGGTTTGATGGCTGAAAGAGAACAAGGAATCACCATTGATGTTGCTTATCGTTATTTTACTACTGATAATCGTTCCTTTATCGTAGCGGATACCCCGGGACATGAAGAATATACACGAAACATGGCAGTAGGAGCCTCCTTTGCTGATTTAGCCATTATCTTAGTGGATGCCACTAAAGGTGTTATCACTCAAACGAAGCGCCATGCTCGTATTTGTTCATTAATGGGGATTAAGCATTTAGTGCTGGCTGTTAACAAAATGGATTTAATTGGTTTTGATGAAAAGCGTTTTGAAGAAATTAAAGCTGAATTTATGCAATTAGCCCATAGCTTTAATTTAGAAAGTGTTCAAGTCATTCCTGTCTCTGCAACAGAAGGAGACAACATTACGAAGAGATCTGCACATACACCATGGTACGATGGATTGCCTTTGTTACCATACTTAGAAAGTGTAGACGCTCGAAAAGACAATCAACAAATTAACTTTGTCATGCCGGTTCAACGTGTCAGCCGTCCTAATCACACATTCCGTGGGTTCCAAGGACAAATTGAAGCTGGGCACATAGCAGTTGGTGAAGAGGTCATTACTCTACCAAGTAATGAAAGAGCGAAAGTGAAAAGTATCCTAGTGGCAGATAAAGAATTGGATTCCGCTAGTGTTGGACAGCCGGTTACCATTCAGCTGGATCGTGAAGTAGATGTGTCCCGTGGTTGTGTGTTAACGACTGCAGAAAATATTCAAGTAACGGATATGTTAACAGCAACAATCCTCTGGATGGATGATACGAAATTAGTACCGGGTAGAAATTATCTTGTGAAAGTCGGGACTAAAATCCTGCCTGGAACCGTTATGTCTATTAAACATAAAATTGACATCAATACTGGTAATCATACCCCTGCAGACCACGTATTTAAGAATGAACTAGTAGAGTGCGATATTTCATTGTCAGAAAATCTAGTATTTGATACCTTTGATAATAATGAGGCACTTGGTGGACTCATTCTAATTGATCGTGTATCGAATATGACATCCGCTTGTGGTGTCATTGAGCACTCATTACGTAGATCAACCAATGTAGTGTGGCAAGAAACCGATATCACACGTGAGCTTCGATCAAAACAAAAAGGTCAAAAACCATTAACACTTTGGTTTACTGGTTTATCAGGATCAGGTAAGTCAACATTGGCAAACTCAGTGGAGAAGCGATTGGTATCACTCGGGCATCATACAATGTTATTAGATGGAGACAACATTCGTCACGGCTTAAATAAGAATTTAGGCTTTAAAGAAAGTGATCGTGTGGAAAATATCCGAAGAATTTCAGAAGTATCCAAATTAATGAATGATGCAGGATTAATCACCTTGGCTTCATTCATCTCACCTTATGAGAGTGATCGTAAAAATGCAAGAGAGATTATTGGTGAAGAATATATCGAAATCTTTGTGAGCACACCACTTGAAGAGTGTGAAAAGCGTGATGTAAAGGGCTTGTACAAAAAAGCAAGAGCTGGAGAAATCCCAAATTTCACAGGTATATCTAGTCCTTATGAAACACCGGTAAACCCAGAAGTTGAAATTGATACAAGTAAACATTCGTTAGAAGAAGCAACAGACATTGTTGTAAAACAAATTCTTCAGTATTTAAACTAAAATGACTAGAAAGCTGCCATCTAACAATATTAGATGGCAGCTTTCTTAGTATATGAATTATGGCGTAAAGATTGTAAGAAAGGAAGACCAGACTCCCATGTCATTCGAGATGATCTTTGTATTAGGTATGATACTCGTCATGTTAACGGCATTATTATTTGAATGGGCACGCCCCGATATCGTTGTATTCTCAGTCGTCGTGGTATTTTTGATTTCGGGGATACTTACTCCAGAAGAGGCGTTAAAGGGCTTTTCTAATGAAGGGATGCTTACAATAGCCCTGTTATTCATCGTTGCAGGTTCAGTACAGAAACATGGAATTATTGATCAAAGTATGAAGGAGTGGTTGAGTAAAGGTAAAAGTACTAAAGGCTCCATGCTACGTTTTTTTATTCCACTTCCCATTCTTTCTGCTTTTTTAAATAATACTCCTATCGTTGTTACGTTTACACCTGTTATTAAAAAATGGTGTGAAGAAAGAGGAATAGCCCCATCTAAGTTTTTGATTCCCTTATCATATGTAACTATTTTAGGTGGGACCATTACGCTTATGGGAACCTCTACCAACTTAGTCGTTCACGGAATGTTAAAAGACTATGGACTAGAAGGTTTCTCCCTTTTCCAATTGGGTATCGTGGGGGTACCTATAACCATTTTCGGTCTATTTTATCTTTTTACATGGGGGTTCAAGCTTCTTCCCAATCACCTTGGATTTAGGGATCAAGTAAACGCAGATACAAGAGAATACATTGCTGAGATAAGGGTTCAGGATAATTTTTCTTTTATCAATCAAACAGTGAAAAAAGCTGGTTTGCGTGAACTTAATGGTCTATATCTCATTGAAATTATCAGAGGAGATGAAAGGATATCTCCAGTACGCTCCACTACAAAGATACAAGTTGGAGATCGATTGATTTTTACAGGGTTAATTTCTACCATTGCTGATTTGCAAAATATCAAAGGGTTAGCCATTGAGACTGGGTCTGAGTTGGAGCTCGATGATTTGAAGAATGGGAGTACACATCTAGTAGAGGCCGTAGTCTCTCATCAATCCTCGTTACTATCAAAGTCAATCAAGCAATCACAATTTCGATCTAAATTTGATGCAGGTGTACTGGCCGTTCATCGAAATAACGAAAGAATCAAGAGCAAGGTCGGAGAAATCATTTTGCGACCGGGAGATACATTACTACTACTCGCTGGATCTGACTTTATTCGCAACTACCAGCAATCAAGCGACTTCTATGTGGTGTCATCTCTAGAAACCCCGGCAAATCTACAGGAAGACAGGAAAAAAGGCTGGTTTTCTATCGGTATTTTAATCAGTATGATTTTTCTTGTGACGATTGGTTTTTTTAAGCATGTTTAAAGCGATGACAGTAGCAGTTTTATTGTTAATCGTAACCAGAACGATCACAACTGAGGAAGCCAAAAGGTATGTTCAATTTAATGTTCTTCTGCTCATTGCCAGTGCTTTTGGAGTGGGAGTAGCCATGACAAAAAGTGGATTGGCAGAATGGATGGCTAGTGGACTATTAGCAATTGGTGAGCCTTTAGGAATTGTGGTCATACTATTTTTAATCTATCTGTTAACGAACATATTTACTGAATTAATTACAAATAGTGCTGCAGCGATACTTATGTTGCCTATTGGGTTAGAAATCGCTTCTTCTTTAGATGTTCCTTACATGGGATTTGCCATCATTATTTCCATTGCTGCATCGGCTAGCTTTATTACGCCAATCGGTTACCAAACCAATTTAATTGTGTATGGTCCAGGTGGATATAAATTTAAGGATTATGTAAAAGTAGGGACACCCTTAAGCATTTTGGTTATGGTGGTAACTGTAACAATTGTAAATTTTGTTTGGTTTTAAAGTGCGCTCTAAAAAACATTAAACTATAGAATGGTGGTTAAAAAAATGATAAAGGTAAGTCTACTTGATTTGTTCAATATCTCCCTTGAAGCTGGAAATGAGATTATGGACGTGTATGCCAAAGACTTTGAAGTGGAAGTAAAGTCAGATGAATCTCCATTAACACAGGCTGATAAAAGAGCTCACGAAGCAATTATGAAAGGGTTGCAGGCTATTGATGCAAGCACCCCTGTGTTAAGTGAAGAAGGCAGGGCTATTCCTTACAGTGAGCGACGTAATTGGAGTAAGTTTTGGTTAGTTGATCCTCTGGATGGAACGAAGGAATTTATTAAGAAGAATGGTGAGTTCACTGTTAATATTGCACTTATTGAAGATCAATATCCTTCAGCGGGTATTATTTATGCTCCGGCTCTGGATGCATTTTATTTTGGAATTGTTGGAGAAGGAGCGTATAAATTAGAGAATGCTTCTAATCAAAACATTACGAATGAAGAAGAGCTAATGAAGGCAAGTGTAAAACTCCCATCATCAGTAGGGGATAATGCGACTCGTGTTGTTGCGAGTAGATCACATATGTCTGAAGAAACGGAAGCTTTTATTAAAGAATTAGAAGCAAAGAATGGAACAGTGGAAGTAGTGTCCTCTGGAAGCTCCCTTAAATTTTGTTTGGTAGCAGAAGGAAAAGCTGATTATTATCCAAGATATGCCCCAACGATGGAATGGGATACCGGAGCTGGTCAAGCAATCGTAGAAGCTGCAGGAGGAAAAGTTACTAGGTACGAGGATAATGGAAGATTTAATTATAATCGAGAAAACTTATTAAATGGATGGTTTTTAGTGAGTAAGTAGGTTATAGATATTAAAATGAGACTATTTAGAATAAAGGGGGAAAAAATAGAATGATTCTGGTAGTTGGCGGTGCAGGATATATAGGGAGTCATCTAGTGAAAGAATTGACTGTTCAGCAAGAAGTAGTAGTTTTAGATAATCTAACAACTGGGCATGAGCATTTGATTGATAAACGGGTTCGTTTTATCAATGGTGACTTAGGTGACCGAGAAACTCTTGATCAGCTTTTTACAGAATTTCCAATTCAAGCTGTTATGCATTTTGCTGCTAATAGTTTAGTTGGAGAGTCGGTTCAAAATCCTTACAAATATTATGATAACAACGTTTCCAATACTTTAACTCTACTAGATGTCATGCTTAAGCATGACGTGAAGAACTTTATCTTCTCTTCTACAGCGGCTACATATGGTATACCAGATACAGACCTCATTACGGAAGAGACTGTCACAAATCCTATTAATCCTTATGGACGTTCGAAACTTATGATTGAACAGATCCTGGAGGACTTCAATCAAGCATATGGACTAAATTATGTGGTGTTAAGGTATTTCAATGCTGCTGGAGCTCATGTTTCAGGAGGGATTGGTGAGTGTCATGATCCTGAAACACATTTGATCCCAATTGTTCTTGAACATCTATTAGGACAACGTGAGAATGTCTATATATATGGTACAGACTATGATACACATGATGGAACATGTATAAGAGACTATATTCATGTAACAGATTTGGCCAATGCTCATATCTTAGGTCTGAATGCTTTATTAGAAGGGAAGCTTAGGGCCGCGACTTATAATCTTGGAAATGGTAAAGGGTATTCTGTGAAAGAAATCATTGATACCTGTGAGAAAATAACTGGTCTTAAAGCAAAAGTAATTAACGCTATAAGACGTCCTGGTGATCCAGCTACTCTTATTGCCTCTTCTGAAAAGATATATCGTGAATTAGGGTGGAAAGCAGATTACAACTTAGAAGATATTGTTAAGAGTGCTTGGGATTGGCATAAAAGTAATGTGACTATAACAAATTAGATTATTTTAGTGATATTGGGGTCTTACTTGTTAGGGCTCCAATATCTAATCTTCTCCACAGTTGTAATTTAGTAAAGGGATCTTTCCTTCAGAAATTAGTGTTATAAACGATTCCTATCAATATATATTACTTCGAACTTTATTCTCCTTGTAACTTGTCAACTTTCTACATCGTAAATTATCTCCTAACCAACTTTTCATATCTGTTAACTTTACT
This sequence comes from Rossellomorea sp. AcN35-11, assembly GCA_030388825.1. Taxonomy (GTDB): domain Bacteria; phylum Bacillota; class Bacilli; order Bacillales; family Bacillaceae_B; genus Rossellomorea. The sequence continues at coordinate 1,343,135 of CP128835.1, forward strand.
AAAGTTTATTAAATCTTATTAAGGGAATTTAGAAGTTATTAGCTTTTAAATTCGACTTTATTAGATAAACCTTCTAATTAAATTCATCTGTATTCCGACAGTATTTTTTCTGATGAACAATTACCATATAAGTACAATATTCGAATACTCCGTAATCACTAAAAAAGGTTAGGGGTGCTTGATCCATGAAGGAAGAAGGAAATTTTACAAAAGGAATGTACTGGGGAACTTTTTTGAGTATTCCACTTTGGATTTCTTTTTTTGGATGGGTGAAAATTGTGAAAAGTATTTTTATTTAGAACAGATTTTGATTAGGAATAATAATCATTTTTAAACCTTTGTCATCTTTATGGCTGAGGTTTTTTAATCTTCGCGGATTGCAGTTCAGATTGAAAATTCAAACGGGTATATAGAACTACCCTCAATCTTATTAACACTACTACAAAATATATATATAAGTGAATTTTACATAAAACAATATAATAAGGTGAATTAGTAACAAACATTTGGAATCAGCTTTTTATGGATCTGTGTAGAACTCTAAAGAAAAAATAAACACTGAAATTTAAGGATCTGTTCAGTTTAACTTAAGGTTCCTATTAAGTTGAAAGTGTAGATTGGTATAGTAATGGAGTGAATGAGGGGGATCAGACACTATTAATAGATTGAGAAATTTTTCAGATGAGAAACAACGTCCTTTTAGGATTGATCCTTTATTGGTTTTTCTATAGAAGGTGGAATTGACAGGAGGATTGGCAATCTCTTTGTTGCTGTATATTCATTTTATAAGTTTTGATTTCGCTTTGAAGAGTAAACATTATTAGATATGTACTTATGTATTTTGCATTCAAAACAAGTGAGGAAATAATAAATGGATAAACTTTTATTTGTGATGATAGTATTAGCTATCAATGGATTGGTTACATACTTTGCTAGTAAATACTATAAAAGAAATGCTCTTGGAATTGGAGTCTTTACGTCATTAGCTATGGTAGTCATCTTTTTATTTGCGATATATTTATTCTAATTTCCGATTGTTGGGGTCAAACCCCCAGTTAGGAATTCTCCTTTCCTTTGCAGGGGTTAACCTGGGAAGCAGAGTCGGTTCTTAGGCCTCCTTTTTAAGACAACTCGAAAGGTGCTTAGGGAAGAAGCAGGAGAACCTTCCCTGTTAGAGATGGGCTTTCAGAGCTGAAATTCCTTTACCATTCACATCAACCTTGGGAGTTGTAATGGACCTAGCCATTGGTATCTGATGAGTATAGCTGCTAATCCTCACGTTCCTTTATCTGAAATAACAAAAATGAAATTTTAAGAACTGGTGATGACGAATGAAAAACTTTCTGAGAAAAAATGTATTGAGAGTGATTGCGACGATAATAGTAGTACTGTTATTTTCCTTTACCACATGGGGAAATCTAAATCAATTCTTAGCATTCGTATTGTTAGTAATGACATTGATAACCTTTTTTGTACTGCAAAGTCGTTTGGATAAAAAATATCATTAACATTGCCAAATAAGATAATCCATCATATAGCGCGTTCTTATTATTAGATACAGATGCTGCTGTTATGACCTGTTTCATTTCTAAGAAATGTCTGTATGATCAGTGACTATGATAGGACTTGCCTACTACCTTAACAGGTGGTGGGCTATTTTTTTGTGAATTCTTTAAGAATAATACCTATTTTATGGTAATGATTGCTTGAATTAATGGTAAAATTATGAAGTGTCATAACGAAATGCGAGGAGGAAATACCCAAAGTGAAAAAAGTCATAGTTACTGCTCTAGCCATCATCGTCCTCTTATCCATCCTTCTCTTTCTGACTCCGCTGGTCTTGTATCTATTGCCGATAGCCGGAATGATCTGGTTGCAGGCGAAAGCCCCAGTGATCAAAGGTGCCATTGGAGAACAGCGCGTAAATTCATTATTAAGTAAACTGGGGCCGGAGTATAAAATCTACCATGACCTTTTTGTACCAAATGGGCAAGGTGGAACGGCCCAGGTCGATCATGTCGTCACATCCCCGTACGGAATGTTTGTCATTGAAACGAAAAATTATCAAGGGTGGATTTTTGGAAAGGAGAGTCAGAGGTACTGGACTCAGACGATCTACAATCGAAAAGAAAAGTTATTCAATCCAATATGGCAGAACTATGGTCACATACAAGCTTTAAAGAGTTACCTGGGTATAGAGGACTTAGAATCGATCTACTCCATCATTGCCTTCTCTCAAAGGGCCACCTTCAAATTCAAGGAGGATTTTACATCGGCAAAAGTGATCCATTTCCGCCAATTGACTAACACCATCAAGGAGTGGAATGTCCGGAGACTCAGCCATTCTGAGTTAAATGAAATCAATCGGGGACTAGAAGGCTTACTCATCACAGATAAGAAAGAAAAGAAACAGATGAAGAAACAGCATGTGGCGGATATTAGGAGTAACCAAAAAGAAAGGATTCAGAAGGAAAAAGGAAATAGTCAGGAACATGTGTGTCCAAAGTGTCATGGGGAGTTATCTAAGAAAAAAGGGAAGTATGGATATTTTTATGGCTGTAATAGCTTTCCGAAATGCCGGTATACTAAGCAGGTTTCTTAGTAGCAGTGGTTTTGAAAATGGAAGAAATTAATTGGCAGTTGAAGAAAGCGTAGGCTGCACTTTTGATAGATTGAAAGGGTAGAGCGTGGGCAGACCCTGCTCTACCTTTGCTATGTAATGGATGTTATTTCTTAAGCCGGCGTATCCAGGTTCATCACCATATCCTGGAATGATCCTTGAATTTATTTTTATTGATATGGAACATAAGAACTAACAGCATTAATATTTCAAAACTGCCAGCGATCAATGCGGGAATCGATAAGAGGGCTACCGCCATTGATCTACCTGTCGATCTTCGTACAGTTGTTATGATCTCCCAATATCTTGTTTTCCCCACGTATACTACCACTCATGATCAGGGATAAATGAAATCAGTAATTTCACCAGCTATCGCGTAGAGTGACGAGCTCCATTGTTATCGAGGAGCAAGTGAAAGAAGACGAGGATACAAGATCCTCGTCTTTTAATGTGTAGAAACAGGTAGTGCACCAGTTTGGCAATCAACTGAAAATCATGTTAAACAAGTTTGTGGTAATTTCAACATAAAAAGTGTAAACGAGTAGAACCACTACAGAAAAGCTGGTGAATAGGATCACATTGTTCTTTCTATACCCTTTTTTCCACAAGATGAAAAGTATCAGGTAGTTCAACATATTCATCAATAAGCCATACATAAACAGTTCCACATAAAGGGAGGGAGAATGTAAGTTGCTGCTGTTGCCCACTCCCATTCCCAGGGCAAACATGAATGCAAGATGAATGGGGATGGATCCTACATTGATTAACGTATAAATGAGAAAAGCGGTTAAGGTTTTTTTCATTTCGGTCCATCCTCCGGGATATGATGTTAGTTCGCAGCGATTGATTCCGGTATGACGTCATAGAAATTTGAAATGCTGTGGGCATCAAACATTTGATCAACTGTAAATCCATCTCTGTTTACAACGGTTTGTCTCCCTAGCTGAGATAAGATAAGAAACTCATTTTCTATCACATCATTGTGTATCACGTTATGATAAGCGGTAGAGTTATACACCACGTCCAATGGAACGGCTGATGAATCTTCATGTCATTTCCGAAAAATCCTGCCGGGAAGAAGTAGGCTGAATTAAAGGTCATGGTCTTTTTGAAATAATGTTCATTCGCTAAAGCATTCGATATGATGTTTTTGTTCTTTTTCCAAAACACCTGTTCACTTAACGTGTTTTCTTTGATGCTATACGTGGCAGCTTGAGCTAAAAATCCGCCAAGGGAAATCGACCTTGGATAATCTATCGGTTTTTGTGCGCTAGCCTTGAAAAGGGGTAGCAAAATCGTGATCGCTTACTGAATGCGCAAGTTGATTCTGAAAGAGAACTTGCTGCAGAAGTGGTGTTAGATAACCCCCATGGAGAATAATATGTAATCCAATTGCATGACTAATCTCGGCATTGATTCCTTGGAAAGAGAGAAACGATTGAACAAATCTCTGTCCCGGATACTTGAGATGATGATGGTGTGTGTAAGTAATGGAAGATTTCGGAACTTGAAATACATTTAGTTCTTATATTTGAAAATCTGCAAATAAGTTTTAGCTCATGAATGTATCTCTTTTCGAACTGATTTATAAACGAGATTTCTAGCTTAAGACTTAGAAAAAACAGCCATCGTACTTGTCCTGTTCATGTGTAATGTCAGGTGTGGATTTGTTATTAAGAACTATATATGATAGTAAGTTCGTTTCTATGAAGAAGATAGTCTCGCTTTAATTTTTTCCTTCAGTTTGAGTGGATATGAGAGAGTAATTTCCTCACACACTCAAGAAGTTCATAAATATCTTTTATCTCAATCTCCCGGATCATCATGATCTAATCAATATGTATGTTATAGAGGTGTGGTAGAACCCAGTAAGTATTAATGCTCATTTATTAATTGTTGATTAGTATTATTGGTGTATGTTCGTTTTCATAGGAGGAATGGATACACTTATGTCGATTTTATTATTATCTCTATGGTGGTTGGGAGAAGAGAGATATATTTTTATAGCTTCTCAGAAGATGTAAGGAACGGTTGGCCTTCACATGATGAGAACATGAGGTAGACTGAGTACCGTCCCGGCTTCAATGCAATTTTCTAGGAGATAAAAGGATTTACTATATTATGTGAGTATGGAAATCCGATTTTATATGTGGTGCTTTCAATATGATGTAATGTAGTCATCTATCATTTATAGTAGCTCTTAACTTTCTATGAAAAGCCTCGGCTTTTCTCTCAGAGCTTAATATCTTTCTCACATTTGTTCTTCCAATAAGTTCTCGAATGGCATCATCTTTTAGGATGATATCTTTGTGCTGCTGATAAAGGGTGTTAAACCAAACAGTAGAATTTAACACCTTAATATTATCCTCAATACGTCGTTGATCAGGCTCCCCTCGAATGAACATTATCATAGATGATAAAAGATTAGCTATTGTTTCAATAATCATGCACTTTAAACCTCCTGAAGTCATTTAAAAATTCCCATTTATTTTACTACATACTGTTAATGTAAGATGAAATTTGTTCACTTTCCCTTTTACTTAAACTAAAGACCGCCTTATCAATAGGCGGCCAAGAAAATAGTAATGGAGTTATCTATAATTTTTCGAGTGTTACAAGTCTTGATCAATACTCAGGATGATCTTCATTCCCATTAGGCGACACAACTATTTCGCCATTAGCAGGGGTTTCATTACTTATAGGGAAATCGAGTAATTGACTTGATCCCGCAAACAGTGGTAGAGCTATTGCTAAAGTACTTAATATCCGTTTCATTGGATTTCCTCCCTTTTAAGTATTCAATTTTTTCCTATTCGTGTTACACAAGGCATAGTAGTAGCTGGATTTCTTGTATTGGAAGATACTTGAGTAATAATCTCCAAGTTCTTCATAACAATCACACAGATTATAAACATCACCTTTATTATTAAAATAAGGAATAGCAGTGTTTTCAATATAATCATAAATATTGACACTATTGGTAATTTCTAACTCCATTTTCTTCAATCTTATTCTATTCGTTCCATCGCTTGAAGGCAAGAGTTTTATTCCTTTATTTATCCAAGCTAATCCTTGTTCTATATCTCCTGATTGAATGAAAGATTGTACTAGGCCATTTATGGAATTCCCGTACTCTTTTGTCCTAGGCATCTTAAACTCAAGGCTTTTTGAGAAGTATTCTATCGATTTTTTATAGTCTTTCGTTTTTTGATATAAGTAACCAAGGTTTGTATACACTCTGCCCAATGTGCCTTGAGCGTTCAATTGGCTGGCTGTTTTAATGATGTTATGGTAGCAGTTCTTAGCCTCGTCGAACCTCCCGATTCTCGCTATATTTATCCCCATAATAAGTTGACAGTCCAAGCTTCTTTGATACAAGGAATGTTCATTGAAATATTCAATTGCGCGTTTGGCATGATACATTGCAAGAGGGATGTTGTTAATGTGGCTATATGTCAAAGCCAGGTGATAATCAATCTCTTGATCGGTACTATTTAATTCTTTAATATCTTTTTCTGAATTAATCAGTAATTCAATTCCTTCTATTAGTTCATGATTTTTACATTTTACTATTCCGCTGAAATAATTTAAATATACAAGTTGTAAAGGATCAAAGTTTTTCTCCATTTTATTTAGTTTCTTTAATTTTTGGTAGCAACTTTCGTTATCATTTATTAAAACAAGATACCTTAGGCTGATAATTTCAAACCAGTAATATAGTGAAATCTGAAGTTTTTCATCAGAGAAGTATGTTACTAACTGTTCAAAATAGTTTGTGGCATTCGTCTTGTTTTTCAATTGAATGGATTCATACCAATTCATAAGTAGCTGCTCTATTTCCTTTACTTCACTTCTATAGTCATTAATGTCAATATTTAATCGCTCGAATATCAATAGAACCACTTCATCGCTGTTGACTTCCATTTTATTGTTTTCTAGTTTACTAAGGTAAGAAATTGAACATATTCCCTTAGATAATTCTTCTTGCGTCATTCTTTTTTTGGTTCTATGGTGGTAAATTAACTTGCCATAATCTATTCGAGAGCTATTTTCCAGCATCCTCAAAATCTAATCCCTCCATACATGTCAGTTAGGATATTTAGACTATACCAGAATCAGTCTCAACTAGGAAATGGGTAAAAAGTTAAAAATTGATAAAATCCGACAAAAAAACTTGCTGATATAGCATAATTTTTCGTGTTTTTTATCAATAACCATAATGAATGTTATGTGTTACCATTTTGTTAGGGAAAAAGAACTGAGGAAATGTTCCTTGTTCATTCCCGGGATAGGTGGTGGAAAAAATGTTAGAAGTGATGGAGATTGCAGATTTAGCAGCTAAGCTTGGTATTACATACTCAAAAGCTTACTTGATAGCTCAACTTGTAAACGGTGGTTTGACTGTGGCATCTATTATATCGATCGTATCAGGAGTAGGTTCAATCATTGGTGTATACATGTTTGCCATCAAGCGAAAAATCATTGATTTAGGGATGAGAGCGACAGTTGCATGGTAATTCTTAGGGGGGACTTAGAAAGTTCTATTGGATATAGAACTTTCTAAGTTCAAAACAGGAGGATCTAATGAGTTACTTTTTATTGCTGGTAAAAAACCGCATGACCATTAATTTGAATAAATTTTTATATGTACAGAAGGAATCGAAAAACGATAAGAGCGGATTCTTTGTTTTAATGGGTGGTCTAATCTTTTTTTCTTTGCTAATTATCCTTCTTTCTTTAGGGCTTTCTACTATCGGTATTAAATTTTCACAAGAGTTATTTCTTACCGATGTCTTTACTCAAAAAGTGGAATGGTTCTCCATTTGGTTCCTGATTATGTTTTTAATTATTGCATTTGATAACCTTCTAAACCAATACCATGATTTTTCAAAAACAAACGAATTTAAATTGGTATTGACAAGTCCGATAGATGTCCATCAGTTTCTGCTTGCTAAATTGGCAGAACCCTATTTAACCAAGCTTTTCGTTGGGGTACTTATAGCAGTACCTGTCCTTTGGAATATCGCAATGAAATTCCAACTATCCGTATTTGGTATAACCCTGTTAGCTATTATATTAATCATATTTATATTCATTTCTGTCATTACTCGTTCATTACTAATGATGTTAATGATCAATCTTAAATCTAGAAATATGAATCTATCCTATTTTGTTCTCTTAAATACAGGTGTTTACTATCTTATTGTTTCGTTATTTCTTATTTCATTGAAACCGTTTAAATCAATGTTTCCGGTTTTTATTAAGGATATTATAGCTACCATTTCCTTCTTGTTCCCACTGTATCTAATCGATGATTTACAAGTTGGTAGTTTCTCTCCGTTTAAGGGTTTCGTCCTTGTTCTTGAAGATATTCTAACTAAGAACTTTACAATGGGGACCATTGTTATTGTTTCAGTAATCATAGCATCCTTTATAATCATTACTACCTTCTTTGTCGAACAGTCAAGGAGGATGAAGAGAGCTAAGACAGTTGAAATGTTCTTTGAAAATATACATATCCATCAGCCTGCGGCTAAAAGGAGAAACAATATCCATGGGGCATCCTTTTTGCAAATAAATAATGTCAATAACCTGTTATTAGTAAAAGACTTGAAATTGTTGACAAGAGAGAATAAATCCTATTGGATAGCATCTATATTTACGATTGTAGCAGGTTATGGAACGTTGGTAGCAGGCTATTATATAGCTTCCAGTCAAATGACGATTCCTGATTACGAACAGTATATTGGAATTGTATTGTGCATTTTCGCTAACTCGCTCGTGGCAAATAGCTTAATTGATAAATATGGTTTTGATGCAGAAGGAAAACCATTTCATTTATTATTACTTGCTCCGATTAAGCATAGGCAGCTTATCTGGTCTAAGTTTTATTTTCTTATTATCATGAGCCTACCTTTCTGGGTTCTGTTTACCTTGGTCACCTCTTACTTATTTAATGTCAATATTGTGGTGATCTTATTGTTATTAATTAGCTCAACATTTGCATATGGTATGATTTGTCTCTTTTCAAGTATGGTATTCCCTGACTTTAACCATGAGGATATTACACAAATCCCAACTATGAAATCGAAATTATTATCAAATGGTTTATCAACTGGATACTTTGCGATATTGAGTATGATCTTATACGTAATACCGGGTTATTCTCTCGGTATACTCTCAACGCTGCTGGCATCCGTTTTAGTCGGGGCTCTAATGTTATATTTAACCCTCATAAAATTAGACGAATATACAATAAGTTAAACCCTTTATTAGAGGAGTGTACGAAATGTTGAGATTGGAAAAAGTAAGTAAGAATTATGGATATAAACAAATAGTGACCGAAGTATCGTTGGAAATAAAACCAGGGGATATTACAGGACTGATAGGGCCTAATGGTGCTGGAAAGACTACTTTATTAAATATGATTACCGGTCTGCTGAAACCCAACTCAGGGAATATATACTTTGAAAGCATAAATCAGCAAGAATCCAAAGAGTCCTTCTTAAAGAATATTGCCTATATTCCCGATTCACTTTACTTATATGACAACCTTACCGGAAGGGAATATGTTACTTTCATTTCAAGGCTTTGGAAGGTTGAGCGCAGACAAGCTCATAAAGAAATAGAGAATTTAGCAAAAATCTTTTATATCGACCATAAGTTAGACAATTTTATTCGAACTTATTCAAAAGGGATGAAACAAAAAATATCTTTGATAGGGGCTTTAATACTTAGACCTAAATTGTTAATACTAGATGAACCATTTAACGGACTTGACCCTGAAAGTACCAGAGTTATAAAACAGTACTTTTCTGATTACACAAAGGCAGGAAATTCTATTTTATTTAGCAGTCACGTGTTGGAAGTGGTAGAAAAGTTATGTGATAGATTCATAGTATTTAATCAAGGGGAAGTCAAGGCTGTAGGAAACTTAGATCATATCCGTTCACTTTCATTTAGTAAGAGTGATGATTTAGAAGAAATTTTTTACGAATTGACCAAGAAAGAAGCTTGAAAGGGGGTGAAAATAGAATGGAATTTTTATTAGCATATACTATGGAGTTAAGTGGTATGTTAGGTGGGTCAACATCCGCTTGGACTAGTTTCTTAAAACTCTTAATTGGAGGCCACTCAGTGGCTGGAGCTGTTGCGTTGGTATTTAGCGGTATTGGTGGACTTGGCATGGTTTACTACTTAGGTGCCTGGTATCTGAAAGACCGTGTGAAGAAGTGGGGTCTAGTACAGACTGCTATGTGGTAAAAAATGTCGTAGGTAAGGCGGGAGATTCTTGCCTTACCTATAATAATGTTTAATTGAGGGATTGACTATGCAGAACCGATTAAAATCTATATATGGAGATACAAAATTATTACTACTTATATCAGCTATAATTTTTGGGTTGTCCTTACTATTTGGGGGGTACCTTGAATCAAGGGTTGAAGGAGCATTTCTGACCGAAAATAACCATACATCCGGAGATATCCTTAAAAATAACTTAAAAGCGTCTGTTCCCCTTCTGCTTGGTTTTATTTCCTTGGGTGTTACCACATTGGGTGCGCTTCTCATTAATGGGGTGGCCATCGGAGGAAGCATTATTGCCAGTACAGATTACCTGACACCTTTTCAGATTGTTTGTCTTATTGTGCCGCATGGTCTATTGGAAATCCCGGCACTCCTACTTTCCTCAACAGTAGGATTTTATTCTTTGAAGATGTTATTTGTTTTTTTAAAGGGAAGACGTGTAGATATGAAACGTGAGTTTAAGACAATCCTCTATCTGCTTCTAATTATCATTATCCTTTTTGTTTCAGCTGCATTTGTTGAAGCAAATGTCACATCACACTTTTATCCTGAGTAAAACGGAGGTAGCATTATGTTGGATATTTTTTGGTTGATAGGTTCCTTATTAGTAGTCATAGTTTGGGTATTTCTATACTTTCAAACAAGAAAAAAAATCTTTTTAGTCATTGCCGGAATTACCCTGGTTGCTGATTTCTTCGTTCTACAGGATTTGGGGATATCTTTAAAGTCAGTGACAGACTTTATAATATAAGAAATGAGGCTTGAAACAATATGCAGACACAGGCGTTAGAATTAAACGTAAATCTTAAAAAGCCAAAAAAACCCTCTCTATTAAAAATGGTTTGGCATCCGATTGAACAAATGGAAAAAATCAAAGAAAACCCGGTTATTTTATTTGCATTATTCATAATTACCTCTTTATATACTCTTGGCGCGCAACAATGGCCCTAAACTACGACATAAATAGCATATTGATGGAAGTACCTGATGTAGAAAACAATCCTGTACTCTTCAAATCCATACTTATCGGTTCTGCAGCATTATCTGGTTTAGCTACACCTTTATTCAATATTCTAGTTACGAGTGTAGTCTTTTATGTTATTTCCAAATTTATAAAAAAGTCAGTTACATTTCGCCAACTGTTCTCCATGAACACGTATGTCATGATGATTGGTGTTATCGGACTTTTGTTGAATAGTCTTATATTGCATACCTTCGATATTGACGGAATACAGACAGTTACTAGTTTAGCTTCATTTGGGGATAGTCCAATGTTATCTAAAATAGAGGTTTTTGCAATCTGGCAAACCGTTTTGACAGGGGTAGGATTATATTATGTTGCTAACTTCTCTAAGGTACAAAGCTGGGTAATAACATCACTTTTATTCCTTGCCATCCTTGGATCGGGATTCCTTTTTTCGAATATCCAGATTGCAGGTTAGTCTTTATATCTCGTGTCAATAGTTATTAGAGTTATAAAAGAAAGGATGCAGAAACTTTGCGGAAAAAACATCTGCTAGCGATAGGTATCGCAATCTTAATTCTGTTAACGGCTGTGGGAAGTATCGTCCAATCGAATAACGCACCAATCAACGTTAATGTTATTTACATGGCTGAACGGGAAGTAAGTGATATTTCGCTTATTCCTGGAACGCTATGGTTCAGCCAAGAGACTGTTATTCACAATGATACCCAATTGGGCAAAGTGGAAGAGGTTTATGTAAAAGAAGGGGATTCGGTTAAAAAGGGAACCCCTTTGATTCAATATTCAAATGAGGAAATCTCATTGGAAGAAGACCGAAATCAACTCTCTATTGAATCGAGCTATCTAAAAATCAATAACCTGCAAGACCAATTAAATGAGTTGGAGAGAAAAGAGTCTGAGCTCATTAAGCAAATTGGAAGGGTAGAGGCAGGAAAACAAGTAGAGGCTGAAAGGGCTCAACTTTACGTAGAGAAAAAAATGGCCGATATCGAGGCTAGAACATATTTATTGGAAAAAGAAGCTTTGAAAAAAAAGCAGAATAAATTAAAGGTAGTGGGCAATATGGAAGGAACGGTAATTTCGGTTAACAAGAACTCAGCTGATTCCCCAAATGTTGATACACCTATCCTACATATTGCAGATACATCGAATTTAGTTGTAAAAGGGGTCATCTCAGAGTTTGATTCATTGGAAATTCAAAAAGGACAGCCCGTAAAGATTAGTACCGACGTTATTCCAGACCAATCATGGAACGGTGTTGTAACAAAGATTGGCACGATGCCTAGTCAAAATTCCCTTTCTAATGAGCAGGAAACTCTTATTACGTATCCCATCGAGGTAAAGGTCAAGAACGATATTCCTGTTAAACCCGGGTTTAAGATGATTATGGAAATTGAAACAGAACGACGTGAGGCTTATGCCATTCCATGGAGTGCTGTTAAGACGGACGAGAAAAATGGATATTTTGTATGGGTTGTTGACAAAGAAATATTAAAGAAAAACTACATTGAGATTGGTTCTACCTATGATGAATATGTGAAGGTAGTAAGTGGTTTGAAATTGGAAGACAAAGTCGTAAATAATCCCGCCAAAGAACTAGAAGAAGGTATGGAAGTGAAGAGTAATGATTGAGTTAAACCAAGTAACGAAATCGTTTTCTATTGGAAATGAACATCTTCCTATCTTAACTAACATCAATCTCTCTATTGAAGAAGGTGAGTTTGTTGCTATCATGGGCACATCAGGATCGGGGAAATCAACACTCATGAATATTATAGGCTGTCTGGATAAACCTACTTCTGGTGATTATTACCTTAATACACATCATGTCTTATCACTACCTGAGAAAAGACTCGCACAAATACGAAATCACTCAATTGGTTTCGTATTTCAACAGTTTAACTTGTTACCTCGGCTTAATGCTTTAAAAAACGTAGAGCTGCCTATGGTGTATTCGGGTGTTTCTAAAAAAGTACGTAGACTAAGAGCGTTAGAAGCATTGTCCAAAGTAGGTCTTTCTGATAGAGTGCATCACTTTCCAAATGAACTATCAGGAGGACAAAAGCAAAGAGTGGCAATTGCAAGAGCAATTGTGAACAACCCTTCTATTATCTTGGCAGATGAACCAACTGGATCCCTTGATTCATCTTCAAGCCAAGTGATCATGGAACAATTCTCAAAGTTGAATCAAGAAGGAAAAACCATTATATTGGTCACCCATGAAAAAGAAATTGCGGAATTTGCAAGAACAATTATCTTTATTAGAGATGGAGCAGTTGTAAAATAGAAACAAGAGTGGTGAATGGAATCTTGAAATTTTTAGAACATCTTAGAATGGCGGTAACGTCCGTTTTAATGAACAAAATGCGCTCAATTCTCACAATAATTGGTATCATTATTGGTGTGGCCTCCGTTATTGTCGTAGTGGCAATAGGAAATGGTGGGGAGGCCATGCTTAAAAACCTAATTGTAGGGTCTGGTAATACAATAGAAGTCTTCTACAACCCAGATGTTCAGGATGCTTCATCAGGCGAATTCTTAGAAGGGGGTAAGTTTACCAAACAGGATGTAAAAGCGCTGGAGGAGATACACGGCATAAAGAATGTAGTGGCTTCAAGCTCTTTATTTCTTGAAGGGAGACTGAATGAGCAGCTTTATGAAATAAGTGTTAAAGGCATCAATGAAGGGTACATTGAAGTTAATGAGTTGCAGTTATACAAAGGACGAAATTTTTCGGCATCTGATTTCGTAGCTGGTAAGAACGTAGGAATTGTCAATAAGAAACTTTATGAATCCATCGTTGAGAATCGTGTGCAAAATCCTATCGGAGAAGTAATATGGATTAAAGGGCAGCCTATTAAAATCATAGGAGTAATTGAACAACCTTCAGGTATCTTTGCGTTTAATTCAACAGAAATCTATCTTCCTTCAAGTTCAGTCAGTACTCTTTTCGGGCAAAGAAATTTTAACCAGTTAACACTGCAGGTTAGAAATTTAGATGATATGAATCGGGTAGGTGAGGAAGCTACCAGAACATTGAACTATATGCATAATACCAAAGATGCTTATCAAATCGTCAATATTGAGGAAATGGCTGAAGGGGTTGGGAAAGTAACAAGAATCATGACCCTAATCATTAGTTCGATCGCAGGAATCTCGCTCTTTGTTGGAGGAGTTGGGGTAATGAATATTATGCTTGTATCTGTTACCGAACGAACCCGGGAGATTGGACTTAGAAAATCATTGGGGGCAACGAATAAGCAGATCTTGACCCAGTTTCTCATTGAATCTGCAGTTCTGACATTAATGGGAGGTTTAATAGGTGTGAGTGTGGGCATAGGATTTTCAATGTTAGTCTCCTTGATAGCAGGATGGCCCTCTCTGATTTCTATAAAAATTATAGTGGTCGGATTGTTGTTTTCAGGTATGGTTGGTATTATTTTTGGGTTACTTCCTGCAAGGAAGGCTGCGAACTTAGATCCAATTGATGCATTGAGGTATGAATAAATCTTGAGGTAATATGTTAGAATTATCGTTGATAAAAATGATAAGGCAGAGGTGAATAGCTTGCGAAAGGCATCCAATATGCCCACAAGTGTTAGAGGAATTTCCAAATAGGAAAAATATACTTTTCGAACAAAGGTCCTTGTAGTCTACTTGATTATCACCGCCAATCTTTCTATTATTGACGAACGTAATAGGGAGACATCTGAGGGCCATTAGTTTGTTCTCACAGTAAAGATTGATACCATACTAATAAATAGTGTTAATCGGGGACGGTTCCACTCTGCTTTTTTTATGAATATGGAAATAAAGAGAGTTCACCGTTGATTGCTTGAAACTTTTATGAGGGCACTCCCAACAAAGTACACGTGAGAAAAGAAAGTTATAGGCTAACAATTTTTCTAAACTTGTAAGGTTCATATGCTCGTTCGTCTTCCTCTCTAATCTGATTTCGGTTGATTTTTGTAATATTTAAAACGTTATGTTAAATGAAATTTGATTACTAATACCCACTTCTTTCTTCTTTGATCCACTAATCTATATTTAGGTTTTACACATTTTAATCCTTGTAGATTCCCCTTCACAGCACCCCAAATCTGTTAAAAACACTTCATATAAAGAATCTCTTTCTTATTTACATGGATTATCTTTCTCTTTTAGTTTCTTGCTCCTGCAAATTTTTCAAAAGAATTAAACGATCGGAGGACTGTTTCGACATGATTTATGAAGTAACAAGTATTGATCTAAATGACTTTGAAGGCTACCGTGTGCTGGTCCAGGTACAGTTGATGGAAGGAATGGAGTAAATCTTGGAGATTCCGGCGCTTCGGTGGAGGAGCCGAGAGAGCGGGTGTCGGTTACTTTGAGGAGTTTGGGCTTTCAATTGGTGGATTTGAAAGTGGTCATCAATCTATCACCGGCGGAGTGAAGAAGAAAGGCCTGTTCTGTTGTTTGACTTGGGCCGAAGGTTAGTATAATTATCCCAATATATAATGAAGAAGAGTATTTAAAAGAGACTGTCGATTCGGTTTTGAATCAATCAATAGAGCAGGATCATCTTGAGGTCCTCCTTGTTAACGACGGTTCAAGGGATAACAATTCAACTATCATTAATGAAATCATACAGAATAAGAGTAAAATAAAGGCTTTCCATTTTCCTATTCCTAGTGGAGCAAGTGGAAAGCCTATAAATATTGGCTTACAGAACGCTGAAGGGGAATATGTTATTTTTGCTGATCCCGATGATTTGTTTACGGAAAATGGTATTGAACTTTTGTACCAACAAGCTCAAGGTCATGACATTGATATAGTAATGGGTACTTCTAAAGTATTTAACTCTTTAGGATATTATCAGTATACTATCTACAAGAAAAGACATGTGCCCCATTATACCTTACAAAAATAGGAAAATTCCCACAACTTCTTGAGGCGCCATTTAATATGATGGCAAAAATGTATAAACGCTCATTCCTTATTAAGAATAACATCGAGTTTCAGGAAGGGGTTGCTGCGCAAGAGGCGCTTTTTACCACTGAATTTTTTATGCTAACGGAAAATATCGCTTTTATTCAAGAAACTATTTTCTTCTACAGGATTAGGAAAAATGAATCAAACCCTTCTGACAGCGAGAGTTGGGGAAGATCTTAGGGGCCAGTTCCATTGGTGGTTAAGAAATGGGATATAAGAGACTTTTTAAAAAGTAAGCAGGAGAACCGAAACGGTGCTTTCACCGGTGGTCGGGAACCGAGAGAGGAAGGTGCACATGTCAAACGTATCATTTATACATGACTGGACAACAGACGGATTACGTCTGCAGGGAGTTCATTGGGAGGAATTTCGGCACAATACATGTTTATTGTTTATTCACGGCACGAGTGGGAATAGTATTGAAAATTACTTTGCTCACGTTTTAGCTCAACACTTGGTGGAGAATGGGTATGGTTTCTTTTATGGACACACCCGTGGATACAATCACGTGAATGACATGATGACGATAGATGGAGACCATCGCACGATTGGTGCCAGGTATGAAATTTTCAGCGAGTGCCTCTACGACATTGACTTATGGGTGAGGAAAGTACGTGAACTGGGGTATGACTCGATTATTCTCATGGGCCATAGTTTGGGTGCAAATAAAGCCATCCATTATCTATCTGAAGAGGGGGCTCCGGCTATTACTAGTTTAATCCTCGCATCCCCTCCTGATCTTGTTGGGCTTTCCAAGCGCTACGACCCTGATCGACACGACATGATTCACGAAGCAAAAATGAACGTGAATAACGGTGAGCCAACGAAGCTGCTCTCACATCTTCACGACGGATGGCTTACAATCAGCTCACAAACGTACCTGGAGCGTTGTCTAGATGGATGTGAAGCGGATAATCTTCCTGTTTTGCGAAATCCGGAGACCTTTAGTGCGTTATCGACCTTACGCATGCCTATCTTTTCGTTCATGGGAGACGTGAATGAAGTTAACATTCACACACCGAGTGAAGATTTAGCGTTGATGCAAAGAAAGGCGACAGTGTGCCAAAAGTTCGATTATGTGGTTTTAGAAGGTGCCAATCACAACTATGAAGGAAATGAACAGGAGATGGCGGAAGTGGTTGTGAATTGGATTAAACGACAGCTTTGAGTGCCTCTCCTGTGATCAGACCACCATTCAGCTATGGGGGTATGCAGGAGTATGAGGAATTTGATATGGAAGAGATGAATTGGCGGTTGAAGGTTGCACATTTTATAGAGTTATAGGGTAGAGCAGGGACCGTCCCTGCTCTACCTGTTTTATGTAATGGATGTTAGTTCTTATGCCGGCGTATCCAGGTTCATCACCATATCCTGGAATGAATCTTGGATTTGTTTTTCGTTATGTTTGGCGCCTTTATTGATTTGGAACATAAGAACTAGCAGAATTAATATTCCGAATCCGCCAGCGATTAATGCGGGAATCGATAATAGGGCTATTGCCATTGATCTGCCTGTCCATTTATGTTTCCCTTTGAAATTGATTTTCGTACGGTTGTTGTCAGTGGAGAAGCTCACGGTACCTACACTTTTGACAAACTTCCCGGCATGTAATGGCACTAATGAAACTTCCAGGTTTTTACCGTCATCCTTGATAACCTCACAGTTGAAGTTGTCTTGTAGACTGATGATGACTTCTTCCTTCGCATCCTCGAGTGCAAAAGATTTTCGAATCGTTTTGTTCACTAAAAAATTTCCCATCATTCTCTCCTTTATTGAAACAGTATAAAAAATACAACAGGAACCATTATACACAAATCAGGTGGGAAATGTTAGTAATATTACAAAATAATTTCAAAAATGTATTAAAAATTTCAATTGTATTACGGAATAGTGGGCGAATAAATGTTTAGGAGCTTCTTTTTTAAAAGAATGAAGCAACAGGACCGTCCTTACTCCACGAACACTCCGCCGGCCAAACCCGACATCAGCATCACATCGGATACCTTTTCATGTGATACAGCTTGGTCTTCAGCTGTCGTTCCATCTCCATAAAAGGCATTCAGGGAATCGACAAACCAATAGGGCCCTTCTATGATGGTGAATCTTCCACTTGAGTTAAAACTGTCGATGGCGTCTGTGATCATGGAGATCTTCTCTTGCTCTGAAAGCAGGACCCAATCCTCTCCATCTGCTGTTGAGAAGTCTACATCAGCAATATATGTATAGGCGGTCGTTTCAGCTTCCCCGCTGCTTTCAGTTGACGCTTCCGTCTCTTCAGTCGTTTCAGCGACTTCGGCTACATATTCTTCTTCAGGTTCAGGCACTTGTCCATCATAGGGTTCACCGTTTAATGTGATGGTGGTGAACGTAGGGGAGTAATCAATGACATATTCGTCTTCATCCGTGTACGTGGACAGCTCTAATTCACCGATTGTACAGGTATAGCCTTCTCCGCAATCTACATCCCCCCCGGCTCACATTCTGTCCTTTCTCTTCAATTGATGAGATGATGTTCTCAAACACCCCTCTTTGCTCGTTATAGCCCAACTCATTAAAAGAATCGTCTACAGTTATATGAATATCGTACACTACGTCTTTCTCATTCCTGTCGTCTTCCAAGGCAAATCCAAACGTTATGATGTCACTTAATCCTTCTACAGATTCCAGCTCATCGATCATCGTTTCCACCTTTTCTTCATCAGGTCCGCTACATCCTGCCAGAACCATCATTACGACGATACTTACACATGAATAAATAAAATTCCTCACTGTATAATGCCTCCTGGTATGTATATACAAATTAGGTCTTTAAAACCATTTACTACTATACTAGAGTTTAGTGAGGTGTGACAATAGTATGGCTTGATCTATGAATTGGAATTACGGGACGAGGGATCTGGCGTAGTAAATAAAAAAGACCACCGTTTTCATTGAAGATGGCACTGATCAAAGAACTTGCCATTTATTTTCCTTACTTAAGGAGATGAAACACTAATATTTCACAAGTTGTCCCTAATTTTCATACCGCTCTTTCTACCATACTAATGGCTATGAAAACGTGATTTATCTCGAAACAGAATTATATTCATTAATAAAAGAATAAGACAATGTACCCATCAACGAGGCCTCTTAACCTAGATGGATTATATTGTCTAATTGAAAAATGTGGTTTAATATTATGTTGGAATATTCTTTAATGTCTGATTTTGTTTTAAGTTGGATGATACATAGGAGGGAAATAGATGCAATTGTCGCAGTTGGGGTGGAATTTATCTTTAGCTGAAAAGTTTAATGAGTATAAAGAATGTGGGTATGAAGTAGGGAGAATTATTCTTGAGCATAAAAATAGTTACCGGGTTATGAATGAAGGGGGAGAACTGCTGGCAGAGGTATCGGGTAAGTTCAGACACACTGCGGAAGAAAGAAGTGAATTCCCCGCAGTAGGAGACTGGGTAGCCATTTCAGTATTAAAAGAAGAAAAAAAAGCCATTATTCACGGTATACTTCCTCGTTTTAGTAAATTTTCCCGGAGAGCTTCCGGGGAATCGACCGAGGAGCAGATCGTAGCAACAAATATTAATACTGTGTTTTTAGTGATGTCCTTAAATAATGACTTTAATATCAGACGGATTGAAAGGTATCTTATTACAGCATGGGAAAGCGGTGCTAATCCTGTCATTGTCTTAAGTAAGTGTGATTTATGCAAGGATGTTGAATCGCGTATCAAGGAAATTGAGGGTGTTGCGCTTGGGGTTCCCATACACGCGATTAGTGCAACAGAAGGCATAGGTCTTGAACAACTGAAGGGATATTGTCTGGAAGGTAAGACAGTTGCGCTTCTTGGCTCTTCTGGTGTAGGTAAATCTACAATATGTAACTATTTATTTGGAGCAGATAAACAACAAGTGAAGGAGATACGGGATGGCGATGATAGGGGGAAGCATACGACCACCCACAGAGAATTGATTTTTCTACCTGATGGTGGAATCCTGATTGACACGCCAGGTATGAGAGAGCTGCAGCTTTGGAATGTAGAAAATAGTATGACGACAAGCTTCTCAGATATTGAAGAACTGGCTAAATACTGCAAGTTCAATGATTGTCAGCATGAAGATGAGCCATCTTGTCAGGTGATGCAGGCTATCGACGAAGGACTGCTGGATCGAAAGCGTTATGATAATTACAAGAAGTTCCAGAAAGAATTAGCCTTTTTAGATAGGCAAACGAATAAACGATCACAGCTTCTTGAAAAGGAAAAATGGAAGAAGGTCTCCGGTGATCGGACAAGATATAATAGAAGGTAGTATGACATTTTCATTAATAAGGGAAAGAAAAGGGTGAAATATTGTATTGTTTCTAGCTGAAAGAATTAGGCAATTACGTATCCATAAAGGAATGAACCAATCTGAACTAGTAAAGGGAATTTGCTCCATTACTTATCTCAGCAGAATAGAGAATGGTAAAATAAAACCTTCCAAAGGGTTTCTAGAGAAGATTTCCAAAAGGCTGGATGTTGCTCTTGAATATTTAACAGATAACGATATTACAAATTTTGAGGCGACCATCCAAGAAACAATTGAACAGTATAAGGTGACCAGCCATATGTCTGAAAGGGAAATCTCATTTTTAGAAATTCATTCTATGGAGATGCATCCCGTAACGGTTCTCTTGCAGATCCATGGAGTCTTATTACATTATTATGTGCGTATAAATGCACAGAAAAACTCAGCTCGAATCTATACCAATTCTCTTAAACTTCTACCTGATCGCGTTCATGAATACTATCCTGAAGATTCGGTGTTTTACTATATCGCTTGTGGAAACTACTTTTATCAAAAACAAAACTTTCATAAGGCGGATGAATACTATTCCGAAGCAGACAGGTTGATGGAAGAAGATGATAGCCTTCAACGTGCCAATCTATATTATAATCTAGGATTGGTGAAGCAGAGGCTTGCTAAAAAGCAAGACATAAGCCGTCACTATACATTAAAAGCTTATGAACTATTTGAACGATTGGGCAAAACGACGAATATTATTTCCACTCTCATCACCTTAGGGGTACAATATCATTTAGATCAACTGTTTGAAGAAGCGAAAGACTGTCTTTCCACAGCTGAATCATTGATGGGTAAGGACCATGATGATACGTTTGCAGGAATGATAGAGTACAACTATGGAAGAGTCTATCAAGGCATGAAAGAGTTTGACCAAGCAATTTTACATTTCAAGAAAAGTCTGATGATACATATAGGAAATGACAAAGAAAGAATTTATTCTTTGAGAGGTTTAGTAGAAGTGTACTCTGAATTGAAAGAATGGAACCTGGCGAATACCTATCTAAATGAAGCAGTAGAAATTGTTGAGACATTGGATCTGCGCTATTTATATGTAGATATTCATGCTTTAGTAGCTGAACTATACAAAGTCCGCAGGGATGATTACAACTATGAAAAAGAAATGCAGAAGCTCATTCATTTCTCTTTAGAACATCAACAGTTCTTGTTGGCGAAAAAACACTCTGTCTCGCTGGGTGATCATTACTTCAATGTCAATGCATATAAGATGGCAGCAAAGTACTATCAAATCGCTTTAAAGAATGAGAATAAGATAAAAGAAACGTCCGCCATCCATTAATAAGTAAAATAATAGGACTAAATGATGGTGTAATCACACCATAAAGCACGATTATTTTACTAGTTATTTTTAACCTTCACCTTCCTTTACGATAGGATTATCAGATGTGAAGGGGAAATGTTACTATGTTGAAAATTAAAGTGCTATTATTATCATTATCAATCGTGCTAGGTGGTTCGATATTTACATACACGAATGAAAGCGGAAAGAATCTTAATGAATCCAACCAACAAATCATTCTTAATGATGAATCACAACCTGGTCCATTTTCACAAGGTTATACAAGCTAAGACAATAGTGAAGAATAAACCTGCTATCCAAGAGATAGCAGGTTTTTTTGTATAGTCTATTCCGCATACATACAAGGTAAACATCGACTCTAACTAAATTCCTCACTGAGTAAAATTCTTATGCTTAATTTTGAAGTTATCCAAGGTATTTTAACGGCTATTTTACTTATTTCAGTTAACAATATTCATCCATTATAGTTAATTTAGAAAGAAAAACACGATACGGAAGGAGGTAAGAAACACACGTGACGATTGAGATTGGAAACAAAATAGTTCCTCGCCTTCAATCTAATAGGGATAAGGATCATAAAGAAATCTACCGCTTTCAAATATTTAAAGAGACAACGGACTTTGCTGAGAACACATCGGGAACTGAGGATGAAAAAATCCCTCTCGTATCATTAAATATCTTAGCTCAGATGGTATATGAAGTTGTGGAAAAGGTAAATCAACTAAACCCTCAGCCTATCGTCATTTTATTAAGAAAAAACATAGTAAAGGGTGTAGGAAGACCTGGGATGTATGGGTTTGACTTTACCAATGAGACGTTAGTCCCCATCGAGTCGTTGGGAGTGGAAGAATGGAACAGGCTGAAGGAGCAATCGAAGTCTTCTCTCGCACTGGGCTTTGGTTTGCTAGGGGAGGATCAGAATTCGAAGTTAACGCAAGAAACTATCATAAAAGGCAGTGAAGGAGTGAAAAAAGAAATGAAAAGAATTCTGGAATTACATGGTGACTTGGAAGATATCGTGGCGGAAAACCCGGTAGGCATCTCTAAACTTCCATTAGCTTATCTTCATTGGATCAAAGGGAAAAATACGCTGTAAGGTAGCGCAGGAAATGGAGAACTCCTGCTGACAAGGAAATTAGTTAAACCAAAGATCGAGGGCCACAATAAACTCTATCCCATAAATGATATGGAAGGGAGGGCAATCTCATGGCAGAAATGAAAAAAGCTGAGGAAAAAGTATCTTTAAAGGATCTAGACATCCGTTTCTCTGAATTAAGAGATGAAGAGCTTGCAGCACGTCCAGTGACACACGTAGGCCATTAATCAAATTAATCACTAGAATAGGAGGAAATCATCATGGCAGAAATGAAAAAGACTGAAGAAAAAGTATCCTTGAAGGATCTAGATATCCGTTTCTCTGAATTAAGAGATGAAGAGCTTGCAGCACGTCCAGTGACACACGTAGGTCATTAATCAAATAATCACTAGAATAGGAGGAAATCATCATGGCAGAAATGAAAAAGACTGAAGAAAAAGTATCCTTGAAGGATCTAGATATCCGTTTCTCTGAATTAAGAGATGAAGAGCTTGCAGCACGTCCAGTGACACACGTAGGACATTAATCAAATAATCACTAGAATAGGAGGAAATCATCATGGCAGAAATGAAAAAAACCGAAGAAAAAGTATCCTTGAAGGATCTAGACATCCGTTTCTCTGAATTAAGAGATGAAGAGCTGGCAGCGCGTCCAGTAACCCATGTAGGTCACTAAAAGAGTCTACATAATCACCGGGAAACGAGGAATGTGGCCCTCGATCTTTGGTTTAAACTTCTAAGGAGTGATAAGAAATGAGTTTTTTTCAAGAATTACAAGTTTCTACAAAGGATTTCATAGAACCGGCATCACTGAAGAATCAAATGGACATTACAGACGTCTATGACGCACCATTTCAGACATTATTATCAATGGCCCGAGCTAAAGGTACAGATGATTCTTATCGGAATAATTTACGCATTTATGTAGATGGTGAATCACGTGAGGATTTAGAAGAATTTATTCTTCTAAATCCTCCTCATTCTTTTGAGGAAATAGAGCGATGGGGTAGAACTACATTTAAAGGTCAAGATTTTCTTGTGGTTATCAACAGAGTAG
Source organism: Rossellomorea sp. AcN35-11 (assembly GCA_030388825.1). Classification (GTDB taxonomy): domain Bacteria; phylum Bacillota; class Bacilli; order Bacillales; family Bacillaceae_B; genus Rossellomorea. The sequence continues at coordinate 1,366,826 of CP128835.1, forward strand.
AGAAATGGTATAACCCGATAGTTAAATGGTGCGGCAACTTGTTCGAGGCGGCCAAAGGGCAACTCAATGAGGAGCTCTTACATGTAGAGGTTACATATTTTATTGGAAATACAACGTATACGCCATTTGGGATACACATTGATGAAATTTCAGAGGCGCTTCATTTAAACCTGGGACCCAACGAAAGATATATGTATCTGTGGGAGCCAGAAACATATAAGAAAATGAGAGGTTCATATGAACCATTGATTAATCCTTCCCCACAAATATTTTCTCATTCCCAGAAATACAACATTGAGAAAGACAATTGGTTCTTCCTTCCGGCCAGTAAATATTTTCATGTAGGAGAGAATGCAGATTTTAGTATATCGTTAGCGGTTGCCATGATTCGACTTGATGAAAATGAACTATTTAAGAGAGCAATGGAATTGGCACAACTTCCATTAGAAGCTCCTGGCTCCATCGATGTCAAAGGCATCATAAAACAAACAGTGGAGCTGGAATGCCATCAGAAGAGCGGGATGATCCCTTTGACAGAACTCATACAAGCCAATGATCCTGCTGAAGTGGCCCTTGTGCAGTATGCTCTACGAATGAGGAGTAATTTGGGGTTTAGAATTCCTACGAGCACAACGGATAAGGAATTTCCTGAATTATCTGATTGGAGAGAAAGCTCGATTTCATTAAATGCTCCTTTCAAGTTGTTAGCGTTAGAGAAGGAACATGAAGTGGATGTGTTTGCTGGAGGGAATATGATGAGTCTGATAAGGCATGATGCCATTCTTGACATAATAAAGAAATTGAACACGGAATTCTCATTAAGTGTCATAGAATTAATCGAAACATTTAAAGATGAGATCAATGAGGACTCCATCTATTTACTATGCAAAGCCTTCTATAAGTATGGGGTACTTGAGGTGAAATTTCATGAATATGTCTAAACAGTATGTTCTCAATCCAACAATTTCAGTTGAACATAAAGGTCACTTCCTTAATATTATCCTTCCTTATCAGAAAAAGAAACTCCAAACGAATCTTCAATTCAGCAAAGTAGTTGAGCTCATGAAAGAGCCCAACAGTCTTGAAGTGTTAGAGGGAAAGGGATTAACTGGAAATGTGTTGGCGTTTTTGCTGGATGAGTCTATCATCATTCCTCAGGAAGCTCATTCCATCTACAGAAATGGACTGGTTATACAACCCAAGAATACCATCGGCAAGAAGTTAGATCTTAACCAACTAGAAAATAAAGAATTTAATCATCGATTTTGTTTCTTAGGCATTCCCGTTTCTTATGAACATAAAGGGAATATGAGTCCTGTTGATGGAACTTCATTAATTAGATCCAATATTAAACTTTTTGACCCGGCTTCTTCGGATGAAGAGTATTTAGTGGATATGAATCACTCCAGAAGCTTCAAAGCGGAAAATGTCACTCCTTATGATGTAGGAGACGTAAGTTATGATTCCCGTATTGAAACCATAGAAGATGTAAACAAAAAAGTGAGATACATTGTGGATAAAATGTCAGAAAATCACTTGAAGCCTATTGTCCTGGGAGGGGATCACACCGTGACTTACCCAGTCGTGTCGACCCTTATGGATAAGTATGAGAATATGACCATCATCCATTTTGATGCGCATACCGACCGTTATGAAAGCCAGTTGAGAAATACCAAAGGTCTTACTATAGGAAATGTGTTCAGTGAACTAATGAAAGAGAAACACTTTCATCAGTTAATCCAGGTGGGGATAAGGCAATTCGAAAGAAAGTATTCTAACGATATGGGAATATCGAGTAATGTCCGCGTGTATTCATCGAATGATATCCATACGATGGAGGATGTCACATCTATCTTTTCCACCGTCGATAAGAACACTCCTATTTATGTTTCATTCGATGTAGATGTGCTAGATCCTTCAAATGCTCCTGAAGTGGCATGGCCGGTTATAGGGGGAATCACCTATCATCAGGCGTCACTCCTCATGGAATACTTAAGTACCCATTTCAATGTAGTAGGGGCAGATTTCGTAGAAGTATGTGCAGGAGATCAGAAACCCAATTTAGCAGCCCTATCCGTAGCCAACCTGGCTACCCAACTCGTATTAAATCAACATAATCAAACATATAGAGGTGAAGAAAATGAACATGGTGACGAAATCAACTAAAGTAGCTCCAATCATATCAGATAACTGGATCACTAGGTTACTCCAAGAAACGAACGGTTTAAAAGACTATGCTTTAATTCCCAATATGTTACTAAATCCAGAGCAAGTAACGACTGAACTGAAACATGCAATCGGGAATGTAAAGAGTCATAATGAAAAAGCTAATTTCAGGGTGTTTATTGATAATGGCCAACGTTATGATCTTCTGGAAAAACTTTGGAATACCCATTTTGATGAAGAAGCGGATCTGGATGATTGGATACAAGAAACGATTGGGTATGAAGAATATTGTTTTACCTTTAATGGCGTCATGAAATGGAATGACAGGCTGCATACCAGAATGACATCTGAAGTGATTAAACCGATCATTGACGATGTAGGAGTTCCGATGGCAGGAGTGGATGCATATGCATTTATTGCCAATGCCGGATATACGCCATTTGGTATTCACGAAGATCCCGACCATTCTTTGATCTTTCATTTGGGACCGGATGAAAAGCACGTTTGGATATGGAAGAGAGAAGAGTACCTGGAGCTAACGGGAAGTTCGGATCGCCGTTTTGATCCGGAAAATCTTGTAGAACACGCAACACATTATGTTTTAAAGCCTGGGGATTGTTTATTTATTCCGAAGGGGGATTTTCATGTATTCAAGAATGTAGGATTTTCTTCGTTTCTGGGATTTATACTCTATCCTTCTACCGCTGGAACTGTGGGGGAAGAAGGAATCAAGATGCTTACAAAGCTTAATGGAAATCAGCCCCATTACTTTGTGAAAGAAGAAAGTTTAGAAAAAAGCATATATGAGCAAATTGACTTTATCACCCAGTCCCATCGACATGACCTTGAAAAAGGGATAAAGCAAGGATCATACTTCTATCATCTGCTACTTAAGAGTAATGGGTACGCCATTCATAAACCGATTATGAAAGAAATGGATACGATTCATGATTTGAGTCGTACAACATTGATTAAGCCTGCATGTTTTCCTATACTCCACGTCATAGAAACAGACAAAATTACCTTATTTATCCGTGGAAGACTCCTTCAGCTTAAAAATGTACCTGGCATAGTGGAATCCATCAAGATCATCCAAAGTAAAACCGAAATAACGTACTCGAGTCTTATTGAAGAATTGACAAACATAATATCTTTCGAAGTGGCTGCATTCCTGGTGAAGTGTGCGATTCAATATAAGGGATTAATTGTAAAGGAGGACGGAAGATGAGTATACCTACATTACATCATCTGAGCAAAGAAACAAATCACTTTACACGCCCGGTCGTTTGGAAATCATTCCTTAAAAAGACGAATTGGGATAAGATTTATACCGATTTTGTACGGGAAGTCCAAAATAGCGAAAGAATTCCCCAAATGAATATTAATGTGAAGGACGCAGTCAAGCCGTGGTTAAGAAATAGAATAAAAGATTCTTCAGTCGATAATCATGATTCATTGGAACAATGGTTTTCTCAATGGCTAGGAGGTGACAATTTCTGTGTATTGTTTGACAGAATAACAGATTATAGTGAAAAAATACATGAGATTCTCACTTCTAATGTGTTGACGAACTTAGGGGAAAAGGATCTGAAAATGGGTGCAGACTCTTATGCGATATTTGGAAACTACGGATATACACCATTTGGGATCCATCCGGATAATGAACCTATCTTCCTGATTCATTGTGGTCCATCTACCAAGGACGTGTGGTACTGGGAAACTGACCCTGATCCAAGTATAACAGGTAGAACGGATCTATTGGAGTCTGGATCTGAATGGGAAAAGTCTGCTGTCCATGTTGTGCTTAAACCTGGTGATATGATATTTATCCCTAGCCAAATGTATCATTTGCTGTATACTCCGGACTTTTCAGTTACATTGGGGACTGCTTTGTTTCCTGCTAGCGCTCCCTCGTTAATCCGTTCGGGAATAGCTAATTTGGATCATCAGCCAGCTGACACACTATCCCTCTTCTGGTCAGAAGAAGAATCGATTGAGGCACAATACCATTCCATAATAGATCAAGAGTTAAATGGAAATAATATAGATTTTGGCGAACTGATCTTCCAAGGAGTACTTGACCAGAGACGTTTACTCAGAAGCAACGGTGGTTTTATCGGAAGTCCAACCGAAATAGAACAGACAGCTTCCGTCAATTTTGAAAAATCCTGTTTTAGAGTAAAGAAGAATATCGAAATACCAATTAAGAAAAATGGAAGTGAACTGCACCTGTATCTTCGCGGTAGGAAGTGCAAATTGAATAACCATCCGTTAATCGAGAAAGCAGTGCACTTTATTCAAGCAACTCCAAAGTTTTCTTTAAAAGACGTGGCCAGAGAAATGGGAGAAGAATCTATCGCATTAGACTTGATCAAGTTACTCTATTTTAACAGAGGGATCGAAACGGCTTGTACGTGTCAAGTAAACGGAGGTGTGAAATGACTATCGCTGTAAAAGAAGTGATCTTAGAAGAAGATATCCCATTACATGCATTGGACCAGCCGGTGATAGTAAGAAAACACTTATCGTATTCAGGATACTCCAATCTTGTATCACATACTATTGAGTTTCTTAAACATAGTGGTTGTTCCATTATAGCGAGCCGGAAAGGGGAGCGGGAAACAAGGGAATTTAGCCTGGATGAATATCTTGTCTATATGAATGAAACGAGTGATGAGAATCCATGGTATGCGTCCAACTTGCGCAATAGTGAAATGTTAAATGGGATTATGGAGAAAATCGAGCTGCCGGCATCCTTTTCTAATTGGTTGGACTCTTTACCACAAGATGTGAAGCCACCCTGGCTCTGGTTATTTATGGGCCCGGCCTCATCTTCTACAGCCCTTCATATTGATGTTATGATGAGCAGTGCGTGGAATCTACTTCTAAGCGGAACAAAAAAATGGAGGTTCTTATCTCCTGCAGAGTCTATTGTAAAGGATGTATTAGATGATGATTATGCTGATGAGTTTCCTTCTTCCAGATATGAGGTAGAAGTTCTTCAGTTTCCTGGAGATTTGGTTTTTACCCCAAGTGGTTGGGCGCATGAAGTCATAAACCTTGAACCCACTATGTCCGTTACGGGTAATTTCATTAACGAAAGTAACGTACATCTAGCAGAAATGTACCTTAAGAAAAGGGATAAGGAAGCTTGGATCAAAGTACTTAATAAGCTAAAAGAAATAAATCGTTTAACTAAAGGGTCAACCTCAGGAGGAATTCAATGAAACCGATACATATTCTTAAAGACTTAAACTTTCTTACCTTTTGGTTAGCCCATGTCATTTCTTCTATTGGGAATACTCTCATACCTGTCACTATTACATTTGCAGTATTAGAGGTTACAGGAAGTGCAACCAGTCTTGGCCTCGTATTAGGGGCACTTTGGATTTCACGAGTGTTATTCGTCATGTTTGGAGGGGTTTGGGCTGACCGTATTTCAAGAAAGAGTATTCTGATTGGTTCGGATCTGCTTCAAGGGGTCAATCATTTCATTATTGCTTTTCTCTTTTTTACCCATTCGATTGAGCTGTGGCATTTAGTGGTCTCTGCCTTGCTATACGGTGCTGTTAGTGCTTTTCATTCCCCTGCCTCAGGTGGACTGATTCCACAAATTGCAAAAGAAGATCAGCTTCAACAGGCAAATTCACTCCTAAGCGTAGTGAATAGCATATTTGAAATAGCTGGTCCAGCCATTGCGGGGATATTGGTTGTTTTGGTCGGGTTTGATGTAATCTTCTTCATTGACGCCATGACTTTCTTTGTAAGTCTGGTACTCATGTTACTGGTTACACCGAAGTACAAGTTGGAAATCACAGTAGGTAACACCTATTGGCAAGATTTGAAAGAGGGGATACATTTAGCGAAGAATCAAACTTGGATATGGAGGTCACTTATCACCTTTTCCCTGATAAACTTTGCAGTTGCAACTTTTAATGTTCTTGGTCCGATAGCTCTTTTAGATCAATTAGATGGTCCGAAAGAATGGGGAATGATTCTAACCGCTGCCTCGGTTGGCGGGTTGCTGGGAGGTTTGATTTCTCATAACTTCAAGCCAAAGAATCCATTAAAGTTTGCCTTTAGCTTAATGACGGTTTTGGTGCCCCTTGAAATCCTTATGCTGATCGGTCCGGCTTCACACTGGTTGATTATGGCTGTGGCTATGTTGGCAAGCGCAAGTATTATCATAAGTGCCGTTTTCTGGGATACACTCGTTCAACAAAAGGTACCTGAACATATGCTATCCAGAATCGGTTCATTGGATTCTTTTGTTTCCTTTGTATTCATGCCGGTGGGGTTTGTATTGGCGGGACCTATTTCTGAGGTGCTAGGAATCACATGGACCCTTCTCCTCTTGGCATCTTTAGTTTTCATCCTGAACATAGGGGTCATCTATTTTAAAGATGTTAGAAAGGCAGAATTTGATCAGTCAATGAATATGGAAGCATGACGTGAAAGAGAGGAAAGGTACTTTCACCTGAGAATCTAGATATAACTGAAGGGGCCAAAAAAGTTAAAGCAGCTGCTGAAACTATAACATTTTTGGTCCCTAATTCTCGCAATTGATGATCTTATCGACAACTTCATCGTTTATACCCATTAGCCCATATGTGGTTTCCATAAAGTATTGTTCCTCTTCTTTTCCTTCTTTTAGATATTGAAAAACAAGAACAAGCCGGGGATGGGACAAGGAACCTGTCCCTCAGTCCCAAATCTTCCCCGGATTCAACCGACCCTCAGGATCCAGCAGCCTCTTAAACGACCTCATCACCTCCAAAGCCGCCCCATGCTCCAATTCCTGATATTTCATTTTCCCAAGACCCACCCCGTGCTCTCCTGTGCAGGTACCCCCAACGTCCAATGCTTTAAGCACGAGTTTGTCGTTGATGCTTTCGGCTTTGTTCGCCAGATCCTGATCATCGGAAGGATAGACCAGGATGGTGTGGAAATTGCCGTCTCCCACATGTCCGAATACGCCTCCCAATAGATTGCTTTCATCTATGAGTGTACGGGCGTAGACGACTAGATCTGAGAGTTTCGAGAGGGGGACGCAGACGTCGGACCCGATGACGGACATGCCTTTCTTATGACGGAAGGCATAGGCCAGTTCGTGCCGGGCCCGCCACAGTTCGGCCCGGTCCTTTGATCCGCTGGCCCGTTCCCAGTTCTCGCCGCCCATGTCCTGGATTAAGCCTTGGACGATGGTGGCTTCTTCCTCTGCTGAAGCGCGGCTCCCTGCGAATTCCAAGAAGAGGGAGTGGGCTTCTGGAAAGTGGTAGTCTCCGTATACATTCACTTGTTTAATGCTGCTGGCATCCACGAGCTCCATCCTCATGACTGGAATTCCGCTCATTAGGATACTGTGAGCGGCTTCTGCACACTCTTTCGGCGTATCGAAGGTACACCGGGCCGCGATGGTATGCTCGGGAATGCCGTGAAGCTTTAATGTGATTTCCGAAATGATCCCGAGGGTGCCTTCTGATCCGACAAAGAGGCTGGATAAGTGGTATCCGCTTGACGATTTCTTTACTTCGCTTCCGGTCCGGATGATTCTCCCGTCAGCCAGAATCACCTCCAAGCTTACTACCTGATCTTTCATGGAACCGTATCGCACTGCGGTAGTCCCGCTGGCATTGGTCGCGACCATCCCCCCGATACTGGCATCGGCCCCGGGATCGATGGGGAAGGATAGGCCGCTTCTGTTAATCTCCTTATTCAGCTCCAAGCGGGTGATTCCCGGCTGTACAGTGACGGTTAAATTCTCCGGGGAAAAGGAGATGATCTCTTTCATCCGTTCGAAGCTCATGGAAATCCCTTTCTGAACAGGGATGGCTTGGCCGTCCAATCCTGATCCTGCGCCGTATGGCGTTACGGGTATCTCATATTCATTGGCCACGTGCAAAATCTCTACAATATCCTCTTTCCCTTCAGGAAAAACAACGACATCAGGCTCGATAGGAAGATGGCTCGATTCGTCTTGGCTGTGACGGAAGCGGTCACTTTCGCTGATGCTTACCTTTTCTTTCCCAATACTGGTTTCTAATCGTTCGATCCAGTTCTTCGTCAAGTTCAATCACCTGCTTTTTATATTTTTATAATTTTCTAAATTTTATATTTACAAATAGATTAGCATAATTTAACATGAATGTATACGGTATACCGGCTTAAAAAGTACACGGTATACCACCAAGTAAACGGACATCTTGTATAAAAAAATTCAACGAACACGATGGGAGGGAGTGACTTGCCGAGGATTATTAAAAAGGAAACATTAGCAGAGCAAGCCTTCAATTTGATTAAGAAAGATATTATTTCAGGTAAGTTAGCCCCTAAGGAAGAGCTTCCGGAGAAGAAGCTTGCCGAGGAATTGGGAATCAGCCGAACTCCGATCAGGGAGGCCTTGAAGCGGCTCGCAGCCGAAGGCCTTGTGATCATTTCCGATGCCAAGATGGCGGTTGTGGCCTCTTTTACAGAGGAAGATGCCCTGCAATTCCTTGAAATACGTGAATTATTAGAAGTGTACAACCTTGAAATCATTGTGTCGACGATTGACGGGACAAAGCTGGATGAACTAAAGGACAATGTAGATCAGCAATGGAAAGCGATTACAGAGGATTGTTACCAGGAGTTCATTGAGCTGGACCGGGAATTTCATCTGTTACTGGCGAGCGTCAATCCGAATCCAAAGCTAAGGGATATGATTCATACGGCCAATACCGGTGTGAATCGCGCCTTCCTCGTTCTATCCAATTCCCTGCGGTTAAGTGCCAGGGAAGCGTTTGACGAACATAAACGGGTTCTTGCAGCCCTTCAGGACCAAGATGTTGAAATGGCCAAAAGAGAAATGTCAGCTCATATGAAGAACATTGAACGAAGAATTCAAGGATATTATCAAAAGGAGGAAGGAAATTGAAGAAAATCATTCCATTTTTGTTGATTGCCATTCTATTCATTTCGGCGTGTGGACGACCTAGCGGCTCATCTAGTGAAGGGGGAGAGGAAACGTACACGATCCGTATTGCCCACCTGGTGCCTGAGGAGCAATCCTCTCATGTGGCAGCCGAAACCTTTAAAGAAAAAGTAGAGAAAGAATCCGACGGCCGTATTAAAGTGGAGCTTTATCCTAACGGTCAGCTTTACGGTTCGGATCGTGAAGCGATTGAAGCGGTTCAATTAGGCAACATAGAAATGACCATCCCTGCAGTAGCCCCTCTTGCCTCCTTTAACGAAAAATTCTTAGTGTTTGATTTACCTTTCCTTTTTAACAGCAATGAAGCAGCCTATCGAGCACTCGACGGTGAGCTCGGTCAGGAATTAATGGCCGACTTAGAAAAAAATGACCTGAAAGGCTTAGTGTTCGGGGAAAATGGATTCCGTCACATGTCAAACAATGAGGGCCCGATTGAAAGCCCTGACCAGCTCGATGGCCTGAAGTTCCGAACGCTTGAGAACCCTCTCCATACCGATACCTTTAAAGCATTTGGCGCAAATGCCTCTCCGTTTGCCTTCGGCGAATTGTATACGGCTTTGCAGCAGGGGACGTATGACGCCATGGAATGTCCCGTTTCCCTTTATTACACAAACAAATTTTATGAAGTACAGGACTACTTATCATTAACCGGACATGTGTACGCAGCTACAGCGCTCCTTATGAACAATGACTTCTACAACGAATTACCTGAAGATTTGCAAAAGTTGATCACAGAAGCATCGGAAGAATACCGTGATGAACAGCGGGGACTTGCTCAAAAGCAGGATGTAGAATTCCTGGACAAGTTGAAGGAAAACGGAATGGAAGTCAATGACCTGACGAAAGAGCAAAGAGATGCCTTCCGTGAAGCAGCGTCATCCGTTTATGACAAGTATGTTCCGAAAATCGGAGAAGATCTCGTGAACAAAGCGTTAGAAGCGAACGAAGAATAATCCTATGATGAATCAAGGCTGACCCCTTGGTTCATTGTGTCTGAAGGGAGCCTCACACATGACAAAGAAATTCGAGTATCTCGAAGAACTGATTCTTGTGCTCACCCTTGCGATTATGGTTGCCCTTATCTTTGCCCAGGTAGTAGGACGATATGTCTTCTCCTCCGCACCAAGCTGGACAGAGGAGATGGCCCGGTATATTCATATCTTCCAAGTATGGATTGGCGCAAGCTATGCCGTGAAAAAAAGACAGCATATTCGCATTGAAGCATTTATTGATTTATTTAAAGGAACCGCAAGAAAATTCATTGATACTCTGGCATTATTGATTTGGTTCGGCCTCGCCGTCTTCCTGGCGGTCTTCGGGACGCAGCTTGTCCTGGCAAGCTTTCAAAACGGCCAGATCACACCGGCCATGCAGATTCCCATGTGGCTCCCGTTCCTGGCCATTCCCATCGGGGGAGCCGGGATGGCCTTCCGCCTGATTCAACAAGTCATCACGATTTGGCGCGGTGACGGAGAGGAGGTGGGGGTATGACGATTGGATTACTCTTTGGCACCCTGGCTGTTTGCTTATTGATCGGTGTCCCGATTGCCATCTCCCTTGGCGTATCCGCACTAGTCGCCATTTATTTCGGGTCGACGCTGCCCCTTGATATTATCACTCAAAAAGCCTTTACCTCACTGGATTCCTTCCCGCTCCTGGCGATTCCATTCTTTATGCTCGCCGGGATCCTGATGGGGAAAGGGGGCGTTTCCCAGCGGCTGTTGAATTTGGCCACTGCCCTGGTAGGCTGGATGGTCGGAGGACTCTCCATGGTGACCATCGTGTCCTGCATGTTTTTCGCGGCCATTTCAGGATCGGGTCCTGCCACAGTGGCAGCCATCGGCGGATTCATGATTCCTGCCATGCGGGCACGTAACTATGGAGGCGGGTTCGCTTCAGCTGTCGCGGCTGCAGGCTGGGTCCATCGGTGTCATCATCCCGCCAAGCATTCCATTTGTTCTGTACGGTGTCATCGGAGGCGTTTCCGTTGGCAGTATGTTCTTAGCCGGCATTCTTCCTGGGCTTATTATCGGTCTCGGACTTATGTTTACCGCCTATCTGATTGCAAAGAAAAGGGGATACGCACCGGAAGAGCAGACAACCTTTCAATTGAAGGATGTCATAAAAGCCACCAATGAAGCGAAATGGGCCCTTTTGATCCCAGTCATCATTTTAGGAGGAATCTATGGAGGGGTTTTCTCCCCGACGGAGGCTGCCGTCGTCGCAGTCGTCTATTCCTTGGTCGTCGGCCTGTTTGTCTATAAGGAACTCACGTGGAAAACCGTGTTTGAAAGCTTTCGGGAAGCGGTGGTGATCAACGCCACCACCATGATCATCATCGGGCTGTCCGTCTCCTTTGCCTACTTCATGACGCTGGAGCAGATTCCGAATGACATTTCGACGTTTTTAACAGAGCTGTCAACGAATCCTGTTATCATTCTGATTGCCATCAATATCCTTCTTTTACTGGTAGGGATGTTCATTGATACGATTTCGGCCTTGGTGGTTCTGACACCCATCCTTCTGCCGATTGTCACAGCCGTCGGGGTGGACCCGGTGCATTTCGGCGTGATCCTGGTCGCAAACCTGGCCATCGGCTTCATTACGCCGCCCCTTGGGGTGAATCTGTTCGTCGCATCAAGCGTTGGCGGGGTTCGGTTTGAAAAGATCGCCTGGGCCATTGTCCCATTTCTTGTTTCTATGTTCATTTGTTTGCTCGTGATTACATTTTTCCCACCGCTTTCCCTCTGGTTACCAGGGCTGATGAGGTAAGGGGAGAATAGAGAAAGGTGTAGAAGCATATGTCGATTACCATAAACGCGAGAGCCCAGCGGTTAGTCATCCCTGGAATCCGCCAGTTCGCCAACCAGCTGGCCTATTATCCCGACGCCATCAATTTAACCATCGGCCAGCCTGACTTCCCGACACCTGAAGCAGTAAAGGAAGCGGGAATCAAGGCAATCACCTCGAATCAAACGGGCTATTCTCATAATTCCGGTCTATTGGAATTGCGGATCGCCATCCGGGACTTCTTTGCCGATGTGTACAGGCTGGATTACAATCCCGAAACAGAAGTGATCGTGACCAACGGGGCAAGCGAAGCCATTGATGCTGTCTTCCGGACGATCCTGGAAGAAGGGGACGAAGTGATCCTGCCTGCCCCCCTTTATTCAGGATACGAACCGATCATTACCATGTGTGGAGCGAAGGTAGTCTACCTCGATACATCGGTGACGCAGTTCCGACCGTCTCCCGAGAGGCTCGAAGACTTAATCACGGACAAAACCAAGGCAGTCCTGTTCAATTATCCGTCCAATCCCACAGGGGTCACCCTGAGCAAGGAAGAAGTGGATGAACTCGTTGACGTGATCGAGAAGCATGATCTCTTCGTTATTTCCGATGAGATCTACAGTGAGAATGCCTTTGAAGGAGAGCATCATTCCTTTGCGGCCTATCAGAACCTGAAAGACCGGCTATTCCTCATCCACGGCTTATCGAAATCCCATAGCATGACGGGGTGGCGGATCGGTTTTGTACTGGGACCGGAGTCTGTTATGGAGCATGTGGTGAAGATCCATATCTACAATGTCGTCTGTGCTTCTGTTCCCGGTCAATATGCGGCCATTGAAGCATTGCGCAATAACAGGCACGTACCCGCTTTAATGAATGTCGCCTATAAAAAACGACGGGATTTTGTCTATGAGCGTTTGATGGAAATGGGCTTTGATGTCGTGCTGCCCAAAGGGGCCTTTTATATTTTTCCTTCTATTAAAAGCTATAATCTCTCCTCATTGGAATTCGCCACTCGTTTATTAAAGGAAGGCGGAGTAGCGGTAGTGCCGGGGAGCGCGTTTACACATTACGGGGAAGGCTATATCCGGATTTCGTTTGCCTACAGTATGGACGTGTTAGAAAAAGGGCTGATCCGTTTGGAGCACTGGCTGAATCAGGAGCATATGAAGGAGGTCATCTCATGAGGCAATGGGAGACGCCGGAGTCGTTACGTGCGTTACTGTGTGAGCTCGTCAGCTGGGACAGCCGGACGCTGACGGAAGGAGAGATTGATTTCCCCTTGAAGGTGTATGAAAAAATGAAGGGGATTCCATATTTTGCTTCCCACCCTGATCTTCTGAAGCTCGGAGCTGCCGACTACGGCCGGCAGTTTCTGACTGCCCTTTATAAGCATGAGACGGCCGTTAAAACGATTGTGTTGATCAGTCACTTTGACACCGTCAGCACGGAAGAATACGGAGAGCTTGAAGCCCTGGCGTTCAACCCTGAGAGCTTAACGAAGGAATTAGAGCACTATATCGATGAGCTGCATCCCGAAGCCCGGCACGATCTCCGGTCCCGCCAGTATCTATGGGGGAGGGGGACGATGGATATGAAAGCGGGACTCGCCATCCATATGGGCATCATGGAAAAAGCGGCTGAAGAAAAGTGGCCCATCAATCTCGTACTCCTTACAGTGCCCGATGAAGAAGTCAACTCGTCAGGAATGCGGTCGGCCGTTAGGGCCTTGAATGACATGAAAGAGGAGCATCACCTCGACTATTCGTTATTCTTAAACGGAGAGCCCGTCTTTTCCATGAAGCCTACGGATACTTCCTACCATGTATACTCGGGAACCATCGGCAAAATCATGCCGTCCGCCCTGTTTTATGGAAGAGAAACACATGTAGGCGAACCGTTAAGCGGAATGACATCGTCCTTCATGGCGTCCTTTTTAACACGGAAGATGGAATGGAATCCTCTTTTCAGGGAGACGGTTTATGGCGAGAACACACCTTTGCCCATCACCCTTCAACAAGAGGACTTACGCCTCAACTATTCTGCCCAGACCCCCCTATGGAACCGTGGCCCTGTATAATGTCTTCACCATGAAGCGGACGGCGGCAGATGTCATGGACCTATTTGAAGAGGTCGCCCTGTCTGCTGCGGAGGAATGCAACGAATGGTACAGGGGACTGTGTGAGCGTGAGAAGATCCCATCCGTGGGGGAAGTGAACGTGCTCCGCTACTCAGAACTCATCGACTATGCGGATAAGAAGCTGGGGAAGAATTATATTGAGGCATTGAAGCATGACATTGGGATCAACCAGGGGGGACGACCGGGAAAAATCCTTCAGGATCGCCGACACCCTCCTCATCAACTGTCAGGAGCTGACCCCGGCCATCGTCCTGATGTTCACACCACCCTTCTATCCTGCCGTCAACACATCCGATCATCCGCTCGTTTCAAGGTGTATCCAAAAGGTAACAGAGGTGGCGAAAGCCCAGTTCAACCTGCCTGTCGAACAGGCCCATTACTTTAACGGCATCTCCGATCTCAGCTATGTCAACTACAAAGACGAAAACAAAGGATGGGCCGTATTCGAGGAAAACACACCCGTCTGGAACACCACCTACACCATCCCGTTCAAAGACATGAACAAACTCGAAGGCCCAGTTCTCAATGTCGGCCCCTTCGGCAAAGACGCCCACAAACGCACCGAACGCCTTCATATCGAAAGCGCCTTCGTAAAGACCCCTGTATTCGTCGAGACGGTTGTGAAGGAAGTGATGGCGTGGGACGGGGGGACAGGCACCGTGTCCCGATCATGATAAAAGACGAGATGGCCGTTCTCTGGGACAAGGGACCTGTCCCTGTGTCCCATTTGAAGACCCCCCAATGGCCGGAATTGCCTTTGTAGTGGGATTTTTTACTCAAGCTTTAAACCTCGTTTTTATCTCTTAAACAACTGTTTAACCCTACAAATACCAATGTATCCATATTCAAACCGTTTAATTAAACGTTTGTTTAAAAAATAGATGAGGACGGTCTTCAGTAATAGAAAAGAAAGCAAGGTCCATGCTCAGTTTTTGCCTTAATAGTATAAAGACGAGAGGCCGTTCCCTGAGACAAGGTAGCTGTCCAAAGGAAACGGCCCTATTGAATTGGGACAAGGAACCTGTCCCCTAGTCCCTTCCCATAAACCCCTCAATCATCGCATTGAACTTCTTACTATGTTCCCAAAACATGAGATGTCCTCCAAGTACTTCAACCGAGGCTTTAGGGGCAAGCTTCCTAAGGCTTGAGGTCGCGGCTTCTGCCCAGTGCTCGGCGATAACATACAGGGTGGGGACAGATTCACTGCTCTCTGCCGCCTCCACACGATAATCGGAGAAAAGTCCGGAAGAAAATAAATTGGCTGCAATATAGTAAGGTGTTTTCAGTGATTGCTCCACGATCCACTTCAATTCTTCATCCCTCAGCTCCCGCTGGACCATGACGCCGGATGCATAGGGCAGCAATGAAATCCCGCTGTCCTTTTGGATTGCGAAGATAGTTGGTGTAGGCCTGCTGCCATGTCATCAAGGGGTCCTTCAACCCATTCGTCATCTTGTTGAACGGATAGTGATTTAGGTGGCATATCAATGAGGACTATGGATTGGATGCCTTCTGCCCCAAATTGGCGGATATACTCCCAAACCGTCAGGCATCCGAATGACCAGCCGACTAGAATGGGATTCTCCACCTTTAATTGCTTTAATACCTTTCGAAGATCCGTTCCATGGGTGACGTAGTCGTTTCCATGGACCGTCATGGTTGACCGGCCGTGGCTTCGGGGATCGATCACAATCGTACGGTGGGTTTTGGAAAAATGTTTGACCTGCTCGTTAAAGACTTCGGTGGTGAAGGTAAACCCCGGAATAAAGACAATCGGCTCCCCGCTGCCGGTATCCTGCACAAATAATTCGATTCCCGGTTCTACTTCAATATATGTGCCATGTGGGTTCATGGATGTGCCTCCTTAATTTGTTTGCATACTATTCTTCGGGACAAGGGGACAGGCACACTGTCCCATCTCTTCCCATTTATTTAGATGATGGGACAGTGAACCTGTCCCCCCGTCCCACTACTTCAACTTAATCTGCACCGGTTTCACTTCCTTGGCGTGAATGGTTTTGGGTTTGTTCTTCTGCAAGGCGGTTCGTTTCACCGAGCTTGTCACATCGTGGAGCATTTCTCCCACATCCTGGGCGGACTCGACTAATGGGTCAATGGCTTTCACCTTTCCTTTTACATCCTCCGAAATTTGGTTTGCTGTATGAATCAGGTCTTCTGTTTCATCTGTGATGCCGTTCACGGCTTTGCGGGCATCGGCCAGTGTTTTTTCCGTTTCTCCTAGTGTTGCCATGATTTTTCGCAGTGTCAGAATTAAATAGATGACCAGAATGGTAAACGCGACGGCTGCAATGGCAGCACTCCATTCAAGCATTGAGACCAGCTCCCTTCGTTTACTTTAAGTCTATGAGGGTGTCGTCTGTGACATTCTTCGTTTACAAAAATTGGGCAGGGCAAGCACCGGGATCGCATTTTTCACTCAGAACGAAGTCGCCTCCTCTTTCCTGTGAAAAAATGTTTCTTCTTGGGGTGTCCTTTTTCAGCCTTTCAACCTATTTAAAAGGTGAATAGAAGAGAAGGGTGGAGAAGAAGATGAAATCAGGATGTCAGGTAGTGGATCAAATCAGTGAATGGGAGATCAAGGGGAATATCGTTCCGCATTTATGGTATAAGAACATGACGTTTTCAAGCGGCAAAGCCCATTTTGTGGCGATTACGCTTCTTGCGGATATCGTGTATTGGTACAGACCAACGATGATGAGGGATGACAGCGGGAAGATCATCGGTGCGAGAACGAAATTCAAGGGGGATATGCTGCAGAAAAGCTATCAGGCATTTGCTGATACATACGGGTTTACGAAGCGGCAGGTGAAGGACGCCGTCGATTTTCTTGTGGATCATCATTTAGTAGTCCGGGAGTTCAGAACGATTTCATCATCAAGCATCATGTTAAACAACGTGATGTATGTGCAGCCCATCGCCGAGAATGTCAAACGGTTGATGAATGAGCGGTGCCATGTGAGTGAGCTCGTTTCTATTTGCCCACCTGTTACGTTGGAGCGTACCACCTTATCCCTTTCAAAGGAGGACCTGTCCCTTCCTGAGGAGGGGGCTCCTCACGTGGAGGCGGGGACGTATACAGAGAGTACTTCAAAGAATCCTTCAAAAAAAGATAAACAACAACAAAGCGCGGAAGAGTGTCCGGTCCATTTTTACAAAACCAATGAATTCGGCAAACCGGGTGCTTATATTCTTGAAAAGATCAACATGTGGTGTGCAAGGCTTTCAGACAGCCTCGTGGTGGAAGCGATGAAAAAGGCGGTGGAACAAGGGAAGCTGTACTGGAGCTATGTGGATGCGATCCTTGTGAAGTGGGAGCAGATGGAAGTGCGGGATGTGGAGGATGCGAGGGCAAAGGAGTTTCAATGTATGTTCGAGAAAGTGTACAAGAAGAAAGGTGTCAGGTCCGGAAAGAGACCGGTCCGGACGGAAAAGCTGCCTGATTGGTTTACCGATGAAGGGGGAACGGAAACGGCTGATGAAATGGACGAGACGTTTGAAGTGGAAAAGGCAAAGCTGATGATGGAGCTTGAAGCGTACTGTGAGGGGAGGGGCAGTCTCGTTATCTAATGCCATGTTGAATCAACCTCTGTGCCACTTAAGCTCACTGGGAGGGACCGTCTGCAAACGGCTTTGACATCTCTGCAATCTTAGGAACAAGGAACGCTACATATGCCTCATCCTCCCGCAGTTCAAACATGTGCAGGGCATGCTTGAAATAGGGCAGGGCTTTTTCATTGTCACCTGACAGCTCATAGTTATAGCCAACTTGATAATGCAATTCGCCGAGACCCCAAAGAAGCTCTTCTTCGAGACACCATTTAATGGCGTCGAGGCAATAGGTCGTCGAAGCCTCAAGCTCTCCTGTACGGGTAAGCACTCTTGCTATGCTGTAAAACAACCGGGCTTTGATGGACTTGTCATGTAAGGCTTCCGTCATGTGCAGGGCCGTTTCCACCAGCCTGAAGTGATGGAGGGCCTCCTCATATTGGTGTATGGAAAAGTGGATGTTGCCGATGCTTGAAAGAATCTGCATTTCTCGTTCTGACATGGCTTTTTTCACGTCTGCAGTGAGCTCATAAGCCTGATGTAAGAGGGAAAAGGCCTCCTCTGCGTCCTTGTTCACTTCATATTGATAAATGCCTTTATGCCAGTAAAGCAGCTGCAGCTTTTTGTCATCCCTGTAGAAAAGAGGATTCGTCTCCTCGGTTTTGATCACCTCCATCATTTCATCATAATGGCGGTTGATGCGGAGATACCTCAATTGCCGTTCTACTTCTTTGATGTAATCCAGCCTTGGAGTCGTGCCGATTTCAAAGAAATAGTTCACGTCGACCCCAAGCTTTACCGAGATTTGATACAGAGCTGTGGCACTCGGATAGATGTCTCCCTTTTCGATCCGGCTGATGAGTGCCTGGGTACAGATCCCCTTAGCGAGTTCGCCTTGGGTCATTCGTGCTGCCTTTCTCATTTCCTTTATCTTCTTTCCGATGACGGAGTAATCCATTGTGCCACCTCCTTTTACGTCCTGTCCTTTTGAATAATAGTATACCATTTGAAGCAAGGGGACGGTTCACACTCTACTTTATCCGTTTAGTAGAATGGAAACCGCCGCCACTCTCCTTTTTTTGATAAAAAAAGACAAGGATTCAAGAAAATTTTCTATCATCCAGTCGAAAAAACCTCTTTTCCTCCATGACTTTTAACCCGCATTTTCCCAACCTGGAATAAAAAGGAATCAGGAGGAATCCTCCGAATATAGAAGTATACCAAAAAAGGAGGGTTCTTTATGAACTTGAAAAAAAATCGCTTCAACGACACTCGCTTTATCCATTTGTGTGGCACCTGCCATGGGACTTGCGAAAGTACAACCGACAGGCTTTGACCATCATGATCATGACCACGCTGCTCCAACGACTACGTACATCGATTCTTTACCGAAAGCCAAGGAATATGCCCCGGACAAAGGGCCAGCAACAGTGGAGAAATCTACTAATGTAGTAGAGTTAGATGAAAAAGGGAAGGTGAAGGGTTCATCCACGACCAAAAGTACCCTTTCGAAAGAAAAGCAGCCCATGCAGAAAGCAGCCGCAGCCGCTGCAGCCAACCGGACGGTAACGGTTCTGGCAGTGGCCGATGAGGAATACCGTGCTGCCTATAGTGACTGGCAAACCCGTGTCCAGCAGATTGTCGAGAATGCCGATAATGCCTTTGTTCGTGATCACGGGATCGATTTTCAAGTGCAGGCGGTGGGGAACTGGACATCACAGGGAGCAAACAGCTCGCAAATTCTATCAGATTTAAGTAGAGACTGGTCTGGGTACAACTATGACTTTGTCGTAGGGTTCACAAGGGATGCGAATTTTGAAGCGGGTGGCATTGCGTATGTTTATTCTTCCGACCCGGGAACAGCCTTCAGCGTTAACCTGGATCAAGGAGTCACGAATACCTCCAAAGCCGCTCAACACGAGTTCTCCCATAACTACGGGCTGGGACATGATGCACAAGGGAGCGGGATTCGCTGCATTATGAATTATGATTACTCGTATTCTGTCGATTATTGGCACACAGCCCATAACACACAGATTCAGAATAATAAAGTTTGGTATGGTCAGTAAGGGATTATTAAAAGAGCTCAAGAGGGTTTTTGACAGCGTATGACAAAAAATATTCTTCTGGTAATATACTAACATTTTTAACAAAAATTGTTTTATAGTAGTCATAGAGATTATTTGGGCCTGAATAACTCTAACCAAAGGGAGGGTATTTGTCGTGAAAAAAATAATAGTCGTTTTAACATTGGTCTTGGCACTTACGTTTGCAGGGGTTTCTTCCACATTGGCAGCGACATCATTCAATACGGAAGATGGCAGATATGAGATGAGCTTGACGACGACGAGCTCGAAAAATGATGTGAAAATCACTGTTTCGAATCTGGTAGAACTTCATTATGCAGGCTATGAATCCAGTGCGTCTGGAACACAGCTCCAGGCTAGACTCTGCTCCGCTTCCACAGGAAATTGCACGGGTTACCAGACAATGGGAGGAAACACGACCACGTTCACCAACATGATCCCGTCTACATATTATGTAGATATTAGAGACGTCATGAGCAGTTCTTCTATTTCAGGAAAAGTGAGCGCATACGCGTATTAATAGAAAAAAATGAAATAGAATTAACCTCTCTCGATTTTGAGGGAGGTTTTTCGTATTAACCAAACGTTTGATTAAACTTGTTTAGCTTAGTGATCATCTCGTTTAGATCATTAAACGAGTGTTTAAGCATTTATCAGCTAAGAACAAAGACGGAAGATCTGCCACTCCATCCCTCAGTTCATACCAATGTTTGATTGAGCACTCAAAACGCATCGATTGCAGTAACAGTCAAACCAACATACCGAATGGGCTATGTCCGCACTACCCCGCCCACCCAAAAATCCTTTCAGTCGTTTGCTTCCGATCCGGATGCTTCACAGGTGCAAGAACCTCCATCTCATCCAGAATACTGTACCCCGTCATGGACAAGGGGTTATCCACAATGGTGACTGTGGCCCCCTTCGGCACATGATGAAACAGGTCCTGGACATCCTCATTGGACATCCGGATGCATCCTTTTGATTGTTCCCTGCGTATGGACTGTTCATCGTACGTACCGTGAATGGCGTAGTCGCCCATGCCGAGTCCCGCAGTCCCGAACATGTCAGGGCGGACTCCTCGAGGATCCATCACCCGGTTTAGAACTGTGAAGTTTCCTAACGGAGTGGAGTCGTTCTTTCCCACTCCGATGGGATGAAGCCCGATTGAATAGGGAGCGCTTGTAGCCATGAGGGTGTAGGAATACGTATCGACGATGATTTCCACCGGGGTATAAGGGAAATGAGGAGAGGAGTCCGAGCCATTTTCAGCAATATTGGGGTACACCATTTCCGTAACGGTTGTCCCATGCCGATTGTACACCCAGCCCCCCTGCCCGGAATGACTTCCGAAGACCTCGTTCGAGCCTAGGTAAAGCTCTCTTGGGATGAAGCTGAGGTAGTTATCGGGATAATCGTCAGCAAGGTCGGCGAGTGTGGAGGGAGCGGTACCTTTTTCTTCTATATAAGACTGTAGGGCGGTCCGTAAGAGATTCGTGGCCACATACGTATACGCGTAAGGATCATCGACGGCTTGGTGAGCTTTCAGGAAACGGATGTTCACGGATGGATCAACGGCGGAGTTGAATTTGGCGATGACGAAGGCCTGCTCCTTGATCCCTTCACTCTTTAAAGGGAGGAGCTCCATGGAAAGAGATGGATCCCGGGTCTTCACGCCATAGAGGACCAGGGTCTTGTTGGAGAGCCCGCCACCCATCTGGATTGCTTTGTCATAGAGGGCTTCCTCCACGTCACGCAGTTTCATATCTTCTGGAAAGTAATAGACATAGGGCATGTCTTCACTCTCATACACGACATTCTTTCCTGTATCCCAGTCCCGGATCGTGGAAGCGATGGTGCGGATGGTGTCGCCTTTCCAAATGAAGAGTGCCATAAGGAGAAGGTTGAACAGGATCAGTAGCGACATGATGGATTTCGCAGGGAAAGATCGTTGGTTGGAATGGGATGCGGGAGGGAGCGGTGGAGGAGTGATTTTATCCTCCAGAAGCTTGGATGATCGTTTCGCTTTAAAATAGTATGGAGAGTCAGCTCTTGCTGCTTTCTTATAATGAAGATACGCCTTGACGAGTGCTCCTTCTTCTTCTGCCTTCTTTGCTACGTGGAAGTGGGCTTCTGAAGAAGCGGGATCTTTATACCGAAGGATCTTTTCGTAGTACAGGGGGTCATCTTTCGAAACATATATATTCTGATTCAATCGTTCCAGATTCTTTTTTAAATGGCTCTCAAATTGGTTCAAGGTCCGTCCCTCCCTCCCTTCATTTGTATGTGGAGAGGGGGTCGTTTAGACCAGGGGAGGGAAGGGACTTATAATCATTTATCCTCGATTTCCTGTTTTCTTTTTTTTAGGAATTCCAGATGGGTATCGTCTTTCCTTAGTTCAAACATCAGGATGGCCTTGTCCACATAGGGGAGGGCTTTTCGGAAATCTCCCATCTTTTCATAATTGTAGCCCACATGATAATGAAGTTCCCCGAGACCCCACAGATGCTCTTCCTCGAGGCACCACTTGATGGCCTGGAGGCAGTAGCTGATGGACTCTTCATAGCGTTCGAACTTTGTCAGCACCCGGGA
Source organism: Rossellomorea sp. AcN35-11 (assembly GCA_030388825.1). Classification (GTDB taxonomy): domain Bacteria; phylum Bacillota; class Bacilli; order Bacillales; family Bacillaceae_B; genus Rossellomorea. Next base: position 1,389,135 of record CP128835.1, read on the forward strand.
TAGATTGTAATATAACCGGGTTTTGATCGATTTATCATGGAGCTGTTCGGTGTGTTTCAGGATCCCTTCCACCTTTTTATAATAGTGGTAGGCTTCTTCCTGATTCCCGAGAAGGGTATTCCACGTCCCCATGGTCATGAGGATCTCGATCTCCTGTTCAGAGGTGGCTTTTTTGGGATGGGCCGTCAATTCATAGGCTTCTTTCAGGAGGGAAAAGGCTGATTCGGGATCCTTCTCGATTTCAAACAGATAGATCCCTTTATGCCAGTAAAGAAGCTGAAGCCTTTCCTCATCTTTGTAGAAAAACGGGTTCTTTTCTTCGACCTTGACGATGTCCATCATATCGGTGAATTTTCGTTTCAGCCTGAGGTTTCTCAGCTGTCTTTCCACCTCGCGGATATAGTCGATGCGGGGGGTGGTGCCGATTTCAAAGAAATAGTTCACGTCTACTCCAAGCTTCATGGCAATCTGGTATAATGCCGTGGCGCTCGGATAGATATCTCCTTTTTCCATGCGGCTGACGAGGGCCTGGGTGCAGATCCCTTCGGCAAGATCCCCCTGGGTCAGCCCGACAGCCTTCCTTAATTCTTTGATTTTCTTGCCGATCACCGAATAATCCATTCCCAAGCCTCCTGCCTCAATCATTTCTCTCTATTTTAACAGAAGACCGGGAGGGGAGGTACTGGAAGCTTCACTGCTTCAATTGCTCCAGAATCCCATCCCCTTTAAGGCTCACCTTCACCACGGCAACCTTCACGTTCCCTTCCACCTCAAGACCGGTTCCTTCAGGGATGAAGAAGTGTTCGATCCCGTATGTGACCCGGACACTGCTGTCCCACGAGCTGGTGACCTTTCCATTCAGGAGGACATCTCCAGGCTGTTTCTCGTAAGATATGCTCCAATTGTCTTCAAATCTGTAAATTCCGGAATACTCATGGATGCCTTCCTTGTTTTTGCGGAGCACGATGGTGACCGGTCCATTGTCTTCGATCCCTGTGTTTTCAAGCTGTGAAATGGTGTAGTTCAGTTCCACATAGTCTCCCTGGAGGAGGGATCTCGGGTCGACGGGCTGAAGCTCCAATAGGACGGTTTCCCCATTTTGCAACAGGGTTTCATTTGTATAGACCTGGTACCCGATCCATCCTCCTTGAAGGCAGATGATGAGGAGGATCCCGATCCTTTTTCCTGCAAGCAGGGAGTGTGATCGCGCATCATGGCCAACCTTCCTGTCCAGGTAGGCAGCGGTCAGGAAGAAGAGGATGCCCAGCACGGCGAGGAGCAGGGATTTATGAACGAGCTTCCAGGCTAAATCGTAATAAAGCTGTACGATGAGCAGGAACCAGAATACGAGGGATGCAACCCAGTAGAAGGTATGGTCCTGTTTTTTGAAAAAATAGACCGAGCCTGTGGACAGGAAAAAGAACAGGCTGGTGTACACAATGTGGGGCGTCAGCGATAGGTCGATGCCGGTTAATGTGAAGAAGGCAGTGAACCCGATAAGGAATGCCCCGTATGAAAGTACATGCTTCTGATACAGTGCGAAGAACACTCCGGCATTCACGAGGCCCATGACGACCAGGAGGGGATGAACAGCCAGTTCCACCGTTTGAACAAGGAAGATTCCCAGGTTCAATTGAAGGAGGAAATAGAACGCCATCTTGGCAGCAGCCCTCTGTTCCTTGTAAAAGACAAAAGCTAGAACGAAGAACATCACGAACGAAAACTCCTCTGACACACTCGCCGTCATCCCGATGATGATGCCGGTCATCATGAGGGAATATTTCACGGGAGAGGGCCAGTTTGATAGGGTACTTGGGATGACGAGTAACCCTGTGGAGAGTAGGAATAACCCCACCATGGAAACGTCGACCATGAACAGGGAAAGGAGGCCGAATACCGCTGCCACCATGAAGATGGATGCGATGGCCGTGACGCTTGCAATGAAAATCGTTTTTGTCCAATGAAGGGAGGCGGATTGCTTCCGTAAATAGCCGATGAGAAATACGCTTCCCGCCAGTAAGAGCAGAGCGGCTGCCAGGAGTCCGATAAAGAAGAGGCTGGACACATATTGTGCCATCAGCTCGAACATCTTGATGATGATAAATCCCGTTCCACATATGGAGAGGATGATGAAAACGGATGTGTCGTGATGAAAGAAGCGGATCATCCCGATGCTTAGAAAGACAAGATAAAAGATGGAGAAGAACAGGGCATATCCTTCAGAAAATGCTGTCACCATCAGGAGGAAGTTGGCAGAGATGAGGCTCAAGTAAAGTAAGGGCAATGACCCGATCATTCTCTTCTTTGTGAGCATGAACAGAAGCAGATTGAGCATGGCGAATAAGAACGCCATCCCCGTATGGGCGGGTCTCCACTGTGAGAAGGAAGACGAAGGGAACAGATAAAAATAAACAGTCAAATGGATGAGGACATGGGTTAAGACGTAAAATCCGCTGTACCTTGTGTACAAGCTGAATAATAAAGATGGGACGGACCAGACCAGAAATAGCAAATAGCTGTCGGCATGGGAATTGTAGAGCTGACCGAGGAGCGCGACGGACAGGCCGAAGGAGATCAATCCGCTGACCAGCAGCCAATTGGAAAGGAAATGAACCCCCTTTAGGATACGGTTCAACAGGAATCCCGCACCATAGAACACTAGCATCAACGATCCCGCCAAAGCGACCTTCTCCAATCGGGAAAACGCCTGCCAGTTGGACGCGAAGAAATAGAGAGCACCGGCCAGGAGAAACACGACTCCAAACAGGTACGTGAGAGAAACGACTTTCCTCATATTATTCACCCCTTATTTTTGTAGATAGTCCTCTAATATATATGAAAGGGTGGAGGAAGATAAGCATGGATTCTATTTCTTGGGGAGGTATTTAAGGAGAGGTGCTTCTTTAGACCGGGGGGGGAAGCCTGTGCATGCTCATGTAAGGAACATTCGACATGGAGGATTGATTAGTTGAAAAAGGGATCGAAAATCTGGATGGGGGATTAATGATCTGCATTCCGGATTAATCATCTAGAATGAGGATTAAAAGTAGTCCAATGAGGATTGATTTAAGGCGTGACACCTCAAAACGGATCCCACTCTGGCAAAAAAAGCAATCTTACGTTATGTTTTCGTCCAAAAGCAGACAAAATAACGTTATGTACATCCAATAGAAAAGATTCATGTGGCTGGGGAGATGAACTCTGGTATATTTATTTGTTTATTACGGATGTATGCACTATAATGAATATTATGTTCTTTATATAGAACAACTCAACCTCCATCTTTCACAAAAAAAGGGGAATATACCATGCGATACCTGCTTATGTATATCGCTTTCCTGAATCTCCTGGATGCCCTCCTCACCATGTACGGTTTACACTATGACTACATAACCGAGAGCAACCCACTCATGAATCATCTGTATCTCACAACGCCCTGGCTGTTTCTCCTCGTGAAGGTCCTGCTATCACTGTTGTTACTGCTTATCCTCTCTTATTTGAACCCAACGAAGAAAGCATCCACGATGTTGAAGAGTGTCGCTCTCGTCGTCTGCTGCTTCCTACACCTTCACCTGTTTGTTACATGGCTATTGGATGGTTGAATTGATTTAAAAAAACCAGCACCTCTGTATAGGGTGCTGGTAAAGTCGTTACATGTTATGTCCTTCCGTCGGTCGATCCGGATCTGGGACAGGGAACAAAGTCCCTCCGTCCCAGATACCCCATACAGCTGAGCATGATGATGAGCTCACCAGCAGCCCAAAGAAGGGCAGAGACTTATAATATAAGGCCTTCAATAAAGGTGGAACGAAGGATTCCAGCAATATCACCATTGAAGATATTTTCGTCTTCAGATTAGCGTGACTTGATAAGGACCCTGCCCCTACTTCTTCTGTTCGGAGGATCTGGTCAAATGCTCTAATTTATCTCGAAGGAAGGAAGAGTAGAGTGTATTCTCCCGGAGCTCGAACATAAGGAGGGCTTTTTTCATATAGGGGATGGCTTGTTCGTAATCCTCCATTAATTCATAATTGAAACCGATTTGATAATAAGATTCTCCCACTCCCCAGAGAAGTTCTTCGTCGATGCACCAATTAATGGCTTTCACACAGTAGTCCGTAGAAGACTCAAATGCTTCGATCCGTGTAAGGACCCTTGCCTTATTATAGAGCAATCTGGTTTTGATGGATTTATCGTGCAATTGCTCTGCCGGATTGATTGCAGATTCCACCCTTTGATAATAGTCCAGAGCCTTCTGATAGGAACCCTGCTGAGTCTCCCATATCCCGAACGTTATAAGGATTTCCATTTCCCGTTCCGACATCGCTTTTTTCTGATGGGCTGTCAGGTCATAGGCTTCATGAAGCAATGAAAAGGCTGCTGTCGGATTTTTCTCAATCTCAAATAAATGGATGCTCTTATGCCAGTACAGAAGCTGAAGCTTTTCATTGTCTTTATAGAAGAAAGGATTCTTTTCCTCCGTTTTAACAATGTCCATCATCTCACCGAATTTCTGTTCGACTCTGAGTTTGGTCAGCTGTTTCTCCACTTCCCGGTAGTAGTCAAGCCGGGGTGTCGTCCCGATTTCAAAGAAATAGTTCACATCCACCCCGAGTTTCGTGGAGATTTGATACAGAGCTGTAGCGCTGGGGTAAATATCTCCCTTTTCGATCCGGCTGATCAAGGCCTGGGTACAGATCCCGTCTGCCAAACCTCCTTGTGTTAAGCCAACAGCCTTTCTCAGCTCCCTGATTTTCTTGCCGATTACCGAGTAATCCATTACGACACCTCCTCTCACGTGGACTGGGGACCTCTGTCGTCCTAATTGCCATCCGGTGGGACGGTGTGCCTGTCCCCTTGTCCCATGTGGTTTTCCTCGATCATTTGGATGAATGGTTCTACGTAGGTTGGGTCGAATTGGTATCCGGAGCATGCCCGCAGTTCGCGGATGCCTTCTGCAAAGGTTTTGGTTTTCTGATAAGGGCGTTCTGTTGTCATGGCGTCGAAGGAATCGATGATGCAGAGGATCCGGGCGAGCTTCGGTATGTTCGTTTCCTTTAAACCGTACGGGTAGCCTTTGCCGTCATACCGTTCATGATGCAATTCGATCAACGGGAGGAGCTCGTCATACTTTTTGATGGATGAGATGATTTCCTTTCCATAGATGACGTGCTTCTTCATCAAGTCCCACTCATGGGGATCAAGCTTTCCCTTTTTGTTAATGATATCCCGTGGGATTTCAAGCTTCCCGATATCATGGATCAGGGCCCCGAGGATCAGGGTGCGCCGCTCCTCACTGCTGAGGTTCAACCGGTCACTCATTTCCGCCGCATAGGAAAATACCCGTTTACTGTGCTGGTACGTGTATACATCCTTTGAAAGAAAGATCTGCAGCTGCTGTTCCAGTGCTTCGATCTCCTTGGCATACTCCCGGTCCTGATGATACACTTGATCATCCTTGTAATAGTGAATCATGTTCTTCCCTTGTGCTTTGGCATAATAGAGGGCCTTATCGGCTTTTGATAAAAGCTCCGATGAACTGTACGTCCCGTTCTCATATTCAACGATCCCTGCGGAGAAAGAGATACAGCCGAGGGGGGGAGTGTTCGATTCCGGGAAAATACGTATCGTTGACTTCTTTCCTGATCTTATTTAAAAAACTAAACGCTTCCTGCTTGGATACGTCAGGAAAAATGAGACCGAATTCTTCTCCGCCATATCTGGCAGCAATGTAAGGAAGCTTCTTGGTCTTCTCCACCATGAACCCCCCGAAGAATGCGAGCAGTTTATCTCCCTGGATATGGCCGTTGGCATCGTTGAATTTCTTGAAATCGTCCAGATCCAAGAGGGCGACACTAAATGATTGGTAGCGGTTTTCGGCCAGCATGTCTTCCAGCTGAAGCTTGAAAAATCCATGATTGTATAAACCGGTTAAAAAATCCCTCTTTGCTTTTTCTTCTTCTTCTTTATATAAATTGAAGAAGTTTCTGAAGGTGAACGAAAGCATCACCGACAAGCACAGGTAAAGGAATATGCCGAAAATCGGCTGCTGGCTGATCAGGATGGTTAAGACCAGTGACAGGACCAGTGTGCTCAGGTAGCTGGTGAAGGCTTCTTGTAAAATCTGCTTCTGAAATGCGGTTCTGATCATCGTTTTCAACGATGGTTTCTGAGCGAGATAATAGTAGAACCACATGATCACAACGTTTAAGAAGAAATAGACGGTGAGGGCAAGGACGTACGGCATGATATTCGGGAATTCCGTTTCCCCCGTTTTCCCGCCTGTGAGTAAGAACGTGTAATGGGTGCATACGAGCATAATGGAATAGTTGGCGAAATTAAAGAGATGCTTCCACCAGGCCAATTTAAAGCGGATCAATAAAAATACGAGACTGCTGATCCCAAGGGCCAGTAAAGGAATCTTGAGTCCAAACAAAAAAAGGCCTGCTAAATAAACGGAGGAATCCATAGAGAGGGTATTGCCGGAAAGAGGAATGATAATATTAAAATGATTTAATAGCAGAATCGCTCCCACAAGGGTATAAATGAGTACCCAATTTGATAAGTCACCCATTTCGGGGTTGAGATGGATAAAAAATAACAGTAGACCCAAAAGGGAGATACATCCGATATAGAAGTTTTCCAGTTTCACTTGTTTTGTCTTCAAACCTATTCACGCTCTCATCAACAAATTAGGGCTGACCCCGGATCGTAAACCGAGATCAGCCCCATGTTGTTTACCAGAACTTCCAGCCAGAAGTCAGGGCAACAACGGCAGATCCGATAATTACTAGGTTAATGATAGCATTTTTCGTTCTATTTTTCATTATAATCTCACCTCCTTAAAGTGATGTCTTCGATGCGACGAGCTTTTCCTTCTTATTGACCATCACGGATTGGATGAAGAGGAACACCCCGATGTTCATGACAACATCCCCGATGCTGATGGCCTGTTCCCTTGGATAAGGTGCTGATAATGGAATGATGTCCCCAAGAAAAGCCAGCTTGGTAGATTCCGTCACCAGTGTGTGTTTGGCGTACAGTGCATTCTTCGTTGCCTCGAGATACTGAGGGTCGATCACCGCTGCAGCCTCCATGGAAACAGGCATCCGTCCGCCGTTTACGGCCATGACGATGAAATTCAGGAATACCCCTATGAAAATGGCCGTGAAATGAGGGTGTTCACGATTGACCCACAGGAATGCAAGACCAACGACATAGATGACCATGAATGAAGCATTACTCATCTCCCCGATCCAGGCCACTTTATTCTGGAAGTAGAAAATAATCAGCTGCAAAACGAGCAATAAAGGGAAGATCCATCCCATCTTAAAGCGGATGTCTGCAAATCTTTTGAAACTCCCTCCACGGATGAACCCGATGATAATCGCTACTAAAATTCCATCAAAAACCATATATAATCCCCCATATGATGACTAAATTACACAAATTATGATAAATCCTTTTACAATATACCATAAAATATCTTAATTTTGTAAAAAAATTGAAGATACATTCATTTTTGCTTAGACACGGGGTCAGGCTTGTTGGCCTGCAGTAACAGCCTCCTGGCAAGGGAGGAGGGCCCATGAATCCATTGTCTAAGGCGCACCACCCGCAGCTCTCACTGCCATCAACTTCTTCTCCCTGTATATCAGCATTTCCCAAAAAATCCCCCAATGGTCTGATAGAAACCTGAGAGAAAGTATTATAAACTAAAATAGACAGATAATTGCAAGCGTTTGCACTGGGTATAAATAACTACTCGAAGAGAGGATGAATCTTTTTTTAAACATTTGTGCAAACGGTTTCACACCTGCATCAAGAGCACTTCTATTATTCTATTTCATTTATTTATGGGGAGGAAAGTGTATATGAAGAATAGCTCAAAGCGTAAATTCTCCATCTTCATGGTGGTGATGATGCTGCTTAGTCTTTGGTCACCGGTTGCACCGGCTGGAGCAGCAGCGGACGGGGGGGTCCGAGGCTGAAGCGGCCACTGGCGATCGCACGGTCCGTTTCACCTATATCCGTGATGATCAGACTTACGGTGACTGGAACATCTGGGCCTGGAATACCGGGGTAAAGGATGATCAAATCGATTTTGACTCGTACGAAAACGGTGTGGCGACTGCAAATATTGCCGTTGCCCCTGAAACGGAGCAATTCGGATTTGTCCTTCGCAGTACTGAGGACTGGGGAACTGCCCAGAAAGAATTTGGCGATCGTTTCATTAAAGTGAGCAAAAACGACACCCTCACCAAGGCCTACATAACAAGCGGTGTCGAGGAGATCCGCATCGTGCCCGACGGCTCGGCCCCGGTGATCGATGAGGGGAATGCCACATTCTATTACCGGGATAAAGATCTTTTCAGTACAGATCAAATGGACACGATTGATAAAGTGGAATTGAAGTACAACGGGGAAACGAGAGCGATGACGTATGAACCGGAGAATGAGCGATTCGTCCTGTCATACGAAAATATCCCAAATGGGAAGAACCCGTACTCATTCCTGGTCACGAAAGACGGCGTCACGACAGAAGTGAGTGATCCATACAATGCAGTCGGCGGGGAATCATTCCTTGATTTCCAAAAGGGTGATTTAACCGTTACAGGTTCCGTTGCACCAGCTGCTGTGGACTATAACGAAAACGCGGTCTTATCCGTTAATGTCGCTGGGCTGACGGAGGATGTAACCATCCAAAAAAATCACGGCGGATGTTTCTTCGTTGGGCGGATCAGACAAGCTTGAGATCGATCCTTCATTAGAGGCAGTGACCGTAGCCGTCGATGATGACATACCGGCTGGAACGAAATCGATTCCTCTAACCGTTGTGGATTCTTTCGGAAACTATTATGAGGGAACGACGGAAATCGAAGTGAAAGCCAGGCAGTCTGTCGGTGATTCGGATTTCGACTGGGACGAATCCATCATCTATTTCATGCTGACAGACCGATTCTTCAACGGGGATGCGTCGAATGATGATCCTTACAGCCTGAATTATGACAAAAGTAAACGAGGGACGTACCAGGGGGGAGATTTCAAAGGCCTCACGGAAAAGCTGGATTACCTGGATAACCTCGGGGTGAATACGATTTGGATCAGTCCCGTCGTGGAAAACATCCAATATGATGTGCGCCGTGGCGAGGAGGGCGAGCCATACTTCGCTTACCACGGATATTGGGCAAATCACTTCGGGGAACTGAATCCTCACTTTGGATCCATGAACGACTTCCATACGTTGATTGATGAAGCCCATGACCGGGGAATCAAGATCATGGTCGATGTGGTCCTAAATCACACCGGATATGGGTTGAAAGAAATCGACGGGGAGCTTGCAGCGGATCAGCGTCCGAAAGGGTATCCAACCGACGCAGAGCGTGATAGGTATCGTGACATCGTCCGTCAGGGGAATGTCGGGTCCGATGAAGTGGTGGGAGAATTAGCAGGGCTTCCTGATATCATCACCGAAAATCCTGAAGTCCGCCGGCAAATCATCGACTGGCAGACGGCTTGGATTGAAAAAGCGACTACGGCAAAAGGAAATACGATCGACTATTTCCGCGTCGATACAGTCAAGCACGTGGAAGATGCGACCTGGATGGCCTTCAAGAACGCCATTACGGAAAAAATGCCTCAGCACAAACTAATCGGCGAAGTGTGGGGAGCCAGTGCCGATAACCAATCAGGCTACCTTGAAACGGGAATGATGGATTCCCTTCTGGACTTCGGTTTCAAGGAAATCGCCCGTGATTTTGTAAACGGCGACCTGAAAGCGGCCAATGATAAACTGACGGCCCGCAATGGGAAAATAGATAATACGGCGACACTCGGTCAATTTTTAGGTAGTCATGACGAAGACGGATTCTTGTATTCGTTAGGGGGGGATGAAGGTAAGCTGAAAGTGGCGGCCTCCCTTCAGGCGACGTCCAAGGGCCAGCCGGTCATTTATTACGGTGAAGAGCTCGGCCAGAGCGGGGCGAATAATTATCCCCAGTATGACAACCGCTATGACTTTGACTGGGATGATGTAGAAGGTAATGACGTGTTGGAGCACTATACAAAGATTTTAACCTTTAGAGGAGCGCACTCAGAATTGTTCGCTAAAGGGGAGAGAAAAACGGTAGGTGGTTCGAACGCGGATCAATTCCTCGTTTTCTCCCGTGACTATGAAGAAGACTCCGTTTACGTCGGATTGAACGTGGCCGATAAGGCGAAGGAGATCACGTTGACAGTGGATTCCCCGGAAGCAGTCGTGACAAATGCCTATACCGGTGAGTCATTTAATGTCGGCGGAGGGAATGAAATCACCCTGACACTTCCTTCTAAAGCAGACGGTGGTACTGCGTTGCTGACGGTTGAAGGCGGGAACATCACCGGTGTTGAAGCTGGATCAGGCAGTGGAGAAATAGAGCCGGTTCCTGAGAACAACATCCGCATCCACTACAATCGTACAGATGGAAACTATGAGAACTATGGTGCATGGTTATGGAATGATGTGGCCAAGCCATCGGCAGGGTGGCCGACGGGAGCTACCATGTTTGAGAAAACCGACAGCTACGGGGCCTACATTGACGTTCCCCTTGCTGAAGGCGCGAAAAACATCGGATTCCTTGTCATGGATGTAACCAAAGGAGATGCCGGTAAAGATGGCGGCGATAAAGGATTTACGATCGGTTCTCCTGAGGTGAACGAGATCTGGATCCAGCAGGGATCGGATAAGGTATATACGTATGAGCCGGTTGATCTGCCGGAGAATACGGTGCGCATCCATTATGAGCGGGAAGACGGGAATTATGAAGGGTTCGGTTTATGGACATGGGGAGACGTGAAGAATGCTCCTGCCACGTGGCCGACGGACGCCATAGATTTCACGAAAAAGGATCGCTATGGCGCCTATGTGGATGTAGAACTGAACGAAGGGGCCAAAAACCTTGGTTTCCTGATTGTGAATGAAGCGACGGGAGAAAAAGACGGAGGCGACAAGTCCTTCAATCTCCTGGATAAGTATGATCATCTGTGGGTGAAGCAGGGTGATGATAACGTCTTTATCTCTCCTCACGGGGACGTGGCAACTGGCCTCATCTCTTCAGAGGTCATATCGGATGACACGATCCGTCTCCACTTCACCATGACAGATGGGTTGACAGAAGAAGCGTTACTGTCCGGCTTAGCTTTGAAAGACAGTGCCGGATCCGATGTGACAGTGAAAAATGCGGCAATCACAGGTGACAAAACAGTGGAAGTGAAGGCTGATTTCAACCTGGATAAACTGCCGCTCTCCATCACCTACGCAGGCAGAACCGTAACGGCAGCGGCTGGCTGGAGACTGCTTGATAACAAGTATGCCTATGATGGGGATGATCTTGGTTCCACATATGAAAAAGGAAATGCGACCTTGAAACTGTGGGCACCGAAAGCAAGCAGGGTAGTCGCGAACTTCTATGATAAAAAAGATGCTGCGAAGAAAATCGGCAGCGTAGAGCTGACCCTTGGTGAACAAGGTGTCTGGTCTACAAAAGTAAAGGCAGACGATTTAAAGGTAAAAGATCTGAAAGGCTATTACTATCAATATGAAGTAACCAATGACGGTGTAACGAAAAAGGTACTGGATCCTTACGCGAAATCCATGGCTGCTTTTACCGTGAATACAGAAGGTGAAGCGGGACCAGACGGCGATAGCGTCGGAAAAGCGGCCATCGTCGATTTGAAAGGGACGGACCCTAAAAAGTTCGGCCATGCGTCCATCAAGGGCTACGAAAAACGGGAAGATGCGGTCATATATGAGGTTCACGTCCGTGACTTTACGTCCGATCCTTCCATTGAAAAGGATTTGAAGAAGGAAAGATGGGGCACCTATGATGCCTTCCTCAAAAAGCTTGATTACATCAAATCAATGGGTGTGACCCACGTCCAGCTCCTGCCGGTCATGGCGTGGTACTACGGCGATGAAACGAAGATGGGGGAACGTGAGCTTGAGTATTCCGCAGCAGGAAATGAATACAACTGGGGCTATGACCCCCACAGCTACTTCTCCCCGGACGGTGCGTACTCACAGGATGCTTGCCGATCCGCAACTGCGAATCGAAGAAACGAAGCGTTTGATCGATGCGATCCATGATAAGGGGATGGGTGTCGTCCTTGACGTCGTCTACACGCATATGGCGAAAACAAGCACACTGAACGACATCGTGCCAAACTACTATGCGTTCCAGGATGATAAAGGGAACTTCCTTGGCGGCTTCGGGAACAACCTGGCAACGAACCATATCATGGCTGAAAAGCTCATGGTCGATTCCGTGAAATACTGGTTCGACGAATACAAGATCGATGGCATGAGATTCGATATGATGGGGGACGCCACGTATCCAGCTGTTCAAAAAGCGTACGATGCAGCGGCTGAAATCAATCCCGATGCCCTGTTCATCGGGGAAGGCTGGAGAACATTCGCCGGTCATTTATCCGATCCAACACTTGAAGGAATGGGTGCCGATCAGGACTGGATGGACAAAACCGATGATGTTGGAGTGTTCTCCGACGAAATCCGGAACGAACTGAAATCAGGCTTCGGTTCAGAAGGGGAGCCGCGATTCCTGACTGGCGGCGCCCGGGATATCAACACGATTTTCAACAACATCAAGGGTCAGCCCGGCAACACCGCTGACGACGATCCAGGCGACATGGTCCAGTACATCGCAGCCCATGATAACCTGCCTCTGTACGATGTCATTGCCCAGTCGATCAAAAAGGATCCGGCCATTCCAGAGAATAACCTGGAAATCCATAAGCGCATCCGACTTGGAAATTCCATGATCCTGACATCACAAGGAACAGCCTTCATCCACGCAGGTCAGGAATACGGCAGAACCAAGCAATGGCTCGGGGAAGGCGTACCGGAACAGAAATATCATGAGCTGGAGGACGAAGAGGGCAACCCATTCGGCTACTTCATCCACGACTCATACGATTCATCCGACGCCATCAACAAGTTTGACTGGGAAAAAGCAACGAACAAGAAGAAATATAAAGTGAATACCACCACGAGGAAGTATACACAAGGACTGATCAAATTAAGAAGATCAACGAACGCTTTCCGACTGGGAGAGAAAGAACTGGTTGATCAGAATGTCTCCCTTCTCGATTTACCTGAAATCGCTGATACAGACCTGATGGTTGCATACAAGAATGTATCGACGGACGGTACGGGAGAGTATTATGTATTCGTCAATGCCGACAGCGAGGCACGCACCCTATCCGTAGGGGACTATGACCTCTCTAAAGGCAAAGTAATCGTAGACAACGACGAAGCCGGAACAAAACCCGTTTCCAAGAAATCAGGATTCACCCTCACGAAAGACACCTTGACGATGGATCCACTCACAACTGTAGTGATCAAGGTGCGGGACTAGGGGACAGGCACCGCGTCCCAATCCAGACTGCAGACTGGGACAGGGGGACAGGCACTGCGTCCCTATCTAAACTCTTCAGGTAATAAGCAATACAAGGGTGAGGTCGATGATATATCGGCCTCATTTTTATTTTTTAAGGGTGGGATTGAGGTGGGACTGAGGGACAGGCACCACGTCCCACCCATTAAAATAAAGGTTTTTCTCGATTTATGTCGAATAAGTCATTTTAGGCCAATATTTCTCTCCGCTTTCATATTTCCTTCCATACCCCTTGAATGAACTCACCCGTATCACAGTCATTTCTCCACACGCTATATAACCCAGTGAAAAGTACGTTTAAATCAAAACCTATCAGAAAAAAGGAAGGCAGACAGGGGATTTTCTCCTCTCTCTATTTCCTAAAGAATCCGGGACAAGGGACCAGTCCCCACGTCCCACTTGAGGTGATGAAGAAGAATGCCAAGACAAGCAAGGAGAAAGAGCCGCAGTGGAGTGTATCATATTATGCTGCGAGGGATTAATAAACAGACAATATTTGAAGATGATGAGGATAGGGGGAGGTTTTTAGAGATAGTCAATAAGTATAGGAGAACAGGTGCATTTCAACTATACGGATATTGTTTGATGGACAATCATGTTCACTTACTAGTGAAAGAAATAAAGGACACCATTTCTGAAGCCGTCAAACGAATTAGTTCCAGTTATGTCTATTGGTACAACAATAAATATGATCGTTGCGGACACCTATTTCAGGATCGTTTCAAAAGCGAGAATGTAGAAACAGCGGGATACTTCCTCAGGGTTCTCCGTTATATCCACCAAAACCCCTTACATGCAGGCCTCACCAAAAGTGTCTTCGCAAGCAAGTGGACGAGTATTCACGAATACATCAAGAACGATAGTGGTGTCATCGATATCCTCTTTCCCCTGCAATTATTCTCCACAGACAGAAAAGAATCAGTAATTAAATATGTAAGCTTCATGGAAAAACAGAACGATGATCAATTCTTAGATGATCATCCTAGGATAAGAAAAACGGATATGGAAGTAAAAGAATATTTGAGCCAATGGGGGATAACCATCAGCATGCTGCAGAAGCTGGACAGACAGGATCGCAATAATATAGTTAAAAAACTAAAACAAATCGATGGAGTAACAGTAAGGCAAGCTCTCAAGAATAACAGGAATCTCCAAAAGTGTGATCCACCGTGTAAAGTAAGGAGGAGGGACAGAGTGCCTGTCCCTCCGTCCCTCATAACTGCTTAAGGTATTCCTCGATGTTTTTGTATGTGTCATAACGGTCGGCCCCTGAAAGAACGACGATCTTATCAGCAATCAATCCTTCTTTCTTTCCTCCGCAGACAATCAGTTCCTTTGCCACTTTTCCGTTAATCGCATTTCGGGGATATATCGGGCATTTTAATCTGTTCGCCAATAACTCCGTTGCCGGATAATCGTTAAACGTGCCAATTACAATCGCTACCTCTAGCAAATCATCTTCCTCCTTCTTATCATCAATAGGTTTAGGGGCTTCAGGCAAATAAGGGAGGTTGAAGTACTCCAGTACGCCTTGAGCCGTTTCCCTTGCCACTTCTTTTTGAAAGTCTTTATCAAGCATCAGTTTCGCTTCGTCGGGATGATCCATGAATCCATTTTCCGTCAGGATGGCGACACCTTCGAATTCCCTGGTGATATGAAGGTTTTGCTCTATGATTCCACGCCATACTTGTTTGGTGCCTTGCTTTAAATATTTTCCTACGCTATTTGCCAATTCTCTTGCAGACTTTTTTCCAGGCTGTATATGAACAGAGATACCACTGGGGTTAGACCCGCTGAAAGACCCGTCAAATGCATTGAAATGAAAGCTCACTAAAACAATCTTCACATTGGAAGAGCCGTATTTGTTAAGATAGAAATTCAATAAACGATTTGCTTCATCCGTTCGGGTCTTTAACGGTACATCATTGGTCGTTGGAGATATATCATGGACGATGACTCCATGTCTTTTCAATTCCTCGCCGAAATATTCACTCACAGGTTCATTGAACTCATTCTCCTTAATCGCCCTCCCAAGAGAGCTGATATAGGGAGTCCTCTTGCCGGCAGTCTCCAGGCCATGACCGGCATCCCTCAATACTACATACATCATCTAAATTCCCCCTTCACTAGTACTATATTCTCAGCTTGTTTTATTGGTCACGTGTCTTATGGAAATTTTTTACATAATGCGAAAGAGGGACAGGCACCTTGTCCCAGAGTTATGATCCGGGACGCGGGACCTGTCCCTCCGTCCCGTTCATTCTTTTAGGAATAATCCCATTGACGTTAGTAAAAATATGGTATTATAGTGAAGTGGTAAATTTGATATAGGTCTATATACGGTCGCGATTGAATCGTGTTCCATTTGTGTTACAAATCAATCTTTCATAATTCGTACGATAAAGGCAAACCCATTGAAAGGTGGGGACGCAAAACTACAGGGGCTAATGTCTGACGACGATGCTTGCCAGTTTCCGAAACGGACTCCTGCGATTTATGAACATGGAGGAAAAGATGATGAAGAAATCAGGATTCATGTCACAAATGAAGAGAAAATGGCATTCCTTGAGGATCCATTACAACCTGGTGTTACTTGATGGCTGCTTAGATTGCCGGATGAAAAAGAAATTACAAGAAAAAATATCCTATCATGAAATGAAACTAAACAATCTATAGTCATGAGAGACATCTATATATCTAGTGATTGCATGAAAAAACGAAAGAAGCCGACGACCCATCTGCATAGCAGGTCGTTGGCTTCTCTTTTTTATAGACTGCTCAATAGAAGGTATGACCTTTACAACAAGAGCCGGGACAAGGGGCCTGTCCCCCCATCCCATACCAATCCGATATTATTATCGGTTTCCACTATGGAAGACTCGTTAATAGGCTGATAACGGATCGTTTCCTTCCAGACATAGTCAGAAGGGAAGTGACTTTCGTGTTTAACTTGAAACAGATCATACTCGTGAGTACAGCACCTGTAAAGTGTGCGATTGATCCTTTCTCTTGCATTCAAGCCGATGATAAATCTCATGATGGCTCCCGAAAAACCTGTGAAGCTCATGTTCTTAATCGGGCTGCTCGTGAACTGATGGATTTTTAATTCTCGTCCATCCCCAAAGGTGATTTCAGATTGTACCGATGAAGCTGAATGAACATCTCCTGATAAAATGATGCATTCACCTGGGTTCCATGCTGCTACTTGATGGAGGAAATCGCTGAATCCCTTCCCATTGTACTTCCACGCTTCTAAATCAAAGTTGCTTTCTACAGGTAACCCGAATGTCCTGAGAGGAAGCAAGTAGTCATGGAGAAAGTTCTCTATTAACCCGATTCCATAAAGGGGGGAGGGAGATACGATGATCAAGGGTTCCTTTTCGTGCCAGCCGGAAGCTGCCAGTTTAGTCGAGACGCGGTTCCATCCCTCCCGGTGTAGAAGATTAGGACTACTGGGTTCTTCATCTATTCGCTTACCGACTTTCAGAGGTTTCGGTTTAATAGCATATCCCCGCTCAGTCCTTGTATCAAGAAAGACCGCTTTAGGTTTAGTGGGAGTGGTAAAATGCCAGGAATCATAGTCCCACAGGGAATGTACCCATTGAGAGTGGGGAAGTGATCCGGGAAGAAGAGTGTCCAGGTAGTCCTGTGTAACCTCCCCAAGATGCGTATACGAATTTGGTTCATTTCCCCACCCTTGAAAAAGCCAATAAGATGCCAGTCCATTACTGATGACATGTCTCCCTAAAGGGGCGTTCCATACCCGCGTTTTCCAATCCTTTGACAGATTCCAATCATCCGTAAGATCGTGGTCATCAAACATCATATAGGTTGGAGTATTGGCCAGTACTCTTCTGACAGAGTATAGAGCCTTCTCTGCCTGGGCCAGTTCCTTCACCTGCTCCTCATAACGCTGTTGAAGCTTTCGGTATTCGGCTTTATGTTTCCTACCTTGAGGATCTTTATAGGCAAAATAGATATCATTCTTAGCCAAAGCTTCTTGAAAGGTGTCGAACATCCTTTCCTTATGAGCCAGCTCCCATAATGATGGGCTCCAAGACATCATATACATGACGGCGTAGTCACTGAAGCTTAACAAATGATTAGCGGCTTTCATGGAAGTGAATTGACAGAAATGCTCTGTAATATACTGCCGTCCATTGATTTGTTGAATTCCCTGTCTAAAAGGCTCTTCATTCAAGCGGGTGTCAACCGCGCCGAGGTCCTCTTCTTGTCCCATCAGTTTCTTGCCGAACCTGGTTATGATGGTGAACAGAGGATCCGCCACATCGTCCGCGTAGATTTGATCACCCATTAGAAACAGAGAGGAAGGCCGAGCAGGATGACTATATGAAGAAGCGATGGCCTCGTCCGTTTTCGCTAATACATCTGTTCCCAAACCGTGAAGCTTCCGGCAGGAACCGTATAGAATATTCGAGGGAATTCCGTCATTAATATAGAAGGTAGGATAGGCGAGGTGTTGATAGACGATTGAATGTGGGTGAGAAGGGGAAAGGAGGTCAAAGCTTCCCAGGTCCAATGATTCGACCTCATTTTCAAACAATAAATTGTAACCCAATAACTGATCTGTTGGAAAAGATCCGGTTCGGGGAGAAATCTTCACCAAGCTTATATATACATTCTTTCCGGCTTGAGCTGTCTTAGACTCTGTTTCGCAGTTCATGCTTATATAGTGTAAACTCTGTGACTCCTTTACCCGATTGATTTCAACTATCTCCGCTCTAATATCATATGGCTTACTTAACACGATCCAAATGAACACATGTGCCGGCTCAACCCTGCGAACAATCGGGCCGCACAATATTGTTGGAAACTCCATCGTCCCACCACCCCATTCATAAATTACTACCATCCTATTCATCCACTCACCATAACGTGTAAACAAGCTTAGTGAGGGACGTATCATTATTCATATTGCTCTAAACCTGAATCTGCATGGAGGGTACATATCTAAACATCACGCGGTGATACAAACTCATTTGCATAATCATAATCATTTCGTTACCTTCTTCTCATTGAAAGCATACTCGGTGATCAGTATCGGTCATCTGTAGAATGAGGGAGAGGACACTGACGTCATCATCAGGAATTGAAAGATCAACAAATTGGTTATAGAGATTTAAATTCAGTATTGATATTCGCTTTATAGATGTGGTATATTCTTTTTCGGCTTACAAAAAAGTCGTAATGAGTATGATGAAAAAAGTTTTTTATTTTATTATTTAGAAGTTGACTTCTGCGAAATCAGATGATATAGTAATACATGTCCTCAAGCGGGACGCCAACAACAATACGGCCCATTGGTCAAGCGGTTAAGACACCGCCCTTTCACGGCGGTAACACGGGTTCGAATCCCGTATGGGTCACCAATATGGAGGATTAGCTCAGCTGGGAGAGCATCTGCCTTACAAGCAGAGGGTCGGCGGTTCGATCCCGTCATCCTCCACCAAAGATTTTTGCGGAAGTAAAATATCTTTCCTTACACTGCTTCTGTGAAGTAAGCTTCCATTAAGACTTCATCTGAAGGTGAATATGCCGGTGTAGCTCAACTGGTAGAGCAACTGACTTGTAATCAGTAGGTTGGGGGTTCAAGTCCTCTTGCCGGCACCATTTGGTTTCTATTATATGTAGATGAGCCATTAGCTCAGTTGGTAGAGCATCTGACTTTTAATCAGAGGGTCGAAGGTTCGAGTCCTTCATGGCTCACCATTGATTTTCGTGAAAGAGCGAATATCTACCATTTATATCATGCGGGTGTGGCGGAATTGGCAGACGCACCAGACTTAGGATCTGGCGCCGCAAGGCGTGGGGGTTCAAGTCCCTTCACCCGCACCATTGTTTTTGCGGAAGTAGTTCAGTGGTAGAACACCACCTTGCCAAGGTGGGGGTCGCGGGTTCGAATCCCGTCTTCCGCTCCAGACTAGCCGGGGTGGCGGAACTGGCAGACGCACAGGACTTAAAATCCTGCGGTAGGTGACTACCGTACCGGTTCGATTCCGGTCCTCGGCACCAAAGATTTTTGTGTAAGCAAAATAATCTTCATTGGTTTTCGTAATCAAAATAAGATACGACAGCGTTCAAACTGTCCGTAATACATGCATTTAGCG
Source organism: Rossellomorea sp. AcN35-11 (assembly GCA_030388825.1). Classification (GTDB taxonomy): domain Bacteria; phylum Bacillota; class Bacilli; order Bacillales; family Bacillaceae_B; genus Rossellomorea. The sequence goes on from CP128835.1 coordinate 1,408,714, forward strand.
CCCGTAGCTCAATTGGATAGAGCGTTTGACTACGGATCAAAAGGTTAGGGGTTCGACTCCTCTCGGGCGCGCCATATAAATCGGGAAGTAGCTCAGCTTGGTAGAGCACTTGGTTTGGGACCAAGGGGTCGCAGGTTCGAATCCTGTCTTCCCGACCACTTCATTTGGGGCCTTAGCTCAGCTGGGAGAGCGCCTGCTTTGCACGCAGGAGGTCAGCGGTTCGATCCCGCTAGGCTCCACCAATATTATTCCTGAAAGTTTCGTGGCGGTGTAGCTCAGCTGGCTAGAGCGTACGGTTCATACCCGTGAGGTCGGGGGTTCGATCCCCTCCGCCGCTATTACTAAATAAATACGTTCGATTTATAAGGACCCTTAGCTCAGTTGGTTAGAGCAGACGGCTCATAACCGTCCGGTCGTAGGTTCGAGTCCTACAGGGTCCATTATACACGGAGGAATACCCAAGTCCGGCTGAAGGGATCGGTCTTGAAAACCGACAGGGGTGTAACAGCCCGCGGGGGTTCGAATCCCCCTTCCTCCTCCATATTTTCTATATTCTATATCGTCGCGGGGTGGAGCAGTTCGGTAGCTCGTCGGGCTCATAACCCGAAGGTCGCAGGTTCAAATCCTGTCCCCGCAATACCATTACTGACTCAGGATAGGATATTCTTTTCTTTAATGAGTCACGCATGGAATGACAGTTATTTTGCTGGCGCAAAAAACTTTGGTCCGGTAGTTCAGTTGGTTAGAATGCCTGCCTGTCACGCAGGAGGTCGCGGGTTCGAGTCCCGTCCGGACCGCCATTTTCATTTGATAATTTAATCTTCTATTATAATATGGCTCAGTAGCTCAGTTGGTAGAGCAATGGACTGAAAATCCATGTGTCGGCGGTTCGATTCCGTCCTGAGCCACCATTTATACTTAATGACCTTTAAGTATTTCTTTTATTTGGAGGGGTAGCGAAGTGGCTAAACGCGGCGGACTGTAAATCCGCTCCTTCGGGTTCGGCAGTTCGAATCTGCCCCCCTCCACCATTTACATTATTCAATTTAATATGTAGGGGCATAGTTTAACGGTAGAACGAAGGTCTCCAAAACCTTTGGTGTGGGTTCGATTCCTACTGCCCCTGCCAAAGTAATACAGACATGGCGATTGTGGCGAAGTGGTTAACGCACCTGATTGTGGTTCAGGCATTCGTGGGTTCGATTCCCATCAGTCGCCCTTTATATTGGGCTATAGCCAAGCGGTAAGGCATCGCACTTTGACTGCGACATGCGTTGGTTCGAATCC